>NZ_JBBPHK010000003.1:0-274535 GCF_038039805.1 Myroides odoratimimus
TTTCAAAGCGAGTGCAAAAGTAAAAACTTATTTCGAATTAGCAAAACTTTTTTAGAAAATATTTTTTCTTATTTTTTCACTAAGCCCCGTCTTTACTGAAGCGGACCGCAAAGATACTACCTTATTTTTTACTTATCCAAATTTATTTTCGTAAATTTTTTAAAGTTTATTTCAAGTAATTCTTGCTTCTCTTTTTGTGTATGATCGTCTGCCTCTAGAGTCGCTATCACTTCTCTAATGCGGATGCAAAAGTAGTATCTTTTCCTTTACTTCCAAACTTATCTTTGAATTATTTTCAAGGTTTTTAAAAACTATTTCTTAACTATCTATTATATCACCTTTTACAAGTAAAAGTTTTTTTATCTTTTTTTAAAAGTTATTGCGCTATGGCATCCCTATACTATATATACGTAAGGCTGGATAGTGAAATGTATTTAATATTGTACTCTATTATATATAGGAGTAAATATTGAGAATATCCCTTGTTATGACCTTTCTAGCGATTTATACATACTATACTACCTTATATAGAGGTGTTATATCTTCCTTTTTATAATATCTATACGTATAGAGTCCTGTTTTTTTAAAGAAAACACCGCTATAAAGTAGCTATTACCTTGTTTTAAAGAAAAATAGATGTAGTTTTTTTATTCTCACTTTGAGTAAAAAACACAGTAATCAACTGTTTATCAACCACTAACAAATATTACTACTATTTTCTACCTAAATAACCAACTCTTCCCTACCCCTTAGATAATCTCTGTTCACACCCTTTTCTTCAACACCTCTTCAACATTTCTACAAGATTACTCTACCTGAGCACCTGTTTATTGAAGCAATATTGAACAGATATTGTAGCACTCTTGAACAAGACTAATTAAAGTACAGCAACAAAAAAGCCCTAGACTGTATAAGCCAGGGCTGTAGATGAATATAAAACTATTCTAAACTTTTATCTAATTGTAATCGTGCAGTTAGACAGATCTTCTATTATTGCTAAAGATTCTACTCTTACTCCTTGATCTTCTATTAACTTGCGTCCGTCTTGAAATGCTTTTTCTATAATGAATCCCATTCCTACTAAATTAGCACCAGACTGTTTTATTAAATCTAGTACTCCTAAAGCGGCATTACCATACGCTAAAAAGTCATCTACAAATAAAACATTGTCTGTAGGCTGAAGAAAATCATTACTGATAACTACATCATACGTTCTATCCTTAGTAAAAGAGTGTATCTGTGTATGTAACATATTCTCCATTGTGCTAGGTTTTTTCTTCTTAGCAAATACCACAGGAAGGTTTAACAAATATCCTGTCATAATAGCTGGAGCAATCCCACTAGCCTCAATAGTCATAATTTTATTCACATTAGTTCCTGCAAATCTTCTTACGAATTCTACTCCAATAGATTTCATTAGTACAGGATCCATCTGATGATTGATAAAACTGTCTACTTTTAAAATACCTCCTTCAAAACATCTTCCATCTTGCAAAATTCTCTCTCTTAATAATTCCATATATGTTGTGTTGTATAATTATAAAATGAAAAGGACGACTAACTTCCTTTGAAAATTGCAAGCGAATTTACGCATAATCCTTTTATCCCTATCCTAGTTCCCTTAAATTCTTTACTCAAGCTAAAAAAAACAGCTTCTATTCTTATATTAGTTTACACCATCGTCTTAAAACTACGTCTTAACACAAAAATCACAACAATAAAAATAGCCCAGTCAATCAAAGCACTTGCCCAATAAATACCATTAATCCCAAAAATACGGGGCACAACTAACATAATAGGAACATACAAAACTAGCTGTCTAAAAAGCGCAACCAAACTAGCTGGCTTCGCATTCTCTACAGATGGAAACCAAACCATGCCCATAAATATAGCTGGCAACACCAACAAAACACTCATATAGACACGAAAATTTATCAATTGGTCTATTGAGAATAATTGATTCGGTATCATTAAGGATAAAACATCCTGAGGAAAAAACATTACTAAACACCAGAAGGGTAATAATAGCCCTACTCCAGTCCAAGTAAATAACACATACGATCGCTTAGTACGAACATAATTCTGGACACCATAATTCATCCCTGCTACTGGCTGAAGTGCACGCATCAGTCCAAACATAGGAGTACATAATAATAAGTAAAAACGATTGACAGCTGTAAAAAAGGTAATATCACTATCTGTGCCATACTTAGACAAGGCATTAAAAATAACAATATTCTGAATAACAACCATCACCATCATAATCATAGCAGGCATTCCTAACTTAATAATAAGCTGAGTAATTACTTTATCATTAAAAATTGACCAAATATTAGTCTTAAAAGATGATTTAGAAAAATGATAATAGCCAATACCTAAAATAGTGTAAACAATCATAGATACATTAGTAGCCCAAGCTGCGCCAACGACCCCTCCCCCTAATGTAGAAATAAAAATAGGCTTAAGTGCAATATCAATTATTAATCCAATCGCTATCATCAGAGCCGCAACCTTCATCTTTCCTTCTGCTCGAATCATCATATTCAACGCTAAACCATGTACCCAAAAGAAAGTACCTAATAGAATAACCTTATAATACTGAGAAGCTAAAATAGCTATCTCACCTCTACCTCCCATTAAATAGATAAGCTCATCCGCAAAAATATAGGCTGGAAACATAAAAACTACAGAGAATAAAATACTAAGAAAATTAACTGAGCCTAAACATCTAGCCAAATTACTCTGATCATCTGCTCCAATCCAAATACTAATAGCGGCACCTGCACCCGTACCTATAAGACTACCGATAGCCTGCCCTATCTGTGCTAATGGAAAAGCTATCCCTACAGCTGCCAATGCTGTATCATTAATCAGGTGCCCTACAAAGACACCGTCTAAAAAGTTATTTAGCCCAAACAAGACCATCGCTATAATAGCTGGCCAAGACATCTGCCACATCACATTAGGCAAGCTGCCTTTTAAAATCAATTGTTTCTGTTTATCCATATTTATAAGTGAATGATTTAATAATTCTTACTTAATAAACATTACAAACAGGGATAAAAGAAGTATTCTCTTTACAGCTTAGTTGCTTTTAAAATAACAAATGGACGCACAACAGATTGTCCCAATTTATTAGTTGTATTCTCCATATACTGCCATTGCTCTATATTATAGAATCCAATATTAGTTAATAAACGAATAAGCCACTCTGTCTTATGAAAATGAAAAACTTCTTCTGTGGCGAAAGTTTGTTTTAGAGCAAAGTCCTTCTGAATATATGATAACGTCAATTGTCCTTCTGAACGTAAAATACGATATATCTCTTGAAAGTATTTATTTGGCTCTTCCCAAAAATAAATAGTGTTGATAGAAAAGAAAATGTCAAAAGATTTGTCTTCAAAATCCATTCTCCCAGCATCGTTTCCTAAAGATAACTTGACTTTATCTTCTTTTATCAATTCTTTATTGAATTCTGTTGCTTCACTTAGCATCACATCAGACAGCTCAATGCCTTCATAACTCAAGTTCTTTTCTCTAGAGAATAGATATGGTACATGACGACCATTGCCAAATCCTAATTCTAGAATATGCATCCCTGCTTTAATGTTTAAGCGGTCAATAGTTTTATAAATCATATTGCTATTGGAAGCATACATCCTATTTCCAACTCTTACTCCATCATCTCCACTAGGACATCTAAGCTGTTTTGCTAATTCAATATTATCCATTGGCTCCATATACTATAAATTTTGACCAAATATAACTATTTAGAATTAATCTTAATAATTATATTTGTGCAAATTTCATTCATCTAATTAAAATAGTTGTTACCTTAAAAGGAGTAAACTTTACGCAAAACGGATTATTATGGAAATGATCATTAAGGACATTAGTACAAAACAAATCTTACTAGAGAAAAGATATCGCTCTTTATACTCAAATATGGGTAATCTAGAGAAGTGTAAAACAATACATGTACAAAATGACATAGTAGAAAGTAAAGTAACTGAATATTATAATCAGAATTCTATTTTATGCTTTGGGGTGATGAATATAAAAAAGGATATCTCTATAGAGATGTATACAGATGAACCTTTCTATGAAATGCACTTTTGTCTAAACGGAAGATCTGATTTTAACTCCGCTTATAATCATGTAAAATTTAATAGAAATCAACACAACCTATATCTACAAAAAGAACTACAAGGTACTTTTAAACAAAATGAAAATAGTAATGAATACCTTGAAGTGCTGTTCACTCAAGATCATGTCAACTCTATAATCAAAGAATATGAAGGTCTAGTACCTCCTATCCATAAAACCAAGAAGCAATTATTCCAAAATAATGCTTTAGTAACTACAGAGATAAAAACAATTCTTACTGAAATCTATAATACAAATAGAACAGGTGTTATGAAACAATTATACCTAGATATAAAATGTAAAGAATTACTCCTGTTACAATTCGAGCAATACATACATTCAAATTCCAATAAAGGATTAACTAAAATATCTATAACAGATAAGCAAAAACTTGAAGAAGCTAAAAAACTCATTGAACAAAACTATCAAGATCCTCTAAGTTTATCACAACTTGCGCTTGAAGTAGGATTAAATGACTATAAACTCAAAAAAGGATTTAGAGAGATCTACAATACTACAGTATTTGGTTATGTATATCAATTAAGAATGGAATACGCTCATAAATTATTGCGCAACACAACAATACCTATTAAGGAAATAGCACACTATTGTGGATATGAGTATGTACAACACTTCACTTCTGCATTTAAACGTATGTACCAAACTACACCTGCTAAATACAGGAATACTTAGAATTTATTTTTCAAAGGTCTTATTAAATTCTTTTTAAAAGCTCTAATCTCCTTTTTAGGGTATGGTAGCTTAGTTATATCAATATCTCTTACGCCATGAGCTTTAACCATAATCTCAAGGAGAGTTATTTTAGCTCTTCCATCTTCTTGTGTGATCACGAACTTAATTAAATCAGAGTCATAATAAACACTATCTTTATTCACATCTCCCATATCTAGTAATTTACCGAGTATATATTGATCATTTAGTTCATAATGTATCAAATTATTAACCGAGTCAATTACAATAGCCCTTTGGACAGGAGTAATTTTCTTATTCCACTCCTGTACTTTTTCTACTTGAACTTCATTCAATTTTTGAATCAGTTCTCTCTTCGTACCTTTAAAATAATACTTCTCATTTTGAATCGGATAAAAAGTAGATACTTTTGGAATCTGAGAAGTTGCCATAAAAGAAAAGATAGAAAGATAAATCACTCCTGCTTTAACACCGCGATATGACCTATGGATAGTTATCTTATTAAATACATAATAAGATAACAATACACTGACTAAAGCCACATAATCAGTATAATCAACTACTCGTCCTATAGATAATCCAACACCATTAAGCCACGATAAGACAGGGGTAGATAATGAACTTTTAAACCATATAAAAATTAACACTGTACTAATATGAATACCTCTAGTGTATTTTGGTAAAAAGGCAGACCAAAAAAATGGGAAGATAAATAGTCCTGTAAAATCTGATAGTTTGCCCGTTATCACATTAGAAAACTGTTCTTTCATCCAAAAATCATTACACAGAAGCAAGGCTAAGCATAGTAAGAAAAGAGGATGTAGAATCTTATTAGACTGTGTAACTAAAGGCATAATGAACAGATTAAAAACTTAAAAGTAATAAAAAAACCCCAAGAGCGACAATCTTGGGGTTTTCTAACAAAAATAAACTAACAACTCAATAAACAACAAATACTTGAAGTACTGTATGATTACATTGAATCACATACATAACCTGCGACAACAAATAGTTATGTAATATTTTAAATTACCTTAATAGGCTATATTCAAATCTTGGGTATCCACGTTCTCCTTTTTCGTTCATAAAGCTCAATACACGCATCTTATAATAGTTGCCTTTTGAATCTTTAATTACGTAAAAGATATTAGTGAATAATTTTTTATCATTCGCTACATCTCTCCACGTACCCCCTATAGTACGTAAGTCTAAAGACAGTGCTCCTTTATCTACATCAGCTAAAGAGAAATTCTTATACATTGTTTTATCTTTCTCAGGTATTGTAACTTTATAAGCAGTAACACCAGCATATCTGTTATTCACAATAAAATCAGAATAACCATAAGAACCTTTAGGATCTCCGTTTTGATCAACCGTATTTGTAAATACAGTGAAGTTTAAATCCCACTTTTGTTTAGTCGGTTCAACATTAACAATCTTATTAGTGTCAAAACTAAAGAAAACAAAGTTATAAGCTAAGTTCTTTTCTATATAAACCTCTCTATGCGTACTATCGTTTAAATCTGCATATTGTAATAGATACCCTTGCTCTTTTCTTAAGATTCTAATCTTTTGCCACCCTCTACTATCACCTGTCACATTTACAGAACCTGCAGCCACATTAGTAGTACCAGGCTTAAAACCTAAATTTACTAAATAAACTTTATTTTCATCAGCATTAAGCTTAATTTCCTTTATTGCAGTAGCATTTAAATCCCCTATAGGAGCATCAATATAAGCTACATTCGCTGGATCAAATGTCCCAATCTGTACTTGAGTTTTTAGGCTCGTTACATCACTTTCTCTCACCTTATCAATATCTATACTTGATAAAGCACTTGTGGCCATATATATCGAACCGTTTAACTTTACTCTAAATTCTTTATCAGAATAAAAAGCTAAATCCCAAGAATCACGTTGCACTGGATACATTGCTTTTCCCCCTAAATCTACATATACTTGTTTTGGTTGACTAGGTCCACCAATAGCTGGCATTAAAAGCCCTCCTATCGCAGTATCAAAACTAACCACCATTACATTATATCCTTGTATCTTAGGTTCTTTAACTGAATAATTAACCTTTATGATATCAAATTGAACTGTTTTGTCAGATCGATCATAAGGATAGATTAGATTATTGAATACAAAATTTACTTTTCGATCACCTTTAGCAAAAGGAATAGTTAACACACCAGCTTTAGCGCTTGGAATGGTGTTGTAATCTATATCATATCTAGCATTTACTTCAGAAACCCTCATTTCTATACTACCCGCTTCAGCTGCAGGTTCTGAAAAAACCACACTAAGTTCTTTTTTATCTATAATCTCTCCGTAACTAATTGATTGTTCTTCATAAGCTACAATAAAATCTCTTGTGTCATTATTACCATTCTTAGAATCCTTTTCACATGAAATCATCATAAAAAAAGATACAATAAATATGCTAATATGTAATAAACGTCTCATCATCATTAAAAACCTAATTTATATTGTAATTTCACAAAGAAACTTCTTCCATACCCTAACGGTTGTGAAGGAGAAGAAGAGCTATGTGCAGTACCAGAACTAGTAGTTGATGTTAAATCTTTAACGTCAAATATATTTCTCACTCCTAATGTAGCAAATAACATATTCTTAAAGAAAGGCTGGCGCACACTGAAATCCATCCAAGAATAACTTTCTTGTTTTCCTTTTATATAATACTCACCAAAAAGATCTGACTCCATCTTATAACGATACTCTTCTCCATTAAATTTATAGTATAAAGAAAACATCGTTCCTGTAGTTGGCAATTTATAACTAACATTAGCTGTCACTTCAGGAGTATATAAGAACTTATCCGTATCACTAGGCGCACCATATATTTGCTGAGCAGCTCCTGAATAGGTAAAACCAAGACCTACATCTAATGTTTTCCAACGCAATTGATTCAAAAATGTTACCCCTATATTTCTATAACGATTAACATTGTGATACTTATATTTAAGACCTGATGGATCAACAATCTGTATAACATCTATTTTATCTTGTACATTCAAAAAACGTCCAGTCAAACTACTACTAAATTCAATATCATCACTAAACTCAGCTGTTTTTTTTATATTCAGAAAGAACGTCTTCCCTTTCTCAGGGCTCAAATTTGGATTACCTTGTAAGTCATGATTCACATCTACAAAATATGTATACAACTCTTCATAATTAGGCAAACGAGGCGATGTCCCAACAGTCGCACGAATTTCATAATCATTTGGTAATACATATTTAAGCATTAAGCTCATAGCATGTTGACTATCAAAAGTATTTGATGTCATTAAGCGATATCCAGGGCGAATCATGAAGTTAGACAAAACATCAATCTCTGATGACGCATAAAAATCATAACTTCCTAAAGATTTACTTTGAGGAGATTCACCTAACGATTCACTCATTAATGAATATCCCTTGCTATTAGCTACTTCATATCCAACTTGGAATCTAGCTCTCTCCCATTTAATAAAATCACTAAAAGTTCCTCTAGAAAAGAAAACCTCTCTACTCTCGCTTTTGTAGGAATTTCTATCAAACTTCTCATCATACTTTATTCTATATCTATAGAAATCAATCTCCCTTTCCTGTTTTTGATAAGTAAATGACAAATCGAAACGAAAAAGATTCTGAAAATTTCCTGAAGTATTTAGAACGTTAGACCATCTTTTTGTATTTGTAATACGATCTTTTGCAATAGGATCAATCGTTTCGAAAACAGGATCTTCATTTATTTCAAAAGTCTTATTGTAATCCTTCATTCTCTCATCAAAGTATTCAAACTTATAAAATACACGATAAGACTTATGATGATAGTTTAAAAGAGCCTTTACATTATTTTGATTCTTTGGTAGCCATTCATGTCCTCTCTTATCTTCATCACCATAATAAGTAAAACCTTCTCTCTTATTAAACCATCCTTTAAAATCATTATGAGTATAACTAACACTTGCATATAAATTGTCATTTATATTATGTCCTATCGTTAACCCTTGAATATGCTTTCCTTTATTCTTTAAATTATATTCATCACCAACAGTCTCTTCTTGTGTAAAGAAATTCACATTCCAATCATGAATATTATTTTTCTTAGTAATGATATTTATAATTCCTGTTACTGCATTGGCACCATAGTCAACCCCCATCGCTCCCTCTACAATTTCTACTTGTTCAATATCATCTAAGTTAATCTGAGTTAGATCGGTATTATTACCAAATCCCTCATCAGAAATCATAGGTACATTATCGATTAATATTGTAAAATACTGAGCATCTAAACCAAACATCTTCACAGTAGATCTACCTGTACCTGCATTGGGTAATATAGATATATTCATTACTTGATTTAATGCGTCAGCTAAAGTTACTGCCCCTAAATTTTCTAAACGTTGTCTATTCAGAACTGTTACATTATTAACAGCTTTATTTATAGATTGTGGACTATATTGTCCAGAGATAACAATTTCTCCAAGATTAGCATTGGGTGGCGTTATAGTATCTTGTACTTGAGCAAAAGTAAATGCTGGAATCGCACAAAAAGCACTCAGTACAAATATGGTATTACGCTTCATTTATTCGTTTTATTTTTTATTTAGATGATTTCTTGATTGCAAAGATAGAAAAATATCTTATTTAAATTCATTTTAAATAATTATTTTATAAATAAAAAAACGAAGCTATTGCTTCGTTTTCAGTATATCACAATAAACATCTGTCTACTTCTTAGGTAAAAATACCTCTGCCATCATACAGCGAGCACTTCCTCCACCACAAGCTTCAATAGTATCTAAACTACTGTGTAGGATTGGACAATGCTTTTCTATTGCTTTTATTTGATTAGCATCTAAACTATTATAAGCTTGCGTTGACATCACTAAATAACGCTGATCATCTTTTCCTCTTACTTGAAGCATATTACCAGCAAAGTTATTGACCTGTTCTTCCGTAATAGTAATCACCTCTTTTCCAGAACTTTTCAAACTATTAAGTACACTTTTTTTCTCTTGTTTATCATCGATACAATCAGCACAAATAACAGCAAAAGTTTCAGCTAAACACATCATTACATTAGTATGATAAATATGCTTTCTCTCTCCATCTACAGTCTGAAAAGCTTCAAATATAACAGGATCATTTTCAAATTCTTCACAAAACTCAATAACTAGTCCTTCATCGGCACGAGGCGATAAAGCACAGTATGTTTTTTCATTAGTTCTATCAAGTAACAAACTACCTGTACCTTCTAAAAATAACTCGTCTTCTTCTGCGGAAGTATAATCCCAGATATCAGTAATTTCAAACCCTTTATCTTCTAATAAATCTAAAATATCTTCTCTTCTTTCTAATCTGCGATTCTCCGCAAACATCGGATAAAGAACAACTTCTCCACTTTCGTGAAAAGAAATCCAGTTATTTGGAAAAATACTATCAGGAGTATCCGGATCTACAGTATCTTCTACTACAATAACATCAACACCCACAGCTCTTAGCTTTTCTACAAAGGCATCGAACTCTTGTTGTGCTTTAGCATTAACCGTCTCAGGAGTGGTATTATCAAGAACTTTTTGGTAGTAATTATTTACAGCCGTTTGTTCATTCATGCGAAACGCCACAGGGCGAATCATCAAAATTGTATTCGTAGTTTGGTTCATATCTAATATATTAATCACGTATCAAAGGTAATGTAGAACATCTTAATAATCCCTCTTGTTTAGCAATCTCTGCATAAGGTATTTCTTCTACAACAAAGTTATTTTCTCTTAACCAATTATTTAATCTTGTAAAATTACGTTCAGAGACAATAACTTCAGGACTAATCGAAAATACATTCGAAAACATATGATACATTTCTTCTCTTTCTATGTGAAATAAGTTGTCTTTACCGAAAATTTCTACTAATTGATAGTACTCTTTTTCATCATAAAAACCACCTTTATAAATTATCCCTTTATCATTTCCGATTGGTTGAAAACAACAATCCAAATGTAATGCATTATCGCGTGGCTCAGTCTTAGACTTAACCAAATCAAAAGACAAAACTGTTTTATTTGGGAATAATTCTTTTATAAAATCAACTCCTAGTTGATTTGTTCTTGCGGTAATATAATTTTTATAATCTGGACGCTTATAGCTACCTATAAAAATATAATCATTCCAAGGCATTACATCTCCTCCTTCAAAGTGTACTTCTTCTGGAGCAGAGATTATAGATGCAGGATCAATCTGATCTAACACATACTGTATTGCATGTAATTCACGATCTCTATCTGGAAGGATATTCGCTTTAATGAATTTATCTTCAATAACAAATCCAATATCACGAGTAAAAATTTGATTGTAATCTTCTATGATTTCAGGTCTATAGACCTTAACATCATACTTCTCGAATACTTTATTAAAAGCATCCATCTCTTGAATCATATCTGATTCTACAGGGTAAGTACCTGCTTTTATATGTTCTAACGACTTAGGATCGTAAGCTTCTTCTACTGTAGGTGTGGGTCCGATACTATTAGCAGTACCTAGGACCACGGCCCGCAATCTCGAGGTTTCATTCTTAACGTTTAACTTAAGCATAAATATTGATTTTCCACAAATATAACAAAATACTCTCTACTTAATTCTTTAGAAAACAAAAAAGGCACCCTAATTAAGGGTGCCTTTTAAACATATAAAAAAATATTATTTTCTATCTTTCATAGGAACAAATGTTCTTAAAGCTTCACCAACATATAACTGTCTAGGTCTTCCGATTGGTTCTTTATTAATTCTCATTTCTTTCCACTGTGCAATCCATCCTGGCAGACGTCCAATAGCAAACATCACTGTAAACATTTCTG
This sequence comes from Myroides odoratimimus, assembly GCF_038039805.1. GTDB lineage: Bacteria > Bacteroidota > Bacteroidia > Flavobacteriales > Flavobacteriaceae > Flavobacterium > Flavobacterium odoratimimum_B. The sequence continues at coordinate 11,721 of NZ_JBBPHK010000003.1, forward strand.
TAGGAATACCTAAAGCTCTGTAAATAATTCCTGAGTAGAAATCAACATTAGGGTACAAATGTCTTTCTACGAAATAAGGATCTTTAAGCGCTGCTTCTTCTAATTTTTTAGCAATATCTAAAACAGGATCATCAACACCTAGTTTTCCTAATACTTCATCAGCTGCTTTTTTAATGATTCTAGCTCTTGGGTCAAAGTTTTTATAAACTCTATGTCCGAATCCCATTAGACGGAATGAGTCATCTTTATCTTTAGCTTTATTTAGATATTTCTCTACATCACCACCGTCATTTTGAATTGCTTCAAGCATTTCTAATACAGCTTGATTAGCTCCACCATGAAGTGGCCCCCATAAAGCAGAAACACCAGCAGAAACAGATGCAAACAATCCAGCATGAGAAGAACCTACCATACGTACTGTAGATGTAGAACAGTTTTGTTCATGATCAGCATGTAAAATAAATAACTTATCAATTGCATTTTTAATGATTGGATCGATTTCATAAGGTTCGGTTGGCAAAGCAAACATTAATCTTAAGAAGTTATCCACATAACTCTTAGTGTTATCGTAATAATTTAAAGGATATCCCTTAGCTTTTCTATATGTCCAAGTTGCTATTACTAAGAACTTACTCATTGTCTTACATACAGCCTCATACAATGACTTTGAACAATCAGCATCTACTACTTTTGGATTAAATGCAGTTAAAGCACTAGTCAAAGAAGCTAACACTCCCATAGGGTGTGCAGTCTTAGGAAAACCGTCAATGATATTTTTCATTTCTTCATTTACTAATGAATACTTTCTAATATCATTCTCAAATTTCTCAATTTGCTCTTGAGTTGGTAGTTCTCCGAAGATAATCAAATAAGAAACTTCTAAGAAGTTAGAATATTCTGCTAATTCTTCAATAGAATATCCTCTATATCTCAAGATTCCTTCTTCTCCATCTAAGAATGTAATTGCACTCTTGCATGCACCAGAATTTTTATAACCTGGGTCATAAGTAATAGCTCCAGTTAAAGCACGTAATTTCAACACATCAATTGCTACTTCATTCTCAGTACCAACTAATACAGGAAACTCATGTCTTTTACCGTCAACCTCTATATAAGCTGTTTTAGACATATTGTTATTATTTTATTTTTTTTACAAGTTTTACTCACTACTAGCATACATATTCTAGTAATTTTTCAGTAGGAAAGATAGGAATTATTATGCATACATACAAGTCATATTCATAAACTAATCATTAAAAATGAACAAAAAACCTCATTTTAGAGACTATCAAAACGAATGAAAAAATAAGATACTCTAAATAATCATAAACACATCATAATAGTTAAAAAAAAGAATTATTCACAATACATTAATTTAAGAATATAGTTCAACTCCACTATAACTATACCAAAAAACAAAAAAGCGGTAGATATGTAAGTATATCTACCGCTTTTTTACTTATAAAAGAACTATCTTTTAACTTTAAAAGCATTCCCTTGAGGGTAGTAAGCTATATCACCTAATTCTTCCTCTATTCTTAACAACTGATTATACTTAGCCATACGATCAGATCTTGATGCAGAACCAGTTTTAATTTGTCCACAATTCAATGCTACAGCTAAATCAGCAATTGTACTATCTTCAGTTTCACCAGAACGGTGAGACATAACAGACGTAAATCCAGCATTTTTAGCCATATTAACAGCAGCTATTGTCTCTGTAAGTGTTCCTATTTGATTTACTTTAATCAAAATAGAGTTACCTATACCTTCATTAACACCACGCTCTAGTCTAGCTACATTAGTAACAAATAAATCATCACCTACTAACTGAACTTTATCACCTATCTTATCAGTTAAATACTTCCAACCATCCCAATCATCTTCATACATACCATCTTCAATAGAAATTATTGGGTATTTCTCCACTAACTCAGCTAAGTAATCCGCTTGCTCTTGAGAGCTACGTACTTTACCTAATTCTCCTTCGAACTTAGTGTAATCATATTTACCATCTACATAAAACTCAGAAGCAGCACAGTCTAAAGCAATCATAATCTCATCACCAAATCTATAACCTGCATTCTCAACTGCTAACTTAATAGAATCAAGAGCATCTTCAGTACCTTTTAATGTAGGAGCAAATCCACCTTCATCACCTACTGCCGTACTTAATCCTCTCTCATGTAAAACTTTTTTCAAATGATGGAATATCTCAGTTCCCATTTGCATAGCATGCGTAAAAGTTATTGCTTTTACAGGCATGATCATAAACTCTTGAAATGCAATAGGAGCATCAGAGTGAGACCCTCCATTAATAATATTCATCATTGGAACAGGTAGCGTATTTGCAGAAACACCACCTACATAACGATATAATGGCATTCTTAACTCATTTGCTGCCGCTTTAGCTACAGCTAAAGAAACACCTAAAATAGCATTGGCTCCTAAATTTCCTTTATTACTAGTACCATCTAATTCAATCATCAATTGGTCAATAGTATTCTGTTCGAAAACACTAACACCTACGATGTGCTCAGCAATTATGTTATTTACGTTATCAACAGCTTTTAATACCCCTTTTCCTAAAAAAGCTTTACCGCCATCGCGTAATTCTACTGCTTCGTGCTCACCTGTAGAAGCTCCAGATGGAACTGCAGCTCGGCCTAACATACCACTTTCAGTAATAACATCTACTTCTACTGTAGGATTCCCTCTAGAATCTAATATCTGACGTGCATGCACACTAATAATTGTACTCATAAATTGTGTCTTAAAATTTAGTATAAACAAATTTACAACTTTAATTGAACTTACTTAATACAGATAAGAAATAAAGTTTATATATAACGAAAGGAACTACACAGTAGCTCCTTTATTATTTTTTATATTCTCAACAAATTCATCAAATAAATATCTTGAATCATGAGGTCCAGGACTAGATTCAGGATGGTATTGTACAGAAAAAACATTCTTATTTTTCATCTTCATACCAGCTACCGTACCATCATTTAAATGTAAATGTGTCAGTTCAAGATTAGGATGTTTACTCAACTCTTCTTTATTAATCGCAAATCCATGATTCTGTGAAGTAATCTCACCTTGAGTAGATTTTAAATTCATAACAGGATGATTTACGCCACGATGTCCACTAAACATCTTGAAAGTACTCACACCTTGAGATAATCCAATCAACTGATGTCCTAAACAAATACCAAAAACTGGAAGTCCAGAATCTATAACTTTATTAACTGTGTCAAGAACTCCTAATTTTGCTAAAGCTTGTGGATCACCAGGTCCGTTAGATAGAAAATATCCATCAGCACTAAATGCAACTAACTCATCATAAGAAACATTGTATGGAAATACCTTAACATAACAATCTCTCTCTTCGAAACAACGTAATATATTAGTTTTAATACCAAAATCAATTGCCGCAATCTTATGAGATGCATTAGAATTACCAAAGTAGTAAGCCTCTTTAGTAGATACTTTAGAAGACAACTCAAGTCCTTCCATAGAAGGAACACTCTCTAACATCACTTTTAACTCCTCAATTGATTTACCGTCTGTTGAAATAATAGCATTCATAGCACCATTATCTCTAATATGAGCAGTAAGAGCACGTGTATCAACATCAGAAATAGCTATAAGGTTAGCCTTTTCTAAATAAGTCAATAAATCTGATTCTGAATTTGGACGCGAATGATAATAACTAAAGTTTTTACAAACTAAACCAGAAATCTTAATTCCATCAGAATCAACTTCATCAACATTAACCCCATAATTACCTATATGAGCTGTTGTTGACAACATGATTTGACCAAAGTAAGAAGGATCTGTAAAGATTTCTTGATAACCTGTCATTCCAGTGTTAAAACAAATCTCTCCGTATGCTGTACCTTCTACACCAACCGACTTACCAAAAAAAACAGTTCCATCTTTTAAAACCAAAACTGCCTTCTTTCTTTCTGAATATTCCATTGTATTGTTGTGTTGTATTAATTTTTAGCAAAAATAAAAAAAAAAGGACATCCTTATAAAGAATGTCCTTAATATTATAAATAACAAAAATAAATTTTGTTGATACTATTCATTAGTTTCAGCTTCATTAGAAGTTGCCTCAGTCGCAGGAGCTTCAGCAGCTTTCTTTTTACCTCTACGAGTTGAAGATTTTTTAGCCTCTTTTTTAGCAACATTGTATAATTCGTTGAAATCAACGAACTCAATCATAGCCATATCAGCGTTATCTCCTAAACGATTACCTAATTTAATAATACGAGTATATCCACCTGGACGATCTCCTACTTTTTGAGCTACTTCTCTAAATAGTTCAGTAACTGCGTCTTTGTCTCTCAAATAAGAGAAAACAACACGACGGTTATGAGTATCGTCAGTTTTAGCTTTAGTTACTAATGGCTCAATAAACTGCTTTAAAGCTTTAGCTTTAGCTACAGTAGTATTGATACGCTTGTGCTCAATTAAAGAACAAGCCATATTAGCAAGCATAGAATTTCTATGTCCTGCTTTTCTACCTAAGTGATTTATTTTCTTTCCGTGTCTCATTTCTTACTAGAATTTAGACTTTACAGTCTAGTTTATTCTTTATCTAATTTGTATTTTGATAGATCCATCCCGAAATTAAGTCCCTTAACAGCCACTAACTCTTCTAATTCAGATAAAGACTTCTTACCGAAGTTTCTAAATTTCATCAAGTCGTTTTTGTTAAATGACACTAAGTCTCCTAATGTATCTACTTCAGCCGCTTTCAAACAATTCAATGCTCTAACTGAAAGATCTAAATCAACTAGTTTAGTTTTTAGAAGCTGTCTCATATGAAGAGATTCCTCATCATAAGATTCAGTTTGTGCAATCTCATCTGCCTCTAATGTAATTCTCTCATCTGAGAATAACATAAAGTGGTGTATTAATGTTTTTGCAGCTTCAGTTAACGCATCTTTTGGATGAATAGAACCATCGGTAATGATATCAAAAACTAACTTCTCATAGTCAGTTTTTTGCTCAACACGATAGTTTTCGATAGCATACTTAACGTTCTTAACTGGAGTATAAATTGAGTCAGTAAAGATAGTACCAATAGGAGCATTAGGTTTTCTATTCTCTTCAGCTGGTACATAACCTCTTCCCTTCTCAATAGTAAGATCCATATTAATAGTTACATTACTATCCATATTACAGATAACTAATTCTGGATTCAGAATCTGGAAACTAGAAATGAATTTCTGGAAATCACCTGCAGTCAACTGTTCTTTACCAGAGAAAGAGATACTAACAGTTTCATTATCAACATCTTCAATTTGACGTTTAAAACGAACTTGTTTTAGGTTAAGAATGATTTCAGTAACATCCTCAACTACACCAGCGATAGTAGAAAACTCATGATCTACTCCTTCAATACGAACTGAAGTAATTGCATATCCTTCAAGAGAAGAAAGAAGAACTCTTCTTAATGCATTACCTATTGTCAATCCATATCCCGGTTCTAAAGGTCTAAATTCGAATTTGCCTTTAAAATCGGTCGAATCAATCATGATAACTTTATCGGGCTTTTGAAAATTAAATATTGCCATATTTGTTTCGACTGAATGTCAATTATTATTTGTTGTACAACTCTACGATTAACTGTTCTTTGATGTTTTCAGGAACTTGAAGTCTTTGAGGTACAGAAACAAATGTTCCTTCTAACGTTTCAGGATTCCAAGTAATCCATTCGTAAACAGCGCTAGAATTAGATAATGAACGTTCGATAGTCTCTAGAGATCTTGATTTTTCACGAACAGCAACTTTATCACCAGGTTTCAATTGGTATGAAGGAATATTTACTAACTCCCCATTTACAGTAATATGTCTATGAGAAACGATTTGACGTGCAGCTCTACGAGATGGAGCAATTCCCATTCTGTAAACTACGTTATCTAATCTTGATTCACATAATTGAATTAATACCTCACCAGTAACTCCACGAGCTGCAGCAGCTTTTTTGTATAAGTTTCTGAATTGTTTTTCTAAAATACCGTAAGTATATTTAGCTTTTTGTTTTTCCAATAACTGGATAGCATATTCAGATTTCTTACCTCTTTTTCTTGCTAAACCATGTTGTCCTGGAGGGTAATTTCTTTTTTCTAAAGATTTATCATCTCCGAAAATTGCTTCACCGAACCTACGTGCGATTTTTGTTTGTGGACCAGTATATCTTGCCATTTCTTAATAAAATTGAAAAAAGGTAGGGATTATGAATTCAGGTCACTTTCCTCCGATAATCTATTCCTACCTTTGGTTATACTATAAATTAAACTCTTCTTCTCTTTGGAGGACGACATCCGTTGTGTGGCATTGGAGTAATATCGATAATCTCTGTTACTTCGATTCCACCATTATGTAAAGATCTGATTGCAGATTCTCTTCCGTTTCCAGGTCCTTTTACATAAACTTTTACTTTTTTCAATCCTGCCTCAAGTGCAACTTTACCGCAATCTTCTGCAGCCATTTGAGCAGCGTAAGGAGTGTTCTTTTTAGAACCTCTGAATCCCATTTTACCTGCTGATGACCAAGAAATCACTTCACCTTTTTTGTTAGTTAATGAAATGATGATATTGTTAAACGTCGCATTAATATGAGCTTCACCTGTTGACTCAACAAGTACTTTACGTTTTTTTGTATTCGCTTTAGCCATATTACTACTTATTATTTAGTTGCTTTTTTCTTGTTAGCAACAGTTTTTCTTTTACCTTTTCTTGTTCTAGAGTTATTCTTAGTTCTTTGTCCTCTTAATGGAAGACCAGCTCTATGACGGATACCTCTGTAGCATCCGATATCCATTAAACGTTTGATGTTTAATGAAATCTCTGAACGTAATTCTCCTTCAATTGTGAATTGACCTACTGCTTCACGGATAGCTCCGATCTCATCGTCATTCCAATCTTGAACTTTTTTATTTTCGTCAACTTTAGCTCTTTCTAGAATTTCTTTAGCTCTACTTGAACCAATTCCAAAAATATAAGTTAAAGCAATGATTCCTCTTTTGTGTTTAGGTATATCTACCCCTGCGATTCTTGCCATAATTATCCTTGTCTTTGTTTAAATCTAGGATTCTTTTTATTAATAACGTAAAGTCTACCTTTTCTACGTACTATAATGCACTCGGCACTTCTTTTTTTAACTGATGCTCTTACTTTCATTTTAATAGCCTCTTTAATATCTATAAGTAATTCTTGCTTTGGTCAAATCGTAAGGGCTCATCTCTAATTTTACTCTGTCACCAGGTAATAATTTGATATAATGCATACGCATCTTACCTGAGATATGGGCGATTACTACGTGTCCATTTTCTAATTCCACACGGAACATAGCATTTGATAATGCTTCAATAATTGCTCCGTCTTGTTCTATTGCTGATTGTTTTGCCATAAAAACTAAGCTGTTGCTCTTCTATTTTTACCACTTGTCATCATGCTATCATACTGTTTGTTCAGTAAATAAGCATTGACTTGTTGAATTGTATCGATTACAACACTTACCATAATCAATAACGATGTTCCTCCATAAAACATTGCCCAACCTTGTTGAACTCCTAATAAACTTACCACAATAGCAGGGAAAACTGCGATTAATGCTAAGTAAAGAGAACCAGGGAATGTTATTAAAGACATGATTCTATCTAAGAAATCGCCTGTCTCACTACCTGGTTTAACACCTGGTATAAAACCACCACTTCTCTTTAGATCATCAGCCATCTTATTAGTTGGTACTGTAATTGCGGTGTAAAAGTACGTAAAAATTATGATTAATAAAGCAAAAAGTGCATTATACTCCCAACCAAACACATTATGAAATGTTGTACTGATTGATTTAGCAGTATCTGAAGTTGACAAACCTGCTACTGCAGCTGGCACAAACATGATCGCCTGAGCAAAAATGATTGGCATAACTCCTGATGCATTTAACTTTAATGGAATCCACTGACGATTACCGCCTAACATAGATTGATCATAAGTTCCTGAAGCACTTCTTCTTGCATATTGAACCGGTATACGTCTCACAGCAAGAGTTAAATAGATACAAGCAACAATGATTAACAACCATAAAATTACTTCTATAACCACCAACATAGGTCCTCCATTATTTTCAGTAATTCTCGATTGGAATTCTTGGATGAAAGACATTGGAAGTCTCGCAATAATACCAACCATAATCAATAATGAAATCCCATTTCCAATACCTTTATCAGTAATTTTTTCACCTAACCACATTGCAAAAACAGTTCCGGTCACTAGTATAATTACTGAAGAAAACAAGAATGAGAAAGAATTGAAACCTAACAAAAATGCATCCGGTGGTAATTGCACATACAAGTTATAGATGTAACTAGGCCCTTGTAATAAAGTAATACCGATTGTCAACCATCTTGTTATTTGGTTCATCTTCTTTCTACCGCTTTCTCCATCATTTTGTAGTTTTTGTAGATAAGGAACCGCGATTCCCATTAACTGAACTACTATGGAAGCAGAAATATAAGGCATAATACCTAATGCAAATACAGATGCTTGCGCAAATGCACCACCTGTAAAAACATTTATTAACCAACCGATACCTTGATCAGTTTGATCAGTTAAAGCTTGCAATTTCGTTGCGTCAATACCTGGAAGGGTAACTTGTGTACCAAAACGGTACACAAGCAATAACCCTAAAGTTATCAAGATTTTGTTCTTTAACTCTTCAATTTTCCAAATACTGGCTAATGTTTCAAAAAACTTCTTCATCTTGTTTATTAAGATTTTATAACGTTACAATTTCTCCACCAGCTGCTTCGATTGCCTCTTTAGCAGATGCTGAAAACTTGTGTGCAGAAACTTTTAATTTTGCTTTTATCTCTCCACGCCCTAAAACCTTAACTAAACTATTTTTAGAAGTTAATCCTAACTCAACTAAAAGAGCAAAATCAACAGTGTCTTTTACTACTCCGCTATCAACTAAAGATTGTAATTTTTCTAAGTTAATAACATCATACTCTACTCTATTGATGTTTTTAAAACCAAATTTAGGAACACGTCTTTGAAGTGGCATTTGTCCTCCTTCAAATCCGATCTTTCTTGAATATCCTGAACGTGATTTAGCACCTTTGTGTCCTTTTGTAGAAGTTCCTCCTTTACCAGACCCTTCACCACGACCAACACGTTTGTTTTGGTTGTGTACTGAACCTTTTGCTGGTTGTAAATTACTTAAATTCATACTCTACAATATTATTTAGCCTCCTCTACAGAAACTAAGTGTTGAACTTTACTTACCATTCCTAAGATTGCAGATGTAGCATCATGTTCTACAACTTGACCAATCTTACGAAGTCCTAAAGCCTCTAATGTTCTCTTTTGTACAAGAGGACAATTAATTTGGCTTCTTACTTGTTTTACTTTAATTTTTGACATAACTCTCTCAAATTAACCTTTAAATACTTTTTCTAAAGAAATTCCTCTTTGTTTTGCAACTGTAGAAGCACTTCTTAAACGTAATAAAGCGTCAAAAGTAGCCTTCACCACGTTGTGAGGATTTGAAGATCCTTGAGATTTAGATAATAAATCTTTAATCCCTACAGACTCTACAACCGATCTCACAGAACCTCCAGCGATAACTCCAGTACCCAAAGATGCAGGCATCAATAATACTCTAGCTCCACTGAATTTTCCTTTTTGTTCGTGAGGAATAGTATGACCATTTAAAGGAACTCTAACTAAGTTTTTCTTTGCATCCTCTACTGCTTTAGCGATTGCTTCAGAAACGTCTTTTGATTTACCCAAACCATGACCCACTACACCGTTCTCGTCACCTACTACTACTACAGCTGAGAATCCAAAAGCTCTTCCCCCTTTAGTAACTTTAGTAACACGGTTTACACTAACCAAACGATCTTTAAGATCAAGACCTGTTGGTTTTACAAATTCTACGTTTTTATAATTTTGATACATAACTAATTAGAATTTTAATCCAGCTTCTCTAGCGCCTTCAGCTAATGATTTAACACGACCGTGGTATAAATAACCTCCTCTATCGAAAGATACAGTTTCTACACCAGCTTTCAAAGCTTTCTCTGCAATTAGTTTCCCAACCGATGCAGCAGTTTCAATATTGGTTCCTCTTGTTATCCCAGCTTCTCTTGAAGATGCTGCAGCTAGAGTTACTCCATTCACGTCATCTATGATTTGCGCATAGATTTCTTTATTACTTCTGAATACAGAAAGTCTTGGCTTAGCAGCAGTACCGCTAACAATCTTTCTAATTCTGAATTTAATACGTTGTCTTCTTTCAGATTTTGTTAATGACATAGTCTTAATTTTTAAGCTGATTTACCTGCTTTTCTTCTTAACTCTTCACCCACAAACTTGATACCTTTTCCTTTGTAAGGTTCTGGTTTACGGAATGAACGGATTTTTGCTGCTACTTGACCAACTAGTTGTTTGTCAAATGAAGTTAATTTAACGATTGGATTTTTACCTTTTTCAGATATAGTTTCCACTGTAACTTCTTTTGCAATATCCATTACGATATTATGAGAGAAACCTAAAGCTAAATCTAACTTTTGTCCTTGATTAGCAGCACGGTATCCTACCCCAACCAATTCCAAACTGATAGTAAATCCTTCTGAAACTCCTTTAACCATATTGTTGATTAAACTACGGTATAATCCGTGTTTAGCTCTTTCAATCTTATCATCAGAAGAACGCTCAACGATTACTTGGTCTTCTTCAACTTTAATACTAACTGTATCAAACTTTTGAGAAAGCTCTCCTAATTTACCTTTTACAACAATCTCTCCTTCTTTAACGTCAACCGTTACTCCAGCAGGGATCGCTATTGGACTTTTACCTATTCTTGACATCTCTTAGTCTTTTTAAATTAGTATACGTAACAAACAACTTCTCCACCAACATTCAATTGTTTCGCTTGCTTTCCAGTCATCAATCCTTTTGATGTTGAAACGATAGCGATTCCTAATCCATTAAGGATTCTAGGAAGATCTGCTGCAGAAGCGTATTTACGCAAACCTGGTTTACTAATTCTTTGGATATCTCTAATTACAGACTCTTTTGTGTCTTTATCATATTTCAAAGCTATTTTGATTGTTCCTTGAACTGAACTATCATCAAATTTATAGCTTAAGATATATCCTTGATCGAATAATATTTTCGTGATTTCTTTTTTGAAGTTTGAAGCTGGAATTTCAACCACTTTGTGGTTAGCTCTCACAGCGTTTCTAACTCTTGTAAGGAAATCTGCTATTGGATCTGTATACATGTTTTTACCTTTAAATCTTAATTACCAACTTGCCTTTTTTACTCCAGGTATCAATCCATTATTTGCCATTTCACGGAATGTAACACGAGAAATACCGAATTGACGCATATACCCTCTTGGTCTTCCTGTTAACTTACATCTGTTGTGTAAACGAACTGGAGAAGCATTTTTAGGTAACTTTTGTAATCCTTCATAGTCACCAGCTTCTAAAAGAGCTGTTCTCTTAGCAGCATATTTATCTACTAATGCTTGTCTTTTAACCTCACGGGCTTTCATTGATTCTTTAGCCATACTTAATTCTTTTTAAAAGGTAATCCTAATTCAGCAAGTAAAGATTTCGCTTCTTTATCTGTTTGAGCAGATGTAACGAAAGTGATATCAAAACCAGCGATTTTGTTAACTTTATCGATATTGATTTCAGGGAAAATGATTTGCTCAGTAACACCTAAGTTATAATTTCCTCTTCCGTCAAAACCATCAGATTTAATACCTGAAAAGTCTCTTACACGTGGTAAAGCTGAAGTTACTAAACGATCTAAAAATTCATACATTCTCTCTCCACGTAACGTTACTTTTGCCCCGATTGGCATTCCTTTTCTTAATTTAAAAGTAGCAACGTCTTTCTTAGAGATAGTAGCTACTGCTTTTTGTCCTGTAATTTTAGTTAACTCCTCAACAGCGTAATCAACTAATTTTTTATCAGAAACAGCAGCACCAACTCCACGGCTAACAACGATTTTCTCAAGTTTTGGAACTTGCATTACGTTTTTATAACCGAATTCCTCAGTAAGAGCAGAGATAACTCTGCTTTTATATTCTTCTTTAAGTCTTGGTATATAAGCCATAACTATAATACTTGATTTGATTTTTTAGAAACTCTTACATTTTTTCCGTTCTCGTTTTTCACGATAGCTACTTTTGTAACTTCGTTCGTCTTAGGATCTACGATCGCTAAGTTTGAGATTTGGATTGGAGCCTCTTTTTTAACAATTCCACCTTGAGGGTTAGAAGCACTTGGCTTCACGTGTTTTGAAATAATATTCACCCCTTCAACAATAGCTTTGTTCTTTTCACGTAATACACGTACAACTTTACCTTCAGTACCTTTATGGTCACCTGCGATAACGCGTACAGTATCTCCTGTTTTTATCTTTAGCTTAATCATGTTTAGAACGAATTATAACACCTCTGGTGCTAATGATACAATTTTCATGAATTGTTTTTCACGAAGTTCTCTCGCAACCGGACCAAAAACACGAGTTCCTTTCATCTCTCCAGCAGCATTTAACAATACACATGCGTTATCGTCAAATCTGATGTAAGATCCGTCAGCTCTTCTCACCTCTTTTTTAGTACGAACTACAACTGCAGTTGAAACGCTACCTTTTTTCACGCTTCCGTTTGGAGTTGCTTCTTTAATTGAAACTACAATTTTATCACCTACAGAGGCATAACGACGTTTCGTTCCTCCTAAAACACGGATAGTCAAAACTTCTTTTGCACCCGTATTATCTGCTACTTTAAGTCTAGATTCTTGTTGTACCATAATTATTTCGCTCTTTCAATGATTTCAACTAATCTCCAACATTTTGACTTAGATAATGGACGTGTCTCCATAATCTTTACAGTATCACCAATGTTGCAATCATTTGTTTCGTCGTGTGCAACGTATTTTTTCGTTTTCAACACGAACTTACCATATAATGGGTGTTTTACTCTCTTTACTTCAGACACAACAATAGATTTCTCCATTTTATTGCTAGTAACAACACCTATTCTCTCTTTTCTTAATTTTCTATTTTCCATCTTTCGGCAGAATACAATTATTGTAACTCTCTTTTACTTAACTCTGTATTCACTCTTGCAATACTTCTTCTTACGTTTCTCAACTGTAATGGATTCTCGATTGGAGAGATTGCGTGAGCAGATCTTAAGTTATTATATGTGCTAGTCAACTGTACCAGTTGCTCTTGTAATTCAGCTACAGATAGATTTACTATTTCTGATTGTTTCATGATAAAAATTTTATTATGCTTCGAAATCTCTAGCAATTACAAATTTAGTTTTTACAGGAAGTTTTTGAGCAGCTAAGCGTAATGCTTCTTTTGCTACTGAAATTGGCACTCCACCAACTTCGAACATAATTTTTCCTGGTTTTACCACAGCAACCCAGTATTCTACTGCACCTTTTCCTTTACCCATACGTACCTCTAGAGGCTTTTTAGTAATAGGTTTGTCTGGGAAAATTTTAATCCATAACTGCCCTTCACGTTTCATGAAACGAGTAGCAGCGATACGCGCTGCCTCGATTTGACGTGAAGTGATAAATGCAGAGTCCATAGATTTGATTCCAAACATACCATTTGAAAGTTCATGCCCTCTTTGAGAAATCCCTTTCATTTTACCTTTCTGTACCTTACGGTATTTTGTTCTTTTAGGCTGTAACATTTTTCTTCAGTTTAAAAATTACTTTCTTTTGCGTGGGTTAGATTTACCTTTTGGAGATCCTGCTGATTTAGATTGTTTTTTATCCATTCCAGCTAACGGAGAAAGATCTCTCTTACCGTAAACCTCACCTTTCATGATCCACACTTTAATTCCCATTCTACCATAAGTAGTGTGAGCTTCAGCAAGTGCATAATCGATGTCTGCTCTGAAAGTTGACAACGGAATTCTTCCTTCTTTGAAAGTCTCAGAACGAGCCATTTCAGCACCGTTTAAACGACCAGAAATCATTACTTTGATTCCTTCAGCATTCATTCTCATCGCTGCAGCCATAGCCATACGGATAGCTCTACGGTAAGAAATTCTGCTTTCGATTTGACGAGCGATACTAGCAGCCACTAAGTATCCGTCTAATTCAGGACGTTTGATTTCAAAGATATTGATTTGAACTTCCTTATCAGTAATCTTTTTCAATTCCTCTTTTAACTTGTCTACCTCTTGTCCACCTTTTCCGATAATGATACCAGGTCTAGCAGTAGTGATAGTAACGGTTACAAGTTTTAAAGTTCTTTCGATGATTACTTTAGATACACTAGCTTTTGATAAACGAGCATGGATATACTTTCTGATCTTGTGATCTTCAGCGATTTTGTCACCGTAGTCATTTCCACCATACCAGTTTGAGTCCCATCCTCTGATAATACCAAGGCGATTCCCGATTGGATTAGTCTTTTGTCCCATACTGCTTATTAATTGCTTTGTGTGTTATTATTAGATCCTAATACGATTGTTACGTGATTAGAACGTTTTCTGATTCTGTGTGCTCTACCTTGAGGTGCAGGACGAAGTCTTTTTAACATCATTCCTCCATCTACTCTGATTTCTTTAACGATCAATCCAGCTTCTTCTATATTAGCGTCGCTGTTTTTCGCTTGCCAGTTAGCAATTGCAGACAAAAGTAATTTCTCTAAATTACGAGAAGCATCTTTTGAACTGAATTTTAATATATTTAGAGCTTTTTCTACTTTCTGTCCTCTTACTAAATCCGCTACTAAACGCATTTTTCTAGGAGAAGTAGGGCAATTGTTTAGCTTTGCAAAAGCAACTTGCTTGTTAGCTTCTTTAATTTGCTCAGCTCTTTCTCTTTTACGAACTCCCATAGCTTCTTATTATTTTTTACCTTTATTCTTTGCACCAGCGTGACCTCTAAACGATCTTGTTGGTGAAAATTCCCCTAATTTATGTCCTACCATGTTCTCTGTTACATAAACAGGAACAAACTGACGACCATTATGTACTGCGATAGTTTGTCCAACAAAATCAGGTGTAATCATTGAAGCTCTTGACCAAGTCTTGATAACTCCATTTTTTCCACTTTCTATGTTTACTTGAACTTTCTTCTCTAATTTATAGTGAACATAAGGTCCTTTTTTTAACGAACGTGCCATGTCTTAATCTTTTATTTCTTTCTACGTTCAACGATATACTTATTACTCGACTTAACTTTAGAACGAGTTCTGTACCCTTTAGCAGGCATCCCGTTTCTAGAACGTGGGTGTCCTCCTGACGAACGACCTTCTCCACCTCCCATTGGGTGATCTACTGGGTTCATTGCTACTGGTCTAGTTCTAGGTCTTCTACCTAACCATCTTGATCTACCTGCTTTACCAGAAACGATTAATTGGTGATCGTGGTTAGACACTGCTCCGATAGTAGCCATACATTCTAATAAAATCAAACGGATCTCTCCAGAAGGCATTTTAATAGTAGCATATTTACCATCTCTAGCAACTAACTGAGCGAAAGTACCTGCTGAACGAGCGATAACTGCTCCTTGTCCAGGACGTAATTCGATACAAGATATAACAGTTCCTAAAGGAATTTTGCTTAAAGGCATTGCATTACCAACTTCTGGTGATGCTTCTGCTCCTGAAACTACAGTTTGTCCAACTTTCATACCGCTTTGTGCAATAACGTATGATTTAGCTCCATCTACATAAGCAATCAAAGCGATGAATGCTGTACGGTTTGGATCATACTCAATTGACTTAACAGTAGCTGGGATACCAACTTTAGTTCTTTTAAAATCAACTATACGGTATCTTTGTTTATGACCACCACCCATGTAGCGCATGGTCATTTTTCCTTGACTATTTCTACCTCCAGATTTTTTTTTCGGTGCTAGTAAACTACGCTCCGGCTTATCAGTTGTTATAGCGTCAAAACTATTTACAACTCTAAAACGCTGACCTGGGGTAATAGGTTTTAATTTTCTAACTGACATTATTTATTAGATATTTGAATAAAAGTCTATACTATCTCCTTCTTTCAATTCAACTATTGCTTTCTTGTATGCATTAGTTTTAGCGTTGATCATTCCACTTTTCGTGTACTTAACAGAACGCTTTGCAGCATAGTTCATAGTATTCACGTTAACAACAGAAACTCCATAAGCAGCCTCAACTGCTTTTTTAATTTCAATTTTGTTCGCTTTTCTATCAACAACAAACCCAAAACGGCCAAAAGTTTCGCCGTCTTTAGTTATTTTTTCTGTAATTATAGGCTTAATTAAAACACTCATGTTCCTATTATTTACTTAAATTTTCTACAATTCCTGCTACAGAACCCTCAGTTAACACTAAACTTCCAGCATTTAAAATACTGTAAGTACTTAATTCAGAGTTAGTTACAACAGCAGCCTTCCCTAAATTGCGTGATGACAAATATACATTTTTATTTGATTCACCAAACACAAATAGAGATTTTTTATTTTCCAATCCTAAACCTTTCAATACGTTGATGAAATTTTTAGTACTTGGAGCCTCGAAATTAAAGTTCTCAACTACGATTAAATTTGATTCTTTCACTTTGATAGAGAAAGCAGATTTTCTCGCTAAACGTTTTAAACTTTTGTTTAATTTGAAAGAGTAGCTTCTTGGTCTTGGCCCGAAGATTCTTCCTCCTCCACGGAAAACTGGTGATTTAATACTTCCTGCTCTTGCAGTACCAGTTCCTTTTTGCTTCTTAATCTTACGCGTACTTCCAGAGATCTCAGCTCTTTCTTTAGCTTTGTGAGTACCTTGTCTTTGATTTGCTAAATATTGTTTAACATCAAGATATACTGCGTGATTATTTGGTTCTATACCGAATACTGAATCTAAAAGCTCAACTTTTCTACCAGTATCTTTTCCTGTGATATCTAAAACTTTTACTTCCATTACTTCTGAACGATTACATAAGAGTTTTTGTGTCCTGGAATTGCTCCCTTAACCACAAGTAGATTTTTATCAGCTACTACTTTTAAAACTCTAAGGTTTTGTACTGTTACATTTACTCCTCCAGTTCTTCCTGCCATACGCATTCCTTTGAATACTCTTGATGGGTAAGAAGAAGCTCCAATAGATCCTGGCGCTCTTAAACGGTTCTTTTGACCGTGAGTTACCTGACCAACTCCACCAAAACCATGACGTTTTACAACCCCTTGGAATCCTTTTCCTTTAGATACACCTTGTACATCTACGAATTCTCCTTCTAAGAATAAATCTGCAGTGATTACATCACCTAATTTATACTCTCCAGCAAAATCTTTGATCTCAACGACTTTTCTCTTAGCAGATGTTCCAGCTTTTTTAAAGTGACCTAACTCAGCTTTAGTAGCATGTTTATCTGTCTTGTCATCGAAACCAAGTTGTAACGCTTCATACCCGTCAACCTCAATGGTTCTGACTTGGGTAACGACATTAGGACCCATTTCGATTACTGTACATGGAATGTTTTTTCCATTCTCATCGAAAATACTAGTCATGCCGATTTTTTTACCAATTAACCCAGACATAAATATTAATTATTAATTATAAAATTTTATTTTATTTTCTAAAAGAACTAAGTATTGGTGACTATAACACCAATACTTAGCCTCTGATATTCTTATTGAATCTTGTTATTTATCACACTTTGATTTCAACTTCAACACCGCTTGGTAACTCTAATTTCATTAAAGCATCAATCGTTTTAGAAGATGAAGAATAGATATCTAACAATCTTTTGTATGAACTTAACTCAAACTGCTCTCTTGCTTTTTTGTTCACGTGAGGAGAACGAAGAACAGTAAAGATTTTTTTATGAGTAGGTAATGGAATAGGTCCAGTTACTACTGCTCCTGTACTTTTTACAGTTTTTACGATTTTCTCTGCTGATTTATCAACCAACATATGATCGTAAGATTTTAATTTTATTCTGATTTTTTGACTCATTTTACTCTAAAATTAAGCGTTACCTTTTGCTTTAGTGATTACTGCCTCTGAAATGTTTGATGGTGTTTCAGAGTAGTGAGAGAACTCCATTGTAGAAGTTGCTCTACCAGATGATAATGTTCTTAATGTAGTTACATATCCGAACATTTCTGATAATGGAACAGAAGCTTTAACAACTTTTGATCCAGCTCTATCATCCATGCTGTTGATTTGTCCACGACGACGGTTCAAATCTCCAACGATATCACCCATGTTTTCTTCAGGAGTCAATACTTCTAACTTCATGATAGGCTCTAAGATGATCGCACCTGCAGCTTTAGCAGCAGCTTTGTATCCCATTTTAGCAGCTAATTCGAACGATAATGCATCCGAGTCAACCGCGTGGTAAGAACCGTCAGTTAAAGTTACTTTCATAGAATCCATTTCGAATCCAGCTAAAGGTCCTTGTTTCATCGCCTCTCTAAATCCTTTCTCTACAGAAGGGATATATTCTTTAGGAACGTTACCACCTTTAACTTCATTCACGAACTGTAATCCAACGAATGGTTTTCCATCAACGTCATCAGCAGGTCCCATTTTGAATACGATATCAGCAAACTTACCACGTCCACCAGATTGCTTTTTATAAGCTTCTCTATGTTGTGCTTCACGTGTAAGAGCTTCTTTGTACTCAACTTGTGGCTCTCCTTGATTAACTTCAACTTTGAACTCACGTCTCATACGGTCGATCAATACGTCTAAGTGTAACTCACCCATACCAGAGATTACAGTTTGTCCAGACGCTTGGTCAGTTTTAACTGTAAAAGTTGGATCTTCCTCAGCTAATTTAGCTAAAGCAGTACCCATTTTATCCATATCCGCTTTTGTTTTTGGTTCAATAGCGATACCGATTACAGGGTCTGGGAATATCATACTTTCTAATACGATAGGTTTTTTCTCATCACATAAAGTATCTCCAGTTTTGATATCTTTAAATCCTACAGCAGCTCCAATATCTCCAGCCTCAATATATTCAACTGGGTTTTGTTTGTTAGCGTGCATTTGGTAGATACGAGAAATACGCTCTTTGTTTCCAGAACGAGTATTCAATACATAAGATCCAGCGTCTAAGTGTCCTGAATAAGCTCTAAAGAATGCTAAACGACCTACGAATGGGTCAGTAGCAATTTTAAATGCTAATGCAGCGAACGGCTCAGTAACCGATGGCTTACGTACGATTGGTTCTTCAGTATCAGGATCTGTACCTTCGATAGCTTCCTTATCCATTGGAGAAGGTAAGTAACGACATACAGCATCTAACATGAACTGAACACCTTTATTTTTGAATGAAGATCCACAAGTCATAGGGATGATGCTCATATCAAGAGTAGCAGCACGTAAAGCTACGTGGATTTCGTCCTCTGTGATTGAGTTCTCATCTTCCATAAATTTCTCAAGAAGATTTTCATCATAAGCAGCAATCTCCTCGATTAATTGACCTCTGTATTGTTTTACATCATCAACCATATCCGCAGGGATATCAACAACGTCAAAAGTAGAACCATGATTCTCATCATGCCATACGATTGCACGGTTTTTAACTAAGTCAACGATACCTTTGAAATCAGCCTCATCACCAATAGGTAAAACGATTGGCACAGCGTTAGATTTCAACATATCTTTAACTTGTTGACATACTGCTAAGAAGTTAGCTCCTTGACGGTCCATTTTATTAACGAACCCCATACGTGGAACTTTATAATTATCAGCTAATCTCCAGTTAGTTTCAGACTGAGGCTCAACACCATCAACTGCACTAAACAAGAATACTAATCCATCTAATACACGTAAAGAACGGTTTACCTCTACAGTAAAGTCAACGTGTCCAGGAGTATCAATAATATTGAAGTGGTACTCCATAGATTCAGGTATTTTAGCACCTTGAACTGTTGGGAAATTCCAAGTACATGTAGTAGCTGCCGATGTAATAGTAATACCTCTTTCAGCCTCTTGCTCCATCCAGTCCATTGTAGAAGATCCTTCGTGAGTCTCTCCCATTTTGTGGTTTTTACCTGTATAGAACAAAATACGCTCTGTAGTTGTTGTCTTACCAGCATCGATGTGTGCAGCGATACCAATGTTTCTTGTATATTTTAAATCTCTTGCCATTGTATATAGTTTCTGTATGGATTAAAATCTAAAGTGAGAGAATGCTTTATTAGCTTCAGCCATTTTATGAGTATCCATTCTCTTTTTAACAGCAGCTCCTTCTTCTTTAGCAGCAGCTAAGATTTCAGATGCTAATTTTCCAGCCATAGATTTCTCATTTCTTTTTCTCGCATACAAAATCATCCATTTCATCGCCATAGAAATTTTTCTATCTGGACGAATTTGCATTGGAATTTGGAATGTAGCTCCACCTACACGACGAGAACGAACTTCTACGTGTGGCATAACGTTAGTTAACGCATCTTTCCAAATTTCTAATGAAGATTTTTCTTCATCTTGTTTTTTCTCCTCAACGATCTCTAAAGCATCATAGAATACTTTAAAAGCTGTTGATTTCTTACCGTCCCACATTAAGTTGTTTACAAAACGCGTAACTAATTGATCATTAAATTTTGGATCTGGTAAAAGAGGTCTCTTTTTCGCCTGTCTTTTTCTCATGTCTTCTTCTTAAACGTTTAAACGATTATTTTTTGTCTTTAGGACGTTTTGCTCCGTATTTAGATCTTCTTTGTGTTCTACCGTTTACTCCAGCAGTATCCAAAGCTCCACGTACGATGTGGTATCTAACACCTGGCAAATCTTTTACCCTTCCACCTCTAACTAATACTATCGAGTGCTCTTGTAAATTGTGTCCTTCTCCTGGGATGTATGCGTTTACTTCATTACCATTTGTTAAACGTACCCTTGCAACTTTACGCATTGCAGAGTTTGGTTTTTTAGGTGTAGTAGTATAAACACGCGTACAAACTCCTCTTCTTTGAGGACAAGAATCCAAAGCAACCGATTTACTCTTCTTAGTCAATTGGGTTCTCCCTGTTCTTACTAATTGTTGAATTGTTGGCATAATGTTTATTAATAATTTCTACAATATATTATTCCGCACTATATACGGGGTTGCAAATGTATAACTATTTTTTATTTATTCAAACCTCAAAGCATTAATTTTCAACATAATTAATTTTTTTTATCAACAATTCTCCTTTTACCTCTTTTTTTCTCTTTATGCAATACTTATTCAAAAGTTATCAACACTATTCCGATTTCTTTTTAGCAATCTAGCATTTGCTTAAATACCTCTCTTGTATCCCCTAAGAGTATTCTAAAAACAAACCCGCTCTCTCTTCTCTCCTCTTATCTCTCACAAAAAATATTCTGTTTTATTTCATTAGGATACCATATTATACCCTCTACTATAGATTATAGTATATACTATCTAATATTTTTATAAATAGCACTAAAGTCAAATACTTAAAATCTATCTTTGCACGTTTTTTAAATTATATTATAAGTAACTTTGCCCCATGGAACAGGACAATCAGATATTTGGTATTCGTGCAATCATCGAAGCCATAGAAGCAGGAAAAGATATAGATAAGGTATTCATTCAGAAAGAAGCTTCTGGAGAGTTAATGAGTTCTCTTCTTAAGACTTTAAAGAAGAATAACGTAAACTTCTCTTATGTACCTATCGAAAAACTAAATAAACTAACTAATAAAAATCATCAAGGAGCTGTAGCTAACATCTCTCCTATCTCTTTTACTTCACTAGAAACATTAGTAGAAGGTGTATTAGAGAAAAAAGAGAAACCTCTTTTCGTCATCCTAGATCAGATATCAGATGCTCGTAACTTCGGTGCTATTATACGTACTGCTGTATGCTGTGGTGCAGATGGT
The DNA here is from genome assembly GCF_038039805.1 of Myroides odoratimimus. Taxonomy (GTDB): domain Bacteria; phylum Bacteroidota; class Bacteroidia; order Flavobacteriales; family Flavobacteriaceae; genus Flavobacterium; species Flavobacterium odoratimimum_B. Next base: position 33,607 of record NZ_JBBPHK010000003.1, read on the forward strand.
ATCATCATATCTAAGAATGGAGCTGCTCCAGTAAACGGAGATACAGTAAAAACATCTGCTGGTGCTGTATTTAATATTCCTATCTGTAAAGTAGACCACATTAAGGATGCAGTATTCTATCTACAAGGATCTGGTGTAGTAACACTAGGCGCAACAGAGAAAGCAGAAAAAGAAATCTATGATGTAGATCTAAATGTACCTCTAGCGATCATTATGGGAAGTGAAGATAAAGGTATCAACCCATCTGTACTTAAAATCATAGATGAGAAAGCAAAATTACCAATGTTTAGCACAATAGATTCACTAAACGTATCTGTAGCGTGTGGAGCATTTTTATACGAAACAATTAGACAAAGAAGATAAGATTTGAAAGACGTAAAGGTATTATTAAAGAAGCCTAACTACCCTGTTAGCGATGAGTTCATGGAATACTTGACCAAGTATAAACGCACTACTAAGACTAGTGTGATCTATGATGACTTATTGCGCTTCAGTGGTTATATCAATATCGAGGACAGCAACGGTAACGATACACTGTGGTTACGTGTATATTATCCAGAGTTCGAGTATAAAGAGATAGAAGCTAGCCTTACTAAGATATATACCTTACTTCACTCTGATGGTGACATCGAGACACTACAGTATCTAACTATTGATCATATTGACTTTTGTTCGTTTGGAAATTCTAAGCCATTCAGAGTGAAAGTACGTAATATACTTAATGACAATATCACCAACTTCTATGTAAAGAGAGCCGACGCCTCTCGTATATATGGGCTAGAACTAGAAGAGATGCTATCACCGAATACGATGAACTATCTCGTACACAATGATACCTTAATCGAAGAACACATATTAGGTATACCTGCTGATGTATTCATCACAGATCACTTGCCGAAATGTACTGAAAGTGAAAAATCTCAGATCGCTAAAGAGTTTGTCAAATTTAATGAACGCTGTATGATCGGTTTACTAGGTGATATGAGATCGTATAACTTCGTCATCATACCTACTCATGACTTCGATCAGGTGGTCTATAGAATCAGAGCTATCGACTTCGATCAGCAGAACTATGAAGGCAACCTCAAGTTCTACCTTCCTCAGTTCTTTAAAGAGAACTACACTATCGTGAAGATGGTATTAGAAAAACTAAAACATACCTCGATAGAGCAGTATAGACGAGAAGTGAGATCTGTGATCGTAAGAAGAGTACTGAGCAATAAGGAGAGATTAGACGAACTGATACACGTGATGATACAAGATACCGTCTCTACTCCAGAGAATGTAGAAGAGTTAAAAATGTCCTTACACAAACTAACTCACGAGAAGTCTTTTAAATATTGTAACAATATGGGAGAGATACTCGAAACAGCAATAGACTTCGTAGTCAAAAACTATAAAAGCACCTTCTAAGGTGCTTTTATAGTTTATACTGTTCACTGATTCTGTACTGAGAGATCAGCACTGGTAGTGTCTTCCTATAAGGATCCTTACTTACCTTCTGCTTCGGTATAATAATAAAGTTACCTTGCTCATCGAAGCACCTCATAAAAGGATCTGACTGAGGATCAAAGTTAGGGTCTTGCCACTCATACTTATACCCCTGCTCTATATGCTCAGGAGAAGAAACTAAAAAACTAAGTACTAATCCTGTCAAAAAGCCACTCAGATGACCTTCCCACGAAATACCATTCTCTACATGAGGAAACATATACCAGACCATCCCACCATATAGCACTACGATCACCAGTGATAATGCCATCAGCCTATAATATCGTGTTTGTACCCCCTTAAAGAACATAAAACTCACTAACACATAGACTAATCCACTAGCCCCGATATGATAACTATCTCTACCTATCAGCCAGGTACCGAAACCTGATAGCAGAATACCTAAAACCAGTACCACCAAGGCTTGTCTCTTATAAAAATACTGCAACATTAATAGCAGTACGAAGAGGGCTATAGAATTATTATACAAATGCTTTATCCCACCGTGTATAAAAGGACTAAACACAATTCCCCTCAACCCCTCTATCGTTCTGGGCAATACGCCATACTCGTGTAACTCATAAAAATTATTCCAATCCATCCAATACACTCCCCATATCAGTACAACGACGAATAAGGGGAGTAAAATTAGATTAATAGATAATGGAGGTAATTTCTCTTTACTCATATATTATTTCCTTTCTCCCTAAGTACATCTTATTATATAAGGTTCATATTTACTCCCTATACAAGTCCTATTCAAAAACACTTCTTGTTATGAAAGGCTATTATACAATGCACTCAAATTTTATATAGGTTAAATATAACTCATTTTATAACGGATTGTTTTTTGCTTCACATCATTTTAGCATAGAGACGACTATCATCCTCTTTAAAAGTATCTCTATACTGTAACCTTCTTCTAAAAAAAGCAAGTCACTTTTTAATTTATACTGCCTTATTTTGGTCTAAAAGAGAGCAATGAACAATATCACTACCTGTTTTTTTTGAAAAAAGTGTCCAAAACAAGCCAATAATCCCTAAATCAAAGAAAAAAGCAGTCATTTTTTTTATTCAACATAACAAATAATAACTTAAATATCAATCAATTACACAAAAACCTTAAAAAACATAATATTTAAAATATACCATTACCCTAGTAAAATAGGGCATTGATGCAAACTCCTTCGACAATAGTAGGACAATAGGCAATAAATACTGAGCAAGAGAAGTGCTCTGTCCATGAATACTTCTTTTATACTCCACGTATTCTCCTTTAAGTAAGAATTTACATTAACATTAGCTTATGTCCAAATATTCACACTCTAACCTATAACTACTAGACCTTGCATATTCCATTATGGAAAAACATCGTTATCTAAAAAAGAGATTGTATTTTTGTGATAAGAGATTTAATTACGATAATGGAAGCACCTTTAGCAGAACGAGTACGCCCACATACACTGAGTGAATATGTCAGTCAAGAACACCTCGTGGGAGAGAATGGTATCTTAACGAATCAGTTAAAAGTTGGGTTTATCCCATCCTTAATCTTTTGGGGACCTCCAGGTACAGGCAAAACTACCCTGGCAGAAATTATCGCAAAAGAGAGCGAAAGACCATTCTATGTATTGAGCGCAATTAACTCAGGGGTTAAAGATATCAGAGAAGTAATCGAAAAGGCCAAGTCTAACAGTGGTCTATTCACTGCTAGGAACCCTATTCTATTCATCGATGAGATACACCGCTTTAGTAAATCTCAACAAGACTCTCTATTAGCAGCTGTAGAGCGTGGCTGGGTTACTCTTATCGGGGCTACAACAGAGAATCCGAGCTTCGAAGTTATCCCTGCTCTGCTCTCTAGATGTCAGGTCTACACCCTTAATGCGTTTACAAAAGAAGACTTACAACACCTCTTAGAGCGTGCTATGAGTAAAGATCTCTTCTTAAAAAAGAAAAAGATAACCCTGACAGAGACAGAAGCTCTCTTTAGAATATCAGGTGGAGATGGTCGTAAGCTATTAAACACCTTTGAGCTTATCATCAACGCTACTCATGATGACGAGATCGAGATCACCAATGAACGCGTAATGCAAATAGTACAAAAGAACACTGTACTATATGATAAGACTGGTGAGCAGCACTATGATATCGTATCTGCTTTTATCAAATCTATCAGAGGTAGCGACCCTAATGGGGCTGTATATTGGCTGGCGAGAATGATAGAGGGGGGTGAAGATGTGAAGTTCATCGCGCGAAGATTACTTATAGCTGCATCGGAAGATATCGGTAATGCTAATCCGACTGCGCTCATTATGGCTAACAATACCTTCCAGGCTGTATCTGTCATAGGGTATCCTGAGAGTAGAATACTACTTAGCCAGTGCGCTATCTATCTAGCTACCTCGCCTAAGAGTAACTCTACCTATCTAGCAATAGGTAAAGCACAGCAACTCGTCAAACAAACAGGTGACTTATCTGTACCTATACACTTAAGAAATGCACCTACTAAACTAATGAAAGAATTAGGGTATGGCCAAGAGTACTTATACTCTCATGACTATACAAATAACTTCGTAGAACAAGAGTTTCTACCAGATGAACTAGAAGGCACTGTACTCTATGAACCTGGTGTGAACAATAGAGAGAATAGTACTCGAGAATTCTTGCGAAACAGATGGAAATTTAAATACAACTACTAAATAGAAAGACCTGCTTATAGCAGGTCTTTTAGTTCTATTAATTTCTGTACGTGATAGATCTGAGGTGTTACTCTTTCTTTTGATTGACTGTAATATATCGCATCCATTCCTACTCCTAGCGCTCCTTCTATATCAGCTAAGAAGTTATCTCCTATCATCACAGAGTCTTTCACTCCTACCTTAGCTTTATCTAATGCATAATTAAATATCTCTGGATTAGGCTTACTCACCCCAGCCATCTCAGAGTTAGTCACTGTCTGAAAGTAGCCTGATATCCCTGATCGGTCTAACTTTTTGCCTTGTACTTCATTAAAACCGTTGGTGATAATATGAAGCTTATATTTGTCTTGTAAGTAATCTAATACTTCTATAGCACCATCGAATAGATAGTTATGATTAGGCATAGCCTTTAGATAATTATCTCCTAATAGCAACATCTCTTCTGTAGTAGACTGATATCCTAGCTTAGCAAAGGTATCTCTGATTCTCCCAATTCTAAGCTCCTCTTTAGTTACCTGATTTAAACTATACTTATCCCAATATTCGTTGTTAATCGCAACATAATGGTTTAGAAAAGCCTCTGTACTAAAAGGTAATTTTAATTCTTCAATAACATCATTAAAAGCTAAAGCAGAGTTCTTCTCAAAGTCCCATAAGGTATGGTCTAGATCAAAAAAGATATCTGTCTTACTCGTTAAGCTTTTTACTCCCATTTTTTATAATCTTTTGTTGGACTTACAAAAGTAGGTATTTTAGAACTAAAACTACTTATAAAATTCCTTCATCTGCAAAGCTGTAGTAACTATACTCTGTAATGATCAAATGATCTAGTAACTGGATGTCCATAATACGTCCTGCTTCTTTAATCTTTTTAGTAATCTGAATATCCGCATCACTTGGCTTGACTTTACCGCTAGGATGGTTATGAGTCAAGATTATCCCGACTGCCTTCTGCTCTAACGCTATCTGAAATAAAAGTCTCACATCTACTACAGTGCCTGTCATCCCACCTTTGCTCAACGGGGATTTAAACTTTACTTTATTAGAATTATTCAGGTAAAGCACCCAAAACTCTTCATGCTCTAGATCGCCTATAATTGGATTAATCAATTCAAAGACATCACTGCTAGAACTTATAATAGGGTCTTCTACACGCTCACTTAGCCTCCTTCTCTGCCCTATCTCTAAAGCTGCAATAATCGCAATAGCCTTCGCTTCTCCTATTCCCTTAAACGCAGTAAGTCTTGCAATGCTCTGTCTAGCTAATACACTTAGGTTATTATTATACATCGCTAATATACGTTTACACAGCTCTACAGCAGACTCCTCTCTATGTCCTGATCCTATGAGTATAGCTAATAGCTCGGCATCGCTTAAAGAGGACTTGCCTTTCAACATTAATTTTTCTCTAGGTCTATCATCTTCTGCCCATTGTTTGATCGTTATTTTCTGGTGTTCCATAGTCATTGATTTATACTTATCTATCTCACAAAAACTAAACCTAAGAAAAATCTTCTATATTAAGTGTATATTAAAATGCAATCAGTATTCAAATAAAAAGAGGTTATCAAGTACTGTTGTATTTGATAACCTCTTTAATAGTATAATAAGGATAGTGTATACGCTCTATTTATTCTTCACTTTTTCACTAAACGCTTGCATGTCCAAACCTCCATAGTTACCAGAACTCATGAATAACAATACCGCATTATTTAAGTCTAACTGCTCTAGATATTGTTTAAAATCAGTAGCGTTAGTATAAGTAGCTAACCCAGGTCTATTAAATGCAGTCTGCATTTGCTCTTGAGAGATCTCTGGCATATTCTTAATCTTTAGGGCATCTAAAGAGTAGAATACCACTGCCTCGTCTGCCTTAGCTAACGCACCTTCATACTGTGATAAGAAGGCAGAGTTAAGACTACTATAGGTATGTAATTCTAGACAAGCAATTACTTTCTTATTAGGATACTGTGCCTTCACTGCTTCTGTTGTAGCGATCACTTTACTCGGCGAATGTGCAAAGTCTTTATAGATTACTGTCTGGTCTGTCTCTACTAACTTCTCTAATCTCTTAGAAGCTCCTTTAAATGATGCGATAGCTTCGTAGAAATCTTCTTCATCTATCCCCATATTCTGACAGATCCACTTCGCTCCACTTATATTACTAAGGTTATGCTTACCAAATACTTCTAATGGCATAGGTCCGTCATTCGTATCTAAATAAGTCTGCTCATTCTCGATAGTATATGATGGTGTAGTATAAGGTATCTTTCTAATCGGATTAGTAGCTTCTTCTACTAGTTGGTTTACCACAGCGTCTTCTTCGTTATAGACTAAGATTCCACCATTGACTAACTTGCCTATAAAAATCTTAAACTGCTCTACATAGTTTTCGAAAGTTGGGAATACATTAATATGATCCCATGCTATACCACTTAACAAAGCGATATTCGGCTGATAGATATGAAATTTAGGACGAAGATCTAATGCTGATGATAGGTACTCATCTCCTTCTATTAGCATAAATTCATTATCAGAAGTTAGGTTCACCATTCTATCGAAACCTTCTAACTGTGCTCCTACTAGATAATCTACTTCTACGTTATGATAATGCATCACGTGTAATATCATAGAAGTAATAGTAGTCTTACCGTGAGACCCACCTATTACAACACGTGTTTTATTCTTAGAATGTTCGTAGATAAACTCAGGGTAAGAATAAATAGTCAGTCCTAATTCTTTTGCTTTTAGCAATTCTGGGTTATCCCCCTTAGCATGCATCCCTAGAATAATAACGTCTATCTCTTCTGTTATCTTCTCTGGGAACCACCCTTCTTCTTTTGGTAATAATCCCTTAGCTTCTAATCTAGATTTAGAAGGTTCAAATATAGTGTCATCACTACCTGTTACAATATCTCCTTTTGCATGTAAGGCTAATGCCAAATTGTGCATTGCACTTCCTCCGATTGCGATAAAATGTATACGCATTATATAAGTTTTTTTCTATCAATTCTATTAGTTGTAAAATTACAATTTAAATAACAATATGAAATTCTTTTTCTTTATATTACATTCAATTTTTAGCTAATAAGTCATGCAACCTGATAAATCCTATTATGAAATAAATAACCACAGAGATACGAGTCTTGTTTATTACATTATCTCTTTTGTATGCTCTGTTATTGCATTCATTATTTGTTGGATTCCTTTTATCAATTTTATCTCTAGCTTTTTTAGTCTTATAGGTCTTGCCTTTGGCATCGCATCCTATCGAAGAGCTAAAAAGGCTTTTGTCAGTACTACTATGCCCTTAATTGCTATTATTATATCATTATTTCCACTGGTAATTTCTATAGGTATTACATCTGTACTACTCATCTATATCAATAAATAGATACTTTATAAATATAAAAAGCTCAAGTGACCTTGAGCTTTTTTCATTCTTAATAATTCAGTCCTAAATACTTTCTAAAGTAACCACATTCTTTAATCACTTCCTGATAATATTTCGTATCACTATAGTTAGCAGCTAACTCTGAGAAGCCATTCCACTTCTTAAACATGATATCATCTCCCCATGCTCCCATATAATAATCCTTGTTATGATAAGTCTGTACATAGAATTCATTTCGCTCAAGCTTAGCATCGAAATAAGCTAACTTTGCTTTTTCTTCTTTTGTAGTCGCATGTTGCTTAGCTATGGTATAGTATTTTCTAGCGTTGTTCATATTCAAGATACTAGATTTATTCTCCATGCCAATACTATTACTTCCATACTCATCCCAAATACTATTATAATACAATACACGTGCATTACCAAAATATGTAGCATTATAATAAGCGTTACCCACTAAGAGTGCATTGCTAAATACATCTGTACCATTAGCAATATTTGATTTCATATCTCTTAGCTTCTCTAAGAAGGATAGCTTCGTATAAATGGTAGTCTGCTTAGCTGCATGATCACAATCGTTACAGTCCTTGATCTTTCCGTTAAATGGATTACCTAAAAGTGTAGCTGTATTATACATCAACACGGTGTACTCATCGTTATAAGTGTTCTTCTTCTTGATAGGCACAGCCTTCTTCATTTCTACAATAGCCTCATCTATCTTATCTTCATAGAATAAATGAATCGCTCTACTCTCATAGATATCACTTAGATTATATTGATACAAAGAAGTGAATAGCTGCTCTATCTCTGAATGATTCGTTTTTAGCAAGAAGCTCTCCATAGCATTAGACTGTTTCTTTTCTTTATAAAAAGCTACACCTTGAGAGTTTAATATCTCTGCCATGATAGCATTGCCTTGCTCTTTATAAGTAGCTGATAAAAACTGTCTAATCCAACTTGCCGCATACTCATATCTAAAAGGATCACTATAGTCATTCTTCACTAGCTCTGTATATACCCATTTTAGTTCTGGCAATAGTTTTTCTTCTGTATTCTTATCTAACTTTTTGACTTGAGATACTGTATTAATCAAAGCAAACAATCTGATTTGTTCTGCCAATAATTTGTCTTCCTTTTTAGAGTAACTACTAGCTTCTTCTATCTGTTTAGTGGCGTTCTTATATTCTCCTTGGAAGATATCCATATATCCTGCAGCTAACTTCCACAGTACAGGATTAGCTACTTCTTGTGGTTTATCTGCTACAGACTTTATCCACTTCAGTGTATTCTGATCTATCTTCTTCTTAATCGCCTTGAAATACTCATCACGAGACTTAAAACTACTTTCTGCAAATACATTGACTTCTTGTTCTTGCATATTCACCCATCTCGTCAAGATATAGTCTATATGAGGGCTCTTAGAGTTGACCTCATAAGCGCGTTTCATGGATTCACCTAGGTCATCATAGTATCCCATGATAGACCATATAGCTGCTTTCACATCTCTATCGTCTGTATTCTCTACTATTTTTGTAATAGCAGCTTTATCAAGAGGCTTAAAGTTATACAAAGCTACTTGACGCATAGAAGGTTCTCTATCAAAAACAGTAGCGTATAATAGGTTTGACTTCGCAAAATTAGCTTGTTCATAATATGCTCCTGCTACATAAGACATCGCTCTATAATACAGTGTATTCTGAGGTTGACTACTCGCTGTAGATTCAAAATAAGCAATCACACTACTCTTATCTGCTGAGTAGAACTTAGCTTTCATCGCTTGAAACCACATTCTATTCGCAAAAAAAGTATCCTTCTTATCCATCTTCTCATAGAAGCTCTGCACTTTATTAGCGTACTCTGTAGGCAATTGTTCTTTTACTTGCTGTTCATAGTTCCAATACTCAAACTCTTGAGCTGAATATTGTTCTACAGTTTTCGCAAAGTTTAGAAAGTTAATAAAGTTCTCTACTTTCTTATTCTTTAAGTCTAAGTCATAGATACTACTTCTTTTTTTCCCTTTTCTCAGTTCGCTATGTATAGTATACATCGTGTCCATCTCAAACTCATTAGACACTAAACACTCCTTCACCACATCAGCTGGTACAGCATTGCCTAAATATTGTGTCCATTCTTTAACAATATCCTCATTATACATACCAACGTTATACATATATGCACCATCATAGAACTTCTCATAAGGTGCAAAAAACAAAGGCTTGTATGAATTATCTACAAATGCTTCTGGTGTAAAACTTGAAACAGAGGAATAACTCCACCACCCATCAGCACATCCGTATGAGTATACACCTGCTCCTAACAGCAGTGATAAGCTACTCGCATACAACAATCTTTTTCCAAACTTCTTTTTCATAATAAGGGATATTTCTTGAATTTAAATCATATAGTATAATTTCAGAGGGGCACTTCCCACTTGCCTTCTCTAAGTCTTTTTTCATCTCTAACAGCTGCTCGCTAGTAGTCGTTTCTACTTTTATCTGATCGCCGACTAAAAACAACTGTCCAAAATACATTCCTTCTTTTGTCACACTATATCTAGTCTCATCTATTCTTTTAAAAGCACTTATTTTATCCACTTCATCTGTACGAACTCTACTGATTAAGCGAACAACTTTATTAGCTCTAGTATGTACTACCCATGAATAGATAGGAAAAGCATACTTCAGCTCTAAAGGATAATCAGCTAATGCGCCTATATATTTGCTTCCAATATTGCGGTCATAAATAGAGTTCAACGAATCTGCTGAGATAGTCCCCATATTATAATACATCAGTACGCCATAGTCCACCTTTGGGATTCCTGTCTTAGCAGCGTATTTCACTTGGTGCAGTCTAATCGTAGATGACACCTTCCACTTGCTTTCTTTCTTAATCGACTCTATTAACTCAAAAAAAGAATCCTTACTCTTCAAGCTCCAATCACAGTCTAGCTGTATCTCACTTATCTGTATATGGTTGTGCTTATTAATTTGATTGATATAGTCTATTATCTTTTTTGACAATTCTCTATCTACCTTAGTATTCACTAAGACTTCATTCTTTATATATACAACTGGAACAATCTCTAGATTAGGAATAGAATCTTTAAACAGTATAGGTCGTATAGGTATAGGAGAATTACCTTGTAGTCCAATATCAAAATAGCGAATATAAAGCTTGTCCACTTCTAACTCTTTAAGCGTAGTTCTTTCTAGTGAGTCTAACTGAAAGTTAGTTCTCCAATAGTAAAAAGACAACTTCGTCTGCAAGTCCTTATCTCCTTTAGAGCCACAGCCGACCAATAATATTAAACAGATAAATAACACATACTTTTTCATGATGTAAACTTAATTCACGAAACATTTATGCACAAAAAAAACGCCTAAATAATTTAGGCGTTTTGTGAACTTTAACTAAATGAACTATTTTACAATAGTCATCTCGTCTACAATATGTTTAGCGTCAGCGAACTTATCTATAATGAATAGTACGTAACGAATATCTACGTTAATTGTACGTTGTAATTTAGGGTCATAAATAACGTCTCCTGCCATCGCTTCGATATTACCATCAAAAGCAAGTCCGATCAACTCTCCTTTTCCATTTAATACTGGAGAACCTGAGTTACCTCCTGTGATATCATGATTAGTCAAGAAGTTTACAGGCATGTGTCCAGCTTTATCAGCATACACCCCATAATCTTTCTTATTATATAAGTCGATTAGTTTTTGTGGTGCTTCGAACTCTTCGTCACCTACTTTATGTTTAGCAACTGTACCTTTTAAAGTAGTAAACCAGTTCTCTGCAGCATCATTTACTTTATTTCCTCTTGGTAGATCTTTTACAGTACCATAAGTTAAACGCAAAGTAGAGTTTGCATCTGGATAGTATTTACCTGTAGGATTACTTTTTTGTACTCCATCTACAAATAATCGATATGCCTTTTGGAACTTATCTTCTAATGCACTTACATTATCAGGCATAGCTCTATAGTAATCCATAATAGCTACAGATAACTTCAACATTGGATCACGAGAAATAGTAACTCCTTTAGGATCTGCTAAGAACGCATCGATAGCTTCTTGATTAGCAAATACACTTTTTTCAAAGATTTCATCTACATACTTTTCAAAATCACCATTGTACTCTTTGTTGATTTCTGCTACATAAGGAGCAATTGCATATCCTGTAGACTTAGTTGCATAAAGAGCTAATTGCTTAGCTAACATTTCTCTTTCTAATGGCTCATAAGTACTACCATAGATACTCTTAATGTACTCTTTAAACTCAGGTAACATCTCAGCACGTTTCTTATCATCACCAGCAGCATACGCTTCCATACCACCAGCTAAACGATATGGCGCAGCTACTAAATTAGAAGTACGTAACATTGTCATTAAGTAATTATCATGACGAGACTTTTCATTAGTCGCTTTGTACCATGCGTTAATATCAGCTATTACATTTCCGTATTTAGCAGCGTTCTCTTTTTTAGACGCCCATTTATGGAAATCTTTTTCCGCTTTTGTTTTAGTTGCTACAGTCTGATGTTGAGTCAATGCATCAATCATACCTTGACGGTTCTTCCAGTAGTTTGCTACACCTGCATATTTAGAGGCATAGTTAAGACGTACTGCATCGTTTGTAGCCATATATTTCTTCATTACATCCATCCCTAACTTAGATCCTTCAACCCAAGCTGGATAAGCGAACTTAATATTTTGCTCTACTCCTTGTGCAGGCATCCATCTATTTGTACGTCCTGGATATCCTAATATCATAGAGAAATCACCTTCTTTAATACCTGTGATAGATACTGGTAAATGGTGTTTAGGAACCATTGGTACATTATCAGCAGAGTACTCTGCAGGGTTACCATCTTTATCAGTGTACACACGGAATAAAGAGAAGTCACCTGTATGACGTGGCCATTCCCAGTTATCAGTATCCCCTCCATATTTACCAATACTATTAGGAGGAGTTCCTACTAAACGAACATCATTGTAATCTTGGTATACGAAATAATAGAATTCATTACCTTGAAAGAATGATTTTACAGAAACAGTGTATTTACCATCTCCATCATTTTCTTTTTGAACCTTAGCGATCTCTTGGTTGATTGCTTTCTCTCTTTCAACCTCAGACATCTTATCATTAACAACACTTAAGATACGCTTTGTTACATTGTCCATTCTCACAAAGAAACGAACAGAAAGACCTTTAGCCGCTCTTTCACTAGCTTTGTCTTTTGCCCAGAATCCATTAGTTAAGATATCATCTTCTGGTGTAGATAATTTAGCGATTTTATCATATCCACAGTGGTGGTTAGTCAATACCAAACCTTGGTTAGATATAATTTCTGCTGTACATCCACCATCAAATTGTATAATAGCATCTTTCAACGAATGATTATTGATACTATATATCTCTTCAGATGTCAACTGTAGTCCCATCTTCTCCATATCACGTTGGTTTAAACGCTCTATGAACATTAAGAACCACATCCCTTCATCAGCTTTTACCGTAGTAGGTATCGCTAATATGAATGCAGTTAAAAATAAAACGATTTTTTTCATATTAATTAGTATGTTAGAAATGCGAAGATAAATTTAATTCTATAAATCATCCTCAATTCTAGTAATTATTCTTTATCTGATTGCTCCTTAGTGGTTACTTTTTCATCACTACAGGCATCTAAAGGAATGTTATTATGGTTGTCATATCGATTCTGTAGTTCATCTACCACAGACTTATCCCATAGTTTTATACCTGTTATATAAGCTGTTCTTGCAATTAAAAATGCTGCCACAGGTGAGGTGATAAACAAGAAAAATATAATTGCTAACACCTTTGTCGTTGTCGAAAACTCCGCAAAATGGATAGCTGCTGCTGTAAGAATACAGCCAATACCTAAAGTAGCTGCCTTAATAGTAATAGACAGTCTTGTATAGAAATCAGGCATACGCACTATCCCAATAGAAGCTATCAATACAAAAACCGCTCCTACAGTACTTAATATCATTATCACAATATCAATCATCTCTATTCCTTTTTAATAAATAATAGGCAAAAGCCACTGTACTCAAGAATGCTATTAATGCTAATATCATTGCTACGTCTAAAAATATCGGGTCATTAGCAATCAAGCTAAACACTCCAATAACCCCTACTCCTACTGTAATCAGTAAATCTAGAGCAACTACTCTATCTGATACGCTTGGCCCCTTTAGAAATCTTATAAATATGAAGATTAAAGACAAGCTGATGATAGGCATAATTACATATATTAAATAATCTTCTACTGTCATCGCAATATCTCTAATAGTTTAGTTTCTGTTCTCTCTTTCATATTCTTAATAAACTTGTGTTTATCTCTTAAATACATAGTATGTATATGTACATAACTTTTATCATCTGCTATATCGATCACCATAGTACCCGGAGTCAAAGCGATAATATTGGTCAACATCGTAATCTCAAAATCTGTCTTAGCATCTAGGTTATACTTAATGATACCAGGTGTTGTATGATAATTAGGGGTCATTACATCTATCGCTACACGTAAGTTAGCCTCCATCATATCATAAAGAAAATAGAGGATAAAAATCATAATCTTCGGTACACGATAGAAATATTCTTTATCTGCTTGCTTAGATCTTCTCGTTAGCATCCATAAAATAAAGAATCCTGCCGCACCTCCAAAGATGAAGTTAGAATAATTTAACTGTCCTGTTAAAGCAACCCAGACAAATGTCAATAATAAATTAAGTAAAAAGTACTTCAACATAATCTGTTTATTTTAAATGATGCATTACTGATTCTATATAAATTGATGGGTTCATTAATTCGTACGCTACTCGTTCTGCTACTTTAAATACAAAAGAAGCATTAAACCCTATCAACAGTGACACTACAGCTAATCCTATAACTGGTAATACTAAAGCTACTTTACCTCTAGTATGGAACGGTGCAAAATAGTCTACCTCTTCCGCATTTGGCTTTGGCAAATCTTTCCAAAACACTTCTGACCAAATACGAGCTACAATAAATAAAGTAATAAAGCTCGCAAATATCAAGGTCCCTAATAACACATAACTCTCCTGCTTAAAGGCCTCCTGGAACAAAAGTATCTTTGGCCAGAACCCAGACAACGGTGGTATACCTGCTAGAGAGAATAAGATAATCGCAAAAACAATCGACAGCTTTGGATAGTCCTTATAGAATCCTCCTAGTCGATAAATATCTTGCGTTACACGTATCTTTTGTATCAGACCACTCATCATAAAGAAGTTACTCTTCACAATGACATCGTGGATTAGATAAAACACTACTCCTACAAAAGCTAGCTCTGTATAAATACCAATACCTGCTATCAGATATCCTATATGACAAACAATAAAGTAAGATAATATTCTTCTAATATTTCTTTTATTGATTACTCCTAATGCGCCACTTATCATCGTAAGAATAGCAATAACTATAAATACTTGTAATACGAAATCATCAGGTTCGAACACTACTGTGAACACTCTTATCATAGAATACACCCCCATCTTAGTCAACAATCCACCAAACACAGCACCGATAGCCGATGGCGGTGTATGGTAAGATGATGGCAACCAAAAGTACATCGGGAATACTGCTGACTTAATACCAAATCCAACAAAGAACAACAATGCGGTCACTGTTACTAATCCTCTATTCTCCACTGCTGCTACATGTTCAGGTAGGTCTGCAATATTCAAACTACCTGTTATCCCATATAGAATCCCGATGGCTGTTAAGAAGATTACGGATGCAAGCATATTCATGGTTACATACTTCACAGCACCTTCCATTTGTCTCTTTTTTCCTCCTAATGTCAATAAAACAAAAGAAGAAATAATCACTACTTCAAACCATACATAAAGATTAAATATATCTCCTGTCAAAAAGGCTCCCATCAATCCCATGATCAGGAAGTGATAGATAAAGAAGTGCCCATATCGTATGCGACTAATGTTAGTCGCAGCTGTTGAGTATATACCTACAGCTAATGAAACAATAGCAGTAAGCATCACCATCGTAGCGCTCAACATGTCACCTACGAAAGTAATTCCAAATGGTGCTTCCCAGCCTCCCATCTGTAAGGTCATATTTCCATTTTCCCATATTAAGGTAAACAATCTTAAGCTTACAAAGAAGCCGATTATATTACCTATCACACTTACGGTCTTCTGTGCCTGTACATTCTTCCAGAAGAACAACAGGACAATAGCCGTCAACATATGTGCTAATATAGGAGCTAATATAAAGTTCGAAATCATATATCTAAATCTTGGATATTAAGTGAATCTAAATCATCAGTTCCTGTTGTTTCATGTACTTTTTTCAATAAAATAATTGCAAAAGCTGTCAATCCAAAACTGATAACTATGGCTGTCAAGATTAATGCTTGAGGCACTGGATCTGCATATACATCTGTAAAATGTTTACTCTCTCCATTAATAATAGGTGCTTTCCCTTTGGTTAGTTCCCCCATCAAGAAGATTAATATATTGGCGCCATTACCTAGCATCATAAACCCTAAAAGTAACTTAACCATACTTCTACGCAAGATCAAGTATATCCCTGCAGAATATAAGATTCCAACTAATAATACTAATAGTAATTCCATACTTATCTCTTTTATTCACTTTCTGAAATAGTTAATAATATAGTTAGCACGACACCAACTACCACTAAATAAACTCCAATATCAAAAAATAAAGCAGTTCCCACAGAACCTATAACCGCTACATTATCTGCAAACCATACCCCAGTCATAAATGGTCTACCTAATAACACTGGCAAAAAACCACTTATAAAAGAAATTGTCAATCCTATAGGTATCAACATACGTGGGGGAATCTGGAACAGTCTCAATGTTCTTCTAGTTGTATATGCAAAAGCATGCAATACAAATGCTATAGATGCTATCAACCCTCCTACAAAACCTCCTCCTGATAAATAATGTCCTCTTAACAATACGAAAAGAGAGAATAATAGCAGTAGAGGTAATAAATAATTAGTCGCTGTCCTCAATATCGTTGAGTCCATCTTCTTTATATCGTACTTAGTCTTATTCTTCATCTTCTCTATATTTTAACATACTGAATACTCCTAATGCCGCAATAGATAACACTATAGTCTCTATCATGGTATCAAAGCCTCTAAAGTCAACTAAAATAACATTCACCACATTCTTACCTTTAGCAAGCACATATACGTTCTCTGCATAATATCTACTGATATCTTTATCAGCAGGAGAGACTAGAGCTTGTAGAGTAATAATAGAGATCAGAACACCGAACGCTATAGAAATCACTGCGTCCCTAAACTGTATCTTTCTATTTCCTAACTTTAAGAATGGAGGTAATTTAAACAACACTAAAATAAATAAAACTGTAGTCAATGTATCAATAGCGAACTGAGTCATTCCTAAATCTGGTGCTCCATAGAATACAAATATTAAACAGATACAATACCCTACCACACCTGTCGCAGCGATTGCCGTTAATCTAGATGATGTATTAATCGCAAAGACAATTGCCACAACTGCAATTAAGAATACAACTAACTCATAAGCTCTAAACTCAGACAGTCCCGTAGTGTTCACACGCAGTGGAACATCTGCAAATAACTTATACCCAACTAAGCCTACAAAGAAAACAATAATTACTGCTAGATAAGATCTCAGATATCCATTATGGAAGATCCAAGTATAACGATATGCTAGTACTCTAAAGAACTCTACGATGATAGAGAATATATTCTTAGGTGATACTTTCTCGAAGTTCTCCACCACACATAGTGGGTTCTTCCATCTCTTAAAGATAATGTACACTATCGTACCTAGCACTATCGTGCATCCACTTAATAATAGACTAGTATTCACACCATGCCATATCGCTAGAGGCATCTCTACTACAGAGCCATAAATAGCACTAAAGGTCGCCAAGATAATTTCATGATAAGCAATAGCGGGTAACACTCCAAGTAATAAGGTGAAGAACCCTAATACTACAGGTGGAGCTATTAGTGCCCAATCAGGTTGATGAGATATACAAACGTTCTTAGTTGCTTTGCCAAAGAATGGTTTTATACCTATTAAGAAACCTGATCCAGTCAAAAATGCATTAGTGAAGAATAAAGCGCCTACTAATATAATTGCTAAAGTCTCATTCATATAATGAAGTCCACTTTCATAGATTAACTCTTTCCCAATAAATCCGAAAGTCAAAGGAATACCCGCACATGATAATGCGGCAACAACGGCTGCCACACTTAACAGTGGAAAGTACTTACGTAGCCCTCCTAACTCATTAATATCACGAGTATGTAATGCATGATCTATAATACCTGTTATCAAGAAAAAAGCTGCTTTATACAATGCATGTGCTAATACGAATACTGCCATAGCATACAGTGCTATCTGAGTACCTATTCCTAACAAGAACATTAATAGTCCTAAGGCAGATATAGTAGAGTAAGCTAATATCCCTTTCATATCTTTTCTAAATACACTGTGAAAAGCACCGAATAACATGGTCACGCCACCTACTACCAGTAAGATCGTGTTCCACTCCATCTTACCACCGAGTATCGGAGTGAATCTAGCTACTAAGTATACCCCAGCCTTCACCATAGTAGCAGAGTGTAGATAAGCTGATACTGGTGTAGGAGCTTTCATCGCTCCTGGTAACCAAAAGTGAAAAGGAAACTGTGCAGACTTAGTAAAAGCTGCTATGAATAAGAAAATAATAATTAATAAGTAGAAAGGACTCTCCCTTAACACATCACTCTGTCCCAATAACTCGTGGATAGAATATGTTCCGGATATAGTTCCTACGATTACACCAAAGGACAGTAAAAAGAACCCTCCTAATCCTGTAATGGCTAAGGCCCACAACGCACTCGCTCTAGATTCTTCTTCTTCATTATTAAAACCAATCAAGAAGAAGGAACTTATGCTCGTTAGCTCCCAAAAAATAAACAAGGTGATTAAATTGTCAGAAGTAACCACTCCCAACATTGCTCCCATAAAAACAGTCAGGTAGCAAATAAAACGGTGTAACAGAGGATGCCCTCTTAAATAAGAAGAAGCATATAAATATACCAATGTTCCAATTCCAGAAATCAATAATCCAAACAAAAGTGATAGACCGTCTATTTTAAAGTCTAAATTGATACCTAACGTAGGAATCCATTCAGTGCTAAATAGGACACTATTAAATCCGTCTTTTACAGAACGTAAAAAAGATAATAGATATAAAAAAATTGAAAATGGAAGTAGGGATATTAATGCTACAAATTTAGTCTGTACAAACTTTTTTAGAAATAATACTCCAAAAGCAAGTACAAAAGTGAGAAAAATTAATGTTAGCATATTTTGTTTAATTCTCTAAATATATATTTTCAGTTTGATGTAAATATATACAAAAAAAATAAATTTTAACTTATAACTTGCCGTATAACAACAAATAACACAAACATTTTCCTCACCTTTATCTTACCAATAGGGGATTAAAGGTAATTCCCTTAATTTAATCTTATTTATTCAACATTTCCCATAATTTATCCTTCAACTCCACTAGCCCTTGTTGAGCCACTGAAGAAATAAACATGTATGGTACTCCGTCTAGTTCAGCATCTAGCTGTTCTTTTAACTCTGATTGTAGCTCATCATCTAGCATATCACACTTAGTAACTACTAAAAGACGATCTTTATCCAGCATTTCTGGATTATATCTTCTTAGCTCATCTATTAAGATATCATACTCTTTTTTAATATCATCAGCATCCGCAGGCACCATGAATAATAAAGTAGAGTTTCTCTCTATATGTCTTAAGAAGTAATGACCTAAACCTTTACCTTCTGCAGCTCCTTCGATAATACCCGGAATATCTGCAATCACAAAAGATTTAAAATCTCTATATGACACAATACCTAAATTAGGCTTCAGTGTCGTAAACGGATAATCCGCAATCTTTGGTTTAGCCGAAGTAAGTACAGACAGTAATGTAGATTTACCCGCATTCGGGAATCCTACTAATCCGACATCAGCTAATACTTTTAATTCTAATATAATATCTAGCTCTTCACTAGGCATTCCAGGTTGTGCATATCTAGGAGTCTGGTTAGTAGATGATCTAAAATGCCAGTTACCTAATCCTCCTTTACCTCCCTCAGCTACGATTCTCTTTTCGCCGTGTTCAGTAATTTCGAATAATACTTCACCTGTCTCTTTGTCCTTCACTACAGTTCCTAATGGCACCTCGATAATTCTATCTTCACCATCTGACCCTGTACTTCTAGAACTTCCTCCATCACCCCCATGACCTGCTTTAATATGACGTGCAAATTTAAGGTGAAATAAAGTCCATAAACCTTCATTTCCGACTATATATACGTGTCCTCCGCGACCTCCGTCTCCACCATCAGGCCCACCTTTTTCAATAAATTTTTCTCTGTGTAAGTGTGTAGATCCTCTACCTCCCTTACCAGAAGCTACATATATCTTTACGTAATCGACAAAATTCCCTTCAGTCATTTCCTTTAATTTTTTTCGTCCTTATTGCACCATACAATAGGAATTGGGCGGCAAAGGTAATATTTTTTAGTGAATGTTATAAAGTACCTTATATTAAAGTATCTATAACTTTGCTTAAACGTCCTGTAATTTCTTCGATAGAACCTATTCCATCTACAGCGTAGAATTTATTTTTTGCTTCGTAGAACGCGATAAGAGGAGCTGTCTTCTCATTATACTCTGTATAACGTGTACGAATCTTAGCCTCATCTTGGTCATCAGCTCTACCACTAGTCTTACCTCTCTCTAGAATACGCGCTACTAATACATCATCATCAGCCTCTAAACCTACAGTTCCTGCAAAAGTGATTCCTTTCTCATTCAATAGTTTTTCTAGTGCTTCAGCTTGAGCGATCGTACGAGGAAAACCATCGAATAAGAATCCTGATTTATCCATATTTTTGCTCACCTCTTCTGCCAACATATTAATTGTAACACTGTCCGGAACTAGTTCTCCTTGATCCATATATACTTTAGCTTGTTTACCTAGCTCAGTATCATTTTTCAAGTTAAAACGAAATACATCCCCTGTAGAGATATGTGTTAAATTATACTTTTCTTTTAAAAACTCAGCCTGTGTACCTTTCCCAGCACCTGGTTTTCCAAATAAAACTATTGCAATCATTATTTATTGTTTATTCTGTTAGTCTAATCTTTATTCTTTAATTTGGTATATCTCTGGTATATTTCTACCGTATTTATCATAGTCCATTCCATATCCTACGATAAACTTATTCTCAATCTCAAAAGCTACATAATCTAAATGAATATCTTTCGTATACGCCTCTGGTTTTAAACATAGCGTACATATACGTACTTCACTAGGTTTATGTTGATCAAATAATTTCTTTAACGCTACTAGTGTATTCCCAGTATCTACAATGTCTTCTATAATAACTACTCTTCTATCAGTAACATCTATATCAAGTCCTAATAATTGATTAACCTGATTAGTTGATTGAGTTCCTATATATGAAGCCATTTTAACGAAACTCATTTCACATGAGCCTTTATAATGCTTCACCAAATCAGAAATAACCATAAACGAACCGTTAAGAACCCCTATAAATACAGGAACGTCTCCGTTCATATCCTTTTCTATTTGTTCTGCGATTTCACGCAATCTAGTATCAATCTGCTCCCTTGAAATAAAAGGAACAAACACTTTATCCAATACTTGTATTTCCATTGTGTCGAAGTTGTTCGTAATTTGCAAATATACAAAAAGAATACAGGTTTATTCGTTTCTATGCAAAGGATTTAACCTAAATAACCAAAAAATAAACCCCAATAATTTACTTTTTAGCCTTTTGTTTTTAAAAACAAAAAACGTAGCGCTATTACACGCTACGTCTAAAACAAACTAATTCAATCTAACTCTAAAACCAAAGTTTATAGTTCTATCGTTGAGATTATTTTCACTACTTAAAACGTAATTTCAATTTTAATGAGCCAATTCACAACTCATAACCTACCAAATATAAGTTAATTTTTTTAACTAAAAAATATTTATTTAATAAAACGTTATAATTTAATAATAAGTAAAATTCAATAATAAAATCATTTAATTATCATATTAAATTAGTTAATTCATATAATCAATAAGATAAATAATATAGACTTTCATTTATTATAACATAATCGAGGTATAATTTCTCCTAAAAAAACTTCTTATCACACCGTTATCTTGAGTACAAACCATCTTTTTTACTTCTAATAATAAGTCAATCAATCCTAAACAGAATGAGAATATAGACTTATTTATCACTACACTACTTTCTTTCTTCTTCAACACCTCCTCAATATCCCGTCAACATTCCTTCAACAAACACCCTCTCTAGTAGAGCATTCTTGGGGCAATGTTGAAGAAGTGTTGAAGCATTCGCTCAAAAGGGTTATATATACTGGAACTACAGCATATACTCAAGAATAGCACTCCTATCACAAAAAACTACTATACAACACATTAATACCTAAATATACTTTTTTATTTATTAAAAATAAATACTCTTTTTTTAACAAACACAACCTATTTGTATTTTACTTATCTCAAAAATCATCTACTCTTAATTTATGTCTCTTGTCAAAGAAATTATAAATACATTAAGCAACACAAGACAGGTAGCAATATGCTTCATTTTAGATATTTTTAAATTATCTTTGCCTTAATAACAATACAACTACACAATGAATTACTTTTCTACTGATTTCCGTTTGGGAATATTAGGAGGAGGTCAATTAGGTAAAATGCTCCTATATGACACTCGTAAATTTGACATCGCTACCAATGTACTAGATCCTAGTAAAGATGCCCCTTCTCAGTATGGAGCACATCAGTTCTTCCAAGGGGATTTAATGGATTTTGAAACTGTTTATCGCTTTGGTAAAACAGTGGATGTCTTAACGATCGAAATAGAAAATGTCAACTTAGACGCACTTGATAAGTTAGAAGAAGAAGGGCTTAAAGTATTCCCTTCTCCTAAGACACTTCGATTAATCCAAAACAAAGGAAATCAAAAAGATTTCTATACTACTCATAATATCCCAACTGCTCCTTATAAGAGATTCTCTGATATAGAAGCTCTAAAAACAGCAGCTACAGCTAATGAAGTAACGATGCCATTCGTATGGAAGTCAGCTCAGTTTGGGTATGATGGTAATGGAGTAAAAGTAGTTCGTACGATTACTGACTTAGATGCACTACCTAATGTAGAGTGTATCGCAGAAGTGATGGTTCCTTTTAAAAACGAATTAGCTGTAATCGTAGCTCGTTCTGCTTCTGGAGAAATCAAAACATACCCTGTAGTAGAAATGGAGTTCCACCCAGAGGCTAACCAAGTAGAATATGTGATCTGTCCTGCCCGTATCGATTGCGCTGTAGCGGATAAGGCAAGAGCTATTGCGCTACAAGTTTCTGAGAGATTTAATCATGTAGGTTTATTAGCTGTGGAGATGTTCCAAACGCAAGATGACGATGTACTAGTGAATGAAGTAGCTCCTCGTCCTCATAACTCTGGACACTACTCTATAGAGGCGAGCTATACTTCTCAGTTCGAACAACACATCCGTGCTATTCTAGATTTACCTTTAGGGAATACAGATAGCAAAGTGGCTGGTATCATGGTAAACTTAGTAGGTACTGAAGGCTATACTGGACAAGTGTACTATGAAGGAATGGAAGATATCTTAGCGATAGAGGGTGTGACTCCTCATATCTATGGCAAACGCGAGACTCGTCCTTTTAGAAAAATGGGACATGTAACGATCGTGAATAGCGATATGGTTAAAGCGAGAGAAATAGCTCAGCAAGTAAAAGAAACTATTAAAGTAATCAGCAAATAAATCTTATGAAAATAGCAGTAGTAATGGGCAGCGTATCGGATATGCCTGTCATGCAAGATGCAATCAATATTATTAAAGAATTCGGTGTAGAAGTAGAAGTGGATATCGTATCTGCTCATAGAACACCTGAGAAACTTGTAGACTTTTCTTCTAATGCTCATAAGCGCGGTATCCATGTGATCATCGCAGGAGCAGGAGGAGCAGCACACTTACCTGGTATGGTAGCTTCAATGTCTCCACTTCCAGTGATCGGAGTACCTGTTAAATCTAGCAACTCTATCGATGGATGGGACAGTGTACTATCTATCTTACAGATGCCTGGTGGTGTACCTGTAGCTACAGTAGCCCTTAATGGTGCAAAAAATGCAGGTCTTCTAGCGATACAGATATTAGGTAGTCAAAATGAAGACCTTCGAAATAAGATGGTAGAATATAAAAATGGATTAAGAGAAGCGGTGCTTAAAGCAGCAACCGAAATAAAAGGTCTTTAGACCTTTTATTTAAATTAAGAATTATAAATTAAAAATTAAGAATCATCACCCTACGGGTGAGGGATGACTCAGCAACTTAAATATAACCGAAATATGGAGTAAGTATATTACTTCATATTTCGGTTATTATTACTTTAAAACCTATAACTACCTTGTTACTTTATGAAGCAAGAAAATATAATACAGACTAAAACCTATGATTTTGCTGTAAGAACCATCCGCCTATATAAACATCTATCTGCGACTAAAAAAGAATATGTACTAAGTAAACAACTTCTTCGCTCTGGCACTTCTATAGGTGCTAATGTTGAAGAAGCCCTTGGTGGACAGACAGAAAAAGACTTCTACGCTAAATTATCTATTGCTTATAAAGAAGCTCGTGAAACTCATTATTGGATTAGATTATTAGCAGACACAGACTTTTTGACTATTCGTGAGAAAAACAGCTTACTTCAGGATTTAGATGAGATTCTAAAAATCATTGGTAGTATCAGAATTACTATACAAAATAAAGAAAGAGTTACACAGAATAAATAGGTATTTAAACTTTCTTAATTTTTAATTCGTAATTTGAAAATCGTAATTAAAGAAACAAGCTGTGTTGACATGCGGTTAATATATCTCTGATGATTCTACTTATAGGAGAGCTATTATTCACTCCGTACATACCTAAATAAGGTAAGTTCTGTATCACCTCATCTCTCCCTTGATACACCACTTCTTTACACAGTTTATCTATAGCATTACACTCTGCTTCTGTTAGCTCAATACCTTCTTGTACTTTATGCCATGTAGTAGATGCTAAATCATAAAAAGCCTCTCTACGCGTGTGATAGGCTGTCTGTAGTTTTACTAACAATTCTGTTTGGAACTGCTCATAAGCACCTCCTTTGATTTTATTAAAATACACCACTACCTCTTGTAGAAAGTGGTATTGCATTCCCAACTGATTCACAGCTAATGTAAACTTCGCAAACGGATAAAATGGAAACTTATAAAGTGGGGTGTCGATAGTACACGCCTCACTTGTGATACTAAAACTTCGTGATTTATGTACGCGTAATTCTTTTACTACAATAGAATGACTCCCTGTAGCTATTAGTCCTAAAGTATCCCAACTGTTCTTAGTTGTTACTTCAGAAGGCAAAAAGAAAAATGACTTATATACAGGTCTACCCTCTACATCATACTGCAATTCCCCATTAACTTCGAGATGGCAATTCGCTGTAAAAACTGTGCAATGGCGTAAGCCTGTTACAATATCCCAAGTCCCATTGATAAGATAATACTCTCCTTCTTCTCTTGCTACTCCACTAACCTTACCACTACCTCCAAAACACACTTCTGTATCCTGAAAGATTTTATTACTTTCAGTAGAATCTAAGAAACCTACAAACATATTAGCACCTGCGCACAGTGTAACTGTCCATCCTATACTCCCATCTATAGTAGCTAACTGCTCTTCTACTCTTAGGGCATCGATAAAGTCTAGTTCTAAGCCATTATATTGTTTAGGCACAAATAGGTTAAATAAGTTGTTTCTATACAGTACTTCTAGTTGTTCTGTTGTTAGATGACCTATTTGTTCTGCTGTATTTATATTGTCTTTAAGTATTTGCACATCGGCATCACTTAGATACTGTTTCATAATATGTTGTTTTGTCAACAACAAAGCTACCGCATTAAAACACTTTAAACAAAAAAGACCTCATCAGTAATACTGATGAGATCTCTTCTATTGACCTATTTTTCTCTATTCTAAACTATCAGGTAACAATAAACTAAACTGACTCGCGGTAAGAATATCTCCTATAATACGGTTCATCTCTGTAGTATAGTCCATCGCTCCCATTCCTAAATAAGGTACAACCTTCAAAACAGCATTACGTCCTTTATAGACAAGACCTTTACACATTTTCTCAATATCAGCAGTAGTCTGCTCTGTTAACTTGCCATTTAGTGCTATTTCATCACTAGATGACTTAGCTAAGCGATAAAAGGCTGCTCTTCTCTCAAGGAATTTCTCTTCATACTGATAGAACAATTCATCTTTAAACTCGAAATATTTATTATACAATTCTCCTGTAAAATACTTCTTTAATTCATCCATAAAATGTTCTTGCATTCCCAAATGATTTGCTGTCAAAGTTAACAATGCAAAGGACATAAAAGGATAGTGATAGGTCTGTTCATTAATTATAGGATGATTACTATCTATCTCAAAGGCTCTATTTACATTCACCCTAAACTCCTTAATACTAACACTATGACTAGCAGTAGCCTTAAGTCCAATAGACTGCCAATCTTCAATAATAGTCACCTCTTTCGGGAAGAAGAAAAACGTTTTAAAATAAGGCGAACCATCTTTCTTATAAAGCAATTCTCCCTTTTCTTCTATATGACAGTTCAAGGTTAATACAGTACAGTGAGGTAATCCTACGATATAATCCCAGGTTCCATTTACGATGTAACCATCTCTATATACCCTAGCAACACCATCTATCTGCCCACTGCCTCCAAAACATACTTTCGGATCTTGGAAAATCATTTTAGCAAGAAAGCTCTCTAAATAACCAACAAACATATTGGCTCCAGCGCACATCGTCACAGTCCATCCGAGACTTCCATCTATTCTAGCCAACTGCTCCTCTACTTGCAAAGCTTCAATCAGACTTACTCCTAACCCACCTAAATATGCAGGCACAAACATATTAAACAACTTATTATCATAGATAACTTGTAATTGCTTATCCGTTAATGTACCTAATCTAATAGCTTCATTTACTTCACTTCTAAGAATATCTAAATCCTTTGCTGATATTTCCATCATAACATATTGATTAATTATCTATTACAACAAACATATTAATTTAAAAATTGATTAATATGTGATTATTCACACCTAGTGCAAAAAACATTCCAATATTATTAACAAGCCATTATTTAAAAAAAACTTACTTTTATAGTATAAAAATAAATTAGAAAATATGTCGGCATTGAACAATCCATTTAACACCGTACATGGTACAGCACCATTTACTCAAATTAAAACGGAAGACTATATACCTGCTTTCCAAAAAGCAATACAAGATACAAAAGCAGAGATAGACGCTATTACTGCTAACGCTACAACACCTACCTTTGAGAATACACTAGAAGCATTAGCTTACTCAGGGATGGAATTAGATGTATTGTCTAATATCTTCTTTAACCTGAACTCAGCTGAGACAAATGATGAGATGCAGAAAATAGCACAAGAAGTAGCTCCAATGCTATCAGCACTAAGCAATGACATCTCCTTAAACGAAGAGTTATTTAAACGCGTAAAAGCAGTTTATGAACAAAAAGAGACACTGAACCTTACTATAGAACAAGAAACCTTATTGACAAAGAATTATAAAAGCTTTGTCCGCAATGGTGCATTGTTATCAGAAGATAAAAAAGAAAGATTAAGAGCAATAGATGCAGAGTTATCTACAACTGCGTTGAAGTTTGGAGAAAACGTATTAGCAGAAACACATAAATTCCAACTGCACATCACAGAGGAAAAAGACTTAGCTGGTCTTCCTGAAGGTGCTGTAGAAGAAGCAAGAGCTTTAGCTGAACAAGAAGGTAAAGAGGGATGGGTATTCACATTAGATTATCCTAGTTATATCCCTTTTATGACCTATGCTGATAATCGTGAATTGCGCAAGGAGATGGCTATTGCTGCTGGTAAGAAAGCCTTCCAAGACAACGAACACAACAATGAAGCTAATGTCTTAAAGATTGTAAACCTACGTCATGAGAGAGCTAATCTACTGGGATATGCTACACATGCTCACTTCGTATTAGAAGAGCGTATGGCACAGAGTCCTGATAAGGTAAATGCTTTCTTAGAGGAGTTATTAGCAAAAGCTAAGCCAGCTGCTGATAAAGAGTTTGCTGAATTAACTGCTTTTGCAAAGAAGGTAGACAACATTGATGTATTGCAAAAATGGGATGGTTCATACTACTCTGAGAAGTTAAAACAAGAGCGCTTTAGCTTAGATGACGAATTACTTAAACCATACTTTCAATTAGAGAATGTATTAGACGGTGCTTACCAAGTAGCCAATAAGTTATACGAATTAGTGTTTACAGAAGTACAGACTATAGAGAAGTACCACGCAGATGTGCGTACATTCGAGGTAACGAATGAGCAAGGAGATTTTATAGCTGTATTCTACACAGACTTCTTCCCACGTAAAGGAAAGAGAAACGGTGCATGGATGACTTCATTCAAAAACCAATATGTCAAAGACGGTATCAATGAAAGACCACATATCTCTATCGTGTGTAACTTCACTAAGTCAACTGCTACTAAGCCTTCATTGCTTACATTTAACGAAGTGACAACGCTATTCCACGAGTTTGGACATGCATTACACGGCATGTTAGCAAACACGACTTATCCATCGTTATCTGGAACTAATGTATATTGGGACTTCGTAGAATTGCCAAGTCAAGTGATGGAGAACTGGTGTTACGAAAAAGAAGCTTTAGAGCTATTCGCTAAACATTACCAAACTGGTGAAACTATCCCTATGGAATTAGTAGCAAAGATCAAAGAGAGTGCGAGCTTCTTAGAGGGGATAGCTACAGTACGTCAGTTGAGCTTCGGTTTATTAGATATGGGATGGCATGGTCAAGACCCTACGGCTATCACAAGTCTAAAAGACTTCGAAACAAAACAATTTGCTTCTACACAACAATATCCTGATGTAAAAGAGAATGCGATGAGTACTTCATTTTCTCATATCTTTCAAGGTGGTTACTCATCTGGATACTACAGCTATAAATGGGCAGAGGTATTAGATGCTGATGCATTCGCATACTTTAAGGCTAATGGCATCTTCAATAAAGAAGTAGCTACTAAGTTTAAAGATTATGTTTTATCTCAAGGGGGAACTGATCACCCAATGACATTATACAAGAAATTCAGAGGTCAAGAACCTACTCCTGATGCTTTATTAAAAAGAGCGGGATTGTTATAGGTTAACGGTGGACGGTTTACAGTTAACAGCTGTAGACCGTTTAGCTGTAGACCATTAAACAACTAAGCCCATTGCAATGCAATGGGCTTAGTTGTTTAATATAGAAGATTATCAATAGTCTGGTTAGTATGTGGTAGACGCAATTTATTGCCGTCTCTACAAAAAACACTCTTCGCTATAGGTATAAGCATCTAGTGTAATAGGTATTTTATTAGCTTCTTTAAGATCGTGTTGTGCCTCATTATAACGCTCTACATCAGCATCTGCTTTAGGATCCTTTATACTCCCTAATATTCCATTGATACGGTCTAACTCGCGTTGTTGATCAGCTTTAAGATATCCTTCTGCTACTTTACATACTTCTTTAAAAGTTTTACCCCCTACCTCTTTTAAGAAAGCTGCATCTGTCTTATCATGATCTATTCCATCATCATCAGTATAGATGACATTCATATTTCCGATGATTTGTATTGCCTTTTGAAGACGCAATTGATCTGCATCTCCTAAAGTTACCATCATCTTATCTTCTGACTCCATGTAGGCATCCATATTGTCTGCGGCTAACTTTAAGTCAGCTGTCTCTGGCTGTACTTGAGGAGTCACGATTTGAGTCTCTTCTACTACTTCAGTTTTCACCTCTTTATCCTTGCAACTAACTGTTAAAAGTGCTAGTGCAAATAATGTAATTCCTACTTTTTTCATACCTACTGATTAATACGACAAATGTAAAAATATACCTAGTAAATATGCAATAGCTATAAACAGCTATTTTACACTCCAAAAAAGAAAAGAGAGATAATCAATACCTCTCCTTTCACCAAAACAAAACCACTATAAAAATATAGTCTCCTTACTTATTATGAAATTTATTATTATGCTAGATCTCCAAACTTCCCAGAGTTAAAGTCATCTACTGCTTGTACCAACTCATCTGTTGTATTCATTACGAATGGTCCATAATGTGCTATTGGTTCATTTAAAGGTTCTCCTGAGATTACTAAGACTACAGCATCTTTAGTAACTTCTACAGTAAACTCTTCTCCTTCTCTCTCCATATGAGCCACATGATCTGTAGCTACTACTGTTCCATTTACTTTTACTTCACCCTCTAATACTAACAATAAAGTAGTATACCCTGAAGGAAAACTAAAACCAGTATTTGTACCTGCTTTAGCTTTTAAATTGTACATGTGAATTGGTGAGAATGTAGAAGCTGTTCCTTTAGTTCCATTATAGTCTCCTGCTATTACTTCAATTACTCCTTCTCCATTAGGCAATGTATATTTTGCCATTTTATCATGTTCTATAGCTTGATATTTAGCAGGACCTTTTTTATCTTCTCTCTTTAAGTTCACCCATAACTGTACCATTTGAAACTCACCACCTGTTTTACTCCATTCTGTTTCATGAAACTCTTTGTGTAAAACTCCTGACGCTGCAGTCATCCATTGTACATCACCTTCTCCTATGATACCTCCTCCTCCACTACTATCTCCATGTTCTACACGTCCTTTATATGCTATTGTAACAGTCTCAAATCCTTTATGTGGGTGTACTCCTACACCTCTTGGGATTTCTGAAGGCCCAAATGTGTATTTAGAATTATAGTCAAACATGATAAACGGATCCATCTGTTGCATATTCATATTAGGCATACTTGGAATAAAGTTGTGCACTCTAAAACCATCTCCTACAAAGTGTGCTGGTTGTGGTTTTACTACTTGTTTAATATTTCTTGTTTTCATATCTCTTTGTTTTTTGTATTACAAATTTACAACCACATCAACCTTTAAACACTTAACCTACAACAAGAAGTATACCTCATAAAAAAGGAGGTTTACCTCAGCAAACCTCCTTCTGTTTATTTATCTAGTTACACTAGTTCTTAATTTCTACTCTGATGCCTTCGCTATGAGCACTCATCTCTGGTGCGTACATACTCTGCATAGTTGTAATACCATTCGAGAATTGACCACTTACATTAGCTCTTAACTCATACTCGAATACATAGCTTCCTTTTCTCAATCTCGATATAAAGAAGTTCGTAGAAGCATCTCTTGTCTCTTCATAATATCCGAACTCTCCTTTCCATCTATACCCTGATAGTACATTCGTAGGTTCAAAGCCACTAGCACGCATATCTTTTAAGTGAACATAATCCATATCCCTATCTGCACTTATCTCTAAACGTACTGTCACTACATCACCTACTTTAATCGGAGACTCTTTAGTGATCTCACGCAGTACTTGACCTTGCTCTGTATTCGCTTTTATATAAAGCTTTTTAGTTAACTTAATACCTGTCGCTGCTGTATTAATAGCATCTAAATCTTCGAAGTACTGCCAGTACATCGCACCATAAGCAATACCAGGAGAGGTCTTACTTACTTCTACAATACCTTTTTTAGCTGTCAACTCTGCTTTAGTCCAACTCTGTTTGATATAACCACTACCCGCCTGAGCATTTGCTTCTGTGTCTATAGGATATCCTCCTACTTTTACTTCAATACCTTGCTCTGCATCTAGCCAAGACCTACCCGTATTTAATAAGGCATATACAGCCTTTGTAGTTGCTTTAGTAGATCTCCATCCAGTAGTTTGTTTATTCTTTAGTAACCAAACTTTCATCTGTTCTATCG
Organism: Myroides odoratimimus; assembly: GCF_038039805.1. GTDB lineage: Bacteria > Bacteroidota > Bacteroidia > Flavobacteriales > Flavobacteriaceae > Flavobacterium > Flavobacterium odoratimimum_B. The sequence continues at coordinate 65,289 of NZ_JBBPHK010000003.1, forward strand.
CATTAGCGTATTTCTCTTTATTTACCTCGTTGGTAGCTTCTAGAATTGCCACTTGAGTTTCGATAGGAGCCTGATACCATAACCATCCTGCAGTATTATTCTTCCAATACATTCCCATCTCATCAGACTCTACTGCTGTCTCCATAATCCCCTTAACAATACTCTCTGCCTTTTTATCAGAACCAAATCTCTTTGCTATCACAGCTCGTATAGCCTCTTGATAAAGATTATTAGCAGGTTTCTCACTCTCGATACTTTGACGAATAGCAGTTATCATAGGAGAGTATTTCTCATTGATACCGAAATCCCCTATAAAATAACTACGTGCGTATAAATAGTGCGTACCTAAACTAGGAACTTTCCCTTTTACACCAAACTTCACTTGCTCTTCATACTCTCTATATTGTGCTTGATCCATATACTCTATTGCTCTCTTTAGCATCGAAATATAATTCACATCACTTGCCCAAGGAGCATTCATTGCACCTATGCGTTTCAGATTACCAAAACCTTCTACAATAGTTTGTGTAATATAGTTATCTGATTTTCCTCCTTTAAACCAAGAGAATCCTCCATCTTCGTTTTGTTGCTCGATTAACTTATCGATATCTGACTGAAGGTCATATTGCATTTTATTCAAATCAAACAAGACTGCCATACGCTTCATTTGCTCAGCCTCACTTATTGCTTCTCTCACCCATGGCGACTCAGCTAACAGCACGCTCTTCAGCTCTTGATTCTGTTCTAACTTAGAAGACATTTCTCCTTTTACATTCCATTGATCGAAAACAGTCTTAATCTTAGGATTGTCATTTAATATTTTCGTTGCAACAGCATTAGCAAACACTTTACTAAACACTTGCTCAGAACTATCATAAGGATATTCTTGTAAATATGGTAAAGCAAACACAGCATTCCAAATTGGATTAGTCGTTAACTCTAATGTCAATTTATGATTCTGTAGAGTATTACTTCTATTCGCTTCATACTCCTTAAACTTGAATATCTTATTCTGTCCTTCTTTGATATAGATAGGCATCGTCTCTGTTACTAGCATTCTATTAGTCAATACCGGTAGCACAGACTCTTCTCCATCACTATAATTATCTGACACAGCTATTATTCTACAAGAGACTACATCTACGCTATTCGGAACTTCTATATCCCAACTTACAGCACTTGACTCTTCTTTATTGACAGAGAACTCTCCTGTTTTCTCTACTAACAACTCATTCGTATAAGCATTAAACAGTTGAAGAGTAGCTTTACCTTTTCTATTAGCATCAGATAGATTAACTACTTTTGTAGATAAAGTTAATTTATCTCCTTGTCGTAAGAAACGAGGTAAGTTAGGAACTACCATTAACTCTTTTTGAGTTACTACTTCTTTTTCTGCATAGTCACTACGCAAATCCTTAGTATGAGCAAAAGCCATAAACTTCCATTTAGTCAAAGCTTCAGGCATTGTGAACTCGAACTTCACATCACCATTCTCATCTGTCTTTAGCGTAGGGTAAAAGAAAGCTGTCTCTTGTAAGTTTTTACGAATAGTCGGTGCAGGAGCATCTGTTTTTTCTACACTGCTACCACCAGTACTTACATCCTTAGACTCATTTATAATAGCATTTTCTTTTAACTCTTCCTTAAACGCAACAGTAGGAGCTACTATATTTTTAGCCATTGCATCTCCACTCGTAGCACTCACCATACTCATCCCTCTCACTCGCATCGTCCCAGAACCAATTCTTACTTTAGGTTGGAAGTTTAATCCGTAAGTATTAAATACGATTGGTCTATCTATTATAAAATCAGTATAATCTACTGTCTCACTTGCTAATGAATTAAAGTAACTTATTCCCTTGATATTACTAAAATCATACATACTAAACGAAGGTCTGTTGTAATAATGTACAGGAACTTTAAGAGTCGTATTTAGACTATGTGATACGAACTGATCTAAAGAAGCATCATACATAGTAGCTAATATTTCAGATACCACTTGCTCCTTCTCTTTCCCTTTTACTTTTAAAGACCATTTTTCTTTAGCCCCAGGCTCTACCTTGTCTCTAAAAGACTCTATAACTAAAGACAGCTTACTCTCTTCTCCTTTTAGAGTAATGCTAGCCGCATCTTGTGCTGCTATATTATGCTTTAATGCTAATGCATAAACATCTACTACCTTATAACCCTGTTTAATAGGAATATCTATTGACGAACCTCTCTTATTGATCTTCATCACTTTTTGATAAACCTGTTTACCATTTGCTTTTACTTCTACGAATGCATACGTATTATTCTCAGCACTGCGTATCTCTACACTAGCTTTCTCTCCTACTCTGTATACTTTGTCCTCTGCTTTTAATTCTACTAAGACCTTTGAAGACTCTTTTGACTCCTCATTTCTTAATGTAAAGCGTTTCTCTATCTCATTCTTCTCACCATTCTCATATACATATCCTTTGACAATATAAGCACCTGAAGATAATTGTTTAGCCCCCTTAAATACTACCTCTTTTGTATCTGCTGTATTAAATGATGTACTAAACACAGAATTACCTATTCCCCACTGCGCTGTATCTTTCTCATCTCCGTAATCTAAATGAGGGAATAGAGAGATAAACTCATTGTAATCATACAACTTATAATCTCCTTTATCTAAACCAAAATTATCAGAAATACGCTCAGGATTAGGAGCTAATAGAGGGAATATGCTTAACTCTCCTTGAGAAGCATAGTCTATCCCATTTAGGTTCTTCGTACTAATCGTAAACTTACTCAAATCCTTTACTGTAGAAATAAAAGGAAGATTAACAGCTAGCTCTATATTCTTCTCTCCTACTACTACATCTACACTACTGCTATGTGTTTCTCCATTCTGGTCTATTACATCCGCATAGATATAATAAGTAAATGTACGAGGCAGGGTACTTTCTTTTTCTTCTTTAGGCAACGCCTTAAAGCTGATAGTAAACTTTCCTTTCTCATCCGTTATTGTCTCTCCCTGAATCATTGTCTCAGGATTCAGATATCTACTTGGATAATAAGGTCCACATATCCAATAAGGCCATATCTCTTGTCTCTCTACTCTATAAACTACTTTTGCCTTATCTATATTAGCTCCTAAGAAAGCCTTTGCACTTCCTTCTACAGTTACATTCTCGTTTAGTTTATAGATCTCTTTAGGTTTTTCGAACTCTACTTCAAATTTCGGACGTTTATACTCTTCTACTGACAGATGACTCCATCCTACAGTCTCCTCTCCTAGTATAACCTCCACACTATAGTTACCTAATCTACCTACTGATGGTAATACAAACTGTCCATTGACAGAACCAAACTCATTTGTAACTAATTGTTGTGTGGTCAATTCCTTCCCATTAGGGTCATATAGCTTTATAGATACTTGTGCCTTAGCAACTACCTGTTCACTCAGCTTACTCTTTTTAGAAACTATAGATTTAAAATACAGGACTTGTCCTGGTCTATAGATACCTCTATCTGTTAGTACAGTCGCTTTATACTGTACATTATCTTCTATTTCTTCTTGTTTATAACGACTATACACATAAGAAGAATAATATACCTCTTCTCCCTTTATATTAGCATAGAGATATCTATCAGATTTAGCAAAATCAAGATTAGCCTCTCCATTAGAGTCTGTCGTTATCACCGTTTCCCAATAATTACTATTTACTCTCTTCTCATCTTCATTAGCGATGTGAATACTGATATTGCTTAATGGCTTACCTGTTCTTCTATTATAAGCACGTAATTTTCCTTCGTTAATTTCTACAACATTAGGAGTCACATTGACAAGGGTTACTTGTACATCAGACTCCCCTTCTTTAATCTGATCAAAAGGAACATTAGAGAATGCTATAAAATACCTACCTGTATCTAGCGCATTTAACGCTACCACAGTTTTGTGCATTTCATAATCATTAAATGTGCTCAACTGAACTGTATAAGTATCTATAGCAGTATATTCTTTATTTAATCTATTGTATCCTTCTACTCCATTGTGGAAAGGTATATTGTTACTTCTCTTAGAACTATTGTTCTTATACACACGTACATAGATCTTGTCGCCATTCTGATGACCTATACTCAGAGGTATAGCCTGATTATCTAATACATACTTATTGATATTATAAGTGTATTGTTTGCGTTCTGTATACTTCTTCAGTGCACTTAGGTTCTCTGCCGTCTTTGTATTAGGAAATAACTTTAAAGCCTTATCTATTAGAGCTACTAGTTCTACTCCATTTAGATAATTAGCATACCCCTCATACACAAGAGGCTCATTAGGATACGCTGCTAATAGGTTTTCAAACTTCTCTTTGCGATGCTCACTAGATTCTATAGTAGCCGCTAGATACATCTCTATATACACATAGAGCGTAGCATCATTCTTAGCTTTTATATCTTTTAGGATAGCCGCTTTTAACTCTTGCTTTTTTTGTTCTAGCGCTCTACGTTCTTCATCTGACAAATCAAATGAATTATACTGTAGATTATCTAAGTAATTTAAACGCAATGCATCATAAACTGTAAGTTTAGCTCTACTAGCACCTAACTTAGAAGCATTAGAGCTAAACATATCTCCCCAGTTATCGATAGACTCTCCTTGCTCTTTAGCAGCTAGAGAAAGACCACTTTGATAATACTTTTCTATTTCTTTTTTAAACTCATCAGCTGTCCAATAGGCTATACCAGAAGCAGTACTTTGTTCTAATGTTGTTCTATTCCTAAGTTTATATCTATTAGCAGAGTAATACAGCTTAAATATCTCAGCTATATAGGTATCTATAATAGCCTTTGTAGCACCTTTTGCATTTCTTCTTTCTTCAGCGAATTGCTTAATAATGATATTGATATCATACTTATCATCTTCACTTACTAAGATGTTTACTCTTGCCTCATAGAACATCGCTTTTATCATACTAGGATAGTCATTATGCCTTTTAGACAACTTCTTCACTTCCTGTATATTGGGCAACATGCTCTTTACCTCAGCATTCTCTTCTTGTTTCTGAATAATGTTCCACAACTCCTGTATTCTCCCATTCGAACTTTGTCCAAAGCCGATTATCGGAGCAAGAATCATAAGATACAAACCTAACTTCTTCATAGTTTTATAATTGAATCCTTAAAGATAGAGTTTTTATAAATTACTTCTAAAAACTTGTACAGTAAATGATGTAAAATAGTCATTATCCTTTCATTAAATAACACCTAGAGTTCACCTTTTCATGAACGTTTATGTAACTTATACTTCACAAATGCATAATGCGAATAACTTGTATAATACAGCTTAATCGAAGTTACTTTGTAACATACAAAAACATCATTATGAAAAGAATTATTCTAAGCCTTATCTTATGTGTGTCACTAGTATCATGTTCTAGTGATGACAATAAAGCAGCACAACCAGAAAGCAAAAAGTATCAAACAGAAAATGTCGTTTTACTAGTTATCGACGGACCTAGAATGACAGAGACTTGGCAAGAAACTACACAAGCACATATCCCTAACCGCATCGCTCTATTAAAAGAAGGAGTTTTTATCAGCAATTTTAGAAACAATGGACTAACCAATACAAATGCAGGACACACTGCCCTTATCACAGGTGTATATGACAGCATTAAGAATAACGGTAAAGAACTTCCTACTAATCCTTCTGTATTACAACAGTGGTTAAAACAAACGAAGAAAGATAACAGCAAAGCTTGGGTGGTAGTATCTAAAGATAAATTAGAAGTACTAAATAACACTAAAAACCCTGATTGGAATAATAAGTATATGCCTAAAGCAGATGCAGGAGTAGCTGGTAATGGAACAGGGTATAGAGCAGATAAAGTAACTATCGAAAACTTTAAAAAAGTAATCACAACTGACAAACCTAATGTAGTTGTTATTAACTTAAAAGATGTAGATAGCTATGGACATGCTAACAAATGGAATGAATACATCCAAGCTATCAAAACAACTGATCAAAGCATTAAAGACATTTGGGACTTCTTACAATCTCAACCAGATTATAAAGACAAAACAACCCTAATGGTATCAAATGACCATGGACGTCACTTAGATGGAGTCAAAGATTCTTTTGTCAACCATGGAGATAATTGTCTAGGATGCCGTCATATCGAATTCTTCGCTATGGGACCAGACTTCAAACAAAATACGACAATAAGCACCGGTAATTATGAGCAGATAGATGTAGCGAATACAATGGCTGAACTACTAGGAATAAAATTAGACTACAGTAAAGGTAAAGTGATAAAAGACATATTTAAATAAAACATGTGACTTAACACATAAAGAGGGGTATCTTCATGAAGACACCCCTCTTTTACATTTGTAATAAGTAATAATCTATAATTTTTAAAATGCAGGATTCACATTGCCTTTAGCAGTTCTAGTATATGCTTTATGTGATTTCACATAATTAACCTCTACTTTCCCTTTTACTAATACAGAAGTTTTTACAGTACCATTAGGAGATATAGTAAAATAATCCGATTGATACTTTTCATCTTTTATAGTTGTCACTTCTACTCGTCCATCTAATGGAATATTTGCACTAGACTTAACATTATAATTAAAGCTAGTATATTCTACTGAAGACCTGACAACTACATTCGTATTTACCAGTTCTACTATTACATCTCTTTCGTTGCTTTTCATACCATCATCACTTGATGAACAACTAAATAAAAACACAGACATTGCCAATGTTAAAAACAAACCTATACTTCTCATAACCATAATTTTTACTGCAAAGTAAAAACATATTATATGAAAAAATAAATATAATAATCTATTTTTAACATAATTAATCCAAAAAGTATCACATCAGTATAGGGTGTGGAGACAATCTATCCTGCCTTTGGAAATTTATACATCGGTGGGGTTAAGAAATCTCTTGTAGGCATCCCGCGATTTGGAAATGCATCAAAGTTGATTGGGGTAGCATACACTTTATAGCCCTTTACATAATCTCTTTCAACTACTACTCCTTCTTTCTTCACTAGAACTTCTATGTGTTCTCCCATATTAAGAGAAAATCTATCCGATTTTATCTTCTCATTATTTATAGTAACTACTTCTACATACCCTTGCATAGGTGTACGCACTGTAGACCTAATAGTAAAGTAAAAGTTAGTGTACTGCTTGGCTTTCCTAGTTTCTACAGATGTACCCTTGTATTGAATACTGACATCTTTATTGTTTACTTCTAAATCTTCTTTTGAACATCCAGTAACAAAAACCATGACTAACATCATGATAACCAAACTTATATTTTTCATGTTATTATTATTTTAGGGCGTCAAAGTAAAATAAAAACAACAAAAGTTTATATCAAAAAAATATTATTTAACGTAAATACAAAACAGAAAACACTAAAATTAAGATTAAAAAATATAGTTTATTAAAATAGTCATTAAAAAGCAGATACCAATACAAGAAACTAAATATAAAAACTAGTTTACACTACTATAAAACTCACTACCATTCTTCAAATGTATAACTATGACTGAAGCTCAAATCAAAGTTCTTATATTGCTCCTTGATTAATTCTATACACTCTTCTCTAGTCCCTTCCTTCTGATAAGATCCCTGTTTACTCACTATCGGAATATCTATAATCCATATATCATCTCGTAACCAACCGAACTGTAAAGTATCGTCCTCTCCCTTAAATATTCCAATAAAAGTACCTTCTTCTGTCGACAACTTTTTAAAACACGTGATTACTTCTAGCTCTGTAGCCACCTTAGATTCTTCTCCTTCTTGACCTTGATCAGTAAGAGCGTCATAGTAAAACAACTTGATCATATCTATATATTTATATCTCCAAAATTAAACAACTCTATGCAACTTTTAACAACAAAAAAAGAGCATTACCTCAGCAATGCTCTTTATTTATATCATCTAGTTACTTGTGCGTTTAGGTCCTTTTGACTCTGGCCACTCTTGACGTTCTCCTTTACTGTCTAATGGAAGAACAATCTTTTCTCTAGATACCAACTCTTTCTCCTCACTTGCTTTATAAGCCATGATAGCGATCAGAATAGCGTTGTTCTGTACATCGTCATAAACGATCTTGTCAGCTGTATCTCTGTTTGTATGCCAAGTATAATTACCATATCCCCAGCTCAATGAACTCATCATAAACCCAGGTATATCTTTACTTACAAATGATACGTGATCTGAACCACCTCCTGAAGGCGATCCAGGGAAGTGAGTCTTAATGTCTTTCTTATATTTCTCAGGCACTGCGTATAACCAGTCTGTAATATATTGATAAGAGTTTAAGAACCCTTGTCCAGAGATATTAGCCACACGTCCTGTACCGTTATCTTGGTTGAATACTACTTGTATCTTATTGTGTAGTTCTGGGTGATCTGCTACGAAAGCACGAGACCCATTTAATCCTTGCTCTTCACTTCCCCAGTTACCGATTAGGATAGTACGTTTAGGATTAGGCAATACCGCTTTTAAGATACGAGCAGCCTCCATCATCGTGATGATACCTGTACCGTTATCCGTAGCACCTGTACCACCATCCCAGCTATCTAAGTGTGCAGATAAGATTACATACTCATCTCCTTTCTCTCCACCTTTAAGCTCAGCTATTGTATTATATGTCTTCGTAGTACCAAGGTCTTTTGACTGTGCATTCACATGGATATGAGGTTTCTTACCATTCTCTGCTAATCGATATAGCATACCATAATCTTCTAATGCGATATCTATAGTAGGTACTTTTTTAGTCTCTGCCCCAAAGATTCTATTAGACCCCATAATACCTGTCCAGTATGACATTAGCACACCAGCAGCTCCTGCATCTTCTAATACTTTAGGCAATTCCTTAGCTGTATATCCTGTATTTTTGATACGAGTAGCCCACGCTTTCTCAGCTGCAGCTTTCTCTTCTTTCATTTTAGTATAAGACTCTTCAGTAGCAAAAGTTTGCCATTGGTAGTCTGGTCTTCCTGTAGGTTGGTGCATAGAGATCATGACATACTTCCCTTTTACAGAAGGTAACCATGCATTAAAGTCAGCCTGAGAAGCCACATCAGCTAATATCACTACTTCTCCGTCTACTCCTCCTTTTTTAGAAGCAGGACTCCATGCCAGTTGCATTCCCTCTAATGACTTAGTACGAGGTGAAGTCATCGTGATCTGTGTAGTACCACGCTCCCATGCCTTCCATGTTCCATACTCTTCATTACGCGCCTCGAAGCCCATAGAAGTGTACTGATCCTTCACCCAATTATGTGCTTGCATCATCTGTGGTGTCCCTACTAAGCGAGGTCCGATGACATCCATTAGTTCAAATGCATACTTCTTTAACTGAGAGTTAGTAGTTCCTTCTTTTACGATAGCCTCTACTATAGGATCTTGTTTTTGTGCTAATACTAGCGCACTAGACAGTAAGGTCACCCCTAGTACACTATGTGCAATCGTCTTACTGATTACGTTTGTGATTTTCATATTGGTTAGTGTTTAGTTTAAGATGGGCAAATTACACATTTTAACCATACTTCCAAGACTATTAATCGCCTATTTCACCATAAACACTAGATTATACAATAAAATTCACAATAATTAGCTTCTATAAATACTCATCACATAATTTTAATCACTTTTCTTTACATAATTAGAGCTACACTAATCATAATATTCATACGTAATCTCCTTCTCACTTACTAGCACATCCCGTTCTACATATACTTCCTGCTTCGTAATATTCCCAAAACTATCGTATCCCTTATTCATTACAGTATATTTAGCATCCGTAGAGGTTAATACGTCTTTCTGTATATACCCGTTCTGATATCCACTATTATCATACATAAACTTCGTCAATGAGTTTATCTGTACACTCTCTCCATTCTTTGCTATCATCTGCATAGAGCTTACCTTTCCTTCTTTATCTACTGCCCCTTTTATAGTATTACTCATAGAAGGAGTATTACTATAAGATGTAACTACGGTATAGGCTGCAGGAGAAGACCACTTCTGTATCGCTTCACTTATCACAGCTCCTTCGTAGTCATATCCTTTTAATACGCGCTGTTGTCCATTATATGGTTCATATTTAAGAATACCATTACTACTAAATTCTAACAACTCAGTATCTAACTCATTGTCTAGAGACTCCATCGATATCTTATATCCGTTCTCATCATACAGACTTATTCTCTGTGACACAACATTAGAATCAGACAGACGTATGACCTCTGTTACAGTCTTTACCCTTCCTCTAATTCCCTCTAACTTGGCATCACTATATGGTGTAGTACTCCCCTCTGACTTACACCCTACTAGCATCACTGCTAGCACCAACATTAACTGCTTCATCATTTCTTTATCCTTTCACTATTTTTTATTAATCGTAATATTCATACGTATAGACCTTATAATTATTTAACTCCCCAGATCGGTCAATACACTCTAACTTTAAGATATTCCCTTTGTCATCATAACCTGTTTCTACTAAATAAAATTCTTTTTTTTCTGAATTGGCAATATCATTAAACACATAACTAATAGGCTCATTCTTATCACCATAGCTATACACTACATTATAGTTACTATGAGGACTAAACTCACCTTCCTTATGACTCTTATATTTTAAAGATTCTACTTTGCCTTCCTTATTAAGTTTAACTATTAGTGTTCCATAGATAGGGGTGTATCCAAGATAAGTTCGTTCATGTATATACCTATCTTCTGCCTCCCATGTTATACTACCTTTAAAGATGTACTTACGATCTTTATTAAGCTTATTAACTTCTCTTTTATTTCCTATATATTCCTTATATACTATTATATTCTCTTGAGTTGATATAGAATTAACTTTATTATCATTAGAAGTAAAAGTACGATTCACACTCTCTAAACAATACCCTTCCTTACTATAAGTAATTACTGTTACCTCTACCTCATCAGAGCCTGGTTTGTACCTCGAAATAGTACGAGATTTAACTTGTCCATTTAGATTCTCTAATCGCCAATCCGTAGGTGGGGTAACGTCCACCCCCTTATCACACGCCTGTAAAGACAATATTATCAAAATCAATAGCACACATCTTTTCATATCGAATTTTATGTTAAAGATACGCTATTCCTTCATTATCTTATTCTAAAATTATTACGAAAAACGTTATCATCTTAATTTTTCTCTACCAAATCTCTTATCAAAATAAACAGTCCTATCCTAGGTAAAACAAGAGATTAGCAATAATATACCACCTACTTCTATACCCCGACTTGAAAATGTACCTTTGCGCAGATTTTTAATTAAAAGATTTTTAAAACAATGAAAAACCTTAAAGGAATTCTATTCGCATTGATTTCTTCGGGTACATTTGGTTTGGTGCCTTTGTTCTCCTTACCATTGATACTGCCGAACCTGCGACCAGAAGGAGTGGCTGCTATAGGCATACCGACCATTCTATTTTATCGATTCTTATTTTCATCTGTGACTATGGGCGCAGTATGTTTGTACAAAAAAACAAGCTTAAAAATTTCAATTAAAGATCTAGCAGTCGTCTTTTTCTTGGCGTTATTGTATGCCGCAACAGCCAAATTCTTAGTCGATGCGTATGAGTATATAGATAGTGGTCTAGCCACTACTGTACACTTCTTATACCCTATATTCGTCAGTATTGTCATGATTATGTTCTATAAAGAGAAGAAGTCTATCGCACTCTTAGTAGCGTCTATTCTATCACTAGTGGGAGTGGGTATGATGTGTATACACGGTGAGGCTTCACCTTCACTGATCACAGGATTAGTACTCTCTGCCTTGACAATATTCACCTATGGACTGTATATCGTAGGCTTAAATAAATCTAGAATATCAGAGATGAACTTTGATTCATTGACCTTCTATGTATTATTAATGGGGTGTTTAATCTTCTTATTCTACTGTCTTTTCACAACAGGAATACAGACTGTAACTCTTACGAGTGACTGGATTAATCTTATTCTATTAGGAGTATTCGCTACCTTCATTTCTGACCTATGTCTAGTACTAGCAGTGAAGCACGCAGGTAGTACTGTCACCTCTATCTTAGGATCTATGGAGCCAGTAGTAGCAGTACTAGTAGGTACCTTATTCTTTGCAGAGCACTTCGATTGGATGTCTGCTATAGGTCTAGTATTCGTATTGGGTGCTGTAACCTTAGTTATTATCGCTAATCAGAAGAAATAGTAATTGGTTTACAGTTATCGGTTTACGGTTAACAGTCTTGCCCTATAGGCATAATGTATTGATATAATAAGACTAAACGATTTCACACCTTCACAAAAAAAAGATTTCACAAAAAAAGCCTGCTAGGTTGTCTAGCAGGCTTTTCTATTCTTGTCTATTAAGCTTCTCTTTCTAATACATCATCAAGACTCTCTTTGCGTACATCTACTAGCTTCATCTGCGGATAGACGAACAGTTGCTGTTTTGCATAAATATCTTTAATGATGGCTAGACATTGTGTTTTGTCAGCATACATCTGCGGGTTGACTAATGTAGGAGGATTTAACACCTCTACTAAGATACGGTCTTCATCACAGTGAAACTGCATCGTGTGTGCACCTACTGTAATACCGACGAAGTTATCCACTAAATCTATCGTCTCTGAGAATATCTCGATACATTCTTCTAGTGTTAGCTCTAGATTCTCTTCAGATAGATTCTCATAATAATCTGTATAAAATACTGTAATCATACTGCGCTTTAATTGTTATAACACCTTCTAGACAACGCTATCTCAGTGGAAGTACAAAGGTATCGTTTTTTTCATTTTTTGCCTTATCCTCCTGAATCTTCTCCGTAATTAAAACTCAAATCTTCAAAATAACTCATCACCGTGTAAAGAGCCAATACATGAAGAATACGTGGAGTATAAAAGGATATTTCTTCGACAAACAATCTCTTAGCTCCACCATTCTCGGTGTATTGTCCCACTATTTTCGAACAATCTACGATAAAACCCCATGAATACTGGCTTTAAGCTAGATATAGAACAATAGCCAAATCATACTTAAAACAAATAAATAGCTAAATATCAGTTTATTAACAAAAAACACTAATCAAAAAATATATACAGCTTTTTTCTATTAATTACCTAAAAACGTCAAAAAAAGGGATGTGCTTAAAAAAAACAGTTCAAAACTGCTAAAAATAGAGAAAAAACAGCTCTTAAATAGATAAAAACAAAAAAAGTACAGCTATTTATTTACCTGATACTTTCTTCTTAAGGGAGTTATGCGCGCTCCACACATACTGTTGTAAGAGATAAAAGAGGATACCTCCTGTGATATAACAGCCTATATCATATAGATCTGCTGTATAACGAGAGGTGTGCTGAGGAAGGTAATATTCAAAGTAAAAAGCATAATATAAAACTACACTAGCGATCATCAGAGGAGATAACTGATAGGTGCTCCCTTTCCACAGGCGTAGAATAATTAATATCACTGCCATCGTAAGGGGAATAGATAGGATATCGTTGACATAATTATTAATAAAGGATGGTAACGCTACCTCCAGACGCTGTGCTGTATAGATAGCTCCCCCCACTACTAGCATAGTGATAAAAGTCCAATGCTTCAATATACTCATGCTACTATCATCCCGATTAGCCAAGCTATAAACATAGTCACTGCCATCACAGTAAACCAAACGCCATAGACTAGCTTAAAAAATAAACGTACTAGCAGCCATGGGTGCTTCGTCATACGGAGTAAAAACTTCTCTATAGCAGAAGGCTCTTCAGCTAATGCCTTAGCGATGCGTTCGCGTTCTAGGTGCTTGCGTTCTTCTTCACGTTGCTGTACCATATTCAATGCATGTCCACATGATATACAGTTATCTGTATCTACATTAAATGTTCCGCATTTAGAACAGCGAATATGTACTTGTCCTTTAGTCATAAATCAAAATAATCTTCTGTCTTCAAAACTACTATTTTATAGTACAATAAAAAAAGCCTTTACTCCAATAAGGAAATAAAGGCTTCTTCCGTTAATAAAAATATAGTTATTACTTTTGATCTACGTTATGTTGTCCATGAGCACCTCTTCTGTGTTCCATCACTTCTAGATTCTCATCTACGAAGTATGCACTACCGAATCCGTTCACATAAGAACCTTTAACTGGCTTAAAGTTAAACATGATGAAGTCTTCTAAGTTATCTAATACTTCTACTACCTTACCATGTCTTTCTCTTAAGTCAGCGATTGCTTTCTCGTATAATGGATTTTCTTTCTCGATTAACTCTGCTTGAGTATCTAAAGTTAAACGGTGTCTAGCATATAATTGTTTAGATACGCTCTCATCTTCTACAAACATGAATGATACTTGCTTGCGGTCACGTAAGTTCTTTGTATGTTTTGCCATAAAAGAAACTAATATCTGAAACTCATTTCCTACTCTAGAATAAGGAGCTGTACTTACTAATGGTGTTCCGTCCTCGCTGATAGTAGCCATCATTACTGACTTACACTCATTGATTAATTCTTCGATTTTAGGAGCTTTAGGCTTTACTTTATGCTGATCGAAATTTGGGTTTATTGTATCTGTACTCATCTCTTATAAATTTTAATGAAGCGAAGATAATAAATTATTTAAACTAAATAAGAATAAGAAAGTAGCTTTAACAACATTATACCATAAAGACACAAATAAATACACCAACTATACGTACTAGGTTTAAATAAACCCCATAGAAGCATGTGTATAAAAATAATTGTATTTTTATCGCCTAGTCAAGACAACAATGAAGAGAACACTTTTAATAGCACCACTATTATTACTATTAATGAATTGCGGTAGTTTTAATTCTACTACAAAGCGAAAAGGGAAAACATTTAAAACAACAGTATTAGACCATGCTGTAGAAAAAAGTTACTTACTAATCACAGAAACTTATGCAGATGGAAAATCAAATACCGTAAATAAAGATAAAGAGAATACAGAGACAGAAGTACGCAACTTCTTATTTACCTATGATGAATATGGTCAACTAGTCAATACGTATTCTAGTAATATCATCAATGGAAAAACAACTAATCCCTCTAACTTAGGAGTAGTACTAAATGATAAAAAACAATTGACGACCATATCACTAGATGAAGATACTGATAAGTTAAAAACTGTTTATAAAGACAATATCCTTCATCAAATCACACATTATGAACCAGAGTTTAAAGAGCTAGTCGTTAATACATTTACGTATGATAAGCATCAGTTGCCTGTACATGCTCGATTAGGTAATGAAAGCAAACCTAATGAAGTCATCGATCTTGACTTCACATATGACCTTAATCAGAATGTACATACCTATAAGAATCCGCTAGAGCTATTCTCTTTTAGCTATGATGATAAGCAGTATATGCTAGCAGGACAACCTTATTACTATAATCCGTTCTATTATATGTCTATAGATTGGCTGACCTTCACTACATATGCTCCTAAAAACAACATTGTGGAGTTCGAAGATGATGAACACATCACTACGATAGACTATACCTATAATACAGAGAACCTACCGATCACAGCTAGAGTTAAAAAAACATCCAAAACAAATGCTCAAGATAGTAGAGTGACATGTGAATATGAATTTTATTATAAAGAACTAGAGGTAACCCGTCTAAAAAACAAGAAAAGAAAATAGACTAATAGCTTATTAATACTAGCTATCTAACCATATTATAACGCGATAAAACTAGCTATACTAAAATTAGAATTAGAAAATTGATGTAGTTATATGTTAAAACATTAACTTTATCTAAAAGTATAGATAGATATACTCAACCAAAAAGAGTGGCCTCTACTAGTCCAAAACGATTAGTACTATAAAGAGGTTTATACGATAGTGCTTGGCTTTTTGATTTTGGGTTCTTCTAGAAGAGTATACTTAAACCCTATATCTCAGTAATTAATAACCCTGAAAAGAAATGAGAAGAAATCTACTATTAATGTCATTATTATTCCTTCTTGGAAGTATGAATAGTTACTCTACAGAAAAGGTAAGTCCAAACGCACAAATAAAGAAGCTGATTGTAGTGAGCCAAGTTGTTGAGAAGAACTATGTCCCAGTAGATAGCTCAACCCTTATCGATAATGTGAATGTAGTAGATGGAATTACTTCTAGTACAGAAGTATCTATCACTAAATATGACTTTAACTATAATGATTTAGGTCAATTAACTTCCGTAGAATCTTACTTCGTAGAGAATGGAACACCTACTAGTTCCTTCACTGCTACAATGGAGTTAGATGAGAATAATCTACTGCGCAAGGTCATCTATGGAGAGAATAAAATGAGCTTAGACCTAGTATATGACAATAAGATACTGCAGTACACAGAGTTTAAGGATTTATACTATGACGAGTCTAGAGTAAGTAAGATAGTCTATAATAGACTAGACTTGCCTGGTTCTATAGAGATATCTTCTAAGCCACAGTATTCTGATCCTGAAGTAACTGACTTTATCTATGATCCTAATAACAATCTAAAGTTAATCAACCTAGATAGCTATAAGACAATCTATACTTATGACCAAAAAAACTACCCATTTGCTTATTTGCCTTATGCTTATAATGTGTCAAACTACCTTAGTGCTAATGAACTGATGTATACTAATTATAACCAACAAAACAATATCGTTAAAATAGAAGGTGATGATCTTCTAACTACGATAGAGTACACTTATAATGCTCAAGATCTACCTCTGACTGCTAAGGTAAAAACAGTAGTCAAGTCTATGCCTAATGAGCAACCGAGTATTTATGAATATGAGTTTACTTATAGAATAATAGAACTGATGTTATAACAAAGAAGGTTAGCCATTGGCTAACCTTCTTTGTTATTATAAATCTAACTGATAGATATAATCATCCATTACATACCCACCACCAATATCAAAAGTCTTAGACTCTATACACTTCATATTATTGCGGATATAGAAGTCTATAGCACGTTGGTTATTTTTATTCACAGTAAGATATACAGCAGTAGCTCCCTCTCGTTTAGCATAGTCTACTACATGCTGAAACATAAAATGCCCCAAGCCTTTTACCTGTTTATACACATTGGTATACAATTTAGAAAGAAACACACGATTATCCTCCATAAGCTTATAGTTCGTATAGCCTAATAACTCATCCCCTTGCATTAACAGTTCCCATTGGTACCCTTCTTTTAGTTCACCTAATATACGCTCGTCACTATACATCATCGGTAGCATATAATCTATCTGTTCTTGCCCGATAATATGAAGGTAAGTATCCTCCCAAATCTTCTCTGCTAAAGGAAGAATTAGGTGCATATTATGTTTATCTACAGGTATAAAAGTGGTTGTTTCTGCTAAGTTATTCATTGTTATAATTTTTTATAAGATGACAAAAATATGATAAAACTTAAATACAACTATAAAAAAACGAGAGTAGTTATACTACTCTCGTTCTCACTCTTTATATCCTGATTAGATATTATCCTTTGTAGTTAGTCAAGAAGTCAACCAAAGTACGTACTCCACTTCCTGTACCACCATTACCTTTATAATCTCTAGGAGCATCCATCCAAGCTGGACCTGCGATATCCATGTGTACATAAGGTGCTTTAGCGAAGTGCTCTAAGAACTTACCTGCTGTGATAGTACCTGCAAAACGCCCTCCGATATTCTTCATATCTGCTACGTTAGATTTCAACAAGTCTTTATAGTCATCCCAGAAAGGTAACTTAGCTAAACGCTCGTGTACGTTGTATCCTGATGCGATGATAGCATCGATAGTCTGCTCATCATTCCCCATAATACAAGATGCCATATCTCCAGCTACTACTAAAGCTGCACCTGTAAGTGTAGCTGCATCAATAATAACCTCTGGGTCATACTGAGTAGCATAAGCAATAGCATCTGCTAAGATCATACGTCCTTCTGCATCTGTGTTTAGCACCTCGATAGTCGTACCATCATACATAGTGATTACATCACCAGGAGCATAAGCATTTCCTCCAGGACGGTTATCTGTAGCAGGAACTAATCCGATAACGTGAACATTCACTTCATTTAAAGCTGCTGCATAGATAGTACCTGCCATACATGCTGCACCTCCCATATCACTCTTCATAGAGTCCATAGAACCTGCAGTTGGTTTTAAGCTTAAACCTCCTGTATCGTACACTACTCCTTTACCTACTAATACGATAGGTTTTTTATTGATTGGATTAGCTGGTTTGTACTCCATTATAGTAAAAGTAGGTTGATCGATAGATCCTTTATTAACAGCTAATAAACCACCCATCTTCAAGTCTTCAATCTCTTTGCGACCTAATACTTTCACTGAGAAGTTAGCCTCTTTACCTAAAGCTTCTATTTCAGTTGCTAGTTGAGTAGCATTTAAGAAGTTTACAGGTTCGTTTACCATTGTACGAGCCCAATACACTGCTTTTACAGTGTTGTTTAAATCACTGATTTGTTTAGCTGTAAAATCTCCTTTTACCTCAACATTACTCAAAGCGAACTTCATTTCTTCTGCTTCTTTGAAGTATTTTAAGAATTGGTAGTTTGACAACATAAATCCTTCTACTAAAGCTAATGTAGAAACTCCATTACCTACGATAGTAAGGTTGTCAGCTTTTTTATCTAATTGTTTGCGAACGCTATTACCAGCTAAACGCATTTTTTCTAAGTTCTCATTCTCTTTTACGAAAAAGAAATACTGACTTCCCACTTTAGCAAAGTCTTCTTCTTTTTTTCCTTCTTCGAATGCTTTTACGAAATCATTTAAGAATGCAGGAACCTCAACAATTCCTTTGTTCTCACTACTTAAAACGAAAACAACGTTCCCGTTTTCTTTCATGTTATTTACTAGTTGTATCATCTTTGTCTTTTTATATTACTGCAAATATAACATTTTTAGACGCAACTAAAAAAGAGCTTTTCTTAAAACTCTGCTATAATCTCTAAGTATCCAAAAAAGATATATTTTACGTTTTTAGATAACTATTTATCGAATAACAATAAATTTTATTTGTTTTATAAAGAATTAAATATACTTTTGAATCACAATTAACCAACTAAATTACTAACGATGATAAAATTACTAATCCATTGGGCTATGCTTTTAATAGCGTTATGCGAACGATTAATAAATGTATTATTTTAAACCTAGATTATGAAGCTGAAATTACTTACAGTTATATTTATTGTACTATATATAGCCAATATTTGTGTACACTTTAGAGATTTTCAACAAGGGTATAATAATGCTCCAGAATGTCATGATGATAAAGTGTATACTACTTTGGTCGTTAAACAGATTCCTAGTGATACCTCTGACCTTCATTTATCTCTAACAGATAAAAAAACTACTGATATACAAATACGTGAAATAAAAGAGACTATAGAAGTAGAAGTTCCTAAACAATATTCGAACGGGATTAGTAATTTCTTCATAGGTTTGTTAGGTATCCTTACTATACTCCTTTTCCCAGTTATCATTATTGTATTTATAAAATTCTTTAAAAACTTATATAATGGTAATATAGCATCTAATAGTCAAATAAGACGACTACAACTCCTAGCTTATTTTCACCTGATTCTACCTGTATTAGGGAATATTTATATTTTTTATTCAAACAAAGAACAACAAGAAGTAGCTAATATTTATAATCTCGACTTAGTTAAGTATGACTATGATTTTTCATTATTTATTATTCCTTTAATTCTGTTATTAATTGTTGAAGTATTAAAGCAACATTTAACTTTAAAAGAAAGTGCTGAACTAACCATATAACTTGATTTTATGAAACTAAAATTTCTAACCATATTATTAATCATTGCTTATTTATTTTCCTTTAACAACCATTTTAAGGATATGAAAAGAGGTTTTAATGAAGGATATGACAGCGGGAGCACTACTTTGACAAATCCCTACTATATAACAATAAAAAACAGTACAGAATACAATGCAAAACTAACTACTAATCATAACTCATCTAAAATAATAGTAACTGATTCAACAAGTAGAATTCGTGTAGATGACGTTCCTTTTAGTTATTCATTTCTTAGAACTGTTATGATAATGAGTTCATTTATTTTTGTAGGCTTTATAATCTATGGCTTATACAATAGCTTTATTATTCTAAAGTTTTTGTACAAAGGAGAGACTGCTACTCGTTTTCAAATTAAACGTATAAAAGTACTAGCTTCTATACTTTTAGGTCTTGCTATTTATGAGAATATACTCGAATATCTATCTACTTACGAAGCATCAAGAATAGCATCTCTATATAACCTAGAAGCTGTAAAAGGTGATTTTAATTTCACAATGTTCTTTATTCCCTTAATTTTGCTGATGATTGTA
Organism: Myroides odoratimimus; assembly: GCF_038039805.1. GTDB lineage: Bacteria > Bacteroidota > Bacteroidia > Flavobacteriales > Flavobacteriaceae > Flavobacterium > Flavobacterium odoratimimum_B. Next base: position 85,678 of record NZ_JBBPHK010000003.1, read on the forward strand.
GAAGTATTGAAACAACATTTGCGTCTAAAAGAAGATGCAGATCTAACCATATAACCCCACGATATGCCAATAATAGTAAACCTTGATGTCATGATGGCTAAGCGAAAGATATCGCTTAATGAGTTGGCTGAGCGTGTAGGTATCACTGTGAGTAATCTATCCATACTCAAGACCAATAAGGCGAAAGCCATACGCTTTAGTACATTGGAGGCAATCTGTAAAGAGTTAGATTGTCAACCAGCTGATATACTAGAATATGTAAATGAAGACTGAGCACTGCTTGGTCTTTTTTACTCTTATAAACTAGCATTTCCCTGAACCACAACAATTAACCACCAAACAATAGGCACACTCTCTACCCAAAATAGCGTAAAGAATTTGGTGCGTTTAGGAGATGCATAATAAATAAAGAACAGCGTAAGAAGAACGATCAATAAGTTATTCCACGCTTGTATAGGCTGATAGCCTACCTTAAAAAATTCGATAACATAAAAAGGAATTAGTAACAATCCCAACAACCACTTGGTATTAGCTATTCCAAGCATCTGAGGTAAGGTCTTTAAATACTTGTCGTCATATTGTAAATCAACAACTTCGAATATCCCGATTAGAATAAACACTAAAATAAAACGCTGTATAAACTTAACTACAATATCCCAACTGACCGGTATATCCGCATTCATCACCGGTACTATAAGCGTCACAGTTGCCCAACACAGACATACGATATATACTTTAAGCCCTGCCAGGTTGCGCAGATTACTTCTATTGCTACTAATAGGTATAGCGTATAAAACTGACAACACCAATAAGCTCAAAGTCACCAACTGTGCCTTCCAATTCAACATAAAGAAAGCCATAGTACCTATAAGTAACGCGATAATACTTATCCCTATAATGACCTTTAACCGAAGCGTAAATGGAGTTTTATGTCTATAGACTACCTCTGCATACTTAATGAAATTATAAGAAAAAAGTGTTCCTGTAAAAGCCAAAACAGACACAGCTGCATCAAATGGAAGGTGACAGAAATAAAATGTCATTTGTACCAAAGCAAATACTGCTAAGGAAACGTGAACACTTCCGTTTAAATAAAGAGCAACTATTCTGTTTTTTAACAAATCCATATTAATTATCAATCTAACAAGCGCAATGCGTAATCACTTTTCAAAATTAATCGATATAAAGATACAATTGTCAGATTAATGGTTATTTTTGTGTGATTAAACACAACTTTTATTTATTGTCCAAATGAAAACAAACGCATTTGCATTAAGACACATTGGTCCTCGTCCTGAGGATATGGCAGAGATGCTTAAAACAGTGAAAGCTGATAGCATTGAACAATTAATCAACGAAACTTTTCCAGACGCAATCCGTCTTAAAGAAGACTTAAACCTTGCTCCTGCAATGACTGAGTATGAGTACTTATCTCACATTCAAGCATTAGGAAACAAAAATAAAATATTCCGTTCTTTCATTGGTTTAGGATATAATGAGGCAGTAGTTCCTGCTGCTATTATCCGTAACGTATTTGAAAACCCAGGATGGTATACAGCTTATACTCCTTACCAAGCTGAAGTAGCTCAAGGTCGTTTAGAAGCTTTATTAAACTTCCAAACTACTGTTATCGAGCTTTCTGGTATGGAGATTGCAAATGCTTCTCTATTAGATGAATCAACTGCAGCTGCTGAAGCTATGATCTTATTATTCGACGTAAGAACAAGAGATCAAAAGAAAAATAACGTAGTGAAGTTCTTCGTTTCTGAAGAAATCTTACCACAGACTTTATCAGTATTACAGACTCGTGCTACTCCATTTGGTGTAGAGTTAGTAGTAGGTAACCACGAAGAATTTGACTTCTCAGAAGAATTCTTCGGTGCTATCTTACAATACCCTGGTAAACACGGTATCGTAGCTGACTATGCTGACTTTATCAACCAAGCAAAAGCAAAAGACATTAAAGTAGCTGTAGCTGCTGATATCATGTCTTTAGTATTATTAACGCCTCCAGGAGAAATGGGTGCTGACGTAGTAGTAGGTACTACTCAACGTTTTGGTATTCCATTAGGATTCGGAGGTCCTCACGCTGCCTTCTTCGCTACTAAAGAAGAATATAAGCGTAGTATGCCAGGTCGTATCATCGGAGTATCTAAAGATGCTGATGGTAACTTCGCTCTACGTATGGCTCTACAAACTCGTGAGCAACACATCAAACGTGAGAAGGCTACTTCTAATATCTGTACTGCTCAAGTATTATTAGCTGTTATGGCTAGTTTCTACGCTGTTTACCACGGACCAAAAGGATTGACTAACATCGCTTCTTTAATCCATGCAAAAGCAGTAACTGTAGCTACTGAATTAGGTAAATTAGGTATTGAACAACTTAACGCTAACTTCTTCGATACAATCTTAGTGAAAGCGGATGCTGCTAAAGTGAAACCTATCGCTGAAGCTAATTCTATTAACTTTAACTATATCGATGCTAACACTATCTCTATTTCATTAAACGAGACTGTAGAATTAGCTGATATCAATGCTATTGTTAATGTATTCGCTCAAGCTACTGGTAAGACAGCTACTGAGGTAACTGCATTAAGCACTGAAATTAAATACCAAGATAAACTAAAACGTACTTCTAAGTTCTTAGAGCACGCTGCATTTAACAGCTACCACTCTGAAACTGAGTTAATGCGTTATATCAAAAAATTAGAGCGTAAAGACTTAGCTCTTAACCACTCTATGATCTCTTTGGGGTCTTGTACAATGAAATTGAATGCTGCTGCTGAGATGTTACCATTGAGTAATGCACAGTGGAACAACGTTCACCCATTCGTACCTGCTGATCAAGCACAAGGATACTTAGAGATGCTACACGGATTAGAAGAGAAGTTAAATGTGATTACTGGTTTTGCTGGTACTACATTACAACCAAACTCTGGAGCTCAAGGAGAGTACGCTGGTCTTATGGCTATCCGTGCATACCACCACTCAAGAGGTGACTTCCAACGCGATATCGCTCTTATCCCTGCTTCTGCACACGGTACTAACCCTGCTTCTGCTGCTATGGCTGGTATGAAAGTAGTCGTAACTAAAACTACTCCTGAAGGGAATATCGACGTGGCTGACTTAAAAGCTAAAGCTGAACAATATAAAGATAACTTATCTTGTCTTATGGTGACTTACCCATCTACACATGGTGTATATGAGTCTGCTATCATGGAGATTACTCAAATCATCCACGATAACGGAGGACAAGTATATATGGATGGTGCTAATATGAATGCACAGGTAGCTATCACTAACCCTGCTAATATCGGGGCTGATGTATGTCACTTAAACTTACACAAGACTTTCGCTATTCCTCACGGAGGTGGTGGGCCTGGTGTAGGACCTATCTGTGTGGCTGAGCACTTAGTACCATTCTTACCTACTAACCCTATCGTTAAGGTAGGTGGAGAGAAAGGAATCACTGCTATCTCTGCTGCTCCTTACGGATCTGCATTAGTGTGTTTAATCTCTTACGGTTACATCGCTATGTTAGGAACTGAAGGACTGAAGAAAGTAACACAACAAGCGATCTTAAATGCTAACTACATGAAATCTCGTTTAGAGGAGCACTACGCTATCCTTTATACAGGTGAGAAAGGACGTGCTGCACACGAGATGATCGTAGACGTACGTGAGTTTAAAGAAAAAGGTATCGAGGTAACAGATATCGCTAAACGTCTTATCGACTACGGTTTCCACGCTCCTACAGTTTCTTTCCCAGTAGCTGGTACATTAATGATCGAACCAACAGAAAGTGAGAGCAAAGAAGAGCTTGACAGATTCTGTGATGCTATGGCTTCTATCCGTCAAGAAATTGAGAATGCAACTATCGAAAATCCTGTGAACGAGCTTAAGAATGCTCCTCACACATTAGCATTATTAACTGCTGATAACTGGGATCTTCCATACTCAAGACAGAAAGCTGCTTACCCACTTCCTTATGTAGCTGAAAACAAATTATGGCCTACTGTACGTCGTATTGACGATGCTTACGGTGACAGAAACTTAATTTGTTCTTGTGCTCCTATCGAAGTTTATATGGAGAACTAATCTTAACTGATTTATCTATACAGAAAACGCCATCATTACGATGGCGTTTTTTTATGCTCTACTATGTCCTTTTTCACCCAAGTTACTATGTCGTACTTCTATAGTTATCAACAATAATGTTAATAACTATAATTCATCTTATCCACATTATATACAGTCATAACCTCAACTTAAAAAAACAATCAAACTACACTAATACAATAAGTTATAAAACAAATAGCAATTATAAGGAATAATCATTTTCTATAGTTATCAACATTTTCAATAACTAAACAACTCTTATCAACAGGGTTATCAACATAGTTACTAACAATGTTGTTAACTATAAACTATCGTATTCGAAGTAACCACCTTGCTCTTTAATATGAGTGATCAGCTCTTTATATATACTATTATAACTAAGCACCTCAGCATTGCCTAAAATAATCATTTGCTCTTTTGCACGAGTCAGAGCCACATTTAACTTACGGTCTACTGACTGATCATCATTAAGACTCACTACCCCATCTAACTGAAGTACTTCATTAATCGTAAACGAATAAATAATAATATCTCTCTGCCCTCCCTGAAAGCGCTCTACTGTATCTACTACTATATCCTCTGCATTTAGTATATCACTTCCTTCTAGCTTATTTTTAATCAGTGCTATCTGATTCTTAAACGGAGCTATAATTCCCACGCGTTTTGTCAAGTCTGTACTATCACCGTTTAGTAGATTAAGTTGCTCAATCTTCTGTAATAGACAGACAACAAAATCAGCTTCTTTCTCACTCGTTTTCTTCTGTTGTCCTGCATGGTGTTCTTCCACATTGACAAAGATCACTCTCCTCTGTGCCAATATTGCACTTAGTGGATCACTAGCTACAGGCTTTAAGTCTAACGGGGTTACTTGTCTCTCTAGATTACTTTTAGCTACTGTAGTTAAGTTCTCTAACGTATAAGCTTCTTTTAGTTTGCCTTCATAGAACGCTACATTAGGAAACGCAGCGATGTCTCTATGCATACGCCCTTGATAAGTAAGAGTGTCATGTGCATAATCTAATTTATTCAGCTCACAGAAGTTATATAATCGTTCGAATAATGAATTGCGCCTATCTGCTAACCCGATCTGTTCTAGCAGAGGATTATTAGTCTTAGACAATGTATCACTCTGTACCACTATCGCCGGAAGCTGTTTGTGATCACCGATCATAATAAACCTTTTACACTTAGGCAATAACCCTATAATCTGAGGTTCTAATATCTGAGAAGCCTCATCTATGATAACTGTATCAAATTTCTTTAGCTTGAACACATCATTCTTACTAGACATAGTAGCTACTGTAGACAGAAACACTCTATTATTACGTATAATATTAGACAGAACATTTCTAGTAAATCGCCTACCCGATTTCTCTAACGCCTCACTCTCTCGCTTAATAATCGTGCTGACTAGATGATCAGCATATTTCTGACTACTAGATAACGGGCTACCTATACGCACAAACTTATCTATGGCAGATACATGCTCCAGCGCATCCGTCACCGCACCACATAGCTCATCCACAGCCTTATTAGTATAGGCTAGAAGTAGTATATTCTGATTGGTATTGGTATATAATTCTTCTACGAGCTCCTTAATAATATGAGAAGTCTTACCAGTACCAGGAGGTCCATTTAGTACAAAGTAATCTTCTGCTGACAACGCATTGTTTAATATCCTATTCTGTTCTACAGAAAGAGTAGGCTTATAGTATCCATAATTTATCCCTTGTCTCGGAGGTAGCACATTGAGGATTACTTCTCTCTTATTCTTAGGTGCATTCATAAACGCAAATAAACTCTTATACATACTTGTAAAAGAAGAATCCATAGAGTCGCGTTCTAGCGCCCATAAGCGATATTGACTAAAATAGTTAATCCCTCTCTGCTTATGTCGAAACACTACTGTCACCGCTTCTTTGGTAATGCTCTGTATCGTACATTTAAATATCTGATGCTTCACAGCTGTATCAGTATCATGATCTCGAGGATATAACACACAGACATCTCCCTTTCTAAAGTTGACAAAGTCATCTACTAATGTACGCCTAAAGGTAATCTGCTTCTCTTCTTCGAAGATTTTATTCTCTTTAATCTCTAGATCATATAAGATACTATACTTATCTTTTTTGACCTCAGCACTGTCTATCCATAAGCTTGCCAACCCGTGACTCCCTTCATAATCACTGGCTCCTAACTTACTAATGTATTGTTCTCTTGCGATAAAGCTGACAAAAGAATAGAAATAAGTACGCTCTAACTCTGAACACTTCTCTAGCACAGACGTAAACACATCTATCTGCTTATGGAGCATGTCCTTAAACTTGGTATTCAGATTAGGGTTACGCACTATATTCTCCCCTTTTACATAGTGGAGTAACAGCGCCACTTTATCTTGATCATCTGACTTTAAGATATGTTCATTCAGTACTATTCTATTTCTCAATTCACATATCGCCTGCACTCGACGAAGGTTGATCTGATCTTTACGAAGATTATTAGTTCTTGGTTTGCTATAAAAAATAAAGCCACTCAGATACTTCTCGTTTCCTATCTCTCGATAGGGTATATCATATACCACAGATAGCATGAGGTGATATAAATATAGCTGTACAGTGTGATTAGGTTTCACCCCTACCCCATCATCAGGATAGACCGTCCCACCAGACTTCAGCTCTACGATAGTTGTCTTTAGATTATCTTTCTTTATACTGTGAAGAAGGTCTAAACGCCCTTGTACCCCATAAATATTACATAGAAAACTTGGCTCTAAATTAATGTCTCCCTCATTCGTAATACCATAGTGTACGAACTCTTCTAGGTATACTCTCTTGATCGTATTAAAATGAGTTTCACAGTCATATCGATATTGCTTAAACTGTTCTACATCTAAGATATCTGAACAAGCCGTATGCTCAAAAGGATAATTCTCAAAGTGATGAACAAAGACTGTATCAAAGTCTACTGTATGTGCATCCTCTGCTCCTACTAATTCATCCATGACAGCATTAGCAAAGTTACCGATGAGTAGATACTTATTATTAGGTATCTCATCGAACTTCGATTTTATAAAGCTCAATGAAGAAGTCCCATAGTCTTGAAAACACTCTGCTATAGCAGACACATCTATTAGATAATCTGGCTCTAGAATAAATATCTTCGGATGATATATCTGCTGATCATCTACCCCTACATTAATCAAATGTAGAGTAGCTCCCTTCCATATTTTCTCTATTGAGCTAAACGTAGCATTCACTCCTTCTTCATTAATCTGTACTCGTATAGGCAGTCCATCTTCAGCACTCTCTACATCACATAAAAGTAAATTATCCTTTATACTCAAGACATTAACCCTCAACTTATCAATGATCTGCTCAAACTCATTATGCTTCAAGGCTAATCTCTGAATAGGAAATGGGTAGTATGACCTGTTCACATCAGGTACAGGCACCTGAAATACATAGGAGATAAAATCATTTACATCCATCCAGTAGGTCGCTAGATATAACTCTAACTCTGCCGAATCATACTTAGTCAAGTCATTACTAATCATCCTAAAACTGTGAATGACACGGCTCGCATTATACTTATTACATATAAAGGATAAACGAGAGAATAGATTAGAAAGACTGATCACCTCATCCTTCACTACATACTTACATATTTTCTCCAGTAGATTTCTAAGCAAGCGATACTTAGCACGAGTAGTCAAGTCAGTATTATTGATAATATCTACTAATGAGGTAAAGTATAAGGAAGTATATTTATTATCAAGCATGTGCAGTATCCAATTTAAATGTCAAAGATAATCTAGATTTTACAGTTAGTAAAATATCCCACCTCTACATAAAAAAAGAATTGTCCTATTAACTAAGACAATTCTTCTTTAAAAACTTTAAATAACTTGTGAACTATAATTGTAACCTCTCAAGCAAATTTAAATTACAATATCCAATAAAACCATTCACTATTCAAAGCAAAAACAACTAATACATCAATAAATCAAATATTTAGCTGCATCACCTCTTATTACAACATAAGATAATGTATCTTTATCCTATAAATAGATTTCTTTACTGAAATCCTTTATTACTAAGTAAAACATCTGTTTATATAGTCAAAAAGTACAATCTTCTGTACCCCTCTATTTTCTACTAAGTCCACTTCAGTATCCTATCACATTTCATTCAGTCTTCCTTGATCTGAGTCCGTTATGAGTCCGTTATGAGTCTGTACCGACTCCGTTATTTTAAACAAAACAACGGACTGAAGATGAAAATATCTCTCTTCTTATATAGAATCAATAGCAACATAACTGCTATAAGACTAAAAGTTATCTGGATGCACAGAGGAATCTCTGCCTCCTCATACACTTTAGCTAAGAATAACACATCTCATCTATAAACAATCTCCTTACCTAGGCTACTCCCTAATAATCACTATGTGTATGAAGTAAAAGTAAACTTCTCTACAATAATATAGTTTTTAGACAAACTGATAACTATCATATAATATCCATTTAGATATAAGTACTTTTACCAATGCCAATAATTCGTATAAAGTTTTTATACAGCTGTTTTTTAGACGAAAAGAGAAGTATATGGGATATACTTCTCTTTTTATTATTTCGCGATAGGAACCTTGTTAGACTCTAGTGGAGCCTTATAAATTTTATATCCTAATTTCTTCACATCTTCTAGTAGCTTAGGGCTTAGTACTTGTTCCATTGCCTTAGTATTATATACATAGGATACATAGTACTTATATCCGCCATCACTTACATTATCCTTACATGCATACCATGTCGGAGCTACAGATAGTTCTGACTTAAAAGGCAACCTTAGCTGTACGAAGCTTTTCGGCTTTATGATCACATAGTCTGTTACCTTCTTATTTTTCAGCTTTTCTTGCCACTTGGCTAATAGACTATCCGAATCATAATCCCCACTCATCAGCATAGGCTCATCGATATGACTTGCCTTATTATACACTCTTTGTTTTAATACATATACTTGATTCTCGTATGTACTACCTACACTAGCTCCATAAGCTAACTCTGAAGTATCCCAAGGGAACCAATACGTATCATTAGAGTTATTCATTACTACAATAGTAGCTAGGCTATTATCCTTCACAGTGGAGTCTAATACCTTTACCTCTATTGGTTTTTTTGCGCTTTGGCCAAAAGCGCAAAATGCACTAATAAGTGCAACAAAAACAATAATTAATCTATTCATTTTCAACCGTCTCTTTAATCCACACAAGATAATAACTACAGATTATTTGTTCTCTAAAAGGAATTATAATTTCACAAATTAGAACAATTATAAATAAGAACTTATATTTGTATCCAAACACAAAACAATCATTACTCATATCATGAAGAAATTATTCTACACATTATTACTATCTCTATCACTATTATTTGCACATACCATCACTGCTCAAGAAGCGATAGAAATAGGAAAAACATATACAATCCAATCTAAAGTGCTAAACGAAGATAGAAAGATACAGGTCTACCTCCCTCCTGCTTATAACGATACACAATATCCCGATCAGAAGTATCCTGTCATATACTTACTAGATGGTGAAAGCAACTTTAATTATCTAACAGCCTATCTAGATAAGCTAAGTAGATATCCATACCCTTCTATCCCAGAGATGATCATAGTAGGAGTGGTCAATACCAATAGAACAAGAGACCTGACTCCTACTAAAGTAACTAGTGAGAGCATGTCTACTGAACAATCTAAAAAAATAAAAGGAGAAAACGGGGGCAACGATGCCTTCTTCCGTTTCTTAAAAGAAGAAGTATTTAGTTATATAGACACGAACTATAGAACCCTTGATTATAAAATACTAATCGGTCACTCGTTTGGAGGGATTACAGCTTTAAATAATCTACTGAATTATACTGATATGTTTAACGCTTATATCGTACACGATCCTAGTATATGGTGGGACAATAAGGTTATACTGAGAGAATATACGGATGGGATAAACCAAGACTTTAAACACAGACGACTATTCTTAACGCAAGTAGGTGAAAGCGAAAACAAAGGGCATCTAACTGATCACTATAGCGCAATTAAAGAATTTGATACATTATTAAGTAAATACACTCCTGCTACACTGAGCTATAAATATGTAGCCTATGAAGGAGAAGACCACGGTAGTATACCACTAAAAGGAAACCTAGATGGTCTGAGATACATATTTGACGGATATCGAATCAACTTTAAAGAACTAAAAAACAACCCTACTCTACTACAGGAAACTTTCGAAGCTCTGAATAAGCAGATGCATTATGATTTTAAACCGACTGAGAAATTCTTAGACACAGTCATTAAATACTTCTCCTCTACTGAGGATACTAAAACAGTAGATCAGCTCACTAAGTACAAGAATACACTTTATAAAAAATAATACGGTAAGATCACATACCGCTTCTCTTAATGCCAATATGTAATATCACACAATAAATATTACATATTGGCATTATTATTATATACCTACTCAAGAAATAATACGAAATCAAAATGCTACATTAGAATACTTCAAAAAAATCAAGAAAAACTTATCATTAATAAATATAAAGTTCTAAGTTTACCTTACAATTAACCCAAAAACGATATGATGAATATTAAAATAATAAGTTCAGGATGCTACATCCCAACTAAAGTAATAGATAATACCACCTTTGATCAATTTGACTTCAGAGACGAACACGGTCAACCATTAAAGGATACTAACCAACGTACAGCTTATAAACTACAACAGATAACAGGTATCGAAGAAAGGAGATATGTAGAAAATCGATTAACTACTAGTGACATCGGTACTATCGCTTCTGAGCATGCTATCAAAAATGCAGGTATAGATCCTGAGACATTAGACTACATTATTTTTGCGCATAACTTCGGAGATGTAAAACACGGTACTTTACAGTCTGATATTGTACCTAGCTTAGCCTCTAGAGTAAAACATAATCTGAAAATCGCTAATCCATCATGTGTAGCATTTGATGTTCTTTTTGGGTGTCCAGGTTGGTTACAAGGTGTGATACAAGCTTATGCATTTATGAAAGTAGGTATGGCTAAGAGATGTCTAGTCATCGGAGCAGAGACACTATCACGTGTGATAGACTTACACGATAGAGACTCTATGATCTATGCTGATGGTGCAGGAGCTACTATATTAGAACTAACTAATGAAGAAGGAGGAATACTATCTGTAGAGTCTGCTAGTTATACACTAGACGAGGCTTTCTTCATTCACTATGGCAAATCATACAATCCTGACTTAGATGAGAACACTAAGTACATCAAGATGTTTGGGCGAAAGATTTATGAATTTGCACTAACTAATGTACCATTAGCGATGAAGAGCTGTGTAGATAAAAGTGGAATAGATATCAGCAAAATCAAAAAGGTGATGATACATCAGGCCAATGAAAAAATGGATGAAGCCATCGTAAAACGTTTCTTCGAATTATACGAGATGGAAATGCCAGAGCATATCATGCCTATGAATATCCAAAAACTAGGGAATAGTAGCGTAGCGACATTACCTACCTTATATGATATGATTATCAACAAACAACTAGATCCACACCAGTTAGAAAAAGGAGATATAATCCTCTTTGCTTCTGTAGGGGCTGGTATGAACATAAATGCCTTTACTTATCAAGTATAAGACATGAAATATAAAGAGAGCACTAAGCTCTCTTTTTTTATAAAAAGGCTATAGTGATATCTCTATTATTTATTCTCTTTCTTCTCTTTTTCACAAGTCTTACTTATGTAAACGAGAATAGCAGTACACACACCTAATGCACTGTAACATAGATAACTGACTACATTATTACTAAAAAAATCAAACAAATCAACAATTAATAACAAAGTAGCTACTGCTATTATAAACTTTAAAATCCGGTCTAAACTATTCACGTGACTATACTTTCTATTATATAACTTCCTCTATTGTGTCTAGCTATATCCCTAAAACACACTAAAAATTCTATAAAATAATTATCAATAGTAATGCCAATTTCTCAAAAATTATTGGTCATAAACACAACTTCACATATAGTCATTTTAATTAAATAGACCTTTTACTAAAAATATTTAAACTAAAATCAATAATAAAAGAGGCTAACTTCTATTTTTATTCATTCTTCTTATACTTTATTAGAATAAAAATAATTCTTATTTTCTTATAACAATACTCTAACTCAACCAATACCTCTTAAAACAAAAGAGAATTACACAGTCATTTTCATCCTCTTATAAACAATTAAACAGCCAAGCTATATTTATTTGATTTTAGTAACTTTGACTTAATTTTCTTATTCTCTTAATACTATGAGTCAAAATCTAGAAACAATCAGTGATCACTATAGAGAGAACACCATTAGCCATTATGCCTTCGATGCATCTGACTACCAATGTGGTAAATCACATTTCAATATTAATATTCGTAAATACTGTAATTTCAATACGCCATATAACAGACGAGATTATTACAAAGTATGCTTAATTATAGGAGAAGGTGTATTTAAATATGGTGAGCATACATTGATAATAGACAGGCCAGCTTTATTTCTTCCATGCCCTACGATACCATATGAATGGGAGTGTCTAAGCAATCAACAAGAAGGGTATTTCTGCCTTTTCAACCAAGAGTTTTTAGTAGAACATAGTACAATAGAGTTCTTCAAAAAGACTTCTCTTTTTAAGGAATGGAGTAAGCCCTTTATATTTTTAGATGAAGATCAATTAGAGCTGGCTTCTACCTACTTTAAACAGATGTATGCCATGGCTCAGAGTGATTACCCTTTAAAGTTTGAGATTATCCGTAACTTACTTGCTTTATTACTACATCAAGCGTTACAGTTAAAAGTAGAAGACCTAAAGCTAGAAGAAACACCTAGTAGCACTAGATTATACAGACTATTTGATGAACTGCTAAACAAACAGTTCCCACTAGACTCGCCTGCTTACCCTCTAAACCTAAAGACAGCATCTGACTACGCTACTGCCCTAAACGTACATGTCAACCATCTAAATGCTTCTATTAAGTCTGCAACGAATAAGACAACCACTCAGTTGATAAAAGAAAGGTTATTCGAGGAGGCTAAAAACCTATTGAAGAATACGAGTTGGGATATAGCAGAAGTTGGATATACACTAGGCTTCGATCAACCATCTCATTTTAATAATTTCTTTAAAAAGAATGCTGGAGTAACACCATTAAAATATAAAAAACCTATATAATCAATCTTTGATTTTTGCAATTATACCTTTGAGATATTTAATTCAAGATAATGATTGGCTACTTAATTTTGCTTCTCAAACAACAATTATAATCTATGCTAAGAGAAGCAAGTGAACAAAGAAAAAGACTAGCTACAATACTAGCCTTTTGTTCTATACCCCTTTCTGGTTTTGTGACCGATATATATTTACCGTCATTCCCTTCTATGGCTAAAGGATTAGCTGTATCAGAACAAGACATACAGCTTACCCTTACCTGCTATCTATTAAGCTATGGTATATCACAAATATTCGTAGGTAGTCTTTTAGATAATATAGGAAGGTACAAACCGCGCTTAGTCGCTTTACTGATATTAATTATTACCAATATCAGTATCACACAGATGGATAGTGTCTTCTACATCTGCATTATGAGAATTATACAAGGAATGGCTATCTCTACGTTAGTAGTTGCTACACGTGCTATCTTCATAGACATTTATGATGAGACGAAAAGACAGTATTACTTAAGCTACTTTACGATCGTATGGTCATGTGGTCCTATATTAGCACCATTCTTAGGTGGATACTTAGAAAAGCTATTTAACTGGCATGCCAACTTCTATTTCTTAGCTATCTATGCAGGAGTATTGTTAATCTTAGATCTGTGTATCAGTGGAGAGAGTATACCTGAGAAGAAGAGGTTTAACTTATCAGATACATTAAGTTTATATAAAATGATGCTTAGTGAAAAAAGATTTATGATCGGTACTCTAATATTAGGGCTTAGCTACTCTATCGTAATGATCTTTAATATAGCAGGACCTTTTCTAATCGAAAACACATTTGGCTATGGGTCTGTAGTTATTGGTTACTGTACATTAGTACTTGGATTCTCATGGATGCTCGGTGGTATAATAGGCAAGAAAAGAATGCACTTAGACTTAAAACCTAAAGCTCTTAAACCTTCATTAGTTCAACTATCGCTAATAGCAGTTCTATTAATTACTACTATCTGGATAGAGAGTCTACCATTATTAATAGGTTTTCTATTTCTTATACATATCTGTTCTGGAACGCTATTTAATAATTTCTTTACCACAACCATGTTACAGTTCCCTAATAATGCAGGTACAGCAGGCGGTCTAATGGGCGGATTGGTGTATGTACTTACCTCTTTTGTCACGTTAATAATCTCGTCTACAGGAGCTATTACCACTCCCACTGCATTAGGAGTAAGATACCTCATTACAGCTGTAGCATTATTACTAGCTATACTTTATATAATCAAGCTATACAATAGAGAAAAACAATAAACTAGAAGAAAAATAACTAACCTATACATATTTCTATATAATACACGATAGAACAGAACATCGCTGTAATTATAAAACTAAAAATAACTTATCAAATATGCATTATTTAATGATTAATACTTATTAAACTTCTCTTAAAGCTAGCTATTTTATACAGAGTAAACAATTCGTATACTGTAGTAATTTTTACTATTTTACAGTCATATTTATCAGTAATTTTGCGTTAGTCTTTAGGTAAAAAGATTCCTTTTTATCACACTATATTCAACTAATAATGTACTTAGATGTACGTTTTTAAAAATGCAATTAAACAATAAGTTTTTAGGCTTTACATCCGCAATCTTTGCAGCGATGTTATGGGGAGTATCTGGAGCTTTTGCTCAGTTCCTTTTTAGAGAAAAAGAATTTAACGCTGAATGGTTAGTTACCGTTCGTCTTCTTATCTCAGGAGTATTAATGTTATTATTTGGTATTGTCAGAAAGAATCCTGATGTCGTAAATATCTGGAAGGACAAGAAGGATGCAGTCCAATTGATTCTTTTCAGTATACTTGGAATGCTGACAGTACAGTACACTTACTTTGTGACTATACTTCACTCTAATGCGGCAACAGCAACAGTAATACAGTACACCGGCCCTGTGTTCATCGCTATCTATCTAGCATTAAGACTACGCAAATGGCCTAAGCCTATTGAGTTCTTAGCTATAGGAATGGCGATGTTAGGTACATTCTTATTGGTAACACATGGAGATATTAACACACTGAATATCACCCCTACAGCATTAGTATGGGGTATAGCGTCAGCTATAGCATTAGCCGTATATACACTGATGCCTGTGCATTTATTGAATAGATATAGTCCTATCGCTATTATAGGTTGGAGCATGCTTATCGCAGGTATAGCGATGAGTATTATACATCCTCCACATAAGCTAGAAGGCATATGGGATACAGATACCTATTTGGCAGTATTATTCATTATCTTCTTAGGTACATTGATACCGTTCTATATCTTCTTAATGGCGATAAAGAATATTGGACCACAAAGAGCTAGTTTATTAGCTTGTGCAGAACCTCTGTCTGCTACTTTAATAGCTGTGGTATATTTTGGGGTAAACTTTGAATTGATGGATTATATAGGAAGTCTTTGTATTATAACAACTATATTCCTATTGACTAAAATCAAGAAGAAAGTTATTCCTGAAAATTAAACAACGAGAATATCCATTTTTTTATAAGCAACGCGGTATATCCCTGTAAGGTATATCGCGTTGTTGTTTTTATAAGGTTATAAACCTAGTTTGCGAAATAGCTTATCTAACATTGACTTTACTCCTATAACCCAATTCGTCTTTAATAGAACAATGAAGTTTAAGATAATCACTAATCCTACTTTTAAAACTAAGACTAATAGAGGATGAGAGTTATTAGGGATGAGAAATATTATAACAACAAAAGCTAGCATAAATAACATTAGCTTAAAGAAGTTTATATCAAATGGCCATAACTTCATCTTTTGATAAATATAGTAGGTCTTAACTATATTAAACAATGTTAGAGATAATAGTGATGCTAGCCCCACACCGAATATTCCTAAGTCTGTATAGGCTAATAATACATAGTTCAAAACAACATTAAGAACCATCAAACTTAAGATAGAAACTAGATTAAAACGGTAATACTTAGAATAAGAAATAATCTCTGTATTAAATCCTGTAGACATATTAATCACTACATTAATACCTAGTAAATAGATAATAGGTAATGAAGGAGCTAACTTGTCATAAGTAGGTAACAATTGAAATAGAGGTTCTATACCAACTACAACACAGCTAAAAAGAAGCATACCAATAAAGAAAAGATTACGTGCTACTTCTTTATATTTCATATTCAATGTACGGAGTTCTGCTCTCTTGATTAGATCTGATATAATAGGCGCATATAGTGCAAAAACTCCCGTAGCAGGTATGGCAAGTGTAGAGGCTAATGTCACCCCTATATTATATGTACCATTCGCTTCATAAGAAATAAAATAAGGAATCATCAGAGAGTCTACTCTAAACGCAAAGAAAGAACCAAAACTTCCTGCAAAGGCGAATAAACTATATGCGTAATACTCTTTCTTTCCTACATGAGTAAATAAGTCGTCGTATTTCCAATGCCAATTAAACTTAAAATGTCTATATATATAAGTACCTATTACTATGGCAATAACGTAATAAGACACTATATAATACCACACTGCGTTATCTATTGAAAAGCTGCCATACACTACTATTAAGAACACTGTTGGCAAAGCTATTTTAGGGATTATCTTTTCAAAAAAGGTAGGAAAAGAAAGGCGTTGTAGATTAGTTGCTTGTCGCCTAAATAGCTCTATATAAGCCATCGAAATAGCTAGTACAAACCCCATAACCACATATCTCATCTCTGCTCCATCATAGACATAGGATCCTAGTAACAATACTATTCCTACTCCTATAGTGAGTTTAATCATAGAGAGCATACTATAACTAAAGAGTTTACCTTGCAAACGTTCACTTAGTTTGGGGTAAAAGTTAATCAATGCATGTGTACTTCCTAAAACAATAATCGGAAATATAATCTGTGCACAGGCATCTACAAAACGAATAATACCTAACAGTTCTTTATCTTGAGGATAGATTAACACAGTAGACACTACTCCTATCAATACACCTATATAATTGATAAGAGTAAAAAGAAATGCCTGTTTCGTAGATATTTTATCTTGCATGAGGATACCTAAATCTGTTAATCACTTACAAATATACTTGCTAATAAGTCCTTAACTACTATTTTTTTTAAATTTGTAATTCTTATGTGAATAAACCAACTTATAAAAGAAAGCTTATTTGCACAAATACTATTACATGAAATACCTTGTTATCATGCCTGCTTATAATGAGTCGGCTTTTATCGGTCATACTCTAGACAGTATAATTTCTCAAACGTTGTTACCAACTGATGTAATAGTTGTAAACGATAATTCCACAGATGACACAGCTGATATCATTATGAACAACTATGCTCATCTTCCTTATATCACACTAATTAACAAAGCATCTGAAGCTATACATCTACCTGGTAGTAAAGTTGTAAAAGCTTTTAATTATGGTTTAGAACAAGTAGATAATCTAGATCAATACGATTTTATCGTTAAGCTAGATGCAGATCTTATTCTACCTAATAATTACTTCGCTACTATCGCAAGTACTTTTGCACAAGACCAAGCTATAGGTATGGTAGGAGGCTTTGCCTATATAGAAAAAAACAAGGAATGGGTAATCGAAAGCCTAACAGACAAAGATCATATTAGAGGGGCATTTAAAGCTTATAAACTAGACTGTTTTAAACAGATTGGAGGCCTTAAGCCTTCGATGGGATGGGACACAGCAGATGAACTCTTGTGTAAGTTCTACAATTGGAAGATCGTTACAATAGATACTCTAAAAGTGAAGCATCTCAAGCCTACTGGTGCAATGTATAATAAAGCGGCTAGGTATAAACAAGGAGAAGCCTTCTATAGACTTCACTACGGAATAATAATTACATCTATCGCTTCTTTAAAACTAGCATTGAAAAAGAAAAAACCTTTCTTATTCATAGATTACATCAGTGGCTATTATAAAGCAAAAAGGGAAAAACAACCGTATCTAGTCACTGAAGAGCAGGGCATTTTTATACGTAAGTACCGTTGGAGTAAGATAAAATCAAAATTACTCTAATCACTTTTTTGCTTTAATAAACTTAAAACTCATTTGTAATTGGTAATTTAGCCGATATTTTAATTTTTATGATAAAATCTGGATTAACACATATAGGACAGTACTTTATAATGCTAAAAGAAATGTTTAGCAAAATGACTAAATGGAAAGTGATGAAAGTACTAATATTCAAAGAAATAGATGATCTAATCATTGGTTCTTTAGGTATTGTAAGTTTCCTATCTTTCTTCGTTGGAGGAGTAGTTGCTATCCAAACTGCCTTAAACTTAACAAACCCACTTATACCTAAATACCTTATTGGATTTGCTACTAGACAATCTGTAATACTAGAGTTTGCACCAACATTTATCTCTATCATTATGGCTGGAAAAATGGGTTCTTTTATTACATCTAGTATCGGTACAATGCGTGTTACAGAACAAATTGACGCTTTAGAGGTTATGGGAGTTAGTTCATTAAACTACCTTGTTTTCCCTAAGCTAATTGCCGTATTATTATATCCATTTGTCATAGGTATTAGTATGTTCTTAGGAATTGTCGGAGGATGGTTTGGAGGTGTTATGGGGAACTTTGTTTCATCAGAACAATTCATAATTGGATTACAAGATTCGTTTACTCCATTCCATGTTACTTATGCGTTTATTAAAACTTTCCTCTTTGGATTCTTACTAGCTACTATACCTTCTTACTTTGGTTATTATATGAAAGGTGGAGCCCTAGAAGTAGGTAAAGCTAGTACTACTTCATTCGTATGGACAAGTGTAGCCATTATCTTGACAAATTATATATTAACCTCTCTACTTTTAAGCAACTAAGAAATGATCGAAGTAAAAAATATACAAAAATCGTTCAATGGTACTCAAGTACTGAAAGGAATTACAACTACTTTCGAAACAGGTAAAACTAATCTTATTATTGGACAAAGTGGATCTGGTAAGACAGTAATGCTTAAAACTCTTCTAGGTATTCACACTCCAGATGAAGGAACTATTAGTTTTGATGGTAGAATATACACAGACCTTACAAATACTGAAAAAAGAGAGCTAAGAACAGAAATAGGAATGGTATTCCAAGGAAGTGCCTTATTTGACTCTATGACTGTAGAGGAAAACATTGCTTTCCCGCTTCGAATGTTTACTAATAAATCTGATGCAGAAATAGCACATCGTGTGAATGAAGTTATAGATCGTGTGAATCTAATCAATGCTAACACAAAAAAGCCTTCTGAGATATCAGGAGGTATGCAAAAGAGAGTAGCTATTGCCAGAGCAATAGTTAATAACCCAAAATACTTATTCTGTGATGAGCCTAACTCAGGGCTTGATCCTAAGACAGCTATCGTTATTGATAATCTTATCCAAGAGATTACTCATGAGTACGGTATCACTACAGTAATCAATACGCACGATATGAACTCTGTATTAGAAATAGGTGAGCACATCGTATTCTTAAAGAATGGGGTACTAGCTTGGTCTGGTAATCATAAAGAGATCATTCAGACAGACAATGAAGATGTAGTTGACTTTGTGTACTCATCAGAATTATTCAGAATGGTACGTCAAGCTATGAGACAAATCGGAAATGAAAAGAAATAATATAAAAAAGGAGTAATGCTGATAACATTACTCCTTTTTCTTTTCTTGTATTCTTACTTAAGTTTATCCGTCACTTGCTGACTCACAACCTTAATTTCTTGTTCTTTTTTCTTAGGATATAATAATAAAATATCATCCTTGTCCACGATGATATAGTCATTCAAACCATCTACTACTACCACTTTCCCTTTAGCTGTTCTTATAATATTATTTGTAGCATTATTAAAAAAAGCAGTTGCATTTACTACCGCATTGTCATTATCATCTTTAGGAAGCTTATCGTATAAAGACCCCCATGTACCTAAATCATTCCAATCAAATGTAGCTGGTAATACATATACATTATTAGCCTTCTCCATTACAGCATAGTCTATAGAGATGTTTTCAGCTTTAGAATAGTTCTCATCTATAAAAGACTTCTCATCTTCTGTATTTAGATAATCATACCCTTGATCAAACAATTCTGTCATAGCTGGTTGAAACTCTGAGAAAGCATCCAAAATAGAGCTTACACTCCATATAAAGATTCCTGAATTCCATAAAAAATGTCGGCTCTGTACAAACTTACGTGCTGTAACGTAATCAGGCTTCTCTCTAAATTGTACTACTTTCTTAATAGGACGAGAATCTAGTTTATTAAACTCAATATATCCATACCCTGTATTAGGGAAAGTAGGCAAAATTCCTAAAGTCATTAATACCTTATCACGCTCACATACATCAAAGGTGCGTTGTAAGTTAGATACGAACTGTAACTCATCTTCTATCCAGTGATCGCTAGGCGCTACCACCATTACTGCCTCTGGATTCATCTTCTTAATCTTCATCGCCGCATATAGTATACATGGTGCTGTATTACGCATATCTGGCTCTAATATGATATTATTTAACTCTACAGATGGCAATTGTTCCTTTACTATCTCGCGATAGTTTTCATGCGTTAAAATCAGAATATTCTCTTTAGGCACTACCTGAGACAGACGTTTAAAAGTCTTTTGTATCAAGGTATCTCCTGATCCTAACATATCGTGAAACTGTTTTGGAAACTCAGGTGTACTCACAGGCCAAAAACGTGACCCTACTCCACCTGCCATAATCACAGCATAATAATTTGAACTCATATATCTTTATCTATTTACAACATAATGGGTCAACAACTCTACTTCAGCATTTGCTTTAAAAGTGTATATTCTTCCCGTTGAAACTTCTAAACACTCGAAACGCTTTACCCTAATAGGTCCGCGCTTAAATATCTTTCCGTTATAAGTTTTAAAATGACTCCCTAAAGGGATTTCATATATAAAACAATTGTTATTATTTATATCCTGGACATCGTACCTTCTCATCGCTATAGATAACTTCTCATCAGTATCGCTACTAGCAGAAGGGTTTCTAAAGTGATTTGCTAACAAAGGTAATAATGCACTAGGAAATATTTCTTCTCTTAAAAAGGGCAACATTAATAATTGAAAAGTACTTTTCCACTCTACTCCATGTGGCTTTATTCCCCCTTTGTACTTTTGATAAGCCACTAAGTGAGCTATCTCATGAATCAAGGTCATCAAAAAACGGTAAGGATTCAGATTAGAATTTATCGTTATAATATGCTTCCCATCGTGATTACGAGTATAATCTCCATGACGTGTAACTCTCTCGTGTACAATCTTTAGATGCACATGATAGTGTTTTATCAATTCAAATACAGGTTCAACTGCTTGTTCTGGTAAATATGGCTTAAGCTTCTCTATCAATTACATTTTAATTTAAGGGGTAGTAGTAGACACTTGCAATACCTTCCCATTAAAAAATCTATTCCCATGTATCGCAAAGTTCACGATATACTCAGCCATTTCATCTGGCATAAGTGGAGCTTGATATCCTGGGAATGCCTCTTCTAACATCTCTGTCTGTACTGCTCCTAAAGCTACTACATTAAAGAATATTCCCTTATCCTTATATTCTTCAGCTAACAACTCACTTAAGATAGTGATAGCTCCTTTACTAGAACTATATGCAGCTAATCCTCCGAACTTTAACACTCCTTGTACTCCTCCCATACTACTTACAGATACCACATGACTATTCACTTTCATAAATGGTATAGTAACTTGCATTAGGCGAGCTGCACCGAATACATTTACATTATATACATACTGAAAATCTTCTTGTGTAATCTCCTCAAAAGGTTTGTTCACAATAGCTCCAGCGTTATTAATCAGGATATCTACATGCTCCCAATTGTCCTGTACATAATCAACTACCTTCTGAAGGTCTTCTTCTTTAGTTATATCAACAGCTAAACAAGTGACATTATCTAAATCAATAAGTTTATCTGATATTTTTCTAGACACTGCCAATACATTATGACCTAATTTTGACAACCATTGCACACACTCTAGTCCAATACCTCTACTTGTCCCTGTAACAATTACATTTTTCATCTTAATACATTCTTATTTCTCCCGGAGCTAAATTAACAAGTTTGTTCACAACCGGTATTATATCTTGTGTAAAAGAAGTCATAAAATTTAAATCCATTAAATGAGCTTCATCCTTTACATGGTGGTAATATTCATAATTTTCAAAGTCAAAAGAACTAAACGTTTGACATGGTACTTTAAACATTTGGTAAAAAGGATAATTATCAGAACGCTTAAACAAATTAAACTCTTCAGCCTTTTCTAATTTACCTACAATAGGCTTCCCTGCTAATTCATTTAACTTACTTGCCATAGTAGACAGATCGTATCCCGTTAGATAAGTCATATAATCTCTCTTCATAGGTAGTCCTAGCATTTCGAAATTAAGCATAGACACTACATTCACATTCTCTTCTTTAAGACGCTCTGCTAAATGTTTAGATCCCCATAATCCCTTTTCTTCTCCTGTGAAGAACGCCACAAGTACTGTACGCTTATTATTCTGTAACTTTAAGTTACGTGCTAATTCTAACAGGATAGCTGTACCAGCTGCATTGTCATTCGCTCCATTAGCAATAGAATCTCCATCTACAGGCTTTTCTATTCCGATATGGTCATAATGAGCACCTAATACCACTACCTCGTTTTTTAAAGTCTCATCACTACCTGGTATAACTCCTACGATATTCCAAGCATCTGCTACATTCTGTAACGTATCGTTATAAGAACTATAATAAGGCTTAATCATATACTCCGCTAATCGTTTAGCTAAGTACTCACCAGCCATCTTACCTCCTTCTGTACCAGTATCTCTACCTAGTAACTCATCAGAAGCTAAATAATATAATGTTTCTTTAATATTCTTTTGTTCAGCATTAGCTTTAACAACAGATGGTGTCTTAGTAGTAGCACATCCAACTAATAAGACTGCTGCCAATAGGCTTAAAATTCTCATTTATAAATATTTTTATCAAAAATACAAAAAGGTAATTAACTATAGAAAATAATTTCTACTGTATATGTAGCATATACAATAAATTATTATCAATAAAAAAGCCCTTATTCAAAAGAATAAGGGCTTAAGTATATTATTATTTAGATTACGCCAACATAGTCACTGGGTTCTCTACATAATCTTTAAATGTTTGTAAGAACTGAGCACCTGTAGCACCGTCCACAGTTCTGTGGTCACATGCTAGAGTTACTGTCATTGTATTACCTACTACGATCTGACCATTCTTCACTACTGGTTTTTCTATAATAGCACCTACTGATAGAATTGCAGAGTTTGGTTGGTTGATAATAGAAGTAAATGACTGAATACCAAACATACCTAAGTTAGACACAGTGAATGTACTTCCTTCCATCTCAGCAGGAGTAAGTTTTTTAGTTTTAGCTTTACCAGCTAATTCTTTTACTTTACCACCAATATGAGTTAAAGACATTTGATCTGTGAATGGCAATACTGGTACTACTAATCCATCCTCTACAGCTACAGCTACACCGATATTGATGTGGTTGTTATAGATAGTTGCATTATCAGTCCATTGTGTATTCACCTGAGGATGCTTGCGAAGTGCCATAGCACATGCTTTCACTACCATATCGTTAAATGATACTTTCGTATCAGGTAAGTTATTGATAATCTTACGAGACTCGATAGCATTATCCATATCTAACTCGATAGTTAAATAGTAATGAGGAGCAGTAAACTTAGACTCAGCTAAACGACGAGCAATCGTCTTACGCATTTGTGAGTTTTTCACTTCCTCTACACTTACTTCTCCAGCTGGTACGAATGCCTTAACAGCAGGTACAGCCGCAGTAGCTGCAGCTACAGGAGCAGCAGTTTTAGCAGCAGGTGTATAGTTTTCAATATCGCGTTTGATGATACGTCCATTCTCACCAGAACCTTTCACCTCAGTAATATTTATTCCTTTATCTTCAGCAATTTTCTTAGCCAATGGAGAAATGAATACTCTCCCATTAGTAGAAGTAGTAGCCTCCACGCTTACAGTTTTTGGTTCTTCAGCTTTAGGAGCCTCCGTAGCAGGAGCCTCAGCAGCGATAGCACCACCGTTTTGAGCAGATGCAACTACAGCTGATACGTCAGTTCCTTCTGGTCCTAAGATTGCTAATACGCTATCAACAGGAGCAGACTCACCTTCGTTAATACCAACATATAATAAAGTTCCAGCCTCAAAAGCTTCGAACTCCATAGTAGCTTTATCAGTTTCGATTTCTGCAAGGATATCACCTTCCTGAACCTTATCACCTACTTTTTTAATCCAAGTAGCTACTGTACCATCAGTCATAGTATCACTAAGACGAGGCATAGTAATGATTTTAACTCCAGCAGGCATAGCAGCCGCAGCAGGAGCTGGTGTTTCAACTTTAGCTTCTGCTACAGGAGCAGCAGCCTCAGCAGCTGGAGCAGCATTACCCGCACCACTGATTAAAGCAGAAATATCTTCACCTTCATTTCCTATAATAGCAAGTAACGAATCTACAGGAGCAGATTCACCTTCTTGTAATCCAATATATAACAATGTCCCTGAATTAAATGATTCAAACTCCATTGTTGCTTTGTCTGTTTCAATTTCTGCAAGGATATCTCCTTCAGAAATCTTATCTCCAACTTTTTTTAACCATGCTGCAACAACACCTTCTGTCATCGTGTCGCTTAAGCGTGGCATTGTAATTACTTCTGCCATGTTCTTTTTATTATAATCTGTGAGGTATAAAAGGGTAATTCTCTTGTTCGTATACTACGTCATACATTACGTTTTTCTCTGGGAACGGAGATTCTTCAGCGAATTTCTCACACTCAGTCACGTAATCTTTTACTCTTTGATCCATTGCCTCGATCTCAGCTTCAGTAGCATATCCTTTTTCTCTAATTACATCTAATACTTGTGTAATTGGATCTATTTTTTTGTACTCTTCTACTTCCTCTTTAGTACGGTAGTGTTGAGCATCTGACATAGAGTGACCTCTATATCTATACGTTTTCATTTCTAATAAAGTAGGTCCATCTCCACGACGTGCTCTTTCGATAGCCTCGTACATAGCTTCAGCTACTTTTACAGGGTTCATACCGTCTACTGGTCCACTAGGCATTTCGTATCCTAAACCTAATTTCCAAATATCACTATGGTTAGCTGTACGCTCTACTGAAGTACCCATAGCATATCCATTGTTTTCAATGATGAATACTACTGGCAATTTCCAGTTCATAGCCATATTAAATGTCTCGTGTAAAGACCCTTGACGTGCTGCACCATCACCGAAGTAACACATTGTAACAGCTTGTCTATCGAAATATTTATCAGCGAATGCTAATCCTGCTCCTAGAGGAATTTGTCCCCCTACGATACCATGACCACCATAGAAACGGTGTTCTTTAGAAAAGATGTGCATAGATCCACCTAATCCTTGTGATGTACCAGTACCTTTTCCTAATAACTCAGCCATAATTCTCTTAGGATCTACTCCTAATCCGATTGGCTGAACGTGATTTCTATATGCTGTAATCATCTTGTCTTTAGACATGTCCATTGCATGTAAAGCTCCAGCCAATACTGCTTCCTGCCCATTATATAAATGCAAGAATCCTCTCACTTTTTGTTGAATATATAAAGCAGCAAGCTTATCTTCAAACTTTCTCCAAAATAGCATGTCTTCATACCACTTTAGATAAACTTCTTTTGTAATTTCTCTCATATGACTTTACTTTTCATAAACGGTCTCCCGTTTAAAATACAGACTTTCTCGTTTAACCACACTACTGTGGAGAAGCAAAAATAATATATCTACACTAGACTGAAAAATTTATTTGAAGTATTTTAGATTTGATAATATTTTAGACAATTAATTTAACAATACCTTATAATTAGATCGTTTAGTTACATTTCTATTTTTTAAAACTTAAACCTAAAAATCCCGTATATACTTTTTTAATTTTATTATAACAACCTTAATATTACTAATAACATCCTTATTTAAAGACACATAAATTATGCCATCTATCCAATAAAGGATAACTAGTCTGTAAAATCACCTAGAAACTCCTATTAAAGCTCTTTTATAGTATTCACTGTATACTAATGTTGTTATCTGCCTTCTATTAGCCTTAACTGTTCATCGCCTCTTAGTACACATAAGTTAATAGTACTTCTACCTCACCTCCATACTAAGTCCGTTTCTATCCTTGTATTAACGGACTCACTACAGACGCATAACGGACGCATAACAGACTCAACTCGCATCAGTTTAACATCACACCCAAATAAGTCTACATGAAATATCTAAAAAAGGAGAGAGTCTGTTTTCACAGACTCTCTCCTACATTATAAAATATATAATACACTATAAACACTCTCTAGCTTAATAAGCTATAATAGTGGATAAACTCAGTAGTTCTAGACAGAACTAATTTTGCCACCACATCTTATAATTAATATTATCGCCACCCATCTCTGCTACTTTTTTCTCATAATTACCTTTGTTCTGAGTACGTATATTGATTGGGTATGGGAATCTATTAGGCATATTCCCATCGTTTAGCATTGACTCTGTCTTAGGTAGCTTAGGATATCCTGTACGCTTATATTCGAACCACTGTTGATAATCGTTCATATACAATGCATAATACTTCTGTAACATAATGCGCTCTAATGTACCATTATACCTAGTACTTTCTAAAGTAAAATAATTAGTTGGCATCTCTAATCCCTTAGAGGTAATAGCCTCTTTCACCGCCTGCTCATAATAGCTCTTTGCATCTGATAAGTATCCCTTCTGAGCTAACTCCGCCTTTATAAATAATACTTCAGCATACGTTAGTATAGGTGCTTCTGTAGGATTAGCCGCCATAACATTATTCAATGTCGATGCTTCGTAATCAAACTGTGAATCCGAACCATCAAAGGCACTAGGTATTCCTTTATACCCTATATATACTTTATTCTTTCCTTCTACTCTATAGGCTTCTGTTGCATATAGTGGAAGTCTTGGGTCATTAAAATCATTTAAATTATCTATAAAGAAAGAAGCCATCTTACGACTCAATGTAAAATCTTGAATACGACTCCATGGAGAGATATTAGGTGTCACCCCTGTTATCTTTAGATTAGCCTGTGACTTCACGTCATTAATAATAGGATATTTATCTGGATCGTTAAGTATAGTCAGCATACGTTGATATGCATTCTTATTCTCTTTATTTGATATTCTCAACAGTAAACGCAAATGCAAACTATTCGTAAACTTCTGCCAATCATCCCAGTATGTTTTTGAATCTATGTATAAAATATCCGGATTATATAATAACTTTCTATTTAGGTCATATAAGCTATTTGCTCGTTCCAAATCCGCTAAAATACTATCATATATCTTCTCTTGTGAATCAAATTCTGGATAAAGAACTTTTTCTTCTCCCTTAGACGCCTCAAAATAAGGTACATCCCCGAATAAATCAGTTAAGTTAGAAGTGATCCACGCTTTTAGAGTTAGAGCCATCGCTTCATAGTTAGGATCGGCTACCTTCACAGCCTCATACTCCATATCTCTAGCATTCTTTAACCATCTGTAATAAGCATTCCACGATGACGCTCCTACATCATCACTTAGGTCATATCGTTGCATACCAGGTACATCACTAGGATAAACCACAATATCTTGCATTAAATGATTATTATGAGACCAACTGCGATACATATTATGACTAGCCATCTCGTAGATGATAGGGTTTAATAACGTTGCTGGGCTAATCTGTTGTAAACGGTTAGGATCAATATTCTTCTCTTCAAAATCAGAAGTACAACTCACAGTCAGCAATACTGTTGCTGATAATCCTAAAAATATATTTTTGATTTTCATCTGTCGTTTTCTTAATATTAGATATCTAGTTTAATACTAAAACCATAAGTAGCAGGTGATGGCATCTGCCCCATCTCTACTCCTGGCATCATAGAACCTCCATTTAAGGCTGCTGTCTCTGGGTCAAATAACGGGAAGTTAGACAACATCGCTAGGTTACGTCCATATACAGATACGCTTAGTTTCTTCAGGCGTAACTTATTTAATATTTGCTTAGAGAAATTGTATTCAAAACTCACTTCTCTCAATTTGATATAAGAAGCATCGAATGTATTAGACTCTAGATTAGCTCTTCTATAGTATTCTTTATAGTAGCTTGCTGGGTCTACCTTAGTCGTATTAGGTGAGAATGTACCATCTCCATTTCTCACTACTCCATCTCCGATGATATATCCTTGTTCTCTACCGTATAAGGTATGTTCTAGTTTACCTTGCTCACTCATCTTATGATGAGACTGTGAGTACACATTACCACCATACTGCCCATCTATCGTAAAGCTGAACTTAAATCCTTTATACTTAAATGTATTAGTCCATCCCATCGTCCAGTCTGCATAAGCACTACCGATATACTCTATTTCTTTAGATTGTTCAGGAAGTCCTTTATCTGTATATACGATTTGTCCTTGATCATCTCTCACAAATTTATATCCATATAAGTCTCCTGTAGTTCCTCCTACTTTAGCGATAATAGATGCCGTACCCGATGTAGCTAATACTTGCTGATCTCCTCCTTCGAACTCTTCTGCTAGGCTTAAGATTTTATTCTTATTCTTAGCCCAGTTCACTGAAGTATTCCAAGAGAAATCTTTTGTCTTAATAGGTGTACCACTTAACATTAGCTCAATACCTCTATTGCGTACATCTCCACCATTAATTACAGCCTTATTATATCCTGTTACATAATTTAATGGTACGGTAATAATTTGATTTTTTGTATTGGTTTCATAGACTGTCACATCAAAGCCCAATCTGTTGCCAAACATCTTATGCTCATATCCAATCTCAAATGAATTAGTACCTTCTGGTTTTAATTCACCATTATGTAAAGTGGTAGCAGACGTAGCAGAGCTAGCAAAGGCACTATTAGAATAATATTTCAATGTTTGATATGGTTTAGTACCATTACCTACTTTTGCTATAGACACTCTCAGTTTTGAATAATCAATACTCGCAGGCATTCTAAAAATATCATTCAACACAAAACTTGCGTTTAATGAAGAATATAAAAATGACCAATTCATTTTAGGCAATGTACTCGACCAGTCATTTCGAATAGTTCCATCTAAGAATACCATATTCTTATACCCTACCGAAGCCATCCCATAGACAGAGTTCACTTTATAGTCATCATCTAGAACATTAGTGATAGGATTATTGATACCATTCGCTAACATATATACACCAGGCGTAACTAGTCCATCTACATAAGATGTAACGCTGTGATATTTAGAATCAAGCATATTCCCTCCTATAGACCCACTATATGTAAATATATCTGAGTCATTATCAGTATAAGTTAATAAGACATCAGTATTAATCTCTTGGAAGTTTATCTGTTGTGTTCTAAAATATCCTTTACCAAACTTAGTGGTGCTATAAGGTCTGCGCTGCTCACGTTTATCATTACGCGAGTTAAGTGAGGCACGTAACATTAATTTTAATTTAGGTGCAAGAGTAATATCAGTCGATAGGCTTCCTGTTATAGTGTTTGTATTTACTGGATTGGTTGTCTCATAAGCGATTAGATAAGGATTTTCTATGTATGAGCTAAACGGATGAATCTGTTGTGTTTGATAGTAATCTTTCTGCCAGATAGGTCTATACCATTCTAAGTCAACATTAGGATTCTGAAAGATCATAAAATATCCTATCGTATGGTTACCATATCCTGTACCTGGTAGGTTATCACTCTTTCTGTTCGTATAACTAACATTCGCGTTTAAAGTAACTGCATCAGAGATATTATACTTAGCCTTCGTAGATAGTGTAGTTCTATCAAATCCTGTATTAGGCATTATCCATTCATTCTTAGAGTGCGTTATCGTCGTTCTAATATCTCCTTTATCACTTCCTCCTGATAGACCTAAAGTATTAGTTGTAGTAATACCAGTACGCCAGAAGTCTTTTATATTATTCTTATAAGGTTTCCATAAAGTTCTTTCTGCACCTTGAGACTCTGTTGTAGGATCGTATTGATAGTAATATTGTCCTTCAAACTTAGGTCCGAATGCACTACTAGTACTTCCTGTATTCGCACCATCATCTGATAAACCGTAAGAATAATACGGATTACCTTCTTTATCAAAGCTATTTCCACTACCTTGGCCATATTCGTATTGATACTTTGGCCACCTCTGAATTACATCAAAACTAACATTAGAGTTAAATGAGATACCTAATCCTTTATCTTTTTTTCCAGATTTAGTAGTTATCATTAATACCCCATTACTAGCTCTAGAACCATATAATGCAGCTGCACCAGGCCCTTTAAGCACAGAGATACTTTCTATGTCATCCGGATTTATATCAGCTATCCCATTTCCATAATCTACAGGAGCATCAGTACCTATATAAGAATCACCTGCTCCACTGCTCCACAAAGTACTATTGACAATCACACCATCTACTACCACTAATGCTCCATTGGCATCAGCATTCAATGACCGATCTCCACGTAACTTAATTTGTGTCGAATTCATTGGACCAGAACTAGCAGATGTCATAGTCATACCAGCTACTTTACCTTTTAATGCATCTGACCAAGTATTAGAACGAGTATTATCAAGTTGTTCACTGTTCAAAGTCTGTTGAGAAAATCCTAATTGTTTCTCTTCTCTCTTAATACCTAAAGCCGTTACTACAACTTCA
Organism: Myroides odoratimimus; assembly: GCF_038039805.1. Taxonomy (GTDB): domain Bacteria; phylum Bacteroidota; class Bacteroidia; order Flavobacteriales; family Flavobacteriaceae; genus Flavobacterium; species Flavobacterium odoratimimum_B. The sequence goes on from NZ_JBBPHK010000003.1 coordinate 116,886, forward strand.
TTAAGCATGCTACTAGACTCTACTAAGCTCACATTCACAAAATCACCTTTACTAACAATCATTTTCTTCTCTTCAAATCCCATAAAAGAAATGATGATTTCACCTTTTAAGAAAGTATCAGGCACAGCTAATGTGAAGTTACCATCTAGATCTGTCGATGTGATGTGCTTAGATCCTGACAGCTGAACTACTGCACCAGGTAGAGTCAATCCAAGGTTATCAATTACTTTTCCTTTTACGATCGAGCCACTACTTTGCTCAGAAGAAGATTTAGTGATAATACTATCTAACGCATCAGTTGAAACATTAGAAGCGAATAATGAATTTGATTGTAGTAATAAAACACTTCCTATAATCAAACAAATTTGATGACAATTACGTCTAACTTTTTTCATTACTTAAAATTGTGTTGTTGTTGGTTGTATTAAATACCTCACTTAATACAGTCACAAAAGAATGAAATGCCATTAGTCGGCACAACGTTTAATCATTACTAAACAGTTAATGACTGTTATATAATTGTAAACAAAAAAATACCTAAATTATTTTTTAGTCTAATCTAAATTATTAATTTAACTATGTCTAATAAAAATAAAACTATAAGTAATGAAATTCAAACTTCCTGATTTGCCATATGATAAAAATGCTTTCAATTCTTTTATATCATCTGAAGGATTCGATTATCACTATGGAAAACATCATCAAACGTATGTAAACAACCTTAACCATTTAATAACAAACACAAAATGGGAAGATGAATGTTTAGAGAATATTATCACAGGTACTCAAGCAGAAGGAGAAGTAGCCATATTTAACAACGCTGCACAGCATTATAATCATTCTTTTTTCTGGAAATCCATAACTCCTAACCAAGGTGGTCAGCCTAGTGAAGAACTACTAGACATGATAGGAAAATACTTCGGATCACTAGATGAACTAAAAACTCAATTCATTGACAAAGCGACTAAATTATTTGGAAGTGGATGGGTATGGTTAGTACTAACTCCAGAAAATAAGCTGGAACTTATGAGTCTAAAGGATGCTGACACTCCCTTAGTTTATGGGAACACGCCTCTACTAACTATAGATGTATGGGAACATGCGTATTATATAGACCACAGAAATGCAAGGCCAAGCTTTATCCAACTATTTTGGAATGCAATCAACTGGGAATTTGTCAATAAAAATTTAGTAAAATGAGTATAGAATGTATTATGCACATAGAGAAAAGCTGTCAACTAAAGCAAGATCTTGCTAACGAGCAGCTCCAAAAAGGGAACAATAGTTTAGCAATTAACTATTATATCGAAGCCATAAGTCGACTAGAAGTATTGTGCGCTTCATATAACGCGTATCTAAAAACAGGTCCCAAACTCTATCTACAATACATAGATACATCTATTAGGTTAGTCACCTTATATAGAAAAGAACAAGAGACTGACAAGTACAAAAAACTAGTCTCTAAGCTTAACAGTTATATTGACAATGTCAAAGAGCTAATAAACAATGATCATGAAATGTCCATTACACTAGCTAACTTCAAGCTAAAGCTTAATAATATTTAAAACTAAAAGAGATTATTCCATTAATTAGTAAAGCCATAATTCTAAAACAATAAGAATAAAAAACTCTTTTTAAACAAAAAAGGTCTACATTAAATGTAGACCTTTTTCATTTTGTTGATATTAAATCAACTATTCTATCAGATTTATGCTTCTCCTTTCGTACCAAACTTTATAGCTGACAATTCACTAGTAGCTTCAACATCAACTATACTTCCATTACTACCTTCATAGCGCTGGATATTCTCTTGTAAAGCAGTCATTAATCTTTTCGCGTGTTGAGGCGTCAAAATAATTCTAGACTTTACTTTACCTTTTGGCATTCCAGGCATTATGGTAACAAAATCAACCACAAATTCAGTATTAGAATGATTGATAATCGCTAAATTAGAATACACTCCTTCTGCTGTTGCCTCGTCTAATTCAAGGCTAAATTGATCTTGTTCTTTTTCCATAATACTAGAAATTTAAATCTGTTTCTTTATTTGCAAACCCTTCGTCATCTGAAGTACTAACAAGGATACTTTCGTACTCTCTCATACCTGTACCTGCAGGGATTCTGTGACCTACAATAACGTTTTCTTTTAATCCGTTTAATCCATCTACTTTACCTGCAACAGCAGCTTCGTTTAACACTTTCGTTGTTTCCTGGAACGACGCAGCAGAAATAAATGATTTCGTTTGTAAAGACGCACGAGTAATACCTTGTAACATTGGAGTACCAGTAGCAGGCATAACATCACGACTAACTACTAAGTTCTTATCCTCACGTTTCAATAATGAATTCTCGTCACGTAATTCACGCATAGTAATAATCTGTCCTTCTTTCAAATTATCAGACTCTCCAGCATCAACTACAACCTTCATTCCATATAATCTATCATTCTCAGCAATGAAGTCAGCAGCGTGTGCTAATTGATCTTCTAAGAATAAAGTATCTCCTGGATCTTCGATTTTTACTTTACGCATCATTTGACGGATAACTACCTCAAAGTGTTTATCACTAATCTTAACCCCTTGTAGACGGTATACCTCTTGAATCTCATTTACTAAATACTGTTGAACAGCAGAAGGTCCTTGGATTCTTAAGATATCGTCTGGAGTGATAGCTCCATCAGAAAGTGGCATACCAGCTTTCACGTAGTCATTCTCTTGAACTAAAATTTGATTAGATAACTTAACTAAGTACTTTCTAACATCTCCAGTTTTAGACTCAACAACGATCTCTCTGTTACCTCTCTTAACTTTACCGAACGATACAACACCATCAATTTCTGAAACTACCGCAGGGTTCGAAGGATTACGAGCTTCTAACAACTCAGTAATTCTTGGAAGACCTCCAGTAATATCCCCAGCTTTAGATGTATGACGAGGAATCTTAACTAAAACTTTACCAGCCTTAATTTTATCACCATCATTTACCATTAAGTGAGAACCTACAGGTAAGTTGTATGAACGAATTAACTCACCATCTTTACCATAAATTAATAAAGTAGGAATTAACTTTTTATTTCTAGACTCAGTAATAACTTTTTCTTGGAATCCTGTTTGCTCATCAATCTCAACCATGAACGTCTGTCCTTGTTCGATATCTTCATAAGCAACTTTACCAGTAAACTCAGAAACAATTACACCATTATAAGGGTCCCATTTAAATAACGTAGCACCTTCCTCAACAACATCTCCGTCATTCACATAAATAGTAGAACCATAAGGAATGTTATTTGTTGTTAATAGGATACCAGTATTAGTATCAAATAATTTAGCTTCAGTAGAACGTGAAATAACGATATCGATAGCATTACCTTCATTATCCTCTCCTTTTACTGTTTTAAGATCTTCTATTTCTAAACGACCATTAAATTTAGCAGTAATACTAGATGTTTCAGAGATATTACCAGCAGTACCTCCCACGTGGAATGTTCTCAATGTTAACTGTGTACCAGGCTCCCCAATAGATTGAGCAGCAATAACACCTACAGCTTCACCTTTTTGAACCATTCTAGCAGTAGCTAAGTTACGTCCGTAACATTTAGCACATATACCAACTTTAGCCTCACAAGTCAATGGCGAACGAACCTCAATTGATTCAATTGGTGCCGCATTGATTGATTTAGCGATAGCTTCAGTAATTTCTTCTCCAGCTCCAACTAATACATCAGAGTTAAGCGGGTTAATCACAGCATTAAGAGCAACACGTCCTAAGACTCTTTCTCCTAATGATTCGATAACTTCCTCATTCTTCTTAAGTGGTTTAACTTCAATACCTCTCAATGTACCACAGTCAACAGAGTTAACGATAACATCTTGAGCTACATCATGTAGACGACGAGTTAAGTATCCAGCATCCGCTGTTTTTAACGCTGTATCCGCAAGACCTTTACGAGCACCGTGAGTAGAGATGAAATACTCTAAAATCGAAAGTCCTTCCTTAAAGTTAGAAAGAATTGGGTTTTCGATAATCTCTCCACCACCAGCTGTAGATTTCTTAGGCTTAGCCATCAAACCACGCATACCAGTTAACTGACGAATCTGCTCTTTAGAACCACGGGCTCCAGAGTCAAGCATCATATATACTGAGTTAAATCCTTGCTTGTCTTCACGAATGTTTTTCATTGCTAACTCAGTTAACATAGCATTTGTAGAAGTCCAAACGTCAATAACTTGGTTGTAACGCTCATTATTTGTGATAAGTCCCATGTTATAGTTCATAGTAATATGATCTACTTGTTGGTTCGCATCATCAATTAATTCCTGTTTACGCTCAGGAATCATAATATCCCCTAAACTGAAAGATAATCCACCACGGAATGCGTAACCGTATCCCATGTTTTTAATATCATCTAAGAATGCAGCAGTAGTAGGTACATCAGTAATACTTAAAATACGACCAATAATATCTCTTAATGATTTCTTAGTTAATACTTCATTGATATATCCTGCAACTTCAGGTACTACTTCATTAAATAAAATTCTACCTGCAGAAGTCTCAATAATTTGATATACTAATTCTCCTTCAGCATTATAATCTTTAGCTCTAACTTTAACGTTAGCGTTAAGATCAAGTTTACCTTCATTTAATGCAATATGTACTTCCTCTACAGAGTAGAAAGTCAATCCTTCACCTTTGATGATGTGCTCTGGAGTTGATTTACGTGACTTAGTCATGTAGTATAACCCCAGTACCATGTCCTGAGATGGTACAGTAATAGGAGCACCATTTGCAGGGTTTAAGATGTTGTGAGAAGCCAACATTAATAATTGAGCTTCTAAGATTGCCTCTGGTCCTAGAGGTAAGTGAACTGCCATCTGGTCACCATCGAAATCGGCGTTGAATGCCGTACACACTAATGGGTGTAATTGAATCGCTTTACCCTCGATTAACTTAGGTTGGAACGCTTGAATACCCAATCTGTGTAACGTAGGAGCACGGTTAAGTAAAACTGGGTGTCCTTTAATTACGTTTTCTAAGATATCCCAAACAACAGGTTCTTTTTTATCTATAATCTTCTTAGCAGATTTTACTGTCTTAACAATTCCTCTTTCGATTAACTTACGAATAACGAATGGTTTATAAAGCTCAGCTGCCATATCTTTTGGCAATCCACACTCGAATAATTTTAATTCTGGTCCAACAACAATTACCGAACGAGCTGAATAATCAACACGTTTACCAAGTAAGTTTTGACGGAAACGTCCTTGTTTACCCTTTAATGAATCAGAAAGAGATTTTAATGGACGGTTTGATTCTGTTTTAACAGCAGAAGATTTTCTAGTGTTATCGAACAATGAATCAACAGCTTCTTGAAGCATACGTTTCTCATTACGTAAGATTACTTCAGGAGCTTTAATTTCCATTAAACGTTTCAGACGATTATTTCTGATAATTACACGACGATATAAGTCATTTAAATCAGATGTAGCAAAACGACCTCCATCTAGTGGAACTAATGGACGTAATTCTGGTGGAATAACAGGAATAACTTTCAAGATCATCCACTCTGGTCTATTCTCACGATTCAAATTAGAATCACGGAAAGACTCAACTACTTGAAGACGTTTTAACGCCTCTGTTTTTCTTTGTTTAGATGTTTCGTTATTAGCAGCGTGACGTAGAGTATAAGATAACTGATCTAAGTCTGTAGTTGCTAATAAATCCATAATACACTCAGCACCCATTTTAGCGATGAATTTATTTGGATCTGTATCATCTAAATATTGATTTTCCATCGGAAGAGTATCACAAATGTTTAAGTACTCTTCTTCAGTTAAGAAATCTAATCTATTGATAGGTTCACCATCAACGTTTTTAGCAATACCAGCTTGGATTACCACATAACGCTCATAGTAAATAATCATATCTAATTTCTTAGAAGGAAGACCTAAGATATAACCAATTTTGTTTGGCAATGAACGGAAGTACCAGATATGCGCAATTGGCACAACTAAATTGATGTGACCAACTCTATCTCTACGTACTTTCTTCTCAGTAACTTCAACACCACAACGGTCGCACACTATTCCTTTATAACGGATTCTCTTATACTTACCACACGCACATTCGTAATCCTTTACAGGTCCGAAAATACGCTCACAGAAAAGACCATCACGTTCTGGTTTATGAGTACGATAGTTGATTGTTTCAGGTTTTAAAACCTCACCTCTCGATTCTGCAAGAATAGACTCTGGCGATGCTAAACCTATTGAGATTTTATTAAACCTTTTTACGGTATTTTTCTCTTTATTTTTATTCATGGTAAACTTACTTGTTAAAGTGTATGATAAAGAGTAAGCAGTGCAACACTGCTTACCCTATAATCTTAGTTTATTCTTCTAATCTGATGTCTAGTCCAAGACCTTTTAATTCATGCATTAATACATTGAATGATTCTGGTAATCCTGGTTCTGGCATAGTCTCTCCTTTAACGATTGCTTCGTAAGTTTTAGCTCTACCAATAACGTCATCCGATTTTACCGTCAAGATTTCACGTAATGTACTAGATGCTCCATAAGCCTCTAATGCCCAAACCTCCATCTCTCCGAAACGTTGACCACCAAACTGAGCTTTACCTCCTAATGGTTGTTGCGTAATCAATGAGTAAGGACCTATAGAACGCGCGTGCATCTTATCATCTACCATGTGACCAAGTTTCAGCATATAGATAACCCCAACAGTTGCACGTTGGTGGAATCTCTCTCCTGTTCCTCCATCATATAAGTAAGTGTGTCCAAAACGTGGTATACCTGCCTCATCTGTAAGAGCATTGATTTGATCTAATTCAGCACCATCGAAGATTGGAGTCGCATACTTTTTACCAAGTTTTTGACCAGCCCATCCTAATACTGTTTCATAAATCTGTCCAATGTTCATACGAGAAGGTACCCCTAATGGGTTCAATACGATATCTACTGGTGTTCCATCTTCTAAGAAAGGCATATCCTCATCTCTAACGATACGAGCTACAATACCTTTGTTACCGTGACGTCCAGCCATCTTATCTCCTACACGTAATTTACGTTTCTTAGCAATATATACTTTCGCTAATTTCAAAATTCCAGATGGTAACTCATCCCCTACAGTAATCATAAATTTCTCTCTTCTTAGAACTCCTTGAAGATCGTTTAATTTAATTTTGTAGTTGTGGATCAAATCAGTAATCATACCGTTTGTCTCCTCATCAGTTGTCCATTGTCCTTTAGTTAAGTGAGCAAAATCATCTACTGCAAATAACATTTTTTGAGTAAATTTCTTACCTTTTGGTAAAATCTCTTCTCCTAAATCATTCAATACACCTTGAGATGTTTTACCATTCACGATGAAGAATAATTTTTCAACTAAACGCTCTTTCAACTCATTGAATTTAACTTCAAATCTAGTTTCTAATAAAGCCAATTCGTCTTTATCTTTAGAACGTTTACGTTTATCTTTTACTGCTCTTGCGAACAATTTTTTATCTAAAACAACTCCTCTTAATGATGGAGAAGCTTTTAATGAAGCATCTTTAACATCTCCCGCTTTGTCACCAAAGATAGCTCTAAGTAATTTCTCTTCTGGAGTAGGATCAGACTCTCCTTTTGGAGTGATCTTACCGATCAGAATATCACCAGGCTTAACTTCAGCACCAATACGGATCATACCGTTTTCATCTAAATCTTTTGTTGCCTCTTCAGAAACGTTAGGAATATCATTAGTTAACTCTTCGTTACCTAATTTAGTATCTCTAACTTCTAAAGTATAGTCATCAATGTGGATAGATGTAAAGATATCTTCACGTACTACTCTTTCACTAATTACGATAGCATCCTCAAAGTTGTAACCCTTCCATGGCATAAATGCCACTTTCATATTACGACCTAGAGCAAGCTCTCCTTGTTGAGTAGCATATCCTTCACAAAGTACTTGACCTTTAGTAACTCTATCACCTTTTCTTACGATTGGTTTTAAGTTGATACTTGTACTTTGATTTGTTTTTCTAAACTTAATTAAGTTATATGTTTTCTCATCTGGATCAAAGCTAATTAAACGCTCTTCATCCGTACGATCATACTTAATGATAATCTTCTGAGCATCCACATACTCAACAGTACCTTCTCCTTCAGCATTAATTAAAACACGAGAATCTGAAGCTACTTGTCTTTCTAATCCAGTACCCACGATTGGAGATTCTGGACGTAATAAAGGAACTGCTTGACGCATCATGTTCGATCCCATCAACGCACGGTTGGCATCATCGTGCTCTAAGAAAGGAATTAACGAAGCAGAAATAGAAGCAATCTGGTTCGGTGCAACGTCAGTATAGTGAACATCTTTTGGCTCAACTACAGGGAAGTCACCCTCTTCTTTTACTACTACTTTTTGCTCAGTGATGAATCCTTTTTCATCAACAGGAATGTTCGCTTGAGCGATTAACATACCTTCTTCCTCTTCTGCACTTAAATAAATAGGATCATTAACGATATCTACTTGCCCTTCAACAACTGGACGGTAAGGAGTTTCGATGAATCCCATATTATTTACCTTAGCATATACTGCTAAAGAAGAAATCAAACCAATGTTTGGTCCCTCAGGTGTCTCAATAGGACATAAACGTCCGTAATGAGTATAGTGAACGTCACGTACCTCGAAACCAGCTCTTTCTCTAGATAAACCTCCAGGTCCTAAAGCTGATAAACGACGTTTGTGTGTAATCTCTGCTAATGGATTCGTTTGATCCATAAATTGAGATAACTGGTTCGTTCCGAAGAATGAATTAATAACTGACGACAAAGTCTTAGCATTAATTAAGTCGATTGGAGTAAACACCTCGTTATCACGTACGTTCATACGTTCACGAATTGTTCTCGCCATACGAGCTAAACCAACACCAAACTGAGCAGATAATTGCTCACCTACAGTTCTAACGCGACGGTTAGATAAGTGGTCAATATCATCAATCTCAGCTTTTGAGTTAATTAATTCAATCAAGTATTTAACAATAGTGATAATATCCTCTTTTGTTAAAACTTGTTTGTCAATTGGAGTATCAAGATTAAGTTTTTTGTTCATTCTATAACGACCAACTTCACCTAGATTGTAACGTTGATCTGAGAAGAACAATTTATCAATAATACCACGTGCAGTTTCCTCATCTGGCGGTTCTGCATTACGCAACTGACGGTAGATGTGCTCTACTGCCTCTTTTTCAGAGTTAGTAGGGTCCTTCTGTAATGTATTATGTATGATGGCATAATCTGCCTGATTATTATCTTCTTTATGTAAAAGGATCGTTTTGACGTTAGCCTCAATGATTTCTTCGATATTATCTTTATCTAGGACTGTATCACGGTCTAAGATAATCTCATTTCTCTCAATAGAAACAACCTCTCCTGTATCCTCATCTACGAAATCCTCATGCCAAGTGTTTAACACACGTGCAGCAAGACGTCTTCCGCTATATTTTTTTAGTCCTGTTTTTGATACTTTAACTTCCTCTGCTAGGTCGAAAATCTCTAGGATATCCTTGTCTCTTTCGAATCCTATAGCACGGAATAATGTTGTAACAGGTAACTTCTTTTTTCTATCGATATAAGCGTACATTACACTATTGATATCGGTAGCAAACTCAATCCATGATCCCTTAAAAGGAATTACTCTCGCCGAATATAACTTAGTTCCATTTGCATGGAATGACTGTCCAAAGAAAACACCAGGTGAACGGTGTAATTGTGAAACCACAACACGTTCTGCTCCATTGATTACGAAAGTACCACTTGGCGCCATATACGGAATTGTTCCTAAATAAACATCTTGAACTATTGTTTCAAAATCTTCGTGTTCAGGATCAGTACAGTACAATTTTAAGCGCGCTTTTAGCGGAACACTATAAGTCAATCCTCTATCAATACACTCTTCGATTGAATAACGAGGAGGATCAACAAAGTAATCAAGGAACTCCAATACGAACTGGTTTCTTGTATCAGTGATCGGGAAGTTCTCCATGAAGGTATTGTATAAACCTTCCTTACCTCTCTCTTCAGATTTCGTTTCTAATTGAAAGAAATCTTTAAAAGACTTAACTTGAATATCCAAGAAATCTGGATACGCAGGTATGTTCTTTGTAGAGGCAAAATTTAATCTTTCAGTCTGATTTGTGATCATCAATGGACAAAAAATTTTGATTAGAATTTGAATTGTTTTTACGCAAAATCTCTTTATACGCAAAATGGTTTAGGCCTGTGGGAAGCTTCCCAAGACCTAAACCTAAAATATTTTTTAGAAAAAAACTATTTAAGCTCTACTACAGCTCCAGCTTCTTCTAATGCTTTTTTAAGACCTTCAGCCTCATCTTTAGAAACTCCTTCTTTGATGTTAGCTGGTGTAGAATCTACGATATCTTTAGCTTCTTTTAATCCTAAACCTGTTAATTCTTTAACAGCTTTAACTACAGCTAATTTAGAAGCTCCAGCTTCTTTTAATACTACAGTGAATTCAGTTTGCTCTTCAGCAGCATCACCTGCAGCACCTCCTGCAACTACTACAGCAGCAGCAGCTGGTTCGATTCCGTACTCATCTTTTAATATAGTTGCTAATTCGTTAACTTCTTTTACAGTTAAGCTAACTAATTGTTCTGCGAATTGTTTCAAATCTGCCATTTTTCTATCTTTTAATGATTTGTAAAAATATAATTTATTAATGTGCGTTCTAATGAACTTTAAAAACTAGATTTAGTCGTTGACTACTCTTCGTCTTTAAATTGGTTTTTAAGAGCTGAAATAACTCTTTGAGCTGGTGATTGAAGTAATCCAATGATTTCTCCAATAACTTCTTCTTTAGATTTAATAGCAACTAATGCATCTAAATTGTTATCTCCGATGTAGATTTCCTCATTGATATAAGCTCCTTTTAAAGCTGGAATATCAGATTTTTTTCTAAAGTCTTTGATAATTTTAGCAGGTCCATTTGCAACATCTGCAAATAAAACAGCACTGTTCCCTTTTAAAGTAGAAGGTAGCTCTTCATAATTTCTATCTGAAGCTTCCATCGCTTTTGCAAGCAATGTATTTTTAACTACTTCAATTTTAATTCCAGCTTTGTTACAAGCTCTTCTTAAGTTTGAAGTAACTTCAGCATTCAATCCTGATATATCAGCGATATAGAAGATATTAGCGTCAGCTAACTTAGCTTTTAATTCTTCTATCGCTACTGCTTTCTGTTCTCTAGTCATACGAATAATTTTTTATTTACCAATTATACTGCTTTAGGATCTAAAGCAATAGCAGGGCTCATAGTACTAGATATATTAATAGACTTGATATAAGTACCTTTAGCTGCAGTTGGTTTCAATTTGATTAATGTTTGGATTAATTCAGCTGCATTCTCAGTAATTTTATCAGCTTCGAAAGAAACTTTACCGATAGATGCGTGAACAATACCAGTTTTATCAACTTTAAAATCGATTTTACCAGCTTTCACTTCTTGAACAGCTTTCGCTACGTCCATAGTAACAGTTCCTGTTTTAGGGTTTGGCATTAAACCTCTTGGTCCTAAAATACGACCTAAAGGACCTAATTTACCCATAACAGCAGGCATAGTGATGATTACATCAACATCTGTCCAACCGTCTTTGATCTTTTGTAAGTACTCATCTAGTCCAACATAGTCAGCCCCAGCAGCTGTAGCTTCAGCTTCTTTATCAGGAGTAACCAATGCTAACACTCTTACATCTTTACCTGTTCCGTGAGGTAACGTAACCACACCACGAACCATTTGATTTGCTTTACGTGGATCAACTCCTAAACGTACAGCGATATCTACAGACTCGTCAAATTTTGCAGAAGCAACTTCTTTAATCAATGCAGATGCATCTTTCAAAGAATATAATCTATTCTTTTCAATTTTAGCAGCAGCCTCTTTTTGCTTTTTCGTTAATTTTGCCATTTCTTCTTTCTTTTACAATTAAAAAGGAGCTGTTCCTGTTACTGATATTCCCATAGATCTTGCAGTACCAGCTATCATACTCATAGCTGCCTCAACAGTAAATGCATTTAAATCAGGCATTTTGTCTTCCGCAATAGCACGAACTTGTTCCCAAGTTACGCTAGCTACTTTTTTTCTATTAGGCTCACCAGATCCAGATTTCACTTTCGCAGCCTCTAATAATTGAACAGCAGCAGGTGGCGTTTTAACAACAAAGTCAAATGATTTGTCTTTGTAAACAGTAATTTGTACTGGTAAAACTTTGCCTGGTTTATCTTGTGTTCTAGCATTAAATTGCTTACAGAACTCCATGATGTTAACTCCAGCAGCCCCCAAAGCAGGTCCAACCGGTGGCGATGGGTTCGCAGCACCTCCCTTAACTTGTAGTTTAACTACTTTACTAATTTCTTTTGCCATTTCTTAAAAAAATTTGGCACATCTCATTTGGAAGCCAAGATGTGACTATTGTAACATTATAATTTTTCTACTTGTGTAAAACTTAGTTCTAATGGTGTCTTTCTTCCGAAAATCTTAACCATTACTTCTAGTTTACGTTTCTCTTCATTAATGTTTTCGATTGTTCCATCGAATCCATTAAATGGTCCGTCGATAACTTTTACTGACTCTCCTATCTCATAAGGAATAGATCCTGTCTCTACTTTTACAGCTAGTTCATCAACTCTACCTAACATTCTATTTACTTCTGACTCACGTAAAGGAAGAGGATCTCCTCCTCTTTCTCCACCTAAGAAACCAATAACCCCTGTTATCGATTTAATAGCGTGAGGAACTTCTCCTGTTAAGTTAGCTTCAATCATAACATAACCTGGAAAGTAAACACGTTCAGTAGTTTTCTTTTTACCATCCTTTACAGTTACTACTTTTTCAGTAGGAACCAACACCTGTGATAAGTAATCTGATAAACCTAAACGAGCAATTTCAGTTTCGATATAATTCTTAACCTTATTCTCCTGTCCACTTACCGCACGAACCACATACCATTTTTTGACACTTGTATCAGCCATAATCTTTCTTTAATTTTCTCTATGCAGTAGCCCAATTATAAAATACTCCTAAAACTCTTCCAAACGCAGTGTCTACACCCCACGTTGCTAAAGAAAACAAAATTGCAAAAATAGCAACTATTATAGTGTATCGTTGAACTTCTGACCACGGAGACCAAGTAACATTACTTTTTAACTCTGTGAAAGCATCAGATATGTAATTAAAAACCTTTGCCATGTTAATATTGTTTTTGCACGGGTGGAGGGATTCGAACCCCCATCAACGGTTTTGGAGACCGCTATTCTACCCTTGAACTACACCCGTTTGTTAATAAAAGTCAGTGGCCGTAACCACTGACTTTTGAAATTTATTTATACTAAATAATTAGTCAATAATTTCAGTTACCTGACCAGCACCTACTGTTCTACCTCCTTCACGGATAGCGAAACGTAAACCTACTGATAAAGCGATTGGGCTTAATAACTCAACAGTGATAGTTAAGTTATCTCCAGGCATAACCATCTCAGTACCTTCTGGTAATTGGATTGTTCCAGTTACGTCAGTTGTACGTACGTAGAACTGTGGACGGTAGTTGTTATGGAATGGAGTGTGACGTCCACCTTCTTCTTTTTTCAAGATATAAACCTCAGCTTTGAATTTAGCGTGTGGTTTTACTGAACCTGGTTTACAAATAACCATACCACGACGGATATCAGTTTTGTCAATACCTCTCAATAATAAACCTACGTTATCTCCAGCTTCTCCACGGTCTAAGATTTTACGGAACATCTCAACTCCTGTAATTGTAGAAGTTAATTTGTCAGCTCCCATACCGATGATTTCAACAGCATCTCCTGTATTAGCAACTCCAGTTTCGATACGTCCTGTAGCAACAGTTCCACGTCCTGTAATTGTAAATACGTCTTCTACTGGCATTAAGAATGGTTTCTCGTTGTCACGTACTGGCTCTTCGATCCAGTTGTCAACTTCTTCCATTAAATGTAATAATGCATCAACCCATTTTTGCTCTCCGTTTAATGCTCCTAAAGCAGAACCTTGAACTACTGGTCCATTATCACCATCATATTGGTAGAAAGATAATAAATCTCTTACTTCCATCTCAACAAGCTCTAATAACTCAGCATCATCAACTAAGTCAACTTTGTTTAAGAATACAACGATTCTTGGAATACCTACCTGACGTCCTAAAAGGATGTGCTCACGAGTTTGTGGCATTGGTCCATCAGTAGCAGCAACTACTAAGATAGCACCATCCATTTGAGCAGCACCAGTAACCATGTTTTTCACGTAATCCGCGTGACCTGGACAGTCAACGTGTGCATAGTGACGGTTTTTTGTTTGGTACTCTACGTGAGAAGTATTAATTGTAATACCACGCTCTTTTTCTTCTGGAGCATTATCAATTGAATCAAATGAACGAGCTTCTGAGAATCCTGCGTCAGCTAATACTTTAGTAATAGCAGCAGTAGTAGTAGTTTTACCGTGGTCAACGTGTCCGATAGTACCGATGTTTAAGTGCGGTTTCGAACGATCAAAAGTTTCCTTTGCCATGATTTAATAATTTAATCTTAGTTATATAATTAGTGTTCAAATATAATAAAAAAACCTGAGCCAATGACGGGATTTGAACCCGTGACCTCTTCCTTACCAAGGAAGCACTCTACCCCTGAGCTACACCGGCTTGATGCTTCTTATTCTCTGTGGGGAGAGCAGGATTCGAACCTGCGAAGGTTTCCCAACGGATTTACAGTCCGTCCTCGTTGGCCGCTTGAGTATCTCCCCTCAAACCATGTTTGATATTACTTTTCTTTGAGCCGATGGAGGGACTCGAACCCACGACCTGCTGATTACAAATCAGCTGCTCTAGCCAGCTGAGCTACACCGGCAAATGACTCAATAGAAAAAGTCCGCTATTTCTAACGGACTGCAAATGTATATATTTTATTGATTAAAAAAAACAATTTACTTATTTTTTTAAATTAATGAGCTTTGATTTTCTCTTTGTGTTTTACCACTAATCGCTCTAGTGCATCTGCTCCAGCATCCACACCTTCTTCGAAAGTTTTACACGTTTTTTTAACAATCATCTCATCACCCGGAACCAATACTTTTATTTCCGTAATCTTATTTTCTTTTTCATTTGTGTTCTCTAATTTAAAAAAAACATCTACTGAAACTATCTTATCATAATATTTTTCGATTTTTGACAAACGCTCGTTTGCAAAATCTACCAACTTACGATCCACATTGAAATTAATAGCTTGAATGTTTACTTTCATAATTAACGGTTTTAAAAGGTTATTTTTCTTTATTCTTCCCTCTTGGATGCGAGTTTTGATACACTTTCTTCAACTCACTTAGATTAATCTGTGCATATCCTTGTGTAGTTGATAAGCTTTCATGCCCCATTAGCTCTTTAATCGAGTTAATATCCGCTCCTCCTTCCAGAAGATGCGTAGCAAAAGAGTGACGCAACATGTGAGGGCTTTTCTTCTCCTTCGTTGTTGCATTACTAAAGTATGAATTTATTACTCGATAAACAAACATTTCATCAACTTTCTTACCCAATTCTGTCACTAAAAGTATCTTAATCCCCTCCACAGAACCCAAGACCAAACTCCTTGCTTCGAGATATTTTTTTAATAACATTTCTACACTTCCTAATAATGGTACTATACGCTGTTTTGATCCTTTTCCTGAAACGCGAACTTGATGTAAATAAAAATCAACATCTTCTACTTCTAAAGCAACTAACTCCGCTCTACGAAGTCCAAGACAATACAACATCTCTACAATCAACAAATCTCTCAAAGAATTAAAATCTTCTTTTCCTTCAAACATGGCACGCACTGTATCTATCTCTTTTACCGAAAAAGGCAATTGTAATTTCTTTTCTACCTTTAATGATCGATGAAGGTACAGCGGATTAGTCTCCACCTCACCTATCTTCAGTAAAAACTTATAAAAAGAACTAAGTGCACTTGTCTTCCTGTTGATTGATCGATTAGTCAAGCCTTCTTCAGACAACTTCACTATCCACAGACGCACACCATCATACCCCACCCTTAGATAATCTAAAGACAGTTGCTCTAAGAAAGAAACATAATCTCCAATATCGTTCTGATAAGCTATAACTGTCTTGTCAGAATACTTTCTTTCTTTCTGTATATACTCAATAAACTTTTCTAAATTTTCAAACATAAAAAAACCGTTGCAACAAAGTTAATACTTTATTACAACGGTTATTTTTTAATATTCAATACTTATTAGATTTCTACTGAATCTCTCAAGTGTTGAACGTATGCAGCTTTTTGCATTTTGTCTCTTTTAAGTACAGACGGTTTTAAGAATGCCTGACGAGATCTTAACTGACGTAAAGTTCCTGTTCTGTCAAATTTTCTTTTGTAGCGCTTAAGTGCTCTATCGATATTTTCTCCGTCTTTAATTGGAATGATTAACATGTTTTCATACACCTCCTCTCATTAGTGGTGCAAAAGTAAAACTTTTTTAATTCATGACAATAAAAAAACAACTTTTTTTATTTAATCAAAAGAATACTAATTAAATTTAATATTAACTACGAACTAATCAATCTCTACTTAGGATATAGCACAATTAAAAAAGAGAAAATCACCTTCTCTATTGACCTTCTCTTTAATTCTATCAAATTAATTCTCCGCTAACCAGCTCTTAAATTCACTCACTCTTTCTCTACTCACAATCACCTCAGCTGTATAATTCTTCATCGTTAGTTTTAACCGAGAAGTAGATAATTGTATAATCTGCTCTATATAATCGATGCTCACTACTTGAGATCTATTCACCCTAAAGAACTTCTTCGGACTAACCGTTTTAATAACAGCCTCTAGAGACTCCTCATCTAACAGATGAGTCTTACCTTCCACTGTCGAGATGTACACCCCTCTATCCTCTCTATAAAAACATACTACCTCATCCACCAACACCATCTTTATCTGCATCCCCACTTTTATCATCAGCCGTTTTGCATAGTTACTCCCCCCTATACTGTGTCTGAGGCTCTCTACCGTCTGTGTTGTACTGCGTTGTTGTGCCTTGTATTTATTAATAGCACCTAACAACTCTATTGGCTCTATCGGTTTTAATAAATAATCAATGCTATTTAGCTTAAATGCCTTAATCGCATAATGATCAAAACTTGTGACAAAGATAATAGCGCTCCTAACCTCTACTTGCTCGAATATCTCTAAAGATAATCCATCTGCTAACTGTATATCAGCAAATATCAAATCTGGATGCTCATGTTGCATCAACCAAGGTATAGCCTCTCCTACAGAATACAATATCTGCTGTACCTCGAATCCTAGCTTCTCCAGCTCTCTTGTCAGCAGTCTCGCTGCAGGTTTCTCATCTTCTATAATTACTATTTTCATCAACTCTCTATTCTAACTAAAGGAATTCTAACACTAAAACTATCTTCCAAATCATTTATCTCAATATCTTGCTTCAACATCAACTTGTTGCGCTTAGACAAATTCTGTAATCCCAGTCCAGATGAATACACTTCTTTGGGCTTAGCATATTTTTCATTCCACAGTACTAACCCTCCTTCTTCTATGCGCAATTCTACTCTAATACTTCCCTCTGAAGGAATTACATTGTGCTTTACTACATTCTCAATCAATAGTTGCAAACTCAAGGTAGGCACTTCTACATCATCATACTTCATCACCTCTTCACTAATGCTAAATGCTATTGCATTGTCATATCTCACATTGAGTAAATAGACATAATCTCTTATAAAAGATACTTCGTCAGATAAGTTACACAAGGGATAGTCTAACTTCTCTAATACATATCTATATATCTTAGAGAACGAACGGGCAAACTGTTCTGCCTTTACTGGATCTTCTTGGATTGTACTGATGAGTACATTCATATTGTTAAACAAGAAATGGGGAGACAGTTGTTCTTTCATCCCTTCTATTTGACTTTTTTGTAGCTCTATCTCCATCTCTCTATTCTTTAATTCTAACAACCTAAGTTCATCGTGATAGGCAAACGTAAACACAATAAGCAAAATAAAAGTACTTAATAACAATGCACCTAAAAAATTGCCAAAACTTAAATGCTGCCCAAGAAAGAAAGCTTTAAAAGACAAGCTATAAAATAAATTCAAAAGTAGCGCCAAGAATAAGTAATAAGAAACTATAGATGTCATAATGCCATTGACAAAAAAAAACAGCGTTACGAGTAATCTTACTCATAGCTATTTCATTTTTAGCATCTCGTTTATCCATTACCTTACACACCCATGCACTCGTTAATACATTAGCTGCGTAAATCAACATCGACAATACAAAAGACAAAAACGTATTTTTCAAAAAACGATAATTTACCAATAGCTCACCCAAGCTTAACTCGCTATTACGAAAAGTAAAATACGAAATAACCAAACTGATCAGTACCGATATACTACAGGCCAATACAATATGTCTACGCCAATTAATATTCATTTCTACTTTTTTCATATACTAATTTACTACAAACTCATCTAATTTACTTCACTTTACACATTTCTTGTGTTTTTAATGCCCAATCTTTTCCCCATGATGGATAGAATGGCACATCACTCTCCTGTTTATCGAATAACTCTATCGACTTCTCTAGCATCTTACAGTAATAATCCATATCTACCTTCATAAACTTAGCACTATTAATCTGAAAACTTGCTACAGAATACACTGCTCTCGGATTAGTAGGACCTAACTCTATCGCCTTATCATACGCTTTATTGATAATTGGAGTCTGCACCATCCCCTTATTCATCGGATCAGTAATTAACTCTAGTGTCTCATTCATCCCTTTTAATACATACCACTCGCTTCCCCCCGTTTCTAACCATTGGTCTATTAGTACGCGATTAGCCATCACGATCTCTTCTACGGCATCAGCCTGTGGATTACTAAACCCTCCTGTAATACTAATAAGCACCTTGTAGTACACCGGTATCCAATTCTCTTTATCAGACATCGCTATACGGTCTAGCATAGCCACTGCCTCTTTCGATTGTCCACTTTGCCATTGTTGCATCGCTTTTTGCATTCCTACCTCGTATTTAGATTGTCCGAAACTCATTACACTAAATACACCAAATAATAAAATCAATAACTTTTTCATCTTTCTAATTATTTAATTACACAACAAATCTACGCTGACTATCAAACCTTAAAAAAACGAACTGCGCGAACTGTTGTTTCTAATGTTTAAGTTGTTTTACAAATTCTCTAATTGGTTTTTCTTCTTATCAGCACTTATTGTCCACATAAACCCTACATATATAAATCGCTTCGCAGTAGCATTCGTGATATCAGGTTGTCCTCCACGTTGATTAAACTGATAAGCGTATACAGGATTTCTACCTAACAAATTATCTACTGATAAGTACACTATCTTTTGCCCACTGAATAGATAAGCCCAACTCATACTCACATTGTGTATCGGACTACTCTCATAAGTAGTTTTATTAGTAGTATTTATATCGTGGAAGTGACGTGGACTACTGTAGTTATACGTCATACTCACCTGAGATTTCCATTGATCTATCCAGTACTTCGTCACCACAGAGAAGTTGTGCTTTACTACATAAGACGGCTGTATCCATTCGTTCCAATACATCTCTTTGCGTTGAGAGTCTATATAAGTATAAGTTACCCAATAGCTAAAATTCTTAAACGTGATATTATCTTTCCAAAACAAGTCAAATCCCTTTGCATATCCCTCTCCTAACTGTGCATACTCACTTGGCTTACCTAATGGCGTTAAGAGCAACTTACTATAATCTTTATAGAACATCTCTGCTCTCAATAGACGCTTTCTAAACTCATAAGTATAGTTCAGTATATAATGGTTAGCCTGCATCCAGTCTTCTTGTTTCACTGCTAATGACTGCTCTAAGTTCACAGCCTGATTAAACACCCCATACGAAAAAGACATCTGATGCTTAGGTGTCATCTGATAAGTCAACATCGCACGTGGCTCTACTGTCCAATCTGATATTTCTGAATACTTACTCGTTCTCAAACCTGCCCTCAATGACAAGTCTGACGTTATCTTCCAATTGTTCTCAAAAAACAGTGCCCATCTATTAGTATCTGTACCTAAGTCTTCTGCTCTACTCCCTTCACTTCTCGTCAAATCTAATTTAGAAGCCTGTACATCTACCCCTACAAAAGACTGAAACTGCCCATTCCACTGATAAGAAAACTTCACCTTCTGATTCACATCCCAACTAATCTTCTTTAAGCTCAGATCATTGCTATCTCCTGTATAATCCATATACCCTAACCCTGTACCAATATCAAGTCGCATATAAGGAGTAAGCTTCTTAAAGAACACACTATTCATATACACATTACTCGACTTAAAGCCTAGTGTATCTACTCGATTACTTGGCTGTATCTCTTGCTCATACTTGATAGTAGAGAAGTCTACAGCAGTATATAGTTTATATCCTCCATCTTTAATCTCGCGCTTATACATCATCTCTCCAGAAGCTGTAGAGAAAGGCTTTTTAGTATTATATCGCTGTTTTACCACTGTAGTATAGACTCCTAAGTTTAGATAGTTTAGACTATATGACAGCGAGTTTTTGCCCCATTGATGTGTCTGTGCAAAGCTCCCTCCTACAGTAGAGATAGAGTAGTCTCTACGTGAAGGATCTATCTCATCCGAAGTATCTAACTGTAATACTCCTGATAACGCATCTCCAAACTCTGCACTATACCCCCCTGCTGAGAAAGATATTCCCTTAAACAGAAACGGATTAAACTTAGAGCGCACAGGTACATTACCCACCGAAGAGGTATAAGGCTGAAACACCCTTACACCATTGACGAATATACCACTCTCCTCTGCTCTACCTCCACGTATCAGTAGTCTCCCATCCTCTCCATTCGTCTGCGCCCCTGGCATGGTACTTAATACTCCCATAATATTACCGGGACTCCCTGCAGTACTCACTACATCCATTGCATTTAACCCAATACTCTCTGCGCGTTCTCTTTTATTCTTGCTATTCGCGATGATAAGGATTTCTCCCATCACCTCATCTTGACTACTTAACACAAAATGTTCATTATAATTCTCCTTTGTATTGATTTCTACATCGAGATTGCCATACTGTGCATGCATTAACTTCAGCACGCCACTCACTACTGTATCTGTAACTATAAAACTGAAATACCCTTTCGCATCAGTCAATGCTCCCTCGAAGCTATCTTCAAGGTACACATTCACATTCTCGATTGGTTTATTCTTATCGTTTACCACTGTACCCGATAGCAGAATCTGTTGTGCCTGCACAGCACCTACACATAAGGTTAATAACAAACATAGTAGTGTTCTCATCTTTCTTCTTGATTAATTCTATCACAAACGTAATCTGACAACACAACTTCTGAAAAAATGAGTGCGTGAATGGGAGTATTTACTGCGCGAATGGGGGATTGGTTAACAGTTTTAGTAATGTGGATAAACTCTAGTACATTAAGGTCTTTATTTATTCTTGTTGACTTATAGCCATAAAAAAACGGTTAATAGTTAAAAACTATTAACCGTTTTTTTATACTTACTCCGATAAAGAATGCTATATTGAATAGAGTAGGTTTGAAACATAACACTTTGTATCATATACAGCATGTCTTATAATATGAGATTCCTCCTTCGTCGGAATGACATACTAGACAGATAGAGCTTATCCTTTTAAAAAAAGCTTATGAGAAACGACTCATTAGTATCTTACATCAAACAAGAGTCAATATTAAAACTGTATTATGTTAGTCAAAAAGTATTGTCCCTCTACTGTGCTATTACATACAATACGCCTATTATGACCATCGAAATCAAAATCATCCTCCTACTTCTCTATCTTATGAATCCTATAATAACTGTCATAACTAAATTAATTACAAAGAATAAACAGAAAACAAACAATAACTTTCGAATAGTACTGAAAGTTTCTTCTAAAAATTCTTCAGAATTATGAATAATGGTCTTTCTGATTCGTCTAATTAAAAAGAACAAATGCATACATGAATAACTACTTAATACAAAACTTAACAGATTCATTAAAACAGGCAGATATTCTTGTTTTGATAACCTCACAAATAGTTCAAAAAAACTGATTAAACTAATGACTCCACATACAACAATTAAAGGTATAACCCACTTACTAATACGTTTTAAGTAGAGTAGTGATTGTTCTGTTAGAACTAACTTTTGATTGCTATCTTCACTATGTTGATTTACTTGATTATTCATGACTTAATAACTGAGAAAAAAATTATAAATGCAGTAATAATACCTACTAAAACAGAACTAGTGATAAGTATAGTTATCCTACTAAGACTACCTAAACTATATTCTAATTTATTACTGTTCTTCATCTCTAAAGCTATTTTTAAAGATGTACTAAATCTATATAGAAGATAACATATATACACAAATATTAAGAAGGCTAATAAGAAACACAATCCTAAACCAAACAATTTACCATCTATAAAACCCGCTATTATGATAAGGAAAAATTGACTCATTAAAGGTTGAAGTGTATCACTTAAAAAAAGATCAAATAATATTACTAACAATACCTGTGATAAAATCAAGATTAATAACGCTTTTGCTAATACTCTTATCCGTTTTAATTGGCCAATAGACATAGCTGATATCCCTAATTCTTGCTTTGTATATTCTTTTATTTCTTTATCCATTTCAGTTCTATTTTTATACTATTTAGTCAAAAAGTATTGCCACCTTTACTGTGTTATTACATACAATACACCTATATGCCCATTGAAGTCAAAATCGTTCTGATAGACTAGTCCTATCTTCTCTAATACTTTAATTGATGCAATATTCTCTTTCATCGCTCTACCGATAATACAGCGTAGTCCTAAAGTTGTAATCCCATAGTCTAAACAAGCCTTTGCGCTATCTGTAGCATACCCCCTATTCCAATACTCCTCAAAGAAGCGAAAGCCTATATCGGTCTTGTCTATATCAGTATTGTACTTCAGTCCACACCATCCTAAGAATGCATTATCTTCTTTTCGAATGACTGCCCATCGTCCATATCCGTTTCTCTCATAATCGCTATAATTAGCTAAGAAAATATACGCATCATCCACACTCTCAAAAGCATCATCTCCTGTATAACGCATCACATTAGGATTAAGATTTAACTGATAAAAGTGTTCAGCATCTGCAGTAGTTAATTCTCTTAGTACTAATCGATCTGTTTCTAAAACGCTCTTCATGCCTAGTCATATTTCTAATAGGTTAATATTACGAATATTTAATGAAGTAACAATTCATAAACTCCTTATAAACATCCTATTCATTTTACAGTTGACCTACTTTGGAGTAAATGATCTGATTTGGTTAAAATAGGTATTTATGAAAAAGCGATAATCCTTATCATCTCTTTATTGACAAGGCTTATAAGAAATCTATTACGCCTTACTAAGCACTTTGTTCGGAAGCTGTTCGGAAAAACATCGGTATTTAGTAGGATAAAGATCCCTTTTGCGAACGATACTAAATTTGTCTCCGAACCAAACTATATCCACAAAAACACAACATTACTAACATCCTATATTATACCTCGTCCCCTCCACTACCATATATATGGTATATTCTGAAAATGACTAATAAAAAACAAGGTTTATAAATATCTTTGCTTTGAATAATTTAGTACTTTAATCAAAAATATAGGTATCAGAACATGAAGAAATTCTTTAGTAATACAATAGTAAAACTTTTACTAGGGGTGATAGTTGGTCTAGTCATAGGACCATATCTTACAGACAGCTTACTACAAATCATCTTATCTACGAGACATATACTAGGTCAGATCATTCTATTCTTAGTACCGCTGATCATTCTAGGATTCGTAGTATCGTCTATCGCTAAACTAGACAAGGGAAAGACTAGCATAATCGGTTTCTCTATTATTATTGCTTACTTATCTAGTATCGGAGCAGGGTTCTTTAGTAGTACACTAGGGTTTAACATTATCCCTCACTTACAGATAGAGAAAAATGTGGAGACTCTTAAGGAGCTTCCAGCGATGTTATTTAAGCTAGATATACCTCCTGTATTCGGAGTGATGACTTCTCTGACACTTGCCTTAATGATCGGTATCGGTATTTTATGGACAGAGTCTAAACCACTAGAGCGTGCATTTGATTCTTTTAAAGATATTGTATTGTTGTTAGTGAATAGAGTATTAGTACCAGTATTGCCATTCTATATTATGGCGAACTTTGCATTACTTAGTTATGAAGGGTCTATACAGTCACAGCTACCTGTGTTCTTAACTGTGATTCTTATCGTGATAGTGGCACACTTCATTTGGTTAGGTGTGTTGTATACGATAGCGGGTATATACTCTGGGAAGAATCCATGGGAAGTAATTAAACACTATCCTCCTGCTTATCTAACAGCAGTAGGTACGATGTCTTCAGCAGCTTCTCTAGGTGTAGCTCTACAGTCTGCACACAAGAGTAAAGTACTGAAGCCTGAGATCACGAACTTCACTATACCGTTCTTCTCTAATATACACTTATGTGGATCAGTATTGACAGAAGTATTCTTCGTGATGACCGTATCTCAAGTATTATATGGCGGATTGCCAACTATGGGTACGATGATCTTATTCGTACTACTGCTAGGTATCTTCGCTATCGGAGCACCTGGTGTACCTGGAGGTACTGTAATGGCCTCATTAGGTATCATCGCTTCCGTACTAGGTTTTGACGATGCTGGTATCGCATTAACCTTAACGATATTTGCATTACAAGATAGCTTCGGTACCGCATGTAATATTACAGGAGATGGAGCACTTAGCCTTATGGTAACAAAATACAGTGATAAATAAAGATAATGAGGGAAGGCCTATGCTTTCCCTTTTTTATACCTTCTACGCTATGCTAAAGAAATTAGTAAACAATACTATCGTTAGACTACTATCAGGAGTAATCATCGGTCTATTAGTAGGGCCTTATCTAAATGATATTCTACTTCAAGTCATCTTATCTACGAAACATATTTTAGGACAACTCATCTTATTTTTAGTTCCTTTAATCATCTTAGGATTTATCGTATCGTCTATTGCTAAACTAGATCAGAAGTCCTCTGTGATTATAGGGTTCTCCCTAGCTATAGCCTATGTATCGAGTGTCGGAGCAGGGCTATTCAGTGGTTCATTAGGATACACTATATTACCTTGGCTAGATATACCCTCTACTGCTGCTACGGGAAGAGCATTACCTGAGATGCTCTTTAAACTAGACATTCCACCTATATTCGATGTGATGACTTCCTTAGTACTTGCACTCATGATAGGTTTAGGTATTCTATGGACACAGTCTAAACCATTAGAAGTAGCCTTCGATCACTTTAGAGAGATCGTGTTACTCTTAGTCAATAGAGTACTAGTTCCCCTATTACCCTTATACATTGCCTGTAATTTTGCTTTGCTTAGTTATGTAGGTAGCATACAGTCACAATTACCTATCTTCTTAATCGTGATTATCATCGTGATCTTAGCTCATATCGTATGGATCACCATCTTATACACGATCGCAGGTCTGTATGCTAAAAAGAACCCATGGGAAGTACTCAGACATTATGGACCGACCTATCTAACAGCGTTAGGAACGATGTCTTCAGCGGCTAGCTTAGGTGTAGCACTACAATCAGCACATAAGAGCAAGGTACTAAAGCCAGAGATTACGAACTTCACTATTCCGTTCTTCTCGAATGTACATTTATGTGGTGCTATGGTTACAGAGACCTTCTTTGTGATGACCGTATCCTTAGTCCTTTATGGGCATTTACCTGATGTTAGCACATTGATTCTCTTTGTGCTTTTACTAGGTATATTTGCCTTAGGAGCACCTGGTGTACCTGGAGGAGCACTAATGGCATCCTTAGGATTAATAACCTCTATGCTAGGCTTCGATGATACTGGGATAGCATTAGTATTAACCATATTCGCACTACAAGACAGTTTTGGTACTGCGTGTAATATAGTGGGGGATGGCGCCTTAAGTCTTATGGCGACAGCCTTTCATGAACGACAACAAAAAAGGGAAGCTCAGTAGCTTCCCTTTCTTCTATATCATCTAATCTGATTAGTCTTTTAAAATATTACGAGAGATAACTAATTTTTGAATCTCTGTAGTTCCTTCTCCGATCGTACACAACTTCGAATCACGGAAGAACTTCTCTACTGGGAAGTCCTTAGTATATCCATATCCTCCGTGGATCTGGATCGCTTCTGTAGATACTTTCACACATACTTCAGACGCATACATCTTCGCCATAGCTCCGATCTTAGTCATCGGTTTGTTATTGTTTTTTAAGAAAGCTGCTTTGTGTAATAATAACTCAGAACATTCAATCTCTGTAGCCATATCCGCTAATTTAAAACCGATAGCTTGGAATTGGCTAATTGGTTTTCCGAATTGAACTCTCTCTTTTGAGTATTTTAATGCTGCTTCATAAGCTCCTTTAGCAATACCTAATGATAATGCACCAATAGAGATACGCCCTCCATCTAATACTTTCATCGCCTGAATAAACCCTTCTCCTACTTCTCCTAAACGGTTAGCATCAGGTACGCGACAGTTATCAAAGATAAGTTCTGCAGTCTCAGATGCACGCATTCCTAATTTATTTTCTTTCTTACCACTAGAGAATCCTGGTGTACCTTTCTCTACTACGAAGGCTGTCATCCCGTGAGAATCACCTTTCTCTCCTGTACGAACGATAACAACTGCAACGTTACCAGAGATAGCGTGAGTGATAAAGTTCTTCGCTCCATTTAAGATCCAGTGATCACCATCTTTCACAGCTGTAGTACTCATACCTCCTGCATCAGATCCAGTGTTGTGCTCTGTCAATCCCCATGCACCGATCCACTCCGCTGTCGCTAGCTTAGGTAACCATCTTTTCTTTTGCTCTTCATTCGCAAATGATAAAATATGATTAGTACATAGTGAATTATGTGCTGCTACTGATAAACCAATAGATGAGTCTACTTTAGAAATTTCTTCTACGATAGTGATATATTCGTGGTAGCCTAGTCCAGATCCTCCGTACTCTTCAGGAACTAAAACTCCCATATATCCCATCTCTCCTAGTTTTTTAAATAAATCTACAGGAAAGATTTGAGCTTCGTCCCATTCCATAATATGTGGACGAATATGTTGTTCTGCAAAGTCTCTTATAGATTGAGCAATCATTGCTTGAGTTTCATTGTATTCAAAATTCATGGTTGATAGTTTTAATTCGTAAATCTCAAATATAAACTAATTATATCAATTTTGTCAATAGGGAATTTCTCAATTTGTAGTAATCCTTCTTTATTAACAAAATCTCCATTCATACTCCTATGCTTAACTACTTCTCTTGCGATATAGTAATTCATATAGGGTAATTCTTTCAATTGATTTATAGATGCTTCATTGATATTTAATGTTGTGACAGTTGGTGCATTCATCACTTTAAAATGCCTATATAATTCATTTACAACTTCTTCTGAAAGTCCATAAACAAACTTCAACTGCTGTATAGACACAAAACCACCGTACTTCTCCCTTTCTTTCATAATCTTATCGGCATAATACGGCCCTATTCCTCTGACTTTCTGTAAGTCATCTAAAGTTGCACTATTTATACATATTGCTACTATGGGAACTTCTACTTTAGGCTTGCTATAATCAACATATTCTCGCTTCACCTTAGGGGTATTCACCCAATCTGGGAACTTAAAATAAGCACTATAGGTCTTTAGCCATTCGTCAGATACTTGAGTAACTTGTTGAAATTCTTTAGCAGAATTGACATACTTATTCTCCTTTCGAAATGACAATAACCGATCTATCTCTGCTGTAGACATACCTAAAACAAAGCCACGATAATCTGTAATAAAGTTGGGGTTAAAAGGGTAAATCGTATCTCGCTTAGCTATGGCAATAGTATTAATACTATCTAATAAACTAATCTGCTTCTGATACTCATCGTTAAAAAGGGTGGAATACTGATCAACTATATGCTGATCAGATGACCTAGGGTAATAGATATACAACTGAATGGCAATCACAAAGAGTACTAAAAAGAAAAGGCCTCGCTTCTGTGACTTCGTGTAGTAGTAAAATCTTTTTTTGTAATTAGATAGCATCTCCTCTTTTTACAGGAAAATTACAAGATTACTAGCCAACTCACATATAGTATTCAAAGAGATTTATAGGTCGAATACTGATGTTCTCTTTGTATAGATTAAGTCTTTAATACGAGCTAAAAAAGCTAAAGTAAGGTATAAAGCAAAAGCTAATCCTAAGGTAAAGAATGATAAATAAATAAAGAACAGACGTACACTAGTAGCGCGCATCCCTAGTCTGTCTCCTAGACGGCTAGATACTCTGAATCCTCTTTTCTCAAAATAGTGTCTTAAACTAGTAACCATACTTATATCATATTAACTATACAAAGATAAACAATATCCATCACAGCAAAGTGAACTATGGTGTATGATTAGCTTTTTTTGAGAAATTCTTTCCCTATAGCACACTCTATACATCGATTACTATCACAGTATTTCTTCTTTAGATGAACTAGAGCTTGGCTATCTACAGCATTAATCGCTGTTACATTATAATTAGAGAATAAGCTTACGATACTGTTCTTCTCTGCTCTTACGCTTTCGGCTAGTGCTATAATATCACTAATATCAAAATCTTCATGTGATACGGACTTCTGATAAATAATCTGCATAGGTAAGATGACATTGATAATTACTAAATCAATAAAGTCTTTAGTCAGTTTCTTAGCTTGCTTCTTACTTACTTTATTAAATACATAATGCGTCTCCCAATACGAACTTACTTTTATGTCAAATAATTTATAGAAGTAATTTAAATCTGTTGTTGTCAACATCTTTACAACAGGAATCTGATGATGATATAACCAACTACTCAACTGTGCTAACCTAATGGTAGGGAAATTAGGTGGTCTAAGCTGAAAGAATCTTATAGATGATGTGGTAGATACAACGATATTATACTTACTCTTTAAGAAAGCCCACTCTCTTTTTATCTCTTTTATATAGTCATCCTCTAGTTCTTGTTCTTCTTCTAACAGACCAGTTACTCCAAATAATAGAGCTTCTATCTGCAACAAGGAATGGGATTGTTTATAAATAGATTGTATCGGTAAATGTCTTACTGCATCATAGAATGCTTCGCCATTCGCGTTTAAGCCAAAGCTCTTAGCTAGAAAACAAAAGAGTACATGTTCCCAATGATTATTTGTTTCTGAAAGCAATTGTTCCATTGGTATGGTTTTTTCTATCAACCGCTCTAGAAACAACTTCTCTTTCCAAAATGTCCAGATACATGGATCAACTGTTCCTATGCTATCTTCACAGTTTAGGTGATTTTTACGCAAAAAGAGTTGAGTACATTTCTCTACTACTTGTTGATCTACATAGTTCTTCAAAACGAAAACAGTTATCTCACTACCATCCAATCTAAAAACTGGAATGTCATACTCCCATACCACATGTAATATCACACTATCATAACGCTGATCTCGCTCATGATGATGTGCATACCAATCAGAAGCCTTAATATGTATCTCAATATTACCCGCCCATTCCTGATCTCCAATGCATATTCTTGCATTAAAAAAGTCAGGTCCATCTAGACCAGTAAAAGTCCCCGTAGAAAGTATACTGAGAGATTCGTTAGATGTAGTATATAGGTCTTTAGAATTGAACAATTGATTTGCCCAAACATAATGTAGGAAAGCTTCTTTCATAAATATATTCGCATATTAGTTATATTCAATTCGTTTTCTCTATTTTTATAAAAACTATAATCACACCAACCAATCTTATGAGAATACTATTCTACATCATCAGCATTACTATGACCTTGTCTTCTAGTATTATATACGCACAAAAACCTAACCAAAATACACTTATAGAATACTATACTTACTCCAACAATAAAATAATCAATGTAGAAGACCCCATAATTCTGATAGCAAATGAGGATAATGCTTTTATAGCTAAGAAAAAACAACTCGACGTAGGACTAGAGAAATATCCTTATGAACAGACTTATATCGACTATAAAAACAATATTCAATACAGTGTGGCTCATCTAACTAAGAAGAATAAAATAAAGATGGTACTTCCAAACACCGACCAATCCTTCACACATCATAAAGAGACCAAAACAATACAAGGCTATAAATGTAATAAAGCGACTATAACAATTAATTCTAATAAAATCACCTTATGGTATACTAATGACCTAAAGATTAAAGGAAGTCCTATGTCATTAGGTGCTAATCTCGGTCTAGTGTTAGAAATAGATCGCAATGGTACTTACAAAACAATAGCTAATAAAATAAACAAAGATTTAAAGCTGAATATAAAAGACTATATACAGCTAGAGGATAGTCATGAGGTAGATACTAAAACTTATAAAGCTGAACTATGGAAAAGCAGGTTTACTACAATTAAGCTATTCGAAGATGATTTGGTCAATTTCTCTGACTCTGTTATTAATAAGCCAAATCTAATGCGCTTCGCTAAAGGAACAGTGATTGTTACGAAAGTAAAAATACCTGCTATAAAACCGACTGATCAGATATTTGTCAACTTAACAGAACAGTCTAATGGTGATGCATATGATAGAACAGGTAGTGTGTTCTTAATACCTCATTATCACGAAATTTCTTTTATGGATGCTTTAGAACAAGGTATAGAGGTACTCCCGATCTATCAAAATCAAGATTCTACAGAGAAATTTCAAGGTGTTATCGCTACTCAAAACTATACTCCTCCTATAGAGTTAATGCGCTTCTTCACTCCATTTGGTGTCAAAGGCTTTAATCATATAGATGTACTTGATTATAAATGGCAAGAGAAGGTGTATTATAGACAAGAGATTTCTGAGTTTCAACCTCTACTAAGTAATAGTGAATGGTATGTAGGGGTATATATAGGCAATTATGATAAAGGTGGCCATAAGATAAGTGCTGATATTACTATCCATCCTGACGGACTGAGCAATGCTAATAAAACGACAACGATGATGCCTATCTTTAACACTACTAATCTAATGGAAATGGCAGGTCAGAACTATCCGATTATGTTTGCATCTCCAACAGGTTTAAAAATAACCTTTACGACAACTACTGATATCAAAAATGCTAGATTAAGGTATATCACTACGGGACATGGTGGATGGGAGAATGGAGATGAATTTAACCCTAAACTAAATACAATTACCTTAGATTCTACTAAAGTGTTAGACTACTTCCCATGGAGGCAAGACTGTGGCTCTTATAGAGAATACAATCCAGCTTCTGGTAATTTTGAGACTGGATTATCTTCATCTGACCTCAGTCGTTCTAACTGGTGTCCGGGCACTGTCACACCACCTATTTGGGTTCCTTTAGGAGATATAAAGAAAGGTACACATACATTAGAAGTCAAAATACCGCAAGGAAGAAGAGAAGGTAATAGCTTTAGTTATTGGAATGTATCAGGTGTTCTCTTTGGAGAATAAAAAAAGCGCAGTTTTACAAAGAGTAAAACTGCGCTTTTTTTATTTATAAATTCTTATGTAAAGAAGTTCCAAGTTATCCCAAATCTAAAGGTAAAATCCTTATATGGGTTATTAGGTGCTGAATAATACTTGTATCCTGTCATACTAGAGTTAAAGTGCTCTAACATTAAATATATTCTAGCTGTTCTAATCTTCATATTAATAAAGAAATCGAATACTGGATAATTCCCTATTTCTACTTTATCTTGTACAAAGAAGTCTCCTATCAATGGATTATAGTCATTTCCATAGTACTTCGTAAAATAACTCAAGGTGATACCTGTCTGAAACTTTAAAGCCTTATCAAAGAATGCATCTGTGAAATATAAAGTATTGCGTGTCACAAACTCTGGTACATTTAAGATATTATCTTTTTGATCAACCTTCTGATACAAGAATGTATTATCTAATCCAAACTTACCAAATCTAAAGTCTTTCTCAGCTTGAATAGATAGATAGTTTATTGTACCTCCATATTGTTTAGGTGTAACTAATACTTGCTGTGGTATGCCAAACTTATCAAACTCAGTAGCGTCGTTTGAAAAATATAATTTATCTTTTAATACTGAATATGTCCCTGACAGCTTTACCCATGGTGTAGTCACAGAAGCGTCGAATTGATTAATCTTTTCGTTCTTAAACTCATTATACCAATTGTAATTAACATAATCACTTTGATATAAATAATAGCTTAAATTCCCCATTCTATTTAGATTTTGATAGCCTAATTGAAATGCAATGTCTTCTGAGTACTTATAATCTAAATTAGCTTCAAAATTCCTTGTTTCGTCATTACCTAAAGATGTGCTCGCTAAAACATTTGCTTTCCAATTCTCTTTATGATAAATATATCTACCACCTAACATTGTTATATTCTTCTCTAACTGATCAGGTATTAGACCACCGCCAATATGTGCTATGCTCTTATAATGGTATCTATATTTATAGAAATCAACAAATCCTTCAAAGCGTCCTGCCACATCTGATTGATACGCTGCTCCTACTCTATTAAATACATTGTAATATCTAGTTTTATTATTTATACTACTATTAAATGCTTCTCCAAAGTGTGTCTTATCAGTAAATTGATTATTAATATCAGCTTGTTGATACTCAAAAAACTTATCTTCATAGGTAAACTCATGAGTCAGTAGAATACCATTCTTAAAAGAATTATTTAATTGATATTGATGATTTAAGTATAAACGCTTTCCTTTCAACATCGTTTCAACATCTCGATAATACACATTAAGACGTTCACGTTTATTATATGGCTTAACACTACTTTCGAAAAGATCTAAGTCACGTATTCCTCCATTTTCTTTGTTCATGATGTCTTGAGCTGTAAAGTGAGCTCTCATCAAATATTTTTTATTTTCTGATTGATAACTAGATCCTATTCTAAAATTTCCTGTTGAAGACAGTTGATTAATGTATTTCCCAAGAGAACGCAATCCTTTATATCCTACAAAGAAATTTAAGTTCTTACTTGTATTTAAGGTAATAAAAGCATCTAGATTTTGTCCTTGTTTCATTACAGATCTATAGTATAAATCAGTATAAGGTGTAGGTGCAGAATAATACTTAATA
This sequence comes from Myroides odoratimimus, assembly GCF_038039805.1. Classification (GTDB taxonomy): domain Bacteria; phylum Bacteroidota; class Bacteroidia; order Flavobacteriales; family Flavobacteriaceae; genus Flavobacterium; species Flavobacterium odoratimimum_B. The sequence goes on from NZ_JBBPHK010000003.1 coordinate 150,185, forward strand.
TCTTCTACGTTTAAGTATGCAAATTGTTTTGCTTCGAAACCAAAACCTGGTAAAACATGATTTGCTTTATAATTATATTTTAATACGTTATAGGTCTGGCCTTCATTAGCAAACTGTAGTAACCCAAAAGGATCCTTTCTTAGGTAATTAAACTCATAGTGCTTCTTTACAGATAGAGCTGTATCAACAGCTATCGTATCATTCTTAATCGAGATTATCTTATAGTCACTGATAGGTGCCACAGAGTCTTTCTTTACCTTCTGTCTAAGGCTTCCTATTTCTTTCTTCTCTTTTTTATCTTGGTCTCCATCAGGTCTATAACTTCCTTGCATATCTAAAGTTTGAAACTGTGCATGGATAGTCATACAACAAAAAAACAATAGAAAAACACCTAGGTACTTTCTCATAAAAATATAATTTGGACAAAGGTAAATTTATTTTTGAATTAAATAAAAAAAGCCATCCGAAGATGGCTTTCTATTTTATACTTAATAAGCTAATTATTTCTTAGCCCAGATAAGTTTTGTATCCATTTTGTCACCACCCATACGAGCAGCTGCAGCATCTTTATTTGCCTTATTTACAAGTTCCATATCAGAAGGATATGTAATTCTTTCAGGTAAATCTTTCAGATCTACTTTTGGCACAAATGTATACTGAGTTTCTCCATTTGGTCCAGGTGCAACAAGATCTCTTGTTTCACCAGGTAAAAGGAATGTTTTAGGGAATTTAGTTCTTCTGTATTCTGACCATGCTTCATAAGGCTGCATATAAAGAGCAATATACTTTTGTGTCATAACGTTCTCTTCATTTGCCGCTGGCACACTTTTCAGATACTTATCAATCTCTGTCTGATCGATTCCCCAACTAAGCATAGATGCTCTAATTCCATTTTTATAATTAGTATCATTCCATTTATTTACTTCTGATAGAATAAACTCTACTTCTGAATACTCCATTAGCACCTCTACCTTATCGGCTTTATAAATAGCACCACCAAATTGAGATACACTTCCTATCTGTGAGCCAGTAAAAGCACCTTCAATCCCTATAGGCAATCCAACATAAAATTCAACAGGGCGATCTATATAGTTCATTCCTTCAATACTAGGAATATCATCAGTTGCTCTAAAACGCACAGTAACCTCTTCCATTTTTACTGAACCATCATCTTGCTTCACAGGAAGATATTGTGTCTTAGGAGCCACCATTTTAAATAAACGCGGATCCACAATACCTTTAAAAGGATTCTTTTTACCTGTCATTTTTTCCTCTCCTTTTAATAGCTCCACAAACGTATTTGTAGGAGCGAAGTCATTACGATTATCTATAAAAGCTCCTCTATAAAAAGGTGCTGGATTAACTTTATCATTCTGAAATTTTAATCCAACTGTATCGTCATTAGACTGCATAACACCTCCCTTAACAGCATCATCAATATGTGCCTGAGCTTCAGGAATAACACTTTTAACACGATTTGCAATTTTCAATCTAAGTGAATTTGCAAATCTTTGCATCTTAAGAGGACTTTGAAAAAGAAAATCTCCAGCATTAAAAATCTTTGCATCCAATTCTATATTTTCTGCTGCTTCCTTCAATTCCTTCAACATATCTTTATAAATTTTCTCCTGAGGAGCAAATTTAGGTGTTGGTTTTGCATTTGCAGTACCCACAGTCATTGCTTCAAAATCAGGATCATCACTACCATATGAATAATAAGGTATATCACCATACGTCTCTAAAGCTTGTAACTGAGCATATACGATCATTATACGAGCCGCAGATAGCATATTTCCAGGATGTCCATAAGTTTGAACTTTTATCTGATTATTCTCATTAGTAACAATATCTATTATTTCTTTATAGTTTTTTGCTGCTAAAAAAATATCCGTGTATAAACTATTATTCACTCCTGTACGGAATAAATATAAATCCTCATCAGTATAATTTCTTTGAGCTGAATACTGAACCCAAGGTAACGACATACGCCCTGAAGGGAATACCCCTCGTGTATTAGTCATTAAATCTTTATTCGCTTTATTAAACAACCCTCCCGTTGGTACCTCCAAAGGTTTATTAGGGTTAACATTGATATCTTCTAAGTCTTTATCACAGCTCACAAAAGCTATAACGCAAGCTAAAAGAGATATCTTATACATATATTTTTTCATGTGAGTTTCTAGAATTTAAATTTAACATTCATACCATAAGTTCTTGTAGAAGGCAATGAAGCCCCTTCAATAGCTTGAATATTTCCACTTCCGTAAGAAGCCATTTCTGGATCCATTCCTTTCCAGTCTAAGTTCCATGTAAACAAGTTACGCCCATAAGCTGAGATAGTAATCCCTTTGAAAGGTCCTATCCATTTAGTAGGCAAATCATATCCTAAAGAAATCTCGCGTAATTTTATATAATCAGAGTTAAAAACGTTTTGTGCATCAACACCGCCATAGTGGCTTTGTGCCCACTTCTGCCCAGAAACTACTTTATCATTTTTAGTCCCATCTTCTTTAACCCCATCAAGAATAATTCCATTTTCACGTACACCATTTTCTGCAGACTTGTCTAACATACCAGTATACATACCAAACATATGTGAAGTAGAGAAGTATTTACCTCCTTTTTGCATATCGATTAACACGCCTAAGCTAAAGTTTTTATACTTAAAACTATTTCTAAGTCCCATATTATAGTCTGGTAAATAAGAACCTAATGCCTGAATACCTGTTTTTTGATACAGACCATCTGCACCTACAACTTTATTTCCATGATCATCATAGACAAAATCAGTTCCATAAATTTGACCATAAGTTTCTCCCACTTGTCCTTGTAATGAAACTTGGAATGGAGCACGTGTGATTTCTACAGATTTAACACCATCCGCTAAACGAGTCAACTCATTTTTATTCTTAGAGAAGTTCCAAGTAATATCCCATGAGAAGTCATCAGTACGTACAGGCGCTAAATTCACTGTAGCTTCAATACCTTTGTTTTTCATATCTCCAGCATTCTGCCATTGATAAGCAAATCCACTAGCTGCATCATACTGAACACGAGTAATCAAATCCTTTGTGTCAATTTGATAATATGAAACCTCAAACCCTACTCTATTATTTAAGAAACCAGCTTCTAATCCAATTTCTTTAGTAGTCATCATCTCTGGTTTTAAATCAGGATTATTTGCAGTTGCACTTAATGAATAAGTAGGACTTCCGTTAAATGGTCCATCTAAATTATAATAATCTGCTGTTCTATAAGCTTCTGTATCATTTCCAACTTGCGCCCATCCTAAACGAACTTTACCAAATGATAACCAGTCAACTTCTGGCAATAATTGTGAGAAAATAAATGTTCCTGTTACAGAAGGATACGTAACTGATTTTTTAACAGTTGAAAACCAATCCGTACGCATAGTTCCCTCTAAGAATAAAAATTCCTTATAATTCAAACTAACAGACCCAAAAATACTATTCGTTCTTGAATGAAATTTCTCATTACTTGCTTTCGCATCAGAAACACTATTACTTAAGTTATAAAGATTAGGTAAGTCTAACCCACCAACAGTAGTACCATAAACATAGTCTCTGCGCTTTTCACTTCTATTAACACCTACAAAAGCGTTAAGTCCAAAATCTCCAAAGTGATCATCATAATGCACACGCCCTTCGTAATTGTACTCTGACACATCACGTTTCATAATACTATACTTAGACGTAGCTTGGGATCCTTTAGCAACACGCTCCTCCACTGTAAAACTATAACGATCACCATATACAGTACCTACAGCATAAATTTTATCTGTAATATTATATGTTAACTTCACGTTCCCATACATTCTATTACGAACATCTTGAGATGTATTTTCATTAACAACCCAATAAGGATTATCAGAATAAGCAGGAGTACCATCATCCCAAGCATTTCTATTCCAAGAACGTTGATCTCCATTAGCAAGTTTATAATCTTTTAATTTCTTAAAATCAACTTGACGTTGTCCCCATTGGAAGAACTTTTGTGCAACAGAATTATCACCATATCCTACCTCAGGGCGATTAAATCCTTTTGTATAAACGTAATTAAAGTTAGTCTCTGCCTTTAATTTATCTGTCAACTGCGTAGAAGCATTAACCGAAAAATTGTTACGTTGCAATTTAGAGTTTGGAACTACTCCTTCTGTAACATTGTTACTAAAAGACATCCTTACATTACTCTCTTTAAACGATTTTCCAACAGAAACAGATTGACTATGTGTAATTCCAGTATCGAAGAATGATTTAACGTCATTTTTGGCTTTTTGCCAAGGCACTTCTTTCATATAATCATCAGCAAACTCAGGATCGAACGCATACCATGGTAAATATGGTGTACCATCAAATTTAGGTCCCCAACTTTCATCTACTTTATACTCCGCAATGTTATACGTTTTACCACCTATAACAGCAGTAGGTAATTTACTAGCAGACCCCCCTCCATACAAGGTCTGAAGTTTCGGCATAATATTAATGCTCTCAAAACTCAATCCAGTATTAAACTCGATATCAGTACGTCCATTTTTAGCAGACTTAGTAGTATAGATAATTACACCATTACCTCCTCTATTACCATAAAGTGCAGAAGCAGGCCCTCCTTTTAATACTGTTACAGATTCAATATCATCTGGATTAATGTCAGCAGAAGTATCTCCGTAATCACGACCTCCAGCTCCACGTTGCATATTGCTATCAGCAAAGTTACTATTATCCAATGGCACTCCATCCACAACAATTAACGGTTGATTATTCCCCGTAACAGACTTCACTCCACGCAATACGATACGCGCAGAACCACCCATAGAAGAAGGTGATGTTACTTGAAGACCAGCAACATTTCCTGAAAGTGCATTAACAGCATTTGTCTGACCTGATCCAGATAAATTATCTCCCTTAACTTCTTGTGAAGAATAACCTAACTTTTTCTTGTCACGCTTAATACCTAAAGCTGTTACTACCACTTCGTCAAGCATTTCTTCATCGCTCGCCATAGTCACATTGTAAACAGCTTCACCACCTACAGTGTGTTTAATGTCTTTCATTCCTACAAAAGAGAAAATAATGACATCTCCCTTTTTAACTTTTAATGAATACTTTCCGTCAAGGTCAGTCTGAGTACCTTCTGAAGTACCAGAAATCGTAACGGAAACACCAGGAAGAGGAAGCCCACCTTCGCTTACAATCCCATTAAAAGTCTTTTCCTGAGCAAAACCTACTTGCACCAAAAAAGCAAGAGACCCTACTAAGATCCATTTAAACTTTGATTTCATTTTAATTATTGATTAGTTAGTATCACAAATCTAACAAAAGATTTTAAACATGTTAAGTTTTCTTTAATTATTTTTAAATAAAAAAATTACACCCTACATTATTAAATCATTCAAACTTATATTTTTTATCAAAAAAACACTCCAAATAATAAATAAAAATCAAAAATAAGAACGAAACTTATTAAACACCCTTACATTTTGTTAATAAAAAATGAGTAACAGAAAACTGTTACTCATCTCTTATACATTTCTATTGTTTATTAGTCGTAATAAACAGTATTATTTAATAATTCCATCTGGGGAACCTTAAAAGTTAAACGTGGATCGTTGTATTCATAGATACTGTTAGGAAAATTTAAATGGTTAGATCCATAAGTAAACACTCTTTTATTTCTCTTTATAGTAGCATACGCCTTACCTTCTCCCCAAAGCTCTAATCTAGTTTGAAAAATTATCTCATCAAGCAACACTCTACCATTAAGAGCATCAATATATGAACTGTCTGGTATTCGAAGACTTAGTAATTGCTTTAACATATTCTTAGCTTGCCCTTCATTGCCAATGCGTGCATTTACTTCCGCATTTAATAAATACATTTCTTCAATTCTCATAAACACATAATCAGATTCCACTTGACGCGCTCCATCAACAACTTTTGGTCCTGCAGCATAAAACTTATTTACTGGTATAATAGCATAACTACCAAAATCATATCTACCTCCACGATCATCAACTACAACACCAACTACAAACTGTTCTTTTCTAATATCATTTGATGGTATTTTTGCATAAAACTCTGGGGTTAAACCCTTAGTATCTCCTGCAGAAGGATAACCATACGTGAAAACATCTACTTGTCCATACCAAGATGCTAAATTTAGCTTATTTTCTAAAGTAATCTGAGCATACCACATCCAATTAGGATTCTTTGCAGCTTTATTAAAACCACCTAATAGAACATCTTTTGTCGCTACTGGATACGCACCTTGAGTGATAATATCCTCTGTCAATTTCGCTGCTTCTGCTAATGCATCTTGAGTACCTTTAGCTGCATAAACATAAGACAAGAACCCTTTTGTTACAAAATAGTTAACATTAGCTCCTTTACCTATATTACCCGACTTCTCATAAAGCCCTATTGCCTCAGTTAAATCTGTAATCATTAATTCAAAAACTTCTTTAGTTTTCTTTGCAGGAGCATTCTTAGCAATAGGAGAGGTATAAATAGGTAAGATTTTCTCATCTGCATCATAACCTTGAGTATACATCATCATTAAATTATAATACATATATGCGCGCAAAGCCTTAGCCTCAGCCAATACCTTCATTTGTGAACCGTTTAGTTCTTTTCCTTCAAAACCAGATATTATACTATTAGCTCCTCTAATCATATAATAAAAGAAACGCCATCCTTTATAATTTTCTATTGATGTAAAATTCATAGTACCATCATGGTTACTAATACTTCTATACCAGCCATACTTTAATTCATTTAAATTCATATCACCAGATAACATATCTGTATAAATATCGAATCCCTTTTGTCCAAAATCATCATGTCCTGCACTACCGCCAGATCCCGCTTTCAAGTTATATGCATATAAACCATTCAATGTAGCCTCTCCTAGATGGGGCGTAATCTTAGAAATTTCATCAATATCCGACTTAGACAGAGAACTAGTTGGCTGTGTTTCTAAAAAATCATTTGAACAACCACATAATATCAATCCTATTATTATAATAAATCCTTTTTTCATGTCAATATTTATTAAATTAAAACTTCACTTTTACGCCACCAGTAATAGTAGATAGAGGGGAATACTGGTAGGTTGATGATTGTCCAAACTCTGATCCTGTTGGGTTAAATCCTTTTCGTTTTGTAAACAATAACAAATTATCACCAGATACATAAAAACTTAACTCTGCTAAACCTAGTTGTTTTACATAAGCTGACGGCAATCGATAACCTAAGCGAACATTATTAATACTCAAAAAATCACTTTTAGTCAAAAATCTAGTTGACACTCCATTAACATTAGTATCAGCATTACTTGACAACCTAGGCACATCAGTTAAATCTCCAGGTTTTTGCCAACGGTTTCCAATATCTTTATGCCAGTTATTACTACCTATTTTACTATTCCCCATAAGTCCTGCATAGGCGCTATCGTAAGCATATCCTCCAAGGCTATAAAGCATTTGAATACCTAATTCCCAACCTTTGTAACCAGCATTTAAATTAATACCTCCTCTTAACTTTGGAATAGCAGATTTGCCTACATAATTCAGAGTACCTTCTGCATAACTTGTTGTTGTTTCTTTTGTCAATTTTCCTCCCATCTCAGGATTTTTTGCTAAAAAATCTACTAATGACTCCACATGTCGCTTCTGGCCATCTTCCCCTATGTAAGTATAAGTATACCATTGAGCTTGACCTGTTTCCGAATTAACCCCAGCCCATTCCCTTATATAAAAATCTGCTAGAGAATGTCCTGAAGACCTACCATAAACCCCAGATACATCAATTGTCTTCTCTTCACCAGTAGAAGGGTCATTAGGCATTCTTTTCAACTTATTTCTAAGGTACTCTCCATTAATAGACAAATCTATATAAGCATCTTTTGATTTTAAGATATGCCCCACAAGATTAAACTCAAGTCCCTGATTTCTAAGTCTCCCATCATTAACAGTTATGGATTGGAACCCAACAGAAGGTCCTATTCCCCTATTAAAAATTAAATCATCTGTATTCTTAATATAATAGTCTATACTAACATCTAAAAACTGTTTTAAACTAAATTCTGTACCGACTTGGAACATTTTAGCTTTTTCCCACGTCAACTCAGCATTACCAATCCTTCCTTCATATATAGCAAGATCTCCACCATAAGTCCCTATATCCCAATAGTTTTCACCTGCATAATATGTCCCTACACTCTGATCTCCCATTACACCATAACTAATCTTCCATTTTAAATTACTAAATAGCTTTTGATCATTCATGAAATTTTCACGCGACATAACCCACGAGGCTCCCAATGAACTAAATGTTCCCCATTTTTCATTTTTAAACCTTGATGAACCATCTCTTCTAACAGATCCTGTTAAGAAATATTTATTAGCAAAATCATAATTTAATTGTCCAAAAAAACTTTCTATGGTATAAACATCTTTATAACCGCTAGTTGGTAATGTTACACTACCATTATTCATCTCTGTTCCATGTGGGTTTCCTAAATCTTTCTTACCCATTGAGTTCAAACGATATTCATAAGAACTATTTTCGTGCGCAACGAGCGCTTCAATACCATGCCCTCCAAAAGCTTTTTTATAGCGAAATAACTTAAGCCAATTATAAGTAAACACTTCACTTTTACTTTTGTAGATAGACCCTTTGCTTGGCACTGATGGTCCATAAAACATACTACCCAAAATATCTCTGGTATTATTATAATACTGTCCTCCTACAGTAGTTTCAAACGTTAATCCATCATATAACTTAACATTAAATGAAGCATTAGCATTTATTTCATCTCGCATTCCTTTATTTTTTCCATAAGTAGCGTCAGCTATAGCGTTAGTTTGAGAACCAAATCCTCTACCTCTACCGTAATCATACTCATAACCTCCATATACGTCTTTTAAAAAACCTCCATCTGCATCTCTTAAATAAAGAGGATAAATAGATGGGATATTCTGAGTAAACCAAAACAGACTGCCTGAATCACTACTCTGTCCACTATTATTACTTTCTGAATGTGAATAACCAATATTCATTTTCGCATCCAACCAATCTTTAGGTTTATGCTGTAGATTAAGTCTTGCTGTTAGACGTTCGAAGTCAGATTTAATAGAATATCCCTCATCACTTAAGTAACCTATGGAAGAATAATAAGAAGACTTATCGCTAGATCCTCCCATATTGAGGTTCACCTCTGTACGTTTTCCACTTCTAAAAGCATAATCCTTCCAATTCTCAGGATTGTACTTTCTACTTACTCCAGCATAAACTTGACCAGTACTAGGGTCTATTAATTCTGTACCGTCTTTTACATTCCACATATTGTAATGAGAAGAAATACCATATTGTGGATTAAAAAGATTCTTACCTGCCCAAAGAAGTGCTTGCTCATCTGTAAACTTTCCTCTAATTTTTCCGAAATTTTTCAACGCTTCAAATGAATACTCCATATAAAGTTCTGGAGAAGTAATAATATCATATTCTGGTAAAGCTCGCCAGTTAACTCCCGTCTTAGCTTCTACTTCTATATAAGACTTTACACCTTTTCCATTCTTTGTATTGACAATAATAACTCCATTTGCACCACGAGATCCATAAATAGCTGTTGCTGTCGCATCTTTCAAAACAGTCAAAGAACCAATGTCAGCAGGGTTTATAGAGGAGAAATTTGAGTTATAAGGCACTCCATCTAGTATAATTAAAGGACTCCTATTACCATTAATCGAGCCAAATCCACGAATACGAATAGTAGGTTCCGAACCTGGTTGTCCAGTAGCATTTATAATTCGAACACCAGCTGCTTCACCTGACAGTGCTACAAGCGCATTAGAAACACTTTTACTTTCTATACTCTTTGCACTAATTTGCGATGCTGAACCAGAAAAAGATTCTTTAGTTGAAGTCCCATACCCTACAACAATAACTTCATCTAAAATATGTTCATCTGACAATAATTCTACATCATAAGTAGATGCTCCCCCTACCTTATAAGTAACATCCTTCATACCGATAAAACTGAACACAAGTACATCTCCTGCTTTAACATTTAAAGAATAATTACCATTTAAATCTGTTTGAGCCCCCTGACTTGTTCCTTTTATAGTAACCGAAACACCTGGAAGAGGCGTTCCTCCATCACTCACTTTCCCTGTAAGTGTCTTGTTTTGTGCGTGCCCTACACTTACTGAAAGTAATAGTAAACTAGCATAAAACCAATTAAGTCTAAATTTCTTCATAAAAACATTGATTAGTTAGTATGACAAATCTAAACACAGTAGTTAACAATAAATTAACATAAACAAAGAACTATAAAGTATTTGTAATAGAATTCAAATAAAAAAGCCCATCCAAAATTTGGATGGGCTTAATATTTAAAAGTCTTATGGATTCTGTGGTCTCAATTTTGAGTTAGCATTTATTTCTCCTATCGGAAATTGGAAAAGCAACATTTCACTTCCTGCTTCAAATTTAACATCTGCTCCAGGAACATAAACATGGCTACTATTCTTTTTCTTTCTATCAATACCCATATTCCATCTTTTCAAATCAGAAAAATTAAACCCTTCTCCCCATAATTCTATTCTACGCTGTTTACGTATTTCATCTCTTAAATCATTTCCACTTAAACTAGAGGCTTTATAATCTTTTTGTCTAGATTCCATAAGTATTTCTAACGCCTCTATAGCCTTATCAGTTGCCCCGCCCTCAAATGCGGCTTCAGCAAAGTTCAAAAGCATCTCAGACTTACGCATATAAATATAATCTCCAGTAAAACTAGTAGACTTATCATAGAATTTTAAATTAGCTAGTAATGGGATTCTTCCCTTACCACCAGGCAAAATTACATCCCCAACACTTGGACTAACTAGAGTGTCCTTTTGATTATTGAACCATTGTTTACGTAAATCTTTATCATCAATCTGGATGTAAAGACTATTATCAATCATCTTATAAGCACCAATTGTACCTCCATAACCTCTATTAAAACTATCCATATGTGAAAAGAAAGAGGCATAACCAGTAGCATTAGCTGCACTAATATCAAATCCCCAAAGAACATCTGGATTCTGTATATTCGAGAAACCATCATTCAAATCTTTAAAATTAACAGCACTTAAAGAATTATTCAAAGCCTGAAGAGAAAAAGCTTGTGCCTTAGCCCAATCATTGGTATACAAATAATATCTACTAGCAATTCCTGCAACTGCTTGTTTTGATAATATTTCTTTTGACACTGAACTATAATTGCTTAATATATCTAAACTTTCTGTTAGATCTTTTTCTATGAATGCCTTCATATCATCAATAGGGGCACGTTCATAAAATATAACAAGATTTCCAGTGCTCTCATCTAGATATTCATAACCATGGCTTAAGCCATTATATCCAAAATATCTTAAAAGATTAAAATTAGCATAGGCTCTCAAAGCCAAAGCTCTTCCATAAGCATAATCCGTCTTGTATGAAGTTGGTTTTGATTTATACACAAACTGCATAACTAAATTAGCATTATGAGCTAATTTTGCATAGTTATTATACAACATTCCCGATCCTCTATAATCCTCATAACGAAACAAATGTTGATAGTGAAAACCAAAATGAGACATCGCAGCAAATACTAAATCTTCTCCCATTGCATCAAGTGCAATATCTATTGATTTAATACCAAAATCTTCATGCGTAGTAGTACCTCCTATCGCAGATTTTGCTGTATTTGCATAATTACCAGCTTCCAAGCTTTCTATCAGGTTCATTGCTGACTCTGGAAATGCAGCAAGTTTACTAATTTTAGTATCAGAAATTGCATCTCTTTGTTCTGCTTCCGCAAAATCCTTAGAACAGCTTGCAGTAAACATAATTCCTAAAAGGAATATACTATAATATATTTTTCTCATAATTTTTACTATTAAAATTGTAAGTTAACCCCAAACATTACCGTAGTATATAAACTATACCCTGTACCTGAAGTACCTGTCAAATGCAAACGAGGATCATAACCTTTTCTTTTACTAAATAACAAAGGGTTGTCGACAATAGAGTAAACTCTTAATTTATCTAAACCTATTTTTTTAGTTACTGAAGGAGTAAAGTTATAGCCCAAAGTTACATTTTGAAGAGACAAATAATCCGTTTTGACTAATTGTGCAGTTGACCTTGAATATGCTCCTTGAGCATCTTGAATATACAACATAGGAGTACTTCCATTAGTATTGGTTGGCGACCAAGCATTCGAATAATCCTTATGCATATTTTGCCCTGGTCTAACATCAAAGAATCCATAATACTTAGAATCTAATCCATATCCTCCTAATTGATACGCAAAATTAGCACTCAAATCAAAACCTTTATATTCAACGTCTAAGCCAAATCCTCCATAAACCTTTGGAAGAGAGCTTTTATCAATTCGTTGATTAGTAGCTAAATTACTATCCTCTACAATAGAACGTACTCCTGTCTCTGGATCAATTCTTACGAATTGAGCATTACCGTTCTCTTTATTAACTCCAACGTATTCTTTTAAATAAAAATCATATACAGACCCACCTACTTCACGAATAAACTGTCCATCAACAATTCTATCTTGACCTTCTGGTAACCTAGTAATTCTGTTTTTATAATGAGTTGCATTAAAATTAAATCCTAATCTAAAATCATCTTGACGAATAATATCTCCATTTAAAGATAATTCAAAACCAGTATTCTTCATATCTCCTGCATTCAATGGTTTAGAAGCAACTCCAGAAACAACAGGCATAGGAACTAAAAATAACATATCATTAACTCGGCGCTGAAAGTATTCGAACTCAACATTTAAACGCCCGTTTAAAATTGATCCTTCAAATCCAATATTAAAGTTTTTATTTTTCTCCCAAGAAATATCTTTTGTACCTTGAAAAGTTTGATTAATAATAACAGCCGCATCAGCATCAAAGGTTGGAGCAACGATCCATTTATCTTGATAAGGATTAATAATTCCTAAATTATCATTCCCCTGTTCACCATAACTAGCTTTTAATTTTAAATTGTCTAACCATGATACATTTTCCAAGAAACCCTCTCTACTAATTACCCATGCTCCACCAACTCCAAAGAAAGTCCCCCATTTATGATCTGGATGAAAATACGAAGAAGCATCACGTCTTATACTTGTATTAACAAAATATTTATTTGCATAACCATAATTTAATCTAGCAAAATACCCTTCTAATTTATAATCATTTCCTCCTCCTTCTGCAGAATTAATAGCAGATGCATGATTTATATAAGGGCTATCTGGAAAGACCATATTAGTACGTTGAACATACAAATCATCTTTAGAACGAGACATAGTTTCATGTCCTAATAAAACATCTATAGAGTGATTACCGAATCCTTTACTATAATTTAATAATTGTTGATGAGTCACTGCAAACATCATATCATCAGTTTGATAAATTCTACCTTTAACTCCAGTACCACTACCATAAAGTGGATTCTGTGTTTGACGCAGAAGAGAACTATACATATCTCCTGAAAGCACATATTTAAAAGAGAAGCCATCAAATAATTCCGCATTCAAAAAAACTGTCCCAAACAATTGATGAATCTGATTTTTACGCACATTATTAATCCCCTCAGCATACGCATTTGAATTTCCTCCAAATGGTCTTAAGTAAGGAGATATTGTCCCAGAACCGTCATCAAATAGATTATTGCCTAAATCATCTTTCATGATTTTCCCATCTAATCCATAAGCGTGCACTGGATAAATAGGAGCAATCGTATTGTTCCAAAAGAAAGGGTTAACATAACTTGAGTTTGCACCAGTAGCATAACCTCCTCCCATAGGATCCTTCTGAACAATATTTGCGTAACTTAAATTCCCTCCCATTGAGAATATCTTATTCAACTTAGAATCTAAATTTAACCTTACTGTCGTTTTTTCAAAAGTTTGAGTCTTTACAATACCATCATTACTTTCATGTCCAACTGACATATAATACTTCAAATTCTCACTTCCCCCTGCTAAACTAATATTATTATTGCTCACAAAACCATTTCTAAAAATAAAATCCTCATAATTTTCATGATATCTTACACTTGCATTAGGATTCAATTTTCCATTAGCCAGCACAACTTCATTATTAGCAACATTATAAATATTATGCCCTAATCCATTACCTAGAGTAGTTAAAGACCCATTGTTTCCAATTAAATTATTTGATGCCAACTGTAACGACTCCTCCCAAGTTCTATTAGAGCTTTGACCAGCACGATAGTAACTCCCTGCCAAAGCTTGATGATAAGCCTCATAGTACATTCCAGGATCAGTAATTCTATCATACTCACGATAATTTTTATTAGCTATACCAAACTTAGAATCAACAGTAACTTTAACCCCTCCTTCTTTACCTTTCTTCGTTGTAATAATAAGTACTCCGTTTGCTCCACGATTACCATACAAAGCTGCAGCTGAAGCATCCTTTAAAAAAGAAACACTTTCAATATCGGCATTATTAATAGAATTCATTGTTCCATTAAAAGGTACTCCATCTAAAACAATCAAAGGTGCCGAACTTCCATTTATACTACCTATACCTCTAAAACGTATAACTGATGATTGTCCTGGAGCTCCCGAACTATTAAATATCTGAACTCCTGCAACCTTCCCTACTAAGCCTTGAGTCACATTCGTTGAAACAACTGCTTCTATTGATTTAGATTCTACTGTAGCAATAGATCCTGCTACTGACGCTTTACTTTGTGTACCATAAGCAGTTACCACAATAGCATCTAATTCATTACTAGAATCCCCTGTCATAGAGACATTATAAACAGGAGCATCACCCACCTTGTGAGTCACATCATTCATCCCAACAAAAGAGAATACTAAAACATCTCCTTTTTGTACATTTAAACTATAATTACCATTTAAGTCTGTTTGAGTACCTTTATCTGATCCTTTGATCATTACTGTCACTCCTGGAAGTGGTAATCCTCCCTCACTTACAACTCCCGTAAGTTTCTTGTCTTGTGCATAACCTGCGCTTACCGAAAGTAATAGCAAACTAGCATAAAACCAATTAAGTCTAGATTTCTTCATTAATAACATTGATTAGTTAGTGAAACAAATCTAACAAAATATTTGAATTATTTTATAACAACTTTAAGAAATAGTAATAAAACATATTTATAATAAAAAACAATAGATAACTAAAACACAAAAAATAAAAACATAACTTATATAATTAACAAAAAAATAAACTTATAAATATTTCAAACTTATAAATTCATTATAAAATACGAATAATTATATCTTAATTTTTTTCATAAAAAAACCTATAAGAAATTCTTATAGGTTTTTTTATTTTGGATACTACATTAGATTATTTCTCTGGCTCTCTAATTATAACATAATCAAACTTAAACAATTTAGAAGTATCTTTTCCTTTAACTTCTATATTAGTAGGATACCCAAATTCATGAGAGGCAGTCGTTTTAAATGTATATATCTCTCCTGTCTTTTTATTAGTAGCTGTCTCTATATTGTTCTTAGAACTTTGAACAAAACGGATTAGATCACCACCGGGAAAATAGTCAAATGTCAAATTATACTCACTGTGTACAAATGGATTATATCCTGCACCATAAGTATAGGTAAATAATTCACCTGTATGGTCCGATACTGAAGTCAGATTACCACGGTTATCATAGTCATAAGTATAAACTTTATCACTACTTGATGCCTTAACTACATTACCGCTTGAATATTCATACACAAAAGAACTCTTCTTACCTGTCAAATCATTCAAATAATCATTTTTATAAGAAGCTATTAATTTATCATACTCAACTCCTTCATCTGTTGTTATAACGATTGAATTTAAAGCATTATTCTTCAAATAATCAAATTCATACTTTAACAATGGTTTAGAAGGTATCTCTAATTCATTATAGTTCTTATACTCAGATATCTTTCTTAATTTCAAGAAACTATTGTACTCAATATCATATCTAACTTCTACTATATTTTCATTATCATCATTGCTTACTGTCATACGAGCGACTTTAACGAAGTCTCCTTTATTTGGGTCTGGTTTGTAAGGCTCATTATCACTAGAGCTACACGATACGCCTATAGCTCCCATAATCACAGCAAACAAAGCTATTTTTACTTTTTTCATAATATTTGGTTTTAACTGCTGCAAAATAATTCAATTTATCGAATAAAAAAAGGTTGTTTTTCAACAACCTTTTTTTATTTATCACAACTATTTATAAGGGTTTTGCTCTAAAGCGCCTTTATAAACGTTAATCTCATTTAATGGGAATTGCAATATAAAACTATTTGAACCTACTGGTAAATCAAATAATCCTGAATTATATTTATGGTTAGATAAAGTTCCTTCAGTTGCATTTCCTTCATCATCTTTACCTGCTTCACCATAAACACGTTTTAATTCAAGTCCCCAACGTTTCATATCAAGTAATCCGAAACCTTCTCCCCAGAACTCAACACGTTTTTGAAAACGAATTTCATCGATTAATGTCTCACGAGAAAGACCAAAATCTTTTCCAGATTTATCTCTATTTGCAAAATCGTATTTTGCATCACGAGTTTTCATGTAATCTTCAAGTAATTGTTGAGCAAGAGCATCTTGTTTACTATTAGCTAAAGCTTCCATATAATTGAAGAACATCTCTGTTTTTCTCATATAGATATAATCCCCTACAAAGTTAGTTTTATCAACAAACTTTGTATTGTTATATTTCTTCAGCACTCTCTTACCTTTCCAATTACCTCCTTCATATTCTTTTTTACCATCAGCAAACCATTGTACTTTACGAACATCTGAGTTGCTCATTCCATCGTATAAACGTCTATCAATAGATTTTGGTGTAGCTGCTGCTCTACCATATCCTTGATTAAACACATCCATATGAGAGAAATAAGAAGCGAAGAAACCTGAATTCATATTATCGATAGGATATCCCCACATCACATCAGCGTTATTCAACTCACTAAATGTTCCCGCATTTACAACATCGAAACTATTAACAGCTACTTCACCCATAGCTTTTTGAGCAAATTCAGCTGCTTTATCCCATTTCTTAGTATATAAGTAAAAACGAGATAATATTCCTGAAACTACGTTTTTATCGATATAAGATTTATCACGACGTACATAATCAGTACTTTTATCAAAAATACCGTACGCGCTAACCAAATCCTTCTCAATATTCTCTAACATTACTGTTTCTGGGATTCTACCTTCAGTTCTATGACGCTCACCTGTATTATCTACATAGCTATAAGGAACACTTTTTCCATCATGGCTATATAACTGAGTAAGGTATAAATATGAATAAGCTCTAACTGCCAATAAACGTGCATATATAGGTGTTGATGCATAGTTCTTATCTCCTTTCATCAACATTTGAATAGCATTATCACTTAGTGCAATAGACTTTGTATAATAATTATAAATCGTAGCAGTATTACCTGTCTCTACACGATCCTGATAAGTATAAGCGTAAGCAAACCAATCATTTCTAGGGAATACCATGTCATTACTCATAGCATCCATATAAATATCTACAGCTTTTTGTCCGAAATCTTCGTGGCTTCCCACTTCTGCAAATCCAGACATAGCACGTGATCTTTCTTCACCACGCTCTAAAGCATTTACAATAACTGTAGCAGACTCAGGTTTGGCTAACATCCCTTCTATTTGCTCAGTAGAGAAATAATTCCCTTGTTGAGTTTCAGTAAACTCCTTAGAACAAGAAGTCATTAAAATTGCTCCTAAAACTAAAGAGCTATATATAATTTTTTTCATTTTTACCTACGAATTAAAAGTTTAAATTAACTCCAAATGCAAATGTTCTATACAATGGATAACCAGTCCCTGAAAGACCTGTTAAGTTAACACGTGGGTCATAACCTTGACGTTTTGACCATAAAGCTACGTTATCAACCACTCCATAAATACGTAAACGATCTACACCTAATTTTGAAGTTACTTCTTTAGTGAAAGTATATCCTAAAGTAACATTTTGTAAACTTAAATAATCTGATTTGATTAATGCTAAAGTTGAACCACTATAAGCATTTTTCCAATCTGATACATCTACTCTAGGTAAACTTCCTTGTTTTGTAACAGGATCCCATGTTTTGCTAAAGTCATTATGAAGATTGTATCCTGGCTTAACACCAAAGAAACCAGTATACTTAGTATCATAACCATATCCACCTAATTGGTAAGCAAAGTTAGCACCTAAATCAAATCCTTTATACTCAGCATTTAAACCAAATCCACCATATACAGATGGTAAAGCAGATTTATTTAAGTCTTGGTATGTCGCTTCATTCCAGTTCTCTGTAATAGTACGCTCTCCTGTTTCATCATCAATTGCGATAAACTGAGCATTACCATTTTCTTGATTCACACCTACATACTCTTTTAAATAATAGTTATAGATAGAACCACCTTCTCTACGGATAAATTGTCCAGATACGATATCTTTCTGTCCGTCAGGTAATGAAGTAATTTTGTTTTTATAATGTGTAGCATTAGCGTTGAAGTTTAATTTAAAATCTTCTGTTCTAATAATTGCTACATTAACTCCTACCTCAAAACCAGTATTTTTCATGTTACCAGCATTATAAGGTTGAGTTAACACTCCTGTTGTAGACGACTGTGGAACAAAGAACAACATATCATCAACTTTTCTTTCAAAGAATTCAGCATCTATACTAAAAATACCATTAAAGAAAGATCCTTCAAAACCTACGTTAAAGTTTTTGTTTTTCTCCCAAGTGATATCTTTATTTCCTTTGTTAATTAACTCTACAGAACTTGGCGCATCTCCATCTCCACTAGGGAAAAGTGCCCACTGGTCTTGATAAGGGTTAACTCTCATTAAGTTATCATTACCTTGCTCTCCGTAACTAGCCTTAAGTTTTAAGTTATCGATCCAAGTAATATCTTTCATAAAATCTTCAGAAGATATTGCATAAGCCGCACCTACACCAAAGAAAGTTCCCCATTTATTATCTGGATGGAAGTATGAAGAAGCATCACGTCTAATACTAGCATTCACGAAATATTTATTATTATATCCGTAGTTAAGCTTAGCGAAATATCCTTCTAATACATATTTATCTTGTCCTCCATCAGCTGCTTTAATAACACCTCCATGGTTAATAAATGGGCTATCAGGGAACATCATATTAGTACGTTGTACATATAAGTTATCCTTAGTACGATGCATAGTCTCGTGACCTAATAAGATGTCAACAGAATGTTGTCCAAACCATTTGTTATAGTTTAATAACTGTTGGTTAGTCACTGCGAACATTTTATTATCTTGTTGATTAACACGTCCTTTTACACCAACACCTGATCCATAAGTAGGATTCATAGTATAACGTAAAACGTCATTTTGATAATCAGCAGAAATTACATATTTAAATGATAATCCTGCAGCTAATTTAACATCTAAATAAGTAGAAGCAAATAACTGATCAGAAACAGTTTTTCTGTAATCATTTAATCCTTGTGCATAAGGGTTAGAGTTAGCTCCAAATGGTCTAATATTAGGTGCGAATTTACCTGAACCATCATCATAAATAGCACCTCCATCTACATCTCTCATAATGTTTCCATTAGCATCATAAGCATGTACTGGATAAATAGGAGCAATTTTTGACGACCAGAAGAATGGGTTTGCAAAAGCCGTATTATTACCTCTAATATAATCTCCTCCTAATGGATTCTTATTTTCGATATGAGCATAGTTAACACTTGCTCCTAACTTGAAAGTTTCGTTGATACGAGTATTAACATTTAATCTTCCTGTAGTTTTCTCATAGTTATTTGTAGCAACGATACCTTCATTTCTATCATGACCTAATGACAATAAGAATGTAGTATTATCAGTACCTCCAGAAACACTAATATTATTTTGAGTGAATAGCCCGTCTCTGAATAAGTAATCATCATAAAGCTCGTGATACATCAACTGAGCATTAGGATTAATACGTCCTGTCGTAGGATCTATTAACTGATTATTAGGAACATTATAAATATTATACCCTAAGCTACCTATTAAATCATTACTTGCAGCATTAGAAGCATCGGCGAAATTCATAGTTAATTTAGAATCTTTAGGATTCATATAACTATTTCTTAAAGCACCATAGTAAGACTCATAATACTTAGCAGGATTAGTCATCTTATCATAATCTTGGAAATTAGCACTAGCTATACCAACTTTAGTATCAATAGATACTTTAGTTTGTCCAGACTGTCCTTTCTTAGTTGTTACGATAATAACTCCATTTGCCCCTCTATTTCCATACAAAGCTGCCGCAGAAGCATCTTTTAAGAACGAAATAGATTCAATATCAGCATTATTTATAGAAGTTAAAGAACCATTAAATGGAACTCCATCTAATACGATTAATGGTTCTGAACTCGCAGAAATAGATCCTACCCCTCTAAAACGAATAGTAGCCCCGTCACCAGGCGCCCCACTGTTATTAGAAATCTGAACCCCTGCAACCTTACCTACTAAACCTTGTGTAACGTCAGCTGTTGCAACATCTCTAACTTGTTTGCTATCAACTACTGCTACAGAACCAGCAATAGATGTTTTACTTTGCGTACCATAAGCAGTCACAACAACCTCATCAAGCATCTCTTCTTCTGCAGCCATAACTACGTCATACTTAGAAGCTGTAGACACTTTATATTCTTTATCGTTCATTCCGATGAAAGAATATACCAATACATCTCCAGGTTTTACCTTAAGAGAGTAGTTTCCATCTAGATCTGTTTGAGTACCCTCGTTAGTCCCCTTGATTACCACGCTTACACCTGGTAATGGAAGTCCTCCTTCTGATACTACTCCAGATAGAGTCTTTTCTTGTGCAAAAGAAGTTTGCACAGCTAGCCCTGCTGCCAGAGCTAAAGTCCATCTTAACTTAGAAATCATTATTAAATTGAATTAGTTAGTTCACAAATCTAAAAAAGTAATTAGATAACCTAACTAGAATACCCATTATTAACAATACTAACCAATTACATTCACAATACATTAATTAATATTTAAAATATTAACAATTAAAAAATACATACAATCAAATAAAACAACAATACCTAAACATCAAAACAATTGTTTTTTTAACTCAATGCTAAAAAAAACAAAACTGACTTATTTTTTTTAACACTTAAATCTTCCAATACCACTAAATACGCCTTATCACCAAAAATAAATCACTAAAAAACTCATCGTTTTTTAACAAAACATTGAACTAAGAACTATAAAATTTATCATAAGATTCTCTCTAACTATCCAGCTAATATTATTTACATTTGCAGTAATTAAAAACGAGACTTTAGATGTTACTAAAAAATTTCTCCGAGTTTAGCTTAGAAGCTGGTACTGACGAAGCTGGTAGAGGATGCATCGCTGGCCCTGTAACGGCTGCAGCTGTAATACTCCCACTAGACTTTATCAATGAAGAAATAAACGATTCTAAAAAAATCACCTCTAAGATACGATACAAACTCCGAGATATCATAGAAGATCAGGCATTAACTTATAAAGTGACTCATCTTCACGAAGACGCAATCGAAGAACTAAACATCTTACACGCTTCTATTAAGGCTATGACTCTTTCTGTACTTGACTTAAACCCTAAACCAGAGTTTCTCATTATAGATGGAAATAAGTTCACTCCTATCCCAGATTTACCTCATCAGTGTATTGTCAAAGGAGATATGAAATACCTAAGCTTAGCGGCAGCGTCAATATTAGCGAAGACGTATCGAGATGATTATATGGATCAAATCCACGAGGAATTCCCAATGTACAATTGGAAGAAAAACAAAGGATACCCTACTAAAGAACACAGAGAAGCTATTGCAAAATATGGCCCTTGCAAGTACCATAGAATGTCTTTTAAACTTCTACCTGATCAATTAAAACTAGACTTATAATAGCTTAAACACTATAGATTACAAGCACACTTCGGTGTGCTTTTTTATTAACAACATCTCACTACAGTCTACACAATATCTCATTTAGTCCTCATAGATACCTATCATAACATAATGATAAGACACTTATCGCATAGTGATCGCATTAAAAACAGGCAAAAATATGCGACCACTATCCCATCACTATGCGACCACTATGCGATAACTCCCAAAATAGCAGATAAAAAAATAACCTATTCTATGGAAAGAATAGGTTATTGATCTGTATTTTGAAATTGCAATAATTCGCTTAAGAGAAAATTTTATTTACTGCATTAATCGTGTAATCTAAATCTTCATAAGTCAATGCGTCAGTAATAAACCAAGTTTCATAAGATGATGGAGCGATATATACCCCTTCAGCTAATAATCCATGGAAGAATTTCTTAAACGTATCGTTATTACCATATCCTGCTGTTTCGAAATCAACTACTTCTCTTTCGTCAAAGAATACAGAGATCATAGATCCCACACGGTTAATCGTATAAGCTACTTTATTATCTGTTAACACCTTGCGCATTCCTTTTTCTAAATATGCTGTCTTTTCTTCAAGGCGTTTAAATAGATCAGCATCTTTATTAATTTCTTGTAACATCGTAAGACCAGCTGCCATCGCTAATGGATTACCAGATAGTGTTCCTGCTTGGTATACAGGTCCTACTGGTGCAAGGTAATTCATAATCTCGTTACGAGAAGCAAAAGCTCCTACTGGCAATCCTCCACCAATCACTTTACCAAAAGTAACGATGTCGGCATTCACACCAAATAATTCTTGCGCTCCACCTTTCGCTAGACGGAAGCCTGTCATCACCTCATCAAAGATTAATAATGTACCATGCTTATCACATAACGCTCTTAATCCCTCTAAGAATCCTTTTGCAGGAGGTACACATCCCATATTCCCCGCTACAGGCTCGATGATGATCGCAGCTACTTCTCCTTTGTTTGCTTCTAGGATAGACTCTACATTACTCAGATTATTATAATCTGCTAATAAAGTATCTTTTGCTGTACCTGCAGTTACACCAGGACTGTTAGGTGAACCAAAAGTAACAGCTCCACTTCCTGCAGAAATCAAGAATGAATCTGAGTGCCCGTGATAACAACCTTTAAATTTGATAATCTTCTCTCTATCTGTATACCCTCTAGCTAATCTAATAGCACTCATACAGGCTTCTGTACCAGAATTCACAAAGCGAATTTTATCAATATTAGGTACCATAGATACAGCTAGCTCAGCTATCTGTGTCTCTATCTCTGTAGGCATCCCAAAAGAAGTCCCTAGTTTTGCTTTTTCGACTACAGCATTAACTACTGGCTCATAAGCATGTCCTAAGATCATAGGTCCCCAAGAGTTAATATAATCTATAAGTTTATTACCATCCTCATCGTATAAATATGCTCCTTTAGCCTCTTTAACGAAGATAGGAGTTCCTCCGACAGATTTAAAAGCACGTACTGGAGAGTTAACTCCTCCTGGTATCACTTTCTCAGCTTCTGCAAAAAGCTTACTACTTCTTTGGTATAACATATTATTTTATTTTTAAAGTTTGACCTATTGAAAGGTTTGTTCCTGTTAATTTATTCATTTTCTGTACTTGTGCTACAGTCGTATTATATCTCTTAGAGATAGAGTATAATGTATCACCTTTTTTCACTACATGTACCGTCCCTTTACTTTTAGCACTAGACTGAGAAGACTTCGATGTAGATTTAGTTTCTGTTACTGCACTAGGTTTATCAGTCGTTGTAGCTATTGTTCTAGGTCTAGGCCCTGTCACAGTCTTATTTAGCACCTCAGCATCGTATTTATACAGTTCATATCGTTCGATAAGACTGATCAACTTCTCAGCATATCTAGGGTCAGTAGCATACCCCGCACTCTTTAGTCCTACTGCCCATCCTTCATAATCATCCTTTTCTAATAAAAACAGACTGCTATAACGCCCTCTATTCGTTAAGAACAGAGAGTGGTCTGTATAAGATTCGTTAGGATTGCTATATTTTCTAAAGCATTCGTCTGGTGCATCATCTGTATGGCGTACAGACTCACCGTCCCATCCTTGATGACACTTAATACCGAAGTGGTTATTCGCATTTCTACTCAGTGTCCCTTGTCCTGAGCCAGATTCTAACACCCCTTGAGCTAATTTAATACTAGCAGGGATCCCGTATGTCGTCATATTATCTTTTGCAACATCTTTATATGTAAGTATATAGTCGCGTATCATATCAGTCGTCACACTTAGTCTAGAGGTAGCTTCTAAGACCTCACTAGAGCTTCTCTTCTTCTCTTCTTTTTTTCTATCCACTTCATTTTTCTGAAGTTTATCTCTATACTCAGACTTAGACACGAGTTCTTTTTCTTTTACTTTTTTTCCAGTAGGAGCAGGATATCTCTTCGTAGTTAGAGCCTTACTCTTAGGCATTGGAGTTTTCTTGCTAGCACACCCAACAAGAAAGACCATACAAATAAAAAAAATGATTCTTCTATACATACATTACTATTGCTAAATATTTATCTTTTCATTCCAACCTTGCAAGCCACCAGTGTGTATTACAAGTATTTTACTATTATCCTTAAATCTTCCTTTCTTAATCTCTTCTAACACCCCATATATCATCTTACCATTATAAATAGGATCAAACAAAACACCTGTCAGTCTATAGAGTTCTCTTAGAAATGACAGCAATTCCTCATTGTACTTAGCATATCCTCCGAAGTGATAGTCTAAGACTAAGTCCCAATTGTCATTAGTAGCAAACTTACGAATATCCTCATATAAAAAGCTCCCTTTAAGGGCAGGAAAGCCTAATATAGTTTGATTCTGATGAGAACTATTAATAATACCCGCTATCGTCCCTCCTGTTCCTACAGCTGTACAGATATAATCAAAGGCCTCATCACCTTCTTTTAATATTTCTTCTGTTCCCTTTATTGCCTCTGCATTCGTTCCTCCTTCTGGTACTAAATAAAAATCTCCATACCTAGTTTTTAGTCTATCGATGATCTCTACCTCTCCTTTACTTCTATACTCTGTGCGCGTCATAAAACCAAGCGTCATTCCATCCTCTACTGCCTTCGTTAGTGTTGGATTGCCTGCGTAGTTATTTTCTAGCTCTTCACCTCTAATGATACCTATCGTCTCTACTCCACAGATACGTCCTGCCGCGGCAGTAGCGGCTATATGGTTAGAATATGCCCCACCGAATGTCAAAAGCTTACTATATCCTAACTCTTGCGCCTTTAAAATATTGTACTTTAATTTTCTAAACTTATTACCTGATACTTCTTCATGTAATAAATCTTCTCTCTTGACAAAAATAGTAATCCCTCTAGGCAATTCTACTTTTAATTGTTCATTATATACATTCTCGCTCTCAAACATTAGTATTATTTCTTAAGAATGAATAAAGTCTTCTCGTTTTTAAATAGTCAAGATTGTGTTCATATTGATACGCTTCTCTCTCAAACAGGTTCTTACGATATGCCTTTTTCACATCCTTAGTTTGAAAATAACGCCACACAAAATCTAAAACATACCAAAGATAAAATAACACAATCAACAGTTCTATTTGTTGCCTTAGATGGATGCGTTCATGATTTAGTAAATAACAATCTCCTTTAGATTCTGCTGATCTTAAAATAATAAAGGGAAACAATGTTATTCCCTGATATCCTTTAGGAACTAAATATTTACAAACAATTACCACTCTCTTTTTTTAGAACTTTTTAATAATCGAGATATTAATTTTATCCAAGTTTATTACTATCTTCCCATCAGTTTTACTACAGCTAGTGTAATAAAGCGTCAACGTAGCAAAAATAGTTAATGATTTGGCTAATTCACTAGTATTTAAATAAAAATTAATAACAAACAAAAAATTATAAAAATGACTTTTCAAGAACATATTTTACAAGGGATACCGACTGTGTTACCTCCTAAGAAAGAGTATGATTTATCTATCAACCACGCTCCTAAGAGAAAAGAAATCTTATCTGATGATGAGAAAGTATTAGCCCTTAAGAATGCGCTACGCTATTTCCCAAGTGAGAACCACAGCACACTTATCCCTGAGTTCAAAGAAGAACTTGAAAAGTACGGAAGAATCTATATGTACCGTCTACGCCCGGACTACAAGATGTATGCTAGACCGATAGATGAATATCCTGGACAATGTCTACAAGCGAAGGCAATCATGCTAATGATCCAAAACAACCTTGACTATGCTGTAGCTCAACATCCACATGAGTTAATTACTTACGGAGGTAATGGAGCTGTGTTCTCTAACTGGGCTCAATACTTACTGACGATGAAGTATTTAGGAGAGATGACTGACGAGCAGACATTAGTAATGTATTCTGGTCATCCTATGGGACTATTCCCTTCTCATAAAAACGCACCTCGTGTAGTAGTGACTAATGGTATGATGATCCCTAACTACTCGAAACCGGATGATTGGGAAAAGTTCAATGCGTTAGGTGTGACACAGTACGGTCAGATGACTGCAGGTAGCTATATGTATATAGGTCCTCAAGGTATCGTACATGGGACAACAATCACAGTGCTAAACGGCGGTAGAAAAATAGCTAAAAACGGAGAAGGATTAGCAGGTAAGCTGTTTGTGACTTCAGGATTAGGAGGAATGAGTGGTGCTCAACCAAAAGCTGGAAATATTGCAGGATGTATTACGGTATGTGCAGAGGTAAACCCTAAAGCAGTACATACTAGACATTCTCAAGGATGGGTAGATGAAGTAATAACTGATATCAACGCCCTAGTCGTTCGCGTTAAAAAAGCACAAGAGGATAAAGAAATCGTATCTATCGCATACCAAGGTAACGTAGTGGATATATGGGAAGAATTTGACAAACAAGATTTATACATAGACTTAGGTTCTGATCAGACCTCTCTTCACAACCCTTGGGCAGGAGGATACTACCCAGTAGGCGTTGCTTTTGAAGAAGCAAATGACTTAATGGCTAATAACCCAGCTAAGTTTAAAGAACTAGTACAAGAGTCTCTAAGACGACAAGCTGCCGCTATTAATAAACACACAGCTAAAGGAACTTATTTCTTTGACTATGGGAATGCTTTCTTATTAGAAGCTTCTAGAGCAGGAGCTGATGTTATGGCAGCTAATAATATCGACTTTAAATACCCTAGTTATGTACAGGATATTATGGGGCCAATGTGTTTTGACTACGGATTTGGACCATTTAGATGGGTATGTACATCTGGAAATCCAAAAGATCTAGCCAAAACAGATGAGATCGCTTGTGAGGTATTAGAAGAGATGATTAAAAACTCGCCTGTAGAAATACAACAACAGATGGCTGATAATATCCGTTGGATAAAAGGTGCACAAGAGAATAAACTAGTAGTAGGGTCACAAGCTCGTATCTTATATGCGGATGCAGAAGGACGAATTAATATCGCCAGAGCATTTAACGACGCTATTAAAGCAGGTAAGATAGGCCCTGTAGTATTAGGAAGAGATCACCATGATGTATCAGGTACAGACTCACCATACAGAGAAACGTCTAATATCTATGATGGCTCTAAATTCACAGCCGATATGGCTATCCATAACGTTATCGGAGACAGCTTCAGAGGAGCTACTTGGGTATCTATCCACAATGGTGGTGGTGTAGGATGGGGAGAAGTAATCAATGGTGGTTTTGGTATGTTACTTGATGGTACTATTGAAGCACAAAAAAGATTAGAATCAATGCTATTCTGGGATGTTAATAATGGAATCGCTAGAAGAAGCTGGGCTAGAAATGACGAAGCTATTTTTGCAATAAAAAGAGCGATGGAAGTAGAACCACTTCTAAAAGTAACTATTCCAAATATAGTAGATGAAAACTTATTGAAATAACAATTAAAACAATTTCACTCATGAAAGCTATTAAATTATTACCACTAGCTCTATTGATGTTATTTATAGCATCATGTAGTAGCGTTAAAGTAACAGCAGATTATGATAAAGCTGTGGACTTCGAACAATACAAAACGTATGCTTTCTTTAAAGAAGGTATTGATCAAGCAACGATTAATGACTTAGACAAGAAGAGAATTCTAACTGCTATTGATAGTAATCTTACAGCAAAAGGTTTTACAAAAGCTAGTAGCAATCCTGATTTTGTTATTAATATTTTCACTAAAGCGTCAAAACAAGTCAATGTGACTACCCATAACAACTTCTATTCTCCTTACGGATACTACGGTTGGGGATGGGGACCATATTGGGGACCTAATAATACGACAGTGTCTACTTCTATAGAGGGGACACTTTATATAGACGTTCTAGACACAAAGAAAAAAGCCTTAATCTGGCAAGGAATAGGAACAGGATACCTAGACAATGCACCTACTCCAGAGAAAAAAGAAGAGAGAATACATGAGTTTATCGAAAAGATATTATCTAAGTTCCCTCCTACGCTAGAGAAGAAATAATTCTTCCTATAGATGATATACACAGAGGCTTTCCCTTACAGGAGAGCCTCTATTCTTTTATACTTTTCTAAAGAATTCTCTTAATGATTCGATTAAAAACACAACAATAAGGTATTCTGAGTGCCTATCGTCCATTGTTTTTATTATATTTACGACAAACAATAACAAATTTCATTTATGAAAACACAAGAATATGAAAGTAACGACTTGATCGAAAGATTGCCACAGCATTTAAAACAATTTATCAAACCACAGAGTTATCAGGATTATACACCTATTAATCAAGCTGTGTGGCGATACGTTATGCGTAAAAATGTTGATTATCTATCTAAAGTTGCTCACGAATCATATCTTGACGGTCTAGCTAAAACAGGTATTTCTATAGAAAGCATCCCTAGTATGTATGGGATGAATAGAATACTAAAAGAAATAGGTTGGGCTGCTGTAGCAGTAGATGGCTTTATACCACCGAATGCCTTTATGGAGTTTCAGGCGTATAAAGTACTTGTTATTGCATCAGATATTAGACAATTAGAGAATATAGAATACACACCTGCACCAGACATTATACACGAAGGGGCAGGACATGCTCCTATTATCGCTAACCCTGAGTATGCTGAGTATCTGAGACGCTTCGGAGAGATAGGCTGTAAGGCTATTTCTTCTGGCAGAGACTATGAGATATATGAAGCTATCCGCTTACTGTCTATCTTAAAAGAGGCTGAGGGTGTAGAACCTGAAGAAATCAAAAAGGCAGAAGAGCAGGTAGATTATTTACAAGGTATAACAGAAGAACCTTCTGAAATGGCACTTATCCGTAATCTTCACTGGTGGACAGTAGAGTACGGATTAATCGGTACTACGGATAACCCTAAGATATACGGAGCAGGCTTACTATCTTCTATCGGAGAGAGTGCATGGTGTATGACTGATAATGTAAAAAAACTTCCTTACAGCATAGAAGCTGCATACCAAGGCTTTGATATCACTAAGCCTCAACCTCAGTTATATGTAACTCCTGACTTTGCTTATCTAAGTGAAGTATTAGAAGAGTTTGCAAATAAGATGGCTTTAAGAAAAGGAGGCTTAATGGGAATAAACAAACTAATAGACTCTAAAGCCTTAGGTACGATAGAACTGAATACAGGTCTACAGATATCAGGTGTATTTACACGTGTAATCGAACACGAAGGCAAACCTGCTTATGTACAGACAACAGGCAAAACAGCTTTAGCCTATAGAGAGAAAGAATTAGTAGGGCACGGCACAGAGACTCATCCACATGGTTTTGGTACTGCATTAGGTCGTTTAAAGGGAATCAACCTTGCTATAGAAGATATGAGCCCTAGAGATCTAAAAGCTTATAACTTATATGAAGGCAAGCCAGTAACTCTAGAGTTCGAAGGAGGGATCACTGTATCTGGAACTAATATCACGGGTATTCGCAATATACATGGTAAGATTATTCTGATTAGTTTTAGTGACTGTACAGTGAAGCACAATGATGAAGTACTATTCCAACCAGAATGGGGGACTTATGATATGGCTGTTGGTGCTCATGTGATCTCTGCTTTCTCAGGGCCTGCTGACTACCACAGTTTTGATCTAATCAATCATGTTCCTTCTAGCCAAACAATAAAAGCAAAAAGAGACGAGAGTAAAATAAAGCTTGAAAACTTCTACCAAGAAGTTAGAGCCATGAGAGAAGAGAATAAAACAACTGATTTAAACAACGTACTAGATGTTCTAACCAATGAATACCCTTCTGATTGGTTACTTACAGTAGAAATACTGGAATTAGCTAACAAAGCTTCAAATACAGTATTAGCTGAAAAAGCAATGAGCCACCTTAAATCTGTTCAAACAAACAGACCTGAAGTAGCTCATTTAATCAAAGACGGTATAGATATTATTCTAAAAAGCTTATAAAGCCATATCTAATACCAAGTCTTTATCACTTTGAATAACGTTACCTTGATACTCTAGTTTCCAACCTAGAGTATTGGTAACTATTAATATTTTAGAAAGTTCACTTATAAGTCGATTCTCCGCATTCGATTTTAAAGTGGACTTTTCTATTTTATCTTCTAAGTCTTTCTTCACTTTTGCATTAATCTTATTGTAGTCATCTCCTTTAAAAGGGTTGAAAGTACTCTGTTCTACATCTAGTATTTTATAGTCAGGATAGATATTTACTTCTGCTTCTGGTATATATATTAATTGCACTACCTTATTCTTCTCATCGATCTGATATTGCAGTTGACTCAAATCATAAGACACTGTAGCCTTTGCATTAATAATAACCACAGCCTTTTTATCAAAAGAAAGCATATTTAAAAAGTATTTCTGCTGATCCTTATACGTCATTACTTGTGAGAAAGTAGCTTCTGTCACCACTAATTTACTCACGTTTTTTAACTGCTCTTGGATTAGAGCTGTATTGTATTGCATATCATCTTTATCCCCCTTCACAAAGCTGTTATACAAAACAACTCCTGCAAACATAAAGAAGAGCACTATAAATATACCGAAGAGTACGCGCAATAACTTTCTCATAACTATCTAAAGTTCATAAATGGATATTTCTCTAATAAGTAATCTATCTTGGCTACCAATGTATCTAAGAAAGCTAAGTGTTGCTCTGCAGTAGGGTTAAAGGGTCTATGGTTCAGTCCTTTTTGCACCTCATCTACTTTATGCATAATCGGATACATATCAGGATGAACCCAAGTCGTCACAAAGCGCTCCCAGATATAGTCTATCGCAAACTCATTTGGATGTAACATATCAGCTTTATAAAAACGATAATCTCTTAGCTCATCCATTACAATCTCATAAGAAGGGAAGTAACTAATTTTATCTCCACTTTGCTGATCTAACACATCGTGTAAGGCAGTAAATAATACTGACTTACTTCTCTGATTCTCTACGATACCATCTTTAAAATGTCTCACTGGAGACACTGTAAAAACAATCTGTATATCCGGATTAATAGCTTGTACTAATGTAATAATTTTAGACAAGCTAACCTTCACTTCTTCAGTACTTAATAATCTCTTTTTGAAATTACTCTGCGCTACCTTATGACAATTGGCAACAACCATTCCACTCTCGATATGCTCATATACCCAAGCTGTTCCTAAAGTGATATACATAAACGAGCTCTCTTTTAAAGCTACCTGTAAGTCAAACAACTTTACATTCAGCTTCGTCACGATATCTTCTTCTTCTAATTCATTCAAATCAGAATGTGCGATAAAGCTACTCCACACCTCGTTATGACAGAACACATCTGCACTTGTAAATTCATGCCCTTTCACCGCATACTCTAATATGCGCTCTATCGCGATAGGGTGAAACAGAATACCGAATGGATTCACCACACTTTGGAACTGATACTCTTTTAGCTTATCACTTATATTCACAGCAAAACAAGATCCCATAGATAAGATCTTATGCTCGTATTTAATTCTATCTTTTGCTACCTTAGTAGGCACTACTGTACTAAACTTCATAATCTGATGAACTCTTGAACAAAAAAAAGATTCTCATATGAGAATCTTTTTTTTCTATTATAATTACAAATATAATACTATTTCAAATAATCTTTTGCGTGAGCGATAGCGTCTGCCATACCAGCTGGATTCTTACCTCCTGCTGTAGCGAAGAACGCTTGTCCACCACCACCACCTTGGATGTGTTTACCTAACTCACGTACGATAGTACCTGCATTAAGGCCTTTGCTCTCTACTATGTCTTTAGATACATAACAAGTCAGCATTGGCTTATCATTCGCTACACTACCAAGCAGTATATATAGATTAGAGAACTCATTACCTAACTCATACGCAAGGTCCTTTGCTCCAGCAGCATCTAAGTCCACTTCTACAGCTAAGAAAGAGATACCGTTTACCTCTTGGATTTGACCTTTTAAGTCTCCTTTTAGGTTCTTTGCTTTCTCTTTTAATAATTGCTCTACTTGTTTCTTAAGTTTAGCATTCTCATCTTGAAGAGATACTACTGCTTTTAAGGTATCTTGTGGATTCTTCAATACTGCTTTAAGCTCTTTTAATGTATCTTCTTGCTCTGCGTAGAACTGACGAGCAGCTTTATTCGTAATCGCCTCAATACGACGAATACCAGCAGCTACAGCTCCTTCACTTACGATCTTGAACTGCCAGATATCACTTGTATTCCCTACGTGAGTACCTCCACATAGCTCCATACTCTCTCCAAACTTAATAGCACGTACCTCATCACCATATTTTTCACCGAATAATGCCATAGCACCCTCAGCGATAGCCTGAGCCATAGGGATACTTCTGCGCTCTACTAATGGCAAGTGATCGTGAATTCTATCATTCACAAATGCCTCTACTTGTGCTAACTCTTCTTCTGTCACTTTAGAGAAGTGAGAGAAGTCAAAGCGCAAGTGCGTAGGAGCTACTAACGAACCTTTTTGTTCTACGTGAGTACCTAAGATAGTGCGCAATGCTTGGTGTAGTAAGTGAGTAGCAGAGTGGTTAGCCATAGATTGCTTACGAGCATCTACATCTACCTTCGCTACTAGAGTTCCTTCTACATTAGCAGGAAGCTCTCTTACGATATGTAATATTAAGTTATTCTCTTTTTTCGTGTCGATTACTTGGATCGTGTCATTAGCAGATACTAATACTCCAGTATCTCCTACCTGTCCTCCTCCTTCTGGATAGAATGGAGTAGAATCTAACACGATTTGGAATAACTTACCATCTTTCTTACTATCAATCTTTCTATAACGAGTGATCTTCACTTCATTCTCTAACTGATCATATCCTACGAACTGCTCTACATTTCCTGACACTAATACAGTCCAGTCATCAGTAGATACTTCTGAAGCCGCACGAGAACGTGTTTTTTGTTCTAACATTGCTGCGTCAAAACCAGCTTCGTCTAGTTCATACCCTTTCTCTCTAAGGATAAGCGCTGTCAAGTCAATAGGGAAACCAAAAGTATCGTATAGTTCAAAAGCCTTCACTCCTGATACTACTTTACCTTCTGTTTGTTTGATTACATTGTCTAATAAATGTAACCCTTGCTCTAACGTTCTTAAGAAAGAAGTTTCTTCTTCTTTAATCACGTTTTTCACTAATTCTTTTTGACTAGTGATTTCTGGGAAGAATGCTCCCATCTGTGTACTTAACACCTCTACTAACTCATAGATGAATGGTTCTTTCTTATCTAAGAACGTAAATGCATAGCGAATAGCACGACGTAAGATACGACGGATCACATACCCTGCTCCATTGTTAGAAGGCAACTGCCCATCTGCAATAGCAAAGGCAACTGCTCTTACGTGGTCAACGATAACGCGGATAGCGATATTAATCTTCTCTTCCTCATCATCTTTTGCTTTCATTGTGTATTTACCACCTGTTAGCTCAGATACTTTAGCGATAAGTGGAGAGAATACATCTGTGTCATAGTTAGACTGTACTCCTTGAAGCACCATACATAGACGCTCAAACCCCATACCTGTATCTACGTGCTGAGCAGGTAACTTCTCTAGCGAACCATCCGCTTTACGGTTAAACTCCATAAATACGTTATTCCAGATTTCTACTACCTGTGGATGATCTCCATTCACTAATTCTCTACCCGCTATCTTTGCCTTCTCCTCAGCACTACGGATATCTACGTGTATCTCAGTACATGGTCCACAAGGTCCTTGATCTCCCATTTCCCAGAAGTTATCTTTCTTATTCCCCATCAGGATACGATCCTTGCCGATTAGGGTACTCCAGATATCATAAGCTTCTTGGTCAAAAGGAACGTTCTCCTCTTCGCTACCTTCAAATACAGTAACGTATAAAATATCTTTAGGGATGTTATAAACTTCAGTCAATAATTCCCAAGCCCAATTGATAGCTTCCTTCTTAAAGTAATCTCCGAAACTCCAGTTCCCTAGCATCTCGAACATCGTGTGGTGGTATGTATCGATACCTACCTCTTCTAAGTCATTGTGCTTACCAGACACGCGAAGACACTTCTGTGTATCAGTGATACGGTTACTTTTAGGCTTGGCGTTTCCTAAGAAATACTCTTTAAACTGGGCCATCCCAGAGTTATTAAACATTAAAGTTGGATCGTCTTTCAGAACGATCGGAGCAGAAGGCACTACCATGTGACCTCTTTCTTCAAAAAAGTTTAAAAACTTCTGACGAATTTCTTGTGATTTCATATCCTTTGGAAACTAATTTATTCTTTTATATTCTTATTATTAAGTTATTCGGTTAGTTGTTAAACATATTATAAATTAACGAATAACTAGCTTTTATTTTATTCTCTTTGGCACTTAAACTATCATTATAACGAAAACATTTTTTAAATTTGTTAGCTAACCAATGACAGCACTTCTTATAAGATACAAAAAAGATAGTGCAAAAATAGTGTTTTTTTAAAAATATGGCTAAGGTAAAATATTATTACGACCCTGAAAAATTAGCGTTCCTTAAAATACGCCCTAAAAAGTTTAGACAGATAGGTAATATACTCTTGTTTTTACTAACAGCAGCTATTTTTGGAGTGCTTGGATTAATCTTTTTAATTAATAGTGATATCCTACAAACTCCTAAAGAAAAGAAACAAGCTAGAGAAATAGCAGAATTCAAAACTAACTATACTCTTCTAAACAAGAAGCTTGACCTGATCACAGAGGTACTAGACGAACTAGAGGTGCGAGATAACGATATTTATAGAGCTTACTTTAATACCGCGCCTATCCCTGATGAACAACGCAAGTCTGGCCTAGGAGGTATTAATAGATATAGATCATTCGTAGGGCTTAACAACGAAAAGCTGTTGACAGAAACGAATGTGAAGATGGATCAACTACTGAAACAAGTAGCCATACAGTCCCAATCCTTAGATGACATCATCGCACTAGCCAAGAAGAAAGAAGAATTCTTATCCTCTATCCCTGCGATACAGCCAGTGAAGAATGAAGATCTAAAGAGAATGGCATCTGGATACGGATATCGTAGTGATCCCTTTACTAAAATCAAGAAGTTCCACGCCGGTATGGACTTCTCTGCAGAGGTAGGTACTCCGATATACGCTACTGGAGACGGTAAAGTAATCCGTGCTAACAATGAACTATCTGGGTATGGTAACCTAATCGAAATAGATCACGGATATGGATACCTAACTAGGTACGCTCACTTAAGCAAGTATCAAGCACGCGCTGGACAGTCTGTTAAACGTGGAGATATCATAGGATATGTAGGTAGTACTGGGCGTAGCTCTGGTCCTCACTTACACTATGAGGTACACTACCAAGGGAACGTAGTCAATCCACTGAATTACTACTACGGAGAAATCTCTGCTAAAGAATTTGAACTTCTATCACAAGAAGCTAACCAAGAAAACCAATCACTTGACTAATGGAATTAAACTTACCTGATAAACGATACTATAGCATTGGCGAACTTGCCAAGGCATTTGATGTAAATGCTTCGTTATTGCGATTCTGGGAGAAAGAATTTGACATTATCAAACCTAGAAAGAATGCAAAGGGAAATCGAATGTTCACACCTCAGGATGTGCAAAATCTTCAACTCATCTATCACTTAGTGAAAGAAAGAGGATTCACACTAGACGGTGCTAAAGAACACATGAAGAAGAATGCAAAAGACATTATGGATAACTTCGAAATCATACAGAAACTCGAAGGAATCAAAACAGCGCTACTGAATATTAAAAATGAACTCTAAATAACAAAAAAATCAAAATGAAAAAAGCTTTACCAATTATCATCGTACTTGTAGTATTAATCGGAGGATACTTTATGTTATCTATGAACTACAACAACTCGGCTCTAGTACACAAACAGGCTACAGATAAATCTTGGGCTGATGTGCAAGGGGCTTACCAACGTAGAAACGACCTTATCGGAAACTTAGTAAACACAGTAAAAGGGGCTGCTGACTTCGAAAAATCAACATTAGAAGCTGTAGTAAATGCGCGTGCAAAAGCAACTTCTGTAAACATAGATCCAAGTAATATGACTCCTGAAAAGTTTCAAGAGTTCCAACAAGCTCAATCTGGTGTATCTAGTGCATTAGGAAGATTATTAGTAACTGTAGAGAAATACCCTGATTTAAAAACAAATCAAAACTTCTTAAAACTACAAGATGAACTAGCTAGTACAGAGAACCAAATATTAACTCAACGTACTCGTTTTAATGACGCTGTAGCTGTATATAACAGTTATGTACTTAAGATGCCTAATAAGTTCTTCTTAAGCGATTATAAAGAAAGACCTTACTTCCAAGCAGAAGCTGGAGCAGAGAAAGCACCTGAAGTAAAATTCTAAAAAACTATAAAATGGATAGACTAAGAGAGTTTTTAACCAAAACGGATGAAGAAGAAATTGTTCTTGCTATAACTCAAGCAGAAAAGAATACTTCTGGAGAGATTAGAGTACATATCGAAACGACTTCTAAAAAAGATCCTTTTGAAAGAGCTCAGGAGGTCTTCTTTGAATTAGGCATAGATAAGACAGCTGCTAGAAATGGTGTGCTGTTTTACATCTGTATTAACTCTAAAGCATTCGTGATACTGGGTGATCAGGGAATAGATCATAAAGTTAGATCAGATAACTTCTGGGAAGGAACCAAAGAACTAGTGATTAATCACTTCAGACAAGGTCTGTTCAAAGAAGGATTAGTCTATGGGATCCTAAAAGCAGGAAGTCAACTAAAAGTACACTTCCCTTCACTTGAAGAAAATAAAAACGAATTATCAAACGAAATTTCAAAAGCATAAATCAATGATCAAGCTATTACTAAAAGCATATCATTTCATAACCTTGATTATAATTCTATTATTATCACAGGTAACTTATGCTCAATTAGACGTCCCTAAGAAACCCTCTTTCCAAACTTCTGTATACGACTATGCTACCATATTAGAAGCGAATCAAATGAAGCAGCTAGAGCGCAAACTCATTGCTTATAGTGATTCTACTTCTACTCAGATAGTACTAATT
The DNA here is from genome assembly GCF_038039805.1 of Myroides odoratimimus. Classification (GTDB taxonomy): domain Bacteria; phylum Bacteroidota; class Bacteroidia; order Flavobacteriales; family Flavobacteriaceae; genus Flavobacterium; species Flavobacterium odoratimimum_B. The sequence goes on from NZ_JBBPHK010000003.1 coordinate 187,740, forward strand.
ACCATTCCATCTCTAAAAGGAGAAAACATTGGTATACTAGGACCTAAATGGGGACAAGAATGGGGCATCGGACAGAAAGGGAAAGACAATGGTATCGTAATCCTTATGGCGGCAAAAGAACGTCAGATCGGTATCTACCCTGGTTATGGAGTAGAACACCTTATCACAGCCGGACAAGGAGGAGAGATTATCCGTAATATCATTATCCCAGAGTTTAAGCGCAATGATTATTACGCAGGATTAGACAAAGGGACAGATGCCATCTTCCAGCTATTGACTGGTACATATAAGGCAGACAAGACCGTTAGAACAGATGGTGATAATAGCATCGGTGGTCTAGCGTGTTTAGGAATCATTATACTGATCATCGTACTGACTATCGTATTCGGTAAGAAAGATAACAATGGAAGAGGCGGGGGTAATCATCGCTCACGTGACTTTGGAAGTAGCTTACTAGACATCCTTGTATTAAGCAGTCTTGGCCGTGGAGGCGGAGGCGGCGGAAGCTTCGGTGGCGGTGGTGGTTTCGGAAGTGGAGGCGGTGGCGGAGGCTTCGGTGGAGGCTTTGGCGGCGGTGGGTTCTCCGGAGGAGGATCTAGCGGTAGCTGGTAGACATACGTCATTCTAAACATATAAGCAGGTAATATAGTAAGTGCTAGTCGCTTCTACATTGCCTGCTTTTTTTATGCACTCTCGCTCGCTGTCTTTACAACACAACTATTTTACACCTCCATACTGACTCCGTTATTTCTCTTGATACTACGGAGTCAGTACGGATACATAACGGACTCACTACGGACTCAAACCGCACAAGTCAAAAAGGCAAGTCGAGTATAACTCCTATTCTAGCTATACTCGACTTGCCTTTACTATATTTTCTTGTATTTTACTTAAGTCCTTTTTTTAATACCTCATCACACGCATCGGTCTAGAAACTCCTCCTCTTCCTCTATTCCCTCCTTTTTTAGTTCCTGCGAACTCATTAAGCTTATAAGTCAATGAGAACATCACATATCGCTTCAGTACTAAACTCTCAGAATCCACTATCTGCATTGGGTCTATAGTACGTGTACTACTTGTATTCTGATTTAATACATCATACACTTTCACCTTAGCACTGAATTTGTCTTTATAGAAATCATACGCTAGACTAATATTCCACATATAGAAATCCTTCTTAAATCCTTTAGCAATCTGTGAATTATAATTATAAGCAAAGTCGTTACCAAATGTAACCTTCTTCGGCCAATACGTTGTAGTCTGTATATTAAATCTATGTGTAAAGTTAGAAGCCTTATCCACTGAAAAATTAGTATAACTCGTTGTATTATAATTATAGTTATACGATGGTTTTATAGACACCCATTCTCCGTAATCATAGGTTAGATACACACGTGGCCCCATCGTATTCCCTCTAGCCGTATAAGTCTCTCCGTCTATGTACCCATTGCTAATGGTCTGATTATATCTAAACATAATACCGTATCTCAGCGCATGCTCACCCCACTTACTATTCTTAAACCAGTCAGCTGTAACTCCCCATTGGTAGTTCCCTTGTATATTCTTATACGTAGAGATAGCCTTCTTATCCTCATCATAGATTACAGATCCTACTATACTATTATCAAATATTCCTGCATTAGCCGAAATACTATATCCAGCACGAGTCTGAAAGTTATACGAACGGTAGCTAAGATTAACGTTATGCTGCCCAGTAGGCTTCAGATCCGGGTTACCGATCGTAGTCGTTAATGGGTTAGAGATATCTGTGATATCTAGTAATTGGCTTGCACTTTGATAATTGACATTATATCGATAGATACCGAATAGACTCTTATCCTTCGTCAGTCTATAATTAATCATAGCATTAATATTCGGGTCGATGTAGTGTTTATCTAGACTATACCACTTCGCATTATAAAGAGCAGTAGCTGTATTCTTAACGATCTGAGTCCTCGTCGAAATATTAATATTGTACTTATTCTTATTCAACGCAAAGTTTACATAAGGAGACACCTTATTCCCAATATCCGTATATCTATTTGTCTCTAGTACATTGACATCAGTATACCCCTGCTCTGTCTCATTATAGTTAAACACTTGCAGATCGTTAATGCTCTGATTTCTACTCCAGTCCACACCTATAGATACTCTTAATGAATCTGTAATCGGCTGTGTGAATTCTACAGATATACCATAACTATCCGTAGTCGTATAATTCTTTCTGTACTGTCTACGCCAATCGTCTTCTGTCTCTGATTGAAAAAACTGCGTCAGAGATTCGCTCAATGCATTATTTGTAGCACTCCTATTACTATTATTAAAACCTATACTTAGATATTGTCCCTCTTTTTTAAACTTGCGTGTATACTGTGCAGATGAACTAAAACTATCTGAGTTTCCTCTAGATGATGAGTGAGCATTGCTACTATTCAGTTTTTCTCCATGCTCATCATAAGATACTTGATTGCTCTCACTAGTCGAATAGGTGTGATCTGTACTAAAATGAGGGCTAAAATAGAAAGCGTCTTTCTCTCCCATATAGTCTACAGATACATTCCCCCTATGCCCTTCATTCCCTCCTAGGGAAGAAGAATTAGAATCTGTGCTAAACTGCCCTGAAGGCAAAAGCTTAGTACTAGACGACTTATTAGCTTGTTCTGTCTCTGCAAAATTATAATCGTAACTACCATTAACCTTCAGCTTATCAGATACATCTTCTACAAAGTTTAGCCCCAACATACGCGATTCTGTAAGCCCGCCTCTAGAGCGCCCCGTACGCATATTATCAAATACCTTGTCCATAGAGAATCCGACAGCATTGATATTATTAGCAGATCCTATCAGACTAATCTTTCTACGCTTATTAAAGGTGTTTAAGAACATTCCTGCTTCATAGTGCTCATCAGTACCATATCCTCCTGATACTCGCCCAAAGTGCCCTTTATTCTTATCTTCGTCTATTGTGATATTGATACTCGCATCATCTGTTCTACTGCGTTCACCTGTGAATTTTTCTTTCTTAGTCTTTTTTTCAGTTACCTGTACTTTTTGGATAATCTCAGCAGGTAAGTTCTCTAGTGCTATTGCTCCATCTTCGTTAAAGAAAGGTTTGCCATTGACTAAGATTTCATTGACAGGCTTACCATTGACCGTGATCTTTTTATTCTCATCTAGCTGCACCCCTGGTAGATTCTTTAAAAGCTCTTCAAGATTAGCATCAGGTCTTACCTTAAACGAAGCAGCATTAAACTCTAAGGTATCTTTCTTCATACGAATAGGCGGAGCATCGGCTACAATCAATACTTCGTCTAGCTGATTGCCATATTCTTTAAGAATAAGTGTCTTAAGGTCAACATTATCTTGTACCCCATTTTCAAACTTCTTAGCATAATCTTGGTACCCTACCATAGAAAGCTTGAGCACTGAAGGCTCAGATAGCTTACTGAAGGCTAGCTTAAAGTTACCTTTGACATCCGTCATGGTGTACTCCACTAGTGTCGAATCTTTCTCTTTCGATAGATATACCGTCACCGCTTCTATCGGCTGTTTTAAACTATCTACTACAGTCCCAGTAATATTCACAGTACTCTGTGAATACATATTCACACAGGAGATTAATAGTAGTAACGTCAATAAGTTTCTCATAAAAAAAGCGGTCAATGTTATTACACAAAGACCGCTGTTATATATAGAATATATTACTTACTATTTCTGACGGAAATAAATATCGATAGGCACACCACTGAAGTTGTACATTTCTCTTAACTTATTCTCAATATATCGTTTGTAAGGGTCTTTGATATATTGTGGCAAGTTAGCAAAAAATACGAATTGAGGTGTAGCTGTAGGCAATTGCATACAGTATTTTATCTTGATATATTTTCCTTTAATTGCAGGAGGTGGCGTATTCTCTACGATAGGCAACATCGCTTCATTAAATTTAGAAGTCGAAATTCTCGCTTTTCTATTTTCATACACTTCCACAGCAGTCTCTAACGCTTTTAATAAACGCTGTTTAGTCACTGTAGATGTAAAGACAATAGGCACATCTGTAAATGGCGCGATCTCCTCACGGATTCTATCTTCAAACTGTTTAGTAGTCATAGTATCTTTCTCTACTAAATCCCATTTGTTTACAAGGATAACGATTCCTTTTCTATTCTTCTCTGCTAACCAGAATATATTCTGATCTTGTCCTTCGAACCCACGTGTAGCATCTACCATAAGGATACATACATCACTGTGCTCAATAGCTCTCACAGATCTCATCACTGAGTAAAACTCTAAATCTTCTTTTACTTTTGACTTTCTACGGATACCCGCCGTATCTACTAAGTTAAAGTCAAAGCCAAACTGTGTAAAGCGCGTATCAATAGCATCACGTGTAGTACCAGCAATATCTGTAACAATATAACGATCTTCACCAATAAGTGCATTGATAAAGCTAGACTTACCAGCATTAGGACGACCTACAACACAAAAACGTGGTAACTCTTCTTCTTCTGTCTCTCTTACTTCTTCTTCTGGCAATGCAGCTACTACAGCATCTAATAGATCTCCAGTACCACTTCCACTCATCCCCGCGATAGGATATATCTCCCCTAAACCAAGGTTATAGAACTCGAATGTGTCATCCATACGCTTAGCACTGTCCACTTTATTCACAGCGACAAAGACAGGTTTAGTTTCTTTGCGCAATAGACGAGCTACTTCAGCATCCATAGGTGTAATACCTTCTTCTACATCTACTACAAATATTACTACGTCACACTCTTCAATAGCTAAAGAAACTTGACGTCTAATCTCTCCTTCAAATACGTCGTCAGATCCTTTTATATATCCTCCAGTGTCAATCACTGAGAACTCTCTTCCATTCCACTCTGACTTGCCGTAGTTTCTATCACGTGTCACTCCACTAACCGAATCTACGATGGCATCTCTCCTTTGAATCAATCGATTAAAAAAAGTTGACTTTCCTACGTTTGGTCTACCAACTATGGCTACTATACTACTCATAAATATTTTAAATATGTCGCAAAGTTAGTATTTCAATGCGATATTTTAATGATTATTTTATTATTCCTTATTTCTTTTGATTATATCCGAAACGACGCAATTGATAGTCACTCGATCTCCAATCTTTATTCACCTTTACGAATAGTTCTAAGTGAACTTTCTTCATAAAGAATTGTTCCATTTCTTCTCTAGCAGTTATCCCTACTTTCTTTAAAGCAGCCCCTTTATGTCCGATGATAATCCCCTTCTGACTATCGCGCTCTACCATAATTACAGCCTTGATACGAATGATATTCTCTTCTTCTTTAAACTCCTCTGTCTCTACCTCTACAGCATAAGGCACTTCCTTATCATAGTTAAGCAAAATCTTCTCACGAATAATCTCGTTCACGAAGAAACGCTCTGACTTATCTGTTAGGGCATCTTTAGGGAAATACGGTGGAGATACTGGCAATAGCTCGATGATACGATCATATACAGCCTGCGTATTAAACTTCTCTAAAGCAGATATAGGGAATATCTCAGCATTAGGAACCTTCTCACTCCATAGGGTTACTTGTTCTTCTAATTGTTCTTGATTAGATTTGTCTATCTTATTAAGAAGCAACATTACAGGTACTTTAGAGTTGTTAATTCTAGCGAAAAATGCTTCGTCTTTTAATTCTCTCTCGCCTATCTCTACCATATAAATCAATACGTCCGCATCCTCAAAAGCAGATTTAACGAAGTCCATCATTGATTCTTGTAATTCGTATGCAGGCTTGATAATACCAGGCGTATCTGAGAAAACGATCTGATAATCATCTCCATTTACGATCCCTAATATTCTATGTCTAGTAGTCTGTGCCTTAGAAGTGATGATAGACAATCTCTCACCTACTAAAGCATTCATTAGTGTTGATTTACCTACATTTGGATTACCAATAATGTTAACGTAACCAGCTTTATGCGTCATATTATTTAATTTTTTCGGTAGCAAAGGTAGCTTATATCAATGACATAGGAAAAATTAAATAAAATTTATAACAACACTTTATATATATTTAGCTTTTAAAATATAGATAAACAATTAGCCTATCTGAGGTTATATACTTAAAATAGAAGAGAACAAATGATAGAAGAGAACAAAAAACATTGGTCTAAAGTAGAATACCTACACGAGACAGTAAAAAATCCTAACATACATATCAAGGGAACAACAAGTTATTACAGCAATGCCTGGACAGGTAGCTTTGAAGATAGTGTAGTACGTTACCTATATGGAGACGAATACAGTCTACAAACTTGGGAACCACTATGGCATATAGATCAGTTATACATAGGATCCCATGTCTGTATAGCAGCGGAAGTCGTTATCTTAATGGGAGGGAATAATACGCATCGCACAGATTGGTTTAGTTTATACCCTTATCTAGATGTGATACAAGAAGCATATCAAGCAAAAGGAGACACTACGATAGGTGATGGCGCATGGTTAGGTATGCGATCTATGATAATGCCAGGCATTACCATAGGAGAAGGGGCTATTATCGCTTCGGGTGCTGTCGTTATAAAGGATGTCGAACCGTATACTATCGTAGCTGGTAACCCTGCAAAGCCAATAAAACAGCGCTTCTCAGAAGAAACAATAAAAAAGTTACTGGAATTAAAAATTTATGATTGGTCAGAAGAAAAATTGAATCATCTGCTTAAACACCTATGCAACAATAACATTGAGGCTTTAGAATTAGCTCATTCTAAGTACACACAAGGCTTACAATCAAAATAAAAGTAAAATAGAGCGAATTATTTTAGGAACTCATTTGTGAGTTCCAAATATTCGTTCTATATTTGCACCACAATAACGCGGGATAGAGCAGTAGGCAGCTCGTCGGGCTCATAACCCGAAGGTCACAGGTTCGAGTCCTGTTCCCGCTACTAAGTAAAAGCCACTTCTAACGAAGTGGCTTTTTTATTTTATAATACTTTGTTGGTACTTATACATATTTATAGCAACACTTAGCAATCCAAGCAAACCAATACCTAATACAAGTAAACCAACTGCTATCTCTTCTAAAACACTAGAAACAGCAAAATAGTATCCTACTCCACCTCCAATAAAAGAAAGCACAGACATAAGCGTTATAATATACAAGGCTATTACACCTTTCTTCTTGTCCTGCCATATACGTTTAGAGAAATTATTCTGTGTCTTGGTCGAATCCTGCAATGCCGAAAAGCTGACTCCAATTCCTATAAACATCAACGCACTATTCATACACGATAAATAAGTATCCATATTACCTAAAGCTATTCTATCATAGATCGGTTTAAAGCTATAGAATAAAGCTATTAATAGAAAAGGGTATTGTAGGTAGCTAATAATCTGAAATGTTTTCTCAATATTCTTCATATAATAGGGAAGTATAAATTCATAATAAGTCTCAGAAACAGAATAAGTACTATTATTACCCTGACTAACACAGTCAAAAATACTAAAATATTCACAAAATAAATGAACCGTCTCTTTTTTAATTAACAGTTACATACCTATCAAACAAGTTTCTTAAAAAGAATATAACCTTCTAGTAATATTACTTCTATAAAATATATTATCAACAATAATTAAGTAAAAAAGACTCCTAAGAGTAAAAAACATTTAACATTATAATAGATAAACACAGTTTTACTCAATTGTCTGATTTTGTCAACCCAAATATTGGTCGTACATTTGTACCACAATAGCGCGGGATAGAGCAGTAGGCAGCTCGTCGGGCTCATAACCCGAAGGTCACAGGTTCGAGTCCTGTTCCCGCTACTAAGTAAAAGCCACTTCAATCACTTGAAGTGGTTTTTTCTTGAAATAATATAACTTTATTACGCCTATTTTATAAAAAAAGGGATTACTTAATGTAATCCCTTTTTTATTATCTATTGTAATTGTTCGTGGATTTCTTCCCACTCAATCATCAAACCATCAATCTTTTTCTTCTTCTTCTCATACTCACTAAAGAAATTTGCGTCAGCCATTAACTTTTCATAGTCTACAGCTAATCGCTCATCATCCTTAGCGATCTTCTTCTCTAACTCTGATATTTCGCTCTCGATTTTGCTCAATCTATTTTGTAAAGACTTCTGCTTCTTTTGCTCTTCATAAGACAACGCAGGTGCTTTCTTCTCTTCTACTACAGCTTTTTTAGTATCTTCTACAACTGTTTTCTTTTCGATTTCACGCATATTTTGTGCGTTTCTCTCCTCTAAGAAATAATTGATATCCCCTAGGTATTCTTTTATCTTCTGATCTTTAAACTCATAAACGAACTGTGTTAGTCCTTGTAAGAAGTCACGGTCGTGAGACACTAATACTAAAGTTCCTTTAAAGTTCTCTAATGCCTTCTTCAGTACGTTCTTAGATTTAATATCTAAGTGGTTCGTCGGCTCATCCATCAGCAAGACATTAATAGGTAAAAGTAACATTTTACACAAAGCAAGTCTATTTCGCTCACCTCCTGAAAGTACTTTTACTTTTTTCTCTACATCATCACCTCTAAATAAGAAAGACCCTAGCATATCACGCACTTTCACGCGATTACCATCTGTAGCAGCGTCTAACATCGTATCTAAGATAGTCTTCTCTCCGTCTAAATAATCTGCTTGGTTCTGTGCGAAATAACCGATTTGAACATTGTGTCCCAACTTAATATTACCTTCGTATTCAAACTCATTGATAATTGCTTTAATCAATGTAGATTTACCTTGACCATTTTGTCCAACGAAAGCTACCTTAGTTCCACGTTCAATTAAAAGATCAATATCTTTAAAGATCACTTTATCACCGAAACGCTTCGTCACTTTATCAATCTCTAAAACAACTTTACCAGGATCAATACTAACAGGAAAAGAGATATTCATTACAGCATTATCATCTTCATCTACTTCGATACGCTCCACTTTATCCAATTTCTTAATAAGCGATTGCGCCATAGAGGCCTTAGTCGCTTTATATCTAAACTTTTCGATAAGTTTCTCCGTCTCTTCTATCTTCTTCGCTTGGTTCTTCTGAGCAGCTAATTGCATCTCTCGAAGTTCTTCACGCAATACTAAGTATTGTGAATAAGGCTTATTAAAGTCATATATCTTTCCTAATGATATTTCTATCGTACGATTAGTCACGTTGTCTAAGAACATCTTATCGTGCGAAATAATCACTACAGCACCAGCATAAGACTTTAAGAACTGTTCTAACCAAATGATACTCTCAATATCCAAGTGGTTCGTAGGCTCATCCAGAAGAAGCACATCATTATCTTGTAATAACAACTTAGCTAATTCAATACGCATACGCCATCCTCCAGAGAAAGTGTCAGTCTGATTATTAAACTCCTCACGCTTAAAACCTAAACCTAATAATACACGCTCTGTATTACCAACATAGTTATACCCACCTATGATTTCAAAACGATGAGTTAAATCACTCAGTTTTTCAATCAGCTCACTATAACTTTCAGATTCATAATCTGTACGTTCTGCTAGCTCCTTATTTACTTTATCTAAATCAGCTTCTACTTTCTTAATTTCTTCAAAAGCTTGATAAGCCTCATCTAACACTGTACGACCAGGTATAAAATCAATATCCTGTCTCAAGAAGCCAATTCGAAGATCTTTCTCCATAGCAAGGCTTCCTGTATCTGGTTCTAAATCTCCAGATAATAATTTCAACATAGTCGATTTACCAGCTCCATTTTTTCCAACTAGACCTACACGGTCTCCTGCACCTATACGAAACGTAACGTTCTCAAATAAATATTCACCCGAAAATGAAACTGATAGATTGTGTATATTTAACATACTTAGATTCTACTAAAATTTAAACTTCTTATATCTATGAATAGAGATATTCTCCTCTAGCTCCATAGCATTTTCTATATTATTATATAATTTATCTGCCAAGAAAGGTCCTAATAACACCCCTCTAGTTCCCAATCCATTCAACACATGAATTCTCGCAGACTCTCTACTTCTTCCTAACAAGGGACGACGATCTTTTACAGTAGGACGTACACCAGCATTATGAGCTACTACCTCAAAGTCTAAATCAACAACATCTCTTAATCCTTCTAATAACTCACTTAAGCCCTCTGCTGTAGTATTATCTGTTTTATCTTGCCAATCATAAGTAGCGCCTACTTTATATAAATCATTACCTACAGGGATTAAAAACACATTTGCTTTCAATATAACATCAACATTAAGATTAGGTATCCTTACTAAAAGAACCTCTCCTTTAGTACCGTCTAAAGGCAGATCTTTAAAGAAAGGGTTCTGTAACATCCCAAAGCCTTCTGCAAAAACAATATGCTTAGCCACTATATCCTTATAAGTGATTCGCTCATCTGTATAGCTCAAACTATCGTAATCAAAGTCCTCTTGTCTATAGCTATTGATTTCGTTCAAATAAGCTCTATAAGCTTTAATCAAGGTTTTAGTTTCAACATATCCTGTATAGTTCACCTCTCCAAAACCAAAAGGAGACTTCACTCCATTAATTTCATCACGAACTAACTTAGGTGATAGATACTTCTCTAAATTTGGTTTATCAGCCGCATGGAACCAATTATTCTGTTCTTCAACAGATAATAATCTTCTGTACAAAGGCATAGCAAAGATAAACTTCTCCCCTAATTTCTTTTCTAATTCAGTATAAAAAGGCAAAGCTATCTCTAATTGTTCTCCAACCTTCCATACATCAGTGAAACGCTTTAATACAACAGGGTTATACATACCTCCTGCCATTAGTGAAGAAGAGCGCTTCTCATTGTCTATCACTACAAAGGTCTTACCTTCCTTAGCTAGTTTTTCTGTAAAACAGATTCCTGCCAAACCAGTACCTACTACAATATAATCTACCATACTTAAAACCATTAAAAAAGCTCTTATCTATTCTAATAGATAAGAGCTTAATAAATTAGAAACTACAAAATTAGTAATTCCACATATCATCTTCAAGGTTTCGAATCAATTCTTTAATTCTTTCTGCCTCAAATAAACGTTTTAAATCATTACTCTTGATATAATCATCAATTTTACGATTACCATATTGGTTATCTGCTTTATAAATAGTAGCACTAAATCTTCTTGAATTTAACAAGTGATCGAAGTTGATCGGATTAAGTGGGTTCTTAGCATTGAATGCATAGTTTTGGAACAATGTATTACGAGCATCAGCAAAGAATATCCAGAATAACTCCACATAGTTTTCATTAGCTGATCCTTTAGTATACAAGTCCGCAACTACAGGAGCGATACCTAATAATCTATATTTTAACTGTCCCTCATTTCTATCGAAATACCACATACCCATGATGTGATATTCTTTAACATCAGAAGGTCTTAACTCTACTTTCTGAATATATTCCTCAGGAATAGCTTCTCCAGCATTGTAATACTCAATACCAGCATCTGTAGTATCTATTCTAACGAAAGAGTCTTGAATATCTTTTAAAGTACGTTGGTTTTTGAAATCACTATTATCATAAACTTCAGTAATCTCTCCAGATTTAATACCATCAATTAAAACTTGGAACAAAGGTTTTTTTCCTTCAGATGAATATTCATCAATAGGATATAGATACATCTCATTTGCTTTCTCAGCTAACGAAATATTCTCCCATACTTTAATACCAAATAAGATATCTTTCTCACGAACGTGTCCGTAAGGTATTGGTCCTTCTGCTTTGATTAGAATCTCCGAGATTGGCATAATACCAATATCAGCAGCAGATTTTGCATTCAATAGATTCGTCTGTGCGAATGATGCTATTGAAAACAGCGTAAACACTATATATAGTGAAAAATTCTTCCAGTTCATATTCTTCAAAATTTTCTTCTTATAAATTTAAGTGAAATTACATAATCTCAAACGTACATGGTGATGTTTTTTTCAAAGCATAGTCTCCTGCACCTTCTAAACGCACCTTAATATCCGAAATTACAACCACATCACCTAACTGAGCTCTACGGATAGCCGCTTTCGCTCTTTCATTCATTCTATTTCCAGGAACAACAATACTAGGTTGTCCAGGTATTTGCAATACAAAACTAGTAACTGTAAGATTTAAATCAAAGTCAAAGTCTTCTAATTTAGCACCGATAGTTACAATCTCTAAGTTAGACTTAGGTCCTTTAGCATTGAACTCCCCACGTACTGTCCCTCTTGGAGAAGGAATATCTTTAATACGGAAAACTTTTCTATCAGATACTTTTTGTCCATCAGGCAAAGTTCCTGTTACATTGATAACTACTTCTCTTCCTGCTTGTGGTCTTAATGTATATTTACCACCTCCTTGACTTGTAAGTCCTGGAGCAGAAGCTTGTACTTTATCATTCGCAATACCAGCAAACGAAATTGTCATAGGGTTAGAAACACCACGATAAACCACGTTCATTTTATCAGCAGATATATTAGCTGAGTTTGGTTTAGGTACTACTACATAACTTCCCTTAATATCAATCTCTACTGGCTGACCGTCCTCTACGAAAGTAAACTTACCTCCGATTTGGTGTTCTCCTACGTTACCAACAGTAAAACCTAAGTTAACTTGTCCATCAACTAATGATTTAGACAAATCAATGTTTTGACCATTAACAACTACTTTAGTAGGAACAGTTGATTTGTCATAACGACCTAATACTACTCTACCTTTATAAGTTTCACCAGCAAAAAGAGTAGACTTGTCAGCTACTACGATAGCCTGATAGTTCTTCATAGATGCAGCTTTACTAAGTGTATTACCCATTAAGCTGTTATAAATCTCTGCTTCTACAATCTTCGCATCGTTTTGCATTGTTGACAACTTAGTCAAAGAAGCAATAGCTGGGAATCCATAGAAGTTATAATTTAAATAAGCTCTATCTTTTCCTTGGCTATCTTTCACATCGCTTAGATTAAATTTGTTATTTATATCTAATACGATTGGTTGGAACTTAGCGTCTTTTTCTAAAATATCAAGAAGTGCTTTTTTGTACTTATTAATACCATCAATAAAAGCCTGTCCTTCTGCTGAATATTTATCACCTGTGAACCAAGCATCATTGATAATATCAGATTTATTCATACGCTCAGCAGGTAGCTTACCATTCTCTGTGCGTTCTCCTTCAAATTCACTAGTAATTAGAGTTTTATATTTACCCACAAAGTCATAGAACTCTTGCGTAATTTTCTCTACTTGCTTTGCTTTTTTAGCAGGGTCAGCGAATTGAGCTGGGTTCTCCTCAGCTTTCTTCTCTAAAGCCCCTAGCAAACCTTCATTATTTGCTTTTGCACCTTCATTAGCTGCCTCGAACTTCTCGTTCACTACACCAAAAGCTGATAAAACCTCTGTAGATACCTGAAGTGCCATCATCGCGATAAACACCAGGTACATCAGGTTAATCATCTTTTGTCTTGGGGTCAGTTTTTGTTTAGCCATTACCTTATAATAATTTTAAAATTATAAACTAATTAGCATTTCTTCCACCACCCATAGCAGAAAGCATTCCACCATAAACGTTGTTTAATGACGCTAAATTGTTTGTTAATGCTTGCATTTGCTCTTTTAATTGAGCATTGTTTTCAGCTACTGCTTTATTGATTTCAGCATTCGCTGTTGCGCTTTCTAATTGTACTTTATAAGCTTTATTTAGAGACTCTAACTGCTGAGCAGCTAATGTCATTTCTTGCGCATATTTTTGTGTTGAAGCAACAGAATTCACAGAAGGTCCCATCTCTCTAGAAGCAGCTTCGAAGTTGCGAATACTGTTTCCTAAGCTACTCATTAACTCTCCGTCAATTTTTGCGTCTTTCAACATTTGATCTAATTTTTTAGAAAGCATACCTTCTGTATCTTGAGGCTCTACAACAGCTTGCTTAGCCACTTTTACTTCTCTAGCTTTCCCATCTTTTAATTCTGGATATACCTTTGCCCAATCTAATTCCTCATCAACTGGCTCGAATGCAGAGATTGCAAAAATAAACGCCTCTACTAATAGACCAATAGTCAACATATTGTTACCATTCAAAGGTCCAAATTCCATGTGCGTAATTTTAAATAATGCACCGATGATTACTACTGAAGCTCCCATTCCATAACAGAAGTTCATCAATTTTTTAGATAATGCCATAGCCTTCTTCTTCTTTTATTTTTTTATTTGATTATTAACGAGCCATTTTTGATTGGTTAACACGTGATAAAGAACCTGATACAGACTGTACTGTTCTAAATCCAATGTAACTTCTTGCTGAATCTGCGTACTCAGAATCACGAGTAGCAACTTGTAAGAAATATGCTGGGTCTCTCCAAGAACCACCTCTTACTACTTTTAGTGGGCTTTCACTAGGTCTATTTCTAGGCTTTAAAGCTGACATGTGATCGTAACTTGATGCATCATAAGTAGAACTAGTCCACTCTGCTACGTTACCTGCCATATTGTATAAGTTATATCCATTAGGAGGGTAAGAACGAACATTAGCTGTATAAAGAGCTCCATCTGCTGCATAGTCAAAACGAGTTGGTTTAAAGTTTGCCATAAAGCATCCTTTCTCATCCGTTGCATAAGGTCCACCCCAAGGATACATAGCTCCTTCTAGACCACCTCTAGCAGCGTACTCCCACTCACTTTCCATTGGCAAACGGAATTCGTTGATCTCAAGAGTCATCTTATTATCTTTCAGATAAATGTTTTTATACATTGATCTCCATGCAGCGAATGCTTTAGCTTGGTGCCAGTTTACCCCTACTACAGGATAATCACCGAAAGCTTCGTGCCAGAAGTAATCGTTGTGCATTGGTTCGTTGTAAGAATATTGGAATTCTTTAATCCAACGTGTTGTATCAGGATAGATTAATAGTGTCTCTGTTTTTAAGTGTCTATTTCTCTTTCCTCTGTTCTCTGTTGATCTATCTCTAGTAGCTGCATCTACATCTACATAAGAATATTTAAATTTCAACTTAGAGTTATCGAAAGTAGTCATTCCATTATATGTCTCACTAGCTGGGATATATAACGAATCCATTACTTCCACGTAATTAGCGTCTGGATACTTCTTAGTATCTTTCACTAAAGGAACTTTTTTATTTAAACGACGACCAGAGTAGATATCATCACTCACCTGAAGGCTGTAATAGTTCTCATACATATATCGTTGGTATGGAGTCATTCTTTCTAAATCCTCTTCAGCATCTACGAATGCATACGCACCGATACCTCCAGATTCTTTAGCCACACCCATTTCATCAGCTGCAATAGCTAATTTAGTTCGAACAACTGAATCCTTTACCCATTCTACGAATTTACGGTATTGGTTATTCGAAATTTCAGTTTCATCCATATAAAATGAACCGATAGTAACTGTTTTTGTTGGCGCATCTTGGGCTCCTAAGAAATCCTCATTGGCTTGACCCATGGTAAAAGTACCTCCTGGGATAAGCGACATACCTTGTGGTTTCTCACTGCTCCATCTTTTCCCAGCCTCTCCATGCATCAATTCACCTCGATCTCCAGTTCCACAACTGGTCATCAAAGCTAAAACTGCTCCTAACGTAATGATCTTCTTCATATAATTTTAGGTTTTTATGTACTACTATAAATACTTACAAGTAATTTTTTTTCTTTTTATTTCACAAAACAAAGCTAAAAATTAATTTAACTTAATTATTTATTTTTGTTAAATTAATTTTCATACTACACTTTTTTTTATTGTTCGCCACCATCTTTCAGGTATAACTTGACTAATAGCCGACTCATAATCTTCATAACTACATGGCAACAATACTTTTCTCTCGGCATCCATCGTTTCTATAGAAGCCTCTATCCACCAGCGTTCAGAGACATCACTCTTATAGAATATTAAATCGTCATATCCCTCTATCGGCACGATATACTTCATATAACTAGCCTTGCTAACAAAGGGGTATTCATTCGATCTGTAATTAACACCTTCCACAAAATACCAAAGCATTTGTGCTATTAATAACGTTTCATTTTTATTATTATTATAATTAAATATTCCAAAAGATGAAACTCTATCACTCAATCCACTATATCTAGCTAAGGCACATATTTCTCTTCCATCAAATCCATTCGGATTAAAGAAGTCAAAATTACCCGAATCAGCAGATTTAACAGAAGTCATATCTACACTTACGATATCTGCATCTCTAAGTACTGGCTCAGCTAATTTTATATTACCAGATATCTCTCCTACTCTATACGCCTCGAAATATAAACTAGCGATTAAGTCTATTTCTTCCTGAGCATTGAAGTAAGTCTGATATCCGATATTAGAAAAGTTAAACAGATTCGTAGGTTCTTCTAATATAATACGCGTCAGATAACTGTTCGCTACATCACCCTCTGTCTTAGATAAGTCTAACTTAGCATCTATAGATACAAGATTCACTGACTGCTCTAATACATCATACGCTCTATACATCGCATAGGTCATATCCTGAGATCCCCCTACGAATACAGGAATTACTCCTTGCTTTACTAAGTCTGCTACTAGAGCCTTCACTAAATAGTATGTATCCTCTAGTCTCTCTCCAGCCACTACATCACCTAAGTCTATAATATTCACTCCCCAGTTACCTGGATATAACGAATACCAAGCCTTTCTTATTTTAGTGATATCTACTATACTTACACCTGCACCATTACCTCGATTATCTCCTATTCCGATAATAGCGATATTATACCGACCTTCATTCTCAAAAGAACCTCCAGAGAAGAACGTTACTTTCTTCCCTATACACTGACTCTGTAAACCATCTATATAAGTGATTAATTCGTTATTTATCGGTCTTAGCAGTTCGTAGATCATTCTTTCTTATTTTTTAGTCGTCTTCTTAGTTGCTGTTTTCTTAGCTGTAGTAGTTGCTTTTTTGGCTGTCGTTTTCTTAGCAGCTGTCTTTTTAGCAGGAGCCATTGCTTCGATCATTGCCTTTACCTCATCTAGAGATAACGCTGCCGCATCCACATCCTTACCTAGCTCTATCTTCGTTTTTCCTTTTAAGATTACAGAACGACCCCATCTTGCTTTCTCTACTCGGATACCTTCTTCTGCCCAATCGTGAATTACTTTATCCTTCTCTTTCTGGATCTTATCTTCGATTAGTTCGTTGATATCCGCTTGAGATAGATTGTCGAAGTTATACTTCTTATTCACATTGATAAAAATGCCATTCCACTTTAAGTATGGTCCGAAGCGTCCCACCCCTTTCTGTACAGGCAATCCTTGGTATGTAGCGATAGGAGCATCTGCTTGCTCTTTCTCTTTGATTAATTCTAATGCTCTATCTAGCGTCACATCAGCAGGCTCTTCTCCTTTAGGCAGAGAGATAAATGTCTTACCTACTCTTACATAAGGCCCAAATCTACCGTTGTTCACTTCTACTTCTTCTCCTTTATATTCTCCTAATACCTTTGGTAATAGGAATAATGCTAATGCTTCTTCTAATGTAATCGTACCGATGTTCTGTTCAGCAGTAAGGCTAGCATATTGCTTCTCTTCATCCTCAGGATTACCGATCTGCGCCACAGGGCCAAACTTAGCTAAACGAACTAATACTGTACGTCCACTCTTAGGATCAATACCTAATATACGTTCTCCAGACTCGCGCTCTGCATTCTCTTCTACATCTTTCACTGTTGGGTGGAAGTGGTCGTAGAACTCTCTCATCATCTTAGCCCAATCCTCATTACCAGCTGCGATCTCATCGAAGTCCTCTTCTACCTTAGCAGTGAAGTTATAATCTAAGATCGTCTTAAAGTTCTTCACTAAAAAGTCATTCACGATCATACCGATATCTGTAGGTACTAGCTTCCCTTTATCAGATCCAGTCTTCTCTGTAAGCACCTTCTCTTTTAGCTCAGCACCTCTAAGCATCATCATCTTATAGTTGCGCTCTTTACCTTCAGTCTCCCCTTTTTCCACATACGTTCTAGCGATAATAGTAGAGATAGTAGGTGCATAAGTAGACGGACGACCGATACCTAGCTCCTCTAGTTTCTTCACTAATGACGCTTCTGTATATCTAGCAGCAGGCTTAGTAAAGCGTTGAGTAGCTACTAACGCATTTTGTTCTAATCCTTCTCCAATTCTTAATGCTGGTAAGATTCCTTCTACTTCTTCATCCTCATCATCATGCCCTTCTAAGTACACTTTTAAGAATCCTTCAAAAAGCAATACCTCACCCGTAGCCACAAATAACTCTTTAAACTTATTTGCTTCTATACGCACATTCGTTCTCTCTAACTGAGCATCACTCATCTGAGATGCCAAAGTACGCTTCCAGATTAGATCATATAGACGAGCCTGATCTCTATCTACAGGAGCACTGTGTAGCGCCATATTCGTCGGACGGATAGCCTCGTGTGCCTCTTGGGCTCCCTTGCTCTTAGTCGTATAAGTACGTGGTTTAGAATATTCTGCTCCGTAAGACTTCGAGATTTCAGCTGCTGCTGCACTCATCGCCTCTTTAGATAAGTTCACACTATCCGTTCTCATATACGTGATCAGTCCGCTCTCGTATAAGCGCTGTGCTAACATCATCGTCTGACCTACTGAGTAGTGAAGCTTTCTAGCCGCTTCTTGTTGTAGTGTAGAAGTGGTAAATGGAGCTGCAGGTGATTTCTTAGCAGGTTTAGTCTCTAAATCTGCTACTCTGTATGCCGCTCCGATATTAACTGCTAAAAAGTCTCTTGCTTCTTTCTCAGTTGCAAAGTTCTTAGGCAGTTTAGCTTTTAATGTTTTTCCTTCAGCAGTCTTAAACTCTGCTGATATATGGTAAGATGACTCTACCTTAAAGTCATTAATCTCTCTTTCTCTCTCTACGATAAGACGCACAGCCACAGACTGTACACGTCCAGCAGATAATCCTCCTTTTACTTTCTTCCACAGTACAGGAGACAGCTCATACCCTACTAATCTATCTAGTACACGACGTGCCTGCTGTGCATTCACTAGATTATAGTCTATCTGACGTGGGTTATCTATCGCTTTTAAAATAGCATTTTTTGTAATCTCGTGGAATACAATACGCTTTGTGTTTTCACTCTTTAAATTTAGTTCTTCCGCTAAGTGCCATGCAATAGCCTCTCCCTCGCGGTCCTCATCGGATGCTAACCAAACCATTTCAGCTTTCTTCGCAAGATCCTTTAACTTCTTAACTACCGCCTTCTTATCACTCGATACTTCATATTTAGGCTTAAAGTTATTCTCTACATCTACTCCTATTTCTTTAGAAGGCAGATCCGCTATATGTCCATAGCTAGACTCTACCTGATAATCCTGTCCTAAAAATTTTTCAATGGTTTTTGCCTTTGCAGGTGACTCAACAATCACTAAATTCTTTGCCATACTTCATTATTTTGTGAAGCAAAAATATATGATTTTTTTGAATATATCCGTGCCACTACTTATTAATGCTTCTTTTAACTAATATGCCAGCATATAAAAATTGTAATAATTACCTAGTTATTCGTAAAATAAACCAACATTCTAGTAATAAACCGATATATTGATTTTTTTTACAAACAAAATCAAGAAATTACACAATTTAATAACAATTATCTAAATTTTTTAATTTTTACCTCTATCAATACTTTTATACCCCTTTTATTTCGCACAATGCTTAAAGTTTTCTAAACCTTTAGAAGTAAAAAAGTCAATAGTAAATGTTCTGTTTAACAACCAAACAATTTCCATTTTTTAAAAATCACTTTTTATTTATATGTTTTTGTTTAATGTTTATAGTTTTATATATGTGTCCCACTACTAGTCCAGGACTTGTCCCGAAAGTGGGACAAGTCCTGACCACCTATAGTGTCCCACTTTTGGGACAAGTAGTGGACCCTATCACTGGTTCATTTATTGGACTAGTGTATTGCACTATTCACTACATCACTATCGAAATCTAGCTAATGGTTCATTTTATTTTGATAGTAGATGGTTCGGGTAGAGATAGGGTACGCTTTTAGAAAACACCTCTCATCCCAAGTAAACACTGACTATCTCTGAACAGCTTCCGAACGAAAATAAACCGAAACAACATTAAGTATTTGTACACTTAAAACAGTATATAAACATAGTCTCACTATCAATTAACATCAAAGTTCTCTACTAAATCAATTTTATCAAAATAAAACTTTAAGCCATTCGTACGATTATATGTTAAACTCTGCAAACAACCAATCAAGGAAGTATTATCCCACTTTGAATCAAACAACAAAGATCTCTTATAATCACTTGCAAATAATTCTTCAAGCCCCTCTTTAGTTTTATAATCTTTATAGAATCTGTAATTTTCAAGAAAAAAAGCTTCAAAAACAACAGCAACAGCCTTATAATTAGAATCTCTATTCCCTAAAACAACCACATTGCTATCTAACATATTAAACAATTCTTGCTGTACTTCTTTAAGATGTAAACTAGCATTTTTCATTTGTTGATAAAACATACTTCTTTCTTCTCTAATAAAAATCAACAACATTAAATATGAAATATCTTTTTTAGATACTTTAAACGCTTTTTGTACAACAGAAAAATAACTAAACACTTTCTCTTGAAAACGCAATGGCTTACTTCTAAATAGCAAGACACACAATTCTTGAAAACTATTATTACCATCCTCATTACATTCTGGAATATCATAATATTCACTTAGATATCGAATAAAAGAACTTGTTTTTGGTTCAGGAATACTATATTCTAAATCTATAAATCTCTTTAAATATTCTTGAGTATCTATTTTATCAGAACCATATACACCACAAATAGCATGTTTTAACTGTTCTTTGTCAATAGAAAGGACAAAAACTATATTAGGAACACAGAAAAAGTGCTTCATTTGCTCCAGTATAGAAACAGCATAATTAGGACGACAGCGATCTAATTCGTCAATGATAAAAACCAATATTTTATCTGTTTCTATAGAAGCCACAAATTCTTTTAATTTTTGTCTAAAATCTTTTATTGTTTCTTTCTTGTTAACATAAGCTTTTACTTCTTCTTCAAACACATCAACAAAAGTATCCGATACACCCTTAATAACTTCTTTCACACCTTCATCTCCAATAATTTTACCTGCTAAACCTTTTACTAAAGCTGGTGCTATATTCTTAGTTAATTTAGCTCCTACAGATAGCAAATCTTTAAACTTTTGATTTCCATCATTAGTAACAAGCCCATTTAACTCACCTAGTAAAGCAGACAACGAATTATCCACAAAATCATTTTCCCAAGCATTAAAATATATTGTTTTAAAACCTCGATTATCTAAATCTTGTTGCCACATCTTAATAAAAGTGGTTTTGCCAGCTCCCCATTTATTATTAATTGACAAAACGAAACCTTCACTATAGTTTTCTATAACCTTTGTCAAAACATCAGCATGTGCTTTACGATTTAATTTACAATTCTCAAAAGGGTTACCATGTGGTATTTCTATTTCTTTATGCTTCATCTTTATCTCTATTTATTACGAAGTTAAATAAATTCAGGTTAATAGATTAGTTACACTTTCCTTCGAGTACATCTCTATCATCATTCGCAAAATAGAGCATTACTTCTAGTAAACACTGAATATCTCCGAACAACTTCCGAACGAAAATAAACCAAAACACAATTAAACACTGAATATCAACAAAATAAAACCAAAACAAAAGTGCAAACGAGGTCAAAAAGGGATTATAGAGCCATAAACGCCAAATCTGTTCATTAGTATCCATTCTGTAATAATCAGCTCAACGGCTTAGGATTACAACTCAAAGATTATGAGCAAAAAAGATGTGCTATGGTACTAAATAAAATGGATTACAAAAAAACCTTAAAACTAACACTGTCATCTTGTCAGTTAGACAAAAAAAAGTATCTTTGTCCCTTAAAGTAAAACATCCTTAAAGTATCTTATGGAAAAGGTAATTGACGAAAATAAACAAGGTACAAGCTTACATTTAGAACAAAAACAAGACAACAAGAAGAAGCTATTCATCGAAAGCTACGGTTGTCAAATGAATTTCTCTGACAGTGAGATTGTAGCATCTATCCTATCTAACGAAGGGTATAATACAACAGACAACTTAGAAGAAGCGGACTTAGTGTTAGTAAACACTTGTTCGATCAGAGATAAAGCAGAACAAACTGTTCGCAAACGTTTAGACCAATACAACCAAGTAAAAAGAAAGAACCCTGGTATGAAGGTAGGTGTTCTAGGGTGTATGGCTGAGCGTCTTAAAGCAAAATTCTTAGAAGAAGAAAAAATCGTGGACATGGTAGTAGGTCCTGATGCTTATAAAGATCTTCCTAACTTACTTAAAGACGTAGAAGAAGGTAGAGATGCAATCAACGTGATCTTATCTAAAGATGAGACTTATGGTGATATCTCTCCAGTGCGTCTACAGAGTAATGGGGTGACAGCATTCGTATCTATCACTAGAGGATGTGATAATATGTGTACATTCTGCGTGGTACCATTCACTAGAGGTCGTGAGCGTAGCCGTGATCCACAGAGTATCATAGAAGAAATCACAGACTTACAACAAAGAGGGTTTAAAGAAATCACGTTACTAGGTCAGAACGTAGATAGCTACCTATGGTATGGTGGAGGTCTTAAAAAAGACTTCGATAAAGCTAGCGATATGCAGAAAGCGACAGCTGTAGATTTCGCTCAGCTATTAGATCAGTGTGCTACTACATTCCCTAAGATGCGTTTCCGTTTCTCTACTTCTAACCCTCAAGATATGCATATCGAGGTGATAGAGGCTATCGCTAGACACGAGAACATCTGTAAGTATATCCACCTACCAGTACAGTCTGGAAGTACACGTATCTTACAGGAGATGAACCGTCAGCACACTAGAGAAGAATACATCGAGCTAGTAGATAAGATCTATGCACTGATACCTGATATCTCGTTATCACAAGATATGATCACAGGATTCCCTACAGAGACTGAAGAGGATCACCAGGATACATTATCACTAATGGAACACGTGAGATATGACTTCGGGTTTATGTTCGCCTACTCTGAGAGACCTGGTACATTAGCTGCTCGTAAATTAGAGGATGATGTACCAGAAGAGGTTAAAAAACGTCGTCTTACAGAGATCATCGCTGTACAAAACAAAATCAGCCTTGAGCGTACAAAACGCTTCGTAGGTCAAACGGTAGAAGTACTTATCGAAAAAACGTCTAAGCGTAATGAAGACGAGTGGTCTGGGCGTAACTCTCAGAACACTACAGTAGTATTCCCTAAGGAGCACTATAACGTAGGAGACTTCGTGATGGTAGAGATCGCTGACTGTACTTCTGCTACATTAATCGGTAAGGCGGTAGGATACTCTCCTATGCAAGGATAATAAATAGCAATATTTAAAATATAAGAATGGAAAACCTTCAAGTCATAAAACAACGCTTCGAAATTATCGGTAACGATGTCAAACTAAACCGTGCATTGGAAAAAGCTATACAAGTAGCTCCTACTGATATCTCAGTCTTAGTCACTGGAGAGAGTGGTGTGGGTAAAGAAAGTATTCCTAAGATTATACATTCTATGTCTCATCGAAAGCACGGTAAGTTCATCGCGGTGAACTGTGGTGCTATCCCTGAAGGGACGATAGACAGTGAATTATTCGGACACGAAAAAGG
This sequence comes from Myroides odoratimimus, assembly GCF_038039805.1. GTDB lineage: Bacteria > Bacteroidota > Bacteroidia > Flavobacteriales > Flavobacteriaceae > Flavobacterium > Flavobacterium odoratimimum_B. The sequence continues at coordinate 211,420 of NZ_JBBPHK010000003.1, forward strand.
AGCTTTTACGGGTGCTATAGGCACTCGTGAAGGTTACTTCGAAGAGGCAAATGGTGGTACAATCTTCTTAGATGAAGTGGGAGAACTACCTCTGACTACTCAGGTAAGACTATTGCGTGTGTTAGAGAATGGAGAATTTATAAAAGTAGGTTCTTCTAAAGTCCAAAAAACAGATATACGCATCATCGCAGCGACTAATGTCAATATGATGGATGCTATCCATAAAGGCAAGTTTAGAGAAGACCTATACTACAGACTGAGTACAGTAGAGATCACCTTACCTCCTCTACGCGAGAGAGGTGAAGATATCCACCTACTTTTCAGAAAGTTTGCTTCTGACTTCTCACATAAGTATAAGATGCCTCCGATAAAGCTAGAGCCTGCTGCAGCTGCATACCTTATGCGCTATAGCTGGAATGGTAATATCCGTCAGTTAAGAAACGTGGCAGAGCAGATATCGGTATTAGAGACCAATAGAGATATTTCACTACCTGTACTTCAGGGTTATTTACCTAACCACGACAGACAGTTACCTTCTATCGTGAATGGCCCTAAGGCAGAGTCTGACTTCAGCAATGAACGAGAAATATTGTACAAGGTCTTATTCGACATGAAGAGTGACCTCACTGATCTAAAGAAGCTGACACTAGAGCTACTGCAACACGATAAAGGGACAGTATCCGAAACCAACAAATCTCTTATCCAAAAAATCTATGGTACCAAGAAGGCTGAACTACCAGAACTGATGGCTCCTCCTAGTACTAATCTAGACATCATCGCTATGGAGACTCCGGTATCTCCTAGTGCTAATCTAGGTTTTCACGAGACTGTAGATGACGATGAAGATACGTCTAACTACCTAGAAGCAGAGACCGTAGATGATGAACCTCTAAACTTAGCAAATCAAGAGATAAAGCTAATCAAACTGGCACTAGAGAGACATAATGGCAAGAGAAAGGCTGCTGCCAAAGAACTAAACATCTCGGAGAGAACATTGTATAGAAAAATAAAACAATACGACTTATAGACATGAGAATCAAACAATTATTTGCACTAATATTCATATCTTTATTTTTTACTAGCTGTAAATATTATAACTTTACGGGGACTGGTAAGATAGATGCTAGCTCATTTCAGGTAAACTCATTCCAGAACAATGCTCCTTTAGTAGAGCCTGGTATAGAGCGTACCTTCACAATGTCCTTACAAGATCTTATCCAGAACCAAACTAGCTTAAGTCTTACTAATGCTGATGCGGACTTAGTATATGAGGGAGAAATCGTAGAATATCGTATCAGCCCGATGACAGCTACAGCTGATCAGAGAGCAGCTCAGAACAGACTATATGTGTCTGTGAATGTGCGCTTCTTCAACAAGAAGAAACCTGATGACGACTTCGAAAAGAGATTCTCATTCTACTATGACTATGATGCAAACGTACAGCTAGCAGGAGCTAGTCTTAACACAGCTATCGAGACTATCTATGAGCGTATCACACAGGATGTGTTCAATGAATCATTAGCTAAGTGGTAATTATATAAAAATAAATATCTTGACTCTAAACGAATTAGACATATTGCTCCGTCAACCTCAGCAAATTCAAGAGAGTGACAGTCCTCAGTTAAAACAACTCATAGAGAAGTATCCATACTTTCAGTCTGTGAGAAGTCTTTATCTGAAGAGCTTATATGTACAAAACAGTACAGAGTATAACCTAGAGTTAAAGAGGACTGCAGCGCATACATTAGACAGGGATATTCTTTTTGATTTTATTGTTTCTCCAGAGTTCGTTACCTATACTCCTATCGTCATAGATATGACAGAGTCTACAGCTGCGGAGGAGACCGAAGTATCTACAGAAGAAGAAACAATACAAGAAGCTCCAGAGCCTAAGCTAACCTCTACCGCTATTAAAAGCCTATTACAGTCTATCACCTTCCATGAGATAGATGATAAGGACGAAGCACAAGGCCCTGTAAAAGAAGCACCTATAGAAATCTCTACTGAGACTAAAGAGGCTATCACAGAGGATGCTATCGAAACTACACTAGAAGAAAAAGAGACTGTACAGCAAGAAATAGAAAAACTAGAAGAGAAATTAGAAATAGGAAAGCCATTAAACTTCTCAGAAAACGAGAAATTGTCTTTCCAAGAGTGGTTACAATTATCTAGAATAAAGCCGATAGACAGAGAAAATGATTCTATTTTAACAGATTTAGAACAAAAATCAGATATCGAAAAACAAAAAAAAATAGAATTAATAGATAAATTTATAGAAACCAATCCAAAGATAGTTCCTACTAAAAAACCTACCGTAACCCCTGCAAACATTGACACTTCAGTGCAAGAGAACAGTAGTTTAATGACAGAAACGTTGGCAAAAATATACTTAGAACAAAAGAAATATCAGAAAGCAATACAAGCTTATGAAATATTAATTTTGAAATATCCAGAAAAAAGTAGTTTCTTTGCAAACCAAATATTAGATATAAAAGCGTTACAACAACATAATAGTTAACACCATGAACACATTTACAATATTTTTAATCTTAATCGCAATTGTATGTTTTTTACTAATCGTAGTAATTATGGTACAGAATCCTAAAGGTGGAGGATTAGACTCATCTTTCGGTGGATCTACTGTAGCTGGAGGAGTGAAAAATACAAATGATTTCTTAGATAAAAGTACTTGGACATTAGGTGCAGCATTAATCATCTTAATCCTGTTATCATCTACTAGTTTCAGTGGTGGAGCTGCTGGAGATTCTAAATTATTAGACCCTAACGCAGTAGTACCTACTCAAAATCTGACACCAGAGGCTCCTGCTAAGCAAGAAGCTCCTGTGACAACAGAAGAGACTACTCCAACTCAAGAGACTCAAAATCAAGCTGAATAATTTTAGCTTCAAACAATACACAAGATGCCAGCTGTCAAGCTGGCATTTTTTTTTGCCTATAATGTCACTTTTTAGCTTTGGCACACTTTATGCCTTTTGATTATCTATAATAATTAAAAATAATAATTCAATTTCATAAACTATAAAACTATGGCAGTAAATATTAAACCACTTGCAGACAGAGTTCTTATCGAACCATTACCAGCTGAAACTAAAACTGCTTCAGGATTATTCATCCCTGATACAGCTAAAGAAAAACCACAAAGAGGTACTGTAGTAGCTGTAGGAAATGGGACTAAAGATCATGAAATGACAGTAAAGGTAGGAGATACTGTACTATACGGTAAATATGCTGGTACTGATCTAAAATTAGAAGGTACAGACTACCTAATCATGAGAGAAGACGACATCTTAGCAATCGTTTAAAATTGAATCATTAACAACTAAATCCAAAAGAATAAAATGGCAAAAGATATTAAATTCGACATCGAAGCACGCGAAGGTTTAAAACGCGGAGTGGACGCTTTAGCAAATGCAGTAAAAGTAACATTAGGACCAAAAGGAAGAAACGTAATCATCGGTAAATCATTTGGTGCACCTACAGTAACTAAAGATGGTGTGTCTGTAGCTAAAGAAGTTGAGTTAGAGAACACATTAGAGAACATGGGTGCTCAGATGGTGAAAGAGGTTGCTTCTAAAACGAATGACTTAGCTGGTGACGGTACAACTACTGCTACTGTATTAGCTCAAGCTATCGTAAAAGAAGGTCTTAAGAACGTAGCTGCTGGTGCAAACCCTATGGACTTAAAACGCGGTATAGATAAAGCGGTAGAAATCATCGTAGAAGACTTGAGAAAACAATCTCAAGAAGTAGGTGGTTCTATGGATAAGATCAAACAAGTAGCGTCTATCTCTGCTAATAACGATGACTTCATCGGTGAGTTAATCGCTCAAGCATTCGAAAAGGTAGGTAAAGAAGGTGTTATCACTGTAGAAGAAGCTAAAGGTACTGAGACTTATGTAGATGTAGTAGAAGGAATGCAGTTTGACAGAGGATACTTATCTCCATACTTCGTTACAAACTCAGAAAAAATGGAAGTAGATTTAGATACTCCATATATCTTATTATACGACAAGAAAGTATCTTCTCTTAAAGAACTTTTACCAGTATTAGAACCAATCGCTCAATCAGGAAAACCTCTATTAATAATCGCTGAAGATGTAGATGGAGAAGCGTTATCTACATTAGTAGTAAACAAGTTAAGAGGAGCATTAAAAATCGCTGCTGTTAAAGCTCCTGGATTCGGAGATAGAAGAAAAGCTATGTTAGAAGATATCGCTATCTTAACAGGTGGTGTAGTTATCTCTGAAGAGCAAGGATATACATTAGAAAATACTACTTTAGAAATGTTAGGTACTTGTAAGAGAGTTAACATCGATAAAGACAATACTACTATCGTGAGTGGTGACGGTGAAGCTGATATGATCAAAAACAGAATCAACCAAATCAAAGCTCAAATGGAAACTACTACTTCTGACTATGACAGAGAGAAGTTACAAGAGCGCTTAGCTAAGTTAGCTGGTGGTGTAGCTGTATTATACGTAGGTGCTCCATCTGAAGTAGAGATGAAAGAGAAGAAAGATCGCGTAGATGACGCTCTTCACGCTACTAGAGCTGCTGTAGAAGAAGGTATCGTAGCTGGTGGAGGTGTTGCTTTACTAAGAGCTAAAAACACTCTTGTTAATATCAATGCTGAGAATGCTGACGAAGAAACAGGTATCGCTATCATTGCAAAAGCTGTAGAAGCTCCATTGAGAACTATTGTGGAGAATGCTGGATTAGAGGGTTCTGTAGTTGTTTCTAAAGTATTAGAAGGAAAAGAAAACTTCGGATACAATGCTAAAACAAATGAGTATGTAGATATGCTTAACGCTGGTGTAATCGATCCTAAGAAAGTAACTAGAGTAGCTTTAGAAAACGCTGCTTCTGTAGCTGGTATGATCTTAATCACTGAGTGTGCATTAGTAGATATTAAAGATGACAGCGCTGCTGCTATGCCTATGGGTGGTGGTATGCCAGGTATGATGTAATACCTTATCTTATTTCAATATTATATAAGAGGTTGTCCAAAAGACAGCCTCTTATTTTTTATCTTACCAATAATAACAAAAAATAAGGCTTAGTGTACTGAATACACTAAGCCTTCTTTTATCACTTATTTAAACTTCTTACTTAGAAGTAATTTCTTTTAAATCTGCAATAGTTGCAATAGGATCTGCAGCACTGAACACAAAGTTACCTGCTACTAATGCATCTACTCCAGCATCTACTAGAGCCTTTGCATTTTTATTGTTCACTCCTCCATCTATTTCTATCATTACAGTTGCTCCCTTAGCATCTATCATTGCCTTTAGTTTACGCACTTTCTCATACGTATTCTCTATAAAGCTCTGTCCTCCAAAGCCAGGATTAACACTCATGACAAGTACTAAATCTAAGTCTTGTATGATATCTTCTAATACACTTACTGGTGTATGTGGATTAAGAGCTACACCAGCTTTCATCCCTTCAGCTTTGATAGCTTGTACTGTGCGGTGTAGGTGTGTACATGCTTCATAATGCACAGTTAAAATATCTGCTCCTAGCTCCTTAAATGTCTTAATATAACGATCAGGGTCTACTATCATTAAGTGAACGTCCAACGTCTTCTTAGCATGCTTATTAATAGCAGCTAAAACTGGCATCCCAAAAGAGATATTTGGTACAAATACTCCATCCATAATATCTATGTGAAACCAATCTGCTTGACTGTTATTCACCATTTCAATATCTCTCTGAAGATTAGCAAAGTCTGCCGCTAATACTGAAGGTGCTATAATCGTATTTTTCATATAATTGTGTTGTTTGTACAAAGATAAAAAAAATCCCAACAGCGAAGGCTCTTGGGATGTATATTGCTTATTGTTTAATAATTTCTACTTCGAATAATTCTGAGAAATACTTGATGATTTTAGCTCTTACCTCATCTTCATCTACCTGCTCCACACCTAATTCAACATTCAGAGAAGTAACTCCTTTACCTCGAATACCACATGGAATAATATTGTCAAAATAACCTAAATCTGAATTAACATTTAAAGCGAAACCATGCATCGTCACCCAGCGAGAAGCTCTTACGCCCATCGCACATATCTTACGCGCGAAAGGTGTCCCTACTCCTAACCACACTCCTGTCTCGCCCTCACTCCTACTAGACTCTATACCATAATCTTTTAAAACTAAAATAATAGTCTCTTCTAATAGACGTAGATATTTATGAATATCGGTAAAAAAGTTCTCCAAGTCTAAGATAGGATATCCTACTACCTGACCAGGCCCGTGATAAGTAATATCTCCTCCTCTATTAATTTTATAGAATGTAGCTCCTTTTGCTTTTAACTGTTCATCGTTTAAAAGCATATTGTGTACATCACCACTTTTTCCTAATGTATAAACATGTGGATGCTCTACGAATAATAAATAATTATCTGTATCATCTGAACGTTCTTCTCTTCTATTTCTAATTTTGACATCTAAAATAGATTGAAATACTTCTTCTTGGTAATCCCACGTTTCTTTATAATCTTTCTCGCCTAAATCTATAAGCTTTACTTTTTTATTCATTGTGTTGTCTGTTATTTATTGTATTTAGGATTATTAAGTATGACTAATGCCGCAATAACTCCTGGTACCCAACCTGCAATAGTCAAAAGTGTTACAATCAAAATAGATCCACATCCTTTGTCTAAAACTGCTAAAGGTGGCAAAAAAATAGATAATAATACTCTTCCTAAACTCATGACTAAATAATTTTGTTTGATACAAATTTCGGCATTTTTTAGTCAACTCCCTCGTTAATGAAGTTAAAATGATGAGACCTACCTTGTTTTATTACAAAGTATTGCAAATTAAGTCGTTTTATAGCGAATACTAATTGTCGCATTTTCAAAGATTAACTATATTTGCCTTTTAAATTAATTTACAGTTATTATGCAACTTTCAGAACAAGAAATCATCAGAAGAGAAAAGCTGAGCAAGTTACAAGAGCTTGGTGTGAATCCCTATCCTGCTAATCTATTTCCAGTAGACCATACATCTAAGGAAATAAAGAACGATTTTGAAGAAGGTAAGAAGGTTATCGTGGCTGGTAGATTAATGTCTTCAAGAATACAAGGAAAAGCTTCTTTTGCAACTATTCAAGATAGCGAAGGGAAGATTCAGTTATATATCAATCGTGATGAGTTATGCCCAGGAGAGGACAAAACTCTTTACAATGAGATTTACAAAAAACTTATTGACTTAGGTGACTTCATTGGTATCGAAGGAGAGTTATTCACTACACAAGTAGGAGAAAAAACAGTACGTGTACAAGGATTACAACTATTAAGTAAATCTTTACGCCCACTTCCATTACCAAAAACGGATGCAGAAGGAAATACGTTTGACGCTTTTACAGATCCAGAATTGCGTTATAGAATGCGTTATGTTGATTTAGTGGTAAACCCATTAAATAAAGATATCTTCATTAAACGTACGAAGTTATTCAACGCTATGCGTCAGTTCTTTAATGAAGCTGGTTATATGGAAGTAGAGACTCCTGTATTACAGTCTATCCCTGGTGGAGCTTCTGCTCGTCCATTCATCACTCACCACAATGCATTAGACATTCCATTATACTTGAGAATTGCTAATGAATTGTACTTAAAACGTCTTATCGTTGGTGGTTTTGACGGAGTGTATGAGTTCTCTAAAAACTTCCGTAACGAAGGAATGGACAGAACACACAACCCAGAGTTTACAGCTATGGAAATCTATGTAGCTTATAAAGACTACAACTGGATGATGGAGTTTACAGAGCGCTTATTAGAGTTCTGTGCTATCGCTGTTAACGGAACGACTAAAGCTACTTTCGGAGAACACGAAATCGACTTTAAAGCTCCTTACAAACGTATCACGATGGCAGACTCTATTAAAGAGTTTACAGGATTTGATATCACTGGTAAATCAGAAGATGAGATACGTCAAGCTGCTTTAGGCATGGGTATCCCAGTAGATGAAACAATGGGTAAAGGAAAGCTTATCGACGAAATCTTTGGAGAGAAATGTGAAGGAAACTACATTCAACCAACATACATTACTGACTATCCAAAAGAAATGTCTCCATTGACTAAAGCTCATAGAGATAATCCAGAATTGACAGAGCGTTTCGAATTAATGGTATGTGGTAAAGAGATTGCTAATGCTTACTCTGAGCTGAATGACCCTATCGACCAAAGAGAGCGCTTCGAAGCTCAAATGGCTTTAGCTGATCGTGGAGATGATGAAGCGATGTTTATCGACCAAGACTTCTTACGTGCTTTAGAGTATGGTATGCCTCCTACATCAGGATTAGGTATCGGTATGGATCGTTTAATTATGTTCTTAACAAACAATCCATCTATTCAAGAAGTATTATTCTTCCCTCAAATGAGACCAGAAAAAACAGCTCCTTCAGTAGAGTTATCAGATGAAGAGAAAATCATTATTCAGATATTAGAAAACAATGACAATAAAGTAGAATTAGGTTCTTTAAAAGAACAAGCTGCTTTAAGTGGTAAAAAATGGGATAAAGCAATGAAAGGACTTGCTTCTCACAATCTTACTAAAGTAGAAACTGAAGGTGATACAAAATATGTAGTGTACCAACACTAAGAAATAAAAAAACGAGACTTAATAGTCTCGTTTTTTTATACCTATATTTAAGAGTCAGTCGCTCTCCTTAAAATATATATCTATGTTCTCTAACTAGTCATTACATTTTATTCAAGAAAATGACTTGCGATAATGATCTGGTGTAATCCCTTCTTGTTTTTTAAAGAATGTAACAAAGTAAGATGTGCTATCAAAGCACAATTCTTGTGCAATCTCATTGACATTAAATGTGCTAAACTGTAACAGTCTCTTTGCTTCTACCACAATGCGCTGACGAACTAGTTGTCCTGCTGTTATGCCTCGTTCCTGTTTGCAAAGTTTATTGAGGTAATTAGGAGTCACACAGAGCTTCTCAGCGTAAAAAGAAGGCGTTTTAGCCTCTTTAAAGTGAACTTCGACTAAATCCATAAAAGCAAGAATACGATCGTTATAACTAGCCTTATTGTACTCTATCGCAAGATGCTGATCATCTTCATCCACACTCTGCAACTCACATAACAATATATTTAAATAAGAACGCAGAACCTTCATTCGATATACTCTATCAGTACTGTACTCTCCCAACATCATATCCACCAACAACACTACCTTAGCACGTACACTTTCACTCACTATTTGCTGAGAAGCGCTATCCAATTGAAAGAAATCAAAATAACGCAATATGTTCTCATGATAGCGCTGAGAAAAGAAAGAATCTTCAAAACCTATGAATATACCAGTACACTCACCATTGAATTGCATCTGTACAATATCTCCTGGTTTTATAAAGTAAACGCTTGACTGATAATCATCATAATCAACTCCATTAATCTTAATAGAATAGTTCCCACTATACACAAAGACAATCATGTAAAAGTTAGCCCTAAAACTATCTTTTAATAAAGGATAAGCATTGCCTAAGGCACTTATTGATTTAATAAAAAATGAAGACTGATCCTGTGTAAAATAATTGATAGAAAAGGATTTTATAATCTTAGTAGACATAAGAATCTTTAATTAATATTATACATAAGCTCATTGACCACACTATTATAAAATAGTTGATCAAATAATCACATTATAAATAATAATTAAACGAGGGGAGGACGTAAATCCTGACGACTAAATAATGAGGAATATAAATTATTATATCTATCGTAAACTTTATGAACACCTTTTATATCAAAATTAGGTGTAGGTAGTTCAGATTTATAATCAACATACATCAAAACAAAAGCAATATTATATACCTGCTTAACAGCATCTTTCTTTTGTTCTTCCTTAGCGATTTTAGCTAATTCTTGCATTAGATAACACTGTCCATTACAATGCATCTCAGGCTTGTCTTGATTCACACATAAAAAAGTAGCAATATAATCATAGTCTACCAGATAGTCTACCAAAGGCACTACTGGTCTAAATACTAATAAAGATATGATTATAAATAAAAACTTTCTCACAATACAAATATACACTAACCTAAGGTATAAAAAAAAGCGTTACCTAAATAGTAACGCTTCTAATCTATATTATCCTAAATAAGTTTTTAAGATTTTACTTCTAGACGTATGTTTTAATCTACGAATAGCTTTCTCTTTAATCTGTCTAACACGCTCTCTTGTAAGATCGAATGTTTCTCCTATTTCTTCTAATGTCATAGGATGTTGATCACCTAAACCGAAGTATAAACGTACAACGTCAGCTTCTCTAGGAGTCAAAGTTTCTAATGCTCTCTCGATTTCAGTTCTAAGAGACTCATGAATAAGCTCTCTATCTGGATTAGGAGACTCGCCTGAACGCAATACATCGTATAAGTTAGAATCTTCTCCTTCTACTAACGGAGCATCCATTGATAAATGACGACCAGAGTTTTTCATACTCTCTTTTACATCATTTACAGTCATATCAAGTTCAACAGCGATTTCTTCTGCTGAAGGTGGACGTTCATTAGATTGCTCTAATAAAGCATACATCTTATTAATTTTATTAATAGAACCGATCTTGTTCAATGGTAAACGTACGATACGAGATTGTTCTGCTAAAGCTGATAAAATCGACTGACGAATCCACCATACTGCATAAGAAATGAATTTAAATCCTCGTGTCTCATCAAAACGCTGTGCAGCTTTGATCAGACCTAAGTTTCCTTCATTAATTAAATCGGGTAATGTCAATCCTTGATTTTGATATTGCTTTGCCACCGATACTACGAAACGTAAGTTTGCTTTCGTTAATTTCTCAAGTGCTCTTTGATCCCCTGCTTTGATTCGTTGCGCTAACTCTACTTCCTCATCCGCAGTAATTAAATCTACTTTACCAATTTCTTGCAAGTACTTATCTAGAGAAGCGGTCTCACGATTCGTTACCTGCTTGGTAATTTTAAGTTGTCTCATATTATTTCTATCCTTATTTTTGCTATGATGTGCTCTTCACACATTAGTTATACGTATACTTTTACTAAAAGGTTACAACATTTTTAAAAATATTTTTTAACCTCACTTTATCTACACAAAAAAAGCGCCACAAAATCAAAATCCTGTAGCGCTAACTTTATTTTATAAAAATTATAACTCTTTTATCTTAGTAGTAATTCTCTTTACTTAATTCTAACTCATCTACCTCTACCTCATCTAGATACCTTTCTAAGCTATCATCTAACTCCTTCATCCATGGTGTATGATGCTCTTCTGCTGTAACACCTGTCATCACAGAAGTATATACTTTATCTCTATAATTTAGAATATTAGTCTCTTTATCATTTAACCAACTTTTAAACATCTCTGCCACTCTATCTAGATCAAATGTAGGATAATCTGTCATCTCTATCAATTCTTTGATATAATCAGTCTGGAAGTCTACATGCTCTTCTCCTGTTACAGATTTTTTTTCACGCTCTACCCATTTAGCGATATCCTTATCCCTTGCTTCTTTGTTAGGTAAAGTAATACGTCCTAACATATAATCTCTAGCAAACCAAGCTTGCGTATCGAACATATTGAACGTATAATACTGATCTTGCATCCCTAAAAAGATTAGTCGCTCATTCTCATTGAACACCACTCCTTTATACAGATTATCTGGATACAAATTATTCTTTGTCTTTAACCTTAAATTATCTGGTAGAAACGGAAACTTATGTTGGTATCCAGTACACAGAATTACTGCGTCATATTCTTTCTTAGAACCATCTTTAAAGTGAGCCACATTATCCTCGAAATGTGTCACAATTGGTTTCTCCTCAATCCCTTTAGGCCATTTAGCCCCTATAGGATTGGTTCTATACGAAATAGTAACTGATCTACTACCGTGTTTAAAACACTGTACACCGATATCCTCAGCAGAATAACTACTTCCTATCAATAAAATATCTTTATCTATAAACTGATCTGCTCCTCTAAAATCGTGCGCATGCATCACTGTTCCAGGGAAGCTATCTATTCCTTTAAAATAAGGCATATTTGGTGTTGAGAAGTGTCCAGTTCCCACTACTAAGTAATCGAAATATTCCTCAAAGGTTTCATTCTTTACTAAGTCATCAAATATGACTCTAAACTGCTTCTTGTCTTCCAGGTAATCTACCCATCTAGCCACGGTATTAAACTTGATAAAATCTCTTGCATTACTCTGCTTAATACGCCCTTGGATATAATCGAATAACACCTCTCTCGGTGGGTATGAAGATATAGGTTGTTTAAAGTGCTCCATAAAAGTATAATCAGAGAACTCTAAACACTCTTTAGGTCCATTAGACCATAAGTATTTATACATACTCCCGTGTATTGGCTCTCCATATTTTCCTACACCTGTACGCCAAGTATAGTTCCACATTCCTCCCCAATTATCTTGCTTTTCATAACATTTAATCTCTGGAATAGGGTTACCTTTTTTTTGTTCTGACTCGAACGCACGTAACATGGCTAATCCACTCGGACCAGCACCAATAATTCCAACTTTTAAATTTAACATAACTACATAACGAATTTGTCCTCACTATAAAGTGAAGAAATTAATAAAATGATTATCACTGATTGCTCAGCCGAGATAGAATACCACATGTTCGTATTCTATAATAGATACACCTAATAAGCGATGTACATTAGGCAGCATAATTATATGCTGAAAATAAGGTCAAGTATATCAAACTTGAATTTGGATAGGAGTTGAATACACATGCTAGAAATATATAAGCATGCCACCCCCTATTAACGTTAATTGCTAATATAATACAAATTAATGACTTAACCAAAAAACACCATTATTAACCGAAAAAACACAACTATCACAATGACAATAATCAACAGTTTACAATGTAGATATGAAAAGAAGAAACAAGATATACTAACATATATCCAAAATAGTCCCCCACAAACTAGCTATCTCATAAAAATGAACACAAAAAAAGGACACCTATTACTAGATGTCCTTTATATAATAAAAAGAATTACTCTTATTTATTTTCTTGTTTTGGAGCCGCGTCTTTTTTCTCTTCTCTAGGAGGACGTGGCATTAAAGCTTTACGAGATACTTTAGCTTTTTTAGTTTTAGGGTCTATACCTAAATACTTAACATCTAATTCATCTCCCATTTTAAGAACATCAGATACATTCTCAATACGTTTCCAATCTAATTCAGATACGTGAAGTAAAGTTTCTTTACCTGGTACAAATTCTACTACTGCACCGAAGTCAAGCATCTTAACCACTTTCACATGGTAAGTCTCACCTTCTACTGGAGAGAAAGTAGTATTGCTAATAGCAGCTAATGCTCTATCCATACCTGCTTGATCAGTACCTAATACTTCGATGATACCATAATCACCTTCTTCGTTAATAACGATAGTAGTACCAGTTTCTGCTTGAAGCGCTTGGATGTTTTTACCACCTGGTCCGATAACTGCACCAATAAAGTCTTTAGGAATTGTAACAGTAACAATCTTAGGAGCTTTAGGTTTAACAGTAGGATTAGGTACAGCGATAGTCTCTTGTAATAATCCTAAGATATGCATACGACCATCAAGAGCTTGTTTTAACGCTTGCTCCATGATATCATAAGCTAATCCTTCGATCTTAATATCCATTTGACATGCAGTGATACCATCTTTAGTACCAGTAACTTTAAAGTCCATATCTCCTAAGTGATCCTCATCACCTAAGATATCAGACAATACAGCCCAACGTCCAGTTTTTGCATCAGAGATAAGTCCCATTGCAATACCTGAAACTGGTTTTTCAATTTGAATACCTGCATCCATTAATGCTAGAGTACCAGCACATACAGTAGCCATAGAAGAAGAACCATTAGACTCTAATACCTCAGATACTAAACGAATAGTATAAGGACAGTCTGCAGGGATCATGTTTTTCAAAGCACGTTGTGCTAAGTTACCATGACCTACCTCTCTACGAGAAGTACCTCTTAATGGTTTTGCCTCACCTGTAGAGAATGGAGGGAAGTTATAATGTAAGTAGAACTTCTCTTCACCTTGCTCACTTGGTAAGTCGATAATATTCGCATCTCTTGATGTACCTAGTGTTACAGTAGCTAACGCTTGCGTTTCACCACGTGTAAAGATAGAAGATCCATGCACTGAAGGTAAGTAATCTACTTCACTCCAGATAGGACGAATCTCAGTAGTCTTACGACCATCAAGACGAATGTTTTGATCTAAAATAAGGTTACGTACGGCCTCTTTTTGAGTTTTCTTAAAGTATGTACTGATAAGTTCAGCTTTCTCTTCTAAATCTTCCTCAGAGAATAAAGCTTTAACTTCTTCATACACCTCAGCGAATTTCTCTCCACGCTCAGCTTTAGCACTAGCGTGAGAAGCTATGTCATACAATTTAGCATACGCTGCATCATGTACGATTTTCTCCACCTCTGCATCAGTTGCTTCTGGTTCGTACTCACGGTAAGTAAGTCCTAATGCAGCACGCATTTTCTCTTGAGCTTCGATTTGAACTTTAATCGCTTCATGAGCAAACTTAATTGCATCAATCATCTCTTGTTCTGAGATTTCTTTCATCTCACCCTCCACCATACATACAGAGTCTTTAGATGCACCGATCATCATATCAAGATCAGATGCGTCTAGTTGTTCTCTAGATGGATTGATGATGAACTGCCCATCAACGCGAGCAACTCTTACCTCAGAAATAGAATTATAAAATGGAATATCTGACACTGCTAATGCTGCAGAAGCAGCTAATCCAGCTAATGCATCAGGCATTACATTTTCGTCATGAGACATTAATTGAATCATAACTTGTGTTTCTGCGTGATAGTCATCTGGGAACAATGGACGTAAACAACGGTCTACTAAACGCATTGTTAACACCTCTTGGTCACTCGGACGAGCCTCACGTTTAAAAAAGCCTCCTGGAAAACGTCCAGCAGCAGAAAATTTTTCTCTGTAATCTACAGTTAAAGGAAGGAAGTCTACACCAGGGTTAGCAGTTCTCGCTGATACAGCTGTAGCTAAAAGCATACAGTCTCCCATACGAACAACTACAGAACCATCTGCTTGTTTCGCTAATTTCCCAGTTTCGATCGAGATGCTACGGCCATCTCCTAAATCGATAATCTCTTTAGTTACCTTAGGAATCATAATAAATTAATACTTTAGGGTTTCTGTCTCTCCGAAGAGAGACATTAATAATTGTGTGTTGTGTTGTGTGTGTTGTTGTGTAGTTGTATGAAACCCAATGAAAAACCAGACTTTTTCTGCAAAAAGGCTAAAAAGAAAAAGAGGCGCACAAAGGCACCTCTTCTCTATATTGATTATTTTCTAATACCCAATACTTTGATAATCTCACGATATCTGTTAATTTCTGTATTCTTTAAGTAGTCAAGAAGTCTTCTTCTTTTACCTACTAAAAGAACTAATGAACGCTCTGTATTATAATCTTTACGATTTTTTTTCAAGTGCTCAGTTAAATGCGTGATTCTGTATGTGAACAAAGCGATTTGTCCTTCAGCAGATCCAGTGTTAGCTGCAGCTCCACCGTGTTGTGCGAAGATCTCAGCTTTTTTCTCTTTTGATAAATACATGCCAATATTATTTTTAATGATTTTTATGCATGAAATACGGTGTATCCGTATTTACGTTTGCAAAGGTAATTTTATTTTTCAAAATACAACTATAAATAATACACTTTTTTTTAGGTTCTTATCTACCCTCTAGTGCATTGATTACCAAGACTTCAATTAATAACAGTATAATCCAAACAAAACGCAAGCTTTATCTACAATAGAAGCTAAATAAATAATTTAGCTATTTCTACATTCAGTAATTCTAAAAACGATTGATCCTCAGCTGTAAATGCATTAATCGTATTAGAATCAATATCTATCTGTCCGATATTAACTCCATCAACAAATAACGGAACTACGATCTCAGACTTAACAGTAATACTGCATGCAATATAATTATCTTGAGCAGTCACATCTTCTACTAAAAAAGTCTCATTACTAACAGCCACTTGCCCACAAATCCCTTTACCGAAAGGAATCACTGTATGGTCTGTCTCAGGCCCGCTGTAAGGACCTAAATGAAGTACTCTCTCTTCTGGCACTGCAAAATAGAATCCCACCCAATCATAGTAAGCTATTTTCTCATTTAAAAGAATACACACTTGCTGTAGTTTCTCTGTTCTATCTAATACACTAGATTCTAATATTGCCTTAGCTGCCACTAAAAGCTCTTGATATAAATTATTCATCTTACTTATGGTTTTATAGAAAAACAAATATAACAATCACTTCATTCTATCAATAGAAGTATTACAAAAAAATTACAAATAGGTATAAAAGCAAAAAAGCATTAGAACTCACCTCTAATGCTTTTTTCAAACAACAATATGTAATTTCGTAGCCAAACTCACAAACTACAAAATATAATAATCTTTTTTATAGCAATTCTTTTTATATCTTATTCGTATTGCTTTATCAAATACTTAATCAAGTCAGTACTCGTAAGCATGCCTATTAATATATCTCCTTCCATAACAGGCAATGATCTAAATCCTCTTTCGATAATTATTTCGGCTGCTTCCTTTATACTACAATCTGCTTGTATAGTCACAACGTCCTTAACCATTACTTGTTCTATAGAGAACATATTATATATAGTAGTATCGATAATATCATCATTATCCCCTACTGTCTCAGCCAAACTAATTCTTACTAAGTCAGTATAACTAAGAATCCCTACCAACTTTCCTCCAGATAACACAGGAAGGTGTCTAATCTTGTTCTCCTTAAATAACTTTTCAGCCTTTGTCAATGAATCTGTTAGATTTAATTTGACTAGTTTTGAAGCCATAATACTAGAAATTGGTACATTCTGTCTCATATCATAACTTATTTTGTTAGGACAAATGTAACCCAACACTATATCTAAAAATATGATATTTATCAGATTCCATGTTTTTTCTTTTATTTTTTACGAAAACACATTTTTCTTATTCTTCTAACACAACACCAACTGCAACCTCTCATAGTATTTATAACTATTTTCCACTTCTAACAAAAGGAAAACATCTTGGTAGCATAATATCTACCTAACACAAAAAAGAATACTCACCTCCATTCAACAGACAGAAGTGTACATTTAAAAGCAGGATTATAATCAATAACTGTATCGCTATTTTAAGACAGAAACAGTTGTCATCGCATAGTGGTCGGATAGTGATCGCATAGTGGTCGGATAGTGATCGCATAGTGATCGCATAAAAAAGGGGGAAAACTATGCGATCACTATACTATCAAACTACGGTCAATATCTGATAGCATAAATGCACTAAAGAGATAGTCAGAGTATAAAACATACTTGTCAGGAAACTTTTCTCTAACTAAGGGATAGTTTTCTACATAGGCCATCACAATAGAAAACAGTAAAGTATAAAAAAACAAAAAACGCTATTATCTAATTATAGACAATAGCGTATATATTTTGCGTCCGCGGGAGGGTTCGAACCCCCAACCCTCAGAGCCGAAATCTGATATTCTATCCAGTTGAACTACACGGACATTAAATCTACTATTTAGACAATAGAGATTTTACTGCAGATGAGATGGTCTTACCATCAGCTTTACCAGCTAATTCTTTAGTAGCGATTCCCATTACTTGTCCCATTGAAGACATGCCACTGAAACCACCATTAGTAATTATCTCACCTATTATTTTTTGAACTTCTTCTTCTGATAATTGCTCTGGCAAGAATTGTTCTATGATTGTAGCTTGTGCTATTTCTGGCTCAGCTAAATCATTTCTACCTTGCTCTGAAAAAATATTAGCACTGTCTTTTCTCTGCTTCACTAACTTTTGAAGAATTTTAATTTCTTCTTCCTCAGTAAGGTCTGCTTGTGCTCCTGATTGAGTTTGAGCTAATAATAACTCAGACTTTACTGCTCTTAATGCTTCTAAAGCTACTGTATCTTTCGCTTTCATCGCACTTTTTATAGCGTCCATTATCTTTGATTGTAAACTCATATCAAATATTTTTATTTTTTGCAAATATATAAAAAAGCCCGAAAAACAACGTTCTTCGGGCTCTATATCTTTAGTTAAATAATAACTTAGTCTACATTATCGTGTAAATATGAGTTATTAGATCTTAACTGTCCATCGTTATTACTATCTAATCCGAAAGTAATGCGTGACTTATTAGTTGTCTCATCAGACTCGTGTAAGTCTACTCCACTTCTTTTATAAGCTGGCTCACGCTCTAGTTCTGTTAACTGACTATTCGTATTATTAAACTTATAGTTAAACTCTTTCATCTTTTTTCTACGTTCAGCAGCACGACTCTTAAGAGTAAATTCCTCTATACTCATCTCTATAGGATTTACTTCATCTAGCTCTTCTTCTACGACAGTATTAGACGCTTCTACAGCAGGAGTTGATTCTTCAGACTTAATAGAGAACCTGAATTCATCCTCTATTGCATCTTGATGTTTATTAACCGGCTTTGCAGATGCTAACTCACTTTCTTTATCAGTGTAATCTTCTAAAGAGAACATGATGATTTCTTCTTTAGGAGCGGTCATATTTTGAACTGATTTAGCTTCATTACCATAAGCAATATTGCTTTTTGCTTCTACCACATCATCTTCTAAATGATACACTATAGGAGCATTTGCTTGTGGCTGTTGAGACACTTGTGTTTCTGGTCTTTTTGCTACATTTACAATAACAAACTCAGGATCAACAACATTTATATCTCTTATATCTTTTGTTTTTGCTAAATTTTGCTCTTCTGAAATATTAGTATTTTTTTTTACTTCCTCAGAAGGTGTTACGATTTCAAAAAAGACGTCTAATCCATTAGCATCACTAGCTTTTTCAGTAGCTTCTGCTGTCACTTGATTTACTTGAACGTCATCCTCATTAATTGCCTCTACAGAGATACCTTCATCAAGGTCTTCATCTTCAAAATCACCTAACTGATGTACAGTAATTTTTTCTGTTTCTTCTACTGCTTCTTCTGGAGAAGATATTATAGTAGTAACCTTAGATAATGGCTCATCTGGAGAAGAATAACCGAAAGACTCTACAGATGAAGCTTGCATTAGATTATGCTCTAACTTTTGGTCACCTTCTAATACGTGAATAATCTTATTAGGTTCACCTGTTGTAACAATACTTTTTTGTTGTTCGATATTGAAACCTGTTGCAATAATTGTTACAGAGATAGCGTCTCCTAAAGACTCATCTTCACCAACCCCCATAATAATGTTAGCATTATGTCCAGCTTCAGTCTGGATGTGGTCGT
Source organism: Myroides odoratimimus (assembly GCF_038039805.1). GTDB lineage: Bacteria > Bacteroidota > Bacteroidia > Flavobacteriales > Flavobacteriaceae > Flavobacterium > Flavobacterium odoratimimum_B. The sequence continues at coordinate 230,799 of NZ_JBBPHK010000003.1, forward strand.
TGATTTCACCTATCTCATCAATTGTAATCTCATTTGCACCAGACACAATTAATAACAATACATTCTTAGCACCGCTAATCTTATTATCATTTAATAGAGGAGAATCTAATGCATCTACAATAGCATCTTTAGCTCTAGTCTCACCAGAAGCTGTAGCAGATCCCATTATAGCAGTACCACTATCAGATAATACAGTCTTAGCATCCTTTAAGTCAATATTCTGAGTATAATGATGTGTAATAACCTCTGCGATACCACGAGCTGCAGTAGATAAGACTTCATCGGCTTTGGAGAAACCAGCTTTGAAACCTAAATTACCATATACCTCTCGTAACTTATTATTATTGATAACTACTAAAGAGTCAACTTGTTTACGTAGACGTTCAACCCCTTTTAAAGCTTGGTCTTGTCTCACTTTACCTTCAAATTGGAAAGGAATAGTAACAATACCTACTGTAAGGATATCGCGTTCTTTAGATAACTGAGCGATAACTGGAGCAGCACCTGTACCGGTACCACCACCCATACCAGCAGTGATAAATACCATCTTAGTGTTGGTATCTAGCATCTTCTCTATCTCTTCTATACTTTCTAAAGCAGACTGTTGGCCCACTTCTGGATTAGCTCCTGCTCCTAACCCCTCAGTAAGGTTAACTCCTAACTGAATCTTAGTTGGAACTGGACTATTTTCTAATGCTTGAGAGTCAGTATTACACACTATAAAATCTACACCTTTTATTCCTTGTTGGAACATGTGATTAATAGCATTACTTCCACCGCCTCCTACACCTATTACTTTGATAACGTTTGATTGGTTTTTCGGTAAATCAAACTTTATTCCTCCAAAATCTGTATTCTCCATATACGTAGCCTTTTTATTCTTGCTTTTCAATAAAATCTTTTATTTTTCTAAAAAAAGTACCAAAGAAATTTGATTCAAATTTTTCTGCCGTTGGCGATCTAAATTCAGTCTCTTTTGGTTCTTCAGAAACCTTAGGTCTTTCTTGACTTACTGTTTCTATTGGATCTTGTGACACAACTGGTTGTTCTATCACAGGCGCTGTGCGATTAACAACAGATGCCTCCTCTTCTGGAGCTTTATTTTCAGCAGCAATATCTGCTAATGACACCGCTCCTTTTATATGATGTCTTTCACTTTCCATTACTAATCCTACAGCAGTAGCATATAATGGACTTGAAATTTCTAAACTAGAGTCACCTGCTAAGTGCTCATTAGGATATCCGATACGAGTATCTATACCAGTGATATATTCTACTAATTGCTTAATATGTTTTAATTCAGAACCTCCTCCTGTTAAAACAATCCCAGCTATCAGTTTTTTCTGTGGGCTTTCATATCCATAGCTCTTAATCTCAGAGAATACTAACTGAATAATCTCTTCTACACGAGCATGGATAATCTTAGACAAGTTCTTTAAAGATATTTCCTTTGGCTCTTTTCCTCTTAATCCTGGAATAGAAACAATCTCATTATCTTTATTTTCACCTGGCCAAGCAGACCCAAACTTTACTTTTAGAATCTCAGCTTGACGTTCTATAATAGAACATCCTTCTTTAATATCTTCTGTAATAACATTTCCTCCGAAAGGCACTACCGCAGTATGACGAATAATACCATCTTTAAAGATAGCTAAGTCTGTTGTACCACCACCGATATCGATAAGTGCCACACCAGCTTCTTTTTCTTCTTGACTTAGAACAGCTTCAGCTGATGCTAAAGGCTCTAAAGTAATACCTGAAAGCTCTAAACCTGCATCTTTAATACATCTCCCTGCATTCTTTATTAATGCAGCTTGCCCTACTACTACATGGAATACAGCTTCCAAACGACTTCCATACATTCCGATAGGTTCCTTAATACCAGGCTCTCCATCTATTTTGAACTCTTGTGGAAGTACATGTATAATTTCTTCTCCAGGAAGCATACTCAACTTCTGAACTTGAGTAATTAGTTGCTCAATGTCCTTATCTCCTATTACTTCATCAGGATTATCTCTACTTATATAATCACTATGTTGAATACTACGTATATGTTGTCCAGCTATACCTACTACCACATTCTTAATCTTATACCCTGCTGCTGACTCAGCATCAGTAACAGCGTTTTGAATAGATTGAATGGTCTGCGTGATATTGTTAACAACACCTCGTTTAACACCTAGACTTTTAGCTTTACCTAATCCTAAAATTTCTAGTTTACCGTATTCGTTTTTCTTTCCAATCATTGCGACAATCTTAGTTGTCCCAATGTCTAAACCTACAGCTATATTTTCTTTTTCCATACTCTTTTTCTATTTCGTGCATACCACTTGTTGGGTAAACTTAAGGTTTATATACTTGTATTTCTCTTGTTCAACATTCTCTCTTATCAAATACTGTACAAAGGCTTTATAGTTTTGTAACTTTATTTCCATTTCATCAAACCCTCCAAACAAAATGTCAAAACGGTTTGTGCGACTAACCAACATTAAAGTTCCTTTTGGCTCTATAACTATCCCTGTGACATCTTCTCTTAAGAACTCATCCTTGTTGATTAACTCAAGTATTTCCTTAATTTCTCTTTCATTACTCTTATCCACTTTTCCCTGCACCATAGGAACTCTATCAGAAAAATTACTTGATAATGGCATCCTTTTACCTAACTCATCAAGATAATAATTATTATTACCATCTATCACTCTTCCAATCGCTCTTTTTTGCCAAATATCTACGATTATTCTATTATCTATCGTCAAATAAACATCCGCATTTCTGATTAATTCATTTTTTAGCACGTTTTTCTCTAGATTATTCAAATCTAAAACACTTCTATTAATCTCGGAAATTTTTGGAAATTTATTTTTAAGCAAATTGCGAATTTCACTACTAGTTACAAAGTGTTCCTCACTTTCCTTAAAAACTACATCGATCTCCTTAACTTCACGATCATTACTACGTTTATTAGTAAAAGAATATAAAAACAGTAACAGTCCACACAATAGCAATATGCGAACATCTGACCACTTTATTTTCTTAAACAACTTTTTCACGTACTAAAACTTTCTATATTATTCTAATCCTTTCTTGATATCTTCTACCATTTCTCCTAAATCACCGGCTCCTATCGTCAGAACCAATTCAGCCTTAGAGGCCTTTAAATAAGGTAATAACTCCCCTTTTTGTAAGACTACTTTATCTATTGATGTCATTTGCTCTAACAATGCTGCTGACGTCACACCTTCTATCGGCAACTCTCTCGCAGGATAAATATCTAATAACACTACATGATCAAAAGTAGATAATGCTGCAGCAAATTCACTCATAAAGTCTCTTGTACGACTATATAAATGAGGCTGGAACACAGCTACTACCTTCTTATCACTATACAACTCATGTACTGCCTGACTTACTGCTTGAATCTCTGTCGGGTGATGAGCATAATCATCTATATAAATAAGATCATCTCTTCTAATCTTATAAGAGAATCTTCTTCTAACACCTTTAAAACTCCCTAAACCATCAACTAATACTTTTGCATCTACTCCATAATTATAAGCCATAGCAAAGGCTACTAATGCATTAGATAGGTTATGTCTACCTGGTAATCCAAAACGAACACCTTCAATTCTCTCATTAGGAGTTATTATATCAAAAACATACCATCCATTATCAATAGATATGTTCTCTATTCTATAGATACAGTCCTCTCCAAAACCAACTTTAATACCATTTAAATCTACTTGTTCTGTTTTAAAGAATTTAGTCTTATCCTCAATCTTATTCGCAAAGTCTTGGAATGCTACTAACATTTCTTCTGCAGTACCAAATATATCTAAGTGATCCGCCTCAGTAGAAGTGATACAAGCTGTATCAGGATACAATCTTAAAAAAGAACGATCAAATTCATCTGCCTCTACTACAGTTACTGTTTTACCACTTCCTATAAGATTAGTCTGATAATTTTCTACTACTCCTCCAACGAATGCTGTTACATCAACACCTGCTTGAAATAATAGATGCCCTAGAATACTTGTAGTAGTAGTCTTACCATGTGTTCCGGCTACTGCAAAACAATAGGTATCCTTAGTTATCAAACCTAATACTTCAGAACGCTTACGAATATCAAAACCATTATCGATAAAATAGTTCCATTCTGTATGTGTACTAGGTATCGCAGGAGTGACTACAACTAAAGTAGTTTCCTTATCCTTATACACATCCTTTACTAACTCTAAATTATCTTCAAAGTGGATATCAATTCCAGCTTCTTTTAATTCATCTGTTAATTGTGTCGCAGTACGATCATATCCTGCAACATTCTTTCCTATAAATTTAAAATAACGAGCTAAGGCACTCATACCTATGCCTCCTATTCCTATAAAAAATACGCTCTTTATCTTACTTAATTCCATACTTAAATATTCATTATAGCTTCTACTTGATCTACTATATCTTTTGTCGCATTAGGTAATGCTAACCTTCTAAAGTTAGCCCCTAACTTATTCTGCAATTCTCTATCTTCTACTAATGCAGTAAATGTTGGTAAAAATTGCTCTGCTAGCTCTGCCTCTTTTAGCAATATTGCTCCTTCCTCGCTTACAATACTCATCGCATTTTTAGTCTGATGGTCTTCAGCTACATTAGGAGAAGGAATAAACATAACAGGCTTACCTACCAATGCTAATTCAGAAATAGAAGAAGCTCCTGCTCTAGAAATCACATAATCCGCTGCTGCATAAGCCAAGTTCATCTTCTCCACAAAAGCAGTCACTAATACCCCTTCTGTCTGATACTTTTTATACTCCTCATAGTACAACTTACCACATTGCCATATAACTTGTATATTCTTTCTCTTTATTTCTTCTAAATTCTCTTCAATCAATTGGTTTATTCTTCTGGCTCCAAGACTTCCTCCTAAAACTAAAAGAATGTCTTTAGAACTATCTAATCCGAAAGATCGAATACCTTCTTCCTTCATAGAACTGACATCTAATAAATCATTTCTAACAGGGTTACCTGTCTTTATAATCTTTGACGCAGGAAAGAACCTTTCTAAATGATCATACGCCACGCATATCTTATTTGCTTTCTTTCCCAATAACTTATTTGTTATACCAGGAAAAGAATTCTGCTCTTGAATTAATGTAGGTATATTCTTACCAGCAGCCACTTTCACCACAGCACCACTAGCAAAACCACCAGTCCCAATCACTACATCTGGTTTAAACTTTTTAATTATTTTACCAGACTTCCATAAACTACTAATCAATTTAAACGGAAAAGCAAGATTATCTATAGTCAACTTTCGTTGAATACCAGATATCCATAATCCTTCTATCTTATAACCAGCTTGTGGCACCTTCTGCATCTCCATCTTATTCTCAGCTCCTACGAATAAGATTTCAGCATCTGCATACCTTGCCTTAATCTCATTAGCAATAGCTATAGCAGGATAAATATGTCCTCCTGTTCCTCCTCCACTTAATATGACTCTTGGTGCGCGCTTCATTTATACTGTTTTTTGCTAATAATCTATTTTACTAATTCTTGATTTTGCCTTAATTCTTCTTGTTTTCTTAATTCTTCTTGCATTCTTTCTTCCTCTATCATTCTTTCCATTTCCTGCTTTTGTATCTCTTGTTCTTTTTTGGTAACACTTAAAATCACCCCTAATGAAATACAAGTCATCCATATCGATGTACCTCCACTACTTATCAGAGGTAATGTTTGTCCAGTAGTAGGTAGTAATGAAACAGCTACCCCCATATTGATCAAGGCTTGGAATATAAAATAAAACCCTAATCCCGTAACCAACAACTTTCCAAACAAAGTCGGAGCTTTATGTGCTGCTATCAAAAACCTAAAGAACAAATACAAATAAAGAAACAATACTGATAGTCCTCCTACCATTCCATATTCCTCCACTATAATCGCATAAATAAAATCCGATGAAGACTGTGGTAAAAAGTTCTTTTGAACGCTTTTCCCTGGGCCTTTTCCCATTAGTCCACCAGACGCTATCGCTATTTTAGCATTATCTACTTGATAAAGGTCTTTTCCTCCTTCATCTGCATTAGCGAATCTATCAATACGACTTATCCATGTATCTACACGGTTAGGCATCGTTCCTTCAGGCAAAGCTTTTGCTGCCAGTACAAACAAGGTCACAAACAACATTCCTGCACCAAAAATAGCCGCTAAGTATTTAAAAGGATACTTCCCCACAAATACCAGTATCCCAACCATCAAGAAGATCAAAGCTGCTGTAGAAAAGTTAGCTGGAAAAATTAAGCCAACTACAACCATAACAGGCAACCACAACTCTAATACCGAAGGCCAAAACTCAACTTTTTTATCTTGAATACTGACTAGATATTGAGCTACATATCCAAGTACAACTACTGCAGCTATTGCTGACGGTTGTATCTGAATAACACCTAAGTCTAACCACCTACTAGCATTCGCACCTCCAATGGTCTTGCCTTGAATCAAAGTAAAGAACAGTAACACGATAGCTACAGGCATCATAAGAATCGACAATTGCCTAAAATACCTATACTCTAGTTTATGTGCTAAATACAATAGCACAAAACCAATAGACAAATGCGCAAAATGCTTAAATAAATACGAAAATGTTGATTTTCCAGTACCTATCGTATACACTAAGTTAGTACTCGCACTATACACAGGTACAAACGAAAATAAGGCGAGTAAAAATATTACTGTCCATATATGTTTATCTCCATATAAATTAGCAACTAACTTTTTCATTTCTATCTTATAGATTATTTACTTCAGCTTTAAACTGATGTCCTCTATCTTCATAATTTTTAAACAAATCAAAACTTGCACAGGCAGGTGATAACAGTACTGTATCACCACTCTCAGCTAAGCGTTGTGCCATTTTCACAGCATCGGCCATACTTTGTACCTCAATCAATGTATCAACCACCTGTTCATAAGCCGACTTTATCTTACTATTGTCTACTCCTAAACAGATAATACTTTTTACTTTCTCACGAACTAAAGGCATCAACTCATCGTAATCATTTCCTTTATCTACACCTCCAACAATCCATACTGTCGGTGTCTTCATACTCTCTAACGCAAAAAAGGTAGCATTTATATTAGTAGCTTTAGAATCATTTATATACTGAACATTCTCTACTTTCATCACCTTTTCTAAACGGTGTTCAGCTCCTTGAAAATCGGACAAACTCTCTCTAATACTTTGCTTTCTTATTCTTTTTAATTGTGCCACAGCAGTAGCTGCCATAGCATTCTTAACATTGTGCTTTCCTTCAACACCCAATTCGCTAATTGGTAAAACCACTGTTTCCTTGTCCATAGCCACTACAATATTTTGCCCTTCTAAATAAGCTCCATACTCTAATTTTTTAGTAATAGAAAATGGCACTCTTTTAGCGGCAGTTTTATTATTAGTTAACCAACGTTGAATCTCTACATCATCATCATCATAGATTAAATAATCTTCTTTGGTTTGATTCAATGTAATTCTAAACTTAGCATTGATATAATTTTCATACTTATAATCATATCTATCTAAGTGATCTGGGCTAATATTAGTAATAACAGCGATATGAGGTCTAAACTTGCGTATGCCATCTAATTGAAAACTGCTCAATTCTAACACATAACACTTTTCAGGATTCACAGCTACCTGCTTGGCGTAGCTATCTCCTATATTTCCCCCTATACCAACATTCAATCCACCCTTACTCAATAAATGATAGGTAAGCATCGTCGTTGTTGTTTTTCCATTACTACCTGTTATAGCGACAGATGGCTCTGTATTAAAAGTATAAGCAAATTCTATTTCCGAAATAACATCAATATCTCTTGCTAATGCTTTTTGAATAATAGCTACTTTATCCGGAATACCAGGACTCTTAACTATTATATCACCACTTAATATTTCTGTTTCTGTATGTTTTCCTTCTTCCCAACGTATATTGAATTCATTTAGAACAGACTTGTACTTATCCTCAATCTGTCCAAAATCTGAAACAAATACATCATATCCTTTAGTCATAGCTAGCACAGCTGTACCAACTCCACTTTCTCCTGCTCCTAATACAACTACTCTCATACTATCTTATTTTTAAAGAAACAATACAGAATATTCCTAACAATATTCCTATAATCCAAAAGCGAGTTACAATCTTACTTTCATGATATCCTTTCTTTTGGAAATGATGGTGAAGTGGAGACATTAAAAATATCCTTCTTCCTTCCCCATATCTCTTCTTAGTATATTTAAAGTAACCTACCTGTAATACTACTGATAAGTTCTCTGCTAAAAATATCCCACATAATACTGGAATGATTAGTTCTTTTCGCACTGCGATAGCTAATACTGCTATAATACCCCCAATAGTTAAACTACCTGTATCTCCCATAAATACCTGAGCAGGATAAGTATTATACCATAAAAACCCTATCAATGCACCCATAAAGGAGGCTATATAAATAGTCATCTCACCTGAATGAGGTATATACATTACATTAAGATAAGTTGATAATACAACGTTACCTGAAATAAACGCAAAAATTCCCAACACAAATGTTGAGATTGCTGACGTACCCGCGGCTAATCCATCAATACCATCTGTTAGATTGGCTCCGTTAGATACAGCTGTCACGATAAATATTACAACAGGTATAAAGATCAACCAAGTGTATTTCTCTGCCCCTTCTCCTAACCAATTGATTAATATAGAATAATCAAACTCATTATCCTTTAGGAAAGGAATCGTTGTCGCTGTTGATTTTACATCATATTTACTAGCTACTTCTTCAACTAAAACTCTATTCGCAGGCATTTCTCTAACTGTCACTGTAGGACTAAAATAAAGTACCGCTCCAACGATTAATCCAAGCCCTACTTGCCCAATTACTTTAAATCGTCCTTTTAGCCCTTCTTTATCTTTTTTCTTCATCTTTAGATAATCATCTAAGAATCCGATAGTTCCCATCCAAACTGTTGTTAGTAAAAGTAACAGAACGTAAGTATTATCAAGTTTTGCAAACAATAGAACTGGTATAAGAGTTGCTATAATAATGATTAGCCCTCCCATAGTTGGTGTACCTGCTTTTTCCTTCTGCCCTTCTAATCCAAGCTCACGTACAGTCTCACCAATCTGCATTTTTCGTAGATATTTGATAATTCTCTTACCGTAGATGATCGAAATCAGCAATGAGAATATCATAGCCATACCTGATCGGAAAGTGATGTATTGAAACATCCCCGCTCCAGGAATTTTGAAATAATCATCTAAGTACTCAAATAAATAATATAACATACCTTAAATCTCCCTTATTCTATTGTTCTAAAAATTCAGTTACAATCTCTAAATCATTAAAATGATTTCTTACCCCTTTAATCTCTTGATAAGTCTCATGTCCCTTACCTGCGATTAAAATAATATCACCAGCTTCTGCCTGCTGACAAGCTAATTTGATAGCTTGCTTACGATCTACCACTACTATAGTCTTCATCGTATTCTGAGGTTCCACTCCTTTTTCCATTTCTTCTAAGATTACAACAGGGTCTTCGAATCTTGGATTATCTGAAGTGAATATTACTTTATTACTCAGTTCTGACGCTATCTGTGCCATCTCTGGTCTTTTCGTTTTATCTCTATTACCTCCACATCCTACTACAGTGATTAGCTTCTCATTATAAGTACGAATAGAGTTAATTGTTTCTATTACATTCTTTAATGCGTCAGGTGTATGAGCGTAATCTACTATAGCAGTTACCTTTTTAGAAGATACTACGTATTGGAATCTTCCCGCTACACTAGTTAGCTTACTTACTTCTAATAGAGCATCCTCTTCAGGCACTCCTAATTGGATAGCTGCTGCATAAACAGCTAATAAATTAGAAGCATTAAACAAGCCTATTAACTGAACCCAAATCTCACGTTGATTAATTTTCATTAACATCCCTGAGAACTGACTTTCTAATACTTCAGCTTTATAATCAGCTACGTTCTTAAGACCATATGTCTTAATAGTTGCACCTGTATTTTGGGTCATAACCAACCCATTTTTATCATCTACATTTGTTATTGCAAAAGCCCCCTTAGGCAACTGATCAAAGAAAGCTTTCTTCGCATTTCTATATTCAGCGAATGTTTTGTGATAATCTAAATGATCGTGTGTTAGGTTAGTAAATATCCCTCCATCAAACTCTAGACTATGCGTACGCATCTGTACAATACCATGCGAACTAACTTCCATAAAACAGTACTCACAACCAGCTTCAACCATCTCATTTAAATAATGATTGATTGTAAGCGAATCAGGTGTAGTATGAGTAGCATTATAATCTACATCACCTACTTTTATTACTACAGTAGACAACAAACCTGCCTCGTACCCTAAGTTTTTAAACAATGTATACAAAAGAGTAGCTATAGTTGTTTTACCATTTGTACCTGTTACTCCAACCAATTTTAATTTAGAAGAAGGATTGTCATAAAAATTACTAGCAACTATAGCTAGTGCCTTATTACTATCTTCTACTAAAACATAGGTAACTCCCGCTAGTATATCCTGTGGCAGTTTCTCACAAATAACAGCACTAGCACCATCTTTAATCGCTTGTGAGATATAGTCATGACCATCTACTACAGTACCAGGTATAGCAACAAATAGAGTCCCTTTTGAAACTTCACGCGAATCAAATGCAATCTTGGTTACAGTAAGTTCTAAATCACCTCCTGTAACAGATATCATTTTTGCTTTGTATAATAATTCGTTTAACTTTTTCACGATAGCTCTAATACTACTTTTTGATTCTTAATTATTTTTTGTCCAGCTATTACAGACTGTTTCTTTATTTTCCCTATCCCTTTTATTTCTACTTTCAGACCTAGATTCTCTAAAAGAGGGACTGCATCCATTGCGTACATTCCTCTTACATCAGGCATAACTTCAAGATTATCCATTACTTTTTCATGATAATCTCGGTAACTTGTTCTCACATTAGACGGCACTTCATCTATATTGCTTAAACTTGTTGTTGTAGGCACATCCGTGTATATCTTCTGTGCTATACGTTTAAATACTGGCCCAGACACATCCGCTCCATAATAACTCTTCGTTCTATCTGGTTTATGTATAATCACTATACATGAATATTTTGGATTCTCTGTTGGAAAGTATCCAGCAAAAGAAGATGAATAATACATATCCTTTCCTTTTCCTTTTCCATAATTTACCTGAGCTGTTCCTGTTTTACCTGCCATAGAGAAATTAGGAGAGCCTACTTTTCTACCTGTTCCTTTTACAACCACATTAGTCAATACCCCTTGTACCTGTTTAATAACTTCTGGAGAAGCAATCTGAGGGTTTAAAACCTCTGGTTCAAACTTCACCACTGTTTTATTAAACTCCCTAACTTCAGATACAAACATTGGTTTTACCATCACTCCATTATTTGCAACTGCATTATACAATGTCAATGTATGCAAAGGTGTTATCGAAATCCCATACCCAAAAGCCATCCAAGGTAGCGCTAATCCACTCCATCCTTTTTTACCAGGCTTTGGTATATAAGGTACACTAGCTCCTTTAATAGGTATATCTAATGCCTTATCCATACCTAGAGTAGATAGATAATTAGTGAACTCACTAGGCTTATCTTTAAAGCCTTCATTCACAGCTTGAGTAATCACAGTGTTTGATGACACTTCTATACCTCTAGCTAGCGAAATCTTTCCATATCCTCCCCATTTAGAATCTCTAACTCTTGCATTATAAAACTTTACAACACCATCATTCGTATCATATATTCTAGCAGTATCGCTTTTCCCTTTTTCTAAAAGAGCCAATAGTGATGCTAACTTAAATGTAGATCCTGGTTCATGTTTCTCCCCTACAGCATAATTAATTGTTTCATAATAATTACCACTTTCAGATCGTCCTAAATTAGAAATAGCTTTAATAGCTCCTGTTCCAACTTCCATAACTACCACACATCCATGATCTGCACTATAATACTCTAATTGTTTTAGTAACGCATGATGAGCAATATCTTGTATATAAACATCAATGGTAGATACGATATCTTGTCCATCGATAGGTTCTATCTCATTTTCATCATTAATAGGCTTCCATTGATCTTTACCAAGGCTTTGCATCTTTCTACGGCCATCTACTCCACTTAAATAGGATGTAAATGCTCCTTCTATTCCCACTCGAGTGAAAGAGTTATCCTCATTCTTTCTTTCATACCCGATTGTACGTTGTGCAATCTTACCTATAGGATGTTGCCTAATTGTTTTCTGAAGAGAAATAAGCCCTCCTTTATAAGGCCCTCTTTTTAAAAGAGGAAAGCTTTTAACTCTTACATATTGTGTATAACTAAGATCTTTAGCTATGAATACATATCTGTTTCCATTCTTTCTAGCCTTTCTAAGCAAATTCTCATAATAGCTAGAAGGTTTTTTAAACATCACTCCTAAAGAATCAGACAATGGCTTCACATTCTCATAAAAATCCTTTTCACTAGGTGCCAAACCATCAAAACGAATTTCAAAGACCGGTACAGAAGTCGCTAATAGACTTCCATCTGACGAATACACATTCCCTCTATTAGCAGGAATCTCTTCTATCTTTACTCTAGTTTTATCTTGAGCCTTAGCTCTTAACTCCTTTCCTTCTATCCCCTGGATCTGTACTAATCTATAGATAATCCCTCCCGCAAAGAGTAAAACTAATGCAGAGATAAGGTATATATTCACATAAATATTCTTATTATTTAGCGCCATAACTTATCCCAAAAACTTTCTTTTTCTACTTCTCTTGTTACTTTAATCTTTGTTGCCGGTGTCTCTGAAGGGAATATCCCATCTTCTTCTAAATTCTTAGTGATAGTGGACTCCATCTTTAACTCCATTAACTCTGATCGTGTATCAACAAACTCTGCACGCAACATCTTCACTTCATGAGTTAGTTTTGCTATTTTAAATACTTTCGCCTCATACGACTGAGTATTACCAATTAACAATAAACTTAAAATGATTACATAAATAATAAATGCCCAAGTCTTAGCCGAATTCTCATTAACGAGAATCTTAGCTTTGATAATATCTCCTGGGCTACTTACTTTATTTTTCATTTTTTCTCGGCAATTCTCAATTTCGCAGAGCGAGCTCTATTATTTATTGCAATTTCTTCATCAGTTGGCAAGATCAACTTCCCTAACTGTTTCATCGGAACTTCAAACCTTCCGAAGAAATCTTTTTCAGGTTCTCCTTCGAACATTCCGTTTTTCATAAATCGTTTCACTAAACGATCTTCTAATGAATGGTAAGAGATAATACTCAATCTCCCTTTTGGTTTCAAGACCTCTTGGCTTTGTACCAACATTTCTTTTAACACATCCATTTCCTGATTCACTTCTATTCGAATCGCTTGGTATATCTGAGCCAAAATCCTAGCACTCTTATGAGCAGGTAAGAATCTAGCCAACACCTCTTTTAATTCATCTGTATTCTTGATAGGATTGTCTACTCTAGCTTTTACTATTGTATTTGCAATTGCTCCGGCATTTTTTAATTCCCCATACATATAAAACATATTTCTAAGATCTGCTTCTTCGTACTCATTCACTACGTTAAAAGCAGAAATATCTCCAGACTGATTCATCCTCATATCTAGCTCACCGTCGAATCTAGTTGAGAATCCTCTCTCAGGCACGTCGAACTGATGCGATGACACTCCTAAATCTCCTAAAACCCCATCTACTTCCTTCACTCCGTGAAAACGCAAATAACGTTTTAGATATCTAAAGTTTTGATTGATCAAAGTAAACCTTGGGTCATCTAATGCATTTGCTAATGCATCCTCATCTTGATCAAATGCAAACAACTTCCCTTCACTTCCTAGACGGTTAAGTATCTCTCTAGAGTGTCCTCCTCCTCCGAATGTCACATCTACATAGACACCATTCGGATCAGTAATTAATCCATCAATACTCTCTGTCAACAAAACAGGTCTGTGATAACCGTATTCTTCTTTACTCATCAAAACTTATATTACTCATTACATCCTGAGCCAACTCTCCAAAATCAAAATCATCCACCTCTAACGTTGCCTCATACAATTTCTTATCCCAAATTTCCATTATATTTACCTTAGACGAAAAAACAAGATCCTTGCTTATTTGTGCAAAATCTATCAAGTCTTTTGCTATCAAAAGACGTCCTGCATCGTCTATTTCAACATTCTTCACACCGGCCATAAAACGACGAATAAAAGCATCATTCTTTTTATCAAAAGGATTCAACTTTCCTATTTTACTCATCATTTTATCCCATTCCGCCATAGGCCATAACTCTAAACAGCTCTCAAAAACAGAACGTTTTAATACAAAACCATCGCCAATACCAGACAACTGCTTCTTCAGAGAAGCAGGTACTAGCACCCTTCCTTTGGCGTCTATTTTGCATTCATATGTTCCGATTATTGCCATCAATGTACACCTATAAATATAATCTTAGCAAATGTAGTCAATTTTTTACCACAATTTACCACTTTTTCCCACTTTGTTGATAAGTTTTGAGTCTTAAACTAAATAATTCAAGTAAATAGGGTAATCAGCTGACTAATAGCCCTTAATTTTAAAATACAAATCACAATTCGAACCCTAGCTTTTGACCATAAAAACTCTTTTATCAACATCAATAAATTAGCATTTACAACAAGGCCAGAAGCGCTGAAATGGACAAATTCACACTTTTACAATAAATTATTACTCCTTTTAGAATTTTTCTCATATTTAAAAACGTATATTTGTGGGAATTTAAAAATCGCATTTAGAAACTACATGGAGCGAACTTTAAAAGAAGATGGTAAATTCCGTTTTATAGAAATTGGCGAAGGTACACCAATTGTTATCTTACACGGATTAATGGGAGGTCTGAGCAATTTTGATGGTGTTACAAATTTTTTCCCAAATGAAGGTTACAAAGTAGTTCTTCCAGAACTTCCACTTTACACGAACAGTATTTTAAAAACGAACGTAAAGGCTTTCGCAAAATTTGTAAAAGATTTTATAGATAGAAGAGGTTATAAAAAAGTGATCTTGCTAGGGAATTCTCTAGGAGGACATATCGCTTTGTACTTTTCAAAAATGTATCCTGAATATCTTCAAGCGATGATATTAACAGGAAGCTCTGGCTTATACGAAAGTGCTATGGGAGACAGTTACCCTAAACGTGGAGACTACGAATACATCAAAAAGAAAGCTGAAGATGTATTTTATCACCCAGAAATAGCAACTAAAGAAATCGTAGATGAAGTCTTTGCTACAGTTAATGATCGAATGAAAGTAATCAAGACTATTACTATCGCCAAAAGTGCGATACGACACAATATGTCTAAAGATTTACCTAAAATAAAAGTACCTACGTGTTTAATCTGGGGAAAGAATGACAAAGTAACTCCTCCTGAAGTAGCTGTAGAATTCAACGAATTACTTCCAGATTCTGACTTATATTGGATCGATGAATGTGGACACGCTGCTATGATGGAACACCCAGATCAATTCAACGAATTACTAAACGCGTGGTTTATCAAAAGAAATATCAAATAAAATGAAAATAAATACAGCTGAATTTGTTGTTAGTAACTCTGACGCTAAGAAGTGTCCTAATGAACCTATCCCTGAATACGCATTCATCGGTAGATCTAATGTAGGTAAATCTTCTCTGATCAATATGCTTACTAATCAGAAATACTTAGCCAAAACCTCTTCTAGACCAGGAAAAACACAACTAATCAACCACTTTAAAATTAATTCTAATTGGTATTTAGTTGACTTACCAGGTTATGGGTACGCAAAAGTATCTAAAAAGACTAAAGCTGTATTCCAGAAGTTCATCACAGATTACTTCGAGAATAGACAACAATTAGTAAGTGCTTTTGTATTAGTAGATATCAGACATGAAGCTCAGAAGATTGACTTAGAATTCATGCAATATTTAGGACAAGCCGAAGTTCCTTTCTCTATCATCTTTACCAAAGCCGATAAAGTAGGTAAACAAAAAGTAGCTAGCCTTATTGCTGATTACAGAAAGAAAATGTTAGCTGATAACTGGGAAGAGATGCCGCCGTGCTTTGTTACCTCATCAGAAGACAAAACAGGTAGAGACGAAGTCTTAAACTATATCGAAGAAATAAACGTTGAGATGTTTAAAAATCAAAACTTTATATAAAACAAAAAAACTGCTATTAAGCAGTTTTTTTTATCTCTATCATTAGATATAATACTCATTTACAGTAATAATACCTGCTCTAATAGCATATCGCGTTGCATCATACACATTGCTAACACCAAGTTTTTTAAATATATTCTTGCGATGTGTTATCACTGTATGAGCACTAATATTTCTGTCTGCAGCTATCTCCTTAGTCATTTTTCCAGAAGCTATTTCTTTTAGTATCTCACGCTCAGCATTAGTAAGTACCTGCTCTACTTTCAGAATACTATCTTGATGCTCTTCCAACTTCTTCATTATCCAAGGTGCTAGATAAGTCTCCTTAGAAATAGTCTTATAGATCCCCTCCTTGATATGTTCTAGTTTATCATTTTGGAAAACAATATTAAAAGCAGAAATTCGATTAGACAAAAACTGTTTTAGCCATTGCTCGTTTAGTTCACTAAAAAACAACAACCACTGTGACTTCTCATTTTGTTCTCGCAACAATAGCAACAACTCCGTTTGCTTCTCCAAACACTTACTAAAAGGATCTACAATGATGACTGCATAAGGATATTTCAAAAGATAGCTTTTTAAACCTGTCAAATCATCAATCTCAGCAATACTTACCTCTCCTGAGCAAATCTCTCTAATAAGCCCCTGCAAGGCGTAACGCGTTATTTCTTGACTTTCTACTACCCCTATATTTAACATCCTTATCTCCTTAAGTTAACACTTTCTCTAACCTATTACTAGAACAGAGTATTTTTATTAATATTCTACTACAAAAATACATAACTTTTTATAGTATTTATACAATACAAAATTGCTTATATCCACTATAAAAAATGGAGCTTTCAAATATTATGAAAACTCCATTTTTAGCTAACTAATTAATTCATTTTATAGATGCGGATTCTCATTTATTTCAGAATCCGTAATACGATATAAATAATACTTACTATTCGGAAGAAAACTACTTTGATCTGGAAAGTTCAACACATGATGCCCATTGGCAAGCAAATTCACTGTAACATTACTTACTGTACCATCTGTATTTGTCACTTCATAAGTAAAAAGTACTTTCGTCCCTGTAGGTATAGCTTTTCGCTCCACTGCCTTTTGATTTCTAACAATATCGACAAGAGCAAAACCTTCTCCAAACAACTCTTTACGACGCTCTAAATAAATAGCTTCTAAAAGATCTTTACCTGCTAATCCATTAACTACTTTTGCTCCTCTAGCAGTCTTTAATTGATTTAGTTTTACAATAGCATCTCCATCTCCTAAGTGAGCCTTAGCTTCTGCATTAATTAAATATACTTCTGAAGTACGCATTAATACAATATCTGCTATTTGTCCTGCCTTAAACTTAAATTTAGCATAACGCATATACGCCGCATCATTGTCTTTAGGCGCTCTATTAGAAGGATTAGGAGCCCAATAAATCATACTTTTTCTATAATCACCATCGTCAAATAAATCTTTAAAATGAGGATCCGCATTAAAGCTGTAATAATAACTATCAGGCGAAGTAGTATCTAGATAATGGAATTGATAAGAAGCATTACTTTGTTCAGGAGTTTGTAAATGCCCCCAAATCCACTCTACATTACTTGCATCATTAAATCCACTCTTATAATCACTCTCACTCATTAATCTATCACTATTTTCTAAAGCTAAATCCGAATACTTCTTTGCTTGTTCCCAATTACGAGCATATAGATGAACTCTTGATAACAATCCCAAAACTACTTGTTGGTCAATTTTAAATTTGTCAGAACCTCTCTTGTATGTATTTAGATCAGGGATCAGACTATACGAATCCTCTAAATCTTTAATAGATTGGTTATACAATTCTTTAACAGAAGCTAATGGCCTTGGTTCTGTACTAGCAGTCGTAGGAGTTAGATAAATAGGTGCAGTCTTAGCCTCTGGATCATAATCTATCGCAAAGGCGTAACTAGATGCTAAATGTAGATACATAAACCCACGCAAAGCCAGTGCTTGACCTTTTATTCGTTTTTTATCAGCTGGTGTTCCCTCTGACACATCTATCTTATCAATAATATTATTCATATTATCAATAACTTTATAGGTCATGATCCAGCTTAGGCTATTCGTACCGCCTTTACCATAAATAGCAGAAAATTTATAATGACTAGCAAATCCGTAATTTCCATTTAACACAGCATCATTACCCATTGCATCACTAGCTCTTAAAAAAGAACCATAACCAGGATTAGCATAACTATTAAAAGTTTCCATTAAATAAACCCACGAACCGATCCACACCTTTTCATTTCCTGCAGTTGTTTTAAACACTTTTGTATCTTCCAAAGCTGTTGTAGGTGAAGTATCCAAATCACATGATACTAAAGTTCCTGATATTAACACAGCTCCCAATATATATTTTATAAATCTACGTTTCATAATCTATTCGTTTTTTTAAAGTTTAACATTTAATCCAAAAGAAACTACTTTCATAGCAGGATATCTGTAATAAGTAGTCCCATCAAATGTCTGTTCAGGATCCATACCTTGTTCTTTTGTCCATGTAAACAAATTCTCTGCTTGGAAGAATATGCTTGCTGAACCTAAGTTAATTTTTCTCAACCACTCTTTAGGAAGATTATAGGTCAATGTCAAATTCTTAAGTTTTAAGAAAGAACGATCAACTAAGAAACGATCTGATTGACTAGTCCATGAACTACCAGGGCTAGTAGTTAATCTTGCAATATCTGTATCTGTATTCTCAGGAGTCCATCTTCCCATCATATCCGCACTCCATGTATTTCCATTACCTGCCTGTCTATATAAGCTGGTTTTATCACCATTATAAATTTTCCCTCCTATAGTATAAGAGAAATTAGCAGATAGAGTCCAATCTTTATATGTCACTTCTGTTAAAAAACCTCCTGTAACATCAGGCAAAGAATTTCCTTTATATACTTTATCCTTACTTCCAAGAGATGAATAGTCTTCTGTTATAGTTTTGCTACCATCTTCATTTTGCACATACCACTGTCCATTTCCATTTACTGGATTAACACCAGCCCATTCTACTAAATAAAAATCATATACAGAACCATATTGAATCCACTTTTTAGTACCATTCCACATTTCCTCTGATGGTAAAGAAGTGATTTTATTCTTATAAGTAGTCAAGTTAGCACCTAAATGAATCTTCCAATCTTCAGTAACTAATGGATATCCGTCAACTGTGAATTCCCATCCATAGTTCTTAACACCACCGATATTCGTCTGTAAAGATGTAAATCCTAATGATGGCGCTAATTGTCTAGAAAACAATAAATCTTTTGATTTTCGCTCAAAATATTCAATTGTACCATTTAATCTATTATTAAATAAACCAAAGTCAAAACCAATATTTAAGTTTAAATTCGTTTCCCAAGATAATTCTGGTGTTGCTAAACGTGAACTAATAACTCCTGAATTACCATTGTAGTTTTTGATATCATACAGTGCTTGGAAAGCATATAAATTACCAATATTATCATTCCCTTGTGCACCATAACTTGCCTTTACTAATAAGTTAGATAACCAAGTATCACGGTATTTAGACATAAAGTCTTCATCTACTAGTCTCCATGAAGCACCTACTGACCAGAAATCACCCCATCTATTATCAGGATGAAAACGAGATGACCCATCACGACGATAAGATGCTGATAAGAAATATTTCTTATCATACGAATAATTAGCACTACCAAAGAAACTCAACATTCTATATTCATCTGAATTTCCATAAAAAGACACTAAACGAGAAGCTGCATCTGGTTCTTCAAAACCAACAGTAATAATTTGCTGACGTACACCTCCGAAATTAGAATAGTCATTCTGAAAATATTCTTGCCCAGCCATTAATGACAATGTGTTTTTATCATCAATATCTAAGTCATAATTAAGGACATTATTAAAAGTAAGTGCTACTCTTCTTCCATTTGCTTTTGACACAGATCCACCTGTTGACGCACCTGGCCCTACCTCTGGATTAGTAACATTATGACTATTCACACTACTATAATCAACGTTCAAAGACGTCTTAAACTTTAAGTTATCTAAAATTTTAGCTTGCGCATAAGTTCTAAATGTAGCTACATCTCTTTTTACTTGAGACTTATCTAGAGGCATAGTAGCAGCTAAATTATATTTTGCATATGAAGTAGTTCTATATAATCCAAAATCATATATTCTTTCTCCTGTCTCTGGATCTCTCAGATACTCACCTGTATTAAGATCTCTTTCATAAACAGGATAAAAAGAAGGAAGCCCTCTTGCAAATCCGATTACATTAGATATAGCACTATCATCTTGTTTAGGTGCGTCTTGAATAGAGTGAGAAGCAGAAACATTCATTCCTAATTCTAACCAATCTTTAGCATCTACAACAATATTAGATCTTAAATTAAATCTCTTAAAACCAGATTCTATTACATACCCTTGGTCATTTAAGAATCCACCAGATACATAGTATCTAGATTTATCTCCACCACCACTAACACGTAAGTTTATATCAGTAAATCTCGCATTCTGACTCAATGCATCATTCCAGTCGTCATCCCATAAAGGCTTTAACCCTGGTAACAACTTACCATCTGTACCAACTGGCTTTGCATTTGCTAATCCGTAAGGATTTATTCCAATAGAATTCACTAATTGATTAGTAGCTTCTAAAGCAGCATCTGCTGCATTCATTTTTCTACTATCCATATATCCGTTACGCAATGCCTCCCACTGCAACTCCATATACTGATTAGTGCTTAATTGTTTATAATCACTACGCGCTCTAGAAGAGAATCCATGTTTAGCAGATATCTCGATTTGAGGTGCCTCTCCTTTTCTTCCTTTCTTAGTCGTAATCATCACTACCCCATTCGCAGCACGAGACCCATATAAGGTTGCCGCAGTAGCATCTTTTAACACCGTAATAGACTCTATATCTGAAGCTGCAATAGCATTAAGCCCACCTTCATAAGGTACTCCATCAACCACAAAAAGAGGATTACTACTTGCATTAATAGACCCTACTCCTCGAATACGAATAGTTGCCTCAGACCCTGGTTGCCCACTTGCAGAGAAAGATTGAAGACCAGCTACCGTACCTTCTAATGCTTTAGTAACATTACTTACTTGTGCATTTTCTATTGCTTTAGCTTGAACAACTCCTACAGAACCTGTATATGTATTTTTATTTGCTGTACCATAAGGTACTGTTATCACTACTTCACTTAATTCACTTGACTCATCATCAAGCTTTACATTTAAAATACTCTGACCCTTATAAGTAATATTTTGTGATTTATATCCAATAAATGAGAAGACTAAGACCTGTCCTTCATTGACTTTGATGGAATATTTCCCATCTAAATCTGTCATTGTACCTTCTTCACTTCCTTGAATCAAAACACTAACGCCTGGTAACGTTCCATTAGCATCCGTAACATTTCCTGTCACGAGCTTTTCTTGTGCATGCAGGCTAAGGAATCCTACAAACACAAACAAGATTGTGTAAATTTTTTGCATAAAATTTTTGTTAAATAAAAAGATTAGATCTTTATATGGTTTTTTGATTTGTCTGAAATATATAAATAAATATGACATTATATGACATAAATAAGACAAATATTAAAAAAATATTCATATCGAACTAAATCAACATGAAACAAAATGTTAAAAAAGATGATTCTAAATACAGCAACACATGCACATCATAGAAGATGAGCTAGAAGAAAAGAAATCAGTAAATCTAAAAGTACGAGTGTCAAGTTCTCGCTTTTGTTGAATTGATTGCATAATATTTAGGTTATATAATTTTTTCTTATCAGTGAAAAAAGCAAAGTAGGGAAACCCTTATATGTAATTATTTTCTTACAAAACAAACAATAATTATACACAACAGATTAAGGATATAGCACTCCCTACTTTTGTAATACAAAGGTATTTCAACACCTTATTTTATGAAATACCATGTATATGGTATATTTTAATTCTCTCTTATAATTCTAAAAGAAGGAATACTCTATAACCACACTATACCACTGAATAACCAATCTTTTAATTAGAGCCAAAAACCTTGTAAGTACAAGGAGGGAATACTCCTTTTTTTTTCAAAAAAAGCGACTGGTCGCATAGTTATCGCATAGTGATGGCATAGTGCTCGCATAATTTTATGCTTATTTTATGCGATCACTATGGAATCAGTATCCTATTATCTAATGACCATATCAATTATAGATCAAAAAAAAGGGCTCTCATTACTGAGAGCCCTTATATAAGTGTACTTATAATCTTACTTTACATGTAAAACAAAGTAATTTTTCTTTCCTTTTTGTAATAATACAAATTGATTATTAATCAGATCTTTTGTAGTTATTACATAGTCTTCAGCCACTTTCTCTTTGTTCACAGAGATAGAGTTAGCTTGTAGCGAACGACGAGCATCACCATTAGAAGATGCCAAGTCAGAGTTAGCTGCTAATGCATCTACAATATTTAATCCTGCCTCGATATCAGCCTTTGCAACTTCTGATTGTCCAACTCCATCGAATACTTCTAAGAAAGTCTTCTCATCTAATTGTTTTAAATCTTCTGTAGAAGAGTTACCGAATAAGATATTAGATGCTTTGATAGCATTGTCTAACTGCTCTTGACCGTGTACCATAATCGTTACTTCTTCTGCTAGACGACGCTGTAACACACGTAAATGTGGAGCCTCAGCATGTTCTTTCACTAATGCTTCAATGTCTTCTCTAGAGATGAATGTAAAGATCTTGATATAACGCTCTGCATCAGCATCAGCCACGTTTAACCAATATTGGTAGAATTTATATGGAGATGTGTACTCTGCAGACAACCAAATATTACCCCCTTCTGACTTACCAAATTTAGTTCCGTCAGCTTTAGTAATCAATGGACAAGTAAGCGCATACGCTTTCTCGCTAATTGTTCTACGGATTAACTCTGTACCAGTAGTGATATTTCCCCATTGGTCAGATCCTCCCATTTGTAATGTAATATTATTCTCTTTGTATAAATGCAAAAAGTCATATCCTTGCATTAACTGATAACAGAACTCTGTAAAAGACATTCCATCTTGGAACTCACCGTTTAGACGTTTCTTTACAGAATCTTTCGCCATCATATAGTTCACCGTGATATGCTTACCTACTGTACGGATAAACTCTAAGAAAGAGAAATCCTTCATCCAGTCATAGTTATTTACTAACACAGCAGCATTCTCAGCACCTGAATTAAAATCTAAGAAACGACTTAATTGTTCTTTAATTGCGTTTTGATTATGACGTAAAGCTTCTTCGTCTAATAAGTTTCTTTCATTAGACTTTCCTGAAGGGTCACCTACCATACCAGTAGCACCTCCCACAAGAGCATAAGGTTTATGTCCAGCTAATTGAAAGTGTTTCAATAGCATTACTCCTACTAAATGTCCAATATGCAATGAATCGGCTGTTGGGTCAATTCCCACATACGCAGCACGCATTTGCTCCAACAAATGTTCTTCAGTGCCTGGCATTACGTCGTGGAGCATTCCTCTCCAAGTCACTTCTTCAATAAAATTCTTCATTTAAATAAATTTTACACAAAGATAGCTCAAAACCTTAGCTTATGGAATAAAAATTCTCAAACACTGCATTTTTATAGGTTTTCTACATTTATCCTTTAAGAACTAATAATAGGGGCGTTAGAATTCAACTTTATTTCATAATTTTTCACTATGTAAAACATATAACTTACTTTTGTCTAAATATGATACTAGTAACAGGAGGTACAGGCTTAGTAGGCGCGCATTTATTATTACATCTTCTTCAGTCAGAAGGTGCAGTCCGTGCTATTTACAGAAATGAGGATAGTATTAAAAAAACGAAGAACCTCTTTATTTTAAACAATCAAGAAGCTCTATTCTTAAAAATAGAATGGGTTAAAGCTGATCTAATAGATGTACCTGCCTTAGAAAAAGCCTTTGTAGGAGTTGACTATGTGTATCACTGTGCAGCTCTAGTCTCTTTTGAACCTAAAGATGAAAAAAAACTTCGCAAGACCAATATAGAAGGTACCGCTAATATCGTGAACCTATCTATCGCGTTTAATGTAAAAAAACTGTGCTATGTAAGTTCTATCGCTGCCTTAGGCGAAACGCTAGCCAAAGATAAAATCATTACAGAAAAGACAGATTGGAACCCTGAGCTCTATCATGGAGACTATGCCATCACTAAATATGGAGCCGAAATGGAAGTATGGAGAGGTACACAAGAAGGACTAGATGTAGTCATCGTCAATCCTGGTATAGTATTCGGACGTGGCTTCGGTTATGAAGGTAGTGGGGCATTCTTCCAAAAAGTAAAGAAGGATTTTCCTTTCTACACTACAGGTATTGCTGGAATCGTAGGAGTAAATGATGTCGTAAAAGCTATGCGTCTGCTCATGATCAGTAATGTCAGAAACGAGAGATTTGCATTAGTCTCTAATAATATTACTTACCAAGAGCTAATCAATCATATTGCAGACTTAATGGGTAAGAAACATCCTAGTATCCATGTGTCGCGTACATCAAGTCTATTCGCATGGAAGTTAGACAACCTCGTATCTATGATAACGAGAAAAAAAAGAAGCTTTACACGATCAATCGCGCAAGCTTCTCATTCTTCTTATATTTATGACTGTACAAAAATTAAAAACACTATTGAATTTGATTTCGAAGACTATCGTTCTTTTCTTGGTCCGATTGTACAGTATCATCAAGCTTAATTTCTTCTTTATTTAACTCCTCTTGGGATTTAGATAATAAGGAGTCTGCTACTACTTTAGCAGCTTCTAGACGACTTAGAATATTATTTTGTATAGTGTGATACACACCACCTCCCAGCTCTACATAATATCTATTATTCGACACAAAAGTAAGACTGTCTATATCATACTTCTTAAAGACAGCATTAACGTTAAGTCTTTTTAGAGTATCTTCTCTGCTATACGCACTTACACTTTCTATAGAGTATAACAATGCCATATCATACAAAATATCTTCCATCTTTTGTTGTTCTATAAATGGAGACGGTTTTACTACATCACTCTTACATGACATAAGTATAAACACAGCTAATATTGCTAAGTATTTGTTCATCTATTCTCTTAATTTTATCTTACGAATAATAATCGTTGTCCTTTATGTTCTTCTTTAACCTTGTCATTCTCATAAGCTAAGAATCCATTTACAAAAGTATGTGTAATTTTAGAACTAAATTTCTCTCCTTCGAATGGAGACCAACCACATTTATATAAAATATTATCTTTATTTACTTCCCAGTCATGATTCACGTCTACGATAGCTATATCAGCATGATACCCCTCTTTTACATAACCGCGTTTCTCTACTTGAAATAAAATAGCAGGGTTGTGTGCTGTTTTTTCTACGATCTTTTCTATACTAATTTTGCCTTGTTTAGAAGCTTCGAATAACGAAACTAAAGCATGCTGTACCAATGGTCCTCCAGACGGAGCAGAAGAATAAACCTTGCTCTTCTCTTCTAAGGTATGAGGTGCATGATCAGTAGCGATAACATCAATTCTATCATCTAGTAATGCCTTCCAAAGACCATCTCTATCAGCTTCTGTTTTAACAGCAGGATTCCACTTGATAAAATTACCTTTTTTATCATAATCTTTATCCGTGAACCACAAGTGATGAACACATACCTCTGCTGTAATCTTTTTATCCTTCAGTGGAATATCATTTCTGAACAGCTCTGTCTCTTTAGCTGTAGAAAGGTGGAATACATGTAATCTAGCTCCTGTTTTCTTTGCTAATTCTATTGCTTTAGAAGAAGATAAATAACAAGCCTCTTCACTTCGAATAATCGGGTGATACTTCACAGGGATATCTTCTCCGAATTCTTCTTTATACTTCGCTAAGTTAGCTTTAATCGTTCCTTCGTCTTCTGCGTGTACAGCGATAAGCATAGAAGTACTCGAAAAGATTTTTTCTAATACATCTTGTCTATCTACTAACATATTTCCAGTCGATGAACCTAAGAAAAGCTTAATCCCCGCTACATTGCGTGGATTCGTTTTTAGCAGTTCTTCTAAGTTATCATTTGTTCCGCCCATCATAAATGAATAGTTGGCAAACGATTTAGTAGCAGCAATCTGATACTTCTGTTCTAACAATTCTTGAGTTACCGCATTAGGCACTGTATTAGGTTGTTCTATAAAAGAAGTAATCCCTCCAGCAATAGCTGCTCTAGACTCAGATTCTATATCTCCTTTATGAGTCAATCCAGGTTCTCTAAAATGCACTTGATCATCTATCATACCAGGGATAACATAATTCCCTTTTGCATCGACAATAGTTACATCATTAGAAACTTCGATATTAGAAGCTACTTTAGCAATAAAGCCATTCTCGATCAGCACATCTGCTTCTACAATAGTCCCTTCATTTACGACTTTTCCGTTTTTAATTAAATAGTGTGTCATTATAGTGTGTTTAGTAGTTTACGTATACGTAGATTAATAACGCCAAAAACAGCTTCTTTGATAATTCCTCCAGACATTTTAGACTCTCCCCTAGTTCTATCTGTAAAAATAATAGGTACTTCAGTAATCGAAAAATTCTTCACATAAGTGCGATACTTCATTTCTATCTGAAAAGCATACCCAACAAAACGAACTTTCTCAAAGTCAAAACTCTCTAATACTTTACGCGAAAAACAGACAAAGCCAGCTGTAGTATCTTTAATATTCATCCCTGTAATCATTCTAACATAGATAGAAGCTCCATAGGATAGCAAGACACGATTTAAAGGCCAGTTTACAACATTTACTCCTGTCACATATCTAGAACCTATAGCTAAGCCTTGATTCGCTTTACAAGCCTCTAAAAGTTTAGGAAGGTCGTTGGGATTATGAGAAAAATCTGCATCCATTTCAAAAACATAGTCATAGTCACGAGCCAGAGCCCATTTAAAACCATGTACATAAGCTGTTCCTAGACCATTCTTACCTTCTCTCTTCTCTAAAAACAAAGATTCTGGATACTTCTTTTGCAACTCTTCAACTGCAACTGCAGTACCATCAGGGGAATTATCATCAACAATCAGAACATGAAAATGCTGAGGCAATGCCATGACAGCATCGATAATCAATTCTATATTTTCAATTTCATTATATGTTGGTATAATGACAAGTCCTGACTCCATTTTTTAAAACGTTTGCCACAAAAATAACCTTTTTCTAGAAAGTTATCACTTAAATAAAATACAAAGTCAATCTAAAAGGTTTTTTTGCTAATTTTGCAGATATTATGGAGAATCTAATACTTATCGAGCGTGTACTCCCTAGTAAAGATTGGGCAACAGTCCTATTCTTTATCGGATTCTCTATTATTGCAGTTAACCGTACTATCTTTGGAGTCCGATTTTCTGAATTTACAAAATTAGCTGCCTCTAATAAGTATTTAAAAATCTATAAGGATAATACAAACTTAAGAAACAGTTTTACTTTATCTTTTTTACTTGTACAGCTTTTATCTATTACTTTCTTTATACAAATCACTTTAAAGGCTTTCGAATTACTACCAGATTACAATTTTGGTTCGTTCTTAATGATTTTAAACTTTGTAACAACGTTTATCATCGGAAAGTATTTAATAGATAAGATTATATCAACAACATTTGGTATAGACGAATTTTCGGATGCGTTAAATCTACAAAAAGCTACCTATCGAAATTATATAGGAATGTTACTGTTAGCAGTAGACGTTCTTTTATTCTACAACAATATAACCAACAAACTTATAATTGGATTCATGTTGATTGCATTAATCGCAACAAATATCCTTTTATACGTTCTTTTTATAAAAAACAACCAAAAATCAATAATAAATAAGGTGTTCTATTTTATTTTGTATCTTTGCACCCTTGAAATAGCTCCTTATCTATTATTATATTTCTGGTTAAAAGATTACGGAGCATTATAAGAAAAAGTACAATTATGAAAGTGAAAACAATTTTGGTTTCTCAACCAGAGCCTAAAGTAGAAAACTCACCTTACTTCGAATTAGAGCAGAAATTCAAAGTAAAAATTGACTTTAGACCCTTCATCCACGTAGAAGGTGTACCAGCCAAAGAGGTAAGACACCAAAAGATTGATTTAAACAATTACACTGCTATTATTCTAACTAGTAAGAACTCTGTAGACCACTTTTTCCGCGTAGCAGAAGAAATGAGATATAAAGTTCCTGAAACACTTAAGTACTTCTGC
This sequence comes from Myroides odoratimimus, assembly GCF_038039805.1. Classification (GTDB taxonomy): domain Bacteria; phylum Bacteroidota; class Bacteroidia; order Flavobacteriales; family Flavobacteriaceae; genus Flavobacterium; species Flavobacterium odoratimimum_B. The sequence goes on from NZ_JBBPHK010000003.1 coordinate 259,331, forward strand.
CAATCAGAGGCAGTAGCATATTATTTGCAAAAATATGTGGTGTATCGCAAAAGAAAAATCTATGTAGGTCAAAAAGACTTTGCAGAATTAGCTCCTTTGATTAAGAAGTATAAAGACGAGACTTTCTTACTTCCTGCTTCAGATCAGTTAAATCACGATGTTCCAACTACCTTAAATGATTTAAAAGTAAATTGGACTCCTGGTACATTCTATCGCACTGTTATGAGTGATCTATCAGACCTAGCAGATGTTAAGTATGATGTTTTAGCTTTCTTTAGCCCTACTGGTATTAAATCTCTATTCAAAAACTTCCCTGACTTTAGTCAAGATAACACTAGAATAGCTGTATTTGGAACTACAACACAGAAAGAAGCTTTAGACAATAACTTAAGAGTAGACATTATGGCTCCTGCACCAGGAACACCGTCTATGACTATGGCTTTAGAAAAATACATTCAACAAGTAAATAAATAATATCCTATTTATATTATAAAAAAACCACCTCTTAGATAGGTGGTTTTTTTATACCTTTAAAATAAAAGCACATAACTCAATTAAGGATAAAAAAAAGGAGATGACTATGTCATCTCCTTTTTATATAGTTATAGATTATATTATAATTGAGGTCCAGCAGCTACTAGAGCTTTACCTTCTTCATTATTAGAATATAATTTAAAGTTTTCTACGAATAATCCAGCTAATTCTTTTGCTTTCTCTTCCCATTCAGAAGCTTCAGCATACGTATTACGAGGATCTAAAATATTTGTATCTACTCCTTCTAAAGCTGTTGGTACAGCGAAGTTATAGATAGGTACAATAGTAGTCTCAGCATTCTCGATAGAACCATCTAAGATACGATCAATGATAGCTCTAGTATCCTTAATAGAGATACGCTTACCAGTACCATTCCATCCTGTGTTTACCATATAAGCAGTAGCATTGTGCTCTTCCATTTTCTTCACTAGCTCCTCACCGTATTGAGTTGGGTGTAGAGATAAGAAAGCTTTACCGAAACAAGCAGAGAACGTAGGCTCTGGCTTAGTTACTCCACGCTCAGTACCAGCTAACTTAGCAGTAAATCCTGATAAGAAGTAGTATTTAGTTTGCTCTGGAGTTAACTTAGAAACTGGAGGCATTACACCAAAAGCATCTGCAGTTAAGAAGATTACTTTAGTAGCATGTCCAGCTTTAGACACAGGCTTAACAATATTCTCGATATGTTCGATTGGGTAAGATACACGTGTATTTTGTGTTACAGAACCATCGTTAAAGTCTATAACACCATTAGCATCAACAGTAACGTTCTCTAATAAAGCATCACGACGGATAGCACCATAGATATCTGGCTCATTCTCTTTGCTCAAGCTGATTGTCTTAGCGTAGCAACCTCCTTCGAAGTTAAATACACCTTCGTCATCCCATCCGTGCTCATCGTCTCCGATTAACTCACGTTTTGGGTCAGTTGATAAAGTTGTTTTACCTGTACCTGATAATCCGAAGAATACAGCTACGTCACCATCTTTACCTTTGTTAGCAGAACAGTGCATAGCAGCCATTCCTTGAAGAGGTAAGTAGTAGTTCATCATTGCGAACATACCTTTTTTCATCTCACCACCGTACCAAGTACCACCGATAACTTGAATTTTCTCAGTCAAGTTGAACGCGATATAAACCTCAGAGTTTAATCCGTAATCTTTATAATCTTTAAAAGTAGTTTTAGAACCGTTCATTACTACGAAGTCTGGCTCACCGAAGTTAGCTAACTCTTCTGCAGTAGGACGGATAAACATATTAGTTACGAAGTGCGCTTGCCACGCTACTTCCATAATAAATCTAACTTTTAAACGAGTATTCTCGTTAGCTCCACAAAATGCATCAACAACGAATAATCTTTTACCAGATAACTGATTAACAGTATTCTCTTTTAAAGCATTCCAAGTTCTGTTGTCGATTGGTTTGTTGTCATTTGGAGATTCTGGTGAATTCCACCATACTGTATTTTCTGTAACTGAATCTTTAACGATGTATTTATCTTTAGGAGAACGTCCTGTAAACTCTCCAGTCATTACGTTAACTGCACCTAGCTCAGTTACAACTCCTTTATCATACCCTGTCAAGTTAGGGTTAGTTTCTTCTTTATATAAAACGTCGTACGAAGGATTATAAATTACCTCTACAACATCTTTAATACCATATTTTTCCAGTGAAATTGATTCAGAAATATCCATTTTCATTATTTAGGTTGTGTATTAATTTGTTTGCAAACTTAGAAATAAATTTAAAATATAAATATACAAAAGAATTATTTAATCATGTTTTTACTTTTATACGCCTGAATTCCAGCATATAGCCATGCAACAATGAACAATACCCCTCCTACAGGAGTAATTGGCCCAATAACTCTTAAGTCTATGGTTATCATATCTTTAAAGGTAAGAAGGTATATAGAACCGCAGAAGAACAATATTCCAAACAAAACCAGATACATAACTATTTTTTTAGCCTTGTCTGAAAATATTCCGCATATACCTATAAAAAGTAAAAAAAGTGCGTGGTACATTTGGTAACGAACGCCTATTTCAAAAGTAGCCACTTGAGCTTCTGTTACAACTTTCTTTAGACCGTGAGCTCCAAAAGCCCCTAGCACAATACCAATTGCGCCGATTATAGCAGCTATAAATATAACTTTTCGTCCCATTTATTTTTCTTTCAAATATACAACTTATCAGACAAATAGCACATTAAAAAATTTGTAGAATTTAATCTATTTATGGAACTACTAATTTTGTATCTTGAAAAACCAACCAGAATATTATGACAAAAGAAATTTTAATCGTAGGAGCAGGTAGATCCAGCTCTTCATTAATCAAGTATCTCTTAGACAAATCAGAGTCAGAGAACTTACACCTTACTATAGGAGATCTATCTCTAGAATCTGCACAACAAAAAGCGATGGATCACCCAAATGCTACTGCAATCGCATTTGACCTATTCAACGAAACAGAACGACAAAGTTTAGTGCAAAAAGCAGACATCGTAGTCTCAATGCTACCTGCCATACATCACTTAGAACTAGCTAAAGACTGTGTGAAATATAAAAAACACATGGTTACGGCATCTTACATTAGCCCTGCTATGCAAGAACTCAATAAGGAAGTAACTAAGAACAATCTCATCTTCATGAACGAAATAGGCTTAGATCCAGGGATAGACCACATGAGTGCGATGAAGATCATACACGATATCCAAAAGAAAGGAGGCAAAGTCATCTCTTTTGAATCTTTCTGTGGTGGACTAATCGCTCCAGAATCTGACAATAATCTATGGAATTATAAATTCACTTGGAACCCTCGCAATGTAGTATTAGCAGGACAAGGTGGTGCGGCTAAATTCTTACAAGAAGGTCAATATAAATACATTCCTTACAACAAAGTATTTAGACGTACTGAGTTTTTAGATGTAGAAGGATATGGAAAGTTTGAAGCATATGCCAATAGAGATTCACTAAAATACAAAGATGTCTATGGACTTCGCGATGCTAAAACCATCTTTAGAGGGACTATCAGAAGAGTAGGATACTCTAGAGCTTGGAATCTCTTTGTAGAATTAGGAATAACAGATGATAGCTATACTATTGATAATTCTGAAGAGATGTCTTACAGAGAGTTTATCAACTCATACTTGCCCTACCACCCTACCGATACTGTAGAGACCAAACTAAGATTAGCGCTAGGTATTGACCAAGATGACATTATATGGGATAAACTATTAGAGTTAGACCTATTCAACCCAACTAAAAAAATAGGATTAAAAAAAGCGACTCCAGCACAGATCTTAGAGAAGATACTAAGCGACTCTTGGTCATTAAGTCCTGAAGATAAAGACATGATCGTTATGTACCACAAGATAGGATACGAACTACATGGGCAGAATCATCAGATAGACTCTCGTATGGTCTGTATAGGAGATAATCAGATCTACACTGCTATGGCTAAGACAGTAGGTCTTCCTGTAGCCATCGCTACTTTAAAAATCTTAAAAGGAATCATCACCACACCAGGTGTACAGATGCCAATAGAAGAGGAAGTGTATAGTCCTATTCTGAAAGAACTAGAAGAGAATGGCATTCACTTTATAGAAGAAGAAGTTCCATATTCAGGATATAACTAAGTAAAAAAGCTCCACTATCGGAGCTTTTTTTACTATAGCTTATTTTGGGATAGAACTAATCAATCCTTTTGTGTACGCTGTCTTAGGGTGAGTATATAATTCATCTGCCTCGCCTATCTCCTCTATCTTACCTTTATTCATCACCATCACCTGATCAGACATATACTTTACTACAGATAGATCATGAGATATAAATATATAGGTAAAGTTATACTTATCCTTTAAATCGTTTAGTAGATTCAGCACCTGAGCTTGTACAGATATATCTAGTGCAGACACAGACTCATCGCAGATAATCAGTTTAGGCTGCACAGCTATCGTCCTAGCGATACCGATACGCTGTCTCTGCCCTCCAGAGAACTCATGTGGATAACGACTAAATACAGATTCGTCTAGCCCTACTCGGTACAGTATTTCTATTACTCTCTCCTTTCTATCCGCATCACTACTTCCTATCTTGTGTACCTTCATAGGTTCTAAGATTGCCTCACCTACGGTCAGACGAGGGTTTAAAGACGAATAAGGATCTTGAAATATAATCTGTATATCTTTTCTAAACACCCTAAACGCTTTAGAAGAAAGCTTCGTGATGTCTTGACCTTTATAGAATATCTGTCCTTTAGTAGCTCTATCTAGTTGTAGAATGACATTGCCTAATGTAGACTTACCACACCCACTCTCTCCTACTAGTCCAAGAGTCTCTCCTTCATAGACATTAAAGCTGATGTCTTGTAGCGCGTGGAACACCCCTTTGTTAAACAGTCCTCCATTAATGACATAATCCTTAAACACATTCCTAATCTCTAGCAACGGAGCATTACTGTATAATTTCTCTAATCTATCTTTTCTATCCTCAGTAGTCACCACATCTCTAACCACCTTATTATTCAGAAAATCTCCTATGGTAGACAGTCTTTTTAGTCGCTCTGTAAGAGAAGGTCTAGACGCTACTAAGGCTTTGGTATACATATCTTGTGGATGGTTAAACACTTCTGTTGACTTTCCTTGTTCTACGATATCCCCTTTATACATCACTAGAATACGGTCACTGATAGACGACACTAGATTCAGATCATGAGAGATAAATAAGATACTCATCTTATTATCGCGCTGTAAATCTTTCAGTAGATTAATGATTTCGTTTTGCACAGTCACATCTAATGCTGTCGTAGGCTCATCAGCTATCAGTAGCTTAGGCTTGCACGCCACCGCCATTGCGATCATGACTCTTTGCTTTTGTCCACCAGAGATTTGGTGAGGATATTTAGTATAAACTTGATTAGGATTCGGCAATTTAACTCTATCGAAAAGGCGCAACACCTCTTCTCTTAAAGCCTTTCCTCTGAGCGAAGTATGCTCTCGAAGTATCTCAGCTACCTGTTCGCCACAAGTAATAGAAGGATTTAGAGCACTCATCGGCTCCTGAAATATCATAGATATCTGAGCTCCACGCAACAGTCGGAACTCACTATCTGTATTATGCGTAATATCATTTCCTTCAAACACGATATTACCCGAGCTAATACGAGATATCTCTCGAGGCAATAGCCCCATTAATGCAAGTGATGTAACTGACTTACCAGAACCCGACTCTCCTACTACACCAAGAATCTCGTTTGCATAAATATCAAAAGAACTCCTTTTGATAATAGTATTCCAAGATTTCTCTTTCAGAAAATCGATTTGTAAATCCTTTACAGATAATATAGGTATATCTTGTTTCATTTTTAATATTCAGTACGATCACTAGAATAACAAAAATATATAATAATTGTGATATAGTATAAGCTATCTAATAAACTAATTAAACATCTATACTATACCACAATTTTTACAGAATATACAGACATACTACGCTACTTTTACTTGGTCATATTCCTTGACTAACGTAACGATAGTAGGAGTTTTTTCTTTAAAATTTGCAAACATCGGACAAGCTGATTTTACAGCATCCAACCATTCTTTTAGCAACACTATAGATGCCTCAGAAGTAGGTTTTACGATTACATCTACTCTGTTGAAGTGGTCTAAACTATCCTTTTCGAACCCCTCTCCTTTTATCACACCAGATACTTCTATCTGGATAGACTTTAGATCTAACCCCAATGTATTACCGATTAATTTGCCCACTGCGTGGATACTACCTGCTAGCTTAGCTAATAGCAACTCTGCAGAGTTCGCATTCACGTCTCTTACTAGTTCTCTTCCATCTTTCACTGTGAAAGAGTAGTTGGCTGTCTTTACAGCGAATTGTTGCTCCCTTACTGAGAAGCCCAATACTTTTAAAACTTTACTTTCCATTCTTTTAATAATTTATAAAATTGACACTATACAAAAAGGCCCTTTCAGCTATCTGCCAAAAGGACCTTCTTATTAACTCTTAACTATAAAAATAGTATAATCAAAACAAGCTATCTCTCTTGGCTACATCTATATACATCGAATGCTTAGGAAAACAAATTTCCTTATACGATGTAGACGTTAATAGATTATAGACTAAATTCATTACTTTATTTTTATATGTTTCTTTCTTTAAAAAAAATAAGCCCCTGTGAGGTACAGAGGCTTATTAAATATCTTTATAATTATCCAAAGATAGCTCTATACCATAAACGATGCATTCTTCTTAGAGAATACACATTTTGTTGAATAAACCATATTTGAATAAATTATCTGCATTACTATTTTCTTATTTGAAGTCAAAATTAGAAAAAATTTATTTTAACAACAAGCACTAACCAATGTTTTTTAATATTTCTTTAACTTAAACAGAAAATATCTCGCTCTGACTTAATAGTTCCTCACGCTTAAATCTCAGCAAAACCTGTGCCACTGCTACCACATCTTTCTCACAATACACTATAATTCTGTCAATATCCTTATCTTCATAATACACCTTAGCCACCTCACTACCGTCTATATCATCTTTAGGAGAGGGTATACCCAATATTCTGGTCAAAAGCCTTAAAGATGTAAAATTTTTATAATCTCCTATCTTCCACATTTCCATAGTATCTAGATGATTCACCTCCCACGGTTTTTTCCCAATAATACACAGTTTATTGGGGATTTTTACCTCATTTATCAACATTCGCCTTACCACGAAGGGGATATCAAACTCCTTAATATTATGCCCACATAGAACGCGAGTAGGCTCATTAAAATACTCATCTATTAAATTAGAAAATTCTTGTAATAAATGGCGTTCCTCTCCTGCAAAGGACTTGACTCTAAACTGTCTATCTCCATTCTTATACGTGAAATATCCTACTGAGATACACACCACCTTACCAAACTCTGCCCAAATCCCTGCACGGTCATAAAACTCCTCTGCAGTCTGTCCATCTCTTCTCTGATAGGCCGTCTTGATATCATACAGATTTTGCATCTCCTCGTCTAGATCACTAAAAGCAGGTACTTCTGGCACTGTCTCAATATCAAAAAAGAGTAGACTATCTAGCATCACATTTCTAAGCATATCTTATTTCCTTTGGTTCAACATATTATAGGCCTCATCGATGTAAGTATATAGATCGTTACTATGAGGATCTTCCTCTGTCTGTAATCCCTTTAAGTGTCCTAGACGTACGATAATCACATTATCCTTAGGAGACACGATCACGAACTGTCCTAAATGACCTCGCATATAGAAGAAATCTTGTCCCTTGTGATTCACTAACCACCAGCCATAGCCATACTCGGGCGCATCTTTAAAACGCGGGGTAACAGACTTTTTAATAAATGTGCTATCTAATATCTGTTCACCATTCCACAGCCCCTCGTCTTTATACAACTTACCAAATCTAGCAAAATCACGCGCATTACTCGTAAAACAACAGTATGACTTCTCTACCCCATCCCCTTCATGGTCTATCTGCCATAACGCTGGATTCTCTGCTCCCATAGGCTTCCAGAAATGTTCTGACACATAATCAGTCATATACTTACCAGTAGCTTTCTCTAACACCATCGTCAATAGCTCTGTATCTCCACTTTTATAAATAAACTCTTGTCCAGGCTTATCTTTTATCTCTAGACCTAACATTACACTTCTTAGATCTTTATCAAAATAAGCTCTCGTCACCACTGAGAACGGACTGTAATATGCCTCATCCCAATCTAATCCTGATGCCATAGAAGATAGATCTCCTACAGTTACATCATCTTTATACTTTCCTTTTAACTCTGGCAAGAATTCTATTACCTTCTGACCAAGGCTCTTGATCTCTCCCCTCTGTAATGCTTTACCTAAGGCAGCAGATACGATACTCTTAGCCATCGAGAATGAGTTGGTATAAGAGTCCTTTCCATACCCGTCATAATAAGCCTCGTAGAAGATACTATCATTCTTTATGACTAAATAAGCTATAGACTCAAGTTCCTTATGGGTATTCTCTAAATTATCACTTGCTTTTATGGTATTATAATCCTTCGTGAATGCCCACGGCTGCCCTACATCATTCTTAATCTCTCTAGTCGGGAAATATTTATAATCATCTAAGAACGCTGTCTTATATCCATTAAAGTATATCGTACGCACCGCCGTAAAGAGGTAATCCACTTTAAATATATACATCAGTGCCACTACTAGTGCTATCAGAATCACTAGCCACTTCAGAACTTTCTTTAATACCTTCATAATAGTTTAAATAATTGGTTCCTATAAATTTAGAAAAATAAATCACTTCTTTGACAGTTATTTTTAATAACTCCTTTTAATATGATTACATCACGATGACTCTATTTGGAGTAATTGACTATTAATTCCCTTTTTGACCTATTATGAAGTTACATATAGAGGATAATACTCTCTATATCAACACTTCCTATTTAGTAATATAGATAGCATTCGGATAGTGTTCGGAAATACCTAGTAAATACAAGGGTTAAGAAGTGCTTTTGCGAACTGTACTAATTCTCTACCCGAACTATCTATACAGTAGAACTGTAATATATATCGCTATTTATAGTCTCAACAAACTCTAAATAGACTAATAATCATAAATCTACAGGAGTATTTGGTCAGCGTACAATCTAGGATTATATTTGTGCCTTTAATTATTACTTGAATTTCGATTATGCATTTTATATCACCAGAGTTAGAAGATTATGCGGCAAAACACTCAGAAGATGAACCTGAGTTATTAGCCAAACTAGATAAAGAAACGTATCAAAAAGTACTACAGCCTAGAATGCTAAGTGGTCACTTCCAAGGTCGTTTTTTGAGTATGATCTCTAAGCTAGTTAACCCTCAGCATATATTAGAGGTAGGTACATTCACTGGATATGCTACACTATCACTAGCAGAAGGACTGAGAGCTGATGGTACTATCGATACGATAGATGTAAATGAAGAGTTAGTAGACTTTCAACGAAAATACTTCGATATGTCTGACTATGGGCATCAGATCACCCAGCACTTAGGTAGTGCATTAGACATCATCCCTACTTTAGATAAGAAGTTTGACCTAGTGTTTCTAGATGCAGATAAAAAGAATTACACAAACTACTTTCACCTAATCATCGAGAAGATGAATAAGGGAGGGATCATCCTATCTGACAATGTTCTATGGTCTGGGAAGGTAGTAGAAGATATTAAATGGAATGATAGAGCTACTATAGAGATCGATCAGTACAATAAGTTACTAAAAGACGATCCTCGTGTAGAGACTATATTATTACCGATAAGAGATGGACTTACAGTATCAAGAGTACGATAATAAAAAAGGCTTAGAATCTAGATTCTAAGCCTTTTTTTAATGCTAGTTATACTAACTTATATTTCTTTTCTACCCATTTAAATCCTTGGTAGAATAATGTTCCTGTGGTAAGTCCTGCACACATTCCTACGAAAATGTCTGTAGGGAAATGCAATGACAAGTAGATTCTACTATATGCAAATACGAGTGGGAATATAAATACCAAAAACGCGTACTTATAATATCTTCTCAATATTAAGAATAAGAACAGCATCGTCGCAGTAGAGTTAGAAGCATGTCCTGAGAAGAAACTCAGTGAGCTACTACACTTCACTACTCTAAGCATAGCTCTGATATCCTCTGTATTACATGGTCTAGGACGAGCTACAGCACTTTTGACTAGATTAGTAAACTGGTCTGTAAAGGCGATAAGTCCTGCTATGAACAGTAGTATAATACCTAGTGTCTTTAGAGACACCTTCTTATATACTAGATAAAGTAATAAGAGATAAAACGGAAGCCAGTTAAGCTGCTTCGTGATAAATAACCAGAATGGGTCAAATGTAGGAGTCCCTAAGTTGTTTAAGAACAGCATTAGTTCCTTATCCCACTGTACAATTGTTTCTAACATTAAAGTTGTCTTTTTATCGGCCCTGTAATATTCTCAATATCCTCTTTTTGCTTCTCTACTTCATTCTGAATATCCTTCATAGGATTAATATCTATATCGAAAGTCTCTGTTATCTCTTTTTTAATACCAGATTCTTCTGCACTCTTATTGATTTCGTGTTTGATATCGTTTGTTGCATTCTTTAACTGAGCCATAAACTTACCAAAGGTACGTGCCATCTCCGGAACCTTATCAGAACCAAACAACATTAAGATTATTATAATGATGAAAAATATTTCACCCCCTCCGATTCCAAACATAAATATTCGTTTTTCTATTTATAAGATTACAAATCTACGAAGTTTATTAAATTCTCACATAGATTTTATCTAAAACCATTTGTTAAACTATTCTATTTTAGTCTGCTTCACTTCTAGATTCAATTTCTCATGTATCAGCTCTATAAACTCTAGTGCCAATTCTCCTGCTCTACTAGCGACTTTCTTTTCGTCTACTATATTTGTATTCAGAATAGAGGTCATTAGCTCATCTGTAGCTACATAGTAGGCAAACCCGTAGACATAATCTTTAGGTATACTATAATCCTTCGTTAACTTCTCTGGGCTAATATACATTAAGAACTTATCTTTTCGTCCTTCTTGTTTTTCATAAGCTAATGCTTTCTTCAGCATCTTAGTACGTCCAGAGATCATATTCACTATCGCATCTACAGAGATAAGTCCACTACCAGTAGTGGCAGTATATAACTTACGTTCAGCAGGAGTACGTATCTTGGTTCCTTTAGGTATCAGTCCTAGTGATTCTGAGGTAATCTTAGTGATTACTATTTCGTCTAACTCATAATAAAGTGAATTAGGCTCTAGTGGTATTAAAATAATATCTCTTTTTATATCTATATCGTCTAACTGATGTCTATATCCTAAAAAAAATGGCCCTGAGAACATAATCGTATCATTCTCCTGTGCCTTTAGTTTAAAATATCCTCCAGGAGCAGTCATAGTAGACTCCCCTGTATTAATATTCGCTACGTATACCCCATCTAATCTCTTCGTTCTAGATACAATCTTACCATCTACCATCTTTCTTTCTTGTGCAAAAACAACAGAAAAGTTCAATATTAATAGAAAGGCTACAAATATTCTCATCATTCCTTAATTATAATTGTAAAAATATTCCATTCTATAGGATACACAAATTTTCCCCTCGCAAACTTATGTTAAATATAGTCTTCCCTAACCTATCTATAGCTTTTATACTGACTACTAATATCACTCACATATTGAATAATACCCATAAAATCCTTGTGCTTCTAATCAATCTATTCCAGTTCTTTAAAAGGTCTATCCTTAATCACTTCTAAGAAGTCGACTGCTACAGGAGCAATCACTGTTTCTAAATAAGTAGTATCTACAGGCGTTACCTCGAGCGCTTCCTTTACCTTCTCATCATTCACAGCATAAAGAGCAAAACTCTCTACATAGTCATAAGGTATGTGATATTTATCTACCAATAGCTCATCACTTACATGGTCTAAAAACTTATCTGCTCTAAACCCCGCTCGCTCATAGACCAGTGCTTTTTTAAGCATCTTAGTCCTTCCGTTGAGCATATTGATTAAAGGCGCGATAAGGCCAGAGGTAGCATAAGCTAGCTGTCGTTCCATAGGACTAGGCCCTTTAGACTTATAAGTATATTTAGGATATGGAGACTTATTCTTTTTCGTAACAACTATTTCGTCCAATACCTCTCCTGTAGTATTTCTTTCTAACGAAAACAGAACAAGGTCTCTGTTTAGATCTACTTCATTAATTACATAGACGTGTAATAGATATGATAAACTTACGAATCTCAACGTATCATTCACTTCCCCTTTCACACTAAAGTACCCTTTATCATCAGAGAACTCAGAAATCCCTTTCGAAGTATTAATGACTAGTACTTCGTCTCTATCTCCATCTCTAAAAAGAATTTTTCCATTCAATGTTTTTAAACCTTCTTGAGCGAATACAAGTTCTACCAAAAGAAGAGCTACTATAATGGCAATGTATTTTATATTCTTCATATACTAGTTTATAAAGTGTTCACTCTTAAGCAAGCAAAGCACTGATTTGTCTTACTAACATACTTAAAACTCAAAATAAGTATTCAATAAAACTTCCATCTAACCACCACCCATCTATCTCTATTCTACTAGAACAAACAAATACTACAAGATTGCGATGAAGTATAATTAAGCTATAAATAGATTATTCTGTCTTCGTTTTGATCATTTCTAAGAAGTCTAACACCACAGGTGCTATCATTCTTTCTAAGAACTTTGTGTCTATCACAGTAGCATTCACGATATCTTTTATCTCTTCTCTAGACACAGCATAGTACGCGAAGCTCTCTACATAATCAGGTGGTATCTTATAATAATTGACTAATCTTTCTTCGTCTATTACACTTAATAACTTGTTGACCCTAAAACCTTCTCTCTCATACGCTAGATTCTTCTTAAGCATAGCTGTTCTACCTGATAACAAGTTCACTAGTGGATCTAATATTCCTGTGGTAGCAGTCCTGAGCTTTCGTTCTGCAGGGGTATATCTCTTAGTATACTTATTCGTAAATCCCAGCGCTCCAGCATCTATCTTAGTGATCAGAATCTCGTTTAATCTCGTACTTAAATCAGGTAAGGGTTCTAAAGGAAATAAGAGAACACCTCTTTTAGCATCCCCTTCTGCTACGATATAAGTATATTCTATGTGATGCACACTACTAAAACGTATAGTATCTCGTGGTTCTCCATATATCTCAAAATAACCTTTCTTATCCGCTAATGTTGTTTTGTTCCTATTGATATTAGTGACTACAGTCCCATCTAACTCTCCTCCACGAGTGACTAGCTTACCACTTATCAACCCACCTTGTTCTTGAGCCCAAGCATGTCCTACCCCTGCTAACAATAGCAATAAAGTCAATAACCTCTGAATTACATTCATTACAATACTTCTATTTATCGGAAGATAATATTCTGCCTTTACAGCCTTATTTATGTCATACTAAATATGATCTAGTACACATATTATATTTCTTCTCCGTTTTTATTTTTAATCATTTCTAGAAACTCAAACACCACAGGCGTTAGATCTCTTTCTAACTCATTTAGATCTACTATCTTGGCATTGAGCAAATCTTTGATTCCTTCTTTTGTTACTGCATAATACGCAAATCCTTCTACATAATCTACAGGTATCTGATAATAATCTACTAATCGCTCACTAGTAATTGTCTCCAATAGTTTCTCTACTCTGTGGTCTGTCTTCTCATAAGCTAAGTTCTTCTTAAGCATACTCATTCTCCCTGACAGCATATTAATAAAGGGGTCTATTGGGATCATTCCTCCACCCGTTTTAGCAGTTCTAAGTTTGCGTTCTGCAGGAGTATACCTTCTCGTATACTTATCTGTAAAGCCTAATGCATCACTATCTATCTTCGTGATGACAATCTCGTCAAGTCTATTGATACTGTATAAAGGTTCTAGAGGAAATAGCACAGGGCTGCGCTTGATATCAAATTCGTTGACCACATATTGATATTCTGTATGATTAGGACTGATAAATCTTATTGTATCATTAATATGACTACGGATAGAGAAATACCCTTTGTTATCAGATAGTACAGAAATCTCTTTTGAAGTATTTAAAATAACTATACCTTCAAATATGCCGTCTCTAGTCACAATCTTTCCATTAAGAACGGATAGGGAGTCCTGAGCAAAACAAATACTGCCTATCAAAAGCAGGATTATACTCAGGGCGCATTGAGCATGGTTCATGATAGTGTTTTTTAGTTAGGTGAACATTTGCAGGTGAAAAAGCAAATGTTCTATTTAAACGACTTATTTTTACAAAAATTATTTATCCACATGAAAAATCTAATTATTGCGAGTACTTCTACCATATATAATGGAACTTATCTAGAGTACTTATTACCGACTTTAAAAGAGCATTTTAAGAACATATCAACACTATTGTTTATCCCTTATGCTCGTCCAGGAGGAATCACACATGACCAATATACAGAAAAAGTAAAAGGTGCTTTTGCCACTATCAATATTGAGGTCAAAGGAATACATGAGTATCCAAATCCTATAGAAGCAGTACAACAAGCAGAAGCGATCTTCACAGGAGGAGGAAATACCTTCTTATTAGTACAACAACTATATAAGAATAATATTCTAAATACTGTTATAGATGCTGTAAATAACGGGACTCCATATCTAGGATGTAGTGCAGGAAGTAATATCTGTGGACTAACAATGGAAACGACTAATGATATGCCTATCGTATACCCTCCTTCATTTAAGACATTTGGTTTTGTTCCATTTAATTTAAACCCTCATTATCTAGATCCTATCGAAGGCTCTACCCACATGGGAGAAACTAGAGAAACACGTATCAATGAGTTCCACGCTTTTAACACACAACCTGTAGTAGGACTTAGAGAAGGTAGTTGGCTAGAAGTAAAAGGAGACCAAATCACGCTAAAAGGTGAATTAGATGCTAGAATATTTGAACAAAATAAAGACCCTTATGAAGTAAAGACTAATACAGACTTAAGCCATCTTAACTAAACAAAAAAAGCCCTAACAAATGTTAGGGCTTTTTTATAGAGCGGAAGACGAGGCTCGAACTCGCGACAACCAGCTTGGAAGGCTGGA
>NZ_JBBPHK010000040.1:0-13974 GCF_038039805.1 Myroides odoratimimus
CATCTCCATCTGATGGGATATTTCCTTTTACTTCTAAGCTTACTGGCGAGCCTGTGTACCCTACTGTTTTACCATCAATAGTGATATCCGTAAGCGGTGCTTTAGTAATCGTAACTGTTGACGTTAAAGTCAAGTCCTCGTAGTTATTACCTCCTTTTAATAAAACCTTAGCAGTATATGTACCTACTTCGGTATATTCGTTATCTGTATATTCTGCTGTTACTCCTGTTGGCAAAGTTCCCGCTACTAAAGCAGTTTTAACTGTACCGTCATAAACACTCGTTAATATAGGATATTCCACTCCTTCAATAACTGCTTTATCAATAGTCAACGTAGATATTATTGGAGATCCGTCATATACATAGTTATTTCCTCCATCTATAGTAGCCGTTACCATATAAATTCCTGCATCTATTGGAGCTTTATCGCTTTCATTTCCATTCGCATCCTTATACAAATAATTTACCTTAACATCGTCAGGTAAAATTTCCTTTACCTCTATTGTTTTAGGTTTTCCATCATACACTATCTTTTTATCCTCTAAAGTTACTTGACCTAGATCTACCTTGTTAATAATAAAAACTGTTTCATCTACAGTCGTGGAAGTTACTTTATCAAATTCATCAGTATAACGATATGTAATCAGGACCTTATAATCACCAGCCTTAGTAAGCTCTTTAGTTTCTTTATTATCCTTATCTTTAAAAACGACATTTACACTAACACCTGGCGCATTAGTTGCTGTCAAACGATCAGTAACTTCTTTTACCCTTTCATCATAATAATTTTTCCCTTCAACATAATCATTCGGAGTAAATTGTGTTGGGGGGATTAAGGTTACTGTAGTACTTTTTTCATACTTAGTATAATTTTGATCACGATTAAAATACCTAACAATCACTTGATGCTGTTCTATATTTCCATTCGCTGTTAATTTTACCCCATCAACATTAGTTCCATTAATCAAACTACCATTAAGAGTATATCCTAATTTAACTATTTTCTCCATAGGTGCTATAGTATTATCTACTTCTTTATGATGATATATAGCATCCTTATTTATTATTACAATCTGATCTGTATAATCGATAGGAAGATCAATTCTATTTACTATAATTTTACTCTCCACTATAAATATATTCCCCTCATCATTCATTACTAAACTCATAGTATCTACTCCAGGGAAAATTGCATTTGTTGGTGAATTTGCATCTACATCTATAGTATATCCCTTGGGTAATTCAGCACCAGGTTTTAGTTTAGGTCCTTTTACAGTCCCATCATAATCATATATACTTACATCTTCATACAAAGCCTGTATATATTCTTGTGTAATCTCAACTTCAGCTTCCTCATTACCCACCGTTACTTTTTCCAAATCAGGTTTTTCTTTTACAGTATAAGCAACTGTAGCTGTCAATGTCCCTAGTGTTAACAAGGATACACTTAGTAGTTTTTTATTCATAATATACTATAATTTTAAACTAAATTATATAAAATTTAATATAAAATAATAAAATATATTTAACGACAACAGACGTAATCAAGAAATAAACCACCTGTCAAACACAATTCCATAACAATAACAAAATACTACACAGAAACCACCCGAATAAACCTCTAAAGGTGTGTAATTTCTAATAATTACAAAAAAACATTTTGACCAATCTATTTTATTTATTGCAACAACATTGGCTCTTTCTATTGTTCAAACTATATTCAAACAAAACAAGATCATTAGCCTTAGTTAATGATCTTGTTATAATTTATTTTTACAACTTCTCTAATCTTCTTTACTTCCATCATCAGCCATTCTGACAATCTTAGGTGTAAACATCGCAACCACATCGACTAACTCCCCCTGTGCAGCCATCACCTGATGAATATCTTTATAAGCCATAGGAGCCTCATCTTTACCTGCTCCTATTAACTCAACACCATGATCTGACAACACCGCTTTTATATCAGCTGCTTTCAGAGTCTTGATAGCTTGTGTTCTACTCATCTGACGTCCAGCTCCATGTGAAGCAGAGTTTAAAGCTTCTTCTTCTCCTTTACCTCTCACTAAGAATCCTGGTGCAGTCATAGAGCCTGGGATAATCCCCATCACTCCTTTACTCGCAGGAGTAGCTCCTTTACGGTGTACAATAACCTCTCTACCTTGGTACATCTCCTTCCATGCAAAGTTGTGGTGATTTTCTATCTTAGCTAACACCTCAGCACCTATCGCTTTGGTCAACTTATCGTGAATTACCTCGTGACATGCTGAGGCGTAATCTCCTGCCAAGTTCATCATCGCCCAATACTCTTGTCCTGCTTCTGATTTTAAGTCAAGGTATGCTAAGTTCTTTGCTTCATAAGGCAACTTACAGATATCCTTAGCAATCTGCGTATATCTACCTGCTATAGTCGCTCCCATTCCTCGTGAACCAGAATGTGTTAGTAACGCTAAATAAGTTCCCTTATCAATATTCAACACCTCATCACGCTCCACAAACTCCATCAATCCCCATTCTACAAAGTGGTTACCTCCACCCGATGAACCCAATTGTTCCCATGCTTTATCTTTCAAGTTCTTAATAAAAGGATTGAGGTTAAACTCTCCTCTATCTAAGATATCGTGTTGTGCTTTATACTGCCCTTGGAATCCATGACCAGCACCAAACTTAGTATGCTTAACCAATTGTTCTTTTAGCAAACCTTCCATTCCGTAGAACTCCACTCCCTTAATATCAAAGATTGACAAGGCCATTCTACATCCGATATCTACACCTACCCCGTAAGGAATGACAGCATTCTCTGTCGCTAATACTCCTCCGATAGGCAATCCATAGCCTTGATGTGCATCAGGCATCAAAGCCCCCGCCACTGCTACAGGAAGCTTCGCTGCTGTCTGCATCTGCTTGATAGCTCCTTCTTCTATATGTTCGCTACCATAGATGCTATACCCTACGCCATGTTCTCTTAGTGGAATAACATCCTCCTCTTCACGTTGTCCTACGCCTTCTACAATAGCTTTGGCCAACTTACCAAAAACATGGTGGTTTATATAATCTTCTGCCTTTTCTAATACCATTTCATAATGGGCTAACATCTCTACTTTAGTCAGACCTGTTCTCTTCTTGTTTGCTTTCAGAGCAATACCCAACAATTCTGTTTGTGGGTATCCTAAAGCCATTAAATCATTCCCATTAATTGGTGTATTATCTTTCATTTTTCTCGATTTACAGTTAACGGTTTACTCTGTGAACTGTAAACCGTCCACCGTTAACCAATTAACTAATTTTTAAAATATTTTATATAAGCAGTATTGTGATACTCCTCTTTTGTTTCATAAGCGACAAGTATCTTCGCTTGTTTAGATGTCTTATCTATTGTAGTTAATCCTTGTGTTGTCAAGAATAGCAATTGCCCTTCTTTTGTTTCTTCAATGTTGGTTAGTGGTTTAAAATCTTCACTAATTGGATAAGTTGCTAATTCTTTTCCTTTCATATCTATGACGAAGATTTCCTTTGTTGTGTAGCCTATAATACCTTCTCCAGACTGATGCCAGTTAACTATTTCTTCTCCTCTGCCGTACTTCCATTGTTCAGAGCCATCCTTCGTACTCAAGCCAATCAAAACTTGTTCATCACTATCAGCCTTGCGCACTTGTACTACATACGTCTTTCCATACAAGACAGTATTGATATCTGCATTAGTAGCTAACTTAGGATATTCTTTAGATTGGTATTGCCATTTGTAAATAGATAGATTGTCCTTAAAGTTGTTTTTAGGATCCATAATATCGTCATTATCTCCCTTGACATTCCCATCTTCATTAAACGGAACAGCATAAAACTTACCGTCTTCTTCACCAAAATACAAAACCTCTCCATCACTGCGCATCTGTGCATACAACGGACTGTCAAACGTAATTCCGTCATACATACCATAGCTAGTACCTGTACCTAACAAAGAGAATTTATCTAAATAAATACCAGAGTTTACAAACACCATTTCTTGACAAAGAACTGGTTGAGATAGATTATACTTGGTCTCAATACCTTCTATCTTAAATTCACTTCCATCGTTCTTATTAATCACATAAAAGTAAGGATCATTACCACCACCTATGCTGACCATATAAACTTTGTCTTTATGTTGTAAGGCTTGTCCCATAAAGTATGGTTCACCTCTTTCTTCTGGGTAACTACCATCCCCTGCCATATCCATCATACCTGTCTGAGAAGCTGCGAATACCCACTTTTCTTTTCCTGTCAGAATATCCAAAGCAACTAACTTACCACTTTCAAAAGGCATAAATAAGGTAGTCTCATCAAAGGTGAACTTGTTTCTATTACCAGCTTCATCATGTGGAGAAGTATATTCCCACACTACCTTTTTATTGTCTATGTCAAAGTTGACCACTTTGCCATTGGTACTTAATACTATTGTCTGTTGTGCTACTTTTACGGTTGGTTCTGCAGTTTGCTTATTCTGACATCCAAAGAATGCAAATAGAGCTGTAAGTGATAATAGGAGTTTTTTCATATTTGTTTTGTTTTAGTAGTTCTCATTTTTAGAACTGCCACAAATATATTATTTTCTACAATTCACTACTTAGTGATATATTGTTTTTTTAATTAATGAGGGACTTATAAAGTCTGTAAATTAATTAAAAATCTCAATACAAAAACACTTACTTTTACTTATCACAATACTCAGATTATGAAAGAACCTCGCTTATACGTAGACTTTAATGAATTGATAGATCACAACCTTGTTCTCCTTTCTCAATCTGATTATAAAACAGACACGATGGGAAATTCTATTAAGTTATATGAAGGAAGAATAGTATCTATCTATATGGATGATACAGATGAAAAAGGTAACCCAGACAATCTACTTGCAGAAGGCATTGTAATTCCTAACCCTTTACCTAATCACATAGCGAAATGGTGTTGTCGCATTAATGAAAGAGGTATTTACCATGAGTCAGATAAAAGGTAATTAACAGCCCACAGTCCGTAAACTGTGAACCGTCCACCATAAACTACCTCGAAAACACCTCTTTCAATTGTTTCAATACATTACCTCCACCAGACAAGCTGATCTCACCTACCTTATCAGCGATCTTCTCGATGTATTCCATCTCTTTTAATCGCATTAGCATCTCGTTTTCTTCCATCAACTTAGCAGTGTTTAACAAGCTACGTGTAGCAGCTGTTTCCTCTCTACGTGTGATCATATTGGCTTGCGCTTTTTTCTCCGCGATCAACACCTGATTCATGATCTCTCTGATATCTCCTGGCAAGATGATATCCTTGATACCACACATTTTCACCTCAATTCCTAATGTAGCAATCTCTTCTCTCACTCCGGCTAAAATCTCAACAGACAAGTTTTCCTTGTTCTCCATCAACTCGTCAAAAGACATTCTACCTACTTTCTCTCTCAACACTAACTGAACTACATTATACATTTGTTTCTCTACCTCTTTGTTATCCACATAGGCTTTCAACAAATCTTGTACTTGGTACACCAAGTTAAAGTTGATACGCAACTGCACTTTATCTTTTGTCAAGATCTCTTGCCCATTCATATCCATCACTTGCTGACGTATATCAACTAAAGTGATTTGTACCTTGATATCGTTTTTCCAATATCTGTACTCACCTGCATTCAAGATTTCTTGAAACTGTCCATCTACGAATAACAATCCTTTCTCATTCACCCCAACTGTGTACATACGAACATAGCTTGGCATATTAGACTTACCAGTGATATTTCTTGCTATTGACTTATCTACTGCTAACCCTTCTGTATTATATCGCTCAAAAGAGTATTCCTTCGCAGCCTTCCAATAGATATGTCTTCCAGCTCCTAATACATTATTAAACACCTTGTTTCTATAAACCAACACTACCTCATTGTCCATCACATCGATTACTTCAAGCATTGTACTCAACTCTGCATTTTGCAACAAGGCATCCATATCTCTACGCATACCGAATGCCTCAGCCATATTGTATTCTAATACTTCTCTCTCTCCCCACAACCAATACTGACCTGCAGTATATACTTTTTGCAACTCTCCTTGTTTAAACACTAAGGCAACGTGATTTGTTTTTACTTGTAACTTTTTCATGATTCTATATTTTTAATGTTTTATGTCTTTATCATAAAGAACAGTCTAAATAGGTCTCCCTTACCTCAGGCGGAAAAAGAAGTACACTTAGAAATAGAATAGCTTGTGTATAGCCCAGAACAACTCACTGAGCAAGTCATTCACTCTATATCATCCCCTATTCCTCTTTCAGAGTATAGCTTGTTTTTACAGGCTTTGATAAGTTGTCTTTTATTCTCTTAGCCTAAGACTGCTAGAAAAAAGACAGAAACACTATTTGACTGAACCTTTTTATAGGAGAGGATTTTTAATGAAGTTCCTCTGCTTCTCCAAAATTGCGTGACAGGCAATTGTTCTGATCTAACCGCTAATCTATATTACCCTGAGGTAACAGTAGGATTCGAACCTACGACTTGAACATTGTTTACTAATCCCATATTAGTCGTCCTTCTGATCACAAACAGGATAAGGTAAACTACTGTCCCTTACTTCTGCGCTATACCGAAACGCTTCCAAGGTTTGTATCTTTCGAACAGTACAAAGATGCACACCTATCTACGCAATCAAATTACGTAGATATAAATAATCACAAAATACCTTATTAAACACTATATATCAATCAATTACAAATAAAAATATTTTACAAAAAACACTACTACGCAACTACACTTCGTACATAAAGAGAAGAATATGTATATTTGAAGATAATAAAACGCTAAAAAGCTATGGCAACGAATAAATTAGCCCTTCTGCGCTACCGAATTATTGATGAATGTCTGCAGAACAGATTCAGAAAATGGACGTTGAACGACCTCATTGAGAAGGTATCTGATGCCCTATACGAATACGAAGGCATAGACACAGGTATCAGTAAGCGTACCATACAACTTGACATACAAGCCATGCGCAGTGAAGGTTTAGGATACAATGCCCCCATCATCGTAGTTGACAGAAAATACTATACTTACGAAGATCCGAATTACAGTATCAAAAACTCTCCTATCAACGATGCTGATACAGAAAAGCTCAAAGAGGTAGTCGCTATCCTCAAACACCTCAATGGGTTTAGCCAAGTGGATGAAATGAGTGAGGTAATTGCGAAGTTGGATAACAGCCTACTTACCCGTAGTACGAAAGCGCCTAACTACATACAGATGGAGGGCAATAGTTTGCTAAAGGGAATTAAATTTATCAGTCCCCTATACGATGCGATTAAAAACAAACAGACTCTACTGATCGAATACAAATCCTTCAAGTCAAAAGAAGCTACAAAGAATATATACTATCCTTATTTATTAAAAGAGTACCGCAACCGGTGGTTTGTCGTTGTACGCAGTAGTACGAATAAGCATTTGTTAACCTTAGCACTTGACCGTATCCTCAATGTGTATGCCTTAGCAAATGAACCGTATAAAGAATATGAAGGGGTGGACTTCGATAGATATTACGAAGATACGCTTGGGGTAACCAAGACAGAAAGTGATAGAGCTCAGAAAGTCATCCTATGGGTAAACGCTTATAATACACCTTATGTCAAAACCAAACCGATTCATCCATCGCAACAAGTCATCGAAGAAAATCAGGAAGGGATGAAGATACGCTTAGATGTCGTGCTTAATTTCGAACTGGAAAGAGAAATACTCGGATTTGGGGAAAGTGTAAAAGTACTTACTCCCAAATTGCTTCAAAAGAAAATTATGAAACGAGTAATGAAGATGAATGATCTGTATTTTAGAGAAGAAGAAACAGACTAAGCGTAAAAAAACGCTTACCTTTACCTTCTCTAATTACAAAGAATACAATCAATCCGTATATGGACAAACAACAAATAGAAGAAATATTCAATATGACTTTTGCAGGGTTATCCCTTTTCTATCGCGACTGTGAGCTAAGTCAAAACCTCATCAATAAGTATCAAATTGGTCAGATTATACAAGAACGCGGTTTCACAGACGCAACTTATAAAGGAGGGGGACTTGCTACAAACTTACGCTACCTCATCGCCTCTGCACATGCCAAAGATGTAGCAGCACTGGTACCTCAGATGGAAGAATATGGATTGGTAATGATACAATCAGGTGCTTACTATAAGGTATTAGATATTCACACTATTGACAACAAAACACAAATAGTATTACTTCATATTGCAGAAGAAACCAAAGAATTCTTTGCAACCAACTCATCGAATATTGAAGAGCAAATTGTGCAGAAAGCAAGAGAAGGATTTGAAGCTAAACGAAACACACAACCTATACCATGCTTACAAAATCCAGAATGGATAGATAGGACAGCTCTACCTATGGGAATGAGCGATACAGGAGAATTATTTATATAGTAACTCTTACTAAAATATATTGAGAGCCTAGGTAATTAATATTATCTAGGCTTTTTACTCTAATACCGATTCATTTCAAAAAAGAACAATCCCAAATAACTATGAATCAATTACATAAAAATACGTAAATTTATACTCTCAAAAAAGAAAGCATCTCCTATGACCAAAAGAATATTCTTGTTTGTAATTATTACAGGATCACTATTAGGCGTTTTCTTATTTATACAATATAATAACTCCTCTCCTGACCATTCTTATTTTAAAAGAGTAGTAGTTCAGCAAGATACAATAAGCATCAATATTGACTTCAATAGGATTCTACTCAATGAAGAAGAGTTTATAAAAGCCATCCCTACATTTAATATTAGAAACAAAGAATATCTACAACAAGATTATATCTCTAACGAAAGTTACGTAAAAGAGTACATTACTTTTCACTTAGAAGAACTACAAAAAGAAGAACTTTCTTCACTAGGAATAAACAAACTATCTAAAGAAAGCAGTAGCATCTTATATCATAAACTCAAGCTAGTTCACATTTGGCTATATCCAGTAGATGAACTAAAAAAGAAATACTATTTAGTATTTGAATACAGTATTGGCGAAAATTATTCAGATGCTGTTATTGTGATAAGAACAGATTTACAAGGCAATCTGATTGATATTAATTGGGAGAGTTAGATAACTATCTTAATTCTCCAATAAATAGCTCCCTACAAAAATCAGCAAAACTACAGAATACCTATCTCCACTATACTTTAGGTATCTATTTATGAATAGACAGAGTTACAAAATATCTAAAAACCAAAAGCCATAATGCAATATCTCCTTTTGATGACATTGTTTAGGGGCATCATAAGTTTTATAGACTATCTCCCCCACTTCAAAAGGAACAGGCTTTTTAAACATTGGCCCGTCATAGACAAAGGTGTGAAACTCTCCGTTCTCTCCACAGGGATCGACTCCATCAGGCAAATCTTCTATAAACTGTTTATCTATCGTACGTCCTACAAAACTTTTATCAAGAAATTGCTCATTCACACAAACTACAATTGTCTTTAATCCACAGTCTACCATTTCGTGGATTAATGCTGTTGTATCCCTATTCCACAGCGGAAACACTCCAGTAATACCTAATCTTGCTAGCTGTGTCTCTCTAAACGTTTTTAAGTCTTCTAAGAGAATATCTCCATAGATACTATCCTTTATGCCCAAACGCTTATACTCTTCCAATTGAGTCATTATAATAGCTTCATACTCTTGTAGAGAGAGCTTTTCATGAAGGTTTACTATATCTAAGGAGATTCCTATACATTCTGCCTGTCGTTTTAATACTTCTTTTCTTATTCCATGCATAGATACTCGTCCGAAATGTTCATTGACAGTTGTCATTAGGCGCACTACCTCTAGCTCATTGCTTTGTTGTATCTGATACAAGGCATAAGCTGCATCCTTCCCACTACTCCAGTTTAAAAAAGCATTCTTCATTATTTAGTTTTTTTGGTCAAAACAAGATATAAAAAAACGGTCTCACTACTGTGAAACCGTTCTATATTTATTTTTTCAAGAATTAAATCTCTCTATTAGGATCGAATGCCTCTAATATTTGAGCCACTCTCTGTACAAACTGTCCTCCTAATGCTCCATCTACTACTCTATGGTCATAGCTGTGAGATAAGAACATTTTCTGACGGATACCGATAAAGTCTCCTTCTGGAGTTTCGATAACAGCAGGTACTTTACGGATAGCTCCTAATGCAAGGATACCTACCTCTGGTTGGTTGATAATTGGCGTACCAAATACACTTCCAAATGTTCCAACGTTAGTTACTGTATATGTACTACCTTGTGTATCGTCTGGTTTTAATTTACCAGCTTTAGCACGATTACCTAAGTCATTAACCGCTTTAGCCATACCTACTAAGTTTAACTGATCAGCATTTTTAATTACTGGTACAATTAAGTTTCCGTTTGGTAATGCAGCAGCCATACCTAAGTTAATGTTTTTCTTCTTAATGATATAATCACCTTCTACAGAGATATTCATTCCAGGGAAGTCTTTTAATGCTTTCGCTACAGCTTCCATGAAGATAGGCGTGAACGTAAGTTTCTCTCCTTCTCTCTTCTCGAATGAATTCTTCACTTTATTTCTCCAGTTCACGATATTAGTTACGTCTACTTCGATAAATGACTGTACGTGAGCAGAAGTCTGTACAGACTTCACCATATATCCTGAGATAAGCTTACGCATACGATCCATCTCTACGATTTCGTCAGCACCGTTTACAGATACTGGAGCTGCTTTAGAAGCAGTTTGAGCTGCTGGAGCTGGAGTAGCCTTTGGCGCTTCTACTTTTACAGCGGCAGCTTGAGGTTGGTTCCCTCTATTTTTAATATAATCTAAGATATCATTCTTAGTTACTCTTCCATCTTTACCAGTACCCGCTATAGCTTCTAATTCAGCTACAGATACACCTTCTTCCTTAGCTATATTTTTAACTAATGGAGAAAAGAACTTATCAGAGTCTGAAAAATCAACAGGCGTAGCTACTGTATCTTTTGCTACTGCTACAGTCTCCGCTACAGCTTTTGCTGATGCAGGTGCACTGCTAGCTGCTGGAGCTGATGCAGGAACATCACCTTCTGTTTCTATGATTGCGATAGTTTGCCCTACTTGAACAACATCATCTACTTGAAATAAAATCTCTACTAAAGTTCCTTCAACCTCTGATGGAACCTCACTATCAACTTTGTCTGTAGCAATTTCTAATACTGTTTCATCAGCGTCAATATGATCCCCTACATTCTTCAACCAGTTTGTAATTGTTGCCTCTGCAACACTCTCTCCCATTTTGGGTAATTTCAATTCGAACTTTGCCATATTTATAACCTAAGGTTGTGTTTTCTTATACAAATTACAAATTTAATAATATTTCAGACTTTTTATAGTCATTTATAAAATTATCATTCTATCAAAAACTATACTTCTCTATCCTTATTTCTCTCATTACATCTATTTAAATAATCCATTTTTACATATTTTCTTTTGAATTTTATTCCAAACTACGCAATTCTATTTTTTAAATATAAATGTCGAATTAAGTCAAAAAAGCTCTTCTCTTAAAGATAGTTGGTGAAATATACAAAAAAACAAAGCACCTAAAGCTTTCTTTACTATTAAAACTATGCAAAACAAAAAAACCGACCAGTACTGGTCGGTTTTTTTTATCTATAAAAATAACATTTTATTACTTGATAGTATTACGCTTACGATCTGTCTCTTTTAAGAAGATTTTTCTTATACGTAATGACTTAGGAGTCACCTCAACGTATTCATCTTTTTGGATGTACTCTAATGCTTCCTCTAATGAGAATTTGATAGCTGGAACAATTCTAGCTTTATCATCAGCACCTGAAGAACGTACGTTAGATAGTTTTTTCGTTTTAGTAACGTTAACTGTCATATCATCACTACGTGTATTCTCACCGATTACCTGTCCTTCATAGATATCCTCATTAGGGTCAACGAAGAATTTACCACGGTCTTGTAACTTATCGATAGAATAAGGAATAGCCTTACCATTCTCCATAGAAATTAATGAACCATTGTTACGTCCAGCGATTTCTCCTTTGTATGGTTGGTATTCTAAGAAACGGTGTGACATAATAGCCTCACCAGCAGTAGCTGTTAATAACTGGTTTCTTAAACCGATAATACCTCTAGAAGGGATTAAGAATTTAATAATCATACGATCACCTTTAGGTTCCATACTTAACATCTCACCTTTTTTCAAAGTAACATATTCTACAGCACGTCCAGACAAGTTCTCAGGAATATCAATAGTTAATTCTTCAATCGGCTCACATTTAACACCATCAATTTCTTTGATGATTACCTGTGGTTGTCCGATTTGTAATTCGTATCCCTCACGGCGCATTGTCTCGATCAATACAGATAAGTGTAATACACCACGTCCGAATACCATAAACTTATCAGCACTATCCGTTTCGTTTACA
The DNA here is from genome assembly GCF_038039805.1 of Myroides odoratimimus. Taxonomy (GTDB): domain Bacteria; phylum Bacteroidota; class Bacteroidia; order Flavobacteriales; family Flavobacteriaceae; genus Flavobacterium; species Flavobacterium odoratimimum_B. Next base: position 12,462 of record NZ_JBBPHK010000040.1, read on the forward strand.
CGTAGAGCTAAGTTTTTCTCTAACTCTTTAGCTAAACGATCTTTGATGTGTCTAGATGTAACGTATTTACCTTCTTTACCGAAGAATGGAGAGTCGTTAATAGTAAATAACATACTCATTGTTGGCTCATCGATAGTGATAGTTGGTAATGCTTCTGGGTTTTCGAAGTCAGCGATTACGTCACCGATTTCAAATCCTTCGATACCTACTACAGCACAGATATCACCTGCATGTACTTCAGATACTTTTTTACGTCCTAATCCTTCAAAAGTATGAACCTCTTTAATTTTAGATTTAACAGTTTTACCATCTCTCTTAATTAAAGAAACATTCATCCCCTCTTTTAAAATACCTCTATGTAAACGACCAATAGCAATACGTCCTGTAAATGTAGAGTAATCTAGAGATGTGATTAACATCTGAGGAGTACCTTCATTCATTTTAGCAGCTGGAATATGCTCTAAAACCATATCTAATAATGGTTCGAAAGAGTCTGTTGGTTTTTTCCAATCGTCAGACATCCAGTTGTTTTTAGCAGAACCATATACAGCTGGGAAATCCATCTGCCATTCTTCTGCTCCAAGTTCAAACATTAAGTCAAACACTTTCTCGTGTACTTCCTCTGGAGTACAGTTTTCTTTGTCTACTTTGTTAACAACCACACATGGTTTTAAACCTAAACTAATCGCCTTTTGAAGTACGAAACGAGTTTGAGGCATTGGTCCCTCAAAAGCATCTACAATCAAAAGAACACCATCAGCCATATTTAAAACACGTTCTACCTCTCCTCCAAAATCCGCGTGACCTGGAGTATCGATAATATTAATTTTTGTTCCTTTATAGCTTACCGAAACGTTCTTAGAAGTAATAGTAATACCTCTTTCTCTTTCGATATCTTCGTTGTCTAAAATCAACTCTCCTGATGTTTCATTCTCACGAAATAATTGACAGTGGTGTAAAATTTTATCAACCATGGTAGTTTTACCGTGGTCAACGTGTGCTATAATAGCAATATTCCTAATTGGTGTCATATAGGGATTTTAAAATTAGAATTTCTTTCTCGCTGCAAATATATTCATTTAAAAATGAATAGTATCAACAAAAAAAGCTCTCAGTATTGAGAGCTTGATATTTTTTACTTACAAACCAAATCGTTGTCTCTATAATACTATAAAGCAGCAACGTGTTTTGTTAATTTTGATTTCAAGTTAGAAGCTTTGTTGTCATGAATGATATTTTTCTTAGCTAATTTATCAATCATAGAAACAACTACAGGTAATTTAGCAGCAGCATCTTTTTGATCTTCGATCAAACGTAAAGCTTTGATAGCATTACGAGTTGTTTTGTGCTGATATCTGTTTAATACTCTTTTCTTTTCGTTACTTCTAATTCTTTTTAAAGCTGACTTATGATTTGCCATTTCTTAAATATTTTATTAAGTCTATACTATTTTTCTCTTGTAGTCCGTAGGGGAATCGAACCCCTGTTACCAGGATGAAAACCTGGCGTCCTA
>NZ_JBBPHK010000041.1:0-8957 GCF_038039805.1 Myroides odoratimimus
TAGACTGTTCACTTTCACACCGGAATAGGCTGTTCACTTTCAGTGGAATATTCAGTGCTCATAAATTCAATTTTATTAAGTATAATTAAAATAATTTTTTTAACAAAAAAAGCAATTAATTATCACTGTAATAATTATTGTTTTTCCTAAGTAAACTAGTTAAAATCACTTTCTAATAACTTTTGAACTCAATTATAGAATAGTTTATCTTATAGCATTTAATATTTTAAAAATACTTATACTTAAAGGCTTACTAATGTCACCTTTAATTCTGAATAATTTTACATATTGTACATTTATAAAGTCTCCCAAATCAATTTAATTTTAACCTTATTATATCTATATCATACAGATGTAAGGTTATCTCTATTAAAAACATATCAAATTATGAAACTTAAAAAAATGATTTTGCAAAGACTAGATTATTTAGAAGAATTAATAGTTAATCAACCCAATAAGCAGATTATGTCTGTAGATGACTTAGTAAAATATACAGGCTTTAAAAAATCCTCTATTTATCATCTAGTACATTATAATAAAATTCCATACTCTAAACCAAATGGAAAATATTTATTCTTTGATAAAACAGAGATAGATAATTGGTTGATGTCTAATAAGTCTTTATCTGAAGAACAAATAAAAGAAAAAGCGATAAAATATAGTTTATCTAAAAAATAGAAAATCCCCTCCTACTCTATGTCTGGAGGGAATTTATATATTCTGGAGAATTTAAAAAGAGAAGAAGAAAAGTACTTTTAAAGATTTCTGTCTCTAAATAGTATCCTTAGATTCTATTTTTCCAATAATTGAAATTTGCTCTACAATTAGAATCTCCTATATCCATTCCTGTTTTAAAATATTTTAATCCTAAATCAATCCTTCCTATAGAACAATAAGATACTCCTAATCGATTTAAATTATTAGGTTCTTTGGGGAAATATTGATACGTTTTTAATCCATATTCAATAGCTAAATCATAATCTTCAATTAAAGTATATACTAATCCTAAAACGTAATATCCATAAGCGGAATTATAATTATTTATAAGGTCGTTACCAACAGTAAGAGCTTCGTTATAAAGCTGAAGGTCACACATTTTTAATGCTTTATTAAACAAGATATCTGGATCTTGTTTCTCAGGTATAACTTGGCTTTTAGTAGATTGACTAGCAAGGATTTCATTTAGGATATTCTCAGCATTTTTATTACCTAGTTCAATAGAACGTTTAAGTAAAGAAATAGCACTCTGTATATCTCCTTCTTGATATTTAATTTGGCCAGCAAGCAAGTATGGATTAGCATAAGATGAATCTATTTTTAAAGCACTTTCACAATCTTGCCAAGCTTCTTTTAATTTGTTTAAATTCTTTCTAGCATTAGCTCTATTATTATACATACGTTTAAAAGGAACTCCAAGCATAACTCCTCCATCCATATTTTCAACATCTATATACCTACCTTCATTAATTAATTTAGTTTTTAAATCAATGCTTAAAGTATAAAATTCCTCTGCTTTTATATTATTCCCTAATGTCAAATAACAGAACCCTATTTGGTGAAATAAAGCATAAACTTGTACTTCATCATTAGACCAATCAATTGCCTTTGAATAGGTAGCTATTGCATCGTGATATTTTCTTAAATCTTCTTGTACATTTGCTTTAAATGCCTGATGTTTCCAATTGTTAACTTTAGAAGAAATAATTACTTCCTCTATTAGTTTTAAACATGGCTCATAAAAACCAGCTATATATAACTGATTTGCTTGTTCAAATTTTTGAAGTACGTTATCATTTTCTTTTACAGAATCTTCTGTTATATAATTTTCTTTACTGCTAAAACCGAATATCTTTTTAAAAAAACTCATCTCTAAATTAAATTAAATATTATTACACAAATTAGGACAATCAAAATTAGTACTAAATTGATGATATGACTTTGTTTATTTGCTTTTGTTAAATAATCTATCTTATTATTTAATAAAGTATTATTATCTAAAAAAGTGGTATGCATTTTATCAACCTTTACTTCTAAACTATTAATTTTTGTTTGAGTCTGAAGTAGTTCTCTTTCAATTTCATTTAGCTTATTCTGTGATTTATTAAGCTGATCTGTAAAAGTTACAAGAGAAGCACTGATTATATTAATAGACTTATAAATATCAGATAAAGTCTTTTCGTGTCTTGTAAAATGTTGTTCTAAATCGATACCTTTTAAATCTAGAATTAAATTATCTAGCTCTTGTGTTGAATTATTTAATTGCTTAAAAAATTCATCTTTAGAATACTCAAACTTCTTAGTAAAATCAATTTCATCTATTTGATTTATACGCATTGTCAAGTCAATTAACTTCTCCTGAAAAAAGATAATCTGTTCTTTTAATAAATCTTGATTCTTATTTAGGTAATTATTGGTTGACTTATCAATATCAATAGCCAATTTATTAAAGAGTATTGGTACCTTTTCTGCTTCCAAAATGACTTCTTTAACATTCGATTTTAAAGTATCTATCTCTTCTAGATGATGTTTTAAAGCACCTATATTTTCTATAGAAGCTTTTAATATTTCTTGTGTATTATATTGTGTACTCATATACCTATATTTTCTAATTGATTGATATAATTCTTAATCATTCTAGCCTGTAATTCTTGTAGTACTTTATTCTGAATTAAATCAATGTCAATTAATAAATCATTATTTTCATTAATATTATTCTTTAGTTTATCAAAATAGAAATCAAAGATCTCTATAATTTTTTCATAGTCGTTATCTATTATATTCTGATCATTTAATAGTCGATTAAATCCTGTTTCTAATGTGCGGTTTGCATCAAATCGATAAGATAAGTTGTTTGTTGAATACAATGAGAAAGCTAATAGTAAATGTAAAAGCCAGTCTCTATTATTCTCAGAACTAGTTAAATTGCGTAACATCTTTTTACAAGTTCCTACCAAATGTTTATAATTATTTTGCTCTGTTCCATTTTTTAAAAGCTCCTCATCAATATATTTGAAAAGAATCTCTTCTTTGAAATCAAATTCATGACCATAATAATCATCAAGTAAAGAATAATCTTTTCCATTTTCATTATAACCCTTACGGGCATACTTAGCATTAAAATAGTAGTAAATCTCCTCCTTAAAGATTATATTCTTCTGATACTCATCTCCTGTATCTAATAAGATTCTTTCTATTAACTCTTTAATTTCATCTGTAGCTTTTCTCCTTTTATTTGATATTTCAGAATATGTAAAGTCAGTCAAAAATTCAAGCATCACTAGTAAATCTTCAAAGAAGAATTCTGAATTATCGTTTAGCTTATTTAAAAGTAATTTTATAGATTCCTCAGCTGTTCTTTGGGATTGATATCTCTTTAAAAATAATTCAATTCTATCTAAATAATATCTACTGCTATTTGCTTTAAACAAGTTACACTTATATACCTCTTTTTGATAATCTTTTGTGTAACCTTGAAGTAATCCTATTGCATGAAGTCTATAAATTATACGACCTGTTTCTACTTCATCTCTTTGGGAAGTAAAAGGCCCTTCAATTTCAAGGCGTTCTCCAAGGGTAAGCTCTTTTAATTGTTCTGTTGAAAATATTTTCTCAACTTCCATTTTTTGCCAAAATTCTTCTGTGGATTTTGAAACAAAATAAATCTTATAAGCCTCAAAAATTTTATCTTTATTAAGATTAAACTTCTTGAAAATATAAGAATAGAACGGGGTCTGAAGAATTAATTGCTTTTCATAAGGAGTTAGCTCAGATGTTTTAAACTTATCTTTAATCCTAAACTTTGGTCTGTCTATTTTAGAGGTAAATGGAATAATAAAGTCAAAAGATGTGTTTTCCTTTTCTTGTTCTAAAACTTCATATAACGCTAATTGCTCTTGTTCTGAATCTTCTTGTTCTATTAAAAAATCCTCTTTTGTTTTTTGAACTGCCATAAAAAGCTCTTTTATCTGAGCATTTTCATAGCGTTTACCTTTAAAGTTATTTTCAAAAAAGAAGTCGTGTATTTCTCTATCTTCTGATTTATTAATAAGCAATGAATCTAAATTCTCTAATGCAATCTGTTTTATTGACTTTATTTTAAATTCAGTGAAATAATGATTAACATTTTCAAATTTATCTTTATAAGGAAAATTACATTTGTTTAATTCATCTATAAAATGTTCTCTTGAGTCATATTTATTAACTAAATTTTGTCTTATTACTCTTATATCAAAATCGGATAGTCCTTTATAAAACTCAGTAAATTTTAAGTAGTCAAAAGTGTAATACATTTTTAGACTTGCTAAAATAGTAGCTACTGCAACTTGTTTATCTCTTCCTGCACGACCACACTCTTGAACTAGACTTTCTAATGAACTAGCATAGTTTATATGAAAGGTTGCACGAATATTATCTTTATCTATCCCCATTCCAAAGGCTTTAGTACAAACCATAGTAGATAGATTGTTATTCATAAACATATTGAAACTCTTTTTGATATAAGCCTTTGAGTTGTCTTGTTGATCATTTTCATCTGCTCCATAAAAGTAACCAGCCTTAATACCGCTATTGCAAAGCAAATTATGGTTATACCTAACTCCTTGCCTATTGCTAAATTCTCCTGAACTTTCATTTATTTTAGTTCCTTTAACTGGACAAAATACAATAGAAGCATATGGATCAGGTAAAGTTTCCACTAGCTGTCCTTCCTTAGATTTAAAAATAAACTGATCATTTATATCTAAAGCGTAAGTATCATCTTTGTTAGTTTGAGCAAAATCTTTTGGGTCAAAGTTTTCAAAATGATGCTTTTGAGAAAGTATTAATCTCTCACGATTGTTGAAAAAATCAAATGTTGAAGGAAAATCAATCATCTCTTGCAAAAGAACTTGACTTCTATTTAAAGAATTTGAAACATCAACAACTCTAAAAAACAGCTCAGGACGAACTGTATTTTCAATCATAATTATTGCTTCAGCTAAATCATCGTTCTTGATTTGTAATTCCCTTTCAATATCTGCTAATACATCAAAAGAAGCTGTTGCAGTTAAACCAATAAGGCTAACAATACCGTCTTTACTTTTACAATATTTTTGTGCATTTCTACCCAAAAGTAAATAGTCATATCTAAAATCATGTCCCCACTCTGAAACACAATGTACCTCGTCAATTATACAATAACCAATGCTTTGACCTTTTTTGGTAGAATCAATACTATTTATTAAACCTCTAAATTCTTCAATTACAAATCGTTCAGGAGAAACAAATAAAAACTGCTTTGTTCCAAGTTTAAAATCAACGATTGATTTATTTTTAATATACTGAGATTGACTTGAATTTGCATAAGCAACATTATCAATCCAATTCTCTCTTAATACTCTAACCTGATCCTCCATTAAAGACTTAATAGGATCCACTATAATGGATAAAGTTGGCTGTAGGAATACAGGAATTTGATAAGTCAAAGACTTTCCACCTCCTGTAGGTAATAAACCAATAACGGGTAATTTTTGAAGCGCTCTTGATATAATTGGTAATTGACCTTCTCTAAAACCTGTTTTTCTAAAAATGTCATGTAAGAAATACTCTATCGAAGGAAGTAATTCTTTAATATAAGTATAGGAAGTATCAGAATTTCTAACAACTAAAGATTTATATTCTATAGATTCATTACAATAAATTTGACTAGGAGAATTAACATCTACATAATGTACAGATCTAAGTGTATAGTAGTCGTCATTTATAGTATGTTCAAAACTATAAACTTCTTCTCGCACTAGTAAAGAATTATCTACAACAATATCATATTCAATAGATTTAAATTCTTTTAAACTAATTGACTTATTGTTTAGATTTAACCTTGAATCATACAGCCATTCTTTGCTTTGAACTAAAGTAAGTTCAATACTAGGTAATTTAAGAGAATCATTACTTAGAACTAATTCATTGAGATTATTAATAGATTCATTAAACAGTTTTAAAGCTATTGCTGCTCCAGGTAGATCCCTTTCAATAACACAAATTCTAATTCTATCTCTAAGCAATAGATCAGTATTACGAATAAAAAGTTCTATAAAGAACTTCTGTAAACGCGCTACGTTAAAAGGTAATAATAAATAGGTATAAAGAGCTAAATCCTCTTTTATAGAGGAATTATAATTTTCAATATAAATCCCCTCAATTTCACTATTTATAGTAGCATTAGCTCCTAAATTATTTCTTTCTATTTCATAGAAAGGAAAACGAATAACTTCTCCATTTTCTTCAGATACACGTGTATCTCTTAAAGCATCATAGTAAACACTTTCTTTAATTTGATGTTGAGGACCATCTACTTCTAAAACCTTTGTTTTATAGACATTATCTCTATCTATGGCTTTATAAGCTGATTTGATATCTTCTCTAAATAAATAAGGTAATGTATGACTAAAATCTACCCAATTTTCTTTATTTGACTTTAATACAAGAGTTTTAAATTCTCTTTGAGCTTGTAAAATCTGTTTAAAAACTGGATGTGAATTATCTAAAAATCTTTGTTCTAAAACTGAATCAAGTTTACCTAAATAATCTTGCTTAGCTATATTTAATCCAGGGAATATTAAATGCAGCTTCTTAAACACATCTTGATAAGAATACTTTTCTTTAAAAAAAGAACTACAGTTAAATCTATATTCAAATATTTTTTTTTCTTCGCGAATTGATAAACCAATTTCTTCAAACAATTGTTCTAAAAATAAGGGAGCTCTTGTTGGTAATCCTCTTGTTAGAATATTATTCTGAACCGCTAGTAATTTTGGAATTTTATTATAATCAATTTCAAAGTTATTCTTTGTCTTAATATTAAAATTTGAAGCTGTTTCTAGTAAGCCTTTTAATTTCAATATATTCTCATTTTCAGTATCATCAATAAAGATACTTTCATCTGGAAATTGATTCTTTATAATATTTGATATACCATCAACTATATACCCAGCCTTTAGATTCATTAATTTATATTTATGTTATAAAGTTAGTAAATTGCTTAATAATAAAAAGGTATTCTTTCTAAGAAATAGAGAAGCCTACTCTTAGAAAGAATTTTAAATTTCATTAATTAAATCAATCTTGAATTTTGCTAAAGGTTTATCATTAATTTTATCTTCATCTAAATCGGTTCCCCATAAAAATCTATTAATTTCTTTCTCTTTAAGCTTTAAACTAGAAAAACTTGATTGAATTGTGCTAATATACTCTTTAGTGTATATCCTCTTCTTCCATAAAATTTCCTCTGCTTCATCTTTTTGAGTGTTATATAAACTTTCCAAGTTTACAACCTCATTAAAGTCAGTTGTTGTTATTTTATTAATTTTATCAGAGATTTTAATCTCAATTTGATTTTTATCAAAATCTAAATAAAATTGAGCTTTAGACTCTTTAGTTATTTCAAATATTTTACCTAATCCTACACCCTTTTCTGTATCTTCATAAAATGGATTCAAATTATTAATTATTTTATTACTTTTTTTTCTATTACAAGAAGCACAAACAGGAATAAAATTAAAAAAAGTAGTTGCTAGAAAAGGATACAATGATTTTGGGAGAACATGATCTAAATCATAATATGCTTTATACTTTTTACCTTCCTTTATAGTTAAAGTCCCAGCATAATTACAGTAAAAGCAAACTTTTAAATTCCATTTTAGAGAATTAATTAGTTTAGGATACTGTGAGTCTCTATATTCATCATATCTTAAGGCCTCTACAATTTTTTTTGCAAATATTGTTGACTCACTTCCCTCTATATTATCAATGATGTAGATAGCGTCAAATTCTTGTTTTTTTTGAGAAAATTCAGAAGGTTTTAAATTCAATAAACTATCATATTCTTTTAATATTTTATCCAAGTAATTCTTTTGATTATTTATCACCAAGTTATTAAACAGAATTTTTAATTTTTCTTTAGGCTTTACAAATCTCTTATCCTTATCAGCAAAAAGATTAGTATTAAAGGACTTAACAGACAAGGTTAAATTACTATCTATTTTAATTCTCTTCATTTTGCTGATTTTTAATAGATTCTAATTCTTTGATTCTTTCTTTTAAAGCATCGATTTCATATTGCGGATTTTGAATTCTTTCAAATAATAAATCTTCTAAATTGTAACGAATCAATTCTTCTCCAATAATTTTAATTTTCTGTTTTAAATTATCTATTATATTTTTAGGAGTATCTGCTTTTATCTTTTCTACATCTTTAATCAATTGATTAATATATTTTTGAGCATATGCTCCCATTGCACCATTTTTTAAAAAGAATTCATCCTTTAATAATTCATAAATATTTGCTGCAAAGGAATTAATAGAATCAACCTTTTCAGTTTTTCCATTTTCTAATTTTAAAACATTTTGAGAAGGAATGTCTGACAAAATAAATGGAGAATGTGTTGATAGTAGAATGCTAAACATTAATTCTTTATCAAACTTTTTATCTTTAAATATTGCTAATACAGTTAAAAGATTATTCACAAAAGTTCTTTGATACTCAGGATGTAAATAAAGTTCTAATTCATCAAAAACAAGTGCTATTTTTCTATATTTTCTTTTATCTGAGCCACTTACTGATAATAAATTATACGTATGATATACAACAGTTAAAATAGTATGTATACTCTGTTGTTCTCCTGAACTTAATTGATTAAAAGGGTACGCTTTTAACTCACCTTTTTGTACCAATTCATTTCTGATATCTTCTTGTTTAATATCTGTTTTAACAACGTTCATGTTAAAATCAAAAAAAGCAATAGGAATATTTTCAATACCATTCTTTGATTGGAAGAATTCAGTTGGTATTTGTAATTCAACTTCTTTTTGATTTAGTTTTTCTTTATCAAATTCAATTTTGTCAAAAAGATCAATTTTAAAATAGTTTGGAGAATCCAGTGAAATTGACCACCTAATTCCGTTAAAAGTGACCATGTCAT
>NZ_JBBPHK010000042.1:0-8898 GCF_038039805.1 Myroides odoratimimus
TGGGAACAGTAAACCAACCATCAAAAAAAGACAGTCAAAATGAGTTAGTCGATGAGGACTATCTTATGAATATCATGAGTGGTGATATAGAAGTTAAGTCTGTAACACAAGTTAAACCTATCGTAGAAGAAAAAGAAGAACCTCTAATCCAAAAAGAAGAAACAAAAGTCAAAGAGAAGAAGCCAAAGAAAGAAGTAGCAACTACTAAATACCAAGAGCTTTTTCTAATTAATGAATTTCCTTCATCAAGAGCTGGAAAGGTCGTTTATATCCGACCTGAGTATCACGAAGTATTAATTCGTATAGCCCAATTGGCTAAAGAAGAAAAAACTACGCTTTACTCTTACTTAGACAATATCTTAAAGCAACATCTACAGCAGTATAACTCTGAGATTACCCAATATTTTAATGACAAATTCAAACCTATTTTATAATGGAAAAACTTAATCAATTAAGAGAATCAGTTCAAGTACAAATGACTAAGAGTATAGAGGATTATGTAGATACATTTTTAAAAGAAATATCTACTAAAGCAAAAGATGGTAAAACGGTCTATATTCGCCCAGAGTTCCATAAGAAGTTAAGCCGGATAGTTCAAGTAATAGGCGAAAATAAGGTATCTGTTTATACTTATCTAAATAATCTATTAGAGCATCACTTCAACGAATTCAAACAAGAGATAACCACAAGCTTTAATGAAAAGAACAAACCTATCTTTTAAATATTTCTTTAAAAAAACAAAGACACCTTATAAGATGCCTTCATCTGCAAAGGAGTAGTAACTCTCTTGTGTTATAATTAAATGATCTAAAAGATTAATATCAAGTATCTTACTTGCTTCTTTAATCTTTCTTGTAATTTGTCTATCAGCATCACTTGAAGCTAATTTCCCTGACGGATGATTATGTACTATAATGAACGCTATAGCATTCGCTTTTAAAAGAGCTGAGAAGATGATTCGTAAATCTACTATAGTACCTGTTATCCCTGCTGAGGAAGCTTCTAATACTCCAAGTACTTTGTTGTTGTTTGAAAGCATAATTACTTTAAACTGTTCTAATAATTCAATCTTATTATTAGCTCAAGCTTTTAATGCTATTTGATAGGGAACCATAAGAAGATGTAATATGAAACCTCTGTGGAGCATTTACTTTTGATTTTTAAATTAACTAATTGGATTTCATTATTATACTATATAATAAAAGGCTAAATTAAATCAATAAATTCAATCAATAAACTATTGAATTTATCCTTCCTACAAGAATAATAAAATCAAATAGCCTTGAGGATTCTAAATGATCAGAAAGTTCCTCTTTTATAAAGATTTAATTGGAGGTAGTAAAGTTGTAATCTTTAAAAAGAATTTATTGTATAGTTGATTATTAGTATGTGTTTAAACCTATAAATAAAGGTTTGCAAATTCTAAGCTTGTTTAATGTTTTCTATTAATAAAATAAATTATATTCTATTAAATATTTAAAGTTGTAAGCTATAAAAACTGTTTAACAACTTTAAATAACAAATACTCTTATTAGATATTTTCTTAAACACTGTAGTTGTAAAATAAAAAAAAACACTATTTGTTTTTTTTTGTATATTAAATATTTTTTAAATCAAAAAAACACAATTTATATCACAAAATATATGGTTTAACATATAATAGCAATATTAAAAATTAAGTTAAAATTAAGTTAATTAAAATTTTAAGTGGTTTTGTTTGCTAATTTTATAATCTATTAATTTATAAAATTTACAATTATGAAGAAAATGTTGTTAGCTCTTTTTACTATCTTTTCCATTTCAGCAATGGCTAATAATGATAGTAATGTAGAAGTTCAAAAAAGTGATATCCTATTAGAGGATGAGACAAGTGAACACTGTTTTGTATTAACTTTAAGTTGCTGGTCTACAAATTATTGTGTTATGGACAACACTATAGATGAAGTATTTGCTGATGTAGCCTATCTTGAAAAATATCATTGCGGTTAAAAAGTAAATTGGTAATGTAAGAATCGTGATAGCTAAATATCACGATTCTTTTTAAAAATAATATTTTAGACATGAATAGATACTTAATTATATTTCTTTTGCTATTTCAAAGCATCTGTTTTTCTCAAGAAAAATTAAATGAACTTTCAGTAATGCGTTATTCTTATAAAACTTTAATAGTTACTGATAAAACAAAACCAGATATTAAGAAGGAAAGTATTGGCTTCCTAGATATTTCTGAACAATTATCGTTATTTTATGATAGTAATTACTATAAAAGGCTAGAAGCTTTATTTAATAAACACTCTAAGTCAGAAGGAAATCCATTAAACTATAGACCGAGTTTTTCTTGGTTTGTATTATCAGATAACAATATAAATAACAATAAGTTATATTCTGAAATCTCTGGATTTAATTATATGTATATTGAAGACAAGAATGACATTCATTGGGTAATAAAGCAAGAATTAATTCAGTGGAATGATTTTACTGTACAACAGGCGACTACCAATTATGGAGGGAGAGAATGGACTGTATTTTTTACTCAAGATATTCCTTTAAATTCAGGTCCTTATAAGTTTAATAATCTGCCTGGATTTGTAGTCAAGGCTTGGGATAGTGAGAATCATTATTTATTTGAATTTTTAAACAGTCAGAATAACACTATTAATCTAGAAGTCTTTAATCTAGGTAAGCATACTACTAGATCTAGGGATGACATACAAAAAGCTTTAAAAATAGATTCGAATAAAACATTTTATAGTGATTTGCAAGATAAAGGAATACAGTTAAAAGGAGCACCAAGTGAATATCTTACAACAAAAAAAGGTGAAATTCAAAATTTAATTGAACGAGATTTTTAAAATAAATGTAAGTTACTTCTCAAAAACTATCGATATAACTTTTGATATTCTTCCAAAATTTCTTTTACCATGTAAGAAAATTTCATTCTATTGATTTAGATAATGTTATACCAAATCTATTTAATAAAGTACTAATATAATCCAACCAAATATTTGTTCTTTCAACAATAAATCTTCCTCAAATAATTTTCTTTAAAATTTCAACTATTTCATTTATTACTATAGAAGTTTTAAAACTGTAGTTTCCATAATATTAAATTTTTAAATTAATTATGGAGCCACAATTGGTAATGGCTTAGCGAGCGCAAGAAGCAACGCAATAAAGCGAAGACTTTAGTCAAGCATTTATGGGGGAATTTCTTGTTAGCGAAACGCTAGGCATTGCCTAACTTTGTGCAATTATTAATAAAAATAAAACCCAATAATTATTTATTGCTTAGCCCTTTTTTCTTATGTCTTAATGTGTCCGATGTTTTCAAATTAGTAATATTCTTATAGAAGATAATTTACCTTTCCAAGCGAATAGTTTACTGATATAAAGCATGATACTTTTAAACAAACCTTAAAAGACATGAATTATGAAAAAAGTAAAATTTTCGTTAGAAACCCATATGTGGTATAGAGAACCAATTAAGAACCCTTATTATATGTTGTACTGCTTATTTGATGTAGTGCACCCTCCTGAGTTAAAACTGTACCTATCAGAATTAATGAATCACACTCATAAAAGTGAAATTTATCTACAGAATACCCCACATATAGTTTTCTTGATCTATTCTTTACTGCGTTCAATAATACGTGGTAGTTATAAAATACTAAGCAACTCAAAAAAATACTATTCGATACGTCCAATGAACAAGTCAGAAGTTTCTAAGTTAATGACATTTTTAGGTTCACTATCCCAAGAGGAATATTTAAATCCTTACTTAGTATTTGAAAATGTATTTGCAAAACAATCTGTAATTCAGTTAGAAATTGATTTATTCGAAATAACACAATTTGCACTTGGAGACTTTATAGAACCACCATCAATAGAGGTTAATACCTCTTTTATTAGTATAAATAGACTAATAGAGGCATGTTGGCTATTATATCAAAGGGGTGAATAATATTTATAAATGAAAAAAGGTAGAATACCCTCCATGGTAATTCTACCTTTTTTCGTTTATATTAAATGTAATAGCGAAGCTGAAGTTTTTTGTACAAAGCCACATTGTCTATAGAAGTTTTCATATTTTTCCTCATAATCTACATGAACCCATTCAATAAAATTAGCTTTACACTCATATATAGCTTTAATAACTAACTCTTTACCAATACCTTTATTGCGAAAGTTTGGATCTACAGAGGTATCAAGAAGAAAAGCATGTTTATTCCCATCCCAAGCTATATTTATAAAGCCTATAATTTCATTACCACAATTCGCAGTAATATAACTTAGACTTCTAGATAATACTTGATTGTAATTTATCCAAACGTGGTCTTTCCATACTTTCTCCATAAAACTATTTAAAGTATTTATGTCCAAAGAAGCATTAATTGTATAAGAAATGTTTTTATCCATTTTTAAGAAAAGAGAATATTATTTTTGAATCAACTTCTCTAAACGATTCATCATTTCGTCTTTCTCTTTAAGCATACGCTCATATAAAGCAATTTTATCATTGTGTAATTGCACAATTGCCTCAACTGGATTAATTGTAGCATTATTAATATATAAAGCATGCATTACTGCATTGTCATTATTTGTTATTGTGTTATTGATAATATTAATAGCTTGTTGTTCATCAAAGTTCTCAATTGCTTCAACAGGTATCTTAAGTACCTTTGATATTTGCTGTAGTAATGAATTATCAATTACTTCTTTCTGTTCTAAAACAGATATCTTTTTCTGATTCCAATCATCTCCTAAATCAAAAGCAAGAACCTCTTGTTTGATTCCAAGCATTTCTCTAAAACGCTTTACATTTCTTCCTTGATGTATTTTATGTTCCATAATTAATAGCTGAGTTAAGAAGGCTCAAAGATAAAGCCAATGATTTAAAAAGATTGAAAGGTAAAGTTATAAAATTATCTTGTAAAATATCCCTTAATGAGAATATTATACTTCTTGATAGAATAGTTTACTCAATGAGTTCTATTGAATTTTAATCAAATCAAAAAACTCCATAATTATGAAAACAACTATTTTTCCTATCAACGACTTTTTAAGTAACCAGTTTAAACAGATTATTACAGAGTTTCCTTCTGTATTAGAGATTTACTATTGTAGTAACACTATAGAGATGATGTCCTATTTACTTATACATCTAAGCAATAGAAGTGATATTGAAATAATTACCAAACGCAAAGGAATTAAAAAACTATTTAAGGACTATGGTATCATCGTATTGTTATTTGATTGTAATGCTTTGAGATATAAGTTTGAGCATGGTTATCCAATAATAGAGCTCATCTACCAAGAAAAACATCTAATTTATCAAAGGGAAGGAATTGATTTTGATAAACTTACTACAAGAGGTTTTAAAGAATTTAATAATCAGTACAATATCTATAAAGAGAGATATTACCAAGATCACGACCTTTTAAGTTCTGAACTTAATACACATAAATCTTTAGATGCTGTTTCAAGCGTGTTCCTTCTTTACGAGCGTTTATTAGAATTACATCTACTATATTTAGAAGAACTCTATGTAGGACATACAACCTCGATCAATAACTTACATCAACGAATTAAAGCAATAAGTAAGTTTAATCCAAAGATTGAAAGTTTATTTCTTAAAAAAAGTGAAGAAGAATATTACTTTATTGCTTTAATAAACAGAGTAAAAGAAGCAATAGAAGAACAAAGAGAAATCTATTACGATGAATGCTTTGATGCTTTTGAGAAGGTTGAAAAGCAACTCTATAATTTCGTTCAAGACCGTTTTAAATATTTAAAACGTTTAATCAAACACCAAACTAGTAATCCTATTATTTCAGAATTAGCTATAGAACTTAATAAACAAGAAACTTTTAATGATATCATCATTGAAAGATGCTTAAATCAGAATCAACGTATAGAAGAAATTTATCTATATCAAACGTTAACTATTGGTAATCAAACTATTTACTATCTTCTTATCATAGGCGATAAGTTCGCAAACGAACAGATTAAAAACTTGGAATCAAGTTTACAAGATAAGTTTAATAAGCAAACGAACTTTGTTATTATAGCTCATACTAAAATATGGATTCAAACAGAATTATACACTTCACAAGACTTCTTTGTTAGTATTATAAAAAATGAAAACAAGATTTATTCATCTAGTCAATACAATGCATCATTACATTGGTTAGTCCCTCATACAGCTTTATATACTGACCTATACTATTATAATTCTGTTACTAATAATACTGCTAAAGAACTACTTAAGAATCTACAAAAACTAAAAAAGGGACAAGAATGTAAGCAAAGTACTCCTTATCTATTATCTCTTTATTTTATGTCTTTCTGTAGGACATATATGTTAGCTCATTTATCATACTTACCTAATTATTTATCTAGTTTCTCTTTATGGTTGCTTTGTGTAAATGTGAATACTGACTTAAATAAGTATCAATACTTATTTGATAAATTCGGTAGCAAGTTTTTTTCTTTATTAGATTACTATAGAGTATTACATCAACGACTTATTAATTTTGATACAGAAAAAACAGAAGCGCTATTAGAGCTAGTTACTCAATTACAAGCTGAGCTAAAAATAATAGTAGATCAAAGGAGTTAATGGTCTCTTGCTAACTACTAGGTTTTATAAATGTATGTTTAAAGCCAAGTATACTTTTTACCTTCCTATTAGTTCAATCTTTTAGTAACTACTTTACCTTAGTTGTTTAACCTAAAAAACAACTATCATGGAAAATCAAATTACAAAAGACGATTTAAGATTGTTTGCTCAAACAATCATTGGAGAACTAAAAGAAATATTAACTAAACAAAATAAAGAAAGCTCTCTTGAATGGGTAAAGGCTAAAGTAGCAAGACAATTGCTCAGTATTTCGCCAGCTTCCCTACAAACACTACGCATTAGTGGTAAATTGCAGTATCGCAAAATACTTGGTTCGTATTACTACAATAGAAAAGATATTATGAACCTTTTTAATGAGTAGAAGTTAACTTCTATTCATTAAAAAGGTTGAAAAACACAGCATTAAATAATTTAAGTATTGTTTCCACTTAACTTAAGGATTATACCAAAAAACACTGATGTTATTCCATATCCTAATATTATTTCTAATTGGTTTGTTTTAAATAGAATTAAAAATGTAAATAAAATTCCTACTAAGGCTGTACAGATTAGAATATATTTATTTGTTTTCTCTGAAACACTATTCTTTATAGCGAAATAATCTATGATGCCATATATTACATAAGTAGGCAATGAAAAAACTACACTTACAATGAGTGTAATAGGATATACTTCTAATAAACCTACAATTTGATGAGCATTATTCTTTGAAATATACATCAAAATTTGAACGATAAATGGTGCTATCAACAAAGTACTTGCCCAATGCTTTAGCAAATAATTCCAATGGATAATATTTTTCAATGTTACCTTTAATTTAATACTAAATATACTAAATATACAAAATAAAATACTCCCTCGAATTCCTTACTACAAATACTACAGTTGAATTATTAGAAAATGTAGAGAATTCAAGGGAGTTTGTACTATCCATTTAACTGATTAATAAAAGTAGTTAATTGAGCTAATTTATCAGAATTTAGTTTTTTTAAACCTTCAAGTAAGTCAGTGTAATTATCAGTTTGCTTATTTGCTTTTCCTTCAAGCTTAGCTTTTAAAATCTGCATTTCATTCTTAATAGCTTCCTCTTCAGTTAAAGCGTATTCCTCTGTTTGTTTAACAGAGTGATGTCCTAACATTTCTTTTACTACGTGAATAGGTACACCATTGCCAAGAGTTACAGTACTTCCAAAAGTTCTCCTTGCCTTATGTGTATTTAATTCGCTTATTTCACACAATGAAGCAATCTCTTTTAAGTACTCATTCATTTTTTGATTTGAACGTACAGGAAGAACAATATCTTTACCAATACAATCAGGATGATCTTTATACTTTTCCATTATCTCTATAGCTTTTGGAAGTAGAGGGATAGTTATATTAGCGTCTGTTTTTTGTCTGTTGGTTCTAATCCACAAATTACCTTCTTCATCTTTTGTAATATCACTTTTCTTTAACTGAAACACATCGATATAAGCAAGACCAGTATAACACTGAAAAACAAATACATCTCTTACAGTACTTACTCTATCATTTTGGAACTCTTTGTTTTCTAAAATAGATAGTTCTTGTTTGCTTAATGGTTTCTTATTGAGCTTAGTCTTTTTAGGTTTGTATTGTACAAAAGGATTAGAAGATATTATTCCCTTCGCAACAGCCCGTAAAACAATCTTCTTGAAGTTTGAGATATACTTTATAGCTGTATTGTTAGAACACGCTCTAACGGTCTTTAAATAGTGTTCATAACCAATTACAAACTCATAATTGAGTTCTCTAAACTCTATGTCTTCTTTACCATATATATAACGGATATACTCAGCTACATGAGATCTTGCTGTTACGTATCTTTCATGTGTTCCAATAGCATACTCTTTAGGTACAAGTTTAAAAACTTCATCATTGTGTTTTTGAAATTCTTCTAAAACTTTAATCCTACTAGTCCCTTTACCTTGTATATGATCCATAAGAATTGAAGCAGTAATAGGTAGTTCATTGCTTAAGAGCTCTAATTTATACTTAGTAATCTTAGATACGATTGTATCTAAAATATAATTAAGCGTTTTAGCGTCTTCTTTAGAGCCATTGGCACGACCTGCTTTTTGGTTCCATCTTTTGATATCCCATTTGTGACTAAGAGAAGTTTCTTTACGAATACCATCTACTGTAATTCTAAGGTAAACACCTCTTAGATTACTTTTCTCTCTAGTTGGTTTGAGAAAGAAATTAATTGATAACTGTTTTTCTAACATAATTCAACTGTT
>NZ_JBBPHK010000043.1:0-7371 GCF_038039805.1 Myroides odoratimimus
ACTAATGGTTTTACATCAACAAATGTACAAGAGGCATTAGAAGAGTTAAAAACTACAGTAGATAATACAAAAGGTGATTTATCGTTAGCAGGAGGACTTGAGTTTATAACAGGAGTAAATGGAACTGATAAGTTATTAGCTGATGCCGGTATCCAAATTGCAGATAAAGGAATTACCACTAATAAAATTAAACCAGGAAATGATGGACAAATTTTAGTAACAGAAGGAACAGGAGATACAGCTACAACTAAGTGGATTAATAAAAAAGCTGCTACATCTAATATCCTTGTGACTAAGGAAACAGCTATAGTAAGTTCTGTTAATGGAGTAGAGGCAGAGTTAATTTTAGAAGGTGATGCTGTACTAAAAGAAGGTAAAACAGTAGTACAAGCTATCCAAGGTACGCCAGTTAGTGATACTAAACCTTCTAATGCACAAACCTTAATTTATGACCAAACAACACAAGCTTGGATTCCAGGCACACCAGATGTAACAGTTGATAAGGTAGTTGATGCTAAAACATTAACAACAGATGGTGTAATTGTTATAGGTACTGATAGTAATGCAATAGCAACAACAGCTACTAAATCATTATTAACTGATGTCAAACTAAATATTGCTAATAATAAGATTACAACAGATCATATCCAAAACGGAACGATAAAACCGGAAGACATAGCTAATGCAGGTAATAATCAAGTATTGGTTACAGATAATACAGGAGCTCCTACTTGGAAAAATCAGACTGATGTAGGGGAGATAGTTACAGCGAATAATGGACTTACTAAAACAGATACTAATATCCAATTAGGAGGTTTATTAACTAAAAAAACAGCTATTAATACTACTACTGATAATACGCTTGCTTTAACGGGGCTTGATAAGAAAAAAACGCAAGCAGTTAATGAAAGTGAAGGGGTTACTCAGCATTTATTAGCAATAGATAAAAATGGAGACGTTATAAAAGCTTTAAAAGCAGCGATGCCTAAGTTCTTCTATATGCCTTCAGTAATGGTCCCTACAGCAGAGAGTCAAGCCCAACAAGAAGGCGTTACATATAATAATGCAACTCGTACAGGTACAATAGATATGTATGCTATTTATAAGAAACAATTTGGAAGCCCTGTAATGAGTAGTGTTGGAGCATCAGCTCTACCAGTTTTACCTGCATCAGAGCTAGGTTTTCATGTGACTTATGCAACAGAAGGAGTATTTACTATTCTAAGTATTAATGCAGTAGGGTTAATGACATATAAAGTAAGTGATACAGCTAATGTAAATATAGGAAGCTTTATAAACATTGTATTCTCTGTTAATGAAGATAATTGATTATGAAAAATAATATTTTATATATAATAATAGCTTTTGTCTTGTGCTTTGGAATCAAAGCACAAGCACAAAGTGCTATTTTAGAATACAATCAGAAACTTATTAAATTAACTGATTCACAGGCTAATGATCTTAATTACCTAGCTAATGGTGCACCAACCTCTATGTTTATAGCATTTGATAAACAAGCTAAAATTCATCAAGGAAACTCTAAAGAGATAGTTGAAATGTTAATTGAAGACACTAGCGATTTTTCTCGTTTAAGTAATGTTTATAAAGATGAATTAAAAGAGGTTGTTTTAATAAATATTAAATGGGATGGAAAGCAACAAATCGTTGTTCCCAAAGATTTAATTATTCAATTTAAAAGTCTTAAATACATCTACATTAGGTCATATCGAGAATTAGATAAAGAGTTAATTCAAACAGAGTTTATTGATTTATTACAAAAGTTAAACGAAAAACAAGATGTTGAAATTCTGTATTCAACAATGGATCAACCAAGTTAATAGAAAAGCTATGAAAAAATATTCAAAAAATACAAGTGCTTATCTATCAGCTTTCTTATTGTTGATTTTTTTAATACTAGGAAGTAACTTGGGGTATGCGCAAGTTGTAAAAGATTTTAAACCACGTGAATCACCGAAGGCTCCAATGCCTTATACTAACGTAAGAAATTATAATTTACAAGGAGATTTTTTAATGTTTGGTAATACCAACATGACTTTACAGAGCTATAATCTTGGTTCTGATAATAGTAATAATCAAATGAACTATGTGAATGTAGATCAGACGAATGTAAATATAGTTAATTCATCTTCAGCAGACCTTGTTTTACCAGGGGGCGAGTGTACAGAAATTATCTATGCCGGTATATATTGGTCAGGTAGAACACATGATGGAGGAAATTCTGCTGAAGAGTTTAATGTTACTAAGAATAACCGAAGCTATACATTAAACAAACGAAAAGCAAAAATAAAGTTTAATAATGAAAATTATGTTAATGTAACTGCAGCACCTCAGGATATTTATTACCCTAGTAACAAGCATGATAATATGTATTCTGCATATGCAGATATAACTTATTACGTTCGTGATAGGGGAGCAGGTACATATACTTTAGCTAATTTAGCTTTGATAGAAGGTAATGGTGGAGGAACTGGATTTTATGGAGGCTGGGGAATGGTTATTATCTATAAAAATACTGCTATGAAGTGGAGAGATATCACTGTTTTTGATGGACATGCTTACGTAGCAAGAGGGACTTACAATTATGAACTTCCTATTTCTGGATTTAAAGCGACTCAACACGGAGATGTAAATGTAACATTAGGGATGATGGCCGGTGAAGGAGATAGGAATATTCCTGGAGACTATTTTGAGATTAAAAGAGGAAGTAGCTTTGATAGATTAAGTCATAGTGGGAATTCTACAGGTAACTTTTTTAATTCTTCTATCCAAGTTGGCGGTACTGTAAGAAAACCTAATCTAGTTAATAACACAGGATTTGATATTGCTAAGTTTGATTTAAATAATACAGGTAATAAATATATTGGAAATAATGCTACAAGTGCAACATTCCGATATGGTTCTACTCAAGATACTTATGTAATTTATAATATTGTATTTGCTGTAGATGCTTATGTCCCTGATGTAGTAGGAGAGAATAAAACAACTAATTATGGAGGTGTAAAACCATTAAATAATGGAACAATCACTCCTGGACAAGAGTTTGAATTTGAGCTTGATGTTTATAACAAAGGAACAGAAGCTGTTAATAATTCTAAAATTGAAATACCTGTACCTTTTAATCTACATTTCTTAGATGCGGAGATAGTGCCAGGTCTAGATGCATCAGGAAGTGTTACTTGGGTACCACCTACTGGAGGTACAAATGATCCAAGTGTTACAGCTGGAGGTAAAATTGTTTGGGATATTGGAAATTTACCTTTAGATACAACAAAAGATAAGCTATTAGCTCAATTAAAGTATAGATTTAGAGTATCTGATAATTGTGTATTGTTATCTACCAATGTGTGTGGATTAGAAGTAAAGATTAATGGTAAAATATCTGGAGAAGGAGCTACATCAAAATCAAAAGTAAATTCTGATTTAGTAAGAGATTATGGAAACGGAGTATGTGCTGGTCCTGTTTATGATGATTTTATTTCTACCATAAGTGTTACAACAGATTTCTTGCAAAACTGTAATCCTCCTGTAGAAGATGGAATTATGCAATTTAAGGCTTTTTGTTCTGTACCAACAACAGGATTTGATAGAAGTGAAATTGTAAATAAGTATCCTCCTGGAGCTAAGTTTTATAGTAAAGTACCAACAACTTATACATCTAATGATGGTTTAATAACTGGAGATTTTTCGGTTAACAGTAATGGTAGTAGAAAAATGTATTATGTGATGGTGCCAGGTATGGAGGATGGTTGTTATGCAAAGTTAGAAATCAGTATTGAAAAAGTAACTACTTCACCTATTGCTAAGAATACAGAGTTGTGTTTTGGAGAGCCTTTAGTTTTAGAAAATGAGCTATCTGCTACAGGAAAAAACAAAGGTTATGAATTGGTTTATTTTGATAGTAATCAAGTTGAATTATCAGATGTTCCTAGTCCAACTGCTGTAGGTGTTTATAAATATTTTGTAGCAGAGGGAAAAGATGGATGTATAGGTCCTAAAAAAGAATTTACTATTGTGATTAATGCCTTACCAGAGGTAAGCAAGGATATTGACAATATTGTGATTTGTGAAAACTTCGATTCTGCTAAAGTATCTATAACTACAAATGTTTCAAATTATAAATGGGAATACACTACAACTGGAACAACAAATTGGAAAATATTAGATAATACAACTTTTTCAAATAGAATTATTCTTGAGGGAAAAACAATTAAAGTTAGTCATGCTAGTAAAGAATTAAATGGTTTACGCATTCGATTAAATGTAACTAACAATCAATGTTCAGACACATCAAATGAGTTTGAGATTAAAGTAAATGATTGTTCTGCTGTTACTAATCCGATGTTGTTAAATCAAGCAGTAGCTAATTAATTATAAAATAAAAACTATGAAGTCAAGAAAATTGTATAAATCAGTTGCTTTATTAGGTTTAGCCTTGCCTGCTACAGTAGTAGCACAGCAAGCTAAGAAAGACCAAGTAATGGTAAATCAAGGAAAGATTTCGATAGCCGAAGGAGGAGTCATGTCTACTATCTATGATTTTGACAATACAAAAGAAGGGTATGTAAAGAATGATGGAACGGTTTATTACTACAGCAACTTTAACAATGACAATATATATGATTACAGCACTAACGCCAAAGGTTCTAAAGCTGTGTTCACTCCTTTTGAAGAAGCGAAAGGAGCTCAACATATCACAGGAAGCCAACCTTCTAATTTCTTTGATATGGTACTAGATAACTCTACTAAAGACATGGCCTTTGACCTAAAGAATGAGGCTAACGTAAGAGGTAGCGTAGACTTTAAAGATGGTATTATTAAGGTAGACTCACTTGCAGGGATGTTAACTTTCCACCAAGGAGCGAAAGCGCTTAAACCTACAGATAGAAGTCATGCAGAAGGCTATGTAGAGAAGATAGGTAATGAGGAGTTTCAATATCCTAAAGGAGATAAAGGACTATACCGTTATGCTAGAATCACTGCTCCTGAGCATGTAAAGGATGCGTATGAAGGAAAGTATAACTTAGATGATAAGAACTTTTTTAGAGCGCGTAGTGCTAAGTCAGGAGTGATTAACTTACTAGATGAGCGCGAGTACTGGACAGTAGATAAAGGAAGTGATAATAGTAAAGGAGACATCATGTTGACACTAAGTTGGGATGAGCGTACTACACCTAAAGAGTTATTAGTAAATCCAGAGAAAGAATTACACATCGTACGCTGGGATGCTAAGCAACAACTTTGGGTAGACGAAGGAGGGGTAGTGGATGTGGAGAAAAAAGAGATCACAACACCAACGAGTGTGAAGGGGTACGGATTCTTTACATTAGCTACTGTGAATACAGACTTAATCTTAGACGGAGATATCGTTATTTATAACCTTGTTTCTCCTGATGGAGACGGTAAGAATGATTACTTTATCATAGATAATATCAATAGATTCCCTAATAATACAGTAGAGATTTATAACCGTTGGGGAGTGAAGGTATTCGACACGAAGAGTTATGACAGTGCAGGTAATGTGTTTAGAGGGTACTCTGATGGACGTGTTACTATAAATAAAGGTGAGAAATTACCTACAGGTACTTATTTCTACATCGTGAGTTATGAGTATAAAGATGCTAGCGGTTCGCGTATGATTAAGAAATCGGGTTACCTACATTTAGAAAGTAATAAGTAAGAAGAGTTATGAGTATTCAGAAAAATATAAAAAAAATTGGAATCAGTCTATTGTTAATAGGCTGCTTCCAAACTATGCAAGCTCAGCAAGATCCACAGTATACGCAGTATATGTATAATACTAATATGATCAACCCTGCTTATGCAGGGAGTCGTGGAACACTTAATGTGTTTGGGATGTACAGAACACAATGGGTAGGACTAGATGGAGCGCCTAAAACAGCGAATGTATCTGTGTCTACACCTCTTGGAGAAAGTGGATTAGGCCTAGGAGTGAACTTTACCAATGATCGTCTAGGAGCGATGGATGAGAATAATATCTCTGTAGATTTAGCTTATGCTATTGACTTAAATGCTGATTATAAATTAGCATTCGGGTTAAAAGCGACTGCTAATTTATTAAGTGTTGATTATACAAAGCTTAATATCCACAATCCTACTGATCCTGTAAGTCAAGAAAATCTAAACAACAAGTTTAATCCTAATATTGGAGCAGGGGTCTATTTATACTCTGATAAAGCTTATGTAGGATTATCAGTTCCAAACTTCTTGACTACAGATCGCTATGATGATAATGATATCACAACTATGCGTCAGAAGATGCACTTCTACTTAATGGGAGGGTATGTATTTGATGTGAGTGAGAACTTGTTAATTAAGCCAGCTGCTTTAGTTAAGGCAGTAAGTGGAGCACCGTTACAAGTTGATTTAACAGCTAACTTTTTAATGTATGACAAGTTTACTTTAGGAGCTGCTTATCGTTGGGATGCTTCAGTGAGCGCCTTGGCAGGATTCCAGGTCAATGAAAATCTATTTGTAGGATATTCTTATGACTTTGAGACTACTGCGCTTCAACGTTATAACTCAGGATCACACGAGATCTTCTTAAGATTTGAATTATTTAACCGTCGTAGTACAATTAATGCACCGCGATTCTTCTAAGGAAAATTAGCTATAAAGAAAGAGAAACTATGAAAAAACAGCTACTGAAAATAAGCTTATTGACAATGTTGCTTTTTGTAGGTATTAGTACTTATGGACAGAAAGTAGCAGAAAAGAAAGCGGATAAAGAATATCAAACTCAGGCTTATGTAGATGCAATCAAAATCTATGAGCGCATCGCAAACAAGGGATATACTAACGCAGATATGCTAAAGAAGTTAGCCGATGCTTATTATTTTAATGGAAAGTTACCTGAGGCTAATAAGTGGTATGAAACACTATTCGATGGAGAGTATGAGGATAAAGGAAAAGAGCCAATTCCATCAGAATATTACTATCGTTATGCACAGACGCTTAAGTCTGTTGAGAGTTATGACAAGTCTAAGCAAAAGATGGAAGAGTTTTCCAGATTGGAAGCAAATGATTCTAGAGCACAACTTTTTCAAGAAAATAAGGATTATTTGCAAAAGATAGAAGACAAACAAGATTTGTATAATATAAAGTCTTTGAGTATTAATACAAAGTTTTCGGATTATGGAGCTACTATATTAGGCAATGAATTAATTTTTACATCAGCTCGTAATCAAGAAGTAGATAAGGCTATCCACGAGTGGACTAATGAGAGCTTTACAGCTTTATACAGTAGTACGATTAACGTTGATGGGACTTTCTCAGAGCCTAAGCAGTTCGCTAAAGAGATAAGCTCTAGAGTAAATGATGCAACAGCTGTCT
>NZ_JBBPHK010000044.1:0-6811 GCF_038039805.1 Myroides odoratimimus
GCAAGTTATGTTTTGAGGCACTCGAAATTACATTCGTGCCATCAAAACGACTTGCTCTTGCAGAGGGCTAGAAAACTACTCCGAAGTCGTTGTTTTTGTTTAAATAGTAGATAGACTCAAAATATTGAGGGGTTTACTGATTTCTGTAATAAAGATTAGTAAAATTATTTTAAGTTTGACTAAATAACTTTACTGTCTATATTTATAAAGAAGATTTCTATTTGAATAATTTATCTAAATGTAACAATATTAGTTATTTAATTCACAATAAACTAACTACATTGTCAATGTCTTTTGAGAAATACAAATATAGGTATGTTATGGTTTCGTGAAACCAAGCTATTTTTGTTTTGTAAAAAGACAATGTTAGGCTAAAGCATTTAGAAATCCGTAAAAGATCATATCAATTATAAATGGGAGTGTATAATGAGGTACTTTATAAAAGTTGTATTTAACAGACTAATACTATTCTAACATAGATAAATATATATTAAAAAGACTGTTTACTCATAATTCTGTTGGCTCCACTTCTTTTTATAAGATAAAAAGAAATAAAAGTCTACTTTTGAGTAATTAAGACGACTATATATTTCCTTTAAATATGTAGCAAAATTATAAAATAAGAAATGAAAATTTTAAATATTGAACAATTCCAACACATTGCAGATTGTCCATTAGGTAATAAAACAGGAGAAATCGAGCTTTTTCGAATCGTTCTTCGAAATTCAATGTCAGAATCTTTTATACCTCACGCAATAAAGATGCCGAAGCTTAAAGGAGAATGTAAAGCTTGGGGGCTATCTTTATATAAATCAGAAAAAAGAGCAATACAAGCGTTAAAAAACTTATCTAAAAAAAAGGCTGGTGATGGTATTGCTGTTGCAAATATATCTGATTCGCATGGTATAAAATATCAAACAGGAGATGATCTAACTCATTTCACTTTCTATCCATTTGAGAATTTCGTATTCCTAACAGAGTTTAAAATTATAGATCATGAAGAATAGTTTTGATTTGAATAAATTTCAAAAAATAGGAGATATTATATATATAGATGAACCTATTCTAAGTCATTTACAATTTAATAATATTGACTATTTTCTTTACCTAGTTGAAACGACTAATAATTCTGATATATATCTTCTTTTTGAAGTGGAAAATGGTAATATTGTTAGATATCTTACAGAAAGGAAATCTTTAAGAAAATTAATACAAGATAACCCTAGAAATATGCTCTTATTAGAACAGAATTTTATGGGAGAAATAATAGACGTAAACACTATCCTTGCATGTGAAGTCGAAGAAGATTATTTACCTCAAGAAGATTCTCTTTTTAGTTTAGAGCCAATTGAAGGGTCTTATTATCACAATTTAATATCAGAATATGAAAGTAAATATTACTTAGAAACTCTTAGAGAAAAGGCTTTTTATTTAAAATTTTCTACAATAAATAAAAAGTATGCTGATACTATAGGTCTTAAAGACATAACTAATATTTTCTTAAATCGATTAAATAAGTCTTATACTAGTTTTATAAAGATTAGTTTCAAAAGAAAATTTAATACTCAGTTTTCTGATAAAATAATGCATGAATTAGATTTCAGAATAGTTGATTTAAATTTTGGTAGTTTTGAATTAGGACTTGCGATTGATGAAGTAATGAAAAACAATATTGAAGATTTATTAGTAAAACAATGGGCTAAAGAGATCGGATATGACTATTTGGACATTGTTTTATCTGAAGATATTTCTAATGACCATATGGAGAGTATTTTAAATGAATACAGTGAAGACGAGAGATTACAGATTTTCAAACCAATAATTGATATTACAAAGAATGAAAATTTTTACTTTAAGATCAAAAAAAATCAAAACGGAAAGTATAATTCAATAGGAGTAAGTAAAAAAACTGTGGCTTCTAAAATTTTATCAAGGACAAAAGTAAAAGCTTTAATAGAAAGTAAGCAAAATCTGGAATTAGTTCAAATTACAGCAATCATTGATAAAAAAGGTAACACTAATACTATTAAAATACAAGATTCCTTATTTAATAAAGCTGAAAAGATTGATCACCTCTTGAAGTTTAATGATTTTAAAAAATATAATTACTTAGATATGCCCAATAATGTAGAAATAAAAGTAACAATGGAGCAGATTAATGAAAATAGTTTTATACTTAAAGCTGACTATGATAATAATCCATTTGAAGTTAATGTATTTGATAGAAAGATAGAAATAGGGATGAGAAATATGATTAAGAAAATATATGAATACTATAAGAATCACAACTAAGAAGTATTCGTACTTCAAACAAATGGATTACCTTAAATATAAAAAGTAAAAATCTATTAATATAAATATAGATTAATCTCAAATTCACCAACATCATATTATACAATTTGAATAAATAGATGTACTTACTAATTATGTAAATAAAAATGCAAAATAAAAATAAAGGTGTTTTAACCGAAAAAACAGCGGTTATTTTACTCTATGTTGGTTTTTCAATAATGTTACTGTTTTTTTTTCTTTTCTTATTGAAGAGCTCTACCCATCTTCATTATGGTAACTCTATAAATGAAGAAATAATTGGACAATTCGGAGATTTTTCTGGAGGTGTCGTAGGTACGATTTTTTCATTAATAGGTGTTATATTATTTTATATTTCTTTAAAAGAACAAAGGAATGATTTTAAAATAAATAAAGAAGCGCTCGAAAATCAATTAGAAGCCTTTGAACAACAAATTAAAGAATTTGAATTGCAAAGAGAAGAGTTAAAGGAAACTAGGAAAATTTTTGAACAACAAACTAAAACGATGAATAATCAACAGTTTGAATCTAATTTTTATTCTTTATTGAATGTTTTTCTAGATAATAAAAATAAATTAATTGACAAAAATTTGTTTACTGATGTAATAAACAGTATTAGTACTGAACTTGATTTTACTAATAATGAATCTACTGTAGAATCGGTTTTTAATAATTACTACATAGCTTATTTAGAGAAACAAGGTGAATTAGCAATGTATTTTATGTCTTTATATAGGTTATTTAAAATCATCGAAGAATGTGTACATCTTTCAGATTCGGAAAAAACATATTACCACAAAATATTAAGAGCCTTAATAAGTAAAAGTGAATTATTAGTACTTTATTATAATTACCATTCTGATTTTGGAAGAAAACCATTACCCATAGTGATTAAGTATAATTATTTTAAACACTTAGAAATTTTATCTAAATTAGAGTTTTCAAAAAGATTTAATTTTACACGTGATGAAATAACATACTTCAATAAAATATTAGTTCCTGTTCAAGAGCTAATATTTAGAAATATTATTAAAGCTCAAGATATGTCTCAAGAATATATTAGAGAGGAAATTGAACTATTTGCAGAAGTTTTCTTAGGAATATATATCGATGAGGAAGTAGAAATAAAATTAGTTGTTAAAAATAATACTACAGCTATAAATAATATTGAAATTAGTAGATTCAAAGACATTATTGTTTCAATATTAATTGATGTAATATATACTTCAAATTTTAAAAAATTCTTACAAGAAAATATAATTGAATCTACAAGAACACAACAGGATAAGATTGAATATGAGTTTAAATTTTTAAATATAGAAGACTAAATATGAGTAATACTTATAATAGTAATAATGATAAGTTTTTGGAAATTTTTAAAAAATGTTTAAAAATTGAAGCAAAAACAATATCGATTAAAACATTGTTGAGCGAAAGAAATTTAAAAAGAATAGATTACTCACCTTATTATCAGCGTAATTACGTCTGGGATAAAACTAAACAAAGTTTTTTTATTGAAAGCGTTATTTTGGGAACAGAAATTCCGCCATTGATTTTTTATAAATCTGGATTAAAAGTTGAGGTAATTGATGGTAGACAACGTTTTGAAACATTAAAGAAGTTTAAAGAAAATGATATAAAACTTAGTAGTAAAGGATTAATGAGTTTAGAGTTTTTAGCTGATAATTCTTTTAATAATTTAGATGAAAAATTTAGAGAAATCTTTTGGTCTTCTAATATTAGAGTTTTTGAATTTGAAGTTGTTAATTATCCTGATTTGCCTAATGAAATTGAAGATAAAATAAAAAAAGAAATATTTAGACGCTATAATACAGGTATTACGCCTTTAACGTCAAGTGAAGTTGATAATGCGAAATATATTGATGACAAATTAACTCAAGCATTTAATTCTCATATTTTGGCAGAAGAAGGGTTTGGCAGAAGAATTTATCAAATATTTATAGCTTCAGAAACAGTTGATATTCTACCTAAAGAGGTACTGAGTAATTTTTTTAGAAAATTCTACATTTTAAATAAATTTCCAATAACAAAATATGCAGGCGGTGCAAGTAGAAATGAAATTTTAGATTTATTATATGATTTTGCTACCCAGTATATTGAAGATGAAAATATCAGTGTAGAGTTAGAAAAATTCAATAAGCAAATAGAATTAGTATTTGAAATTTATACTTATTTTATCACTAAAGATGATAGGTTAAAAAGTAAACTAATCTTTGAATGTATACTATGGGCTGTTCGTATACTTGAGATTGAAGAAATTCCTGTAATAATTGATGATGTCTTTAAGAATAGGTTGTTTTTACATTATCAAAATAATATTAAAAAATATGAATTAGTAGAATATCATTACTATGGAAAAATTTTACAACGTTTTAACGATACTGCCGATATATTTAAAGAATTAACTGGTTTTGATTTCTCTAGCTTTATTAGAAACAGTACTTTTAATCAAGAAGTAAAAGATAATCTTGATTATTTTGCGGGAAAAAATAATAAAATAGAAGAATTTGATAATTTAAGACATAATAAGCCTGCACCAATTTCGACACCAATTGAAGAGATTATAACTGATGTGAAGTCTAATAAGTACCAAATAAGACCCGCTTATCAAAGACAAGAAAAAATTAATGAATTAAAAGCATCTTCAATAATAGAAAGTATTTTATTAGGTATAAATCTACCTCCTATTTTCATTTTCAAACGGAAAGATGGTGTGAAAGAAGTTATTGACGGACAACAAAGATTATTGTCTATAATTGGCTTCTTGGGAGAAGAATATAAGAATGAGTATAATACATCGGTTCTAACAAATAAGAATAATTTTAAACTTAGAGGTCTAAAAATTTTAAGCGAACTTAATGGTGAAAATTATAGCAAATTAAGTGAGGACTATAAAGATAAAATATTAGACTTCACAATTGATGTAATAATTATAGAAGAAATATTAAATAAAGCTTTTGAGCCTACTGATTTATTTATCAGACTTAACAATAAACCTTACCCTATAAAGGAAAATTCTTTTGAAATGTGGAATTCGACTGTAAATACAGAAGTTGTAAAAACGATCAAAGATTGCACAAATAAAGAAATAGGGTGGTTCTATATAAAGGAAACTGAAGTAAATCCAGATATAAGAAATGACAGAATGGAAAACGAAGAATTTATCACTTCCTTGTCATATCTTACATATCATTGCTTAGACAAGAAACTAGGTTTTGATAAAGTTATTGGTTTTTTCCTTAGGATAGACGGCATCACTTGTAGATTAAAATACAAAACTGGGTTGACTGATTTTTTAATAAGATTGGAAAATGAGGCTATTGAAAAAAGTTCTTTTATTAAAAGTATTGAAACTACACAAAATATAATCCAAGGATTAAAATCTACGTTTTTAACAGATAATCATAAAGAAGACTTAAATAAAATTTTAAATGTATTAAATAAGGAGCGATTTAGAAGATCATTGCAAGACTTCTATATTATGTGGATAATTTTATTAAGTTATGAAAATCCTGAGAAAATAGAAGAAGGTAGAATTAAATATGTAATTAGATTTTTAGAAAAATTCCGAAATAAAAATCAAGGAATTCTAAGTGAAAAATATGTAGAAGATTTTGAAAAGGAATTAAAATCATTGTATAATTAACTATATTTGAAACTGAATCAAACGATTCCAATCATAGCATAAAACTTTCCGAATAAGGTGCTCACAACAATTAAAAAAAGTGAGTATCCCTATTTATAAAGCATACGGCATAAAAGAGGCTAACCCTCTTTCTCCACAACATAATACCTTATCAAGGAGTAAAAATATCCAAAAGCCTGCAAAATTAATCTATTTGCAGGCTAATCATTTGATTTAAGATTCAAGATGTTTAAAAGAACTCAAAATATTGATGTCTAATTTGAGTCACTATATAGCCTACACTTCGGTACAGGATAAGTGACAAATTCGGAAATGAAAAGAAAGTAAATTTTCAGTTTAACAGCGGTGATTAAAAAAGAATATAAAAAACCGACTTGAAGTCGGTTTTTTTATTGACATTATTAGGTCGTTTTGTTGAATTATTCTCTAGGTTTAGTAAGGAATTGTTGAATTTTTAAATCAACCTCTCTTTGGTCAATTGGATGATAGGCATGAAAGCTTTTCGTTCCAGGAGCATCACATTTCCAAACCATATATTTCATGTTTTTGGGATCATAATTATATAATTCATTTGACTTACGATAGCCAATCGCTACATTTAAAAATTCTTCAGCCTCCAATTTACTACATTCTAATGGAGAAACTACTTCTCCCTTGTTAGCAATAATACCTATACCATTTTCTCCATGCTTTTTATTCCATGTATAACTTCTTGCATCTCTATTATTATGAAACCATTCAATATATTTCTTCACATCAAATAAACAATCTACGCTGTAACTGAATATTCCACTGAAAGTGAACAGCCTATTCCGGTGTGAAAGTGAACAGTCT
>NZ_JBBPHK010000045.1:0-6639 GCF_038039805.1 Myroides odoratimimus
TAAGTTTAACAGAATACCTAATGCAAAAAGAGTTCTTGCATAAGAAACCCCTTTATTCCAATAATTTTTTCGAATTAAATTAGAAATAGAAATTTCTAATTTATTTATATAATTAATTAAATTTAATCTTAATGTAGAACTTATCATTACTATATTTAACTCCTTTACTGTAATACACCCAAGGATCACTATTGTATATTTCTAATAGGTATATATTGTTATATAAAATTTTAATTTTATCAGGTACTTTTATGCTAATTAAATTAACTTCATTAAAATCTATCTTATCAAGACTATCAGAATGTAACCAAAATTTCTGATCCAATAAAGGAAGGGAATTATCAATTAGGTTAGGTAAAATTCTATTTCCTTTATTAAGACCAAACAAGAATTCTTTAGAAGAATTAATCGTATTTATTTTTGATAATGAATTATCATTATAAATATAAATATTAAATTTATATTTAGAGGCAGGTTTTGTGAAGAAAGCCCATCCCTGTGGGGATAATTTATTAATTATTATATTTTGATTAAGAGGGTTAACGATATTATCTGAGTTAGAAGAATAAAAAACAATTACAAGTAATAAAAAAGAACAAACACTTAATGAAATAAAAAAAAGTAATTTCATCTTTAATATAAAATATTTCTTTTATGTTTAATTAATACATCTTGTGCTTTTTTTATGTCTAAAATGATAAAATCTTTAGAAATATTACCATCTATTTCATAGACATTGGTATTAGCCATAGGGAAAGACTCCTCATCATCATTAATTGTATAATTTACCATTACATTAATTACTAAACCAATAGCTATAACAACAGTTACTAATAATGCGATTCCTACACCTGCTGTTTCTGTTTCATTAAAATCAGGATAATTAGAATTTGGATAATATTCCTTAACAACATTATCTAAGTCTACTGTCTCAAAAGAAGCTTTTTTTAAAATAAAAGAATGTAAATTCTTAGTAGAATTCTTAAGAGTTTCTTCTATATCTTTAGCGGAACCGTATAAAATACTTTTCTCAAATTCTTTAAAAAAATCTGGGTTTTGAAGCTTCATTTCAGCTATGAAATCATCTTGTAATTTGTTAAATTCTTTACCTTTAAAATCATTAATAGACAGTGATATATTATGTAGATAAGTTATTTCTTTTAAAAAATCACCATTTAAAAAGACAATTGATTTAAAAAGCTCCTCTTCAAAATTAGATTTTTTTGTTACATTAATGTTATTCAAATCTTGATAAGAAGTATTAGGATTACTGTTTATTAGATTTTCTACTCTATCATTGTATAAATTATCTTTAGAGCAGCTAGTCATTAATAATGAAAAAGAAAGCAAGCAAGCTATGCTTTTAGATGCGAAATTGTAAGTCATAGTTATATTTTTTAAAAAATCAAAGGTATGTTGTTTTTTTATTAAAAAAAAATTAAGTTAATTAAAGTTAAAAAAAAACAACAGAAACTACTCGGAGGTAGAAAGGAAAGTTTGAAAAACGGATGGTTTTCAAATAGTATTTCCTATGGAATATAGATGTAAAGTATTTACGGATGAATCAGATCATTTTCATTTTATTGTAGATGGTTGGGAAGAGGGTGAGTGGCTTATTGGGCAATGATTGAAACGTTTTCCTCAAGCAAACAATCTTAATCAAGATATTTTAGGGGATGATTTCTCTTTTAAAGAACTTTTTAAATAGGCTTTTAAGGCAGAAGTAAAGAGTGGTTCTAAAACCACCGCAGAAAGATATGATCTTGTTTTTAATGTTTTAAGAAAAAAACGTACATAACAAGCATTTGGAGGGATTTAAGCTATAGAATACTATCATTACAAAGAAGGTTCAGTAATTTTATAAGAAAAGATATAATATATTTATTTATCAAGTTTTTTTTCTTTTGCTTCAATAAAGTTTCTTTCTTTTATACTTTCAATTAATTTTTCGTGTATATCTAAATGCTTTTGATATATAGCTCTGTGATACTCTAAGTCGTTTCTAAGAGAAGATATATATTCCTCTGAAGAACTAAGCATCTGTTTTAACAAAGGGTACTCTGTAAGCCTCTTTTGGAATTCCTCGTATTCCTCATTTGTAAAAAATTCTGTTATCCCCTCAAGCTCTTTTTCATCTGTCGATTCTTTGTCGTTTGTGTGTCGTAAGATTATCAAATTAAAAACATCTTCGCTTATAAATGTTTTTCCTTTCTCAATAATGATAAGGCTTTCAATGTATCGTTGTGCTGTTCTTAGGCTGACGCCAAGTGTCGCCGATATGTCGCTTGCTGTGTATTTCATATCCGAAATTTAACGTATTATTTTTTGAAATTACCCAAGACATCAGCAAGACTTTGGCTTTCATTTGTTCTTTTTTCTTTCAGTACTTTTTCAGCTTTCGATTTCTTTTCTTCTTTAACTGCTTTTACGTCATTTAAAAGACTTTTAAGCGATTTTATAACATACCCTTTCGGATTATTAGTTTCGCTTGCAAATCGTCTTAAATCAGCTAGCTTATCTATTAATTCGCCTTTATCTAAGACTTGATAAAGCTCTTCGAATAAATCACAGTTATTTTTGATCTCTTTTTCTGTGAACTTGTATTGAGCCATTAAATACTCTTTATCTGTAGGTTCAAGATAAAAGCGTGTTGACATCTGCTTACCTAATTTCTTAGCTTTTAAGCCTTGATTTTCTTTATTGGCTTGGTAGATAGGAATAAACTGCAAAGAGGTTATTTTTCTCCCCGTTTTGAGAGGCTTGTAAATGAACGTATAGGGACTTTTTTCGTTAAGTTCCTTTTTTGCAGGTTCTACCACATAGCGTAAAAAATCAGCAGTAAGTTTGTATTTATTGGTAATACAAAATATTTCTTTAAGTTCCTCAATGCTGTAATTAATGGGTTTAGCTTGGTTCGAAAACAACTCATAAAAACGCATTGAATATTCACTTTGAAAACTCATAGCTGTTACAAGTTCGTATTTTCTATATCCTTTTGAAAAGTCCATAAGGGCATTATATATGAAGTCAGCCACATAAAAAGTAACAGAATCAGCCCTTGAGTAATCCATTTTAACATTAAATACTATACCCGAAGCCCTCCATTGTTTATTGGTCTTGTCATCATAAGTGATAATCTTTTGAGAAAGAGTTTCAAAAGCCTTTTTTATACGAGCATGGTTTTTGTCTTTATCCTCATCAGTTAAAAATGTAGACAAAGGCATTATATACTGATAAGAATCGTAAAGAGTAGGGTTTACAGCGTGTTTAGCATTTAATTGCTTACCCTCCATTAAATACTGATTAAGTTCTATAATACGGTATAAAATACGTTTTTCATATACAGAGTAATCATACTTAGCAGTAGTAAGGATGTAACTTTGCAATACTTCTTTGTCTGTGATTTTCATAGATATATACTTTTAGTATGAGATTACGAATACAAATATAAGCAAAAATATGAGTTCTAAAATTAAACTCATATTTAGTATTCAATAACTCATAGTTTAAATGTTAAAAGAGTATTCAATAACTCATAGTTAAGTATTCAATAACTCATAGTTCATGTTTTAAAAATCTCTCATAACCCCAATAAAACAAGGAGGTATGAGAGATTTTTAAAAACGTGGATAAGTTATAATCTATAAGTTATAATTAATTAATTTATAATTATAGTCTTTTAAAGGGGGTTATTCTATTGGAATTTAATAAACTATGGCAATATGTCAGTACATCTGCATCAAGAGAGAAAAAAAAATCAAATCAAGAGAGAAAAAAGTGTTCCACCCGCGCAGCATTTTTATTTAACTATTTGATTTATAGATTGTTACGTTTTTTATTTTACTTTTAAGCATTATAAAATTAGCGTTTAAACCCTCTTGATATTTTGGTTTTAATCTCTTCAGTAAGTTTAATGAACTGTTCTTTAGTTTCTTTTAAAAACGTATATAATTTATTTTCATAAGCATATCTATCCTTTGTTATTTTTTGTAGTAATTCCCATACAGAACCTTTAAAAAGTGGGTGTATTGGAGGAATGTGCTTTCGAATATATTTATCTGTATTAACTGGATTTTCTCCGTTGTTTACATCTTTTTGTATTTCCTTTTTTATTTCTTCAGTAGCAATATTTAATCTATGTTTTAGAATACTATTTGCCACTTCTTCAGGATATAAAAGAAATTCATTTACAAGTTCTTCAGAAGAGTCAATTACAGAGTTTAAAGCTTTGATATCGCTTTGAAGTTCTTTTACTTTCTTTACAGATTGTTCATTTAGTGTTTTTAATTGTTTTTCTGCTTTTATACGTTTTCTTTCTTCTTCTTGATACTTTTTATTAGCTTTATTCTTTTCATCCTCTAAAAGCACTCTATATGCTTTTATGTCTTCTTGAAGTTTTTCAATAGTTGCATCTTTATCTACTGAAGAACCAAAGAGTGTTTTTTTCTCTATGACTTCAATAGGTTCATTTACTTTTATAGCAATTTGGTTTTCTCTTCTGCGATATTCGTCCAAACTTTCGTGTTTAGCAGCAGATCCTAATTCTCCTCTTTCTAAGCCAAAGGGTTTCATATACTCTGCATATCGAGTTTGCTTTTTTTGAAGTGCAAATTTATCTCCCATTACTTCTTTAGCTGAGAGTTTGCCCTCCTGGGTTAATGGGATTGTGATAGCGTGTATGTGTGGGGTTTTTTCGTCTAAGTGTAATGAGAACCGAACAATGTTATCTACCCTATATTGTTCTTTTAGAAATTCAAAATTCGCTTTTATCCAAGCTTCTTTTTTCTTTTCATCAGAGAATATGGATATCATATCTTCATGGGTTCCAGAAAGGATATGAGAGAGGAAGCGAACGGCATCCGTTCTTATCTTTCTTTTTCCATTGTAACCGTCTTTGATCCGTGCTTCTATAGCTTCGGGCAATTCCATACTGCAGTATTTATTTATTGCATAGTTTTGGTTTAAATCTCCTCGAGATAAATCTGCGTGTGGATAGGTGTGTTCTTTTCCCTCTGTTCTGTCGATGTGGTGTCCTAATCCTCCAGAACTATCTAAACCTTTTTCAACGTGATATGCTACTTTTCCCATTTTTTTTTAGCTTTTCGATTTTCATTAGGGGGTTGAAAACCCCTACCACCACGAAGTGGGTAACCTCGTAGAGCCTACACTTATTTTTGACGTTAGGAAAAAAATAAGTATAGTAGGTTATACTTATTTGTAAACTATAAGTCGTAGCAAGGTACAAAAAAATCAAAATTTATTAAGACTGATGAAAAGAGAATAAAAGAGTTTAACGAGTGGAATAAGCAATAGAGCTTGTTTTTTATTTGGGAAAGTGATTAAAAAACCTGCATGCTCTTGCGAGAATAAAAAGACCTTATAAAAACTATAATTTGTTATAGCTTAATAGGAAATAATAACCTTATTTTATTACTATATCAAGCAGACATATATTTAATGACATATAAATATATGAAACTGCACTAATATTTATAATTAATTTCAATTATAGGAGATATTTTTCATATACGAATTTAAACTTTGTATAAGATATTTACTATCTATAGGACTTATTATTATTTTTTTTAAATTAGTTTCTAAAGCAATATTATCTGTATAACTTGTAGATATAGATATGGTATCATCCATATATTTTCCTAAGTATCCGAAAACTCCTTTAGTAGAATATGTCATAGATATATTAGAATTGTTAATCACATAATAAGCTGTTAAATTATTAAGTAAAATTATACGTTTATAAAAAATGTATTTTATAATAAATCTATCATTATCAAGTACAAAATAGATAGGATGATATATTGAACTAATGATTAGTATAACAGTTAAGATAACACCAATAGCTAAATTAACATATACCAATATCAAAACATTAATTAATATAAATAACAATGTTATGATTTTTGAGATAAAATCCCATTTTCTTTTTATTTTTATTTTATTTTTCATTAGAAGAATATTTTATGTATAGTAAGATACCTGTCATATTTAAAAAAAACACCCATAATCCGAAGACTATACCTATTAGAAAATGAAAAATTATCCCCAAATATAATATAAAATTTTTCAGTTTTTTATTTTTATAAAAAACTGAAAAGGCTATAAATAATTCTAATAATAACACAAGCCATGTACTTCCTGAAAGGATATAAGAACTTTTAAATATGGGTAAAACTACTTCTTTTAAAGCGCTATTCAAACCAAAGACTGGTTCTGTGAACCAATAGTATAAAGCACTACCATTTTTCCAATTTATATCTGAAAACTTACTAACAGATGCTATGAAGTAAATTATAAAAAACTGTATTTGTGAAAAAACAAAAAACAAAAAACAGATGGTATTAATATAAAAATTATCATTCACTTTTCCTTTTTGCCAGTGATTTCTTCTGTTATCAAACAACAATAAAGGTAAAATAAATAGAGTAAACAGATAAGCAGCTTGATCGCCTCCTTCTATATGCTTAGCAGAAATAATGAAACTAAATTGCAGCCATAGATGAAGTAATGCAGAGTATCGTGGTAAATAACCAGAAATAACAAATAAAGCAATTAAATAGGATAATAATCTAGAATATTCTAGATTATTAAAAATTTGAAATACACTATAGAACTCGATGT
>NZ_JBBPHK010000046.1:0-5134 GCF_038039805.1 Myroides odoratimimus
GTAATTATTTTTAATTATTCTAAATAAGCATAATTACTTAATACATTTGCTCTATTGAAAAACTAGATCAATGTATTGCATAAAACACTACACAATAATACTTCTTTTTGTTATTTTTAATTTACCTATTAACAAAGCAAACGCACAAAACACAGAAATAAAGTTAACAATACAAGATTCATTACAATCTCCTATCGCTAATGTTTTTATAGAAGTGCAGCAAAAACAAGGTGCTACTCTATATTTTACAACCGATCAAAGAGGGATAGCAACTTTAAGTGGAATAAATAATAACTATTTGATTACAACTTCTCATCTTAGTTATCATACTATTGTACAAAGAGAACTATCTTATAAAAATCTAAATCCTATTATCACTTTAAAAGCTATACACACCCAACTGAAAGATATTGTGATAAGTGCTAAAGAAAGCGGAGGACTTAGTACTAAATCAGTGATTAACAGAGAAGCAATGGAACATTTACAGCCTTCTAGCTTTGCTGATTTAATGGAGCTACTACCTGGAGGAAAAACCAAAACTCCTAACCTTACTTCCTCTAACCGTATCTTAATCCGTGAATTTGGACAAAGTGGAGGTCAATATAATACAAGTTCTCTTGGAGTACAGTTTTTAGTAGATGGAGCTATCATTAACTCTAATGCAGATTTACAAACTTCTTCTTATGAAGATCACACTATAAAAGGTACTTATGTGGCTTCTAAACGCAATACATCTAGCATAGGTTTGGATATGCGTACCATACCTACTAATGATATAGAAAGCGTAGAAATCATTAGGGGAATTCCTTCAGCCTCTTATGGAGATTTAACTTCAGGATTAGTGCTTATTAATAGAAAAATAGGCAAAAAAGCGCTAGAAGCTAGATTAAAAGCTGATGGATTTAGCAAGCTATTTTACCTTAGCAAAGGTTTCTCGCTATCTCCTACTTGGCATATTAATACAAATATAGATTTCTTAAACTCAAAAAGTGATCCAAGAAATTTAACCGAACAGTACAATCGCTATGGGATATCTATCCGATCTAGAAAAATATTTGACTTTGCCGATCGAGAACTTAATTGGTACACAACGCTAGACTATAATGCTAATATTGACAAGAATAAAATAGACCCTGATGTGGGGTATGAAAAAATAGATACCTATAAAAACAATAGGCATACTATCTTGTTTAACAATAGATTACTATTTAAGTTTCACGAACACAAATTATTCAAAACCATAGAGTTAAAGACTAATATCCGACAAGGTATTGAAGATTTAAAGCAGCGAAGACTAGTACAGTTTAGCGGGCCTACCTCTATTTCTATTGCTACACAAACAGGGGTAAACGATGGTTATTATCCAACAACTACTTTTATATCAGACTTTAAAACTCATGGAAGACCTCTAGACATTAATGCTTCTTTAAAAGCTGATTTAGAGTTTATGACTTTTAATGTAAAGCATCAGATCGAAACAGGTATTGACTATCGTTATTCAAAAAATAATGGAAAAGGACAAATCTACGATATTCTACTACCTCCTAGTCCATCGATGACCACAAGGCCACGCCCTTTTAATGACATCCCTGCTCTTCAGAACTTAGCTTCTTTTTTTGGAGACAAGATGCAATATAATTTAGAAAATCAAAGTTTTTCGCTTTATGCTGGTTTACGCGCTTCTACTTTAGTAGGTATGGATAAAAAGTACAGTATTGCCAATAAGCTTTACCTAGAGCCACGTATTAACTTTCAATGGAATCTACCTAAAGTATGGATTGCGTCCAAGCCATTACAGACTAATATAACCTTAGGGTATGGTGAGCTATATAAACAACCGACCTTGGGAATGTTATATCCCAATAAGGCTTATTTAGATTACACTCAATTAAACTTTGCTCATATTAATCCTAATATACGCAGGGTAAATTATATGACTTATGTTATTGATCTTACCAATCTAGATTTATTAGCTGCCAAAAACATTAAAAAAGAACTAAGACTAGACCTAGAATATCAAGGACACAAAATATTCATGACTTATTTTGATGAGAAAATGCAATCGGGATTCCGCTCTGTCAATAATTTTCAAACTTATGCTTATAAAAGATATAATACTAGTGATATTGATATTCACCAGATGACTCAGCAGCCTAATTTAGAAGAGCTTCCTTATATCGATAAACTTAGCCTCAATAGTAGAAGTATTACAAACAACGGTAGTGAAACTTGTAAAAGGGGAATTGAATTCGGATACTACTCTCCTCGTATTAAATCAATCAAAACAAAGTTCTCTTTCACAGGGGCTTATTTTAATACAACCTATAAAAACAGTGTACCTGTTCAAGAAAAACCAAGTGTATCCTTAAATGGAGAAGATTATAAATATGTTGGTATTTACAGTAATTCGACAGGATATAAAAAATCTGGTCTTAACTACAATTTGCTAATAGATACTTATTTACAAGATATAGGTATGAGTATCTCTGCCTCAATACAAGGCACTTGGTTTTTAAATGAAAATAACACCTATAAGGCAAAAGATCCAATTACTTACTTTGGGACAGATGGAATAGTCCACCCTTTCTTAGAACAAGACAAGCAGGATTTATATAAACAGTGGCTTGTTCGCAATGTTTCTTCTACTGATAACATGGGAACAAGGTATCCTTTTGACGTTCAAGTCAACCTAAAGATAACCAAGAAAATAGTGAAAAAACTAGGGGTATCCTTATTTGTAAATAAGCTATTTGACTATTATAAACCTTATTATTTCAATGGGTATAAAGTAGATAGATCAACGATGACAGACCCTTATTTCGGAATGGAATTAACTTATAATTTTTAATATATCATGAAAAACAGAGTATTAGCCCTTTTTGTGGCTATTTTAGGATTGAGTATTACTACAGTATCATGTAGTAGTGATGATAATTCGATTGACAATGTACAAAAAGTCGAATTAAGTAATTTAACTATAAACTTAAAAACAGATAAAATCAATGGTTTTAAATCATATGAAAAACTAACTGTAAAGTTAATAGAATTAAACACAGGTAAAGAAACAACAGAAGAAATTGCTTCTACGCCTAACAAATCAATTACAGTTAACAAAGGGTCTTATCAAATCAGTGTAGATGGTATAGCTATACTAGAATCAGGAGATAAAGTTTCGGTAGCTGCTAATAGTGAAGTAAAATTAATCAATGTAGAAGATAAAGTAGAACTTGACCTAATTGTAAAGACTTTTACTGAAGATTTTATCATAGAAGAAGTGTTCTTCTCTGGAGTGAAATCAAAAGAAGGTAAAGCGTACAATAGTGGTAAGTATTTTAAAATTACTAACAATACCAATAAGGTTCTTTCAACAGGAGGTCTTCTTATCTTAAGATCTTCTTTTAACTCTGCCATAAAACACAATAATTATACCCCTGAAGTGAGAGATGAGGCTATGCCTGTAGGAGGAGTAGTCTATATTCCTCATGAATTAGGGAAAGATGTTCAACCTGGAGATTTTATCGTAGTGGCGGACATGGCAATGGATCATAGATTAGAAGTAAGTACTGCTTTTGACCTATCAGGAGCTGATTATGAATATCCAAATACGGATAATCCAAAATTAGGACAAGTGGATAACCCTGCTGTGCCTAATGCCATCGTTATTTACTCATTTATGAACTTTAATATGTTCTTCTTAAACAATAGAGGATACGAGAGTTATGCTATAGCTAGATTTCCAGAAGGAGTTACTGTAGAGTCATGGCTAACTGATTATAAATACGACTATACTTTTGTATTCCCACAAAATGGAAGAATAGCAGAAAGATCTGAATACAAAATTCCTAATAGCTGGATTATCGATGGAGTAAACAGTGGTATGAAAGCAGCTTGGGAACACAATCCAATTGGTCCTTCTGTAGATAGTGGATGGACTGGAGTAG
Organism: Myroides odoratimimus; assembly: GCF_038039805.1. Lineage (GTDB taxonomy): Bacteria > Bacteroidota > Bacteroidia > Flavobacteriales > Flavobacteriaceae > Flavobacterium > Flavobacterium odoratimimum_B. The sequence goes on from NZ_JBBPHK010000046.1 coordinate 3,942, forward strand.
CACTTGCTGATACAGATCCTAATTTTTTCGGAAAATCTATTCGTCGTAAACAAATCGGAAAAATGGAAAACGGAAAACCTCTTTTTAAAGATACAAATAATTCTACTGAAGACTTTGTACAGTGGGGAGAGAAAGCAAGTTTAACTAATGGAATAGTACACTAATAAACATTAGATGAAAACTAATTATATTTTTTTACTTTTCTTTGCATTGCTGTGTGTATCTACTTTAAAGGCACAAGATTCTCTTTCCTTTACAAAACAGATACAACACCAATATAACATAGAAAGAGATTTAAAAACTAAAATATACTATAATCCGGCACTTATGTCGGATTATAGTTCTTTATCGTTTTCTGACTTTCAAGCTAGTTATCAATATCAACAAAACAAAGCTTATTTATTAGAGCAAGGAAGTAAACAAAGTGGACTACAAGTGAATGGCAAATCTTATAAACACCTAACCAATAATAAGGCTATCTGGGGAGAAGTCGTTTATAAAAATCAAAGACAATATGATAAACAATGGAACTCTACACTAGATCCACAATATATAGGTCCTTATACGCTAGCAGACTCCTCTAAAGGAAATAATAAATATGAATCTTATCAATTCAGCGGAGGTATTGTTAAGACAAAAGGTAAATTTGACTTTGGAATAGATTTATTCTACCTAGCACAAATGAGCCATAGAGAAAGAGACCCAAGACCTAAGAGTACATCATCTGATTTAAGACTAAAGGCAGGTGTTGCTTATAATTTATTTAAAGATTTCAAATTGGGGGCTTTTGCTCAAGTATTAACTTATAAGCAAACCACTTCTGTTATTTTCTTTAGTGAAGTGGCGCGAGCTGACCTGTATCAAATGAATGGACTAGGTGACTATAATTTCTATTTTAGTGCTAAGTCTAGCCAAGCCAAATACACTAGTGATACATATCAAACAGGTTTAAGTTTGAGCTCTTTAAAAGAAGGTGATTTTACTGTTGGAGTTATTTTCGGACAACGCAATTTAACTAAAGTAGCTAGCACTATAAACGCAAACCACGATACCAATAAATTAAAGCACAATGAATGGTCTCTTTATTTAAACAAAGGCTTTTCTTTTGACCAGCATCGTATAGTGGCTAATATTAGTTATGATAAATTAGATAAAAAAGGGAGTTCTATCCTATATTCTAATGTAGGTAATGA
>NZ_JBBPHK010000047.1:0-5030 GCF_038039805.1 Myroides odoratimimus
TCCCTGCATAAGCTGGGTTGATCATATTAGTATTATACATATACTGGGTATACTGCGGATCTTGTTGAGCTTGCATAGTTTGGAAGCAGCCTATTAGCAATAGACTGATTCCAATTTTCTTTATATTTTTTTGAATACTCATAACTCTTCTTACTTATTACTTTCTAACTGTAGATAACCCGATTTCTTAATCATACGTGAACCATGCTTATCTTTATATTCATAAGTAACGATATAGAAGTATGCTCCTGTTGGTAGTTTCTCATTTTTATTAATGGTCACTCGTCCATCAGAGTATCCTCTAAACACATTACCTGCACTGTCATAATTATGTGTATCAAATACCTTCACTCCCCAACGGTTATAGATTTCTACTGTGTTATTAGGGAATCTGTTGATATTATCTATAATAAAGTAATCATTCTTACCGTCTCCATCAGGAGAAACAAGGTTATAAATAACGATATCACCATCTAAAATTAGATCTGTCTTCACAGTAGCTAATGTAAAGAATCCATACCCCTTCACACTAGTAGGTGTAGTGATCTCTTTTTTCTCTAGATCTACCACACCTCCTTCGTCTACCCAAAGTTGTTGCTTAGCATCCCAACGTACAATGTGTAAATCTTTCTCTGGATTAACCAATAACTCTTTTGGTGTAGTACGCTCATCCCAACTTAGCGTCAGCATGATGTCTCCTTTGCTGTTATCACTTCCTTTGTCTACTGTCCAGTATTCGCGATCATCAATAAGTTCTATAACACCTGTCTTTGCTGGACGTGATCTAAAAAAGTTCTTATCGTCTAAATTATACTTTCCTTGATACGCATCTTTCACATTCTCTGGTGCTGTAATTCTAGCATAACGATACAGTCCTTTATCTCCCTTAGGGTATTGGAACTCCTCATTACCTATCTTTTCTACATAACCTTCTGCGTGACTCTTATCTGTTGGGTGAAGTGCTTTCGCTCCTTGATGGAAGGTTAACATCCCTTTTAAAGAATCGACCTTAATAATACCATCTTTAAAATCTACACTACCATGTACATTCGCTTCATTTTTTAAATCAAAAGCTACTACAGGTTCTGCGTTATCTAGTACAACATGATAAAAATCTGAAGGTTTACTACCTGAGATAAGTTGCTTCCCTTTTTGATCTTCGTATTTTGTGAAGACTGCTTTGGATTTAATAGCATTATTCTTGTGGTAATAAAGATTATCATTATTAAAATTATTGTAATAATAAACATCTCCATTGTGTTCCATTACTCCAGACTCTGTATTTGTAAAATCGTAAATAGTCGAAAGTACTCCTCCTTCTGCAACTGAGAATTGACCAAGATTAACTAGTACCTGATCTTTTTTCTCTTTCTGTGCGATACTAGACAGGCTAATTAAAAGTCCTCCTAGTAATATTATTTCCTTTTTCATACTACTTCTTTCTTCTTATTGTTTTGTTAGTAGTGGTTGGATTAGTAATAATCAGAGGTGTTTTACAACTATCTTGTTCAGTAATCACTTTCACTATACTAGAAGATTCACAATCACCAGTAGTTATAGTCCATTTAAATTCATAAACCCCTGTTAGATCCATACCTGCAACAATTGTTCTTGGACTAGTGGCATCACTAAATGTAGGTATCATACCTACAGGGGCAGACTCTACTGTCCATTTACCTTGACCTAAACCAGGGTCATTTGCCACTAATACAGTTCTAGATCTACAAAAAACATCCTCTTGATTACTCCCTGCATTAGCCCCGATTTGTTCAGAGACTATAACTTTAAAAGTAGTCTCTCGAGATGCTTGAGAACACGCATATTCCTGTTCTAAAACCCAATCAACACTATTTATATACCCTTGAGCTTTTACCTTAAAGACATATTCTCCTGGCTTATCAAGATTACGAATAATAGTTGATGTACTTTTTAGATTCCTATTATCAGTTATCTCATACTCAGGTGTTGATGAATTCATAGGTTTAGAAACGACTGTAAAATGATATACACCACTATAATTTCCTGCAAGATAATTTGGATTTATTACCTCTTGGAATACCTCAGGTAATTGTATAGTTGCATTTACCGTCCCAGATCCTGGATAACAAACTGTTACATCCTCTATCTTAATATCTTTTCGATTACCATCAGATACATGGATAAAATAAGTGCCTGGTAAAGCACAATCACCATTTCTTATAGTAAAACTAATCGCATAGGTACCAACTCTCCACCCACCAACTGGAGGTGTTACTTTTAACATTCTTTGTCTTTGTCCCTCTCCAGATATAACCAAGCTAGGGACTTGCTCTCCTGGATAAGAACCTCCATAAAACGTAGCAGTTGTTGTGGTTGTTACTGGATCATCTTTTTCATTAATCTTAAAATAAACTTCAACAGGTGTGTTTGTTCCTTCAAAACCACAAAGAAGTTCTCCTGCACTTCCTCCATAAGAATATCCACTATTCTGCTCAGGATGAGCTGAATCAACAAAATTTAAATTACCAGGTTTTATACCTGTTTTTGTATAAGTTAATTCAGGGGTTGTAAAGGTTCCTGCTGCATTACTAACAGTTAAAGTAAACTTATAGGTTCCTATAGCACTAGTTTTAAACTCAATATTTTTTGTATCAAAACCTGTAAAAGTTAGATTACCTCCAATAGGCTGACTAATTATATTCATTGACACAGTTGTGCCAAAACTTGGATTTCCAGATACATTAGGGTGTTTTGTTCCGAATATTGGAGATCCTGCTTCAAAATCAAGATAAACATATTCATCTACCAAACTATCTCCACACCCTGACTTTGATTTTACCTTGATAAAAGGATTGGGAATAAACCTAACTACAACAGATTTTTCATAACTACAATTTGGGTTAAATTTCGAAGTTATTTTAAAGAAAAATCTATAGGCCGGATCTACATCATGATCTGCTTTTTTAATTAAACTAAACACAGGATTAGCAATATTTGTACTACTAAGCTGTCCATTTTCTGAATTTATTCGACCATATCTTTCCTTATTATAGATATTCTCAAACCTCCACTCTCCAGTAAACCCTTCAGGTATTACCCCATTTAGATTAACACTACCCACACTTGCAAAAACATCAACAATATCAGTTCCTGCACTAAACGATGATACATCTCCAGAGGAAGTAATCTTTACATCTGAGTAAGATGATCCTGTTTGAGTAACTTTAGTTAACCTAAAAGTATAAACACCAGGTTTATTCATCCCTGTAATACCTGGTGTTAAAATACTTGGATTACTAATCACTGGATCTGTTGCTCCAGAAGGTTTATTAAGAACAGACCAAGTTAATCCTGTAGTCTCTCCATCTGTTGTACCTTTTAGATTATAAGTAGTTCCACAGATAGTAGCATCTCCTCCGGCATTAACAGTTGATTGACCATAACCTACAGTTGTACTTACAAATACAAATACTAGATAAAGTAGATACTTATTTATATATTTCATACAATTCATATTCTTATAATTATTTTAAAAAATAATTCTACATTTTAAATAACATTCATTTTATTTCTAGACTTATCTAATCAAAGACAAGCCTAGAAAAAATGTGTATTTAATTATCATTTCTAACAGAGAATACAATATTCATAAATGTTCCTACAGTTACATCTGCATTTTGCTTCAGCTTATAAGTTAATACCCCATCGTCATCAACAGCTACACTATCAAAAACAGTAGTATCAACCCATGTAATGAAATAATCTAACTCAGATTTTGGCAATACTGGTAAACTTGTATTCTTACCAAGGTTTGAAGTAACTGGAGTTCCGAATTGCTTCACATAACGCCCATATAAATCTATTTTACCAGTTAATGAGCTATCATCAAATGTATCTCCTGCTAAACTTCCTGATCCAGTAGCATTCATCTGCTCTAAACTCGTTGGAATAATCACAGATGGCATATAGAAAAACTTCGGCATTGCAGCTTTTAAAGCTTTAATCACATCTCCATTATTATCCACTGCTAATAAGTGTTGAGTTTGCTGATCCTGCACATTCTTCTTATCTAATCCTTTAAGAGCCAAAGTACTTGTACTTGTTGTTACAATCTCAGTAGCTTTTAATAGAGTACCTCCTAACTGAACATTCGTTCCTTCTTTAGTTAATCCATTATCAGCTGTGATAACTTCTCCTACTTTTGATTTATCCTCCCATTTTGGTTTTCCAGTAGAATCAGTCACCAATACTTGATTGTTTCCTCCATCAGCCATATCAATTGGTTGAATTGTTCCATCTTTAATTTTAGTAGATGTAATAGACTCATCTTTTACTCTAAGGATCGTTTCAACCAATACAGCTTTCACTCCTCCAGAAACAATTTCTATTGTTGGTTCTACATCATCTGCTATAAGATCCTTAGCATTTAATACATTGGTTACATCTATACTAGGTGTTCCTGCTATCCATTCTGTTCCATTATACACTAATGCCTGTCCTTCAGTAGTTGGAGCTGTCTGATTAACTGGTTTTTCTTTTAATGATGTCAATTTATTAGCATTTGCTGGTCCTGTTACATCTCCTGATAAGATTAGCTTAGATACATCTGCATTTACGATATAAGGATTATCTTCAGAACCTTCCCCTTCAATCGTGATAGCTGTACCAGCCATTGTTTTACCTCCAATACCATCTTTTCCATCAATACCATTCTTAACCGTTACAGTTCCACCTGCACCATCTGTAATAGTAGCTGACCCATCTGGATTTGGAGTTACTGTTACTGATTTACCATCAATACCATTCTTAACCGTTACAGTTCCACCTGCGCCATCCGTAATAGTAGCTGATCCATCTGGATTTGGAGTTACTGTTACTGATTTACCATCTGCTCCTTTTTCACCATTCTTAACCGTTACAGTTCCACCTGCACCATCTGTAATAGTAGCTGACCCATCTGGATTTGGAGTTACTGTTACTGATTTACCATCAATACCATCTGTTCCATCTGCTCCTTTTTCACCATTCTTAACCGTTACAGTTCCACCTGC
>NZ_JBBPHK010000048.1:0-4622 GCF_038039805.1 Myroides odoratimimus
CTTGTTTTTTATTAGCATAAACTAATAAACTTTCGACATTCCCATTTGAAATAGTTGAAGTGTCATTAGTGGTCTTTAAAGGAATACTTGGTATCAATAATCCCTTATCATTTGAAGTTATTGTAAGTTCTGCAGACTTACTAGGTGTTTTAGTTCCTATACCCACTTGAGCTTGTAGTGACAACACAAATAAAAATGCAGCCACACATAGTAATTGTTTTTTCATGTTACATAAATTTTATTTAACACGAATTTCAAAACAATAGCACAAAAATAAGTATCACTTTGTTATTCATAAGAGCACATTAACAAAAATGAAACTGTATTATAACAATCATATAATAAAACTAACAATCAAATAATACTCATAAATCACTAATAAGTATCCAAAAAAAAATAGGTCTAAACGTATTGTCTAAACCCATTTTAAAGAATCAATTTAATAAAAAATATACAAAAGGTTGAATAATTATATTAATACTCCCGGATAAATATAATCAACCATTTTTAAACTAAACTTTACTGCTATAGCTCCTTTTTCTATAATTAAAAATTAAAACTAACTTCCTATTTAGATCTATCAGATAAATACTTTAGATAATAAACATTACTTCTTGAATTATAAAATAATTCTATATGTATAAGTTTCTCATAATTTCTTGGTTTTATAATTTTCCTAAACACTACACTTCTAAAACTGTAAAGAGCAAGTACTAATATTCTAACAATCCGCCTAACCTTTATAGCAAAATTGGATAAAAAATTCCTCCTGTAAGTATTGTTTTGTTATACTCTTGAGCATATAACAAAACAGTAGCCTCCTATAATACTAGACTAACAAAAAACAACACATAAACAACTATTATTCAACAATATAATAAAAATAAAAAATCATCTATTACAAAACAACAAACCTAGAAAAGAAACTAGTTAACATATGATTCCTATACTATTGGATAGGAAAAATTATATAATTTAGTTAACAAAATCTATTATACACTTTAAATAAAAAAAGCCAACTAGTATTTTACACTAATTGGCTTAACCTAAATAATTATACTAACTTAATATACTCTGCTGGGGTCATTCCTGTAACATTTTTAAAGCTCTTAAAAAACGAAGCCTTTGAATTAAATGCGCTTTCAAAGAATAACTCATTTGCAGTCATCTCTTTTTTACAAGTGAGTTTATCTACCTTATCAAGAATATCTTTAATTCTTAAAGAATTAATATACTCTCTAAAACTCATTTTATGCTTATAGGTAAAATACTGTGCTAAATAATATCTAGAAACCTTAATTTTTATAGCTAAATCACTAATTTTAAAATTAGGATCTAAAAAAGCTTTCTCTACTAAAATAACTTGTTTAACTTTAATATCTATCTGTTCTAGAAAATCTTCACTTAATCTAACCTTATCATACTTATCGCAAACATCCTTATTTACTTCAAATACATTTATCTTAATCTCATCATTGTGCATTAAATCACAATCTAAGAAAGAGGATTCACTTTTTACTTGATTAGTTAAGATTACTTCAGAAGTATTACTATAAATTTCAAACGATTCATCTTGAGTTAAAAAATCCACCTTAAAAGTATTTGAAATCACATTGTATCTAAAAGTACTAACTATAACATATAGCCATAATAAAGTTAAGATTGAGAAAATAAATAAAGCATCATAATTATGAGCAAACAGAGTTAAGAAAATAAAAATGATTATGGAAAAAACAATAGTAAAACTTATCAAATAAGACAAATACAATATAACTTTGAACTCCTTTCTATTACTACTTACTGCTTCTGACAACCTATCTTTCAATAAATAAAAACCTTTTATTCCATAGAAAAGCAAATGCAGCATGACAAACACATAAAAAAAATAATACCATATATCTCCTATAAATCTCAAATCGTCTTTCACATAAAACACTATAAAAGAAAGTAAGACAAAAAGAAAAAGTGATAAATAATAATCTTTAAAATAAACTACAAAAAGCTTTTCTTTCTCTTTGAATAAATAATGGTATATAATTAAAAAAACATAGGGTCCATAGAATAAGAATAGTAACATCCAAAATGGAAAAAGCCCAATATCTTTCTTAACTATAAATTGCCAAATAAGGGTGGACGACTGTATAACAATTAGATAATTGAATCTACTTAATAATCTAAAAGCAACAAAATCAATATTCCTTTTTTTTACCCTGTAATACAACAAACCTTCCTTCAATGCAACAATTGAAAGAATTGTAAAAAATATAACTACGATATACATATCTAATTTCTATTATTAATTAAACATTAAGTCAGGCGATTTACTTAAAACACTAATTCTTTGTAGATACACTATTATTTATTCCAAATCTAGTACTTTTTATTTTCTTATCAAAACTAATACAATAATAAATAAACATCAATAACACCAAACAATAAGAACATAATATATTATAATGACCTATCTTTAAAAGAAAAAATGATCAATTCAAACAACAACACCCTACTAAAGAAAAAGCTGTTTCTTTGTCTTATTATTACTTTATTAATTATTAAACAGATAATAAATATTATGTATTCACATACTGATATTTATCTATATATAATTGTACAAATTATATTAATACTTATAAACAGAACTAGCATAAGACTATATTTATCTCTAATAACTTTAGAAACCATCTGTATAGTTTTGTTTAAAAATAATCTAATTACTAATAATATATACTACACATTATCCTATATACTTACCTTATTAGGAATACTTCAATTCTTAAAGCCTAATAATATAAATCAATACTTACATCAACCTATTCATCTTTACTTAAATCATATCTCAATAACTACAATTATTTTACTAACAACTCATTTTTTATTAAACATTTATGTTCAATCACTAAAGCATCTTAATTATCTACTTGAATTTGTTCTGCTAATTATTCAATCTTATATTTTATTATATTCTATCTTAACTTTAATAAATTACTTAAAAGATAATATAGCTAATAAATTGTCTATTAGTTTTTTAAAAGAACATAAATATTCAGAATCTACACTAGTAATATTAGATTATTTTGAGAACAATAAAACCCGATTTTTAAGTGTAGATTTTACTATTAATACATTAAGTACAGAGATAAAAATCCCTGTTCATGAAATTTCAAAAAAAATAAACAATGAATTAAATACAAACTATTATACAATGATTGCATTCTATAGAATACAGCATGCAAAACAATTAATACAGTTAGAACCAAATTATAAAATTGAAGCTATAGCTGAAGAATGTGGTTTCAATTCTAGAGGAACTTTCACAAAGTATTTTAAGCTTTTTGTCAAATGCACACCTACAGAATATAAAAATACCATTATTTAAACACACACAAACAAAATCACCTTAAGTGAATGCAAAAATATATTAATTGTATCAGGAGATACATGACAGCAAAGTATCTCAGTAAAGTAAACACTTACTGAGATATTTCATTTTAAAGCCAAACACTCCATCTCTATTCCAATCCCCCTACTCATTCCTCTCCACCACATAAATTAGTTGTTTAACCTAAAAAACAACTATTATGGATAATCAAATTACAAAAGAAGATTTAAGACTGTTTAGTCAAACAATCATTACAGAATTAAAAGAGTTTTTTAATAAGAATTCAAAGGAAGATTCACTTGAATGGGTGAAGGCAAAAGTTGCAAGGCAACTACTTAGTATTTCTGCAGCTTCGCTACAAACACTTCGTGTTAGTGGAAAGTTGCGTTATAAAAAAATACTCGGTTCCTATTATTACAATAGAGCCGATATTGGTAATCTTTTTAAGGAGTAAAAGATTAGTTTAACTCCCTCGTATTTCTATGCCATGCGTACAGTTGAATTATTGCATAAAAACGATTCTACGAGGGAGTTATAATTATTAAACTATATGTTCTATTAAATCAATTAGCTTACTTAATTTTTCTTCACTAAGATTTAACTTGTTTAATTTTTCAAGTAGTTGATTCTGCCTACCTAATGTAGATATAGGCTGCCCTTCTAATTTACTCTTTAGAATTTGCATCTCTGTTTTGATAGCTTCCTCTTCAGTTAGAGCGTATTCTTCTGTTTGTTTAACAGAATGATGCCTTAACATCTCTTTTACTACATGAATAGGAACTCCATGTCCAAGTGTTACCGTACTTCCAAATGTTCTTCTTGCCTTATGTAACTTTACTTTACAAGAGCTTATATCTTTAACAAAAGTAAATCACATGAATAATACTCTTAAAACACAAATAGAGCAAGTAATCTCACTAACAGACAAGGAGTTTGATTTTATCTTGTCTTGTTTTGTGTTTAAAAAATATAAAAAACATCAATTTTTAATTCAAGAAGGAGAACCTGTACCCTATCTGTTCTTTATTGATAAAGGTCTTCTAAAACTTGTTTTTACTGACAATAATGCTAAAGAGCATATTCTAGACTTTGCAATGGAAGGTTGGTGGGAAACGGATCTAAAAGCATTCTACAGCCAATCTCTAGCAAGTATAAGTTTAGAATGTATTGAAGATACCCAGGTCTATACTTTAGATTTAGAAGGATATAATAAACTAAGAAAAGAACTTCCTGTGATAAATGA
>NZ_JBBPHK010000049.1:0-4396 GCF_038039805.1 Myroides odoratimimus
TTTTTTTTAAAAAATAAGACAGTTATGCTAACTTATCAAGAGGAGGGTCGAAAAGTATCGCTCAAAGGTCTTTTTGCTTCCGCAAAAAGCTTGTAGGTTTTTTTAGCATTTTCCGAACAAAACAAGTTCTATTGCTTCGCCCACTCGTTAAACTCTTTTATTCTCTTTTCATCAGCCTTAATAAATTCGATAAATCGCTCTTTATCTGCTCGCTCTTTTTTCAACTCTTTGGCTTGATTATTCATCAAAAAAGAAAAGCCTAATACAGCTAATAAAACAAAAGCAAATATTCCTACTACTCGCATTCCAAGCATAGGAGTTTGAAACTCTTTCTTTGCCTTCTCTGAAGCTCTTTCTATTTCACTGATGTAATTCTTCATCTTGTTATCTAAAGGGCTTAAATCAACTGAAAAGCGCTCTATACGCTCCAACTCTTGGCGTAATTGTATTACTGCTCTTTCTGTTATCTGTTTTACTTCAGCTTGCTGTTGTGTTTGTGTCTTTTCGTGCGTTTTAAGACTCTTTTCTAAATCTTTAACCACTTGCACTACTACTTTGCCTAACGTTTCGTTAGATACTCTCTTTTCGCTCATATCGTATGTTTTAATATCCTATTCCGTGTCCTTTGCTCAATGTCTGTACTAAGTCTTTTGCGTATTGTATCACTTTTACAGCGATATCTAATGCTACATTAAGAGTCGGGGGTACTTGTTTCATTATCTCTTGTGGCAATTTATTAGCAATCTTAGGGGTTTGAAGTATTGCTTTTGCTTGCTGTATAGTCTGTTTGTTTTCTTCTATCTTCTTGGTTAAATCTGCAAATCTTACATTCTTTCCAATCTCTGAAGCTTTGAAGTCTTGCCCTGTTTGTCTCTCCAATATTCGAAAGCCTTGGATATTTCCTTGCTTATTTACTGTTAGATTTACATCATAACCCTTATTGTGCATCAGCTCTTGGAAGTGGTCTATTGAAATAGCCTTGTTTTTGCACTGGGTATATGCTTTGCTTATCTCTTGTCTGAGGTCTTTAGTCATGTCCTTTTTCATCTGCTTTACTTCAACCGCAGTATATAACCCCCTTTCTTTTGCAAGCTTTTCAGCACTCTCGTGAGCTTTCTTGTGTATCATACTATCGCTATGAGCTTTGCCCTCTAAGCTAATTCGATTGGCAATAATGTGCACATGCTGTTCATCGGTTGAATTGTGTACATAGGCTATGTATTGATTGTTTTCAAGTCCTAAGTTCTTCAGATGATCTCTTGTAAGCTGAAGTAATTCATCTCTAGAAAATTTCACTTGTGCAGCGTCTGGAGATAAAACAATAGTGTACGTGTTGTTCTCACAACGGGTATTTAAACTCTGAACCTCTCGGAACTCTGATAAGATATCTTTTCCATTTTCACCCATTACTAAATTGCGGTCAAGCTCAAAGGCTTGCCCTTTATCGTTCATGATATAGTCAATTGCTTGGGTACTTCCTTTGGTTGCTTTGGCTAAACTTATCATTACTTCAATATTTTGATTTTCTTAGTCTGCTCGAGTAGTTCTCTTATCTCTCTTTTGATATTATCATCATCGTACTTTTTTATGAAGTTCGATATCCTTGCAAAGTTGGTTTGAAACTGTCGAAGCTCTTTGAACGCTTCAAGTTCTCCCTCGCTCATCGGCTTGGGTAGTTGCCTACCTAAACCACAATAGAGCATATATTCTGATACAGACATATTGCTCTCTTTGGCTTTCATCTTGATGACTTCCTTTTGGAAGACATCACAGCGAATTTCTATTCGTTCGGTTCTGTTCATTTTGTCTAGTTCATCCATGCTTTTTTCTTTTAAAAAGACTCTTCAAAAAAATCAACCGTAGGGCGATTTTTACCCCCGACCTTCGGGAGGGCGAGAGGGTTATCTGAAGTATAAAATAGGGAGCGTAGCGGACTATTTTGTACGGAAGAAAACATATCTCGACCTCACTACACGCATATACACACCATAAATCCACAACGAAGATACACTTTATTGCTCAAATTCAGCTTTGACACTTGCATATTACGCCCCTTATTTGTACGTTTGCTTTATCAATGAGGAGGGAGTAGGGCAATGCTGAGGAGCAACCCTATAAGCGCCGAAATTTGATAACGAAACAAAAAAAAGCCCGAGCATTTCGCCCGGGCTTTTATATTTTATATTTTATATTTTTTATTTTTTACTAATAATCTTTTTTGTAAAAAGATATTCTAATATTAATATAACTATAAATCCTATAATAATAGCTATTAAACCTTTTAAGCTTTTTACTTCTAAAAAAGTAGAACACATTATAGAAAAAATAACAAAAGAAATCAATATTCGTAAAAATCTATTTTTCATTTTAAACTAAAATAATTGATTAACATGATATGCTGCTGATCCTCCTGCAGCAAATCCAACTACTCCCATAGGTGTTAAACCTCCTGCAATACCACCTCTTACAGCACCTGCTACAGCACCTGCTGCATCAGCCTGCCAACAACCTTTTACATAACTCCATAACCCTCTTGTTCCTATAGATAATCCATCTTTTTTTCTTACTGAATATGCATTTTTATTATCTTTAAAATACTCCTTCCAAAACATCACAGAATGTTTAGCTACCGCAATAGTTGAATAAAATATCATCTTATTTTTATCACTTAATTTAGAATTTTCAACCTCCGAAATCAATTCATCCATCTTTAAATTCATAATACTTAATTCTTCATCAACTTTTAAAATAACATCTAACTTATCAAGATAATTTATAAGTTCAATATCTATTTCTTTTACATCTTCACCTATAGCTTCATAAAATTTAATGTTTTCTTCTTTAATACTTAATTTACTATAATTAAGAGCTATATTCATTCCACTTTCAATAGAATGAATATTTTTATTATAATCTTCATTATCTAAAACACTTCTTGAACTATAATTGTTATTTATATATTTTACATTTCGATTATCATTTTTTACATCGTTTTTATAAATAACATCTAATTCATCAACAATAATATCAGATACTATTTTAAGTCCCATATCTATATCTATATTATTATTTTTAAATTCATTATCCAAAGCATTTACTGCAGAACCTAAAATATTATTATGATCAACTCCAATATAATCAAAGTTTTGATAGCTTAATTTTAAGTTATCAACTTCAGTTGATTTTTCTTCATTATCAGAAGAACAAGAAATAAACATAAAAACACCAAATAAACTAAATAATACTTTTTTCATATAAATTAAAATTAATTATTATTCACTAAAATTAACATAAATAAAAATATGAAAAAAATAAAATCAATTATTTGTAAAAAATATTACTTTGGATAATTAGTTAATTTTTTAACTTTCTCAGGAATTTTAAGTCCTACAAGAGCATTTCCATCTGCCTTATCATACCAATCATCAGTACACCATTTGAAAATGCGATTTGCCATTCCCTCAAGTACAATCCCTCCCTCTAAATCATCCTCGTCAAATTCTTCTTCTATCGCTTTAATACCTCCAAATGCTTGATAAGTACGTTTACCTTTTAGGGCATTAAACACCAAATCATAACGCTCTGCATTAGTTTTAGAACTACTTTTTACTTCAGCTTTAAAAGCGTACTTAAAAAGCTCTTTAAATGAGAACTCATCTGCAAATCGAATGTCTTGAGCAAGTCTATTTGCGTGAGGAAAACGCTTTAACCACTGACCTATTAACCATTCACCCTCTGCCCATCCATCTATAATAAAATGAAAATGATAGTGATATAACCCCCCTGGACGAATGGTACATTCAGCCTTTCGAATACCCTTGAATATTTGATATGTTTTTTTATATTTTCCTTGTTTTGTATTCTTATAAATTGCTCTCCATTCTTTTTCCATTTCAGCAATACGAATAGAAAGATCTTCCCCTGATACTGTAGGAAGTGTAAGAGTAACAAATACAGGTTGAAATAATTCTTCTAATTGAGGCAAATAGGCATTAATAAGCCTTGCTGTCTTAATACGGTTGCACGTCAAACACCAACGATTCTTACAATAAGTTGTATGTATTTTACCCACTTCATTAGTTAGAAGTGTTTCTGCACAGTAAGTACTATTCTTATAAGATTTGAAAAGCTTTGACTTTGAATTGAAATGCATCAGAGATAAGGCTATCCCCTTACTGACGTACTTAGACCATTGCTTTTTTTTAAGAGTGCCCTTTGAGGATTCCCTTTTTTGTAGTAAATTTGCCATAGAGAAAATATATAATTAGCTATCAAATCATATGGGTCGCCAAACCCGATTAGATAGCTTTTTTTGTTTTTAAACAGTACCAAAAGTAACTCTTTTTTTTAAAAAATAAGACAGTTATGCTAACTTATCAAGAGGAGGGTCGAAAAG
>NZ_JBBPHK010000004.1:0-244472 GCF_038039805.1 Myroides odoratimimus
AACTGAATAGCGCATCTGATTACGGCTCAGAAGGTTGCAGGTTTGAATCCTGCCGTGGTCACTAAAGTCTTGATTCAAATCAAGACTGTGATAGAAATAAATAAAAGAATTAACGGCCGCGTGGCGCAACTGAATAGCGCATCTGATTACGGCTCAGAAGGTTGCAGGTTTGAATCCTGCCGCGGTCACTAAAAGCTTCTCATTTGAGAAGCTTTTTTTATTTATATGTATTTTTGTAGAAGAATCTTTACTATAATGGGATGACTAAGAAAGAGAACTATTTTAGATATTGGTGGAAGTCAAGTAATGAACATGGGGTACACTCTCCGTTTATATTTAATTTACTGACTAAAGGATTATATCCTAAAGATAGCAGATGGAGAGGAATGGCTAAGAAAGATGCTTTTATGTTGCGCATGCTAAGCTATTATCAACCTCAGTCTCTCGCTGTACATGGAGTCTTCTCTGTGGAGGTGGCTTGTGCTGAATCACTGAATGAATCTTCTGATGTAGTAGATATGATCTATATGTCTAGTGTTAATGACGTCAATATAACTAAACTACGTACTCGAATGCATAATGATAGCGTCCTTGTGATTGATAGAAGAGAAGGACGAGAAGATGTGGAGGCTTTATGGAAACAGATTGTGTTAGATGAAGGCTTCAGTGCTACGGTAGATTTCTATTATTACGGTGTGGCATTTGTTAGATCAGAGCAATTAAAACAACATTTTATTCTACGTATGTAATAGTTTCTATCAGATAGTTAGCACGTAGATGTATTATTTCTAGTAATTTATTTATCTTAGAAGAGTCTTTCGGATCGTCAGATAAGATAATGAACTAAAAGCATAACTAAACTATCTATTATGTCTACTCATATTATTCAAATAAAAGATATTAAACGCGATTTTAAATTAGGCTCTGAAACAGTATATGTGTTGAAAGGTGTAAATTTAGAAATAGCAAAAGGAGATTATGTTGCTCTAATGGGGCCCTCAGGAAGCGGCAAGTCTACCTTGATGAATATATTGGGGTGCTTAGATACACCTACTTCGGGTAGCTATTACCTAGATGGTAAAGATGTTAGTGCTCTAAAAGATGATCAATTAGCAGAGATTCGAAATAAGCATATCGGTTTTGTATTCCAGACTTTTAATTTATTGCCTAGAACAACAGCGTTAGACAATGTAGCGTTACCTATGGTGTATGCTGGCAATTCTAAAGCAGAACGCAATGCACGCGCAAAAGAAGTGCTAGACCAAGTGGGATTAAGTGATCGTATAGATCACCATCCTAATCAACTCTCAGGAGGACAGAGACAGCGTGTAGCTGTAGCTCGTGCTCTAGTGAATAAGCCAGCTATTATATTAGCTGATGAGCCAACAGGAAATTTAGATACTAAGACTTCTGTAGAAATAATGAGTCTATTCGATGAAATACATGCGAATGGAAATACTGTTATACTAGTAACGCATGAAGAAGATATAGCTGCGCATGCACATCGCATCATTAGACTTAGAGATGGTGTGATAGAAAGTGATGAACGTATTAAGTAGATGTTGATATTTGATGTTTAAAAGTAACTAGCTTTAGGGATAGCATTGTTTTATTTAGTGAGTATAAGTCTTCAACTAGAAATAATAGCTATTTGATTAGAGAATAAATATTATACAATTCTTTTTTTGTTGTACTTTGTGAGTTAATTAAACCAAGAGCAATATTATGAAAGTATATACAAAAACTGGAGATAAGGGAACAACAGCGTTATTTGGCGGTACACGTGTACCAAAACATCATATCAGAATAGAAAGTTATGGTACTGTAGATGAATTGAATTCGTATATCGGTTTAATCCGAGATCAAGAGATGAATCCCTTGTATAAAAAAGTATTGATAGAGATTCAGGATAGATTATTCACTGTGGGAGCTATATTAGCAACTGATCCAGAGAAAGCAATTTTGAAAAATGGAAAAGAAAGACTAAATATTCCAAAAATAAGTGTGGCGGATATAGAGCTGTTAGAAAATGAAATTGACCGTATGGAAGAATCATTACCACAGATGACTCATTTCGTTTTGCCAGGTGGACATACTACTGTGTCATATTGTCATATTGCAAGATGTGTTTGTCGTAGAGCAGAGCGTTTGTCAGTGAGTCTGAATGAGTCAGAGCCTGTAGACGAGTCAGTTTTAAAATATTTAAACCGACTTTCTGACTATCTTTTTGTGTTGGCACGAAAGTTGACTTTTGATTTACAGGCTGAAGAAGTGAAATGGATTCCAAGAAAAGAAGACTAAAAAAGTGTTATTTTTCTTAAAATCTGTAGATTTTAAAAAGCTACGTTCTTGAAAACAGCTGAAATAAATAAAAAAAAGCTTGATAATTTCATAATAAAAATTATTTTTGCATTAAAAATTTAAAACGAATAGAGATGTATTGGACATTAGAATTAGCATCTTACCTAAGTGATGCTCCATGGCCTGCGACGAAAGATGAGCTTATTGATTATGCAATTAGAACAGGTGCTCCTCTAGAGGTAGTAGAAAACCTTCAATCTATAGAAGATGAGGGAGAGATCTATGAATCAATGGAAGAGATATGGCCAGACTATCCGACTGACGAAGATTACCTTTGGAACGAGGATGAGTATTAAGATATAGATAAGAAAAAAGCCTCTAAAAAGGCTTTTTTTTTATTTAATTTTACGATTTGACAGTAATAAAAAAATAAACCACATAAATTTATGAGTATCATAAACAGCATATTAAAGGTGTTTGTAGGAGATAAATCAGAAAGAGATATCAAAGACATCAAGCCTTTAATTGAGAAAATAAAAACGTATGAAGGAGCTTTATCTAGCCTTTCAAACGATGAACTAAGAGCGAAAACAATTTACTTCAAAGAAAAGATACAGCAGTCTAGAGCAGATCAAGATGCTAAAATCGCTTCTTATAAAGAAGAAATTGAGAAAACGCAAGATATCGATAAGAGAGAGTCTATCTACGCTAGCATTGATAGCTTAGAAAAAGAGGCTTATAACAACTCTGAGAAATTGCTATTGGATATTCTACCAGAGGCATTCGCAGTAGTAAAAGAAACAGCTCGTCGATTCAAAGAAAATGAAACAGTAATCGTTACTGCAACAGAACAAGATAGAATCTTCGCAGAGACTAAACCTTATGTGACTATCGTAGAGGATAAGGCACACTGGGCTAATACCTGGTCTGCAGCAGGAAAACAAGTTACTTGGGACATGATTCACTATGATGTACAGTTAATCGGAGGAATCGTATTACACCAAGGTAAAATTGCTGAGATGCATACAGGGGAGGGGAAAACATTAGTAGCAACTTCACCATTGTACTTAAATGCATTAACAGGAAATGGAGTTCACTTAGTAACAGTGAATGATTACTTAGCAAAACGTGATAGTCAGTGGAAAGCTCCATTGTTCGAGTTCCACGGAATGACTGTTGATTGTATTGATAATCACCAACCAAACTCTCCAGGTAGAAAAGCGGCTTATGCAGCAGATATTACATACGGTACAAATAACGAATTCGGTTTTGATTACCTACGTGATAATATGGCACATACTCCAGAAGAATTAGTACAGAGAAAACACAACTTTGCAATCGTGGATGAGGTGGATTCTGTATTAATCGATGATGCTAGAACGCCATTGATTATTTCTGGACCTGTACCACAAGGAGATCGTCATGAATTTAATGAATTAAAACCAGAAGTAGCTAACCTAGTAGAGATGCAAAGAAAGCTAGCTAACGGATTCTTAGCAGAAGCTAAAAAATTAATTCGTGAAGGAAACACTAAAGAAGGTGGTTTCTTATTGTTTAGAGCATATAGAAGTTTACCTAAGAATAAAGCGTTAATTAAGTTCTTAAGTGAAGAAGGAGTAAAACAAATACTTCAAAAAACAGAGAACTACTATATGCAGGATAACAATAGAGAAATGCATAAAGTAGATGAGGCTTTATACTTCGTGATCGAAGAAAAGAATAATCAAGTACAGTTAACGGACTTAGGTATTCAATTCTTATCAAAAGATACAGATCAAAACTTCTTTGTACTTCCAGATATCGGTGTTGAAATCGCTAAGATCGAAGCGCTAAACTTATCTAAGGATGAAGAGGCTGAAGCAAAAGAAGTATTGTTCCAAGACTTCGGAGTGAAAAGTGAGCGTATCCACACTTTAAGCCAGTTATTAAAAGCTTATACTCTATTCGAAAAAGATACAGAGTATGTAGTAATGGATAACAAAATTATGATCGTAGATGAGCAAACAGGACGTATCATGGATGGACGTCGTTACTCAGATGGATTACACCAAGCTATCGAGGCTAAAGAGAATGTGAAAATTGAAGCAGCTACTCAAACATTTGCTACAATTACATTACAGAACTACTTCCGTATGTATAACAAACTAGGAGGTATGACTGGTACGGCGATTACAGAAGCAGGTGAGTTCTTACAGATTTATAAATTAGACGTTGTAGAGATTCCTACAAATAGAGGTATTGCTCGTCATGATAAAGAAGATAAGATTTATCGTTCGGTACGTGAGAAATTTAAAGCAGTAATCGAGGATGTAGTAGAGTTATCAAATGCTGGACGTCCAGTGTTGATCGGTACAACATCAGTTGAAATTTCTGAGTTATTAAGTAGATCATTGAAAATGCGTGGTATTAGACACAATGTGTTGAATGCTAAATTGCATAAACAAGAGGCTCAAATCGTAGAAGAAGCAGGACAGTCAGGTATCGTAACTATTGCTACAAACATGGCAGGTCGTGGTACGGATATTAAGCTTTCTCAAGAAGTAAAAGACTTAGGAGGTCTTGCTATCATCGGTACTGAGCGCCATGA
This sequence comes from Myroides odoratimimus, assembly GCF_038039805.1. GTDB lineage: Bacteria > Bacteroidota > Bacteroidia > Flavobacteriales > Flavobacteriaceae > Flavobacterium > Flavobacterium odoratimimum_B. The sequence continues at coordinate 4,889 of NZ_JBBPHK010000004.1, forward strand.
CTCTCGTCGTGTAGACCGTCAGTTAAGAGGTCGTGCAGGTCGTCAAGGGGATCCAGGTAGCTCACAGTTCTATGTGTCACTTGAAGATAACTTGATGCGTCTATTCGGATCTGACCGTGTAGCTAAATTAATGGATAGAATGGGATTAGAGGATGGAGAAGTTATCCAACACTCTATGATGACAAAGTCTATAGAAAGAGCTCAGAAAAAAGTAGAAGAGAATAACTTCGGTATTCGTAAGCGTTTATTAGAATATGATGACGTAATGAATGCACAACGTGAAGTAATCTATAAACGTAGAAAGCATGCCTTATTCGGAGAGCGCCTTAAAGTGGATATCGCGAATATGATGTATGACCTATGTGAGCGTATTGTAGAAACTAACAAATTAGCTAGTGACTATAAAAATTACGAATTTGATATTATCCGTAATTTCGGTACGAACAATGTAGTTAGTGAAGAAGAATTTGCAAAAGGCGATGTAGTTGCTATCGCTAATAAGCAATACGATATCGTTTATAATGCTTATGCTGATAAATGTAAACGTAGTGCAACAGAAGCATTCAAAGTGATCAAAAATGTTTATGAGAACAATGCAGGTCAGTTTGAGCGTATCGTAGTTCCTTTTACAGACGGTGTTAAAACGATTAATATCGTAACTAACTTAGAAGAAGCTTATGCTACTGAAGGAATGTCATTAATTAATGATTTTGAGAAAAACATTACTTTGACTATCCTAGATGAGGCATGGAAGAAGCATTTAAGAAAAATGGATGAATTAAAGCAATCTGTTCAGTTAGCTGTGCATGAGCAAAAAGATCCATTGTTAATCTATAAATTCGAAGCATTTGAATTATTTAGAAAAACTATTTTCGAGATTGATTCTGAGGTAATGACATTCTTGACTAGAGCAGATTTACCACAACAAGAACAACCAGCAGAAGAGGTATCTGAAGCTTAAAAATAAATATTTCATTATAAATGATGTGAAATAAAAAAGACGTGTTTTAAGCACGTCTTTTTTCGTTTCTATAGATTTGTAGTTAGGAATGTTAAATGGTTTTATACAGTACTAAATGCATGAATACGAAATGCTATGGTATGTGCAAATAAAAAAGGATTGACGTATGTCAATCCTTTTTGTAATTTTAAATATATTGGAATATTACTTTTCAGTAGTCATTTCTAATTGGAAAACTAAATCAGTGTTAGGAGGGATAGGACCAACTCCACGTTCTCCGTAAGCTAAATGAGCAGGGATAAAGATAATTGCTTTGTCTCCTATTTTCATTTGTTCTATTCCTTCAATGAAACCAGGTATTAAACCTGTTTTAGTTCCGTATTTAAAAGGAATTGGAATATATTGATTAGCGTTAGCTCTTCTTTGATCAAAAGTACCGAAAAGCTTAGATAATTCCTCGTTGCTTGAATCAAACATAAGTCCATTTTCAAAGAATCCTGCGTAATCAATCATAACGTCTTGTCCGATATTAGGCTTTTTCCCTTCTCCTTCGTTAATGATAACATAAGATAGACCAGAGTGTGTTTTAGTAGCTTTTGCTTTTAATTCTGCGAATTTAGAAGCGTATTCTTTTTGGGCACCTTCTACTTTGTCTGCTTGATCCTTTTTAGCTTTGTCAGCGTCTTCAAAGTATTTTTTAAACACTTTAACTGCGTTGAATTTTTTAGCTTCTTTTCCTACTCGAATGATTTTTACAGACTCCATCTTGTCTCCTTGAGTGATAGAGTTAACAATGTCAAGACCTTTTACAGTATATCCAAAAACTGAATGCATTCCATCTAAATGTGGAGTAGCTTTATGTGTAATAAAGAATTGACTTCCGTTCGTAAAAGGTCCACTGTTAGCCATAGATAAAGTACCTGCTTTATCATGTTTTAAACTTGGGTCAAACTCGTCTTTAAATACATATCCTGGTCCACCAGAACCTGTACCTGTAGGATCTCCACCTTGTATAACAAAATTGGGTTCTACTCTATGGAAAGTAATACCGTCAAAATAAGGTTTGTCTTTATATTGTTTATCAACAAAAGGGTTATTACCTTCTGCTAATGAAACGAAATTAGCAACTGTTACTGGTGCTTTTTCATATTCTAGTTCTACAACGATATTGCCTTTTGATGTTTTGATATCAGCATATAAACCATCTGGTAAATCTGTTTTCGCTGAAGTACAAGAAGCAGCTAATGCTACAATACTTAGAATTAAACTTGTCATTTTTTTCATATTATTTTAGTTACTTTTTTCTATTGATTTTAGATCTATAGTGAATATTAATGGTTGGTTTTTACCTATTTTGTTTCTGTCTCCTAGATAGCTGTATGCTAGTATAGAAGGACTAAGTACTTTTATAGACTCATTCTTTTTCATGAGTTTTATTGAGTGTCTTAATATAGGAAGGATGTCTTCTTTATCTACTACATAAGATAGTACCCCTATATCATTAGTAGAATACAATAAACTATCTTTTAATGTACTAACTTCGTAAGTGTACATGATAGTATTACCTTCTGACGGTCTGATAGAGTCATGTATTTTTCTTTCTTTATAACTGTACCAAAAACCGTTTTTAGAATTTATATATGTGTTTTCTTTATCTGTTTCTATGTATTGGCTTATGAGTTCTTCTTCACTTTTAACCATATCCATATTTTTCAAAGCAGAGCTTTGTATAATACTTTCTTTTGACTTCGATATCGGTTTTCTTGCTTCTTTATCTTGATTACAACTAGTAGCAAAAACAGCAAATAATGCTAAACTTAGAAACTGAATAGATTTATACATAGAATTCTTTTTTATGCTTTTTAATGATGTCTGTAAATCTTGTTATGGTATCTTCTAAAGATAAGGTTGATTTACCACCCGCTGCATTTACATGTCCTCCACCTTCGAAATATTTACGAGCTAGTTGGTTCACATCCATATTACCTTGTGATCTTAGTGATATTTTTACAATTCCTTCATCTTTTCTTTCAATAAAGAAAAAGGTTAAATCAATTCCTTTTATCGATAAACCATAGTTAACAAAACCTTCTGTATCTCCTTTTTGATGTTGGAATTCATTAAGTTCTTTATCAGTTAGGAATATATATGATGTGTTGTATTCTGGTAAAATGACCATGTTTTGTAACGCTTTACCTAACAACTGTAATCTGTTATAATTACTATTGTCGAATAAAGCATTGTGTATAGCAGGGTTGTCTATTCCTTTATCTATAAGTTCTGCTATAACACGATGGGTATTAGCGTTTGTTTTAGGAAATCTAAATGATCCAGAATCAGTTACAATGCCTGTATATATACAAGTAGCAGCATCTTTATCAACTAAATGAGTTAGTTTTAATCTTTGTATAATAGTATATAGTAGTTCGCATGTAGATCCAAATTCAGGGTTAGAGAAGGTTAATGCAGCATAGTCACCAGGCATTTGGTGATGATCTATCATTACAAATGGAGCGGTCATTTTTTCAAGAACTTTTTCCATTTCTTCCCCTGTTCTTAATAGAATATTAAAATCTAATGTGAATATGTAATCACTAGAAGAAAGAATCTGATTAGCTAGTTCTTTTTTCTTATCAAAGATTATAATGTCTTCACTGGCTGGCATCCAAGCAAGGAAGTGAGGAAAGTCATTAGGAGATATAATATATGCTTCATGTCCTAAAGCTTTTAAAACATGATATAATCCTAAGGTAGAACCAATGGCATCACCATCAGGGTTTCTATGAGGGATAATACTTATCTTTTTTGGCGAGCTTAAAATAGATTGAAGCTGCTCTATATATTTTTCATTCATCATGTTGCGAAAATACATTATTTTAAGAATATTAAATAATGATATCTAAGTTTAAATGATAAAAAGTTACGTTAAAGAATGAATGATATTATTGAGCTAATGCTTTTAGTTCGTTTTTGTCTTTTAGAATGATCTTTTTACCAGATAATTCTATTATACCATCTTTTTTAAGTTCTGATAATAAGCGAATACAACTTTCTGTAGCAGTACCTACCATATTAGCAAGATCTTCTCTAGACAGTTGAATATTCAGGGCATTATTTTCAGGATTAATCCCTCCAACTTCTTCTAGTTTTAGAAGTATGATAGCAAGTCGTTCTTTAACTGTTTTGTGTGTATGGTCAGCTAAGCCTTTATCTGCATCTTTTAAGTGGTTACAGATATCTCTGGTGACAAGTAGAGAGAACTTATTGTTATCTGTGAAGTATTCCATCATTTCTTTTTTAGGAATAAAACAGATTTGCATGTCTTCAATTGCTGTTGCAGTAAGATTTGATGTCTCTTCATTAATGATAGAGCGTTGTCCTAAAAGGTCACCATTTTTAGCAAGCTTAACAATTGTGTCTTTACCATTAGAGTTCAGTTTTGTCAATTTACAAAAACCGTCTTTGATACAAAATACGCCATTAAGGTTATCGCCTTCAGTAAAGATGGTTTCTCCTTTTTTTACGATAAAGTGCGTTTTAGTTTCAGATATTGTTAAAAGCTCTTCTCTAGTTAATGCTTTTAGAGAACTAAATTCTCTAATAATACACTGTTCACATCTGCCCATGACCAAGTAGTTTTTGTTAAAATAACTCTACAAATATAGTGATTTTTTATGATAAATGTCATATATTCTCCATTATTAAACGTAGACCTTTGGTATAGGTAAAATGAGCAATAATTTATGGATAAGAATAAGTGTTATCACTGTGGTAATGAGGTGACTACTTTTAACCGCATTGACTTCGATGATAAAGAGTTTTGTTGTAATGGGTGTAAGACAGTTTATGAGATTTTTAGCGAGAATGATTTAAGCTGTTATTATGACATGGAGACTACTCCAGGTGCTACTCCAGAAGAAGCAAATGGGAAGTATGATTTTTTAGAAAAAACAGAAATTATTAACAAGCTTCTAGAGTTTAATGAGGGGACAACTAATATTGTTTCTTTATATATTCCACATATCCACTGTAGTTCTTGTATTTGGATATTAGAGAATCTGCATAGGCTAAATGAAGGAGTGATTAGGGTATTGGTTAATTTTCCTGAAAAGAAAGCGACTATTACATTTAATTCGGAAAAAGTATCTTTAAAGGAACTGGTGCTATTGTTAACTAAGATTGGTTATGAGCCTTATATAAGTTTGAAGAACTATGAAGATAAACCTCAGGCTATAGATAGAAGCTTAATTTATAAAATAGGGATAGCATTCTTTAGTTTTGGGAATGTTATGATGCTTTCTTTCCCAGAATATTTTAATATTGATGATATCTGGATGAGAGAATATAAGGATTTTTTTAGATGGCTTATATTACTTATTTCTTTACCTGTCTTTTTTTATTCAGCTTCTCCTTACCACTTAGCTGCTTGGAAAGGTATTAAAACAAAAAACTATACTATTGATATTCCTATGTCTTTAGGGATTATAGTTATGTTTATCCGTAGTACTATAGATATTATATTTGATTTAGGTCCTGGTTTTTTTGATAGTATGACTATGTTAGTTTTCTTTATGTTATTAGGAAAACTGTTTCAACAACGCACTTATAACTTCTTGTCTTTTGAAAGAGATTATAAATCCTATTTTCCTATTGCAATTACTAAGATGGGAGAGGATGGAGTAGAAGAACCTATTCAAGTCTATGAAGTTGTAAAAGGGGATCGTCTTCTGATTCGTAACCAAGAACTAGTACCTGTAGATTCAATATTAATTTCAGAATCAGCGTTTATTGATTATAGTTTTGTAACAGGTGAAGCTGTTCCTGTAGAAAAGAAATCAGGAGATAAAGTTTTTGCAGGAGGAAAACAAGTCGGAGACGTTATTGAGATAGAGGCAGTGAATACGGTTTCTCAAAGTTATCTAACTCAGTTATGGAGTAATGACGTCTTCCAGAAAAAAGTAGATATTAAGTATAAAACTATAACAGATACGATTAGTCATTATTTTACCCCTGTATTGTTGCTGATTTCTATATCTGCTTTTATAGGCTGGGCTTTTGTGGATATCAATGCTGCTTTTAATGTGTTTACAGCAATTCTAATCGTAGCCTGTCCTTGTGCGCTAGCTTTGACAGCTCCATTTACTTTAGGAAATGCTATTCGTATTTATGGTCGAAATAAGTTCTATTTAAAAAATGTTACTGTCGTAGAACAAATGGCAAAGGTAAATACCATTGTGTTTGATAAAACGGGTACGATTACTACCAATGCAAGTTCAACTATACAGTATGTGGGAGAAGAGCTGTCTAAAGAAGAACAAGGTGATATTCGAAATATTATTAGAGCGTCTAATCATCCTTTGAGCAGGAAACTGTATAATTTTTTGTCTACAAAGGTGGTTGTTAAACCAGAGATATTTGAAGAAATACCAGGAAAAGGACTGTTAGGTACAATAAATAAGAATAGTTATCTAATAGGATCTCCTGGTTTATTAGGAATTCAAAGTGAGCAAGTATTAAATGAAACAGCAGTTCATATACAAATTAATGGGGAGTACAAAGGGAAGTTTGTATTTGCTAACCACTATAGAGAAGGTATTACAGAATTGTTTGAAAATTTAACAAATATAGGATATAAATTAGTTATTCTATCGGGGGATAATGATGGTGAGAGAAAGGTGTTGGAAAAACTTCTTCCTAGCTCTACTTCGTTGGTTTTTAATCAGAAGCCAGAAGAGAAATTGGAATATATCAAAAAAATACAAGAAGAAGAAGGAAATGTAATGATGGTAGGGGATGGTTTAAATGATGCAGGTGCATTAGCTCAAAGTAATGTAGGAGTATCTGTTTCTGAGAATGTTAATGTTTTTACTCCTGCAAGTGATGCTATTCTAGATGCGAAAATGTTTAAATATTTAAAATCGTTCTTAAATTATTCAAAGAAATCTGTTAAAATTATCAAATTAAGTTATATCTTAGCTTTGAGCTATAATGTGATTGGTATTACAGTGTCTATAATGAACAAAATGTCTCCATTAGTAGCGGCTATATTAATGCCAATAAGCACTGTTTCTATAATAAGCTTTGTAACAATTATGAGTAATTATTTTGCAAGGAGAATTATAAAGAAAGATTAAGATAAAAAGCCAAATATGATAGTTATCATGTTTTAAGGTATTAGATAATGTTAATTTTGACAAGTAAATATTAGGTATGAGTGTTATATATTTCTTAATTAGTATCAGTGTAGTAGTAGCTGGTATATTTCTATACTTATTTATACGGTCAGTAAAAAGCGGTCAGTTTGATGACGCGTATACACCTTCAGTGCGTATGCTTTTTGATGACGAAGTGAAAATCACTTCAAAAGAGAAGAAAGAAAAAAAAACATATAATAAACAAAAAGAAAATCAAATATAAACAACTATGGAAGTGCAACAATTTTATTATGACAACAAAATTGTAAAGAAATTTCTTTATGCTTCAATATTTTTTGGAGCTGTCGGAATGCTTGTAGGATTAGTTTTAGCAGTGATGTTTATATTTCCTAACTTAACAGATGGAATATCTTGGTTGAGTTTCGGGAGATTGCGTCCATTGCATACTAATGCTGTGATTTTTGCGTTCGTTGGTAACGCAATTTTCGGTGGAATATACTATTCTTTACAAAGGTTATGTAAAGCCAGAATGTACAGTGACTTTTTAAGTAATCTTCACTTTTACGGATGGCAATTAATTTTAATTGGTGCTGTAATTACCTTACCATTAGGTTTTACAACATCGAAAGAGTATGCTGAATTAGAATGGCCTATTGATATTGCGATTGCAGTGATTTGGGTAACATTCGGTGTTAATATGATTATGACGATAATCAAAAGAAGAGAGCGTCATATTTATGTTGCAATATGGTTCTACTTAGCGACTTTTGTTACCGTAGCAGTATTACATATCTTTAACTCATTAGAGTTACCTGTAAGTGCATTTAAATCTTACTCTGTGTATGCAGGGGTGCAAGATGCATTAGTACAGTGGTGGTATGGACATAATGCGGTAGCATTCTTTTTAACTACACCTTTCTTAGGGTTAATGTATTATTATTTACCAAAAGCTGCGAATAGACCAGTTTATTCTTATAGACTATCTATTATTCACTTCTGGTCTTTAATTTTCTTATACATTTGGGCAGGTCCTCACCACTTATTGTATTCAGCATTACCAGAATGGGCTCAAAACTTAGGAGTTGTGTTCTCAGTAATGTTAATTGCACCATCTTGGGGAGGTATGATCAACGGTCTTTTAACTCTTCGTGGAGTTTGGGATAAAGTTAGAGTTGATCCAGTATTAAAATTCTTCGTAGTAGGTATTACAGGATACGGTATGGCTACTTTTGAAGGACCAATGTTATCTCTTAAAAACGTAAACGCTATTGCTCACTATACTGACTGGATCGTAGCTCACGTACACGTTGGAGCGTTAGCTTGGAACGGATTCATGACATTTGGTATGGTGTACTGGTTAATTCCTAGAATGGTTAAAACAGAGCTTTATTCTAAAGCAGCTGCTAACTTCCACTTCTGGATTGGTACATTAGGTATTATCTTATATACTATTCCATTATATGTGGCAGGTTTCTCTCAACACTTAATGTGGAAAGACTTTAACCCTGATGGAACTTTAAAATATGGTAACTTCTTAGAGACAGTTACAGCTATTATGCCAATGTATGCAATGCGTGCTATTGGAGGTACATTATATTTAGCAGGGGTATTAGTATTGATTTATAATATCTATAAAACTGTAAAAGCTGGTCAACCAGTTCAAGATGAATTAGCTGAAGCACCTGCATTACAAAGAATTTCTGCTGGTAGATTAAAAGGAGAAGGATGGCATACTCATTTAGAGAGAAGACCTATTCAATTTACTATTTTAACTACAGTAGCTATCTTAATTGGAGGATTGGTACAGATTGTTCCTACGATATTTGTTAAGTCAAATATTCCTACAATTACAAGTGTTAAACCATATACTCCTCTAGAATTAGAAGGTCGTGACCTATATATTAGAGAAGGTTGTGTGGGATGTCACTCACAAATGATTCGTCCTTTCCGTTCAGAAGTTGAAAGATATGGTGAGTACTCAAAATCAGGTGAATATGTTTACGATCACCCATTCTTATGGGGTTCTAAGAGAACAGGTCCAGATTTATTTAGAGTAGGAGGTAAATATTCTGATAGTTGGCATTATAACCACATGTATGACCCTCAGTCAACATCTCCAAATTCAATCATGCCTGGATATAAATGGTTATTTGCTAATAAAAATGCAGACTATTCAAACATAGAAACTAAAATGAGTGTGATGAGAACTTTAGGAGTTCCATATACAGATGAGGATATTGCTAACGCAAAAGCTTCTATAAAAGCACAATCTGAAGAGATTGCTAAGAATTTAGAAGGAGATCCTGACTATGTTAAGTCATACGAGGACAGTAAAAAACGTGCACAAGCAAAAGGTGAAGAGTTTATACCTATGAGTGATCGTGAGATCGTAGCAGTGATTGCTTATCTACAACGTTTAGGTACCGACATTAAAAAGGTAGAAGAATAATATTTTAAAATGAATCAATATGCTAAAATTCATTAAACATAATATGGAAACAATAGGTGGAGTGGAGATATTCCCTATTATATCACTTATTATTTTCTTTACATTCTTTGTTGGACTTTTCGTGTGGGTTGCTACTTATAAGAAAGACACAATAGAAGAATTGAGCAATATGCCATTCATGGATGATGAAGAGCACAATGTTGATAGTAATTCACGAAAATTATGAAAAAGTTTTTTCCAGTATATGTAAGAGTTCCTCTTCTATTTGCTATTTTCTTTTTAGCGATAGAATGGTTAGTAGGGGGGGATAGTGATAAACCGGCTTTTGTAGAACATCCCGTTGTTCTAATATTATTAGGTTTATTCTTGTTCGCATTGATTGCTGTTGAAATTGTAGCATCTGCAACAAACAAGATTTTGGATCGCTTAATGACTCCTGAAGAGAGAGCTCTAAAACAAAAAGAAGCTAGTCGTCCATTAAGAGATGCCCCTTGGGTAAAACGCTTAATGCAAAAATTGACTAACACTAAAACAATTGAGCAAGAAGGCGATATCATGATGGATCATGATTATGATGGAATTAAAGAGTTAGATAATGATTTACCACCATGGTGGGTTGGACTTTTCTATGTAACTGCAATTTTTGCTGTAATCTATATGTTGAGATATCACGTATTTGATGCAGATAATCAAGTTGCTGAGTTTGAAAAAGAAATGATTGCTGCTAAAGAACAAGTTGAGGAGTACAAGAAAAACGCTCCTGATATGTTAACAGCTGATCAAGCAGTGTTCTCTGACGATCCAACTGTATTAGCTGCTGGTAAAGCACTTTTTGATACTAACTGTGCTGTATGTCATAAGAATGACGGTGGTGGAGCTATTGGACCTAACTTAACTGACGACCATTGGATATTAGGTGGAGGTATGAAAAATGTCTTCAATACAATTTCTGAAGGTGGACGTCCTGGAAAAGGAATGGTGCCTTGGAAGTCAAATTTCAAACCATCTGAAATTGAAAAGTTAGCTTCTTATGTTATTTCTCTTAATGGTACTGTTCCAGCAGAGGCTAAAGCTCCAGAAGGAGATATCGTATGGTCTAAAGCAGAATTGACAAAAGGAGATGCATCAGAAGAAGGTGCGAAAGAAGAAACTTCAGAAGAGGTTGCTGTAGACGCAGAAACTGTTGAAGTAAAGAATTAAAATAATATAGTCTATGCTAACTTATTAGTATAGACTGGTAAAAAGAATAGAGGGCTAAGGTTGACAATTTAGCCCTCTTTTATACCAATTATTTTCTATTAATTAAGAGGTGTTGACTTATTTAGCTTATTGTTGTTAATAAAGATGTTATATGTAGTATTATTATCATAAAAACAATGCATATTGAGAGCATTTTTCGTACCTTTCTAGTATAAAAAAGTTTATGTCTGTCAAGGTTCTATTTAGTTATTAAATGAAGACTTGGTAGAGTTAAACTGTTTAAAGGAGTAGGTATTTAGAAGTGATTATGCTTTTTTGAGCTTGATAAATATAGGTGTTGATATAACAGTAGATGAGAAGTAAATCTTATCTTTTTAATAAGTGAATAGGATTGTTTGTGTTTTTTACTTTGGTTAGGGAAAGCGGAACAGTTAGATATATTTCAGATTAAGAGAATAAGGAATCTTTTAGGCGACAATAATTAAAAGATTTCTGACAGATTATCTGTCAAGAACTTGTGCTTAAGCACTATTATAAACTAACATAATAAGAATAGAGTATAAGTAGTTTATTGCTTTATTACTCATTGAAAAACATTTTACTATGGCTACAATACATGATGAGAGTTTCCGTGACTCCATAGGTACAATTGACAAAGATGGTAAAAGAGCTTGGATCTATCCTAAAAAACCTTCGGGCCCTTTTTATAATAAACGTAAGATCGTAAGTTACGCTCTTATATTGTTTCTTTTTGCTGCGCCATTTATTAAGATAAATGGGAACCAGTTTTTATTGTTTAACGTAATAGATAGAAAGTTTAATATTTTTGGTTTTCCTTTCTGGCCACAGGATTTTTATCTTGTAGTAATATCTATGATTATAGGGGTAGTTTTTGTTACCCTATTTACAGTTTCATTTGGTCGTATATTTTGTGGTTGGATCTGTCCTCAAACGATTTTTATGGAAATGGTTTTTAGACGTATTGAATATTGGATTGATGGTGACAGAGGGGCTCAAATGCGTTTAGATAAACAGCCTTGGACTTCTGAGAAGATTAGAAAGAGAGTCTTAAAATGGTTTATATTCTTTGTTATTTCCTTTTTGATTGCTAATGTTTTCTTAGCTTATATTATTGGAAGTGATGTCGTTCTTCAGATGATGAAAGACGGACCAGCAGATCATATGGGACGTTTTATGGGATTGATCATATTTACTGGAGCTTTCTACTTTGTATTTACATGGTTTAGAGAGCAAGTATGTGTTATTGCTTGTCCCTATGGTAGATTACAAGGAGTATTATTAGACAACAAATCTATAATTGTAGCTTATGATCACGTACGTGGTGAAGCAACAAACGGAAGAGCTAAGTTTAAAAAAGGAGTTGATAGAGTAGCCGAGGGTATTGGAGATTGTATTGATTGTAAACAATGTGTAAATGTATGTCCTACAGGTATTGATATACGTAACGGTACTCAGTTAGAGTGTGTGAACTGTACGGCTTGTATTGATGAGTGTGATCATATGATGGAGAGTGTTGGTTTACCTACTGGTTTAATACGCTATGCATCTGAATCTGAGATATCAGAAGGTACTAAGTTTAAGTTTAGTCTACGTCAGAAAGGTTATGTAGCTGTTCTTTGTATCCTAATGACTATTTTGGTAGGGTTATTGTTCTTAAGAACAGATATTGAAGCTACTGTGCTTCGTGTTGCAGGTCAAACTTATACACACGTCACTGTAGATGATAAAGAGAATATTAGAAACATTTATACCTTTAAGGTAGTAAATAAAACGATGAAGGATTTCGAGAATGTAACTTTCAAGTTGTCTTCACCAGAAACGGGAGTTATTACTTTAGTAGGGAATGCAATTATAAAAGTGGATAAAGAAGGGTATGCAGAAGGAACTATGTTTATAGATGTTCCGCAGTTCTTGTTAGAAAGTCATCGTACAAAAGTTAAAATAGAGGTATATGAAGGGGATAAGTTGATTCAAACAACATCAACAAACTTCTTAGGCCCTAGAACATTGGATTAATATTAAAATTTGTTAGGTATGAAGTTTAATTTTGGAACAGGTATTGTTATTGCTATGGGGATTTTTATGGTCTTCATTCTGCAATATGTTATAAGAGTACAGATTGATAGTAAATATGATAATGAATTAGTTACTGAAAATTATTATCAACAAGAAATAGAAGTAGATGGTAAACACGATAGGGAAGTAGCAGCATTGAAGCTTGCGACTCCTGTGTCTATTGAGTCTACTAAAGCTGGAGATATATCTATTGTATTTCCTTCAGATTTTGACGCAAAAAATATTACAGGTAAAATATTCCTATACAGACCGTCTAACCAGAAATTAGACTTTGATATGCCTATATCTCTGTCTTCTTCCAATTTGCTCATACCTAACAATGCTTTGGTAGACGGTCGTTGGGATATTGCGGTAGAATGGTCTTATAATGGAGCAGATTACAGAAATAAACAAAGTTTAACTGTAAAAAAAGATTAATTAGTGATTACAGCTCTTATTTTTGGACTGATTAGTAGTTTGCATTGCATTGGTATGTGCGGTCCTATAGCTATGATGTTGCCAGTTTCTAAGAGTAACGGTACTAAAGCTATGCAGATATTCACCTATCATTTAGGAAGAATATCTGCATATTCTATTTTAGGACTTGTTTTTGGGATGTTTGGTAAGGGGCTTTACTTAGCAGGACTACAACAGCAGATGTCTATAGTAGTTGGGATCTTAATGATTGTCTTTATATTAATACCACAAAACAAGCTTGGTAACTTTGGCTTTTTAAAACCTTTTTACTTTGTAGTGAGTAAGATTAAAACTAAACTAGGAGGTCAGTTTAAAAAACAGAATAAAGGAACATTGTATTTTATTGGTTTTTTTAATGGCTTTTTACCATGCGGTATGGTTTATGTCGCATTGTTTGGTGCATTAGCTACACAGAGTGTATCTATGGGGATGCTATATATGGCTCTATTTGGAGTAGGAACTATTCCTTTGATGAGTTCTATTATTTATGTTAGAGATATGTTTTCTCCTAAAGTAAGAAATGGTATTATGAAGTATTACCCTTATGTTATTGTAGTCTTTGGAATGTTGTTTATTATACGTGGTTTAGGACTGGATATTCCTTTTCTATCTCCAGATAATTTAAATCTTTTTGTGAGAGGAGAGGCTGATTGTTAGTTGAATACAATTTGTTTTAAATAAATTGTATAAAATGATGTGACTTTTTTCAGAATTATTGTCTTAAGTGTATAACGATAAAGTCATCAACGATTTTTAATGCTATGAAAAGGAAAAGATATGTTGATTGTTTGTTACTTATAATTTATCGTTATAGTACTTAAAATAAAAGTATAAAATTGCGCTATGAAAGAAAAAAAGCTGACCATTGGTCAGCTTTTTTTATATGCTTAGTGACTGCTTTTTAAGATAATCGATAGCATGTCTTCCTTCATTGAATAATAAGTCCAGAATGCTTAGGTTGTTTAGGTAGCCATGTTTTTCATCAAAAACTTGGATGTATGGTGTATAGATATTAGTATCTTTTTTACCATTTATTAAAGTTCTCAAATCAGTAATGTCATTGCTTACCTCTTTATGGTAGTCTTTAGTTTGTTCATAAGGGAGGTCTATCCCTAAACAAGAACATAATACTTCATGTATTTGAAGGTTAAGATCTAACATAAACTCTGGTTTTCCTTCAAAAATAGGACGAATTTCATCTTCAAAGTACTCGAAGTAAGGAGAAGTTCTATAAGCTGCTTCTAGGCTTTTAAAATGCTGTTTTTGCCAGCCAAAAGCATGCTCTATTCTTACATCCTTATATTTTTGTTTAGGTTCTTCTGAGTGTTTGATTGGAATATTTAGCATTTGCTTTCCATTAGCACTGTAAATGAACGCTCTATTTCTATTGGTTTGTTTTTGAAAGTTATCTTCCATCTCAAATGTTATTTTGTCTGCTTGTAGCATAGCTACAAAGTGACTGATAGAAGGGAAGTAACTAGGATGAATAATTATGTTATTCATGTTTTATTTTAATATTTCGAATTCTTTTTTTCTTTTCTCTTTTTGTAAGTATTATAACCTACTAAACCTATCACGGCTACTAAGAAGTAAGGGAAGTAAGAAGTCTGTTTACCATTACCATTTACTGTGGTAAACATTCTATCCCAACGAATCTTATCTAATGCTTTTGACCATGGAACGTATTGATCTAAACTTAACCACACAAAAACGGGTTTTCCAACAATATGGTCTTCAGGTACAAATCCCCAATATCTACTATCTTCAGATCTGTTTCTATTGTCTCCCATCATGAAGTAATAATCTTGTTGGAAAGTGTATTTATCTGTAGCTACGTCGTTGATATAGATTTTATTATCTTTAATTTCTAATTTATTACCTTCATATACCTGAATAACTCTTTGATACATTGGGAAGTTATCTGCATTTAAAGTAACTGTCTCTCCTTTAGCAGGGATATGTAGAGGACCTAAGTCATCATTTGTCCATGTTTTTGAGTTATGAGGGAATATTACATTAGCATACGCTGCTTGAATATACGCTTTAGCTTCTTCTGGATATCCTTTTGTAACACTTACTATTTGAGACATAGACTTTAAAACTTCAACATTCTCATCTGTTAATGCAGCGAAGATTAGAGTTTTCGGATCATTGTTAAAGTACTCAATACCCTCTCTTGTATCTAGTCGTTTTACTAAAGCATTAAGATCTAAAGGTGTACCGTCTGTTTTTACAGTATAGGTGTTCTGTAATCTAGCACGATCATTTAGTTTTAGTTTCTCATTATTGATGTAAACATCACCATTAACTAACGAAATGTTTTCTCCTGGTAAACCTACAGCTCGTTTAACATAGTTTGTTTTCTTGTCGATTGGTTTATCAACAGCAGGTCTTCTAAGTGGATCGTTGAACTGATAAACAGTATCAGTTGGCCAGTTGAACACGACGATATCGTTGTGTTGTATCTTTTGAAAACCAGGTAATCTAAAGTATGGTAAATGTGGTTTCTTTAAGTAAGAATTTTTCTTTGTAAATGGTAAAGTATCATGTACCATTGGTAACGCTACTGTAGTTATAGGAGTTCTTGCTCCATAATGAAACTTACTTACGAATAAGAAGTCTCCTACTAATAAGGTCTTTTCTAAAGAAGATGTTGGTATTGTATAAGGTTGGATTACATAAGTGTGAATCACTGTAGCCACTACAACTGCAAATAGAATAGAACTAACAGTTTCGCCTGAGCTTGTAGCTGCTTTTGTGCTTCTGTTTTCTACATATTTTACATCGACAGCATAGTTGATATAATAGATATAAAGACCTAGTGTTACTACTCCTAGTATAGTGTCTACTGTTTTGTTTTTTCCAAAGCTTCTCAGTGTCTCTACCCAAACTACTGGAAACATGATTAAATTCACAATAGGTACAAACAATAAGATAACCCACCATCTAGGACGGTTAATGATTTGCATTAAGACCACAGCATTATATACAGGCACGATAGCTTGCCAGCTTTTCTTTCCAGCTTTTACGTATAATTTCCAAGTTCCAAGAAAGTGTATAACTTGTACTAAAAGAAAAAACAAAAACCATTGAGACATTGTCATAGTTTAGTATTGTTTAATGATTATTAGTGAAGATAATTATTTTTTTAAATTCAGAACATCTTTCATAGAGAATATTCCTTTTTTATTTTGTATCCATTCAGCAGCTACTACTGCTCCTAGAGCAAAGCCTTCTCTATTATGAGCTGTGTGCTTTATCTCTATTTGATCGATAGGAGAGTCATAGAATACACTATGTGTACCAGGTACGCTATCTATGCGTTTTGCGTCGATATGTATCTCATTAGCGTCTGGGGTATCTAGTGTCCATGCTGTATAGTTTGTATTCTCAATAATGCCATTAGCCAAAGAAATAGCTGTTCCACTAGGAGCATCTAACTTTTGGGTATGGTGTATTTCTTCCATAGATACTTTATAATCATTAAGATTATTCATCATCTTAGCTAAATAGCTATTTAGCTCAAAGAATAGGTTTACTCCTAAACTAAAATTAGATCCATATAAAAAAGCACCATTGCTTTTTGTACATAGATCTACCATCTTATCATATTCTTCTAACCAACCTGTGGTACCCGATATAATAGGGATATTTAGTTCAAAACAAGTTGTAATATTCTGTACAGCAGCAGAAGGTACACTGAAGTCTATAGCTACATCTGCATCTTTTAGCCCTTCGTAAGTATCAGAACTTCTTTTGCGAAGTGCTATTTCATGACCTCTTTCTATGGCAATTCTCTCGATGATTTGACCCATTTTGCCATATCCTAATAAAGCAATTTTCATTGGATAAATATTTTAAAAGCGATATTCTACATTTATCGCGTATTGGAACTGATTTTGATTCTGAAGATTCATTCTGTCTATCTCAAAGGCAGGCTTAATAGTCAAGTTCTCATTAACGTTGAACTGCATCAAGTGAGCATCTACGTTAGCGTCTATGATACTTAGAACATAAAAACCAACTGTGATTACTACAGATAAATCTCTATTACGTCTATAGAACTTTTGAGCTTCTAATATACGATCATTGTCTAATCCTCCAAAAGTAGGGTCGTTAGGATCGTTAACACCTTGTAGACGTTTTTTATATTCGTCTCTATATCTATTATACTGTTTTTGGTTATCCATCCAGAAGTATGTAGGTATTCCTATACCTGCGTATACTAATGGTACTTTCCAATATTTCTTATTATAGATTTGACCTACTCCAGGAATAACAGAGGCATAAAATGCCGCACGAGAAGGAGCTACAGGATCTAAAGGTTTATATTCTGCAGATTCTTTTTTCGTAGTAGGTACATCTTCTTCATTTACAGACTGCGCATAGGTGGGGTGACAGACTGCTCCTATGAAGAATAATAGGATTAATAACTTGTGTTTCACTAATTTTCTAATAGTTTGATAATACGATTTAAGTCTTCTTCAGAGTGGAAAGGAATAGATATCTTCCCTTTTCCATTATTAGAAACTTTAATATCTACTTTTGTTCCAAAGAATTGTCCGAATGATTTCGAATAACTTTCAGGAACATTAAATTCTGTATTTTTCTTAGGTAGAGCAGGTGATACTATACCTCTTAGTTGTTCTTGATATTTTTTTACGATAGCCTCAGTTTCTCTCACAGATAAGTTTTCTGTGATGATTTTGTGATAGATATCTGTCTGTACATCTAAGTCTTCTATATTAATAATCGCACGACCATGTCCCATAGTGATAAATCCGTCTCTTATTCCTGTCTGGATGATAGGGTCTAGACGCAATAGACGCAAGTAATTAGCGATAGTAGAACGTTTCTTTCCTACGCGGTCACTTACTTGTTCTTGTGTTAGATTTATTTCTTCCATTAGACGTTGATAGGATAGCGCTATCTCGATAGGATCTAAATCATGACGTTGAATATTCTCTACTAAAGCCATCGTTAGAGACTCATTGTCATTCGCTATACGGATGTAAGCAGGCACAGAGTCTAGACCTACTATTTTAGAAGCTCTTAAACGACGTTCACCAGAGATTAATTGGTATTTATTGAATTCAATTTTTCTAACTGTAATAGGTTGTATTACACCTAATTCTCGAATACTCGTAGCTAATTCTTGTAAAGACTCTTCGTTAAAGTTCGTTCTAGGTTGGAATGGATTTATCTCAATAGAGTCTATGTCTAGCTCTATAATATTGCCGATTACTTTATCTGCATTATTATCTTCAATTGATCTAATATCGTTATCCGGATCTTTTAATAGAGCCGATAGTCCTCTTCCTAAAGCTTGTTTCTTAATTGCCTTTGCCATAATATTCTAAATAATAATTCTAGAGAAGTCTAACTATTTTTTCGAATAATTTCTTCTGCTAGATTGATGTAATTTGTAGCTCCTTTACTTGTAGCATCATAGTTAATGATACTCTCACCAAAGCTAGGTGCTTCACTTAATTTTACATTTCGTTGGATAATAGTATCGAATACCATATCGTTAAAATGTTTCTGTACTTCCTCTACCACTTGATTAGACAAGCGTAAGCGAGAGTCGTACATCGTTAATAACAATCCTTCTATATCTAAATTAGGATTGTGTATTTTTTGAACACTTTTAATTGTGTTTAATAATTTACCAAGACCTTCTAATGCAAAGTACTCACATTGAATTGGTATAGCTACAGAATCTGCAGCTGTCAACGCATTTAATGTAAGTAGACCTAAAGAAGGAGCACAGTCGATGATTATATAATCAAACTTATCTTTGACAGATTTAAGCGCTTCTTTAAGCATGTATTCTCGGTTTGGTTTATCCACCAACTCAATTTCAATAGCCACTAAGTCAATGTGGGCGGGGATTAGATATACATTCGGAGCTGTACATTCCACAATCGCTTCTTCTGGCGTATTACTGTGCTCTAATATTTCATAAGTACCGATCTCTACTGAGTCTACATCGATTCCTAATCCTGAGGAAGCATTGGCCTGAGGATCTGCGTCTATGATAAGTACTTTTTTCTCTAGTGCTCCTAATGAAGCAGCAAGATTAACTGATGTTGTAGTTTTTCCTACACCACCTTTTTGATTAGCAATAGCAATGATTTTACCCATTTTACCAAAAGAATGTTTTTATAATTGGTAAAAATACGATTATTTGCGACTCTACGAAATCTTATTTATCAACATTTCCCTAAAAACATTAAAATTCAATATCTTATAAAAATAAATGCCATCTGTGTTGTAAATGGCATTTATTCACTAATATGTTTGTTTTAATCTAAATATGTCTATGTAATAGTTAATATACTAGTTTTTGCTTTGTATTATAAAATGACGATGTCAAATTCATGATTTAACGGCTCTAGTTGTGTAAATAGAGTTTTGATCAGATGATCACCATATTCTTTGTAATATACAGAGAAGTTTGTGATGCGCTCTTGTAGACTATTATTAGGGAATAATTCATTCTGTAATAATGTAATGCGCTCTAGCTTGTCAGCGTGATTTCTTTTCTCAGCGATACGCAGTCTTTTCTCTAAATTGTCTAACCCTTTTAGTTGTTTAACTTTCTGAGCATTCACCGCTCCGATAAACGATTTATCTGTTTGTAAAGCTATTTCTTCTAGTGTTTTAAACTGCTCTTCTAAGAATCGACGTTGCTGTTCAAAATCAAATTGAATAGAAGAGAATTCTTTCGTTTTCGCATTGATTAAGAGACTTTGTTTCATGAACATATCTTTCCAAGAGAGCTCTAGTTTATCCATTTTCTCTACTTGTTTAGAAGTTGCTAATAATACTGAATTTCTCAGTAATAGCATAGGGAAAGTGATATTGTGTAAATCAAACACTTTCTTCAGTTCTAACCAGTATGCCAATTCTCCTCCACCTCCAGTATAGCATAGGTTAGGCAATATTACTTCTTGATATAACGGTCTCAGTATCACATTAGGACTAAAGCATTCAGGGTGATTCTCTAGTTCTGTAAGTATTGCTTCTTTAGTGAAGGTGATCGACGTATTATTTACCTTATATACCTCATCTTCATAGATAATTCTTTCTCTAAGATTATCCTGTATATAGAATAAGTTGATATCACGAGGATTCACTTGTATGAAGTATTCTGATAGTGTATCATAGCTTTTTTCAACTTCTTTGATAGCACTCTGATGAAGTAATTCTTCTTTAATATGAGGAGCAAATAATTTTTTTAATTCTGCGTCATCACCATCTATAATTACCAGTCCATACTCTGCGAATAGTTCATTTGCTAAGTAACGTGTAGCATCTGTTAGATTGTCATGTTTGAGATAAGCATTTTCAAATAGTTCTTTTATATAGGTAGCATTACTACCTACTCCTATATGAGATTGGAATACTTCATATACTTTATCCAGACCTTCAGTACTTAACCGCCCTACTGGTCCTTTGCTCTCTCTGTTCCAGCAAATCACTTTTTCTTCAAATACGAAGTGATTAATTTCTTCGAAGTCATGATCTTCTGTTGCCATCCAGTATACTGGGACAAAGTTTTCGCCTGGGTATTTAGCTTTCAGTTCTTTGGCTAAATTAATAACCGATATAATCTTGTACAAGAAGTATAATGGACCCGTAAATAAGTTTAACTGGTGTCCAGTCGTAACTGTAAATGTGTTTTCTTTCGCTAATGCATTTATATGTTCTAAAGTCTTCTCAGAAGTCTTTGTGTTTTTATATTGACTTAACAACGCCTGACAGAGTACACTTCTGTGTTCTATCGGATAGTTAGCACGCTTCTCGTCTAACTGTTGTTTAAAGTTTTCTATAGTAGGAAAGTGATTATATAAGTGTTTTAGATTAGCCTCTTGATTGAGGTAATCTACCATTAGTTTTGAAAAATAGCCCGCGTTCTGAAACGTAATTTTGTCTAAAGGCATAGTGTTTATTTTTTGCTAATTTAAATTATAAATTAAAGAGTTATATATAAACCAAAGTTAATTCTATAAACATTTTTACCTGTAATGTTAGGTTTGCTCTTTCTCTGAATAGACTGTTTAGTTATAAAAGATTAAATTATTTAGTGTTTTTCCAATATCGATTAATACTTGATAAATAAGAATCTGACAATTTTGTAGCTGAATTTCATTGTTTTAATATCTATTTAAATTTAATTATTGTTAATAATTGATTTTTAATGGTTAATTTTTGTTTTTATTTTACATACGAGTTATTTAATATGTTTTTTTATGTGTTAATTGTTATTATTTTAACGATATTTGTAAAGAAGAATCGTTGTAAGAATACAAAAAACAAAAACAAATGAGAAAAATATTATTATGTCATGGAGTAAGACAATGCATTTTCGTTTTGCTTGTGTTGTTTGTCATAACTAATAGTGCATTAGCTCAGGTTACGGTTGGTACTGGTGAACCTGCTGTAGAAGGATCTCTTTTACAGTTAAAAAATTTAGAAAATAAACAAGGTACAGAAGCAAATGCCAATAAAGGACTTATTCTACCGAGAGTGGATTTAACCGATGTGGAGATGTTGTATCCTATGTTTGAACCTGGTTATGATAAAAGTGTTCAGGATGTGGCTCACGCAGGCTTGGTTGTTTATAATATGAATGAAGATTTACAAGATGGTAAAGGAAAGGGAATTTATGCATGGGATGAAGAAAAGTGGGTTTTTATTGGTGGGCCAGGGAAAATATTAGAATTGGCACTTAGTACTGATCAACTATTTCTGTGGGAAAATAGCTCAACAGGGGAAGTGACATTGACAGCTAAAAAAGATGGTTTAGCATGGGAGAAAAGTGTTGAAGGAGACGTAGGTAGCTCTACATTTAAAAGTGTTACAAACGGCAAAGTAAGTACATTGTCATTTACGAGAAGCGAGACCGTTTTTGGTGATGAGATTTATACTTTTAGATTGGTTGATAAGCCTGAGGTTTTCACACAGTTAAAAGTGAGTAATTTGAATTTAGTACTTAGTAAACCAATCATAAGAGTTGGGTCTGGTAGTGTAGATGGCGCAATAAATTCATCGAGTATTGTTACGGCTTATGGAGGAGGAAGTGCTAACTGGGAAGTATTCGATTATGATCGAAACGCTTTCAATTGGACGAAAGAACCTAAAAATGTAAATGGCCATCTTCAGTTCGAGTTAGGAGTTGCTAAAGCAACAGGGGTTGTACGTGGTAATATACAAGTTCGTCATCTTGATCAACCTGAAATTGTGAGAACTATAGTGGTAGAGCAAAATGCTAATTATAGATTACTACCTCCATTTGACTATTTGGTTATGGAGTATGGATATGTAACACCACCAAGTGACGGAGGTAAAACAGATATTGATTCTGCTACTGAATTTATGAATACAAATGTAGCTAAAATTGATGGGAAGGTTGTTGGTTACTTTTATTTGAATGAGTTGAAAGTAGACAATAAGACTTTATTAGTATATCCAGGAGATGATAGAGTAAGTGGAGGTGAAAATCCTTATGCTGATATTCCTAATTTGAATACAGTCTTACAAGGGTATCCTGAAAGTTCTACTCAGTTTGAGTTCGGTATGTCTGCAAGGTGGACTGACTATGGTAATTCTACCCCACTAACTGCTCCAACTAAAATCACAATTAAAGTGTATAAAGGAGGGCAAATGGTGATAGATCCAAAGAATGATAAACGATTTGTAAACATGCTTGATGGAAAAGAGCAAATGCCAGTCTTAAGTTTTGAATCAGATCCTAAAGATGTAAGAGTTAGACAAGGTAGTGATCCTATTATTAGCAAGGCAGGTTACCGAAAGCTGTATACTCCTATGTATAAATTAGAATATGATTTAATAGATAATACTGGAGTATTAATACCATGGAATTCATTCGATGAATAATTGTAAAAATAAAAAACAAATGAGAAAAATATTATTATGTCATGGAGTAAGACAATGCATTTTTGTTTTGCTTATGTTGTTTGTCATAACTAATAGCGCATTAGCTCAGGTTACGGTTGGTACTGGTGAACCTGCTGTAGAAGGATCTCTTTTACAGTTAAAAAATTTAGATAATAAAACAGGGGCTGAAGCAAATGCCAATAAGGGACTTAGTCTACCGAGAGTGGATTTAACAGATATGGAGATGCTATATCCTATGTTTGAACCTGGGTATGATAAAAGTGTTCAGGATATGGCTCATACGGGCTTGGTTGTTTATAATATGAATGAAGATTTGCAAGATGGTAAAGGAAAGGGAATCTATACATGGGATGGAGAATCGTGGGGTTTTATTGGTGGACCAGGGAAAATATTAGAATTGGCACTTAGTACTGATCAACTATTTCTGTGGGAGAATAACCCAACAGGGGAAGTGACATTGACGGCTAAAAAAGATGGTTTAGCATGGGAGAAAAGTGTTGAAGGAGACATAGGTGTCTCTACATTTGAAAGTGTTACAAACGGCAAAGTAAGTACATTGTCATTTACGAGAAGCGAGACCGTTTTTGGTGATGAGATTTATACTTTTAGATTGGTTGATAAGCCTGAGGTTTTCACACAGTTAAAAGTGAGTAATTTGAATTTAGTACTTAGTAAATCTGTCTTAAGAGTAGGGTCTGGTAGTGTAGATGGCGCAATAAATTCATCGAGTATTGTTACGGCTTATGGAGGAGGGAGTGCTAACTGGGAAGTATTCGATTATGATCGAAACGCTTTTAATTGGACGAAAGCACCTAAAAACGTAAATGGCCATCTTCAGTTCGAGTTAGGAGTTGCTAAAGCAACAGGGGTTGTACGTGGTAATATACAAGTTCGACATCTTGATCAACCTGAAATTGTGAGAACTATAGTAGTAGAGCAAAATGCTAATTATAGATTACTACCTCCATTTGACTATTTGGTTATGGAGTATGGATATGTATCACCACCAAGTGATGGAGGTCAAACAGATATTGATTCTGCTACTGAATTAATGAAAACAAATGTAGCTAAAATTGATGGGAAGGTTGTTGGTTTCTTTTATTTGGATGAGCTGAAAGTAGACGGTAAGACTTTATTAGTATATCCAGGAGATGATAGAGAAAGTGGAGGTGAAAATCCTTATGCCGATATTCCTAATTTGAATACAGTCTTACAAGGGTATCCTGAAAGTTCTACTCAGTTTGAGTTCGGTATGTCTGCAAGGTGGAATAACTATGGTAACTCTAAACCACCAACTGCTCCAACTAAAATCACAATTAAAGTGTATAAAGGAGGGCAAATGGTGACAGATCCAAAGAATGATAAACGATTTATAAACATGCTTGATGGAAAAGAGCAAATGCCAGTCTTAAGTTTTGAATCAGATCATAAAGAGGTAAGAGTTAGACAAGGTGATGAACCTATTATTAGCAAGGCAGGTTACCGAAAGCTGTATACTCCTATGTATAAATTAGAATATGATTTAATAGAAAATACAGGGGTATTAATACCATGGAATTCATTCGATGAGTAATGGTATAGATGTTACAATTATATGAAAAAGCGAAAGGTTGGAGAACTCTCCGACCTTTCGCTTTTTTTTGTATTACGTATCGTATATTATATCTGTGCTAACAGTGGTTTAGAGAGATGCATTCACATGAAAATCTATTAAAATTAAGAAACGAATAGTCTCTGCTAATAGCATAAACTGTTTGTGGCATAATGTATGTTTACTGACAGTACCTTAATGTAGAGATAACAGCTGTTTCTAAACAGGTAAAGGACTTACAGTTCTCTTTATACAGTGGTGCTTCCCAGTTGTAGTTAGCAATAACTTGTACGCTAAAGTGTCCATTGATATCAAACTCTGGATACCAGCCAATATCAAGTATGATCTGGTTGTCAAACGCTGCTTGAAGCAAATCTTCTTTTAACTCATCTATTACCTCAGCAGGAAAATCATTAAAATTTAAATGAGATAAGGAGTCATACGTGATGATACCTTTATGTTTTTCTATAAGTAACTTTATCATTTAGAAGATGTATTTGTTGTTGAACATATTGCTTGTTATTGAACTCGATTTTGTAAGAGGTCTATTATAAAGGTTGATATGGTGTTATAAAATTCATTTTAGTAATTGAATTACCCTGGTTAAAAGTACTTTATTTTAAAAGAATTATATTAGTTAAAAATGTACTTTATCTTTTGAAGAATAAAAAGCATAAACAAGTCTATAGTTAAAATCAGGGTTATGAACAACAAGTGTACAGTTATAGTAGGATGAGACAAATCCTAATTTGACTGATCGCATAGTGGTCGCATAGTGATGGGATAGTGGTCGCATAATTTTAGCCAATTTTAATGCGACCACTATGGTATCACTTGCCCATAATATTACTATCGTAATAATCTTTTTAATAACAGAATAGTTGGAGGTGGAAGTTTATGGATATTGAGAGATTGTATTTAAATGATTTTGTTAATGGACGATATCTTATTTGAACATAATTTTTGGCGATAGAGTAGGTGTTTTCTTATCCCCGATTATAGCTAATTATGCCAAGTTTATAGTTATTTGATCTAGTATACGGCTAGAAAATTTTATTTATAGAGGTTAAAATCTTTTCTTTGAAATAATTAAACTCTTTAACTAGATGATTGCACAAGAAAAGAGATTGTCCTATCAGTATTCATTAGGACATCTGATACTAAATATATTGTTGACCATTCTGTTTTGTAGTATTGCTACAATCAGTCATGATGTTGGAGATTATTGGTTTGTGATTATAAAGTATGTAATTACGGTGTTAGTTACATGTATAACAGTGAGTCAAGTTATATACCTCTGTACTGCTTATATAAGGGAAGATAAGCTGGTACTCAAAAAGTATTTTAGAAGTGAGAAACACTATACAGCTAAGCAGTTAGTCAACGTCAAAAAGTATAATCTTGGACGTATTCACCTTATCATGGTATCTATGAAGAGTACAGATGGAAGCATAGAAAGATATATGATTATGAATATCTACGCATGGTATGCACAGTCTGTATATGATGCCAAAGAGGAATTGATAAAATGGTCTGAGAAGTAAATAACAGAGTTGTAACCTGAAGTGGAGGGAATAAAAATATCCCCCATTAGAATAGATAAGGTATTGGGAACAGTGATGTAAGTAATCTATAAAAAAGAGAGTTTTGGGAGCATTCTCTTGATATGACAATAATAGATCACCTTACAGGAAATACAATACTTATCTACTAATGAGGGATACAATGTGCGCAGTGCTGGGGAGAACACTGAGTTAGTAAAGACCTTTTATAAACTGATAGTCTTTTTCTTCTTTAATTTCTTTTTTCCACATCTCCTTATTCTTAGAAGAGTAGAGGTAGATTTTAATCACCTTAGAAATGATAACACCTGAGACGATCAGGATGGCTAAGATGAGAAATAGTGATATCGTAATAATCATAATCTTCTTATTTAATGTTTAAGATATATTGAGTCAGATCTTCCATATCCGTATCATTGATCTGAGGGAATGGAGGCATCTGTGGTGCATCAGGACGTTTCTTACCTGGAGACTTAATCCACTTGATTAGATCCGTTTTATTGTCTGCATATATTTCTTGCATTTCTGTCACAGGAGGCCCTACTAGTGGTGTCTTCTCTTTATGACAGGCAGCACAGTAGCTATTAAATACTGCTTTACCCTTAGCTGTATTATCACCAGAAGCTTCGGCAGTTGCTATCGCTTGTTTTTCTTCTTCTTGTGCATTAGCAGCTTGTTCTCTTGCTTCTTTGGATGCTTGTTCAAATTCGGCTGTCTTTTGAGCCATCAGTTCTCGGTGTGGATTAATGGCATTGGCTCTATAGACATGACGTCCACTTCCCATGAATACGACTACAATCCCCATAGAGATTACTATTCTTCTGAAGTATCTGTCTAGTTGGTCATCTGTACCTCTTAGTGTTTTTATCATATAGTACACTGCATATACAGCTACTGCTACACCAGATAAGATCACTCCCATCATAGCCCAACTAAACCCTTTGGCAGGTAAAGTAGCCATCACGATAGGACCAAATAAAAACTGAGCTACTGATGCTCCTAATGCTAACTGATACCCAAGACGTTTAACCTTCGCTCTAGTGAATACTTTAAAGTATTCTTCAAAAGGATAGTTCTTACGTCCCATATACCAAGTGATAAATAGACCTGTCAGGGCTAGTGATGCACAGATAAAATGGAAGTATCTAGGGAATACATTTGGCAAGGCTAAAGCAGATAAGAATCCTCTTACACTCATCCATTTCTCAGGGAATAACATCAGATTGATATTCACTAAGAAGATTAGGGGAATGAATAAGAACATAATCACTGCTAGAGCATTGATAGATATGTGTAACAATTTCATATTTGCCATTGCTTCCCAAGTGTACTTGTGTAAGTAGGTCAATAGGAAAACAATCGCTACCATAGGGATAATCAATATCCACATAATCCCTGTCAAGGAGTTAGCTGTGTAAAAATAAATGGTGTACAGTGCATTAATACTCAGTAGGGGAGCTACCCCTAGTACTACAGCTAATGATTTGTTTACTGTTATTGTCGCAGCTATTTCTTGTGCTAGTACATCATATTCTTTGTTTTTAAGTCCTTTTATTTCTGCCCATAGCGTAGCTATAGAACCTCCTACCATTAAGTTTACAAACACAATATGTGCTAAGAATGAAACTACTAATAGAATAACTAGTAACCACTCTGGTAATGGTAAGTCTAAGGGTATATCTTTAGGTAATGGAGTATTATTCATCTTTGTTATTGTTTAATTTTTGTTCTATAAAATGTTCTACAGAGTGAGTAGGGTTAAGATGTGCTCCAGCACTCTGTGCCCCTTCTAGTGTCGCACCACTCTGTTGTAAATAGAAAATATAATGTGCTAGTGCATCTAGTTCTTCTTCGTTACCTGGATAAGGAGGCATATAGGTTCTACCGTTGTGCATATTAGGTATATACGCTTTCATCGAGTTGATATCTAAAGGCTTGCCTATTCCATACATTTTTTCGAAGACGAATATGATAGAGTTAATCCCCTGACTAGTATGACATCGAGAACACGCTATCATAAATACATCTTTACCAGCCTCTAGTTTATTCTCTTCTGTAATCTCTGTGATAGAGGTATAAGTAGAGTGCTTTAGTATACCGTCTCGCTGTAGCAGAGGATAGTCTTCTTCTCTGATCAGGTTAGAGTACATATAGTTACCAATGACATAAGGCTTACGGATAAATTCTCGTACACGTTCGAATATTCCTAAGAAACCAAGTGATAGTACAAAAGGAATAATCACAATAATAAGATTGACTTTCTTAGGTTTCCACAGTGTCCAAATTGCTAACAGAGCTAATGAACTTGTCGCTATAAGTATAATGTATTTTAATAAATCATAGTATTTAGCAAAGTCCATAGTACCTACCGCAGTACTCATATTAGCAGTCATCGCATCAGGTATCACGTTATAGTAGTAAATAGAAGCTAGAATAGATAGTGGCAACCATAGTAATACCCATATAGCAGTAGTCTTAAGAGCTGTAGGTCTGATCGCACTAGACTTCTTAGTGAACAACATAATCAGTAAGAAACCAAAGGCTCCTGCCACGACCATAGCAGTTGGTGTTCTAAATAATAGCTGAGGTAAGTAAATAGGGTTAGTTAATGCACTTACTAAAGATTGTTCTTGTATCCAGTTACCAGGATCCATCATAAATCCTAATATCGCTACGATAATAGCCATAGTCAGCCATGAGAATCCAGAAAGGAACCAACCGAATCGGATATGGCGTTGTTTAGCACGCAGAGATTTATTAGAGTTTTTCCAGGTTAAGAAATAAATCATGATAAAAACTACTTCTAATACGAATACAATCCATTCTGTAAACCATCCCCAGTAGAAAACGCGGATTAAACTACCGATAGAATTAGGACTAATTAGTGCTGCTGAGAACCATATACCGACTCCTGTCATCGCTCCCATCGTGGTTGTGATCACAAAGCCGACCATCATCATACGGTGTACCATCTTATCCCAGGCAAGATCAGTAATGTCTTCTGGTCCACTTTTGACTACTCCTTGTTGTTCTAATAATGTAATATAGGGCAAGAACCCAACGGCTAGCCCATGGTTTATAAATACGTGAATAATCGCTATCATCGCAATGAGGAAACGATCGTTCAACCAGTCTAAATGAAATAGAGGGAAATCCATAATGTATTATTTTTCAGCAAAGTTAGAACCCTACCTACTGAAATATATTACACTAAACGTGGTGATATTTATACTAATCAATTTAGAATAGTGTGATAAAAGCGAATTGTATTTAAGTAATCAATTTTTAGTTCTGTTTTCTGAACTCTTCAGGGGATAGTCCTGTGTTCTTTTTAAAGAATCTAGAGAAGTAAGCATTGTTCTTAAAGTCGAGTTCATAAGAGATTTCTGTAATCGATAAATCGGCATTGACCAATAATCGTTTACATTCTAAGATCACTCTATTACGGATAACTTCACCTGCTGTTATTCCTACTACCTTTTTGCATAAAGAGTTGAGGTGATTAGGAGTGATGTGAAGCATATCGGCATATTCTCCAGGTAATCTTTTTTCTATAAAATGATCTTCTACGAGCTTTTCAAAATTCTTGATAATGAAGTGCGCACCCTTAGTCTCATTAGGTTCTTCAGGCTCAAATACTTTCTTGACTAAGAATAGTTGTGTCTCTAAGAACAGTTCTAACATTAATACTTTGATATAGTCTTTCTGTAAGGGTTGGTTCTCTAAAGAGGCATAATACATCTTTTCGAACTTAGTGTGTAGTGTCTCATAGCACTTCTCACAAGAGAACTTAGAGTACTGAGCATTTCCTCCAAAGAAAGTAAACTCCTTTAGATAATTCGGGTTAACTAAGAATGTACGTAGAAAGTTATCATTGAAATTGATAAGAAACCCTTTTGTACCAGGTTCGAATTCCCATTTGTGTACTTGTGAAGGGTTCAGATAAAATAAACATTTCTCCTCAATAGAGAATTTCTCAAAGTCAATAGAGTGTATTCCCTTCCCTTCTGCTACAAATAGAATTTGATAGAATGCATGTCTATGAGGAGCAGACACCATATTCGGTCTATTAGAAATATACTCTTCTAAGCGATATATCACACAGTCTTGGGATATATTGTTATTGTCAAGTAGGTTACAGATGTTGTAAATTGGAATACTATTGTTCTCCATATTTCTAATATTTTAGGCAAAGATAGGAATATGTTAAATTCTTTAAATGGTAATTGAATAGAAATAAGTTATGGTATGATTAAGATTTAGTACTTTAGATTAGTATAAACTGAAACACGAATTAGGATGGAAATAAAGATAACTACAGAGATAGATGATCATAATGCAATGGCGATTAAGGAGATATTATCTTCTTATAATGTAAGTCATACGACACATTTATCAGCTTGTATTAATGAGGCATTAGAGATTACTTTAGTGGAAGAAGGAGAGGTGATAGGCGGGATATTAGGCCGTTCACTATGGGGGACGTTAGAGATACAGAACCTCGCTGTGAAAGAGAGTCATAGAGGACAAGGTCTTGGGAAGAAACTCATGTTAGTAGCAGAGCAGGTAGCTGTAGAGCGCAACTGTAAATACATATCACTTAATACTTTTTCGTTTCAAGCTTCTGACTTTTACCAATCTTTGGGGTATGAGATTTTTGCAGAAGAGAAGGATTATCCTTTAGGGTATTCTAAGATATATCTGCGTAAGGTGTTGATGTAGTGTTCTCTGAAAAAGAGGTAAGAACTTTTAGTACTGTGTAATGTGTTGTTTTATAGTTTGTTAAATGTTGATTAAATAAGAAGTAATGCATATCATATACAGTTTTTTACTCGGTTGAATAGTAGTATCTTTGCACTCCAAAATTAGATATAGTGAATACAACAATTGCTTTTATAACTCCACCGTTTACCCAGTTAAACACACCTTATCCAGCAACTGCTTACATCAAGGGATTCTTGAATACTTTGAATATTGACAGTTATCAGGCTGATTTGGGAATAGAGGTTATATTGAAATTGTTTAGTAAACAAGGATTGATAGACTTGTTTGATTATGTACATGAACACATAGAAGAAGTATCTCCTAATATACATCGTATTCTTGCTTTAGAAGAGGATTATATCTCTACTATCGATGCTGTTATTGCTTTCTTGCAAGGAAAGAACTCTACATTAGCACATGCTATCGTACAAGAAGATTACCTTCCACGAGCATCTCGCTTTGAACAACTAGAAGAATTAGAGTGGGCATTCGGTACAATGGGAATACAAGATAAGGCGAAGCACTTATCTACACTGTACTTAGAGGACTTGTCTGATCTCATTGTCGAGACAGTAGATACCAACTTTGGGTTTAGTAGATATGCTGAGCGATTAGGTCGTTCTGCTCATACCTTTGATGAGATGTATGAAGCACTACATCAGCCTTTGACTTATATCGATGAGATTACCCTTGATCTATTACAACAGCTAATAGATAAGACTAATCCTAAGATAATGGGATTCTCTGTACCCTTCCCAGGTAATTTATACAGCAGTTTTAGATGTGCTCAGTACATTAAGAAGAATTATCCTCATATCAAAATCACGATGGGAGGAGGGTTTCCTAATACAGAGTTGCGTTCGTTAAAAGATGTACGTGTATTTGAATTCTTTGACTTTATCACTTTAGATGATGGAGAGGCTCCACTGGAGAACTTGATTCTATATGTAGAAGGAAAGATAACACAAGAGGAGTTAAAGCGTACGCTTATCGCTAAAGATGGTGAGGTAGTGTATATCAATAATCCGCTGAAGCGCGACTATAAACAGGCTGAGGTAGGTACTCCTGATTATTCAGACTTACTGCTGACAGAGTATATCTCTGTGATAGAGGTGGTGAATCCTATGCATCGTATGTGGAGTGATGGTCGATGGAATAAACTAACGATGGCGCATGGATGTTATTGGGGTAAGTGTACTTTCTGTGATATTAGTTTAGACTATATCAAGGTATATGAACCAATAGCGGCTAAGCAGATTGTAGACCGTATGCAGACGTTAATTGAGCAGACGGGAGAGACAGGCTTTCACTTTGTCGATGAGGCAGCACCGCCAGCCCTAATGCGCGAGGTAGCGTTAGAAATCATCAGACGTAAGCTAACAGTATCTTGGTGGACGAACATCCGCTTTGAGAAGAGCTTTACGAAAGACTTGTGCTTATTATTAAAAGCTTCAGGATGTGTGGCAGTATCAGGAGGATTAGAGGTAGCCTCAGATCGATTATTAAAATTAATAGATAAGGGAGTTACAGTAGAACAGGTAGCTCGTGTGAATAGAAACTTCACAGAGGCAGGTATTTTAGTACATGCTTATCTGATGTATGGTTTCCCAACACAGACGGCACAAGAGACAATAGACAGCCTTGAGATGGTGCGTCAGTTGTTTGAAGCAGGAGTAATGCAATCGGGCTTTTGGCATCAGTTTGCGATGACTGCTCATTCACCAGTAGGTATGAACCCAGAGGAATACAAGGTAGAACGTGTACATGCTGAGATGGGTACATTCGCTAATAATGATGTGCCTCACGTAGAGATGAACGGAGCTATACATGATAAGTTCTCGTATGGACTAAAGAAATCACTGTTTAACTTCATGCATGGCATGTGTTTTGACTGGCCGTTAAACGAATGGTTCGATTTTAAAGTACCTCGTACAAGTATAGCTTCTGATTATATTTTTAGCTGTTTAAACAATGAACCACTAACGGTGTGTAAACCGAATCAAAAGGTACTATGGTTGGGGACATTCCCTTATATCGAATACTTCGAAAAGAAGAAAAAGAACAGAGTGTTTGAGATGGCTCAGTTGGTGTTTTATACCAAGAAAGAAACTATTGCTGTAGATGTGGATAGAGTAGTGGGAGATTGGTTTGTACACTTTGTAGAGACATTAAAAGAGAAAGCATCACAAACAATGACGTATCAAGAAATGAAAAAGAGCTTTGAGGAGTTTACGAATGAAGACTTTGAACCATTCTGGTATTCTAAACCAGCACAAGCATTAAAAGATATGGCACTACTAGTGCTTTAGATATAGAAAGCCTCGCATTTGCGAGGCTTTTTTAGTTATAGTTGTTTAGAATGTATTATTAAACAAGCCTTTGTTTTTTTTAACTAATAAATGGTAAAACAACACAGACAAATAAAGTAATGAAGTATAGTACCCATTCATACCAGCGCATAGGATCTGAAGAATACTTTAATCTCGTATAAATATTTGAAATCAATAATGGGAGTACACTGAAAATAAGTATGATAAAATGTATAAACTCTGATACATCAATAAAATAGAAGACTATTCCTAAAAGAGCTAATACTATACCCGTACAGCGGATTGTTCGGTTAATTATATTAACAGTAGAGGTGATGTCATAAAGCTTTTTGCGCTCTTCTGATAATGTATTGTAACCTGCTAACATACTGTCAGCATTAGTAGGTGTTAGAAGAAAACTAATTCCTATATACATTATAGCGATAACAAAATATACGGTCATATTATTTCTTTATAAAATTAACAATAATAGGTACTAGTTCAGCGTGAAGAGGCACATCAGGCTTCTTGTATAATGCTAAGTTCTCATCCTCTTTTACAACTGTTTTTAGTACATGATTCATTCCTTTTATTGTCACAAGAGTTGCAGCAGGTACAGCTTGTTTTAAGTTGTCTCCCTGATCTGTCTTGACCTGTAAGTCCTTATCCCCTTGTAAGATTAAAATAGGTTGTTTTACTTTTTTAAGTTCTACAGTAGGATCGTACTTCATCCAAGAGATAAGGTAAGGCTGAACAGAAGTGCGATATAAGCTTTGTAGTATAGGAGGGATGCTATCTACTATTTCGCCTTTTCTAAGTTTAGCATGAATGTCTTCTATTGATTTCGCAAAGAAAGGTGCTTGCGCTGTTATCTGTTTATACAGTGTTTTATCTATTGTCTCTCCTGGCCCTTGTAGTGAGATAAGCTTAGATACAGTACTATTGTCTTGACTAGCCAATGTAGCGACTAAAGCTCCTTCGCTATGTCCTATCAATACAATATTTGGATAGTCCCTTTTGAAGTAATCAATAACAAGGTTGAGGTCTTTTACGTTATCATCAAAAGTTACATCAGCTTCATTCATTGTCTGGTTCTTCATTTGAGCAAACATCCTCTTGTTATACGTGAAGGTGTTGATACCATTCTCTTTTAGCCCTTGAGCAAGATACTTATACGAGTTCGCATTTACCCCTGCAGGGCTGTTCCCGTTCTTATTAGTTGGACCAGAGCCCGCTATTATAATGGCAAGTTGTTTACTGTCTTTATTAGCTAGGTATAAGTCACCATCAATTTCACTGTCTATCTGAACAGCTGTTTGTGCAAAGCTAAATGAAGTAGCAAAGCATACGATAAGTGTAGTTAATAGTTTTTTCATAGTGTTGTTGTGTTGGTTAATGATTAATATTTGTATGCTATCAGTTTAGATACTATTTCTGCAATTAGTACGGCAGGAATTAGAAGAATTAGATGGGAGTTCTTTTTAGTATTCGTAGCAGTTTTATAGCCTTTGTAAATTAAGATTCCAATAAAAATAAGTGCCCCAAAAAACAAAAGCGCTCCTACACCAAGTACAATTAAATTAATCATAGGCAAATTTGAAATTGCTGCTGGATTGTCGATGTTAGCAATGATATATTCGCCAGTTTCTTGATTAACACCTCCAATATTTGTAATCAAAGTAAAGTAAATGGGAATACGCGCTATTAAACTAACATTTAGTAGATCTATAATCCGTGTTTTCGTAGGTTGTAATAATGAGAGCAGATAAAGAAATAAAGTTAAGCACAAGGTATTGACAATGTTGTCAAGTAAAGGTTGATACCATAATACTTTACTTCCAACATGCATATCTATTACTCCATCAAAACGAGCATGAGTTAAGTAAGCAAATAGTGAACTGATTAAGATTGTGCTTATTCCAATCCATAATAGCGTTTTTTCCTGAATTGTTTCAAATGGTTTTGTAATGTAGTTTTTGAGTGTCATAAGGTTGGTTGTTTATAGTGAGTTATTCTTTTTTCTGTAAGTGTTGGATATGTTCTATCATATCATCTAGCTTATTTCGGACAGTAGGGTAACTGATGTTCATCTGTAAAGCCATTTGTTTTAGACTCCCACTGTTTAAAAAGAAGGCTAAGATAAACTCCTGTTCCTCTTTACTCAGCTGTAAGAGTAGGGGCAAAGAGAAGTTACCATTGACGATAGTCTGACAGTGCTCACAAGATAGCTGAGTGACCTTTAGTTCACTTTCACAACTGGGACAATGTATAGGTAGTTTGGGTTTAATTGACATAATGTGAATTGTTTGTTTAATTTTATTGAAGTCTAATTTAATAAAATTAATATTTATATCAAAATAGTTGATTAAAATAAAGAGGGATGATACTTCTATAAACAAAAAAATCCCAAGTATTATACTTGGGATTTTTTTTGTTTATAGAATTTATAGGTCTCTTAGTATGCAGATGCAGGTACAGGCACCTCCGCTGCTACAGCAGTAGCAGCTGCATCTACTGCATAGTCATAAGGACTACTGTAGTATGACATTACATTATACTCATTGTTTGGGTATAAGTTTTCTAGTTTTATTTTTTTACTAGCCAATGGGTTTAAACTATGATCTCCTTTTTTAACTTTCGCTTCCATTTTAAATACTTCTTTATTATCATCAGTATTCAGAATACTGATCGTATAAGTACCTTTCTTATTATTTAATACAGTGTACTTAGAAGTATCTTGAGAAGTTTCATATGAATAATAATAGCTGTATGGTTCATAATTAAAGTCAGTTATAGCTACAGAACCATCTACTAATGTTCCTTCTTTAAAAGTAGCTTGATATTTCACTTTACCATTTTCATAGTATTGGTATGCTCCATCTAGCTCACTATCTGTAAGATTGTATTTATACACGATAGCTTCTGTTTCTGGATTATAGATAGTTCTTTCGAATGAAGTAGAAGTTCTATAATTCTCTTCCATCAGTAAGTTCGTAGGTGAATAAGCATCATCCACGTTGTAAACTTTTACATAAGTTAACGCTCCATTCTCAAAACCTTTCGTGGTGTAGTTTATATACGAAGCTTCAGTTAATACTCCTTCATAAGGAACTCCTTCATTGTAAGTCAGCGTAGATAATACCTCTCCTTCACTATCATAGTATGTAGAGACACCGTGTATCACATTGTCTTTATACTCACTAGATGATTTAAGAGTACTGTTCTCATAAGACTCTATTTTAGTAAGATCACCTTTATCATCATAGTAGTTGATATTGATAACCTCATCTCCACTAGAATATTGAATAGTCTCTTTGCCTATTTTATGTCCGTTTTTATAAACAGTTTCTGTTTTGTAATACGAGTCTATGATAGTCACTGTTCCTTCATAAGGAACACCATCTTTATAAGTAGCTGTAGAGATTACTTCTCCTTTTTCATTATAGAATTTTCCTTGCTTATTATAGTCGATATCAGCTTGTAAGAAATAAGAGTTAGTAGCGTATGAGTTACTACCTGTTTTTAATGCATATCCCTTTTTAGAAAGAAGGTTCCCACCTTGTAATTTCTCTATAGAAGTTATTTGTTTGTCATAAGATAATTCTATACGAGTACCTGTCTGAGAGATATAGTCATACGTACCTATTTCTTTTCCTGCTTTGTCGAAATGTGTTTCTTTTACAGGAGAATAAGAGTATGAGTTAGGCGAATAAATAGATACCTTTGCCTTTTTACCATTGTCATGATACTCTACTTCTTTGATTAACGCATTGTTAGAATAGTATGACTCTGTTGATAATACTGCTTTATCAGTATTTGTATCATAATCAGCTTGATATACTAATAATTCTTTTTCATACTTAGCAACAGTAGAAATTAAATCATTAGATAATACATATCTAGTACCAGTAATATATGACATCGAACCATAGATAGGATCTAGTTTAAAGTCAATACGACCTATCTCTTTTCCCTTTTGATCATAGTATACAGAAGTATTGTTTTTTGTAACCTCGAATACCTTGCCATTTTCATACGTTTCTGTTCTTTCTACTAATTTGCTATTCTTATAAATAGAGACTACATTATCTGCTATCATAGTCCCTTCTTTAGGAGTATATCCATCCTCGTTATAAGTGATTTGTCCTTTAGAACTACCATCTTCATTGAAGTATTCTACTTTCTGGATATAACTCTCTTCATTGCTATACGTAATAGACTTCACTACATTCTTTTTAGGGAATGTATAGTATTCTTTTACCTGTACAGGTACATTTTGTTTATAGGTATAGATAGAGTAGATTTCATCAGGATGACTATCATATGTATTGAATATGTAGTTAGTTCCTTCCTGATAAGTAGAATATCCATCGTCTTCTAATTTACTCGTAAAGGTACCTAGTTCTTTACCAGACTGATCATAGTACACATCTGTTGTTACATTAGCCACAGTTGTAGATTTACTCTTCACTTTTCCTGTTGTATAGTAAGCTACAGTAGAGACTAGAACACCATCACTATATTCGCTGATAGACTGTACCGTGAAGTTGTTGTAGTCTAAGGTAGTCACATACCCTGCATAAGGTGTCCCTCCACTATAATTAGCTTGCTGCTTTAGCTCTCCATTTACATCGAAGTATTTCTCTTCTGTGATATAATTATTCTCATCGAAGATATAAGCGACATAGTTCTTTTCATTCTTAGGGTTTATAATCTCATAACGAGTATATATACCTCCCTCAGCTTCTACATAGATATACGTTCCTTGCCAGTTATAGATAGCCTGACCATCTTGGATCATATTATCGCTATAAGTACATATATATTTATTGCCATTACGTGGATCTATAGTCTCTGCCTTAGTGATCATATTATCTTGATCATAAGTATAAGTAGCGTCTATTTTTCCTTCTTTGTTATAATAGTTTACAGCTCCTGTATATAGAATATGTCCTCCTTCTTCAAGAGTTCCATTTCCTTTACTTTCTATTTTTTTAGAAGCCGCATTATACACTTCTATTGATTTTAATGTAGGTTCGCCTTTGATATCTTTTGCAATTTTAAAAGATTCAGCATTCTTTTTAGCTGTTACATAGTCATAGCTATCTACCCAGATAGTATCTCGTGCTACCTGACTGAACATCGGTGTAGAGAATAAAATGGCTAATGAGAAAATCTTTTTAATCATAGGTTCTTTTTTAAATGGTTTTGTTTGTGTTTTATAGATGGTAAAAGTAAAGAAGTCTCTTTTATTATTTTCACATATTGGCAATATTTTATGTTCTGTTTCGCAAAATCACTATTTTCAGCGAGTCGCTTAGTGAACATCTGGACTAGCTTATATTATTAAATCTGTGTTATCTATTTGATCAAAAGGAATATTACATTTGTACTAACAGTAATGGATAATAGTCTAAAGTGAAATCTAACTGTTGTTTAGTTCATGATATCCCTTAGTATCAATCTTTGGGATATCCTTTTTTAAATCGAGAAGTATGAAAACTAGAATAAAGGATAATTTAGCAAGTATAGAAAAGCGTATTACAGCAGCATGCGTACACAGTGGTCGTTCTAGAGATGAGGTGCAGCTACTACTCGCTACTAAGACGGTAGATGCAGATAGAATAAAGATGGCTATAGAGGAGGGATATCCTCTGATAGGAGAGAATAAAGTACAAGAACTAAGGGATAAGTATGAAGGTATAGGTACAGATAACTGTACTAGACATTTTATAGGACATCTACAGACCAACAAGATTAAAGATATCCTGAAGTATGGTGTGACTTGCATAGAGTCTATAGACCGCATCAGTGTAGTAGAGAAGTTACAACAACTCCTAGAAAGAGATGATAGAACTATAGATGTATTAATCCAAGTGAATACTTCTGATGAAGACAGTAAGTTTGGGGTAGCACCAGAAGCAGCTATTGATTTTATAAAAGAAGTAGCTACGTATGATCGATTACATATAAAGGGGCTAATGACAATCGGGTTATTCAGCGCAGAGGAGAGTTTAGTACGACCTTGTTTTAAAATATTAAAGAAAGTACAACAAGAGGCTATAGCACTACAACTGCCTAATGTAGAAATGAAGGAGCTCTCTATGGGAATGAGCCATGATCTAGAGATAGCGATAGAAGAGGGGGCTACCATCGTGAGAGTAGGTACTGCCATCTTCGGCGAACGTATCTATCCAGATAGCTACTACTGGAACGAAGAGAAAAGTATAAAGTAACTCAATCCAATAAAAAAGCCTTCTTTTGATTAGCAAGAGAAGGCTTTTTAAAATTATATATAAAAACTACAATGAGGAGGTTATTCCACTACCTCAATTTTTTTCTTTTTAAATAATAGGTTGCTATTCATCAATACGATAGCTCCTAGTATCATTAATATTCCCATCCATTGAATGAAGATAACTTCTTCTTTTAGAACAAAGAAAGCTACTGTTACTGACGCAGGTAGTTCTAATGAAGAGATAATACTACCTAGGCCAACTCCTGTCAATGGGAATCCCATATTCAAGAATATCGGAGGCAGTACAGTACCAAATAAGGCTAATACAAGTCCCCATCCATAGAAGATACTCCAGTCAAAATCACGGATACCAGAAGTATTGTCAGAGAACATCGTATAGAAGCTCATCATCGCATCAGAGTTATTAGGTCCTATCTGTGTAATGATCACAAAGATAGATACGATAGTCGCTGCACCGCATAGCATAAACATACTGCGCTTAGGAGCAGCTAAGTGATTAGCGATACGCCCTGAAGCAAATAACGTAGTAGCAAAAGAGCACGCTGCCATAAAACCAAATATCACTCCTCTAATATCTAACTTGATTTCACTAAACAATACATTAGTCGCTAGTACTGTCCCTGATAAGATTAAGATAACAGAAACTATTTTTAGTAGATTAGGAAAAGTCTTAGTCGCAATACTGTCTAATACGATACCGATCCACACAGACTGCATTAAGAGAACTACTGCGATAGAAGCATCGATATAGCTCACAGCCATATAGTATAGTACAGAAGTGAATCCCATAGAAGTACCCGCTAAGATTAATTGTCTAATATCTTTAGAAGTCGCCTTTTGCTCATCACTAGACTTCTTGCGAAGCATATTGATTAAGGTCACACAGATCAATCCAATAAGTACTTGAGACAATGTTACTTCTGCAGTCGTATATCCCTGTGCATAAGCCAGTTTTACGAACGAAGCTAACATACCGAAACTAGACGCTCCGATAGCAACTAAGAAAACACCTTTTGCTGTATTTTGTTCTTTCATTTTTATTACTTTTTGCGTGGCAAAGGTAGTCATATTTTTCTCAGCAGTCTAGGACAAATGTCTAGCGAGATGCTTCTGTTAGGAATTAAAAATGTAGATTTAGAAATGCTTGTTTTAAGGCTTCTCTAAGTTGTCTACACCTCGTTTGGCTTGCACTTTCTAGGGGTTTGCTAGGAGAATCCTTGGAGTTTACTTGCCTAGAAGGCCGTTTTATCGAAGGAATGTGCAAGAATACCCCTAGCAATGTGCTAGTATAATAAAACGAGATAGAAAGATTAGTGATTAAGAACCGTAGTGGCTGTACTGTGGAAAGGGAGAAATGTAGTCTGGGCTAAACCATTTAAAATTAAGTAAAAGCAACAGAAGCACAGTTGAAAAAGAGGTGCAGAGGATAATGTAAAATGAGTATTGTAAAACTGTAATCCTTAATATTAAATAAAAAAAGCCCATAACAGCGATGTTATGGGCTTCTCTGGAAGTGCTATAATCTTATTTCAGATTGTTGAAATTTCTTTTTACAAAGGCAGTAAGTTCTTCACCTTTTAATAAACCTTGAGATAGTTTTGCAAGGTCCATTGCTTGTTTGATACTTTCTGTTCTAGTTGTTTCATCAGTGTTACTAATGATGTTAGATGCTAGAGGAGAGTTTGTGTTCACCACTAGGTTATACATCTCAGGGAAGTTACCCATACCGAACATACCTCCACCACCTGACTGGCTCATCTCTTTCATACGACGCATAAACTCAGGCTGTGTAATGATGAATGGCTCTGCTGTGCTATCCATAGCTTCTAGCTTCACAGTATATTTATCCTTAGGTACGATATTCTCTACGATCTCTTGTAATGATTTTTGTTCATCTTCAGATAATCTAGAGATTTCAGAATCCTCTTTCTTAATCAAGTTATTGATATGGTCAGAGTCTACACGTACGAAAGTTGTTTTCTCATTATCACTTTCTAACTTTTGGATCAAGTGAGATACGATAGGAGAGTCTAGTAATAATACTTGGTATCCTTTCTCTTGTGCAGCTGCGATATAGCTGTGTTGAGCATCTTTATTAGAAGCATATAAGATTACTAGATTACCATCTTTGTCAGTTTGGTTATCTTTAGTCGCTTCTTTTAATTCTTCTAATGTATAGAATTTATTATCTACAGTAGGGTAAAGCATGAATGCTCCAGCTTTTTCGTAGAACTTCTCTTCAGATAACATACCGTATTCTAGTACGATTTTGATATCATTCCACTTACTTTCGAAGTCTTCTCTGTTTTCGTTAAATAACGATTTTAACTTATCCGCTACTTTACGAGTGATATAGTTAGAGATCTTCTTCACATTACCATCTGCCTGAAGGTAAGAACGAGATACGTTCAATGGGATGTCTGGAGAGTCGATTACCCCTTTTAACATTGTCAAAAAGTCAGGAACGATACCTTCTACATTATCCGTTACGAATACTTGGTTTTGGTATAATTGGATTTTGTCTTTTTGCATTTGAAGATCAGCATTTAACTTAGGGAAGTATAAGATACCTGTAAGGTTAAATGGATAATCTACATTTAAGTGGATATTGAATAAAGGATCTTCAAATTGAGTAGGGTATAGCTCTTTATAGAAGTTCTTATAATCTTCATCATTTAAATCAGCTGGTTGTTTTGTCCATGCTGGGTTAGGGTTATTGATAATAGTATCTACTTCTACTTTATCCTCTCCTTCACCTTCTTCATGTGTACCGAACTTAATAGGCACAGGCATGAATTTATTGTATTTTACTAATAATTCACGGATTTTATAGTCTTCTAAGAAGTCTAGTGAATCCTCCGCAATGTGTAATACAATCTCAGTACCTCTAGTTGTTTTGTCGCATGCCTCTAAAGTGTACTCTGGGCTACCATCACATGTCCAATGTGCAGCAGGCTCATCTTTAAATGATTTAGTGAAGATTTCTACTTTATCCGCTACCATAAAAGCAGAGTAGAACCCTAGACCAAAGTGTCCGATGATACCTGTGTCTTTAGCCGAGTCTTTATATTTCTCTAAGAACTCTTCAGCTCCAGAGAAAGCTACTTGATTAATGTATTTTTCTACTTCTTCTTTAGTCATCCCTAGACCTTGGTCTATGATGTGAAGTTTTTTATTGTCTTTGTCTATTTTAACTTCGATAATAGGATTTCCGTACTCTACATTAGCTTCTCCTATACTAGTTAAATGTTTTAGTTTTAATGTTGCATCGGTAGCATTAGATACTAACTCTCTTAAAAAAATTTCGTGATCACTGTAAAGGAACTTTTTAATAAGTGGGAAGATGTTCTCCACTGTAACGTTAATTTTTCCAGATGTCATAGTTGTATGTTTAATGTTATTTGAATTTTTAATATTTTTACAGTGATGTTAGGACAAAAAAGATACCAAAGCAAAAAGAGTGTCACTTTGTCAGAAAACTTAAGGTTAACTTATTTCTTTGTAACTTTGAGATTAGTATCGTTCAAAAAAAATGTAACAATAATAAAAGATCTATGAAAAAATTAGTATTATTTGGTGCACTGGCTCTTGCAGTAGCATCGTGTAAACCTACTATGGATACCAAATCTCAGGTAGGGATAAAAGGGAATTGGACTTTAACGGATATCAAGCACATCGGGGGTGAGTTCGTAAAAGTGAGTTCATTTAATATTGCTGATTCACAATGTTTTATTGGGAGCCAATGGAAGTTTGTTTCTAACAATAATACAGGTATAGTAGAATTGACAAAAGGAGGAGACTGTCCTAGTTTTGCAAGTGACTTTAAATGGACTATTACTCCGAATGGTAACTTCGAATTCAAATTCGTAGATGAGGGTGTCAAAGCTAAAAATGTGACAACAGGATATTCTCTACGTGTAAAGAATCAAACAGCTAATACATTTGAATTAGTTGATAAATTCTATGCAGGTGGACAATCGTATGATGTGACATATCGCTTTACTAAGAACTAATTACCTTTTATAACAAAACAATAAAAAAGATGAAAAAAACAGCCACATTTATATTAGCAGGAACATTATTAATCTCTTCAGTATCTTTAACAGGATGTGAAGCTGCTAAAAACTCTAATAAAACACAACGCGGTGCTGCTATCGGTGCTGCAGGTGGAGCTATTATCGGAGGGATCTTAGGTAACAATATCGGCAAAGGCGGAAACGGTGCTTTAGGTGCAGTACTTGGAGGTGTAATCGGTGGTGCTGCTGGAGGAGTGATCGGAAACAAGATGGATAAGCAAGCACGTCAAATCGAAAACACTGTACCTGGTGCTCAAGTAGAACGTGTAGGGGAAGGAATTAAAT
The DNA here is from genome assembly GCF_038039805.1 of Myroides odoratimimus. Taxonomy (GTDB): domain Bacteria; phylum Bacteroidota; class Bacteroidia; order Flavobacteriales; family Flavobacteriaceae; genus Flavobacterium; species Flavobacterium odoratimimum_B. The sequence goes on from NZ_JBBPHK010000004.1 coordinate 48,977, forward strand.
TAGTGTTAGGAGAGAATTCTGTAAACTTTGATTTAAACTCTTCAACATTGACACAAAGAGCAAAAGATAATTTAGATAAGTTAATTACAGTATTTAAAGATCCTGAGAATCAAGATACAGATATCGAGATATATGGATATACGGATAATACTGGTAGAGAAGAATATAACTTAAGCTTATCTAAAAAACGTGCAGCATCTGTAAGACAGTATTTAGCATCTAAAGGAGTAGCTGCTAATCGTATGAAGACAGATGGTTTCGGAGTAGCTGATCCTATCGCTTCTAACGATACAAAAGAAGGACAAGCTAAGAATAGACGTGTAGAGTTTGCGATTAAAGCAAATGATAAAATGATCAGAGACGCTTATAACGAGTCTGGTTCTTACTAATCAGATGGATATAATACAAAAAAAGGTTCCTTTAAGGAACCTTTTTTATTGGTAATAATTGAAACAAAATTAATATTACTAGCAGTCAGAGCATTTAAGGGTAGAGTCCTCTTGCATCTCATACCAATGCGCTCCGGCTGTAAGTGTCTCGTTTGATTTTATTAATGCTTTTACTGGTTCACTGATGTATACTTTTTTACCTTTTGGGATGTAAATAGTGTATACTATTTTAGCATTTTTAGTATCTGTATTTGTTGTACTTTCTGGAAATAGATTGTTAGAAAGGATTAATTGATTTCCTTCTTGATTGAAGTTAATTAAGTTTAGGTCTATCTCAATTAACTTGTTTTTCTTTTTATTGATAGTGAAGTCTTTAACCTCTGAAGTACCGTATATCTCGTTTTGAAATGTTGGTAAAATTTCTATTTCTATAGGCAAAAGAGAGTTGATTTCTTTTACTTCAAACCCTTCCGTTTTTGACTTATCTGATTTAAAATAATCTTCTGTTACTAATGTGATTTTAATGTCATCAATAGTATCATCAAAGTTGAATTCTGAAGTCGCTTTAGCTGACTCTGTATATTCAGTTCTATAGATGTGTCTTGCTTCATAGTTTTTAGCATTTAAGAATGGTATAGAGAACAAACCTAAAGAAATAAACCACAGTAGTAATAACCCAATTATGATTAGAGCTACATACTTAATGTTAGTATAAATCATGCGTAACCCTATAATTAACAATCCGATGAAAGGAAGGGTAACTAATGAAGTTAGCAACAAGATACTTACCCAAAATGGATATACTCCTGCAGAAAGTAAAGGAAATTCAGAACCTATTTCTTCTAAGATAATTTCTTTATTAATCAAAGCTGCTGAAATACCTATTATGCTTGAAAATATTGATAATACACTTATGACGATAAAGAAGATACCGATAATATTTAGGATGATTTTACCACTGCGCTCACCCGCTCTTTTCGTTTGATTTTTGATATGTTCGTAGTCTACATCATTGATCTTGCTCGTTACATAATTAACATTCTCCATTACCTTTTTCTCAATAGTAGAGATATTTATAGGTTCTCTTTTCATTTCTAAGATCTGAGAAGTAGTCTTCGCTTCTGGTACGATAATCCATAAGATGAGGTATAATAAAACTCCTGTTCCGTAGAATAATACTAATATCATAAAGATAATTCTCATCCATACAGTATCTATCTTAAAGTAGTGACCTAGACCTGCTAATACTCCACCTACCATAGCGTTCTCACCATCTCGGTATAGTTTTTTCGTACCAGTATAGACGTATTTAGTCTCAGTTTTTGCAGCTGGTTCTTCATCTATTATGTAGTCTTCTGGACTTCCCATAATAGAGATTACTCTATCTACATCAGCTATTGTGATAACTTGATTAGAGTCTGTAATATTCTCAGAGAATAGTTCTGCTATTCTGATTTCAATATCGTGAATGATTTCGTCCTGTTCTTCTTTAGGAAACGAACGTTTAATTGCCTTTAGATATTGATCTAGTTTTAGATAAGCATTTTCATCTATGTGAAAAACTGATCCTGCTATATTGATTGTAAGTGTTTTATTCATCGTTCATTTTTTTAGTAGTTATTTCTTTTACTGCATTAGCTAGTTCATACCATGTTTTCGCTAATTCGTCTAAAAATAATTCTCCTTTTTCGGTTAGCTTGTAGTATTTACGTGGAGGTCCAGAACTGGACTCTTCCCATCTATAAGCTAGGTAATCATCATTTTTTAATCTAGTTAGTAAAGGATATACTGTACCTTCTACCACTACCAACTTGACGCTTTTTAGTTCGTCTAGTATTTCTGAGGTATAACAATCTCTCTCTTTAAGAATAGAAAGAATGCAAAACTCTAAAATACCTTTTCGCATTTGCGCTTTTGTGTTTTCTATATTCATGGTAATAGTGTTTCTTATTTTCTATAGCAAAGATATATCTAAAGGAAGGTACTTTGTATTGCATAGTACTGTTTTTTAACACAGAATTAACTTTTGTTAAATTTATGTTAGGGATAAACATTTTTTGTATATTTAGTAAAAATCTAAGTTTTATGAAGTTTAACGTATCGAATATTAATAAGTTTTTGTTTTTTAAATTGCCATCTGCTTATTGGACAGGTGTGCGTATGAAAGAAATATCTGATGTAAGGGCAGTTACAACTGTTAAGCATGGTTGGAAAAATCAGAATCCATTTAATTCTATGTACTTTGCTGTACAAGCTATGGCAGCAGAATTATCTACAGGGGCATTAGTTATGCGTAAGATAGCAGAGAGTGGAGAGAAAATATCTATGCTAGTAGCCAATAATAATAGTAGTTTTACAAAGAAGGCAACGGGACGTATTTTTTTTGAATGTGTAGATGGAGCCTTATTAGATGAAGCTATAAAGAAAACAATAGAAACGGGTGAGGGAGTGACTGTATGGATGAAGAGCATTGGAAGAAATGCAGATGGTGATCAGGTGTCTGTCATGAACTTTGAATGGACTTTAAAAATAAGAAGTAAAAAATAATGAAGGTACTGATAACAGGTGCTACAGGTTTTATCGGGAGTAGAGTAACTCAATCTTTGATCAGTCAAGGTCATGAAGTGCATTATCTTACACGCTCTTTAGGTAAGAATGACGTAAGTAGTGCAAAAGGATTTGTATGGGATCCTTATAAGGGCGAGATCGATATTTCTTGTCTAGAAGGAGTAGAAGCTATTATTCATCTTGCTGGGTCTAGTATAGCCGATTCTTGGTCTAAGGCTGGTAAGAAGTTAATATTGGATAGCCGTATTATACCTACTGCTTTTCTTTATCAAGTGTTGAAAGAAAATACGCATGAGGTGAAGCATCTTATTGGCGCATCTGCTATAGGTATTTATAGTAATATAGCTGAGGTACAAGATGAAGTGCATTATCAAAAGGCTACTAACTTTTTAGGAAATGTAGTAGAGCAATGGGAAAGAGGTAATCTAGCGTTTAGAGAATTAGGAATTAAGGTGAGTCTTGTGCGTATAGGTTTAGTATTAGATTTGCATGAGTGTGCATTAGCTACTATGATAAAACCTGTTAGGCTATGGTTAGGTGCACCTATTGGTACAGGGAAGCAGTATTATTCATGGATTCATATTGATGATTTAGTAAACTTGTTTGTCTATGTCTTAGAACGTAGGCTAGAGGGAATTTATAATGGTGTGGCTCCAGAACCTTTGACTAATAGAGAGTTTACAAATAGATTAGGCGAAGCAATGGGAAAGCCTATTTGGTTACCTGCAATACCAGAAAGCGTTATTAGAGTAGCTCTAGGAGAAAAAGCAATCTTAGTAACAGAAGGACAAAAAGTAAGTAGTGAAAAGATTATCAGTTCAGGATTTGAATTTAAATTCAAGACTTTAAAAATGGCTTTAAGGGACTTTTTTAAAAGTTAAAGAAAAAAGTACAATAGATAATGATAGAAGGAAACTTTAGGGTGCTAGAGTTTCCTTTTTTTATAAAGTGTGATAGGAATTTTATTTAAAGAGATTAAGTGAGGTAATTAACACGAATATAGCTTAATAATGAAAATGTCATAATGACAGATTGACTAAGTTGGCAAAGGATTTGCTATGAAGTTAGCAGTTAATAAGAATAATAAATACACAATCATGAGTACTGAAAATAAAGATATAAATAAAGAACAAGAAGAAATTCAACAAGAAGTAGTACAAGATACTGCTGAAACGCAAGAGAACGTAGAACAAGAAGTGAAGAGTGCAGAAGAATTACTTGCAGAACAATTAGCAAGTGAAAAAGATAAGAATTTACGCTTGTTTGCTGAATTTGAAAACTTTAGAAAGCGTACTGCTAAAGAGCGTTTAGAGCTTTTAAGCACTGCAAGTGAAGGTGTGATGTTATCTTTATTACCTGTGTTAGATGATTTTAATCGTGCTATTCTAGAATTAGAGAAGCATGGAGAGAGTGATCATCTTATAGGAATTAAACTAATCGCTACTAAATTTACAGATACATTATCTAGCAAAGGTTTAGTAGAGGTGGAGATTAAGGCAGGAGATGACTTTAATGCCGATTTGTCAGAAGCTGTGACACAAATTCCTGCAGGAGATGATATGAAAGGTAAAGTGGTAGATGTTATAGAAAGAGGATATAAATTAGGAGAAAAAGTTATTCGTTTCCCTAAAGTAGTTATAGGACAGTAATCTTTCTAAAATAGGAAGTAAAAGACAGTAAAGATGAAAAAAGATTATTACGAAATATTAGGTATTGATAAAGGTGCAGATGCTGCAGCTATCAAAAAAGCATACCGTAAGAAAGCAATTGAGTTTCACCCTGATAAAAATCCTGGAGATAAAGAAGCAGAAGAGAAGTTCAAAGAAGCAGCTGAGGCTTATGAAGTATTAAGTGATGCGGATAAGAAAGCGAGATATGATCAATATGGTCATGCTGCATTCGAAGGCGGAGGTGGCTTCGGTGGAGGTGGTCACATGAATATGGATGATATATTCAGTCAGTTCGGAGACATTTTTGGTAGTGCATTCGGAGGCGGAGGCTTTGGTGGCTTCGGCGGAGGTGGTGGCGGTCAGCGCAGAGTGAAAGGAACTAGCTTACGTATAAAAGTGAAGTTGACTTTAGAAGATATCGCTAATGGAGTAGAGAAAAAAATAAAAGTAAAACGCAAAGTTCAAGCGGATGGAGTTACTTACAAAACATGTCCTACCTGTAATGGTACTGGGCAAGTAATGAGAGTAGCTAATACTGTGTTTGGACGTATGCAAACAGCTTCTCCTTGTAATAGCTGTCAAGGAAGTGGTCAAGTAATGGATCACAAACCTGCTGGTGCTGATAATGATGGTATGATCGTAAGTGATGAGACCGTATCAATCAAAATACCTGCAGGTGTAGCAGATGGTATGCAACTGAAAGTATCTGGAAAAGGAAATGAAGCGCCAGGAAAGAATAGTATACCAGGAGACTTATTAGTAGTTATAGAAGAATTAGAACACGATACATTACAACGTGAAGGAGATAATCTTCATTATGATTTATACATAAGTTTCGCAGAAGCAGCTCTTGGAGGAAGTAAAGAAATTGATTCGGTAACAGGACGTGTACGTATCAAATTAGAAGAAGGAATTCAGTCTGGTAAGATTTTACGCCTAAAAGGCAAGGGATTACCAAGCTTAAATAGTTACGGAAATGGTGATTTATTAGTACATATTAACGTATGGACACCTAAAAAGTTGAACAAAGAGCAAAAAGAATTCTTTGAACAAATGCTTGAGGATCAAAACTTTAAGCCAAGTCCGACTAAAAATGACAAATCTTTTTTTGAAAAAGTGAAAGAAATGTTTTCTTGATTGAAAATAAGTTATACATTTGTAGGACACTTATTAAACAGTGGATTTTCTTTTTCATAGCAATTTTTCCCAACCTTATTTATCCAAATAAGGTTGGGTTTTTTTATGCCATATTGAAAATAACTGTCCTCATTCTCCCGTTTTCAAATATTTACTTATTTTTACAGAAATTAATTGAATTCACCGATGCAATCTATATTAGAAGTAAAGGATGTGGTAAAGACATATTCTGATAAAACAGCATTAAATAAAGTATCTCTCACTGTGCCTAAGGGTACAATCTATGGTCTTTTAGGACCTAATGGTGCAGGTAAAACTTCTTTAATCCGTATAATAAATCAAATCACTTATCCAGACTCAGGACAAATCTTACTAGATGGAGAACCTCTAAGTCCAAGACATATCCAAGATATAGGCTATATGCCTGAAGAAAGAGGTCTGTATAAAACTATGAAAGTAGGAGAGCAGGCTATGTATTTGGCTCAATTAAAAGGCCTTTCTAAAGCTGAAGCTAAACGTCAATTAGATTATTGGTTTGATAAACTTGATATCAAGGGGTGGTGGAATAAAAAAATACAAGAACTATCAAAAGGAATGGCTCAGAAAATACAGTTTGTAGTAACTGTATTACACGAACCAAAATTATTAATCTTAGATGAACCATTCTCAGGGTTTGACCCAGTTAATGCAAATATCATAAAAGATGAAATCCTAGAGTTAAAGGAAAAAGGTACTACTGTTATATTTTCTACTCACCGTATGGAAAGTGTAGAAGAAATGTGTGATTATATTGCATTAATTAATAAATCAAATAAACTAATAGAAGGAAAACTAGTAGATGTAAAAAGAGAACACAGAACGAACTTGTATCAAGTCGGAGTTTTAAGTGATAATATAGAACGTTTATTTTTAGAATTGAGTGATAAATTCAAGTTCCAAAATACTAGTTTTAAATCTCTTAATAATGAAGTACAGTTAGAAGTGGACTTAGGTACAAAAATGCCTAATGAATTATTAAGTATATTATCTGTTAACGGACAGGTAACTCACTTCGTAGAAAAATTACCAACTGTAAATGATATCTTTATTCAATCTGTAAGCAAGTAATATGAATATACTACCATTAATAATAAAGAGGGAGTTCATTGCTAAAGTACGCAATAAGTCATTTATCGTAATGACTTTCGTAAGCCCTATATTTTTTGTTTTACTAACTGTATTTATTGCTTATTTGAGCAGTATGAAAGGGGAAGTAAAAAAAATAGCTATCCACGATGAAAGTGGATTATTTGTTACTCAATTTGAAAGCAATGAAGCTTTTGAATATCAAGATTTATCAGCAGTTGATTTAGATATTCTTAAAGAGGGAGTGAAAGAGGAAAAGTACGAAGGGGTAGTGTATGTTCCAAAGACTGATAATATTGGAGATTATCAAGAGAGTGTAACTTATATTTCTAATGAAAGTCCTAGTCTTAGTTTTGTTAGTAAAGTAGAGTTATTGTTAGGAGATAAGATAACACATGTCAATTTAGAACAAAGTGGAATCGATATTTCTGTAATAGATAAAGCTAAGGCTGATGTAAACTTAAAGCTAGTGAAAGCAGATGGAGAAGCTACTGTAAAAGGTCTTAATGAAATTAAGATTATTATAGGTGGGTTATTTGGATACTTTATCATGATGTTTATTATTATTTATGGAAATATGGTGATGCGCTCTGTGATAGAAGAAAAGACAAACCGTATTATAGAAATCATTATCTCATCTGTAAAACCTTTTCAATTGATGATGGGAAAAATAGTAGGAACGTCTATGGCAGGGTTGCTACAATTCCTTATTTGGGGAGTAGTAGGAGCCATTTTATTAGGTGTAGCAAGTAGTGTATTAGGTATCAATGCTATGCCAGGAACAGGAAGTGCTGAAGCTATGCAAGCTGCTAATGGAATGATTTCGAATGAAATAATGTTCGATGTGCAGAATTATGTGAGTGAAATATTAAGTTTACCATTGATTTCTCTGTTTATCTATTTCATTATTTTCTTTATCGGAGGATATTTCTTATATAGTTCATTATATGCAGCTATAGGAGCTGCTGTAGATAACGAAACAGATACTCAACAGTTTTTATTGCCTATTTTACTTCCTTTAATGTTAGGTGTGTATATTGGTTTCTTTACAGTAATGAAAGATCCACATGGGACAGTTGCTACTGTATTTTCAATGATTCCATTTACCTCTCCAATTGTTATGTTGATGAGAATACCTTTTGGTGTACCTTTGTGGGAAGTTATAGTGTCTATTATTATTCTATTCCTTACATTTATACTAGTAGTATGGATAGCGGCTAAGATATACCGTATTGGAGTGTTAATGTACGGAAAGAGACCTTCATGGAAAGAACTTTATAAGTGGCTTAAATACTAGTGTTATAAATTGCTTTGAATTATAATATATGGGAAAAACATCTAAAATATTAATAGTAGAAGATGAAGCTGCTATTCGTAGAGTGTTAGTAAAGATTCTAGAAGAAGAGTCTTCAGAATATGTAGTAGATGCTGCTGAGAATGGAGAGGAGGCACTACAAAAGATAACGGTTGAAGATTATGATTTAGTAATTTCAGATATCAAGATGCCTAAAATGGATGGAGAGGAACTGTTAGTAGCAGCTAAAAAGATAAAGCCAGATACAGTATTTGTAATGATATCTGGGCATGGAGATTTAGAGACTGCTGTAAACACAATGCGTCTAGGTGCTTTTGACTATATCTCAAAACCACCTGATCTGAATAGGTTACTTACTACAGTTAGAAATGCTTTAGATACTAGTAAGCTAGTAGTAGAGAATACGATATTAAAGAAAAAAGTAGGGAAGAAGTACGAAATGATAGGAAATAGTGAACCTATCAGTCAGATAAAAGATATTATCGAAAAAGTAGCTCCTACAGAAGCAAGAGTATTGATAACTGGGCCTAATGGGACAGGAAAGGAATTAGTAGCTCATCAGATACATTTGCAAAGTAATCGCGCTCAAAATATGCTGGTAGAAGTGAACTGTGCAGCTATTCCTTCAGAGTTAATAGAGAGTGAATTATTTGGTCATGTAAAAGGGGCTTTTACTTCTGCTGTAAAAGATAGACCAGGTAAGTTCGAACAAGCTAATCACGGAACTATATTTCTAGATGAAATAGGGGATATGAGCCTGTCCGCTCAAGCAAAGGTACTTCGAGCATTACAAGAAAATGTAATCACACGTGTGGGAGCAGAAAAAGATTTGAGAGTAGATGTACGTGTTATTGCAGCTACAAATAAAGATCTTAGGAAAGAAATAGAGGAAGGGCGCTTCAGAGAGGATTTATATCATCGCTTAGCTGTTATTCTAATTAAAGTGCCTGCATTGAATGATCGTCGGGATGACATTCCTTTATTAACGGATCATTTTGTCAATCAAATAGCAAAAGAGCAAGGAACAGCTCCAAAGGTATTTAGTAGTGAAGCTATCGAATTGTTACAACAGTATGATTGGACTGGTAATATTCGTGAGTTGAGAAACGTAATAGAAAGATTAATAATATTAGGAGGCAAGGAAGTTTCGAAACAAGATGTCGAGATGTTTGCAAATAAATAGAATATGAAATTAAAAAAGATAAATAGTACTTTACAAGAGAACTTAAGTAAGAACGGTCTTTTAGAACCAACAACTCTTCAAAAGAAAACTTTTGGAACAATTAAAAGTGGGAGAGATGTAGTTATTTTTGGACCTAAAGAACAAGGGAAAACAACAGCTATGATTATCGCAGCTCTACAGCGTACAGAAAAGCCTGTAGAAGGAGAAATCGCTACTAGAGTATTAATTGTTGTTAAAGATAAGTTTGAGGTAGAGAGATTAATGGAAGTCTTCGAAGAATATAGTAGATATACTGATTTGAGAATCTATGGAGTGCACGATTACACAGATTTAGACGAAGATAAGAATCTACTTTCATTAGGTAATGATATCTTGATAGGTACTGCTAATCGATTGAATGAGATGTTTGCAAGTGCAGGATTTGATGTAAATCAGTTGAAGATGTATATTATAGATGATATAGATATTCAGCTTAGAAATCGCTTGGAACCACGTTTACACAGATTGTCAGAAAGTATCGGGAAAACACAGCGTCTTTATTTAGCTAAAGAATTTGTTGAACAATTAGATATGTTCGCTGATAAGTCTCTTAGTGAAGATGCTGAGTGGTTTGACTTTTATGATGATGACGAAGAGGAAGAGGATAATGAATAAAAATATAGGCTGTCTAGATGGGCAGCCTTTTCTTTTATAATATGTTTTTGTTTTTGACTTCAGCTAAGATGCTTAAAGCTTTTTTCTTTATAACAGCAGGAAGTTGTTTGAAGTTACTGTCTTCTTCTATCTGATATTTATCTTCTTCTTGATAAGGAATATAAGCTGTAACCTTAGATTTATAAAGTTCATAACTATTTGCTTTAGCAGTGTATACAATTACTTTTAAAGGCTTAGCATCTAGACCGTCAGAATTCATAAAATAGGTTAGGTAAAACTCTGGTTTACCATCTTTGTCTATGTCTGTGATGATACAGTAATCATATAAAAACTCTGGTTGTGCTAAGCCTTCAGCGTAGTCTTTGAATTTTATTTTTTCTAATATTCCTCCATGATCTTCTATATAGATACCAGATAATATATCTGTAGGTTTACTAGATAAATAGCTAGGTTTGATTGCTTTTCGCTCATTGAAAAACCATAAATAACTCCCCGTTTTATCTCCTATGTAATTGATAATCATTTTAGGAGTTCCTTCTAGTGGATTACCTAGTTCCTCAATTATATCTTTGAACTTTTGGTCTTTAGGTTTTAATCTTTGGTTTACTTGAGCAATCGAATTAAAGCTAATACAAAGAAATACTAAGGCTAATAGAGTTTTGTTCATATTTTTATATATGGTTAATACATGGTTAAAGATTGATTGATAAAAAGACAATAGCTAGTATTGCTAGAAATATAATGAGTGCGATAATCATTGTTTTTTTTTGTTCTTTTTTATCAAATTCAAAGGTATTTGGCTGTATAAAAAAATCAGCAAATACACTATCGGCTATTTTTAAGTCCGGTCTGTATAACGTAACTCCTTGTAAGAAGTGCTGTCTAAGTTCTCTAGAATTAGTAGAAAGGTATGTGTAAAAAATATCAGTATTCTGAAAAGATACAGTACATTCCTGATGATTGTAAAATACTTTTAATACCGTTTTACTACTTACATTGACACCTATTGTTTTTGTAAATATATCTTTAGAATAAGGTTGTTTAGATTTGTTGAGATCTTTGTATAATAGATGTTCTATTTCTCCATTGATTTTGTGGTAGTGTATTCCAAGTTCATTGACTACAATTTTTTGTATGAAATGGGGACTTTTCTTTTTATACTCTGTAATGAATTTATACACTCCATAAGTAAGTAGTAAAGTATATAAAACTATTAGTATATAAGCTCCTGTATTGTTTGTATATTCGTTTATTAAAGCAAAAGGAATAAGATATAGTAATAATAAGAAAAATGAGATAAAAAGTAGAAATACGATACGAACGAACAAAGTTAATTTGGGATTTGTAAGAGTGGTTAATTCTGGGAAAGCATCTGAAGTGTATTTCATTTTATCTTTTATCAATATGTAAAAATATAAAATTATTGGGAAGTTGATTTAGAAAAGAAGAAGTAAAAATAGGATATAAAAAAAGGAGACCTAAATAAGTCTCCTTTGTAGTAGCGGGAACAGGACTCGAACCTGTGACCTTCGGGTTATGAGCCCGACGAGCTGCCTACTGCTCTATCCCGCGATATTGTGGTGCAAATATACTACTAAATAGTAACCATGCAAGGGATAGAAGCTTTTATTTTAAAAAATATTTTAGTTTTTTGGTTAATGTGTTGTTATTAAGGTTGTTGTTATTAAGGTTGTTGTTTTTATAATGTGTTTGGGTATATATCGATATTATGAGGTTTAGAGTCTATTATTGCATAGTTTTGAACTTCCTTTAACCAGTTTTGTCGATCTTCTAATGATGAATTATTCAGTAAACCGATGAAAGTACTATCTGTCACTTCTACACCACAGTATTCTAAAATACCTGTTTTGAGTTGAACAAGGGCGCTATCATTAAAAACAGTAGTGTAAACATCTTGACTAAGGTCACCACCAGTTGTGATTATTCTAGCTGTACGTCCTTTTAAGAGACCTATTGTTTCTGTTGTAGAGATATGGTTAAATGTGATGCCAGGTAAGAAGGCTCTATCAAAAAAGCCCTTCATAATAGCTGGTAGACCTACCCACCAAATAGGATGTAACCATACCATATGATTGCTCCATTTAATATCATCTAAGGCTTTTATTAAATCAGGTTCTAGTACTGTGCGTTTTCTATATCCGAATTCAAGATTAGGATTGAAGTCTAAACTGTGAAGGGCTAAATATTTTACTTCTATTTTATGATTATCTTTAAGTGCTTCTATATAAGCAGTAGCAAGCGATTGATTATAACTTTCAGGATCTGGATGTCCATTGATTACTAAGATTTTTTTTGTCATATCGTATTAATGATTTTTAAGACGACAAACTTACTGGTGTTTTTTAGACAGTAGTAGGTATATTTATATGGTATTTCGGTAGTATATATGGAAGGAATATAAATGAAAAAAGGACACCTAATGTAAGATGTCCTTTTATGTTGTAGCCCCAACTGAACAAATCTCGAAACATTTTTTGGAGGATTTGGAGCGGTTGTCCGAATTAGAATCAACAAAATGTATCCAATATTAATTCCAAATTGAATTTATCTCATAAACCTCATTATGAGTTGATCTATCATCAAATTGAGAAAATGTTTTTATTTGAATACACTTTGCCTCTGTTTTATACAATATTTTTACATGTATATCTACACAAGCAAGAACGAATTTCGAAAGATTTTCTTCAGTTTCTTCAGTTTCAATTTCTTGTTTTATTGTAGTAAAACGTACATCGTTCAAGTCAATTAGATTGGTGTAAATTCTTGTTGTTTCGTCAATTATTTTCAATCCATACTTTGTAATAGATTCAGCAGTAATCTCATTATGTTCGATTTTTGGTAAATCATTTTTCTGAATTATAAAAAGAGATTGTGAAACGGCTTCATTCATATAATTTTCTATTTCAATGATCCTAATTTGCTTGTAATACCATTCACTATCACTTTGTTCTAAACCATTAATATTAAGCATTGATATGTAACCTAAGTTAAATCCAATGGCAATAATTACAAAATCGTTGTGATTGATACTTAGCTTATCTATTGCACTAAAAACATCCTGATCTCTAAGAACGTATTTAGTATTATTCATCTTTATGAAAACATTCAGTGCCTGATATTTAAAATTTAGAGCAACTGCCTGTGCTAAAATAGAGTCTGAATTAACATAATGGATTTCTTGATTTGCAGCAAAACCAGCCTTTTCCATTATTTTATAATCACCTCCTATAGAGAAACTTTTATAATCAGTCGGTAAATTTCCAGTAAATAACAAAGAATAATCATTAAATGTCTTATTTAAAATCTTCTTTGTTTTTTCCTCAAAAGAAACTAATCGTTCACGATCAATGGTCTGGGTTGATTTTGTATTATCAAATTGAGAATTAATTTTTGATTTTAAATTATTTATCATTTCACTAGGTGTTTCCTTTTGGTTTTCTGAAAACCATTCTGTAGTTAGTGATAATCCAATTCTCTTTAGGACAGATTGCTTTTTGAGATATTCAGAAGTATATTCGTTTAATTTTTCTAATTCTTGATTCCAGATCTTCATTTCTGATAAATCAGTTGGAGGAGAAGGGATTAGTAAGCGATTCGAATATGTGTGGTATTTAGGAAGTGTATATTGCCGGAGGAATAAAATTGACAAATAACGTTTGATCCACTTCTGAATTATTCCATCCGCATTAAATCCTGATAGTTTAGGAAAAGGATATTTTTGTTCATAATAGACGGGATTTATATAGCCTCCCTTTTGAGATACCTCCATATATCTGGTAATAACTTCTTTCATCGACTCTGGAACCAATACATATTTGGGTGGTGATTGAGAAGTCCAATTGATTATTTCTTTGATTATTTCATATTTTCCTTTGTACATTAATAGCCCTCCTAATGCATAATGAAATTCAATAAAATCTTCTATTTGTATCTCTCTGCTTCTTGCCTCTTCGTCATTGGTACATCTTCCCTCAGAGTAACTTCGATTAACAGGTGTTAGAAAAAGATTACGTAATTGATGTGCTTTTTTCCAATAAGCAATAATAGCATCATCTTGATTATGGTTAATAATTTGAAGTAGACACATCCACATAAAGCGATATGTATTAGCACTAATAATTGTTTCTTGATATTCGTCAAGAAACAATGAAAAGAAAGTACTATCATTAAAATAAGAAATTGTCCGCTTTTGTCTTGTGCATAATAGCTCATTTGCCTCAAAGATCGCATCATAATATTCCTGGGGATAAACTACCGGTGTATTTTCTTTTCCGACTCTAAAATTGATAAACGTTTCAAAATAAAATGTGAATAACTTTCTAGCTAACGATTCATCAGATTTTTGGATTGAATAAAGTAATATTTTTGATATTGATTCAAAAAGTACAAGTTTTTCTTTGTCTTCTGAATCATTATACTTTTTGATTAGATGTTCTAAAAGTTTTTCTGGAACGTAATATATATATGTAAGTTGTACGATGCAGAATGTACATGTTATTAAAGCAATTGTTCCAATAATTAGCAATAAAAGAGCAGAATTGTCTATTATTCCATTAAGACATTCAATGTCTGTGATTCTTGGTAGTTGTAATAGCCAAATACCGTAAGCACAAATGGTAAAAATAAGTACAATTATGTATACTTGGGAAACGTTTTCTTTTCTGAATGTCTCAATTAGCTTAGTTGAATTATATTTATCATCAATTCTGCTAATTGTTTGTAATAAAAGAGGAAATGCAATTGCGAAAATTGCAATAATCATAGGAATTAGTCCTACAGAGACCAAGTCATTATAATCATTAAGCATAATTTTATTTGTTTTTTATAAGGATTAGTGAATAATTATCTTGCGCATCTGTAAGAAATTCATTTTCCAATTTCTGTAAACCATTTTTTTGATTGATATACATAAGAAGCTGTTCAACGGAAACCGTATTGTGAACACCATCTGAACAAATAATAAACGAATCGCCTTCGGAAAACTGAATAAACTGATATCCAATACTGGATTCCGAAGGGTTACCTGATATAGATCTGGTTACGATATGTTTATATTTTTTCAAAGACTTTTCTTCTTTTATGCTTTCGGTTTTTAAGAGGCTATTTACTAATGTATGGCTTCTGGTCTGAAGCAAAACTCTACCCTTACTTATTTGATAGATCATCACATCTCCAACCCAAAAAAGATGAACAGTATTTTCTGCTACAATAATACCACCTATCGTAGCACCAGATTTGATATTGTTTTTACTATTGAACTGCTTGATAGCTAAATTGGCTTTTTGAACAGCTTTTTGAATATTTTGTTCGTTGATGCTACCGACAAAATTTAGGAAGGTGAAAATATTTTCAGTAACAATTCTTGCCGCTTCATCTCCTTTCTCATAACCTCCCATACCGTCGGCAATAAGGAAAAAAGCAGCCCCAGATTCAAATCTATCCACATAGATAAAATCTTGATTGCTTTCTCTTTTTCCTATTCCTGTTAACTGTTTTACTTCCATTAGTTTCCTGTTGCTTTTTTTGTTGCTCCTCCGTGATTAGTAACTCTCGGTCTTGTACTTATTTTTACTGGTTTTGTTGTTATACTTTGTTCAGATGCTTTAGATGCCCATAAGAAGCCTTCTCCTGGTTTCAAAACACTCATGTCAGCAGCTGTCAAACTATTCAATTGCGTCAAGGATTTTTGAATATGCTTTAACCATTGAGGTGAATTAAATTTATGAAGTAAAACAATACTACTCAATTCAATAATTTCATTAGGTAAACTCGGTGGATCCTGACTTGCAATCATGATACTTACTCCTTTATGTCTCATTTCTCGAATTGCAGTGACGATATTATTGGTCAAATCTTTATTGTCCATGTATTTATGAGCTTCATCAAAGACAATAAACTTATTAAAATGCTTATCATTAAAGGTTTTGACTCCTGAAAAGATATTAAGCATAATCACGAATAATCCTAATGCTTCATCTTTAACTATGAACTCATCGCGTAAATCTACAATGACCAATCGCCCCGGTTTTAAAATTTCTTTTAAAAAGAAACTGTCATCAATATATTCTTGAGCAAAACTAAGTTTCTGCCTTGCTAAGGATTTTTGTGTATTGGAAAGTAATTCTGATGCTTCCACACTTTCCCTTAATCCATCCAATGTAATATTTCGGCGTTGCTCTTTCATCATAAATTTCAACTGTTTGATATACGATGAGTCGTTTCCAATTGCCCCTAATAAAAACATCCAATCTTGAACATTAAGCTCTTTAGAATTAAAAGCTATTGATTCAACTTGTATAGAAGGAAATTCTTCTCTCCGTTCTTCAACTTTATCGGAAGGAGTTAATATTATAACATCTTCAATAGCATCTGGTT
Organism: Myroides odoratimimus; assembly: GCF_038039805.1. Classification (GTDB taxonomy): domain Bacteria; phylum Bacteroidota; class Bacteroidia; order Flavobacteriales; family Flavobacteriaceae; genus Flavobacterium; species Flavobacterium odoratimimum_B. The sequence goes on from NZ_JBBPHK010000004.1 coordinate 65,414, forward strand.
CAGCTCCATATAATTCCTTTAACTTTTCTAATTCAGTAAGATTCGTATTAGCATTAATCATCGAAGTGAACTCCGGTTCGTAATCCATACTTTCACTGTAATGGAAAATAACTCCAGCTAAAGGAGCAGGAAGTTTATTAATATTTGAAAATTGTTTCAATACCATTTCACTAATCGTACCGATAGTATAACTTTTTCCACCACCTTGTACACCAAATAAACTTATCGTATTGGTTTCAGACAGGTCGATTGCGATTTTTTTATTGTGTATTGACGTACCGATAATACCAAATTGGTCAGAAATACTATTCTTCCCTACAATAATGTCAAATTCTGGAATATTATAAGCTACGTCATTATTTTCAGGTACAGTTTGATGATTATTATATTCCTTTTCGGTAGGCTCTGCTACTTCAACATTTTTAGGTTGTTCTTCAATATATGCTTCAACTAAACCTTTCGTTTCCTTTTCGGGTAAATTTTGAATATAACCTGTCAAACCTTCTTCATTAGAAGACGGTTTAAGTTTTGACTTAAATTTCTGAATAAACGGCTTTAATTTGTTATTCGATTCAAAAGCAGAAACCAATTCTTTGTTAAGATCTGTATCTTCTAATCTTTTGGTATTCAAATCAGAATCTGGATCTAAGATATCGCTGATTAATTTATGTCCAAAAGTAAAAATGGTTGTATTATCATCGAAGTTTTGCTTCTGATGTTTTTGTTCAAAAGAAAAATCAAAAATAAAGCCTAATCGTATAAATTTGAACTCAAACCCATTATTGAGAGTTTGAATAAAATCAATATAGCTATTGTAAGCATTTTCAGATAAGTAATTATATCTGTACGCTCGTTCAATATAAAACCTAAATAGAGACTTTAATTCCTTGTTTTTGATTTCTCGATCTAAACGATCATTGCTTTTATAATCGTTGGGATCAAAATGATGTTTGATGGCAGCAATTGTATTATCAATTTGCTCTATCATTTTTATCTTTAGTTCTTCTCGTTCTGAAGCACCTAAATAGCTTCTGCATTTTATCTCTAAAACAGCTATTTTTATTTCTCTTTTTTCTTTATTTATCGCAATAAATAGATTGTCTGCTCGACTTTTAGAATTGGTATCTAAGTTCTCAAAAAGATTTTGATGCAAATCAATAGGAATAAGGAAAGCATTTTCCAATAGTCCTTTTTTCTCTAAAACTCTTTTAGAAAAAGCTGTACCTATAGCTTCAAAAGCTTTGTTCTTTGAAGAATTTAATTGTAATACTAAAGAACTACTGATAGCTCTTAAATCTTCAAGAATAGTTTGGATTTTACTTCTGCTTTCGGAGCTTTCAATATTTAATCCGAAGGATTCAAAATGAGGACTTAATAATCCGATTATTTCACTTGAAGGTTTCGTTGTTAGATAAGAGGATATTCCCGATACTTCTTCACCAGGAACATAGTCTAATAGAAATGGGATTTTTCCATTTTCAGATGGCTGATCAAACACTTGAGGTCCTAAGTTTTTATCAAATGTAATTACCCAATCCGAGTATTCGTGTAAATGCGCCAACAACACTTGATCTCTATTCGTCAAACTTAACTGCGTAGCGGGAACAGCTTCTGTAGCATGAGCAGCTAAAGAACCCGAAGTGAAAACCTGATATGAATTGTAGAATTTATTAATCAGATTTTCTTTTGCGTTTTCAATTTTGATATAATTATGCCAAGTTATTTTTTCAGGCTCCTGAATAATTTCAACATCAGTGGCTGGATCAATAATTAAACTGTTCAGATAAGCAGATTTATATGATCTATACGGTTTGTATAAAGTGATTTTCGCTGCAAATGGATTAACTAAAAAACTAATATGCGCATTGTATATCTCTGGGTTTTGTACAAAATCATTGATATTATTAATCGAAAATCTCAATTTAGGAAACAATCTGTTTTTAGAAGGTTGTGAAAATAGCTCAGCTTCTTCACTAATATTTGTTTCAGGATTCAGTAAAGACTTTAAAGCTAATCCGTGTTCAATCAATGATTCTTGTCCTACAAAAATTCGAACTTCAAACTTGGTGTTGTAGTACTCAGGATACTTACTCACATCTACAAATGCATCGGCAAATACCTCAGCATCACCAACATTAAATAAATTGATGATTAACGTATCCGTGTAAGGATGTTGTATCAGAAAGTTTTTTAGATGTTTAATTACTAATGCTTTACTGACATCATTATGAACAATATTTCCAGCATCAATATTCAATAAGTGTTTGAAATAATGTTTTAATTGATGTGAAATAGGAACAAGCGAATCATTTGGATTGGGCGTAAATGCATTAATATAAATTCCCCAACCGAAACTTAATTCCCCAAGATATTCATAATTCATTAATTGAATAGGATCAACTAATACCAAGGGATTGTTGCTTGGAATCAATTCACCTAAAAATAAGTTTTCCAAAGATTGCCATTCCTTGATATGGTCATTATATTGCAGTGTCTTATTAAACCATTCTTCGAATTGCTCAATAAGATTCATATACCAAGTCAACCTAAGTGGATGAAGTGGTGATAATAAAACAGCGGAAACAGAACCTTCAGTTGGTAATTTTGTTTTAATTTTTACCGTGTCCAAAAACTGAACTTCTGCATACAGAAGCTTGATATTTTCCTTTTCTTCATTTGAAACTTCTGACTTTTCAATCTTTTTATTAAGATTTACTAACCAATTATTGTAGTGTTCTAAATAGGTCTTAATATCCTCTTTCAAATCGTAAAGATTTGTAGTTTCGAATACACCATTTTCAGAACTATTGGAGTTTTTGATTTTCTCAAAAACAACTTTTCGGGATTCTAATAACTTTTTGGGAGCGATATCTGTCAGGCTACTCACCCTGTATTCAATATTTTGTAACCCCAGTGTGGTGTTATTATTACTAATAGTAACATTCACAAAACCAAAGTGATGGCTATTATTCAAAATCTCATTTTCTATCAGCCTTAGCTTTGATGACAGCATAATTTGATAATTATGCTTATTTGAATAATTGATATGAAAAACGGATGATAATTTTAATTTTTCATCATTTAGCCAGACGTTAGATTGTTCACTTGGAGTAGGACTATTTATGGCTGTGTCTTGTCTTAAACCATCAATATTATATTTGAAAAACGCTTGAAGCACATTGTTCAACTTGTCTTTACGTATTGTCTCTTCTTTTTCGGTATTGATGTCGATAGCATAATCAAAATCCTCCGAATCGCATTTCAATTTGTAGCGAAGTTCTTTTTTACTTTCAGGAGAAAACTCATTTTCTTCCCACTCTCGTTGTATAGAATCTTCATAAAAATCATCGTTTACGTTTAGAATATTTCCTAATTCATCTTCAGCTAATACTTTAAAAAAATACGATCCTTCTTCAATATTATTTGCATTGAGTTCTATTTTAGCTTCGCGGTAGGCTTGCTTAGCATTTGTGTTTTTTAATTTTCTAAGCGTGGTTATTTCTTGACCTGAAAAACCATCTACAGCCATTAAAACCACTCTAAAATATTTTAATTCTTCAATGTCTTTTGGTTCGGGTGTAGTTTTAAAACGAATGGTAACTTTTGGGTTCGATGCTCCATCCGATAAAAGAACTTTTTTACCTTCCTCAATAGTAAAATCTGTTGATCTTATTTCAACAATTTCCAGTTTTACTTCTTTAAAATTAAGACTTGGAATTTCCCATTTATCAAACCATAAGTCAGGGTATTTCTCTCCAATTATAGCGACCAGTCTATTCAATGAAGTAATGCTTTCTTCATTTCTGAATAACTGAATAAAATCCTTTTGAAGGGAGTCTTTTTTTATTTGAAGTTCGTCCACTCGGTCATAAACAGGTTTATTAAAAGATGCCAGTATATTACAACTCGTCATGTTTAGATTCAGTCTCGAACGAATCAGATTCTCATCTTCAAGCAATTTGAGATCTGGCAACAAGTCTAAATAAAACAGATTTCGCCCAATACTTTCTTTTGTAAATGACTCTTCTTCCAATGCTAAAAGATAGCTCAGTAAATTTGTTCGATTAGGATTACCGATATAACTAATTACAGTGTTAACAAATGCGGAGAACTCCTCTGGAATTTTATCCTTGAGCTTAGTAATTAAAGTAGGCTCTATGCGTTCCAAAGAAATTTCTTTAAATGTAGCATTGCCATAAGAATCTTCGGCAGCGGTTCTGCTATTTGAAGGAACAAGAATAAGCAACGGTTTTTTCTGCTGATTTCGTAATTCGATTAGCTTCGTTGCAGAAATATAATAATCACCTTGTTGTGTTTCGTCAACAATATAAGTATCTAAATTCTTGAAATTTGTTGTAATAACTTCCCAAAGAGACAATAATTGCTCATTCCCCAGACCTGTAATTTTCATACAATGTCCCGGTTTCGCAGTTTCGAACTCATCTTTGTATAGTTCTACAATTAGCTCGATGATGTATTGATAGTAACGTGTTAAAATATTAACGTCCATTGTTTTTAATTATGATAGTTCGTAACGAGGTCTTATTTTCTGCAAAATGTATGCATCACTTAAATCATTATAAAAGCCTATCTGCCTCAATTTTATCTTAAAGGCTTCTACATTTTCTTTAAACGCTAAATGAGTATGAAGATCCGTATTTTGAAAACGTTCTTCCTCCAATCCATTTATAATTAATCCGTAACGGTCTTTCAGATTACGCATCAATTCTTCAATAGATAAGCTTTGTGTAATAAATTTATCTCTTTCCAAATGCAAAACCTGTATTTGAACTAATGCTTCTAATAATCTAGTTCCAAGCACATATCTTCGAGGATGTTTTTTACTTCTTCCTTGAGCTAAAAAACCTCTTTCGCTATTTTTTTGTGATAAACTGTCTAATAGTTCTATGTGTGATTTATGTTGATACTTTCCTCTCACTTTTAAAAGTAACTCAACGTATCTATCAAAGTAAGTCGTTTCATACTTCACCATTTCAGTGAGTAAGTTTTTATCATCTTCGTCCTGCTCGTTATAGACAATATCCCAATACGCCTCAAACTTCGTTTCATATTGATTCAACTCATTTTTAAGTATTTCCAATGCTTTTTCTACGCTATCCGAATTGGATTCGTCTAACTTTAGTTTTTGGATAATACTATTAATCTTAAACGTAGCTTTGATGTATTTGTATAGTGAATTATATGTTTTTTCCGCATCAGCTATAGCAATAGAAGAAACTTTACTTTCAAAATCATCTGTAGCATCGATCACGATATTCCAATCATCAACAACATCTTTTGTTCCCGCTTCAATCATTTTTGGCAATAAATAAATGACCTTATGTACATATAAGGCGAGGTGAAATGAAGTAATTGTTTTCAGATAATCTATTAAAACATTTCTTGGAATTTTGGATTTATACACCAATAATCTTCTAACATCATCGCAAAATAATTCTGCTTGTTCTATTAAAAGAGGTTTTACTTTATTGAGCGTTGTGTTACTATCCATAAAGCCAGGGTTCACATTCTTTATCAAATATAAAATTCCCAAACTATCTACGTCCAATTCTTTGGATTGAAGTAAGGTGTTGGTTGTCTTATCCCATCCTTCCGCTAAAAAATTCCGAAGATTCTCTTTTACAATTGGGTTTTGCCCTAACATCAGGTAAACTTGATCTGCCGTAAAATAATCTCTGGTATTGGGAACATTTCTTACCCGATAACTTTCAAGATGGATAGGTCTTAACGAAGATATTTTTTCTTTCTCAGAATTTCCGCGGTTTACCATATTGACAAGATTGGTACGCAACCAAAGTTCTACCGCTTCGGGATTTTCTTTAAAACCTTCCAACTCATTACCCTCTTCCAGTTTTTGGAAGATGTTTTTTAGTTTATCCAACTCAATAAAAACACTATCGCCTCTTCTTGTTCGTTGTTTAGGACGAATGCCTTCATGCTTTAAAAGCATAAAAAGATTGACTAAGGTATTATCAATTCTAATCGTTTTGGCATCAGCCGTAAAAAGGAGTTCATTTCTGAATGTACTTTCCTGTTTGTTTAGTTTGATTGCCATAGTTAATAGGTTAATTTTTTAATAGCGATTTTGTTATGATTCTTTTTGATCGAATAAAACAGACGATTGTCTGGTGTTACTACAATCTCATCATAATTCAGATTCTCTAATAGGTTTTTAAACACAATCAATTCAATGAATTTACCTCGTAAATCATTCAATGACGGACTAAAACCTTTCTTTATAAAGTAAAGCATTTCATACAAATCCAATGAAATAGCCAACTCGATATGCTTATTTATTTTATGCCTAAAAATTAAGCTATCTGGTTCGTATTCCAGATATTTAATTAAATGGTCTGTGCGATTTACAATCAGCTCAAAATCATCCAAAGGAAACATCTTGAAGGATTTTCCTCGAATATCTTTTACATCGGTCGAAGCAAGGATTAAGTTTTCTTTGTCCAACGACTCATTATCGCATCCTTCGTTTAAAGAAACGGCTCTTGAAATGACCTGTTTTGTTGTTTCTTCGATCGCAGATTGAGACAATATAGAAACGAAATCAAAAATTGACTTGTAAGGCAAGCGCAATAAATACGAAGGTTTTAAACCTTTATTAGTTGGTTTTTCGGTAGTTTCTTCCGTAGATATATCTTCCTTGAACCAACTTGTTTTTCCTTCAAAATAATGATGTCGAGTAAATGATTTATGTTTTTCTCTTATCTTTTGAATCAATTCTGGTGTTTGCTCATGTGCTGGAATAAAGAATTTTTGTTCATTAAAGTGTTCCAACAAATTAGATTCTCTTTCCGCAAATACAACATAATCTTTTGGATTATGATTGCTAAAAAACAATTCTCTGTCCCAATGCGGAATCGCAACTTCGCCAATATCCGTTTCTCTTAAAAGCTTTATTAGACGATCTTTATTTCCACTGTCTTCCAACGTAGGATTAGTGATATTGAAATAATAATATTGCCAATATTTTTCTGGGTTTGTCTCTTTTAACGATTCTATTTGTGATACTTCTTCACAAGAAACATCACGAGTAAGCATAAAGGCAATGAAAGAACGAATATCACGCATCGTGATATGTAATTCACGTTTTAGACTAACGGTTCTGATCAACCATTCCAAACGATTGATAACTGTTTCTCCAGAAGCCGAATCGTTTAAAGTATCCACATTGTATTTAATGAAACAATCTTTTGTCAATACACAAGTTTCACATTTTTCCCAAAGTGATTTTTGCGTCAATGCTTTTACTTGATTTTTAAATAAACTGCCTTCGCCCGAATCATCAGCAACCACAGAGCGAAGATTTAAATTGACAATCATTACGCCTTCTGGAAGTTCAGTATGACCTTCTTCGTAAAAGTAATCTTCAATTAGTTTAGCTAATTTATGGTGCTTACTTGAAGTCTTTAAAAACTCCACCAAGCGTCCTTCATTTATCGCAATGATACGTCCTTCTGCTGCATGAGCATACTGTTTAACATCTTCAAAAGGCTGAAAAAACTTTTCTAAAACGTCATTGTTTATGTTGTTTTCTTCATCTTGTGAGCCGTCATAGTTACTTTCATAGCTTATGCCGTTTATTTTAAATCTCGCTCCATTATGATGCGCAAAATGCTCCACATTTTGAACGGAAGCGTGCTCTTCAATCTTCTTGATAAACGCTGTTTTTCCATCACCTGCATTTCCGGTAATGATAAGTAATTTGTACTGTCCATCTACAATAGCTGGAATAAGGCTTTTATCCAACTTGGTAGGTGTGTACGTTTGTTCATCCAATTGATGTGCATTGCTGTTTACTCTTGTTCCAAAATTTCCGTACTTCGATTGGCTGTACAATGAGTTGATATATTGAATAATATCAATATCAGTTGTGGTAGTTGTAGTATCTGTTGATTTAATTTTTGGAGAAATATCTTCTAAAATATGATCTTCAATAGCGATCAATGCATCAAACATTTCTTTTGCATTTTGAAACCGTTGAGAAGCATCAGTAGCAATGGCTTTCAATAAAAAGGAAGCAAATTGTTCCGATATTCGAGATTCAATTTCTTTAGGATTATTCGACTGTCTGCTCGCCATAGGTGTTTTGGAAGGATGCCACGGATATTGTTTGCAAAGCAACTCATACAAAGTTACGCCAAGCGCAAAAGTATCTGTCGATAAATCCCAATTTACCTTATAATTATCAACAATCTGATCAGGTGCTAAATAGGGTATCGTGCCAACATATTCACTCTTTTTTAATGAGGTAGAAGCCACATTAAAATCTACTAAAACAAAGCGTTCGCCTTTATCCCAAATAATGTTTTGAGGTTTAATATCTCGGTGTATAATCGGTTTTTCCTTCGATTGCATGTCCACCAAAGCAGAAAGAATCTCTTTACCCACTTGAACAATTTTATGAATAGGGAGTTTGGCATCTGTACGAGCGTAATCACTTAGATTTTCTCCATCCAAATATTCCATAACCGTAAAAAACTGTCCCGAAGCCGCTTCATCATTCCATTTGAATTTTACGATATTGGGATGATTCAAATTTACCAATGCTTCGTATTCATCTTTTACAGAACTAAAGTTTACACTTTCATTAAAGAGTTTCAACGCATAATAAACGTCTTGAATGCGGTGTTTAACTTTAAATACTTTGGAATAACCACCTTTACCCAATATTTTGTGAATGGAATAACTGCCAATAGAATCTCCTTCTTTTAGCTCTTCAAAAGTGTATGATTTTAGAACAGGAACAACCACAGGCGATGCTTCCGCAACCGATTTGCTTTCTATAGCATTGGCTATAATATCTTGTAAAGTTTCTACACTTTCAATTCGTTTTAGATCATCTGTTAAAATGGTTTGCAAACAAATTTCATCAATCCATTTGGGCAAATTGGAATTGATGTGCGTAGGCAACAAATCGGTTTTTAATTTGCCACCCATTTTATCTAAATCGTATGGTGTTTTAAACGGTTCTTTGTCGGTAAATAACCAATAGATTAAAACGCCTAATGAATAAATATCTGAAACCGCACTCGCATCGTTCACGGTCAGTTCCAAAGGATGATAAGCCGTTGCGTTATTTTGGTTAATGGTTGGCATAACGGTATATCCTTCTTCACTGTGATCAATGAAATAAGATTTACCAAAATTGCCCAAATAGGCGTAGCCACTGCTCAAATAAATATTATCAGGATTGATGTCACGATGGTAGATGCTTTCTTTATGCGCTTCTTTCAGAGCTACCATTACATTGTTGATGATGTCAATTTTCTCTTTGAACGTAAAGGTTTTTACACGAGCCTCTGAACGTAAGGAGTTTTCTTCCAAGAAATCTGAAATTTCATAGAACAAATGATTGACTTCGTCTATACGAAACTCAACATTTAAGATAAATGGTTTTGCCTTTAATTTATTGAGTGCGTGATACTGGTTCTTGATTTTATCTTCCCGTTTTTTCAGTTCTTCGGTAGATAATCCGCTTACTTGCAAAGCATATTCCTTAATTTTACGACGTACGGAAGTAACACCTTTAGGCTTTACCAGATATTCTGTAAAATTAGGTTCCTGCTGAATGATTTCTAGCACTTCATAACCTTCAATTTCTCTTTTTTGCTCAGGAGATTTCTTTGATTGTTGACCGATTAGGAATTTTATGATTTCTTGTTGAATGCTCACAATATCATCTTCTAATTTCCCAATACTGTACGGATCGGTAATAAAATCAACCAATTTCTTGTTCAAGCTAAACGTGAGCTTTTGCGCTTCGTGCGAAATAACAGGCGGATAGCTATTATCAAAAGAAAGTGTAAGCATATTTTGTATCCACGCTTTTCCCCAAGCAAAGTTGGCTTCTTTGAGTTTGGATGCCAATATCGCTGTTTTTTGCCGACCTGTTTTTAGCGGATTGGGCATTTGTCGATCATTGAGATACCAGTAATTGTCATCGCCCTCGATACGTCCTTTCCAATCTTTGTTTTCGATATTGTAAATACCATGCGGAGCTACCACAAGTAAATCGTATTCCCAATATTGGGTACGATTGTTTTTAGGATTGGTAGAAGCAATCTCCACATTGGGAATTAAATAGTAGTTATCCGGAAGATATACTTCCAGATAATCTAACAATCTCTTTTCACCAGCATTCACGACCGATTCGAAATAAGGTGGTTTTATGATACTTGCCATAGGTCAATCTCTTTTTCTATTAGTGCAATGGCTTGGTTTTCTTTTATTACCGATTTATCTGAAAGAGAAAGAAATTCTTCTATTTTTTCAGAAATCACTTCTTGGAGTTCATTACTTAGAATTGGAAGATCAATATTTCCAATTAAATCCTCATTCAGAGTAATAATGACAGAACCAAACGCCGATGCTTCCATTGCTTTTAATCCCATATTAGTTTTCAAAAATGCAAACACATAATTTGGGGAAATTTTATCAGAATTTATTTTAAGTCTTAATGCGTGTTCTGAAATGACAATATTATTAAGATCATCTCCTACAATTACAGTATTTCCAACAGTTCCCGATCTTGAAATCAATATATCTTTTCTGGAAACTTTCATTTGCTCAATTCCATTTGTTGACGAACTGATTTTTTTTGCTAGCCTTTTGGGATTGTATAACATCATATCTGATGATGATAAAAACGGAATACCATTCTCCACATAATTCCTTTTTCCTCTGCCACCAACAAATATTGAAGAAGCAACATTTTCAATTTTATCAAATGATATACTTTCGTTGTATTTCTTCTTTATTGTCTTCCAAATAAGTTGATATTGACCATCTAATCTTTTATGAAAACTCAATAAATCTTTGGAAGATATTTTGCCATATTGAGCTCCGTCAGCAATTCTTCCATAGTTTAATTCCTGTTCAAATATTTGAATTGCCTCATTCAACAATCTATTCGCTTCCACTTTCAATTCAGAAGCTTCTACAATAAGCTGATGAATTTGTTGTTTTTTTTCTTCTGATAGTATAGGAATCAATGTTTTCTTGATACCTGGGGCTTCAATATATCTAACCACAGAACCAGAGGCATTTTTATTTAGTTGAGATCTCCCATATTTAGACGTTAAGAAAGCATAAATGTAACCAATCGGTAATTCTTCGTTCGCCTCAATTCTACAAACATTATTAGCATAACTTATTCCTGAACTCAGTTCATTAACTAATCGGGTATTTCCAATTGTTCCAAATCCTGTAACCAGAATTTGATTTTTTTTTACAACTGAATTAACTTTTAGAGCTTGTTCTTTGTAGATATAAATATCACTTCCTTCCAATAAATTAGTAACATCACTACTTTGGCAGTAAGGAATTGATCTTTCTGTCTTTTTACAAAACTGTCTTTTGAAAATAGGTGGATTCCAAACGTTAGCAACCTTGTCCAGAGCAACGCATTTATCTTTGTTAGCCTCCAACTTCATACTATTTAAAGCATCTTCATTTAGAAAATAGCTTGCGTTAAGTCTTATATCTTCAAAAATGAAATTGGATTTTATTTTACTTACTTTCATTTTTAATAATTAAAAAGTTCTTTAAAAGCCTTCGCAATTTTAGGCAAATCATCATCTAATACACGTTGTTTTTCAACACGTGTTTTTACAATCGGCTTGCCGTCTTCTGGTCGGTAGGCTACATACTTATTCTCCACTGGGAAAATAATTTCAGCTCCGTCTTCATCTCGCAGATAGATCGGATTCCCTCTTCGGTCTTTGCCTAGTTTTTCAGCAATTGCCATAAACACGTCGTAATCTTCTTCTCCTTCGTGGGCAATGTTACGTTCATTGGCAGATTTCTTTTGTAAGAACAAAAGCGAAGCTTGTACACCCACTTGTGGAAGAAATGCTTCTACAGCTAAATCCACTGAAGCTAATATTTTAAACTTATCTAATATCCATTCTCTGACAGGTAAGGTATTCGGATTACCTAAAATACCATCTGGTAATACAATAGCCATTTTACCATCTTCTTTCAAAAAATTGTAACAAGCTTCTATAAATAACACTTCGGGAGCATTTGAATACTTGGATAATTCATACTTAACCGCAATATCTTCATCTACTTTTACTTTAGCTCCAAATGGCGGATTGGTAAATATGATGTCAAATTTTTCTCTGGCACTATTACCATACATACCCTCATCATCTTTCATTGCTTTCAAACTCCGGTTGATGGCATTTTCAATTTTTTCAATCTCAGTAGGATGTTCCCAATTGGGATAAGCCAACGAATTCACGTGAAAAATATTCGCGTGTCCGTCGCCTGCCATTACCATATTCATTCGTGCGGCTTTCTTTAAATCGGGGTCAAAATCAAAACCGAAAATGCTGTTTTCAGCATATTCACGAACTCTTTCGTTTACTTCCGGAGTATTATATTTTGCAGCAAGCAAAACTTCATCTGTAATTTCAGGATATAATTTTTCAGCTATTTGTTTGCGAACATGATCTAATACCATGACTAAAAAGCCGCCCGAACCACAGGCAGGATCCAAAACGCGTGTATTTTCGGTTGGATTCATCATTTCTACCATCGCTTTGATGATGTTGCGAGGTGTGAAAAACTGACCAGCTTCCTGTTTCAGGGTATTGCTGACAATGGTTTCATAAGCTAAGCCTTTTACATCAACAGAAGCATCAAGAAAGGAATATTTTGCCAATTCTCCTGCAATAAAGGCGATCCCTTTGTCGGTTAATTCTATTGCTTCATTGCCGTCAAATACATCAGAAAAAGTACCTTCTGTTTTTAATTCTTCAAATATTTTTTTAATTCTGTCAGCAACAGCTTTTCTACCTTCAGCCGTGTTTTGCTCTTTTACACCCACCCAAAAATAACGACGATAAGAAATACCATCTGGCAAAGGCATAAAACGTCTTTTCTCATCGTACAATTTACAGAAAATAAGATAAAGCAATTGCCAAAACGCATCTTTCTTGCGACCTTCATTTCCATAAATATAATCGTGCGAACGCTTAAAAACTTTAATTAAGGAATCGTTTGCAGGCTTACGGCTATGCGAGCGATCACCACGATTTAAATCATCTAAAGTTTCTCCAAAACCAGGGAAATCAGATAAATCGGAAAAGATATAATCAAATCCAATTTCGTCATTCTCTTTTTGAAGAAATTTAATATCCGTGCCGTTTGTCCATAAACCAAATTCGCAATTATCAACAGCAGCAAGTGCATTTTCTAAGGTAATGATAACTCCTTTTTTCTTGTCGTTTTCTTTTATCTTTTCGTCTTGTACAATGGCAATTCTAACAATAAAATCTTGCTCATGTGATTTCCCTTTTTCAAAAATAACAAGATCAATCTTTTGCTTTTTATTTTTACCCGTATCTGGATCGGTGTAAATGATATTAAAATCCCGTTCCATATCAGTCAGCTCAAAACCATACTCTTCGTTGAGCATACGAATAATAGACTGTAGGTTATTTTCTTGTGATGTTGCTTTTCTCGCTTTTGCGGTGAGAATACACATCACTTGATTATCTTCTAATATTTCTTCTTTATTGTTGGTTTTCATCTATTTTAATTTTTGATTTAGGATTTGAAAACAATCCTGTACATCATCAAATTTGATGTGATTTGTTTCGATTATTTGGTTGAATAAAATGCTGTTTTCAGCAACATTTATTTCCGTTTTAATTATTGCTTTTAATTTTTCTTTACCAGTTTCATTGTCTGTCAAAAGTTTGTTCATGTCCATTCCTAAAAGAACTGCACCTGCTTTTGTGATGGAGAAATCTTCTATTTCATAGACTTCTTCGTAATGCTCCATAGCGGCTCTTTCTTCGTTGATGTTGAGATAGTTCAAAAGGATAAATCCCATATCATCTGCGTCTTTATTTCCTTGAATATGTCTGTCTTTCCAAGCAACCAATTTCAGAATGAAAATTCCTGTCAACGAAACAATATCAATTTCCAGCGAATCGTCAATCTTAACTCTTACCAAATCCTTTTCTGCTTCTTCAAAACCCAAAACAGTCATTGCAAAAGACTGATCAGGTGGCCAGAAGATTTTATCTTCGGCAGTTGTAATTCCACCATAAGGAACAATATCTAGCTGAAAATCATTTAGATACGAAAATCGTTGTTGTTGTTTTGGATCTTTCTTAAAATCAGGCAATTGTACTATTGCCTTTTCAATAGTTTCAAACTCCTCCCATTTGTCCACAGCTATGGCAATATCAATATCTTGCGTTCTTCTACCAGATTTTTCCCCATGAAGTTCCATGATGATATCTCGTGCTGTTGCACCAATCACAAAAAACTTGATTTCCAATTTTTGAAATACAGGAATCAACTCATCCAACAACTTTTTCAGTAATGGATGTTCCAGTTTTTCACTTGAAATATTATAATCCATTTTCTAAAATTAGTTTCGCGGTTTCTATATTTCTACTACTATTCGATCCCATTAAATCGGCATATATGACTAAAGGAGGAGCGGTATATTCATTCTTCAAATGAAGACTATCTGTCCAGAATTTACTATACAATTCGATATTGCCAGCTTCATCAGGTACAAGTTTCAGTTCTTTTACAACTTTGCTTGTTTCTTCATTTGTATAGATAATATAATCTTTAGGTTTTAAATGACCAGTCAAGATTTCTCCTCCGGGTTCTCCCCCCAAATGGAGACTTATTTTAGTATTGTTTACAATATTCTCTACACTAAATTCATTTTCTAAAGCTCTCATTCTCTTTTTAAAAGAACGAGGTTTTAAAAGCTCATTGTAGGCAATTACCCAACGTTCAATAATTTCATCTTGATTCTTTAAAACTCGTTTATTTCTTGTTTTTAATAGATAGCGTCCTTCCTCCAATTCTTTAAATACATTACTTACTGATCCAAGTCCGATTCCTGCTTTTTCGGCTAATTCTCTATAAGACAATTGCAAAGTATCAGGATTAGAAATAAGCAATAAAAGTAATTTTAAACCTGCTTCCTGAAATGCCCGGGTTTGATTCGTTTTTTTATTGATTTTTGCTTTTCTGCCTTCTATATATACAAAAAAATCCTTGGTCTTAATAAAGGTATTTCCAGATGCATCAAGATAATTAATGCCATTTTGCTTAAGATCACTTGCCGTTTTTTTAGTTAAGTAATCAGCAATAACAATGTTGTTTTTTGAAGGATTAAAATCCTTAATAGAAGACATGATAATAGCATAATTTGCATTTTTCGCGTTTTTCTTAGCAATGCAATAAAAGGTTTCCTTTTTGATTTGAAGCACTACATCATAAGTTTCCCTAACGCTTTCAATAGCGATAGGAACCCCAGTTGTCTCTTCTAAAGAAGCAATAGCTTCATAAACAAAATCATTATCTCTATACATCTTTGTTCAATATTATTAAGTGTTCAGCAGGAATGAACATTCAAAAATAATGAACAAAATTAGATTGAACAAGTTTTCTGACAAGAAAAGTGTATTTTCTATTCAAACCTATATCTTCAAATACTTCCTATCAAACTCCTTCGTTAATTCCACCACTTTTCTAAATACCAGCACCATTTCAACCGTTTGTTTTTCCAATTTATAAAGATAAGCCGATGCTTCTTTCTCTGAAAACCTTCTATATAAAAGCTTTACAATTTGGTTGTAATTGACGCCAACTGACCGAAACTGACTGTGAAACGAAGTCAATCTCATGTGAAAATCAATAGTTCTTTTGTTAATTTTTACAGATTTGAATTCTTTTCCAAATATCATGGAAACAACAAATTTTGCTTTATTGTCGATTCCTGAGTGGTCAAAAAGAGCTAAAAATTTAGCGTTTTATTCATCCGTAAGGCGAAAAAAATAGCGGTTTGTTTTGGGATTGACCTTTGGTTTTCGTCCATCTTTGTTCTGTTTTCTAATTTTCTCTTTCATAATAAATCCATTTTTATAAATTCAACCATTCGACTTCGGAGAAATTGGTTTAGCTCCCTGCTTAAGGGCAAGTCGTTTTGATGGCACGAATGTAATTTCGAGTGCCTCAAAACATAACTTGCTGTTACTTTTGCAGTAACTTTTTCAACATATTTACAATATGTTTTTTATAATATGAATACTGTTTATACACCTATAAGTAAACGCCAAATAGACTCTTTAAAGACCTGTTTTTAAATAGTGAGTCTATAACGCTAGTTATTTGTCTAAGCAATGTTTTAGTTGCACAAACGCAATATCGTAGCTATGACTTTACATAGCTCCCAACAATCAAACATACAAATAAACTGTTGATAAAACCTATACACAGTTGAATGTCTGAAGCATTGGAATTGCAACTCAAAGGACAGCATAACATTTAACTAACAACATAAATAGACAGAATTATAAACAGATATAAAAACAAGTAATTATGAAAGAAGAATTTAAAAAGAAACGTGCTATTGATGAAGAAGCCATGATGGCACTTATGGTTGATGGACTAAGACCTAATGGATTTACAGAGGCTGAACTCAATGCTCCTGGTATAAGAGATGAAGAGGAAGAAACTATGAATGAACCAAAGAAGCAAAGACGTGTAAAAAAAGAACAAATCTCTACCAATAAAGAGTATAATTCAGCGGAGTATGAAGAACTCTTTTTTAAAGATGTCAAAAGCACAGCACGTCATGGGAAATCGGTGTATATAGACCCTGAGCATCATAAGATACTTTCTCGTATTGTTCAGGTTATCGCAGATGATAAACTTACAATTTACGCTTATCTCTATAATCTACTAGAGCACCATTTCAATGAGTTTGAACAGCAAATAACCACAAGATTCAATGAAAAAAACAAGCCTATCTTTTAAGTATTTCAATAAAAAATTAAAGTTGTAAAACTGTAAAAGCATGTTTACAGTTTTACAACTTCAAATAATAAAGACACTTATAAGGCGCCTTCATCTGCAAAAGAGTAGTAACTCTCTGTTGTTATAATTAAATGATCTAAGAGACTAATATCAAGTATCTTGCTAGCTTCTTTAATCTTTCTTGTAATTTGTATATCAGCATCACTTGGAGCTAATTTCCCTGACGGATGATTGTGCACTATCAAAAATCCAACGGCATTCGCTTTTAATAGAGCTGAGAAGATGATTCTTAAATCTACTATTGTACCTGTTATTCCTCCTGAGGAAACTTCTAATACTCCAAGTACTTTGTTGTTGTTTGAAAGCATAAGCACTTTAAACTGTTCTAATAATTCAATCTTATTACCATCCCACGCTTTTAATGCTATTTGATAGGCACTGTAAGAAGATGTAATCTGAGGTCTCTGTGAAGCTTTTACTTTTGATTTGTAAATCAATTCTACTTCTGATGCGATAAGCCATTCTGTGTTTAAAACTGTAGTTTCCATACTATTAAATTTTTAAATTAATTATGGAGCCACAATTGGTAATGGCTTAGCGAGCGCAAGAAGCAACGCAATAAAGCGAAGACTTTAGTCAAGCATTTATGGGGGAATTTCTTGTTAGCGAACCGCTGGACATTGCCTAACTTCGTGCAATTATTAATAAAATAAAACTCAACTATATTGTCTTTTAAATCTATACTTCGAAAGAATTAATCTTAATATGGAAATATGCGGAAAACACGTATTGTTTTGAATTATAAAGAGTTGTAAGTTTACCTCATAAGAATTTTTTCATATTTGTAATTTTTTATGTTGAAGTTGTAATGCTATACTTTGTACACGTATAGTAGGAATAGAAAAGTTCGATTTAGGGTAGCTACATAAATCGACTATGATGAATAAAAGACATTGATTAACTTTAAAAGACGACCATTTTTATAACAGACACGAGGTTTGTTATATAATTTTAAAAACAATAACATTATGAAACAATTTATAAAAAACCTACTTATGCCATTTGCCGTTGTTGCAATGCTAAGTGTAGGTGCATTCACAATGAATGCTAGTAATAAAGCTGATAATAAAATTGAAATATCAGAAGAGACTGTAACTCCTTATGGAGGGGATCTATATTATTTAGACGGAGCTGTATTTAAAAAAGCAACGCAAATAGTAAAGAGAGATTGTTCATTTGAAGGATTTGGCCCTTTGTACGAAGAAGATATTAACTCAGAGACTCACCAAATCTATGGATGGGATTCTTCTGTTGCAGAATATAAACCTCTTCGTTTAATCATGTAATTTTATTGATTACAGAGCAAGGGGACATCGTCCCCTTGTTTTATTCTCTTATTAAAAAGTATCTAATTGATTCCATGAGTAATTATCATAATCAATTCCTTTACTAATCCACTCAATGTTTCTATTATCTTTTAAGAAATACTCAAACCAATCCATCACTCTAAGTGTTAGGTCTTTGTTTTCAACTTTTTGATTAGGCATAATGTCATGTTCAACATTTTTGTAAAATAGAGCAATCGTTGGTACCTTATACCTTTTTAAAGCAACATACATTTTACGAGTGTTTTCCCAATGTGCATTTTCATCTTTTAGCCCTGTCCATAGAAGAATAGGTGTTCTTACTTTATGAGCATATAATAGAGGAGAGTTAGCTAAATACTTTTCAGGATTCTCTGCATAACTTTGTTTAAATCCCAGTTGCCCACTTTCCACCATAAACCAATCAAGTTTATTTCTGTAGGTATTATACCGATACATCGTACCACCAATTACATCATGAGGTGCTCCTCCACTGATAATGGCTGAAAACATATTTGTTTGAGTAGCGATAAAACTGGCTTTGTATCCTCCGAAAGAATGACCTAGCAAACCAAGCTTTAAAGTATCAATTGCAGACTCTTTTTCACTAATAACCTTTACACTATTTTTAATTGATTCAAGTGCTCCTATTCCAGGTCCCTGTTGAGAAATATATGACTGAACATAAAATACAAAATATCCATTGTCATTTAAAAGTGGAATATTAAAGCCTGTAGAATTTATCAGTGAGGACAAAAGAAATTGTTTACTGTCTGTATCATCTTCAGCGTAAGTATAAACAACCATAGGATACTTTACCTCTTTATTAAAGTTTTTTGGGTAATAAAGTGTTCCTTTTAATTCTCTTCCCGTTTTAGTTTTAAAACTAATGGTTTGTTTTTTTCTATTGCTATAAAGCTCCTGTGGAATATCACTTTCCAAAAGAGTGGTTATTTTGCCGTTATTATAAACCTTTAATAAAACAGGTACATTGTAATTCTCTTGTGTAAAAACAATAGTTTTTAAGTCTTTGCTAATTAAGTCGGGCAAATACGTTAATCCTCGTGATAGGTCATTTTCTTTTGCATCAATCAGTAATTTAGCACGGGTATTATCAATACTGTAAATCAAAGTATTCAAGCTGTTTTTAACTGCAACTACAATAGCAGACTCAGTATTGATTGTTGCATTTATGTCATTGTTATGTTTGGTTCTATTAGCAAAAATCAAAGTGTTTTTCCCTGTAAAACTTAGAATACTTACTTGTTTTTTCGTGGATAGATGCAAACGAGTTAATGTATTGTTCACTACAAAAAAAACATACTCTGAATTGGTTGACCATATAGGTACATCAACCGTTGATGCATCACAGTTTATCATTGTGGTTTTATTAGTAGCAAGCTCTAGTATTTCCCATTTTGATTTATCCTTGTCAATAGGATAGATCATGTACTTTCCACATAAAGAAGCAATAATGTCCTTTGAATTATTAGTTTTAATTGATCGTATAATATGACTATTGGTTGTATTGAGTACATCAAACTGTATTTGAGTATAAGAAGCATTAAAGTCCTGATAAGTAAAAGGATTGTATGATAAAATATGATTGGGAAGATTTATAAAATCCAAATCACTCTCTCTTTTTCTTTTCAACTCTTTTAATGTTTTTGTTTTGTATTGATAGATAAAAGCCTTGTATTGAAGTACAAACTTTTCTTTAAAAGAACTTGGATGTACAAATCGAGTATTCCCATTCCATATATCCAAGTATTCACTTTCTTCAAGCTTCTTTTCAGTTTTTACATTGTATTTAATAAATAGATCATCATTGGAATAAAAAGACAACTCAAATCGCTCCAAAGGCTTCTTATTAAGTTGAATGCTATCTACTTGTTTTTTCTCAAGATCCAACAAATAAATAATATTTCCTTTTTCAAGAATAGCCATTTTATCTTGAGTGACATTCCAATAAGGAGATAGTAAATCCCCCGAATAGTTAATTTCAGCTACTTTAAAAGATTCTAAGTCCAAAATATAAGTAGATGTAGTG
This sequence comes from Myroides odoratimimus, assembly GCF_038039805.1. Classification (GTDB taxonomy): domain Bacteria; phylum Bacteroidota; class Bacteroidia; order Flavobacteriales; family Flavobacteriaceae; genus Flavobacterium; species Flavobacterium odoratimimum_B. The sequence goes on from NZ_JBBPHK010000004.1 coordinate 85,664, forward strand.
CAATCTTTCTTTTGATAGATCAGCTTTGTTTTATTCTCATTGACTAAGAACTCAACTACCTGATTATCATTGAATATTATTTTGTTTTTTTCTCCATGTTTATCCAATTGTACAATGTTTAAAACTGCATTAGAGGATAGTGTGATTAATAAATTCTTATTGTCAAAGGCCTTGGAAGCGAACTGTTTGATGCCACCAGCTTTAAAAACAGATTGATTTGTTTTTAAATTAATAACACTTAAGTATTGATTGTTTTTCTCAAGCATTAAATCATTGTACAACAAGTTGGCTTGCAAAGTCGAAAGATCATTTACAATTCTTTTCTGTTTGGTTTTAGTGTTGATATAGAATATAGTATCTGCTCTATTATTATACCCATAGGTTTTACTTGCTATTACCCAGTTTCCATCTGGGCTAATTAAAGAAGGACGGATGGTATAGCTAAGGGAATCAATTACGATTCCCTCACTATAACTACTTGCGACTAAAGAATTAGAAGACAATAATCCCAAGAAAATTAAAATCAATTTATATATTAAATATGTCCTCATAATTACAAATACAAATTAATAATCGTATCATTCTGAGCAGTAAAACGTATTGCATTAGCAGATAAAGCTTGTATACTACAAAGGTTCCCTTTAGGTACTTTTAAATCAAAATTTCCAAACTGATCAGTTAAATGATACGTTCCAATCCCCATTACATTGTTGTTAAAAGCAGAACTAACATCTACATTTTTAAGAGGCTGATTTGTTTTCTTACTTTTAATTGTTCCTCTAACTGACACCAATTGTTCAGGATCAACATTTTTAATGAGATTTTCAATATTTGACTTTAATACTTCATTGTTATTAATCAAATTCTGATAGCCTGCTTCATCTTTGTTTACTTCAATATCAATAGTTTGACTTTTGTCCAAATTTGCAAAAGTGTACTTGCTTATATCTCTTCCATAAATAATGTGATTAGGAATAACCATTAGTGTATCTCCCTTTTCAATTGTAATTTTATAATAACCTTTTTTATTCACAAAAACTCTTTTGTTTTCTCCATAAGCTTTTTGCGACTCATCTTTCCAAATCCACTTGTTTTTAATATTTATAGTGGTTAATCCCAAAGGAGCAGAGTCAGTTCCTTGAACTAAAACTCTGCCTTGAATAACTATATTTCTGTTATTGTCTGCAACTCTTCTATTGGTATGAGTATTAGATTTACAAGCAGTAAGTAATATTCCAATCAATAAAAAAGGAAAAATAGAAGTGTAGATTGTTGTATAACGTGTTTTCATGTCAAATTAGTTTAATATCCTGTATTTTGCGGATGTAAGTTTCTGTTTAAAAGCAATTGAGTTTCTGGAATAGGAAGTTGTTTATAACGATCTTGCCAGTTGGGTTTCGTTAAGGTCAATTCACTTAATTTATCCCATCTTTTTAAAGTAAAAAACCGCTGAACAGATTCAGTGAAAAACTCTTTAAAAGATTCTTGTAACAAGTTTTGTTCAATCTGTTCTTTGTTTAAATTAAGGGGCAAATCATCTAATCCTCTTTTGTGTCTAATCTTATTAATAACCTCTATCGACTGACCATTTTTAGCCTGTTTTAATAAGCTTTCTGCCAATATAAAATAAGCGTGTTCTACTCTATAAAAAATAGAATTCTCATCGGTATTACTTGTCTTATTTTTGTACTTATACACACCATAATAGGCTTGATTTCCTATTTTAACTTCTGTAATCCAGTTTGCTTTTCTTAAATCATTAGAATCAAATAATCCCATTAGTTTATCGCTAATAGTAGAGGTAAAACCACCAAGAGCAGTAAACACATAAAGGCTTGCTTCAGGTGTCACAGTTGTATTTTGTTCAAGTGATAATTGCCACAATGTACTTTTGGCTGTTTTTTTAAATGTTTTTGATAGATCAGATTCAATTTGATAGAGACTATTGTCAACCACTTTTTGACTATAAATCTCAGCTAACTCATCTTTTTTCTGAAGCAAGTAATTTTCAGCTAAAAGCAGTTCTGCTACAGCTTTATTGACATAATACCTATCTGTACTTCTATACTGATAGGTTAATAATTCAGTGGCTTTTAAAAGATCTTCTTCTATTTTTAAGAGTACTTGGTTCTCGGATGTCTTTCCAATGGTAGTGTTATACTTATAATCAGTTGAAGTTGTATAAGGAATAGCTCCATAGAGCTGAACAATATTCTGATAGTACAACGCTCTTAAGGTATAGGCTTCACCTAATAGTTGATTTTTATTTAGGTCGTCTATAGAAGGTGATTGGTTAAGCTTACTTATAAAAAGGTTAATTGCATAGATATTTTGATAAGCATTATTCCACCATTTGGTTATTTCACTATCATTAGGCTCAATACTATTTTGGTGGAAGTATTCTACTGAGGTACCTACAAAATCTAATTCGTCAGTAAACAGACTCATTCTAAAATTGATTCCCGAAACATCTTTAGAGAAGAAAGGATTGTTTCTAAGATTAATATAGATGGAGTTTAAAGCTGATTTTGTCGTATTTATATCTTTGAATACTTCTTCTTGACTTATTCTATCATTTGGTAAATCAACATCAATTAAACTCTCACAAGAATACAAAAGAAGCACAAAAAAAGCGACTAAAATAGATTGTATCAACAATCTTGATTTATTTATTGTTTTCATAGTCATAAGGGTTAAAAAGTTAATTGCATTCCAAAAGAATAAGTACGAAGAGGAGGTAAATATCCATAACTTGTAAATTCCGGATCCATGCCTTTATATGAAGTAATTGTCCAAAGGTTTTGTCCTTGCATATATACTTTTAAGGACGTATTTTTTACCTTTGGTAGCTTTAGGGTATAAGCAATTGATATATTCTTTAATCGGATGTAAGAGGCATCACTAATTGTAGCATCACTATCTACAAATGGAAGAGCATTATTACGAGCTGTTGCATTATTAAAAGAAGCTCCAGTATATGTTGCTTGTGTATTGTTTGAATTCCATCTATTAGCAAAATCTACAGGTAAATTATTTATAGCTCCACCTGGTATAACATGATTTTTATTTAAGTTGTAATTATCTTGCTTCTTAAAATAGAATAGAAAATCTAGTGTAAAATCTTTGTATGTGATTGTATTTTGTAATCCTCCATAGAACACTGGATTTAAGCTTTTAACAAGAGTTTTGTCATTAATATCTATTTTACCATCCTTATTAAAATCTGTGAATTCATACAATCCTGTTTGTGGATTTAAACCATTGTATTGATAGAGTTTGACAATATTTAAAGGCTCGCCTATAACATAATAACTACTTTGTGTTCCTTCCTCTAATCCAGGGTATGAGATTAGTTTATTTTTTGGAAGTGAGATATTAAAGTTAGTAGACCATTTCCAATCTTGTGTAGCGATGATATTTGTATTTAGGGTAAATTCCCACCCTCTATTATCCACCACAGCAGGAGAATTGGTAACAATTGAATGAAATCCAGTAGTACTTGGTAAACTAAGTCCAATTAACTGATCTGTTGAACGATTATTATAAAAAGCGACAGTGGTATTGAATCTATTATTTAAAAAACTCAGTTCTAAAGCAGTTTCAAACTTGGTTGTTTTCTCCCATTTATAACCTGGATTGTATAAAGAGGTAGGTGATAGACCTGTTTCATTATTGTATCTACTTGAGGTAATTGTATAAGTGTCTATATAAGCATAGTCCCCAATATTATCACTACCTGTTACACCATAACTTGTTCTAAATTTTCCAAAAGAAAGCCATGAAACATTCTCTAAAAATGATTCTTCTGAGAATATCCACGCCAGACCAATTGCACCAAAGTTTCCAAACTTGTTTTCTTTAGCAAACCTACTTGAACCATCTCGTCTTGCTGTAAGATTGACAATGTACTTATTGTCATACTTATAATTTAGTCTTGTAAATAAAGCAATGTATTTATACTCTGAATTCGATGTGCTACCAATGTATTTTTCTTTAGCAGCTCCAATGTTTTTAATCAAAGCATTTGACGAAAAACCAACTCCTCTAATATAACTTCCATCAGATGTATTACTTTGATAAGTTGAACCAACAAGTAAATCAAAAGCATGTTTGTTTATATCTTTAGTATATTGTAATTGAGGTTCAACGATATAAGATTTAAAAGAAGTATTTGCCTTACTTGTATTAGACATTTCACTTGTATATCCTTCAGCTGGATTATAAATAGTATGTGGTGTGATTTTCCACTCTTCAAAATCTGTATTAGTAATACCTGCGTTTATTTTAAAAAACAAATTAGGTAAAATGTTATATGAGAGATTTGTATTTAAAACAAGTGATTGTGTTTTGTTTTCATAAGTTTGATTGAGTTGAGCTAAAGGATTATTAAAAGTGCCATTTTCCCAGTTAAGACTACCATTCTCTGCATATAATGCTGGTGCGTTAGGAGCTAATTTTAGGGATTGACGAGTAAGATCAATAATTGGAAGATTATTTGATTGTGTAGCATAAGAGGTAGAGGTATTGATTATTAATTTATTGTCTTTACTTCTGTGATTAAAGTTCAATAATAAAGCATTTCTCTTATATCCTTTATCAGTTGGAAACACTGTAGTGCTTTCATTGCGAGAAAGATTCATATTATAACCTGTATACTCATTTCCTCCTTGAATACCTAAGGCGATGTTTTGGTCAATTGCAGTATCTCCAATTAACTCTTTTTGCCAATCGGTATATCTATTTCTATCCCATGTCCCATTAATATCATAAGCATTAACTGGATAAGTTGTAACACCACTATTTTTAAAAGCTTCTTCACGCATTTGAATATATTGCTGAGTATTCATCATATCCATGAATTTTGCTACTTTGCTAAAAGCAATGGAAGAGGAAAAAGTAAATTGTGTTTTATCTGACTTTCCTTTTTTAGTAGTGATAAGTACAACGCCATTAGCCCCACGAGAACCATATATAGCCGTTGCATCAGCATCCTTTAAAATTTCAATACTTTCTATATCAGATGGTGGTATTGTATTTAAAGGTGAAATTCCATTTTCAAACATCTGAACTCCTAAACTTCCATTTGTCCTGCCCATTGCATTAGATAAAAAAGGTACTCCATCAATAATATACATCGGGTTATTTCTACCAGAATTGGAACTATCTAAAAAGTTACGCCCTCTAATTTCAATGTTCATTCCGCCTCCTGCAACACCACTGCTTTGAGTTATATCAACACCAGCCACTCTTCCTTGAATAGCTTGCAAGGGATTCACCACTGGCTGAAACTCGATGTCTTTGGCTGTTACTCGCGCTATACTACCTGTACGTTCACGGTCTTTAACACTGTAATACCCTGCATTAACTACAATTTCATCTAGTGTACTACTATCTTCTAAAAGAGTAATATTTAAGACAGAACCGTGGTGATTTGAATAAGTAATAGTCTGTTGTTTATACCCTATCATTGAAAAAGTGATTCTATCGCCTGTGCTTATCTCAATAGTGTATTTCCCGTTTAAATCAGTTGCTATGACTTTATTGTCACTGGTTGTGACATGTACCCCACCAAGTGCACCTTGACTATCTTTTACAATTCCAGTTAATTTAATCTTTTGCTTATTATCAGGTAAGGCATTTGGCATTGTAAACAACAAGTAATGATTATTTGATACGGCATAGTTTGGATAGCAGATTAAGAAACTTAAAAGCATAGTTATCCTGTAACCATAATTGGTTAAAATTTGAGTTTTCATAATATTTATAATTGAGGTGATATAAGAGAGCTTTAAATCATTAAGATTATTATTGCCGTAGTACTTAGATAAGTCAGTTATATCAAGGGTTAGTTAATTGAGTTTTAAAACCATCTCCTTTACTCTAAAGCATGTCTCCCAAAATGCGATATAGAGCAAGGAGATAGTCATGGACTTTTATATGTCTTAAAATCCCTTTAAGCCATATTTTGTGTTGTGTGTTTAAGTGCTCACTAATAGTTTAATTCTACATTAACCAACTTAGAATAAACTAAGTAGTAAGCGTTTTTCTCCATAGTGTAATAGTTTTAAAGGGTGATTAATAAATAGAACAGTGAATAAATTGTCTTCATAGCTTTTTACTTACTAACTAATCAATTTGCTCTATTGACTTAAATATGAATATATTGATAACAATACGTTTCAAATTAATAGGTAATAGAAGTCCTGTACGCATCTAAAAAACTATCTTAGACTTTGCGTAAAATGTGTGTTTACTTCTAACTAAATAGGTAATAGGGTAGCTATCTAACATTAAAGCGTTAATGTCAAATTAATCTACATAAATAAGATTTAGTTAAGCTAAAGTTTAATCATAAGCTAAATGTGAGTTTAGTTACTAATTTTTGTTGTTTGTAATAAAATGTAATAATTGAAAAAATCTCGAATAGAACATTCGATAAGTCCATTAAGGAAGAGGTATTGTTAATCTTCTATGATAGAATGTAAAACAATATAACCTTGTTTTTTTGAACCTTTTAGAGCTTGTTTGGGAGACAGCATACATAAAAGGTCTGTTGTATTTTTAAGCAAAGAATAATTAATTCTTTTGCTTTAGTTCCTTGGATAGTCCAGTATATACATACCAGACTATCACATCTTATGACCTTTACTTTTGGAGAACTGTAAGAAAGGATTTACTTTTAGAGTGCGAATCAAAAAAGAAAAAACCTAAATAGCTTAAAAGTTATCTATTGCGTAAAGGTAATGGTAGTGTAAAATAGGGCAATCCCTGTTCTACTACTATTAATGTGAGAGACAATTGCTTTTAGTATAAAAACAAAAAATCGCTCACATAAATTATATGAACGATGTTTAAGTATGATAGATCAAACCTTGTAAAAAAGCAAGGAGCGGTCGCATACTTTCAAGCCGTAGGGGTCCTAAGCCCTTTTGAGTTTAACTCAATGCTTTTGAAAGTATACGTGAGTACCGCTCACATGCAAAGACAAAAGTATGAAACTTTTTTGCATGGAGGGACTGCACGGTTACTCTCGCAAGCAAATTTAGGACTTCACGGCGCGAGATAACATCGTTTGTTAAGCGTATAGCTTAATCAGTCTATTATTAGATACAAATATAAACAAATAATCAATAAACACAAAAAGTTTTAAAACAAACACTTTTTGTGTTTATTAAAAATATAAGCTTTATGCCATACAAATTAGAGATTGGACAAAAACTAAAGAAAAAAAGAGAAGAGTTAGGTTATACACAAGGAGATATTGTATATATGACTAAGATATCTAAAAGCTCTATTTTAAAGGTAGAAAACGGAAAAACTACCAATATGGATTTTTATTTCCTTTATGCTGTTACAGTAGAATTATCAATACAATCATTATTAGATGTGAAAATTGATTTAGCACCTAAAAGAAAGCTGACAGAAACAAGATCTAAAGCGATAAAGTTGACAATGAAGATAAAGAACTTAATATCAGAGAATTTTTTTAATACCCCAAAAACTGTTGCTGATATAAAGAAAGAATTGTTAGAAAAAGAGTTAATTGATATTTCACTTAAAAGTGGAGAGATATCAAATGTTCTTAGGAACATTGAAAAAGAGAAAGGTATAGAGGTTATTAGAGATGGAAAAATTAATCGATATAAAAGTATAGTGTAATCTTTTTTTATAACTGATATACGACAAGATATACCATAAAAAGACATTTCATAAAATAAATGAGTATCCCTCTTTAGTTTAGTCAATAACTAAAGAGGGATATTATGAAACGTAGAAATATAAAACGAATTAGTATAGAAGAGTCATTAGACTATTTTCAGAAAAATGGATTAAATGTTACTAAAGAGGAAGCATCTGAAATCCTCGATTTTCTCTATATATTAATTACTATAGTTTTTCGTGAATACTTTGATAGAGAGTAACTTATTTCTATCTTTGTACTATCTCCCAATTTAATTTATCGTCTAATAATTAAATGGTTAGCTTATGAAAACAGCTGATTTGTATATTCGTGTGTCTACTGATGAGCAGGCAGACAAAGGATACTCACAAAGAGATCAAGAAGAACGCTTACGTCGTTATTGTTCCCAATATAATTTTAAAGTAGGAAATGTGATTTACGAAGATCATTCTGCAAAAACATTTAATCGTCCTGCTTGGAATAGTTTACTTCAAAATTTAAAGAAAAATAAAGGAAAAACTCATTTGGTATTATTTACTAAATGGGATCGTTTTAGCCGTAATGCTGGTGATGCTTATCAAATGATAAATATGTTAACCAAACTTGGTGTTAACCCTCAGGCTATTGAACAACCATTAGATTTAACTATTCCAGAGAATAAGATGATGTTAGCTATTTATTTAGCTGCTCCAGAGGTTGAAAATGACAGAAGAGCTCTTAATACTTTTTATGGAATGCGTAGAGCTAAGAAAGAAGGTAGGGTTATGGGGAATGCACCTTTTGGTTATGCAAATAAAAGTAAAGAAGATGGAAAAAAGTATATCGCCTTAATTCCAGAACATAGTAAAGCAATGAAATGGGCATTCACCGAATTAGCTAAAGGTATTCTTTCTGCAAATCAAATCAGATTAGAGATGAATAGAATGAATGCAGGAAAATTAAGTAGCACAGCGTTTCATGTAGCGATACGTAATCCAATTTATTGTGGCAAAATTTTTATTCCAAAATATAAAGACGAGGAGGCATATTTTGTAACTGGATTACATGAGGCTTTAATAAGCGAGGCTTTATTTGATAAGGTGCAAATGATATTAGATGGAAATGTTCGTAAGGAAAGACCTAATACAAAGATTCTTTCGGATGAAAATCTCCCACTTAGAGGTTTTTTAGTTTGCCCAAATTGTAATAGGAATTTGACAGGTAGTGCTTCTACAGGAAGGAATAATAGGTATTATTACTATCACTGTTTAGCAAGTTGTGGTTTTAGACAAAAAGCTGGTGTAGCAAATGAGATTTTTGAAAATGGATTAAAACAACTTCAGATTAATAAAGTTGTGCAAAATTTTACGAAGAAGCTACTTATAGATAGTTATAATCAAGTCTTTGGAAATCCAGTAAGTCAGAAGAAAAGTATATTAGAAAATATTGATAAGGTTAATCACAAACTATCAATAGCTCGAAATAAATTGTTAGAAGGAACTTTAGAGGATGATGATTATTTAGCAATAAAGAAGGAGTGTAAAATTGAAATAGAAAAATTAGAAAAGCAATTAATTGAAGAAGAAGGTAATAAAAAGATAGATATAAAAAGTATGCTTGATAGAGCATTAGATAAAGTCGTAAACCTTGGTGTACTCTACGCTGAGGGAGGTATTCAAACCAAAAGAGAAATTATTGGTTCGATATTTCCAGAAAAATTAGAGTTTGATGGAAAAATTTATCGAACCACACGAATTAACACTTTAGTGAAGTGTATCTTTCAGATTAACAATGAATTGGCTGAAAATAAAAACAGGATATATGAGAATTTTCTCGATATATCCTGTGTAGTAGCGAAGACGGGAGTTGAACCCGTGACCTCAGGGTTATGAATCCTGCGCTCTAACCGACTGAGCTACCTCGCCATTATTGGCCTGCGTTACTTCTGTAATGCGGGTGCAAATATAGAATAAAAAGTTTATAATGCAAATAGAGAATGAGAAAAAAAATATTTTTTTATTTACAAAATATGATTATATTCGAAAAAATTATAAAATTTGAAAAAAGGCTATGAAAGAAAAATACGAACTAGAATTCTCAATTAATTCATCTCCGCAATTATTGTATCAGTATATTTCGGATCCCTCAGGGCTAAGCGAGTGGTTCGCTGATAATGTAAATTCACGTGGCGAAATATATTCTTTTATTTGGGGAGATTCTGAAGAGAAAGCTCGTGTTGTTACTCGTAAAGCAGATGAGAGAGTTAGATATAGATGGTTAGATGAAAATGATAAAGAGACAGATTATTTCTTTGAGTTAAAAATTAATAAAGATGAATTAACTAAAGATGTAACAATAATCGTTACTGACTTCGCAGAGCCAGATGAAATCAATGAATCAAAACAATTATGGGAAAATCAGATCATGGACTTAAAACAAGTATTAGGTTCTGCATAATTCCATAAAATATAACTTATATTTGCCGTTAATAGTAATCAGAAGAAAATAGAATATGATTAATGTTAACGGCAAAATTGTTTCTAATAGTAATGTGTCAGTAGAACACAATAGAGGTTTTTTATATGGAGATGCTGTTTTTGAAACAGTTAGGGTTTTAGATGGTAAGGTTTTATTCTTAGAAGACCATTACTTTAGATTAATGTCTTCTATGCGTATTCTGCGTATGGAAATTCCTATGGAGTTTACAATGGAGTATTTTCAGGAAGCAATACTTAAAACAATCAATAGCCTTGAATCAGTTACAAATGCATTTAGAGTGCGTTTTACAGTATATAGAGATGCTGAGGGCAAATACCTTCCTTCAACTCGAAAAATAGGCTATATTATTTCGGCTGAGGTTTTGAATAATGGAATATATAGTCTGAATACAAAGGATTATGAAATCGAATTATATAAAGATTTCTATGTGACTTCACACTTATTATCAACTTTAAAAACAAACAATAGACTGATAAATGTAACAGGTAGTATCTTCGCTGAAGAGAATGGTTATCAAAACTGTTTATTGCTGAATGATGCTAAGAATATTGTAGAGGCATTAAATGGAAATATTTTTATCGTAAAAGATAATGTGGTGAAAACTCCTCCAGTGTCTGATGGATGTGTGAAAGGGATTATGAGAAAACAGATCATAGAGTTATTACAAAAGAATACTGACTACAAATTTGAAGAAGCAGTAATCTCACCATTTGAATTACAAAAGGCTGATGAATTATTCATTACGAATGTCATTATGGGAGTTCAACCTGTGACAAAGTACCGTAAGAAAAATTATACTAATGTTTTAGCTGCTGATTTGATAAATAAGTTAAATGCAAAAATTAGGCTGATGTAAGAATGTTATCTAACTATCCTAATTGAAGTTAGGGTTTTCAGGTGCATTTAGCCATAGAGAGTATTTGTTTCCCAATTTAGCTAATGAGCTTTTCCATAGCTCTGTAGGAGATTGGGAAAAAATATTCTTCGTATCTAGTTTATTAGAAGCTATCCAAAAGCTATCTTGAATCTCATTTTTTAATTGGTCACAGTCCCAACCCGAATAGCCTAAAAAAAAGCGAATATTATTCTTAGTAAGTATACCTAGAGATAGGATATTACTAAGCTCCTCAAAGTCTACTCCCCAATATAAATCATCTACGATATGAATGCTGTCAGGGATTAACTCTGGTTTAGTATGTATGTAAAATATTCTGTTTTTTTGAACCGGACCTCCATCGTAAATAGTGAATGAAGCCTCTATATTTGGTAAAAGATCTGATAAAGTTAGATCTAATGGTTTATTTAGTATAAAGCCAACAGAACCATCCTGACTGTGTTCTGTTAATAGAATAACGGATCTTGAGAAAATAAGATCTGCGTTATGAGCACTAGGTAGTGAGATTAATTGATCTCCTCTTTGTATAGAAAGTGAATGAATCATATGTGTAAACTATCAGATGGATTTCATCTTCTAATATAATAAAAAAACCTCACTAAAATTAGCGAGGCTTTATATTTTCGAAAAAGTGTTAATATTATTATTAATATTATTTTTTCTTCTTGTTTACAGCGTTTTCTAATTCAGAACCAGCTTTAAATTTCACTACATTTTTAGCAGCAATTTTGATTGTTTTCCCAGTTTGAGGGTTTCTTCCTTCTCTAGCAGCTCTTTCAGATACTGACCAAGATCCAAAACCAACTAAAGAAATTTTTCCACCTTTACCTAAAGTAGTTTCAACATTTGATAAGAATGATTCTAATGCTTTTTTAGCAGCCACTTTGCTGATTTCTGCATCTTTAGCAATTGCATCAATTAATTCAGTTTTGTTCATAATAATTTTTTTTAAAGGTTAACTTTATTAACGTCCTTATACAAATTTAGGGTAATTCTGTAATAAAGCAAGTCTTTTGCATAAAAAAAAATAAAAATTTGATAAATCAAAGTGATTTAAAAGCTAAAATAAACTATAAATTTGTTAAGTGTTGATTTATAGTTGTTTATAATGCTATTGCATCTTCACTAAAAGTCACTCCATTGAGTAATTCGTTGGCTTTCATGGGTTTTTTACCTGGAAATTGAAGTCTTAAAATATTGATAAAACCTTTCTCAACAGCAATTTTAAGCTCTTTTTTACTAGAAACTACTTTGCCAATAGGATGGTTGTGGCTATCTTCTTCATAATTAGCTTCATATATTTTAACTGACCATTCGTTGCTTTTATCTTTAAAAAAACACCATGCTGTAGGATATGGACTAAGGCCTCTAATAAGATTGTGTATTTGATGACCCGCTTGTGTGAAGTTAATTTTAGTATTGTCTTTATTTAATTTATAAGCAGTTTTGGTTTCTTCTTTTGGTTGTGTTACTGTGGTAACTTTGTCTAGCTTTATTAACTCTAATGTATCTAGTACTGTAGAAGCTCCTAAAATCATTAGCCTATCATGTAATTCACCTGCATTTTCATTTGTCCCAATATTTAGTTCCTTTTTAAGAATGATAGCTCCTGTATCTATTTTTTCGTCTATAAAGAATGTAGATACTCCAGTTGTTGTCTCTCCATTTATAATAGCCCAATTAATAGGGGCAGCTCCTCTATAATCAGGTAAAAGTGATGCGTGTAAGTTAAAGGTACCTAATTCTGGCATTCTCCATACTGCTTCTGGTAACATTCTAAAAGCAACTACTACATTAAGATTGGCATTAAAACTTTTTAATTCACTTAAAAACTCTTCATCTTTTAAGTTTGTCGGTTGTAGTATTGGAAGTTTTTTTTCTAAAGCATACTCTTTAACTGCAGAGTATTTTATCTTTTGACCTCGACCTGCAGGTCTATCAGGTGCAGTTATTACGGCTACCACATTATAATTATTTGTATATATAGCATCTAGAATTCCAACTGCGAAGTCTGGAGTTCCCATGAATACGATACGTAAGTCTTTCATATTACTAAATATTGATTTTCTAGGTTTATTTTAACTTTATTTTGTTCTTGTAATACTTGTAATGAGTATATAATGTCCTCTTTGTCGATGCCATGTTCTATTTCTAACTGTTGAATAGTACTAGGGCTATGTAATAGAATTTCGAATATATTGTCAATAATAGCACTATTAGTATTACATTTCTTTTTATTAGAAATACATGTAGAGCAAGTACCACAATCAGTTGCCTTATTTTCATCAAAATACTTTAGAAGTATTTTGTTTTTACAAATATCTTCATTTTCAATATAAAATAAGAGTGATTTATATTGATTTATCTTTTGTTCATTTTGTTGTTTTAAATAAGGGAATGTACGATATAGTGCTCTGTCTTCTTCCCAGGCCTCATTAAATATGACTGTGAGGTCATTTTCTTCAGGAATGTAGTTGCATAAGTTTTGATCATGACAATCCTTTAAACAGGCTATAATACTCTCTTGACTTTCGCCAGTATGTTGTTCTATTAGATGTAAATCTATGTCTTGTTCATATTCATGTATTCCTGTATAAGTACGTAATATAAAGTGAATAATATTTTCGTAACTCTCATTGTCATACGTTATATCCAATATTTCACTACTAGGAGCAGTAAAGAGTAATTTAGTCTTGTTTTTACTGTTTTCTAATAATCGAATAATACCTTGTCTATCTAAGAATTGTAGAGCGTTGTAAGCCTTTCTATGAGGAAAGTTATTATGATTACAGAATTTGTTGAAATTTAAACTGTAAGTACAATTATATCCCTCTCCATAAGCAATACTTAAAAAGTTATTGAGTTTTCGATATATGCGTTTAAGAAACTCTTTGTCAAAGAGATTTGTTTCAAACATCTCATTATTATACTTGATTTCTTGTGCTGTTACTAGCATGGTTGCAAATGCTTTATTACCGTCTCGTCCTGCTCGTCCTGCTTCTTGATAATAATTTTCTATGTTTTCGGGTATTTGTATATGGATTACATTTTTTACATTCTTTTTATCAATCCCCATTCCGAAAGCATTAGTAGCAACTATAATAGGTGTTTTTTCTTCTATCCAATCTTGCATTCTTTTCTTTTTTTCAATGATAGATAAACCACCGTGAAAAAAAGTAGTTTTATAGTTCATTTGATTTAATTGGTTGGAGAAGAAAAAAGCTTCTTTTCTATTGCGAACATAGATTATTGTTGGTGCAGGATTTTTTTGTAATATGCGCAGAACCATACTCAGTTGGTTTTCTACTTTATAAACACCGTAAATAAGGTTTTCTCGAAAAAAACTTTTCGTAAATAGCTTAGGAGAATTAAGTTTAAGATTTGTACAAATGTCTTCTACTACTTTTTTATTAGCTGATGCTGTTAGTGCAATAATAGGTACTTCTGCAAAAATATCGCGTAGTTTGCTTAATTCTAGATATGCCGGCCTAAAATCGTGTCCCCATTGAGATATACAGTGTGCTTCATCTATGGCGATAATATTGATTTTAAGCTTTTCTATTCGTTCAAGTATCCACGTCTGTTTTAATCGCTCAGGTGATATGTATAGAAATTTATAGTTTCCATACAAGCAATTGTCAAATATTGCATCTATCTCATGCATTGGCGTACCACCTATAATAGAAGTAGCCTTTATATTAAGTTTATTAAGATTGTTTACTTGGTCTTCTATTAGCGCTATCAGTGGAGAAACTACAAGGCATGTTCCTGGTAATAAAAGTGCAGGAATCTGAAAACAGATACTTTTTCCTCCTCCTGTAGGGAGCAATGCAAAAGTATCATTCTTTGCTAGGACAGAATCTATAATGTCTTTCTGAGGCTCTCGAAAACTGTCGTAATTCCAGTACTTTTGAAGAATTTCAATTGGTGTAGTCATGTTCTAGCAGGAATAAATGAAAATATGATAACGAATTTACAAAAAATGTTGTAAATAAAAGGGTTATAGTTTGAATACTATAACCCTTTTAACTAAAATATGATGATTTCTTAAATTCTGCTTAATATAAAATCAATTCTATTCTCAACTGTATCTCTTGGAACTTCGATTAGATCGTAGCCATAGTTCTTATATGTTGAGATAAGATGTTCGTGTATTTGGCTAGCTTGCTCAAAATTCTCATATCGTTGTTCATCACTTTGGTATATCGATTCCCAAGGAGGTAACAAAAAGATTTGGTGATAAAGATGTTGTTTACATGCTATATCAAAACTCTCAGGGTATTTATCTCCTGTGTAATGCATATAAGCTAGTACATCTGGAATTCCTCTGTCTATAAAAACAATATTCGCTGATTCTTTAACAGCATCTTTATGTTGTTCGATTCTTCCTTCTAAAAGTAATTGGCTGAATAATAGAGGTTCTGTTAAGAACAATTGATCAATACCTTTTTCTTGGGCTTTTTTGGTTACCGCACGAGATATTTCTGGATAGCAAACATATCCTTTGTTAGTAAGTTCGTTAATCAACGTAGTTTTACCAGATCCGGGCCCTCCAATGATTAAGATTATTTTTGTGTCCATTTTGCTGTAAATATCAAAGGTGCAAAAGTACAATAAAATGTGGTCTGCAAAAGAGTTTTAACTACATCTTTTGAAAATTATAGTGGTTAATTTGATTATATTTGCCTAATAAAAACGATATGGACGATAAGACAATAGAATTTTATAAAAGATTAAAAGAGCAATTAGAAGACGATAAAACGTGGCCAAGACCTTACCTTTATAAATTTATAGTGCCTGGTGAACCAGAGAAAATTGCGAGAGTAGAAGAGGCTTTTGACGGTTGTAATGCTGATGTTCAAATTAAGAATTCAAGTACTGGAAAATTTGCAAGTGTTTCTGTAAAACTTACAGTGAAAAATGCACAAGAAATCATTGATAAGTATATTGCAGTTTCAACTATTGAAGGAATAGTTTCTTTATAATCCTTTTTTTACCTATTTTTAAATAAATTACTTTTCAAGTATTAGGTGATACGAGAACTAAGAAGTAATTATTCCAATATAACAGCATTGATAATATGAAATTTGATTCCAAAGAAGCAGTAACTCATTTAGATTACAATTCCTTAAGAAAACCATTGATAATACCTGAATATGGACGTCATCTACATAGTTTGATTGACCATATCTGTAAAATCGAAGATAGAGAAGAGCGAAATAATGGCGCTAGATATGCTATTAGTGTGATGGGAAGTATGAATCCGCACTTGCGTGACGTACCAGATTTTCAACATAAGTTATGGGATCAATTATTCATGATGTCTGAATTTAAATTAGATGTTGATAGTCCTTTCCCTATTGCAACACAAGAAACTATATTTACAAAACCTGAGAAATTAGCTTATCCTCAGAATCACCCTAAGTATAGATTTTATGGTAATAATATTACTTATATGATTAATAAGGCCATTGCATGGGAAGATGGTGAGATGAAGGATGCATTGATACTTGTGATTGCTAATCATATGAAGAAGAGTTATCTAAGTTGGAATAAAGAGACAGTAAAGGATGAAGTAATCTTTGAACATCTATGTGAATTGTCTAATGGAAAGATAAATTTATTTAAAAAAGAAGAAGAATTATCTACTACTGCTAATCTAATGCAGGTAAATAAAAAGCAATCTAATAAAACGAATCACTCAAATAACCAAAAGAGTAATTCTAACAACAACAATAACAATAACAACAATAAGAAATATAAAAGTAATAACTATCATTCAAAAGGTAAGAAGTAATGAGTACATTTAAGATTGAAGGAGGTTTTAAGCTAAAAGGAGAGGTATATGCTCAAGGTGCTAAAAATGAGGCATTACAGATTTTATGTGCTGTCTTGTTAACGCCAGAAAGAATTGTACTCTCTAATATACCGGATATCATTGATATAAATAAATTAATAGAGTTATTAGGTAAATTAGGGGTTAAGATTGAAAAGTTAGGTCCTAATAAAATGTCATTTCAAGCGGATGATTTAGATTTAGATTATCTTATCTCAGATGATTTTAAGACAGATGGCAAAGCCTTAAGAGGGTCTATTATGATGGTTGGTCCTTTATTAGCTCGTTTTGGAAAAGGATATATCCCAAAACCAGGAGGAGATAAGATAGGACGTAGAAGACTAGATACACATTTCGATGGATTTATAAAATTAGGTGCCACATTTAGATATAATAGAGAAGAATATTTCTATGGAGTAGAGGCGGAGAAGTTAGTAGGTACTGATATGTTGTTAGATGAAGCATCTGTAACAGGTACTGCTAATATATTGATGGCTTCTGTGTTAGCAGAAGGTGTTACTACTATCTATAATGCTGCCTGTGAACCATATATTCAGCAATTGTGTAAAATGCTAAATTCTATGGGAGCTAAGATTCAAGGTGTAGGGTCTAATTTATTAACTATCGAAGGAGTTACAGTATTAAAAGGTTGTGAACATACGATGCTACCTGACATGATAGAAATTGGGTCATGGATAGGATTAGCAGCAATGACACAGAGTGAAATTACAATTAAGAATGTAGGTTGGGAGCACTTAGGAGTGATACCAAATACATTTAGAAGACTGGGGATTACTTTAGAGAAGAGGGGAGATGATATTTATATTCCAGCTCACACGGATGGATATGAGATTCAAAACTTTATAGATGGTTCTATACTTACTATAGCAGATGCACCATGGCCAGGTCTAACACCAGACTTATTAAGTGTTATTTTGGTAGTTGCTACACAAGCTAGAGGAGAGGTATTAATCCACCAAAAGATGTTTGAAAGTAGATTGTTCTTTGTCGATAAACTAATTGATATGGGAGCTAAGATCATCTTATGTGATCCACATAGAGCTGTTATTATAGGACATGACTTTAAGTCGCAGTTAAAAGCAACTAAGATGTCTTCTCCAGATATTCGTGCTGGTATATCTTTATTGATAGCTGCTTTATCAGCTAAAGGAGTAAGCGAAATTCAAAATATAGAGCAAATAGATAGAGGATACGAAGCTATAGATGATAGATTACGTGCTTTAGGAGCTCATATAGAGAGAATAGAAGAATAGTACTAGAATATATTAAAAGGATTAAGTCAAGCTTAATCCTTTTTTTGTACATAATGTCTGTAGATAAAGTTCTTTGTTGTAGTCCTAATTCTGATTAAAAAGACTTTATAAAAGTATCGTTTAAAAGTAATACCAATAGGTGTGAAATGGTTAAAACGTAAACAGTAGTTAATATCTTAAATTAGTACAGGGGGTGTGATTTCAATATTTGGTATTAAGATATAAGCGTAAGGCTTGCACTTTATAGGGGTTTTCTAGGAGATTGCTAGGGGTTTTCCTGCCTAGAAGGTGTTTTTGTCGAAGAAATGTGCGAGAAATCTGCTAGTATAACAGTACAAACTTCATTAACTACTAAATATACACTGAGAAGAATGCCGGTTCTTATATACTTATTTATGAATGTAGTTTTTGATATTTCAAGATTCAGGTTTTTGAAGTCGTGGTTATTCTATCTGTTGTGTAATTGTAGACTGCTAAGCACTCTTTTAAACTAAGCTTGTAAAGTAAGAGTCTATAATAAGAACGACTTCTATTCTTATTGAATATCAAATGCTAATACAGCGTTATTACTTTTGGATTAAATCAAGTACTTTAATACCAAATACAAAACCAAAATTCTTATAAGGGCCATTCGAAACAGTTTTAAAGAAGTCTATTCTAAATGGTCTAAACTTTCCAAAACCAAAGTTATTTAAGCCTATACTGTATTCTCCATACACATCTTTATCAGGAACATTCAGCATATGGTATCCCACTACTATAGAATATCGAGTTTTATTTAATAGAGGAATTTTATTCATTATATACCCTCTAAAGTCATGTTCTAAATGGAACTCAATATAAGATTTATTTGTACTGTACTCATAGTATGGTAGTAGATTAAATTGTTTGTTATAAACAGCGGTTGATCCTATAAAGGTTCTATTACCATTAAAGTGTTTATAGTCTGTGAAGGCTATGTCGTTTTGCTCTAAGTATTTTCCAGCTGCTAACCCTATGTATAAGTTCCCTATTTTACCGATATTATCATTGTATTGCGTTGCAAATGATACAAAGGTATAGTTATAATTACTGGTTGTAGCATTCAATGTCTTATCTAAAGTAAGTGATATAATAGGATACTTAGAAGTAGGTAAGTATTGTTTATAATCGGGATAAGTGATTATTTTTTGGTCAAAGATTATGTTTAATCCTAAGTTAAATTTAAAGATAGAATTATCTTTAAATGGTGCATTATCAAAATCTGTAGGGTCTAAAGGGTTGTTAGATGTAAAGTCTTTTTGTGGAGCAAATGGTGGGCTGTTAAGACTATTGCTTAATGATTTTCTATGAGCATATTCTAATAACCCACTAAACTTAAATCTATTAAATGCATATTGTTCATACTTGATTTGAAGATAACTTTTTTGAAAGTATTTAGCATAGTTTTTACCAAAATAAGCACTTGCAAAAGAGTTAATAGGTGTTTTAATAGGATCATCTTGATTAAACTGTAAGATGGTACTACCACCAGAGATAGTGATAGTATTGTAGTCTATTTGATTAAATATGTGAGATGCATATCCTGATACTCTATATTTGTTTTCTGAGATACCATAGTTGACGATTGTACCAAGTTTAGTTTGAGAGTAGTCATCTTTTACTTTTACATAATCTAAGCCCGTGGTAACGTTAAATCCCTGAACAGCATTAAATGCAAAGGTAGAAAGTAATCCACGATAGGTAATAGCTGAGTTTTTATAAGAATTTAAATGTTGATATCCTTTGACTAGCTTAAAAAGAGTGAAGTTATTAGTTCTATTATCTATTGAATCTAATGTAGCTTTAGTGGCTTCCTGAATTTTTATTTCTTGTTCATTGAAAGTTGCCATCTCTTTTTTAGATAATGGATATGGTCTATTCTTTTCCCAATAACTTTCTGGCTGATGTAAAAAGTTATTTGAATATTGGATTAATTCATTACTGAATTGCGATTTATTAATAGAGTTGTCTGTTTGGTAATTTGTATAATGTGCTTTAAATGAACCAACATAGTCAAAGACCAAGAACTTTCCTTTTAAATATAAGTTCTGACTCTCTTTAAGGTATAGATTTAATGCAGCGTTGTGTTTATATTGTTGAGTGATTACTACTTGTTTTACATTCTTTAATCCTACATTTTCTCCATTCATAGCGGCATAGAGTTCTGTAATTTGCCATTTATCGCTAGTGATTTTTATTTTACCTTCCATGATAGGTTCTCTATCTCTTTTTGGAGTAAAGCTTATCGTATATATATCATTTCCTAAAGAATCTGTCTCTTTCTTCAGTAATTTAAAATAGTAATATGTTTTAGCATAGGACATCAAAGGAGAGATTACATTGATCTGATTTGAAACGATTTTATCGTATAAATTAATATCACTATCCGTTGCTGTTAAGAAGAAAAGGTCTTTTGCCTTACCTATTTCATTAAAGGCAATAACCCTTTCTTTGCCATAATCTTCATTGAGTACAGTTTGTTGAGAAGATAATTCTCCTAGATAGATATAGTTATTTACATCTGTTATATCTAGTGAGGGGTCTAAATCTTTTCGTTTTTGACCTAAGAACGTTTCCCTTCCAGATGCAAGCTGTAAATTTCCCTTAGAATAATAGTCAAGAGTGTACTTCTTTAAGTTGTTAGTTTTCTTATGTGTACTAGCTAGATCCATAATGAAAACAGCGTATTCATCTTGAGGGTTGTCATAAAAAATATCTGTTTGTTTTAATGGTGTTAGTACTAATTGTAACTTATCATAAGTACTTTTGTTAGGAGAGTACTCTGTTCTTTTGATTGTGTAATCTTCCTTTTGGGCATAGATATATTGCCCTGAGGTTATTTGTATTTGAAATTCTCCATTTTTATTAGTGATAGTTTGCTTGTCTGTTCTTTTTATAAATACTAAAGCATTCTCTATAGGATTACCCTCTAAGTCTACGACTTTTCCATATACAGTTGTGTCTTGTGCGTAACTACTATATATAGATAGGAGCACAAAGCATATAAAAGTAATATACTTAAACAAAGAATGTTTCATTATAACTGAAAAGAAGCAATAGCTAGGTCATAACTTTTTAGTCCGAAACCTAATATTACTCCATGTGATACTGGTGATATATAAGAATGTTTTCTAAAATCTTCTCTCTTATGTGTATTAGAGATATGTACTTCGATAACAGGTGTTGTTATACCAGAGATGGCATCAGCTATAGCGATAGAGGTATGTGTATACGCTCCTGCATTTAAGATAATAGCATCGTAGCTAAAGCCAACTTCATGTATCTTATTAATAAGCTCTCCTTCTATATTAGATTGATAATATTCTAGCTCTATTTCAGGGTAATTAGCTTTAAGAACTTGAAAGTAATCTTCAAAAGAAGTGTTACCATATACTTCAGGTTCTCTTTTCCCTAAAAGATTCAGATTAGGTCCATTTATAATTAATATTTTCATGAAGGTCATTTTACTTCTGACAAATATATTATTTAATACTTAATCAGTCGCTTAAAAAATGATTTATACTTCTTACTATATGTTATATAGTGTTTTTATAAATAGTTTCTTACGACTTTAAGAATACTGTTTTTTGTTTTTATATGTATTTTATATTGTTATTTATGTTAAAAAACATTTTATAAATGCTAGTTATGGTGTAGAATAAGATAATAAATGTTTTTTTGTGTTTAAAAATACTTTTTTTAACTATTTTTTATGAATTTATTTTAATTTACTATTATATTGTTTATTAGTGTTTTAGTGTTGTTTTATTGTTTTTTGTGTTATGTAATTGTTATTTTATTATTAAAAATTACATCGCTCTTGGTGATAGTCGCTACATTTGAATTGTTAATTAAAAATAGCTTAAAAACATGAAAAAACTAGTACTTTCATTAGTTGCAGTTGCAGCTTTCGGGTTCACTGCTAACGCACAAGAAACAGAAAAACCAACTTTCGGATTCCAAGAAACTAACGTATTTGTTGAGGGATCTTTTGAATTAAAAGATGCTACATCTAAAGAAGACGGTGTTAAAACTAAAGGGACTAACTTTAATTTTTCTCCTAAAGTAGGATATATGTTATCTGACAAAGTAGCTGTTGGGGTTGCTTTAGGTTTCGGAAAAACTTCTTTTGTTGAAACTTTAGAAGGTAAAGAAAAATTAGGTGAAAACTTAAAAACATTATATGCTGGAGCTTTTGCGCGTTACTATTTCTTAGAATTAGGACAACGTTTCAAGACTTATGCTGAAGTTGGTGTAGGATTTGACGAAAGAAAATCTGGTGATTATAAAAATACTGGTATAAAAGCAGGTTTAGATTTAGGAATGAACTATTTCGTTACTAAAAATATAGCTATTAGCTTTGGTTTAGGTGATATTTTATCATTTAGATCTGGTAAGGATAAGTTTAAAGGAGAAAGTGGTGAAACTGCTACAGAAACTGGAGTTAACTTAAATGTATTCAAAAACTTCTTTGATACTCCAACATTTGGTTTAACTTACAAATTCTAATTAGAATAAAATCTTATTTGAATATAGAGAGCCTCTTTTTAGAGGCTCTTTTTTTGTTTGTATATTTGAGATATAAAAGAATGTATTATGGCTTCTGGGTATTGGGAAGGATTTATTAAGATGTTTACGACATATTTAAAGTTAGAGAGAGGGCTATCACTTAATTCGATAGAAAGTTATGAATTAGATATTCGTAAGTTTATCGGGTATATAGAAGGGTATGATGAGCAAGTCTTATTAGAGACTATAGATGTTAGTGTGGTACAGGAGTTTTTGTATAGTATTGCTGATATAGTTGCACCTACTACACAAGCGCGTATAATATCAGGATTAAAGAACTTTTTTAACTACTTTATCTTAGAAGGGTATCTAAAGGTTTCTCCCGTAGAGTTGATAGAAACTCCTAAGACAGGACGTAAATTACCAGATGTGTTAAGTGTAGAAGAAATAGACATGCTTATAGGGTCAATTGATCAATCTACTCCAGAAGGCTTTAGAAATAAAGTGATGTTAGAAGTCTTGTACAGTTGTGGTTTGCGTGTAAGTGAATTAGTAGGGCTTCGGCTATCAGATCTCTTTTTTGAAGAAGGATTTATTAGAGTTATAGGTAAGGGGAGTAAGCATCGCTTTGTACCTATTGATCATAATAGTATGGAGCTAATCGTATTGTATAATGATTCTATACGGTCTCATCAGGTAGTCAAGAAAGATAGTTCTGATATCTTGTTTTTAAATAGAAGGGGAGGACAGTTAACTCGTGCTATGATATTTACTATTATTAAGCGTTTAGCTGTGGAAGTAGGTTTAGAAAAGAATATTAGTCCACATACCTTTAGACACTCCTTTGCTACACATTTATTAGAGAATGGAGCAGATATAAGAGCCATTCAACTAATGTTAGGGCATGAGTCTATTACCACAACAGAGATTTATACACATATTAGCACAGAGCGTTTGAGGTCAGTATTAGAAGAGTTTCATCCACGTGCTGGTAAGATATAAAAAAAAGAGCTATTCAAAGGAATAGCTCTTTTTTGTGACTTGTAGTCTTTATTATTTAGCAATATTGATTGCTCTAGTTTCTCTAATTACTGTAATCTTAACTTGACCTGGATAAGTCATTTCTGTTTGGATTTTTTGAGAGATATCGAAAGAAAGAGTAGCAGCCATTTCATCAGTTACTTTTTCGCTTTCTACGATAACACGCAATTCACGTCCTGCTTGAATAGCATAAGCATTTTTAACTCCTCCGAATTCATTAGCTATACTTTCTAAATCTTTAAGACGTTGAATGTATGAATCTAATACTTGACGTCTAGCACCTGGTCTAGCACCTGAGATAGCATCACATACTTGTATAATCGGAGCGATTAATGTAGTCATTTCTATCTCATCGTGGTGAGCACCTATTGCATTACATACTTCAGGCTTCTCTCCATATTTTTCTGCCCACTGCATACCTAAGATAGCGTGAGGTAATTCGCTTTCTGTTTCAGGAACTTTACCGATATCGTGAAGTAATCCAGCACGTTTAGCTAGCTTAACATTTAGACCTAGTTCTGCAGCCATCAATCCACATAATTTAGCTACTTCACGAGAGTGTTGTAGTAAATTTTGTCCGTAAGAAGAACGGTATTTCATTCTACCTACTATTTTGATTAGTTCAGGGTGTAGACCATGAATACCTAAATCAATAACAGTTCTCTTACCTATTTCGATAATTTCTTCATCGATTTGTTTAGTTGTTTTAGCTACTACTTCTTCGATACGAGCAGGGTGGATACGACCATCTGTTACTAATCTATGTAGAGATAGACGAGCAATCTCTCTTCTAACAGGGTCAAAGCAAGATAGAATAATAGCCTCAGGAGTATCATCTACGATGATTTCTACTCCAGTAGCAGCTTCTATAGCTCTAATGTTTCTACCTTCTCTACCGATGATTCTACCTTTTACATCATCAGACTCAATATTGAATACAGATACACAGTTTTCTACAGCTTCTTCTGTTCCTATGCGTTGAATAGTATTGATAATAATCTTTTTAGCCTCTTGCTGAGCAGTAAGCTTCGCCTCTTCGATAGTTTCTTGTATAGAAGCCATAGCATTTGCTTTTGCTTCATTTTTAAGGCTTTCTACGATTTGAGCTTTTGCTTCCTCAGCTGTAAGACCAGAGATGATTTCTAACTGTTCTACTTGAGAACGGTGAAGTCTATCTACCTCTTCTTGTTTCTTTTCGATGATTTCAAGCTTATTGTTGTATTCAGCAACCTTTTTTTCACTTTCATCATTTGCTTTCTTCGCTTTAGCTAATTCACTTGAAATTTGAGACTCTTTATCTCTAGTTCTTTTCTCAGCCTCTGCCATCTTCTTATCACGAGCTAAGATTACTTGTTCATGTTCAGATTTTAACTCTATAAACTTCTCTTTAGCCTGTAATATTTTTTCTTTTTTTATTGCCTCTCCATCAATTTTTGCATCACGCAATATCGTTTTGGCCTCGTTTTGAGCATTAGACAATATTGAGGAAGCATGGTTTTTTTCAAGGTACTTCGCCACCATGAAGCCTATTGCAGCACCAAGTATTATTCCCCCAACGATCATTAGTATTTCCATAAATGTTTCTATAAATTATATATAAAAAAAGCCCACATTAGTTTGAGTCGCGTAAACTCTCTTATTAACAAGTTTTGAGTTAGCTTGCTTTTCAAGGATCTGCGCAAGGCAGCATGCTTTAGTTGCAAAGATTCACCCATTTTAATTTGTTTGTGTTGAGTTTATCAAACAGTACTAATGTGAGCAGTATTTTTAGTATCTTATGTTAAGAACGAATTGTTATATTTTTTTAGAAAGCACACGATCTAAAGCTTCATCCAATCTGATTAAACGTTCTACAGCTTTGTTATAACTATCTGTAGTGTCAATTGTCTTTTGTTCATTTTGTGATGCGAACTGTAACGCACACATCGCTAGAACATCTTGCTTATCTCTTACAGCATAGTTTTCCTCAAATTGATGTATCATTAAATCTATCTTCTTCGATGCCGATCGCAGTCCTTCCTCTTGCGAATATGCTACCGTTAGTGGATACACTCTATCAGCTATAGATAGTTTTATTTTTAATTGTTCATCTTTTTGACTCATATTTCTCCTATTTTGTGAGATGAGCTATACACTGATCTATTTCTTTAATCAATGAATTTATCTTGAGTTTCGTATCTCTTCTATTTTCTTCACTGCCCAATAGTGAATTTGCTAATTGTATTGACTCATATTTTTTATAAATAGAGTCTAATTGCTCTTCATTTTTATGAATCTCTTTTTGAGCTTGCTCCAAACTAGTTTTTAACTGTTTGTTCTCTGCCTCCAAGACACTTAGCCTTTGCATAAGTTTAGCAAACTTTACCTCTAAAGAATTAATAATATCAGTTAGCTCGCTCATTATACTTGTTATTCACTATCCTTTCAACAAAGTTACAATTAGTATTTAAATTTAAAAAAGTTTTCTGTAAAAAAAAAGGTTATTTATCTTTTTCTTTAAACAGCTTTTAGCTATGTGTTTCATTTTTAGAGATAATACTATTTTTTATGGGGTTATTATGTATTTTAGCAGAAATGTTTTAAAAATTATGAAAGTAAGAATACTACCTAGTCTTTTTTTAAGTGTATTAGGAACTTTTGCTTATGCACAAAATACCGAAACCTTCGATAGTCCTTTAAATATTAACATACACGCCTCTGGTAATTTCGGAGAATTAAGAGGAACCCATTTCCATACAGGTCTTGATATAAAGACACAGCAGAGAATTGGTTTACCAGTTTATGCTCCAGCAGATGGATATGTATCTCGTATAAAAGTATCGACTTGGGGATATGGTAAGGCTTTGTATATTGATCATCCTAATGGACAGACTACTGTATATGGACATTTAGATTCTTATGCTGGAGATATTACTACTCTTGTATTGAATAGACATTATTCAGAGAAGAGTTTTGAGATAGAGATTTTTCCTCGTAAGAATGAAGTATTAGTGAAGAAGGGACAAATCATTGCATATACTGGAAATACAGGCGGATCTGGAGGTCCTCACCTTCACTATGAGATCCGCGATACAAAGACACAGAATATCATTAATCCATTAAAAGAAGGGATGGATAAGTTGCTAACAGATACTCAAGCCCCTACTGTTAACGGACTTTATGTATACCCTGTTGGCGATGGAGCTATGGCTAATGATAGTGAGACTCCACAGCAGTTATCTTATGTGACACAGAATGATGGTAGTTTTTTGACCTCTCCAGTAAAGGCTAGGGGAGACATTAGTTTTGGAATAGATATTCATGATACTGCAAATTTTAATACCAATAAGAATGGCGTATATATGGTTGAGACTTTTGTAAATGGCAAGGCTTTATTCTCTTATAAGTTTGATACTTTTTCTTTCTCTGAGACTGGATATGTCAATGCTCTAATAGACTATGAACGCTATGTGACAACAAAGAAAAAAGTGCAAAAACTGTTCTATGAGAAACCTTATAATCTATCTGTTTTAAAAGTAGATCCTAATAAAGGAATTGTCACTGTTAAGAATGGACAGAATTATAATTATAGTATTGTGTTGTCAGATTATCACGGGAATAAGAAAACGATCAATATTCCTGTAGAATATACAGATGCGACTGCTAAAGTGAAGAAGTCAGAAGCAAAAGGAGAATACAAAATAGTTACTGATAGAGATTACATTTTTGAGAAGAAGAACGTAACAGTGAGTTTTCCTATTAAGACATTTTACAATGACTTTTTGATGGATATGTCTGTAGAAGATGGTGTTCTAAAATTGCATAAACCTGTTGTTCCTCTAGCTAAGAATATTCTTGTGTCATTTGACACGTCTTCTATGAATATCTCTAATCGAGACAAAGCATTTATTGCTAGAGTAGATGGAGGTAGAAGAGATTATTTTAAAACTACTAAAAAAGGTAATTTGTGGTCAATCTATACCAAGAGCTTTGGAGATTATAAAATCTTAGTGGATGAAAAAGCGCCTGTTATAGAAAAACCTAGTTTCACAGAAGGACAATGGTTAACTAAAGAGTCTCAGATATCTTTCTTGATTAAAGATGATTTATCGGGTATTAATACAATTACTGGCTTTATCAATGGCAATTGGATATTGTTAGATTATGATTACAAGACACGTAAGATTGTACACAAGTTTAGTGATGGCAAAGTAGTGACTGGTCGAAACGACGTAGTTATAAAGGTAAAGGACAATGTAGGAAATGAAGGAGTCTTTGAATCACATTTCTTTAGAGGATAGAGAAATCTCATATTATTAACTATAAAGCTTTGTTGAAAAAATGCTGAGTTAGTGTTGTGTACAGAAACACTAATTATGTATCTTTGAAGTATTAAATTTTCTATTATGAAAGTAAGAATAACCCTGTTTTTAAGTGTACTATTTTTAGTAACAGCTTGCAAACAAGAAGGCGAAAAACCAAAAGTTATTTATAAAGAAGACGGTACCTCTGCTGCTACAACTGAAGTGGTGAAAGAAAGAGACCGTTCAGAAGATATTCGCATAGCTGACCTTCCTATTATGATGGGAAAATCAGATCACCTGATCCATCCTATAGGAGAGATTAGAGTATATAGCTATTCTTCTAAAAGTGGTATGAGTAAAGTAAACCAAACTTCTTATACTGTATCTAACTATGCGCCTTTTGAACTAACAGGGTATCTAGAGAACCTTATGTTCCAACATAAAGATTCTTTACAAATTAGACCATTAACAGATAAGAAAGTACAGATACAGAATGTATCTTACCTTAATACGATAGCAGAGAAGACTAAGAAGAATATATTAGTGTACAGTCTATTCGATGCAGATACGAATAGAGATGGAAAGGTAGACTCTAATGATATCAAGACATTGTATATTAGTAGGGGAGATGGTACACACTTTAAGAAGTTAAGTGCTGATCTACACGAGTTGTTAGATTGGACAGTTATTGATAGTCAGAATAGATTGTATTTTAGAACAATAGAAGATATTAATAAAAATGGTGCTTTTGACAAAGATGATAATGTAAACTACTATTATATTGACCTGTTAAGTAAAGATTGGGAAGTGATCAGTTATGACCCACTTCATATCAATGCAGAAATAGAAGTAGATAAATAAAAACAAAACTCGTGAATTGCTTCACGAGTTTTTTTATGCCTTCTTAGCTCTGTTTTTTAAAGCGATATTCATAGCTTCAAAGCCTTGTCTAGTTTTAGTTTGTAGTTTCTTTTTGAATAGGGGAACTAATATTCCACTGAATACCTCTCTGTGTATAAATAAGCAATGTTGCTCATCTAACTGTTGTATTTCGAATTGATGATGTCCATCGAATATCTCTTTTATCCCTAATTTTCCCTTCCAACTAAAGAGTTGTTCTTTTTGATTAGTTAGAACTATAGGTTTAAACTTCATCTCAGGTAGGTTAATATTGATTTGTTTCCCTATTATTGGTTCACCTGTGATGGATAGTATAAAAGGATTCCATTCAGGATATTCAGAGAAGTTCATTAATACTTGCCATATTGCATCCTTCGTAGCTTTAATCGTGATACTCGTTTCTATTGTCATAAGATTGTAAATTAGATAGACAAAGATTGTATATCTCCATTTATCACCTCTTGACATTTATCAAGAAAAGTAATCAGACAAGGGAGCTAAGCTTTCTGTAGAATAAAGTCATCCTGAGGAGTGGTTCCTAGATTAAAGTGAAAGACCTCATTATAATCTATCGGTATTTTAAAGGTGTTGTTGATCGGAGTTTGTAATAGGTAGTTCCACATACACCTTATCGGTCCTGCGTGAGTGACTAATAATACTTTTTTATACTCCGCTTTGCGCAGGTCATCTAAGAAAGTAGATACCCTGCCTTGTACTATAGACAAGCTCTCTCCATAAGGAGGACAAGTTTGTGCGAGCTTATCCATCCAGTTTTGTAATTCATCTTTTGGTATTTCGTCCCATTTTTTCATCTCCCATTCTCCGAAGTTCATCTCTAAGAGTCTGTCATCCGTAGAGTACCACTGAGAGAAGTAATCCGCTATAAAAGTACACCTCTTTAGAGGACTAGAGATAACAGTGTCGATATCATTTGGGATTCTATCCTTGAAGGTAGTTATATCATCAGGATAGTTATTTAATAGATTGACATCAGTCTGCCCATAACAGTGGCCTGGGGGAACGTCTACTTTCGTATGACGGATTACAAAAATTTCCATAGTGTTAGTGTTGTTAAGTAAAATAAGACTTCACATACCTGCTGTATTGTGCCAAGGCAGTCGCCAGTATATCCGCCTATGTGTTTTTTGAAGTACATAGTTAGATACATTTTTCCAATGTAGCTAACAAAAAAAGCTATAATAAATAACCAGTTATCAAATAGTATGTAAGGGACGATCGCTAGAATCAGAGAAAACAGTAAGGATGAATAAGACAGCTTTTGATTAGCCATTGGCTTAGACTTACTGTCATCTGTATCTCTTACATACCGATGAGTATATATGGCTGTAGCAGCGTGAAATCTACTCGTGATATGTCCATTTAGCATCACTACGAGTAAAAATGAAGTAGATAACTCGGCAATATTATGCAAGGCAAGAAACTTCAACAGGAGTAATAGAACGATACCTATGACACCATAAGCTCCTATACGACTATCTTTCATGATCGTCATAATCTTTTCCTTGCCATATCCACCGCCAAAAGAATCACAGACATCTGTAAATCCATCTTCATGAAAAGCCCCAGTCAGTAATACTGTGCTCACCATAGAGAGCACGATAGCTATATCTGCAGAGAATAAATAGGAGGCAGCCCAATAGACGAGTACTGCCATACCACCTACAAGATAACCTATCAGGGGGAAATATTTCTGAGACTTATTCATGATCTCATGGCTATAAGGTACTTTAAAAGGAATAGGTATTCTCGTAAAGAACATGACAGCCGTCAGAAAGTAAGTTAATTCTTTTCGGATCATTTGTTAGAAACATTTGCAGATTCGAAACTAGCCATTTCGTTTAAGAATGCTACAGCGCTCTGTATTAGTGGATATGCTAGAGCACAGCCAGTGCCTTCTCCTAGACGTAAGTTCATATCTAGAATTGCCTGTTCATTAAAAGAGCGAATCAATAGGTGATGACCTATCTCGTCAGATTTATGACAGAAGATTGCGTTATCAGTTATCTTTGGCTCTAGGTTAGCCGCGCATAAGAAAGCACTAGATGCGATAAAGCCGTCTACTAATATGATCATATTATGTCTGTATGCCTCTAGCATAGCAGCACACATCTGAGCGATCTCGTATCCTCCATATTGTTCTAGAGCATCTTTCGCATTCGCAGGTTTTGGATGAGTATTGATAATATTGGTAAGGATTTCTTTTTTTCTTTTTAATCCTTCATCATCTAGACCAGTTCCTCTCCCTACACATTTATCTATAGGTAGATCTAATAGAGAACTCATCAGTAAAGAAGCAGAAGAAGTATTTCCTATTCCCATTTCTCCAAATCCTATAATATTTGTCCCCGTAGTAGCGATATCTCTCACTATTTGCTCTCCAGAAGCGAAGCAGAAGGCTAGTTCATCTTTAGTTATAGCAGGGCCAGAGATCATATTATGAGTGCCATGACCTGCTTTAGCTTGTATTAAGTCAGGATGAGGGGCAAAGTCTTTACTCACACCAGCGTCTACTACTTTTAGATTGATATTGTGTTGCCTACAGAATACATTAATAGCCGCACCATGATGAAGAAAGTTAAGTACCATCTGATAAGTGACTTCAGTAGGATAAGCACTCACACCTTCTTTTGCTAGCCCATGATCAGCCGCGAAGACGATGATAGTAGGAGCTACTAGATTAGGTGTCAGAGTCTGTTGTACCTTTCCTATTTTGTAAGCTATCTTCTCTAATAGACCTAATGCTTGTAGAGGTTTTGTTTTTAAATCTATCTTACTTTTTAATTGTTGTTCAAGATTCATTTTACATTGTGTTTTTTGGTTTACACAAATATAAAATAAAAGAATGAGGACTAATCTCTATATCTAAGGAGCTCATTTATATAGAGTCACTATAATTAGAGAATGAAGGTGGTGTGTATGAGAAGTAATTAGAGTGCTTTCGTTTGTTTTTTTCTTATTCTACTCAGTGTCTCAGGTGTCATACCTAGCATGGATGCAATATACTGATGAGGTACTTCATTAAATAAATACCCTAGTTGATCCATAAAGTGGAGATAGCGCTGTTCTGCTGTTAAAGAGATAAATTGAAATATTCTATTTTCCATCTGTGTGAAACAGTGACCGATGAAGCCTCTCTCTTTTTCTGCCCAATTAGGGATCTGCTTTGCTAATGTCTTGTATTCTATAGAGGTAATCTGCAATGCTGTGACAGGTGTAAGAGCTTCTATTGTCCATCTAATAGGTGTGCCAAATAGCCAATTAGACAAGTCAGTCATAAAGTAGCCCGCTCCACTTATCCACTGTGTGACCTCTTTATCATCTACTAGAGCATAGATACGGATATACCCTTCTGTGATATAGTACAGAGGAGCACTCTTCTGAAGTGGAGTAATAATAGTCTCACCTCTATTGAATTGTATAGAAGAGAATAGTCCTTCTACTATAGAAGCTTCTTCTGTAGAGAGCTGTAATGACTGTTGTAATTGAATAGCTAATGACATAGATATAAATTATAAAAAAAAACGCCTATAAGGCGTTTTTTGATTATTCTTGAACTTCAGTAGTTGTATTCTGAGTAGTTGTCACTTGTGCTTCTGCTTCTTTTCTCTCTTTGATATACTCATTCAGTTGCTTTCCGTATTTGCGAGCAGTTACTTCAGGAGATAGAGAGTTATAGATCGTATCTAATAACTTAGTATGAGCATTGTACAAATCTGTCAATGCGATATAAGGACTCGCATCAGAGTTTTTATGATTAATAGCAAAGTTTACAGCATTAAGATACTTTCTGATAGTAAGCTTCTTAGATAGATTAGTAAGGCTATCTTTTTTAGCAGTGTTTTGTTCTTTTTCAGCATTAAAGATGTCTACTAATAAACCATTCTGTTTATCGATGATTAAAGAACGAGTCTTTAGATATTCATCATACACCTCTTGAGATTTAGAACCAGTCACCTTAGCATCACTATAAAAATTCTTTAGAGTCGTGTTGATCGTCATCTTTCCAGGCTCAGCGAAGAACATAATCTGGTTGTCCTGAGAGTTAGAATGACCGCGGTCTAAGGTTAAAAAGAATACTTCAGGAGAATCAATATTTAAGTCAAACTTAAAGTTAGCGTCTCCTTTTACATTTAATGAATCTATTGCTTTAAATACAGTATCTTGAATCTGAAATAGGTATAATTTACCTTGTTTAAATCCATCTACTTTACCTGTAACAGTAAGGTTACCTTTAGTTTCTTCTTTATTACAAGACACGAATAACGCCCCAGTAGCAAGTAAAAGAGCACAAACAATTTTTTTCATAATATTATTTAAATAGATCTAGTCCAGGGATATTCGGCATTCCATCTTTAGCAGCCGCAGCTAATTCTGCTTCATTGATAGCAGAGGCTTTTTCGATAGCACGGTTCAGTACCATGACTAAGTAATCTTCTAGTTGTTCTTTGTCCTCCATTAGTTCATCACTGATAGATAGAGAACGAATAGTTCTATTAGCAGTCATCGTTACTTGAAGTAACCCATCATTACTCTGATCATCTACTAATACGGTGTCTAATCTCTTCTTTGTTTCTTCTATCTTAGCTTGGGTCTCTTGTAGTTTACCCATCATGCCCATTAAGTCTCCAAACATGTTATGTACATTTTAGTTAGTGTCGCAAAAATATTAAAATCTTTTTAAGATAAATGATTTTGTTATAGAATAGTTAATAACAACTGAGGGATATTCTATATTATGACAGTGAATAAGGGAACCTACGGCTGTAAAAACGAAGTAGTCAAAAGGATATAAAAAAAGTGACCTAGTTATTTGGGGGTAACTAGGTCACTTAAGAAAAAGAAAGTTTTGTTGTTTTTGTTGTAATATGTAATTTACATATATCGTGCCAAAAAATATAAATACATAAAAAATTATGTTTTTTATTGAGATAAAATGTTTGTTATTATTCATTAAGTAGTTAATATTTCTTTTAAATAAAGGGATTGGAGAGATTGAAGTATTTTACTGGCACAGGATGTATCGGTGTGATCTTTATGTAGAAAAGTACAATAAACTTAATCTAGGTCAAGTGTAGTAGAAGAGATTTAGTTCTAATTTTGTAATAGAGGATAATTAACCAAGTAAACGTATAGGATATGAAAGAAGAATTTGTAAATTTAGAAGTAAATAAAAATGCTGATACTAACCGTTTTGAATTAACAGTAGATGGTCATACTGCATTTATAGATTATGCTGAAGAAGGTAATATTATTAAACTTATTCATACAGAGAGCCCAGAAGAGCTAGCAGGTAGAGGAGTGGCTACTGCTCTGATCGAAAAGAGTCTGATGTATATAGAAGAGCATAGCTATGAGCTGTACCCATTATGTCCGTTAGTATATGCCTATATTAAGCGCCATCCAGAATGGAAGAGAATAGTATCTAGAGCGTTTCCTGCATACGATAAACTATAACAATAAATAAGCTATGAAAATATTAGGATTTGGAGCAAGTACATCGAGTACTTCTATTAATAAAAAGTTAGTTGAGTATACCGTGCCTTTGTTCCCAGCGGGAGAAGTGGAAGTGATAGATCTGAATGACTATAAAGTACCTCTATTTTCTGTAGATCAAGAGAAGCAAGGTTTTCCAGAAGGAGCGAAGTTATTCTTAGAAAAGATAAAACAGTCTGATGCTATCATCTGTTCTATGTCTGAACATAACCGCAATTGGACAGCTTGTTTTAAAAATTTGTTTGATTGGTGTTCTAGAATAGAGTTAAAGCTATTCCAAGAGCGACCGATGTTCTTAATGTCTACATCACCAGGAGGATATGGAGGACAGAATTCATTGAATATCGCTAAGACTGTCTTCCCTCAGTTTGGAGGACAAGTAAAGGACAGCTTCGCATTGCCTAAGTATTATGAAAATTTTGATGAGGTGAATGGTATTATAAATAGTGAACTCGCAGCAGAATTAAAAGAGAAAATAGAAAAGTATAGAAGTGAATTAAACGAAGTAGCTTTATAAAGTAAGGTTATATATTTAGTGGATAATATAAAAGGTCAAAGAGATAATCTTTGACCTTTTTTTTACTTTTTAAATTCTTTTTTGGGCAATTTATATACCCAAAAGATTTCTTAGAAGGTACTTTTTTTATTTTTCAGCTTAATTTAATGGGGCCTGAACTATTTAATTGAAAAAAGATATCTGTTTTTTTTAAGCCTATTAACGCCTATTTTTTGTTTAAGTTGTTGTTTATTAATTTGTTATATGTTTTTTGTGTATTATACCTTATCATGTACTATACCTGCTGATTGTAGTATTCGTGGGGTTTAGAGTAAACCTCTTCGACAATTCATGGACAATCCCTCGATATTAGTGGAGTGGAGGACTTGTTTGTCGAAGAATGCTCCTTTTATATATCAACTATTCTCCTAGGATGTGCTGTGAGGAGAAAGGATGGTACAAATAGATGTAAAATCAATAATATTTAGTATAGATATGATCTAGTAGAGTAATCCTTAGCTGTACATAGAGGTTAGAATACGCGTGTCTATTTACTTTTTTATTAGCGTTATAAGTCAATAAAGCACGAGTTCTAATCGCTTTTAAAAAACGAGGTTTATACATACTGTAAAGTGTGGAGTTATTCAGTTATTTTTGAAAAGGTCAGAGACGTATGTTTCTGACCTTTTCTCTTTTATAGGTGTTTGATTGACAGTAAATAGCAAAGTTATTTTAGTGTTAATAGCTTAACTGCTCTGTGGCGTTATCAATATATTTAGAACATTAAACATCTAATTAACGATATAATGAAGAAATTTTTTGCACTGTTTACACTATTGATTTGTACTGTTTCTTTTGCTCAGCAAAGAGAGTTGAAAGAGGTTAGTTCTGAAAGTCTAATACATATATGGGGATTAGTCAAGTATAAACATCCTAATGTAAGTAGAGGTGGTTATGATATGGATCAAGAATTCTTAAAAGCATATACTACTCTAGAAACAATAAAGAACGAAGAGGCTTTAAATACTTTCTTAAAGCAATGGATAAAACAGTTCGACTCTTCTAAACACCCTCTAAAAAAGGATGGTATTAAAGTAAGTGAAGATAAATTATTTACAGTTAATGCTAGATTTGAATGGATAGACAGTGATCTCTATGATAAGGAATTAAAGTCTATTTTGACAGACTTAAAAGACAATACTAATTATGGTAAGTATTATCTAACTAATCGTAAAAAATCCTCTATCGTAAAGTTTGATAACGAAGAGGCTTTGGCTGACTTTAGTAATGAGAATGAAAGCCACCGTATGCTGTTTTTATCTTCTTTTTGGAATAGTATCCGTTATGGCAACGTGAATATATATCTAGCAGATACGCCATGGGATGAGGTATTGACTGAGTTCGTTCCGAGGTTTAAGACGACTGAAGGGATAGAATTTGAGTATCTAAAAGATGAGCTTTTCGTAAAGTTAAACGATTCACATAGTGATTATCAAGCAAGTTATTATCTGAACACTAAAGTTAAACGTTTTAGTACCTATGGAACCAAAAATATAAATGACTCCTTAGTGATAACAACTATTTATGACCCTATCGAGGCTAAAGAGAGTAATATAGAGCTAGGAGATGTTATTTTTAGAGTAGAAGGAAAGTCTGTAAAGGACTATAGAGAAAGTACAATAGGAAAATATGTAAGTGTATCTAATCCTAATTATTTAAAAAGATTTGAGAGTTTTTACTTTCCTGCTTTAGGAGATCAAGAATCAATGACAGTAAGTATAAAAAAGAAAAGTGGAGAGATTATAGAAAGAAGTGTTCCTCTATTAAAGGGAGAAGAGTTTAAGAATTTTAAAACAGTAGAGTCACTTTTTAAAGAACAGAAAGCTCCTGAATTAGGTGATGATATAGGATATCTTCATCTAGGTAGAGCGACAAAGAAAAAACTGAAGAATTTCTTTAAGGCTAATAATAGTAAGCAGAACATTATCTTAGATCTACGTGATTATCCTAAGAATATAAGCCCAGAGCTTATTACATCTTACCTATTACCTCATAGGACTACTTTTTTTAAAGCATTAGGTTGGTATGGGCCAGCGTTAGGAGAATGGGATATTAAGAAAGGCATTGCTAAGATTATAGATCCTTTCAAGGCGGGCAATGAGAATAAGGATTATTATAAAGGAACTGTAGTCCTACTTGTGGATCATACTACGCTGAGTGCTGCTGAATATATGGGAATGGGGATTCAGCAGGCACCAAGATGTATCACTGTAGGTAAGCAGACTGGAGGCGCTGTGACTAATCGTGTACGGGTACTTTTAAAAGATGATACTACAATAGACTTCTCAGGTTATGGCGCTTTCTACCCAAATGATAAAGAGTATAATGTTCACCGAAATGGTTTAAAGATAGATTATATAATACCTGAGTCTGCAAATAACTATAATGCGTATGGGATGATACAGTACGCAGTGGACTTAATTAATGAAAAGGGTTTAAGTAAGTAAGACAAACTGCTCAAGAGTAATTTTTAGATTAATTAAAATATTCTTTACATGAGTTTATTTAAGTTGTTATATTTGCTTTTTCATATTTAAATAAATAAAAAGATGGTGAAAATTCGTTATATTATGGTAATAACTTTTTTGTTTTTGCAGTTTTTTGCATTTGGGCAGAAAAAAGTAAAAGATTTTACCAAAGAGAATTACTTGGCTGATTTTGATTTTGTAGTAAAGGCAATAAAAGAACAGCATCCTAACCCATTCCGATTTATAACAGAAAAAGAGTTTGATAAAAAGGTAAAGGAATTACGTCATACTTTAGAGCAGAAACCTATCATAGAGAATTTTATCTTATGTAATCCAGTTGCGTTAATACGTGATGCTCATTCAGGTATTGAGATGGATGATATTATTTATGAGGATTATGTTAAGATGAGTCATTTCTTTCCTGTAGCTACTAGTGTATATGATAATAGAGTGTTTGTCAATCAGTACACTTTAGATATCCCAATGGGAGCTGAGATTACCAAAGTAAATAATGTAAGTACTGCTGACTTATTAAATAAGATACCAAATAAGGTAGATGGAGGAGTAGAAGCTAGTTCTAACAAGAACTTCTCTAATTATGCTTCTTTAATGTTTCCAGAAGTTCAGGAGTATACTATCGAATATAAGGAGACTGTAGAGGCAGCTCCTAAGACGATTACGCTAAAGGCAGTGAACTATAACGATTATGAGTATCATGCTCAGAAGAGTGTGCTACCACTAAGCACTGTTGCCTTCGCTAAAGGGATTTATGGGTACCCATTAAATGATGATACTTATATTCTGAAAATTACTACATTCAGTGTATCAGAAGCTTATGCATACTATATCTTGAACAACGTATTCCAAGACATCAAAGACAAGAAAATAAAAAAGCTAGTAGTGGATATTCGTGATAATGGAGGAGGTCTATTGTCTAATATTCCTTTGTTTTATTCTTTTATTAGTCCAGAGAAGAGTTTTAAAAATATATATAAATATGCGACTAGAGTCCCTAAAGTAAATATAAAGGAAAATCTATTAGATGAAAATGGAAAGTTGGCAAATACAGCTGATATCATTAGCCAAGACAACTTTATGAGTCAGCGATTTGATTATAATGAAGAAGATCAGTTCTATTATGGAAACAGTCGTCTAGATGATTCTTATGTAGAGAATTACCCACAGGATAAAAATGCGTTTACAGGTAAAGTGATTTTGTTAGCGAATAATAATACCGTATCAGCAGCAGCTTATTTTGCACATTTGTTTAAACTGAATAAGCGAGGTGATATCGTAGGTCAGGAGACTAGAAGTTGTAGTGATTTCACAACTGCAGCATGGTTTTTAAGTTATAAATTACCAAATACAGAATCTGTATTATCACTGCCTAGAAGTGAGGTGTTTTTTAATGCGATAGCAAATAAAGATCGCACTTGTAGAGGAGTATTGCCTAATCATACTATTAAAGCAGATGATTTTCAAAAGGGATTACAGCAAGCACAAGATGCAGAGATGAATTTAGCATTAGAACTCTTGAAGAGATAAAGATTAATACAACGATATAGAAAAGCCAAAGATGAGAGTCTTTGGCTTTTTTTGTTTCAATGGGAACAATAAATGGAAGAGTAGGTCATTAGTATTCATTTAAACCATGCTAACATTTATTTAAATATTAAAACCTTACTTTTGTGTTTTAACATTTGAAAATGAATAAAGATATACAAGCGCCAATAGCTACAGTGAGACCTCACGAGCTAACAGCACACAATCATACACGTATCGATAACTACTTCTGGTTAAACGATAGAGAAGATCAAGAGGTTATCGATTACCTAAATGCAGAGAATGCTTATTATGAAGCAAAAACTGCACATACTAAGGCTTTTCAGACAGATTTGTTTGAAGAGATGAAGAGCAGAATAAAAGAAGACGATAGTTCTGTACCTTATTTCTACAATGGATATTACTACATCACTCGATTTGAGAAAGGAAAAAATTATCCTATATTTTCTCGTAAAAAAGGAAGTTTAGAGGCTGATGAAGAGATCATGTTTGACTGTAATGCGATGGCAGAAGGACATTCTTACTTTCATTTAAGAGGTATCAATGTATCTGAGGATAACCAATGGGTGGCTTATGGGGTAGATACTGTATCTCGTAGAGAATACACATTGCAAGTAAAGAACTTAGTAACAGGAGAGACATCTCCTATCTCGATAGAGAAAACAACAGGTGGTTCTACTTGGGCTGCTGATAATAAGACGTTGTTTTACTCTCGTAAAGATGAGGTAACACTGCGTGCTGATAAAATCTATAAACACAAATTAGGAACTGCTATCACAGAGGATGTGATGGTTTACTATGAGGAGGATGATACATTCGATACACACATCTTTAAAGAAAAGTCGCGTAAGTATTTAGTGATAGGAAGCGAGAGTACGCTGACAAGTGAGTACAGAATCTTAGAGTCTAATAATCCCGATGGAGAGTTTAGAGTGTTCCAAGAGAGAGTGCGTGAGGTAGAGTATAATATCTCACACTACGATGGACATTTCTATATCATGACAAATTTAGATGAGGCAGATAACTTTAAACTAATGCGTTGTCCTGAAGATAAAACAGGAGTAGAACATTGGGTGGAGCTTATTCCTCACAGAGAAGAGGTACTGTTAGAAGGTGTAGATATCTTTAAAGATTACTTAGTTGTATCAGAGCGTTCTAATGGATTGGTTCACTTAAAGATTCAACCATGGGACAATGCTAAAGAGGCGTATTACTTGCCATTTGAGAGTGAAACATATAATGCATATACTGGTACGAACTTAGATTTCGATACAGAGATACTACGTTATGGATACCAATCTATGAATACGCCTTCTTCTGTAATAGACTTTAATATGCGTACGCGTGAGAAAGAAGTGAAGAAGGAACAAGAGGTATTGGGAACTTTTGACAAGAATAATTATGTAGAAGAACGCATCTGGGCTACTGCAAAAGATGGAGTGAAAATACCAATGTCTATCGTGTACAAAAAAGGCATGAAGAAAGACGGTACTAATCCATTCTTACAATATGCGTATGGATCATACGGATATTCGATGGAGCCTTATTTCTCTACTACACGTCTAAGCTTATTATATAGAGGATTTATCTATGCGATAGCACATATTCGCGGAGGAGAAGATATGGGACGTCAGTGGTATGAAGATGGTAAGCTATTAGAGAAGTGGAATACATTTGACGATTTTATTGCTTGTTCAGAGCATGTGATTGCTGAAGGGTATACTTCTCCAGAACATTTATATGCTGAAGGTGGTTCTGCAGGAGGATTACTAATGGGAGTAGTAGTGAATAAACGACCAGAGTTGTACAATGGAGTGATTGCTCAAGTGCCTTTCGTAGATGTGATGACGACTATGCTGGATGATACAATACCATTAACAACAGGAGAGTATGATGAATGGGGAAATCCGAATGAGAAAGAGTATTATGACTATATGCTGTCTTATTCTCCGATAGATAATGTAGTCGCTCAAGATTATCCGAATATGTACGTATCAACAGGGTTACACGATTCTCAAGTGCAATACTGGGAACCTGCTAAGTGGGTAGCTAAGTTACGTGTGATGAAAACAAATGATAAGCAGCTGTATTTAGATACGAATATGGAGGCAGGACACGGAGGAGCTTCAGGACGTTTTGAAGCTTTAAAAGAAGTTGCAAAAGAGTTTGCTTTTATGTTCGATTTAGAAGGGATAAAAGAGTAGTCTCTTTGTTTTTTTAGTAAATTTGTTAGATAACAGTGGTAGATGAGATAGAGAACATCTATCCATAGTAAATAAGATATTATGAAAGAAGAAATTCAAGCGTATGATAATGTATTGGCTCTTGTAGGGAAAACGCCAATTGTAAAATTGAGTAAAGCAACAAAAGAGTTAAAAGGGAATTTCTATGGTAAAGTAGAAGCTTTCAGTGCTGGACAATCTGCAAAAGATAGAATAGCAATGCACATTATCGAGGCAGCTGAGAAAAAAGGAATATTAAAGCCAGGTAGTACTATCGTAGAGACTACATCAGGTAATACAGGATTTAGTATTGCGATGGTGAGTGCTATTAAGGGATATAAATGTATCCTATCTGTGAGTGATAAGTCTTCTGCTGATAAGATAGATATGCTACGTGCGATGGGGGCTACAGTATATGTATGTCCTGCTAATGTAGCGGCTGATGATCCTCGTTCATACTATGAGGTAGCGAAGACGGTGCAGAAAGAAACGCCAAACTCTATTTATATCAACCAATATTTTAATGAGTTAAATACAGAAGCACACTATCTATCTACAGGACCTGAGATATGGGAACAGACAGGAGGTAAGATTACACACTTCGTATGTTGTTCTGGTACAGGAGGTACTATATCAGGTACTGCTCGTTTCTTAAAAGAGATGAACCCAAATATTCAAATCTTAGGAGTAGATGCTTATGGTTCTGTATTAAAGAAATATCATGAGACAGGAGAGCTTGACCCTAATGAGATCGCTCCTTATAAAATAGAAGGACTAGGAAAGAACTTAATCCCTACTGCTACAGACTTCTCTGTTATCGATAAGTTTATGAAAGTAACAGATAAAGATGCTGC
Source organism: Myroides odoratimimus (assembly GCF_038039805.1). Classification (GTDB taxonomy): domain Bacteria; phylum Bacteroidota; class Bacteroidia; order Flavobacteriales; family Flavobacteriaceae; genus Flavobacterium; species Flavobacterium odoratimimum_B. The sequence continues at coordinate 127,759 of NZ_JBBPHK010000004.1, forward strand.
ACAAACAGCACGTGAGTTGGCACGTACGGAAGGATTATTCTTAGGATATACTTCAGGTGCTGTGCTACAAGCTACAAGACAATATGCTGCTGAAGGAGCATTTGACGAGAATAGTGTAGTAGTTATGTTGTTCCCAGACCATGGTTCTCGTTATATGAGTAAAATCTATAGCGATGCTTGGATGGAGCAACAAGGCTTCTTAGATGGAGAACCTAAAAATGAGATTACTTATATTAAGTAATTTAATCTACTAAAATATATAAAAACACCTCTCTTCGGATGAGGTGTTTTTTTGTAAAATATTTATTATTTGATAGTTATGTTTTTTTATGGTATTGTTTTTTGTACATATATTTGTGCAAAATAAAATGTTATAGCATGTTAGTAGCAAGTTTTAGTGAATTTAGAAAAGACATCAAAGCTTATTTTGATAAGGTGTCTACTGACTTTGAAACTTTAATTATCAATAGGGGGAAAAGTGAAGGAATTGTTGTGATATCACTAGAAGAGTATAATTCTTTAATGACGACAAATCACGAGCTTTCTTCAAGAAAAAATGAAATGAGATTAGATGCTGCTATTGAAAAAATGAAGCAAAAAAATAAAAATGAATAGATAGAAATAAATAAAGCATTCCCAATGGAGTGCTTTTTATTTTTGGTAGCTATGGAATTGTTTTTATATCCTTGATAGTATCATATGATACTATCACATAGTTCAATGTCTATTTATTTTCTGTATCTTAGAGATGTAAATATTCTTTAAATCAGTTTATTATGAGAAAGTCTGTATTTTTCGTTTTGTTAGTTCTTATTGGGATGAGTTGTAAAACTAAACAAGTATTAGAAAACAAAGTAACTGCTGTAAATGAGATAGAGGCTTTTGAGTATGGATACACACCTGAGAATCCTATAAAAGTAGGAGGGGTAAAGACAAATGAAGGACCTAAAAATCAGAGAGAGTATTTAAATGATCTAACTGATTTAAAAGGAAATGACTTGTCTTTTTATAGAATAGGAAGTTGTTGTCATTTTGAGACTCCCAATGGCTTTATTAATGGAAAGGGACTTTTAGATAAGTATGCAGTATATGTTAAGGGACAACGAGATACAGTAGTATTATATTTAAATATGTATGATGAAGATAAACTCTTGGCTCCAAGAGGATTTAAGTTTAAATTGTAATTTTTTTTATGAATGTTAATTTTTTGGTCTAATACTTGTATTAGTATATTCAAAAGATTAAAAAAATGAATAAAGTAATTAGTTTTAGTGACTTTACAGAGGATGTAACTACTTATGTAGACTATGTAATGGACAGTGGTAATGAGTTAATAGTAAATGAAAACGAACATAAAGGAGTCGTTATTATTCCTATCGAAGAATATAATTCATTAAAAGGTATTGACTGCGAGTTATCAGCAAATTAAAGAGATTAAATAAACAACTTGTAATAAGATATGTTTACAAAAAAACACCTCTAGTAAGGTGTTTTTTTTATAGGGGATAGTATCATTTTATACTATCAATGTCTATAATCTAGAATAGAAAAGGACAACGGATGAGGTAGTCCTTTATTTTTTGTCTTTAGGTAGATTAAATATAATAGCAATTATAAAGAATCCTATTCCTGTAATGGTTGGAGGTAACATATCAGCCTTAAGACCTAAAAAGATTAAATAACCTCCTAGAATAGCAAGTAATACAGATAGTGATATTTTTAGCATAATAATAGTGTTTTTTAAAATTGTAGTGGTTTAAGTTCAAATATAAAGAATTAACTCTGATAATAGACTACTGGATTATATCAATCTAATTGTTTTCTAATAAGTTACTGTTGAAAAGCTTAGAATTGATTAACAATCTTTTGCTTTCGGCCGTGACATTGATAAGTAAGATTTGTTTGTTTTGTTCTTGATATTTATCGATTAATTTTTTCAAAGTTTCTATGGCAGACATATCCACTATTCTGGATTCTTTAAAATCTATGTATACTACAGGAGTGTCTGTAAGAGGAGTAAATTTCTCAATGAAAGAAGTCGTACTCCCAAAGAATAAAGGGCCATAAATAGCATAGACTTTATTGCCGTGAGTGTCAAAAGATTTTCTAGCTCGTATGCGTATGGCATTGTCCCAAGCAAATACTAAAGCAGAAACGATAACACCGATTAGTACAGCTAAAGCTAAATTATGTGTAACTACAATAATAATAGTAACTAGAAATAAAACAAAGATATCGGCTTTAGGCATTCTGGTCACTAACTGAAAGGATACCCACTTAAATGTAGTGATCGCGACAATCATCATCACTCCTACTAATGCAGCTAGGGGTATCTGTTCAATGATAGGAGCACCAACTAATATAATGGCTAAGATGGTAAGCGAGCCAATAATAGCAGCTAGTCTACTTCTAGCTCCTGCATCTAAGTTAACTAAAGTCTGTGCTATCATGGCACAACCTCCCATACCTCCAAAGAATCCATTTGTGATATTAGCTATACCTTGGGCAATAGACTCTTTATTACTATTCCCTTTTGTATTGGTGATTTCGTCTACGATACTTAAGGTTAGTAAAGATTCTACTAAACCTACTCCTGCCATAACCAGAGAAAAGGGCAAGATAATCTGTAAAGTCTCTAGTGTAAAAGGGAGTGAAGGAATATGAAAACTAGGTAAGCTACCACTGATATGAGCGATGTCCATAACTTTTCGAGTGTCTACTTGGAAGAAAAACACAACTGCTGTAGTTACAATTATAGCAACAAGAGTAGCAGGTACTTTCTTAGTGATTTTAGGAAAGATAGTTACAACTAGTATAGTTAATAGCGTTAATCCTATCATTATGTATAGAGCCATTCCGCTAAGCCATGTATTAACTCCGTCTATATCAATTTTAAATTGAGCTATTTGTGCAAAGAATATTACAATAGCTAATCCATTCAAGAACCCATACATGACCGGCTGGGGTATGAATCGTACAAACCTTCCTAACTTAAACACTCCTACTAATACTTGTATAATACCAGCTAATACTACTGCTGCGAATAAGTACTCTATTCCATACATAGCAATAAGTGAGATCATGACAATGATAGTAGCACCAGCTCCTCCTGAGACCATACCAGGTCTTCCTCCAAAAACAGCTGTTATAATCCCCATAAGAAAGGCAGCGTATAATCCTGTTAATGGATGTAAGCCAGCTAGTATGGCAAAAGACAGTGATTCTGGAATCATAGTCATAGCTACGGTTAGACCGGCTAGTATTTCACTTTGAATTCTGATGTTTTGATTTTGTAAACCAAATAAGCGTTGTAACATTTAATAGACGTTTAGAAGGTGTAAAAGTAAGGTATAAATGATAAAGTTATATTTATTTAAATAATAGAAATTATGCTTTAATGTCAATGAAGGTGCGATATGCTTAGTATTATGTATCGTTGAAAATAATAGATAAAAATTTACTTGTTAAAAAAAGATTAAAAATAATGTAACATAATTACACTTTTTGCTACTTATGAAATAGAACCAAAAATGTGATTATGAAATTAGTTATTAAAAACTTGAACAAGACCTATAAAAATGGGGTTAAAGCAATAGATAATTTAGACTTAGAGATAGGAGCAGGGATGTTCGGTCTGTTAGGACCTAACGGAGCTGGTAAGTCATCTCTGATGCGTACCATCGCTACTCTTCAAAAAGCAGATAGTGGAACAATTCACTTCGGTGATATCAATATATTAGAACAACAAAGTGAGTTCAGAAAACTGTTGGGGTACTTACCACAAGATTTCGGTGTATATCCTAATATGTCTGCAGTAGATCTATTAGATTATTTCGCTCGATTAAAAGGGATATCAAAAGCAGCTGAAAGAAAGGAAATAGTAACGAAAGTATTAGAAGTAACGAATCTTTATGAGGTTCGTCGTAAAAGTGTGAGTGGATATTCAGGTGGTATGAAACAACGCTTTGGGATTGCTCAGTTGTTATTAAACGATCCAAAGTTAATCATAGTAGACGAACCTACAGCTGGACTAGATCCTGCAGAGAGACACCGCTTCTTAAATGTACTTAGAGAGATCGGTAATAATAATACGGTGATATTTTCGACTCATATCGTAGACGATGTAAATGAGCTATGTCATGAGATGGCTATTCTAAATGGAGGAAATCTATTAGAAAGAAGTACACCTAAGCAAGCTGAACAGAAATTGGAAGGTAAGATATGGACTAGAGAAACTACACGTGAGGTGGCAGAAGAACTGAATAAGGATCTTATGATACTGTCTGGAAAATATAATCAAGATAATAAGCTAAACATTAGAGTGTATTCAGAGGATTCGCTTACAGAAGCAGGTTTTGTATCAGTACAGCCAACTTTAGAAGATGTTTATTTTGTGGCACTTAAAAACGGATAAACGATGTTTGGAACTATTTTTTCATTTGAAATAAAACGCTGGTTAAAGAACTGGGTATTTTATCTATACCTAGTGTTATTCTTTTTGCTAGGTTTTTTAAGTATGGCTAGTGCCGTTGGAGTTTTTGATGTATTGAAAGTAACGTCTAGTTCTCTAATGAAGTTTAATTCACCTTATGTATTGGCTAATTTTATAGAAGGTTTTAATAATTTACTTTATTTCTTATTTCCTTCTATTATCGGGGCTTCTATTTATAGAGATTTTCGTTATGAGGTACATCATATTTTATTCTCGTATCCTTTTTCTAAAAGAGAATATTTAGCAGGAAAATTCTTAAGTTCATTTTTAGTAACCTTATTAATTAGTTTAACGATAGGTATTGGTATATTCCTAGCGACGTTACTACCGTGGGCTAATCCTAATTTATTAGGAGAGAATGTGCTTTGGAGTTATGTACAGGTGTATTTATTGACCATTATTCCTAATATGATATTCTTTGGTAGTATTGTATTTGTTGTAGTGACAATGTCTAGAAGTGTGTATATCGGTTTTGTCTCTATGGTGATCTTATTGATTATACAAGGGATAATAGGAGGCTTAGGACATGATATGGATAATAAAGAGTTAGTTGCTTTATTAGATCCATCAGGAAGTTCGGCTTTAAGATATTATACTGAGTATTGGACAGTGGATGAAATAAACAATAATAGTCTTCCTATAGAAAAGTGGTATCTATTAAATAGAGGAATTTGGTTAGCGGTATCTTTATTGTTCTTAGGAGGTCTTGCAAAGTTCTTTACATTTACACAACAAGCATTTACTTTTAGTAGAAAGTCTAAAAAATCAGAACGCGTAACGAAAAATAATTTCGGAGGAATAGTACGTATTGAATTACCTAAGGTTAGCTATAACTTTTCATTAGGAACACAGTGGAGTAATATATTTAGTTTCGCTAAAGGAGAGATAAAATATCTAGCTAAGAATAAAGTGTTTATGATCCTTGTAGGATTAGGTGTTTTAATGATGTTGTTAGTTTCTTCTTCAGCGACTTCTTTATATGGAACCACAGTATATCCAATAACTCGATTGATGTTAGGAATACCAGGATCTACATTTCAGTTGGTTATCATCATCATTACTTTCTTAGGAGCTGGGTTATTAGTACATAGGGGAAAGTTGTCAAGAATGGACTTATTAATAGATGCTACGCCAACTCCTAACTATGTATTCTTCTTTTCTAAGTTTATAAGTTTAATAGTAGTACAGTTATTCTTGTTATTAGTTATTATGATAGGAGGGATTATTGTACAAATTCATAATGGTTATTACAACTTTGAGATAGGACTTTATCTTAAGGAGCTAATAGGAATAAGTTGGATATGGTATATGATTTGGGCAGGATTAGCTATTGCGGTTCAAACTTATTTTAGAAACTATCTGGTAGGATTCTTTGTTTTATTTGTGTTCTTCTTATTTGGAGGACAATTGTCAAAGTTAGGTATTGAGCAACGTATCTTCTTTTTTAATAAACTACCAGGAACACCCTATTCTGATATGAATGGTTTTGGTTCTAATTTAAGTAGATATTATATCTATGCTCTTTATTGGGTAATGTTTATTATTTCATTAAGTGGATTGACATTATTGTTCTGGAGAAGAGGTATAGTGAATAATTTGAAAGAGAGATTATACTTTGCTAGAAAAAGAGCTAACAAAGGTATAGTAAGTGTTATTGTACTTTTTGGTATAGGATTCTTTAGTTTAGGGGGATATCTGTACTATGAAAATACGGTATTGAATAAGTATACTTCAGACAAAGAAAATGAGCTATTAACAGTAGAGTATGAAAAGACTTATAAGAAATATGAGAATATGATTCTTCCTCGTATTACAGATATTAAAGTAGATTTTGATTTATATCCAGCACAAGGAGACTTTTTAGCAAAAGGACAGTATGTATTAGAGAATAAGAATGAGAAAGCAGTAGATAGCCTTTATGTAAACTATGTTAAAAGATATATTAATGTCATCACTGTTGATGGAGCAAAAGAAGTATTAAATGATACTGTGATTGGTATTAGATTATACAAGTTAACTAAGCCTTTAGCTCATGGAGAGAAATTGGTATTTAAGTTTGAAGTAAAGAATAAAGAAAATACCGTTATTCGAAGTAATTCCTCTGTACTAGAGAATGGTACTTTCATTAATAATGGAGAATTGTTTCCTTCTTTTGGGTACAAAAGCCGATTTGAGTTATCTGATGATGAGGTGCGTAAAAAGTATGGTCTAAAACCAAAAGAGCGCATGGCTGAGCAAACAGATAAGAAAGCATTACAAAATACATATATAAGTTCTGACTCAGATTGGGTAACATTTGAAACTACTGTAAGTACATCAGCAGATCAAATAGCGATAGCTCCTGGATACCTACAGAAAGAGTGGACAGAAGGGGATAGACGCTATTTCCATTATAAAATGGACCAGAAAATGCTGAATTTCTATGCTTATAATTCTGCTAGATATGAAGTGAAACGCGATAAATGGAATGATATTAATATAGAGATATATTACCATAAAGGGCATGAATACAATATTGATCGCATGGTAAATGGGGTGAAGAAGTCCCTAGCTTATTATGAGAAAGAATTTAGCCCATACCAACATAAACAAGTTCGTATTATTGAGTTTCCTAGTTCAAAGGGAACTTTCGCTCAATCATTTGCGAATACAATACCATTCTCAGAAGCTATTGGATTTATTGCTAAAGTAGATGAAGAGGCTGATAATAAGGTAGATTATCCATTCGCAGTAACTTCACATGAGGTAGCGCACCAATGGTGGGCTCATCAAGTGATAGGAGCTAATGTCCAAGGTGCAACGATGTTGTCTGAGAGTTTAGCTGAATATAGTTCTTTAAAAGTATTAGAAGCAGAATATGGAAAAGGACAGATGCGTAAGTTCTTGAAGGAAGCATTAGATAGATACTTAGGAGGACGTAGTGGTGAGAGTAAAAAAGAAAAAGCATTGATGTATAATGAGAACCAACAGTATATCCATTATCAAAAGGGCTCTTTAGTATTCTACGCGATGAGTGATTATCTGGGAGATAAGCAGCTTAATGATGTTTTAAAAGGATATATTAAAAAGGTAGCTTTTCAAGATGCTCCTTATACTACTGCATCTGAGTTAGTAGCGGATATTAAAGAGGTAACTCCTGATTCACTGAAATACTTAGTTAAGGATATGTTTGAGACAATTACTTTATATGACAATTATATAGATAAAGCAGAAGTAAAAAAGTTAGACAATGGTAAGTATGAAGTGAAAATTAAAGCTATCGTAAGTAAATATAGAGCTGATGATAAAGGAGAAAAGAGCTATACGGATGCAACGACTAAGTCTGGTTCTGATGTGAATACACGTGTCTACAAATCGGATAAAGGAGTAGAAATTAGATCACTTCCATTAGCAGATTATATAGAAATAGGGATCTTTGCACAAGAAGATGTGAAAGACAAGTCTAAAAATAGTAAAGAGAAAGCCTTATATCTGAAAAAAGTAAAAGTATCAGATATTATGAATGATTTTACTATTATAGTAGATGAGAAACCAACAGAGGTAGGTATTGACCCATATAATAAGTTGATTGACACAAGATCTTATGATAATAGAAAAGGTGTAAATTAATATAGGGGGAAGGGATTTTATTATCTCTTCCCTTTTTTTAGCATAAAAAAAAGAGACTGTACATTGTACAATCTCTTTTTTTATAACTCTTAGAAAGTTGATTATCTTCTTCTTTCTTTGATTTTTGCTTTTTTACCAGTAAGCTCTCTGAAGTAGAAGATACGAGCTCTACGTACTTTACCTCTTTGATTAACTTCGATTTTTTCTAAAGCTGGCATGTTGATTGGGAAGATACGCTCTACACCAACGTTACCTGACATTTTACGGATAGTAAAAGTTTCAGTAGTACCGTGTCCTCTTCTTTGGATAACTACACCTTTAAAGAACTGAGTTCTTTTTTTGTCACCCTCTTTAATTTCGTAGTAAACAGTGATAGTATCTCCTGCGTTGAATTGAGGAAAATCTTTTTTTGCAACTAATTCGTCTTGAACGAATTTCATTAAATCTGCCATTGTAATAATGTATAAAAGTTATTTTTCAGAACAACATACACGGACCTCGCCAGAGGTTGGTCTAAAATCGAGTGCAAATATAAAAAATAAAACAGAATAATAACTAATTATTTTAAGTAAAAGCATAGTTGTTATTCTATTGATTTCTATTTCGTTATAATATAAATGTGCTTACTGTAAGAAGCTCTAGAGCTTCAAGTTTCTCTATAAAGAATAAAGGTAATAAGTTTATAGTGTGCGTTCTGTTATTATTTATGTTTTTAACTTTTTTTATATCGCTAGGAGGATAACCATAAAATTTTTTAAAAACTGTACTAAAATGATTCTGTGATTTATAACCTAGATCTTCTGCTAGCTCGGAAATTGTAATATCAGAATTTTGTAATCGTTCTTTTGCTTTGTTCATCTTGTGCTCATTTAGATATCCAAACACTGTTGAACCAAAGAGCTCTTTAAAATACTTTTTCAGTTTAAATTCATTTGTACCTACCTTTTTAGCAAGAGTTGATAGAGTATATGGATGTTTAATGTTTTGAGTTAATAGTTTTCTAGCAGAGTGCATTCTTTCAATGTCTCTATTGGAGATATAAGATTTTGATTGGTCTTGATTGATATATTCTAATTGTAAAAACAGTAACTCTATTATTTTATTTTCTAAATAAACTTGTTTGAATGAACCATCTCTTTGACAGGAGTATATATCCGTGATTACGGATTTCATTTCTGGGGAGATGATTTTGTTCTTTTTTATTAAATCGTCTAGTTTTAAAGTGCTAGGTAGTTCTTCAGCTTCAAAATCTATTAATAAATCTTGTTTTAGTTTTATTATAATTCCTTTAGGTATTAAAATGGAAATGTAACGAGTTTCTTGTTTTGAGGAGTCTATTTTAAGTATATAATTCTCTTTATCTACTTTTCTTATTAGATGATGAGAAAGTTGTTGTTCTCCTTCGAGTAAGAATAGCATTAAAATACCTTTAGAGTTTGGAGATAGAGAAATGGTGATGGGGCTATTTAACATAAATTTATAGTAAGTTATAAAGTAACGCCCTACTTTTTGATTTTTTTCTAGAAAGTAATCTCCATCATTATCTGTGTATTCTATAATTGATTCTCCTTCTGTTTTCTTTGTTGTTTGTTGACCGCTTATTTTGTCTATATAGTTAGTAGTTAGTTGCATATAGTAGAATAAAATTATGATCGTAAAGGTAAATATTAATTAGATTTAATAAAAATAATCCTTTGTATGTATTTAATTATCCTTTTTTGAAAGATAAAAGGCTTAATGCTTGAAGTAATTTTGCATGACAGAATTAATAAGTAGTATACTTCTTATTAAAAATGACTTTTTATTTAAAAAAATATATTGAAGGGTGTTTAGAATTATTAGTATAAAAAAATATTTGGCTACAAAAAAGAGTGAAAAAGAAGTGTTTGGTAGTTATAGAAATATTACTTGGAGTAAATATGTTATTTATGTTTTAACGTTACTTATACCAATGTTCATGGTTGCTCAAAAGGGAACTTTATCAGGAGTAATTAAACTAAAAAATGGAAGACCTATAGCGTACGCCGTTGTTAGCTTAGATAAAGGAAACTTGTATAGTGAGACAAATGATGAAGGAGAGTTTTCTATTCAAAATGTTGATTATGGCCAATATATATTAGATGTGAAGTCTATGGAAATAGTTGATTTTAAAATTAAAATTGACTTTAAGGATTCTAAAAGTAATTTATTGGTTACAGTAGAAGAATCTAAAGGACACAATCTAGAAGAAATGCTTATTTCAGTCAAAACAGAGAAACGAGATCTTGAAACTAAAGGTTTTGCAGTGAGTGTTATAGAAATGAAAGAGGCGTCACTGATGTCTTTGCAAACGAATGAAATACTTGATAGAACTGCAGGAGTTAAAATAAGACAAGATGGAGGGTTAGGCTCTAGGGTGAATTATAATTTGAATGGTTTGTCTGGAAACGCGGTGAGGGTATTTATAGATGGAGTACCAGCAAGTAATTATGGTAGTTCATTTTCATTGAACAGTATTCCTCCAGCTTTGATAGAACGTATAGAGGTGTATAAGGGGGTAGTGCCTACTTATTTATCACAAGACGCTTTAGGAGGGGCTATCAATGTAGTATTAAAGCAGAAAATGACTAATACTTTGAGTGCTAGTGGCTCTTTTGGCTCTTTTAATACGCACCAGTATAATGTCAATGGAGGATATCGAAATGATAAAAATGGACTGACTGTTAGAGCTAATGCGTTTTATAATTATAGTGATAATGATTATAAAGTCTATGGAGATCATATTAGATATGTGGATTATCAAGGAAATGTAAGTTATCCAAAGAATGGAGCTAAGCGCTTTCACGATGGTTATAAATCTTATGGAACTAAAGTAGATGTAGGTTTCACAGATGTGAAATGGGCAGATAAATTTTTTATTGGCGGAATTGTTTCTGGAAATAGAAAAGAGATTCAGCATGGTATTACTATGGAGAATGTATACGGGGATAGAAATACTAAGAGAGAATCTTATGTAGCAACACTTAATTACGAAAAAAAAGATTTATTAATAAAAGGATTAGATGTAAAGCTAGATTTATCTTATAGTGATTTAACTAGACAAGTTATCGATACAGTTGGTAATATGTACGATTGGAGTGGAACTGTCATAAGAGATCCTTTAGGGAAACCACTGAAATATACAAGTGGTGCAGAAGTAGCATCCCAAAAAACATTAGAAAAGAACAAAGATGAATCTTGGGTTGTTCGTGCAAATGTGGGGTATGAATTTATAACTAACCATAAGCTGAGTATTAACTATTTCTATAACAGCTTTGAAAGAGGAATAACTGATGTTTTGCAACCAGTAGCTGTTATGAGATTAGTTAATACAAGAGATTTGACTAAGGATATACTCTCGTTTAGCTATGAGAATAAACTTTTTGACAATAGGCTTCAAACCAATTTATTTTATAAACTATATCATCAGAAGGCAGTCTCTAATGAACCTTATAAAGATACTAATAAGCCATTAGTTGGTGATTTATATAAGACTAAGAAAATAAATAATAGTATTGATCATAATGGAGTGGGGGTAAGTGTATCTTATAAATTGTTAGAACCATTGTACTTATTAGGTTCTGCAGAAAAGGCAATTCGCTTGCCAGAAGAATCTGAGCTTTTTGGAAGTAATGCAGATAATCTATTACCTTCATTTAGTCTTGATCCTGAGAAAAGTACAAACTATAATGTAGGGTTTATAGCAGGACCATTTAACTTTAAAGACCACTCAATGAGCTTAAATGCTACTTACTTTTATCGAAATGTAAAAGGAATGATTAGAGAGAGTATTGACTCAAAAGGAATCTTTACTAGGTATGAAAATTTAGATGATGTATTAAGTAGAGGTTTTGATATAGAATTAAACTATTCTTTTAAACAACGTTTAGCGTTCAATCTAGCACTATCTAAGTTTGATGTATTATTTAATAAACAATTTGATAAAGATGGCAATCCATATTTATACTACAAAACGCAGATAAGAAATGAGCCTTCATTTAAACTAAATGCTAATCTGAGTTATAAGTTTAATCATGTTTTATCGAAAGGAGATTTCTTTTCTGTGAATTACAATGTTTACTATGTAAAGAAATTTTTGAGGAACTGGTCTAATGTAGGGGGGACTAATTTAGATGAAATACCTTCTCAATATCCTAATGACATTGGAGTGATATATCAGTTCTCTAATAAAAAAGCAACAGTAAGTTTTGATATGAAGAATATTTTTAATCAAAGGATATATGACAATTTTGGTTTACAAAAACCAGGAAGAGCTTTTTATGGAAAAGTAACTTATTCAATTTTTTAATATTATAATAAAAACTATGAAACGTAAATTTTTTAAAAGTACATTATTATTTGCAGGACTAGCATTAATGACAATAGGATGTTCATCTGATGATAATTCTAGCCCAGATACAGTAGAGGAACTTAAAGGTAAGCAATTTCAATTAGCTTATGCTAGTGGATCGGGATCACAGTCAGCTACTTATTTACAAGGGGTAGATAAACTAGGAGAAGGAGAAATCAGTTTTAATAAAAAAGGATTTCAGATGCCTTCATCTAGAACATCTAGAATATATGTATCTAAAGACGGGAAGTATGTATATAATTTAAATTATACAGTAGGTGATTTGAGAAAATATGAACACAAAGGTGGGCAAAATTACACTCAGGTTGGACATATTGAGTCAGCTCCTGTGCTAGGGACGAAAACAGGTAGATTTACTAAAATTAATGAAGATATAGGATCTGTACATTATATCACTGCTGCGCCTCAACATGCCGGAGAAAATGGATCTGGTGAATATTTGGGGCATAAGATTACTGCAAGTATAGCTCTTATAGATTTAAAGGGATGGTCATTTTTACCTGGAGCACAAAAAGAAATCAATGTTAAGCTTAGTGAGGAATTTACTAAAAAAGGATATTATATCAGCAGAATTGACTCACCAGTATTAGTTGATAGTAAGTTGTATTATGGAGCAGCTGTTAGTCTTTATGATCCGAATACTGGAAAAAGAAAGCCTACAGATAAAACTTTTACTTTGGTCGTAGATAAAAATAATTTATCTAAAACAGATGTAATTACAACTGAACATGTCGTTGGAAGTACTAACGGATATCGTACTCCAACTTTATATGTTAATAATAATAAAGAAGTTCTTCAAATGGTAAACGGGGCAGATAAAACTTATATCGCTAAAATTAAAGATGGTAGATATGATACTACATTTAAATTTGATTTAGGTAGTGCTTTAGGAGGTAAGAAAGTTTCAAGTAATGGGTGGTTTTATGTTGGAGATGGTATAGGTTATATGCCTTATGAAAAGCTTGATGCACCTGAGATTGAGATGGGAGTAGATCCTGATGGTAAACCAACAACTACTCATGCATGGGGATTGGCTCGTATAGATTTAAATAATAATACAGCTGTAGATTTAGAAGTACCTGCTAACTTATGGTTGACACAATACCAAACATCAGTTGTAAGAGATGGGAAATTCTATATTGCTTTAGCACCAGTTTCAGGAAAGGGAAATATTTACATTTATGATGTTAAATCAACAGCTAGAAAAGGACAATTAGGAGCTACGATAACAACAGGAGTAGACCAATATTATATAGGTGTATATTAAGAGATAAAATAAAAATTAAAAACACCTTATAAATAAAGAACAGGGATAAATCATAAACTGATTATCCCTGTTCTTATTATTTTTTTTAACTAGTAGAATGACTGTTTAATCTTCTCTTTCTAATAAGTCTGGTCTTCTTTTTTTGGTGTGTTCATAAGCCATATCTTCTCTCCATTTATCTATAGCAGCGAAGTTTCCACTTAGTAATACATCTGGAACCTTCCATCCCTTATACTCAGATGGTCTTGTATAAATAGGAGGTGCTAATAGGTTGTCTTGAAAGCTATCAGTTAAAGCCGAAGTCTCATTAGAAAGCACTCCTGGGATAAGACGGATAATAGCATCACATAAAATAGCGGCTCCTAGCTCTCCTCCTGATAATACATAATCTCCTATAGAAATTTCTTTTGTAATGAAATGATCACGTACACGTTGATCTACTCCTTTGTAGTGTCCACATAGAATGATTATGTTTTTAAGCATAGACATTCCATTAGCCATTTGTTGGTTTAAAGTTTCCCCATCCGGAGTCATATAGATTATTTCATCATATTCTCTCTCTGTTTTTAATGCAGTAATACATTTATCTATAGGCTCTACACTCATAACCATTCCAGCACCACCACCGAATTGGTAATCATCTACATTCTTATGCTTATTAGTGCTATAATCACGTAAGTTGTGAAAATGTACTTCTACTAATCCTTTCTCTATAGCTCTTTTTAAGATTGAGGCTTGAAAAGGACTCTCTATTAATTCTGGTAAAACGGAAATAATGTCTATGCGCATAATTACTCTTGATATTTTGGCAAATGTACAATTGTATTCTGTAACCTACAAAATTGTATTAGTGGGCTTGACTTTTTGAAAAAAGCTGAATGATTAATACTCCTGTAATTATAAAAGCTATTCCTATCAAGGCAGGAGTGTCTAGTTTTTGTTTATATAAAAAATAAGCAGCTATAGTCACTAATATAATTCCAATTCCTGACCATAAAGCATAAGCGATACCAATAGGAATAGTACGCAAGGTCAAGCTGAGTAAATAAAAAGCGCCTGCATAACCCAATAAAGTAATAACAGTAGGAACTAGTTTAGTAAAACCTTCACTAGCTTTAAGTGTAGTGGTAGCGATAGTTTCTAAGAGTATAGCGAGAAGTAAGAATAGTATATTCTTCATTTTTTTACTGCAAAAATAGCTTTTTATTAGGTCTATTGAAATTGTCTAAAGTAAAATACCTTACGATTTATGGATTGTTCAGTACTTTATTATAAGGAATGGCATATAGCTTGTTAGAATGTAAGTATGAAGAGTAGAAACTTAGTTCTATGATAGTCATGAGTCTCAATAAAATAAATAGGCTGTTGTAATACTTCTAATTTTACTGTAAAAATTATAATTTCTTACGCTAGCTTAAGATTTCTACATCTGAATTAGTCTAAATTTGTATCTATGAGTTTATCAAAATCAAATGTGCTATTTATGGCAGCGATTACAGGATTAATTGTTGCTAACTTATATTATTGTCAACCTTTAATTCCTTTGATATCAGAAGAATTTGGTGTTTCTGAAGCTTCAGCTGGAACACTTACTTATCTGACACAAGCAGGATACGCTGTAGGAATGTTTTTAATGATTCCATTAGGAGATATGCTTGAAAGGAAAAAACAAATAATTATAACAACTATATTTGCTACTATTACATTAGCATTAACATCAGTAGTTCAAAATTTCTTTCTATTACAAATAATTAGTTTTGTATTAGGTGCAACCTCTATTGTGCCTCAATTAGTCTTGCCATTAGCTGCAAGTTTATCTTCTGAAGAGCAACGTGGCAAAGTGATCGGAACAGTTGTAAGTGGGTTATTGATAGGTATTTTGTTTTCTAGAACATTGAGCGGTTTTGTAGGTGTGTGGTTAGGATGGCGAGGTATGTTTTGGATAGCTACTATAGTAAGTGTTGTTATCGTAATTATGATTCAGATTCGATTACCTTATAATAAGCCAAGTTTTAATGGAAAAGTTATAGATCTCTATAAATCTTTATTTGTTTTAATCAGAGAGCAACCTATTTTAAGAGAGTCTACAGGTATTACAGCTTTGGCTTTTGCTCAGTTTGGTGCATTTTGGACTACAATGGTCTTGCTTTTACACAACCAGCCATTCGGTTATGATTCTGCTGTAATTGGAGCATTTGGACTGATTGGAGCATGTGGTGCTTTTGCAGCTCCTTTAGTAGGGAAAGTCGGTGGAGCTGGAGGAGCTAGAAAGCTAATACTATATGGCATATTCATGACATTCTTAAGTTTTGTGATATTTTATTTTTCAAGTACCTCAGTCATAGGACTTATTATAGGTATTGTTTTGATAGACTTAGGATTACAGACTATACATGTATCTAATCAAACGCGTATTTATTCCCTTTTACCCGAAGCACGCAATAGATTAAATACTGTCTATATGTCATTTAGTTTCCTTGGAACTGCTTTTGGCTCGGCTTTTGGACTATATTTGTGGAAGTTTTTTGGATGGAGTGGAGTATGCATAGGAGGTATGTGTTTAGCATTATTATCTCTAGTAGTATATCTTGCTGCAAATAAGAAATCATAAAAGAAAGAATTAGTCTTAGGGCTAAGTGAAGTAATTCAAAAACGATAAAAATTAGAACAATGGAAAACGGTATTTACGCTAAGTTCAACACATCAAAAGGAGCAATATTAGTAAAGCTTACAGAAGAGTTAACACCTGGTACAGTTGGTAACTTCGTAGCTTTAGCAGAAGGTAATTTAGAAAACAGTGCACGTCCACAAGGTAAACCTTACTATGATGGTCTTAAATTTCATAGAGTTATTCCTGACTTTATGATCCAGGGAGGTTGTCCTTTAGGTCAAGGTTCTGGAGGTCCAGGTTATAAATTTGATGATGAGTTCCACCCAGCTTTAAGACATGATGGTCCAGGTGTATTATCAATGGCTAATGCAGGCCCTGGTACTAATGGATCTCAATTCTTTATTACCCATGTTGCTACACCTTGGTTAGATGGTAAACATACTGTTTTTGGTAAAGTTATTGAAGGACAAGATATCGTAGATGCAGTTGCACAAGGAGATATTTTAGAGTCTGTAGAGATTGTAAGAGTAGGAGAAGCTGCTGAGAAATGGAATGCTATTGAAGCTTTCAGAACTTTCGAAGGAGCTAGAGAGAAAAGAGAAGCTGAAGCTAAAAAAGCTGCTTTAGTCGAAGTAGAAAAATTATCTGCAGGTTTTGAAGAAACTCCAAGTGGATTAAGATATCAAATGATCGTGAAAGGTACTGGTAAGAAAGCAGAGAAAGGGAAAACTGTTTCTGTACACTACAAAGGTGCTTTAGCGAATGGACAAGAGTTCGATAGCTCTTATAAAAGAAAAAAACCTATTGAATTCCCATTAGGACAAGGATATGTAATCGAAGGTTGGGACGAAGGTATTGCTTTATTAAACGTTGGTGATAAAGCTAGATTTGTTATCCCTTCTTACTTAGGATACGGAGAAGCAGGTGCAGGTGGAGTTATTCCTCCAAATGCAACTTTAGTATTTGACGTAGAGTTAATGGACGTAAAATAATAAGTTATATAAAACTCTCAACTTACGTTGGGAGTTTTTTGTTTAAATGATTACATTTTATGAAAGAGGATTTCTTAGCTTGTTTAGAACGTATTCGACCGTATGCACGTTATACTCCAATTATGGAATCTGGTCAAATAGAAAACTTTTTAGGTAACGATTTATACTTTAAATGTGAGAATTTTCAACGTGCAGGCGCGTTTAAAATGAGGGGAGCTGCGAATGCTATTCTTCAGTTGACAGAAGAACAAAGGAGGAGAGGAGTAATCACTCACTCTTCTGGAAATTTTGCTCAGGCTTTAGCTCTTGCAGCTAAATATTTAGGAGTGAAATGTTATATTGTAATGCCTAAAGATGCACCTGACGTTAAGCGTAATGCAGTTATAGCTTATGGAGGGGAGATTATAGATTGTATAGCTACATTAGAGTCTAGAGAACGTATTTGTAACCAAGTAATAGAAGATACTGGAGCAACATTTATACATGCATCTAATAATATAGACGTTGTTATGGGGCAGGGAACCGCTGCTATGGAATTATTAGAAGCGTACCCTGATCTAGATGTTATTATCACTCCAGTAGGTGGAGGTGGTTTAATTGCTGGTACTGCATTAGCAGCCAAAGCTTTTGGTAAAGAGACTATAGAAGTAATAGGAGGAGAACCTTTAGAAGCTGATGACGCCTATCGTTCTTTAATGAGTGGGCAGATTGAGTGTAATGAGACTACAGATACTATTGCTGATGGGTTGCGTACTCAGCTAGGTGATATTACATTCCCTATTATTAAAGATCATGTTTCTAAAATTATACGTGTACGAGAAAATGAAATTATTAGTTCTATGCGATTGATATGGGAACGTATGAAAATTGTTGTAGAACCAAGTAGTGCTGTTGCTTTAGCAGTATTAATAAAAGAAAGACCTTCTTTTGCAGGAAAGAAAGTAGGTATAATTCTATCAGGAGGTAATGTTGATTTAAATAATTTACCATTTGAATAAATCATAAAAAAAGGGTATCATTAATTTGATACCCTTTTTTTATATTGTTTTCTTTTTTAAAATAGGAAGTTTTATTTCTTTTCTCCCAAAGTAAAGCCCCGCTACGATTAGTATACCACCTAAAATCTGCAAGACACCTAATACTTCATCATCTAATAGCCCCCAACAAAAAGCTACTAAAGGCATTAGTAGAGATACAGAAGAGGCAAAGCTAGCATTTGTTTCATGTATTAGTTTATAATAATAAATATTAGCTAAGGCACTACCGAATAGAGCTAATAAAAAGACAAAACCAAGTCCTTTTAATGCTTCAGGATGTTCACCAATAGTTTGGAAAAAACCTGTAGAGGTAAGTACTATGAGAGCAGGTATAAGTAAGACTAATTCTATGAATGCTGTCCAAACAATAGGAGGGATATTTCCCATGTATTTTTGTGTCAATAATCCACTATAAGCATACATTAAGGAAGCTATTACCAATAATAAATGATAAAACCAATCATTTGAGACTAGACCTGTAGAATCAGGAGACTGTAATAATAGAATTACGCCTATAAAGGATAGGATAACACCAGTAACTTCACCAAGATGTGTTTTATATTTAAAAAATAGAACTCCTAATACAATTACAAATATTGACATTAAGGCATTTAATATTCCTGCTATAGAACTGTCTAAATATACTTCTGCTATCGGGAATAAAAACATAGGAATAAAACTTCCTACTAGAGCAGTAAGAAATAACCAGTGAAATGTTTTCTTAGGTAATTTTTTAATATGTTTTAGAGAAATAGGCAATAAGAATAAACCTGCAAAAGTAATTCTAAGCGCACCTACTTGTATAGGAGTAAAATACTCTAAACCTCGCTTGATAAGGATAAAAGAGGAACCCCATATTAAAGAAAGGATAATTAGCGTTACCCAATGTTTTGGTTTAAGTTTCAATGTGTTTATTATTATGTTGTTTTGATAGGACTAATATAAAAAAAGACCACAATAACTTTGTGGTCTTTTATATAAACGAAGCTTAGGTTAGCTTATTATTTTACTTTTCTAGTATCTAAGTTACCGAAGTACATTTCTTGGAAACTTTTGATCACTCCGTGGTCAATACGTTTGTAGAATGTTTTAGGGTTAACCTCTTGAGTATTTTCATATCCACAAGCACTGATGAATTCTCCTAAAGCTTTCATTGTGTTTTTGTGGAAATTAGCAACACGCATTCTCTTGTCTGTAACATCTAATCCTTTGTATAATGTCTCATCTTGAGTTGCGATACCTACAGGACAGTGACCACTATCACATTGTAAAGCTTGGATACAACCTAAAGCGAACATCATACCACGAGCACTATAACAAGCATCTGCACCTAAAGCCATTGTCTTAGCAATGTCAAAAGCAGAGATGATACGTCCTGAAGCTAGTATTTTTATTTTATCTCTTAATCCGTTTTCGATTAATGTTTTATTAGCGAATACTAAAGCATCATTTAATGCCATACCCATGTAATCGATAAATTCTAGTGGAGCAGCTCCTGTTCCTCCTTCAGCACCATCGATAGTGATAAAGTCAGGGTGAATACCAGTTTCTACCATTGCAGCTACGATATCTAAGAACTCATCTTTTTTACCAATACAGATTTTAAAACCAATTGGTTTACCATTAGAAAGCTTTCTCAATCTAGCGATGAAATGAACTAACTCAGTAGGGTTAGAGAACGCTGTATGTCCTGATGGAGAGTGTACTGTAGTGTGAGGAGTAATACTACGGATTTTAGAAATCTCAACTGTATTTTTCTCAGCAGGTAAAAGACCTCCATGACCAGGCTTAGCACCTTGTGATAATTTAAGTTCAATCATTTTTACCTCTGGGTAGTTAGAACGCTCTTCGAATAAAGTATCATCAAAGAAACCTTTTTCATTACGACATCCAAAGTATCCAGTACCGATTTGCCAAATTAAATCTCCTCCTGAACGGTGGTATTGACTAATACCTCCTTCTCCTGTATTGTGTGCAAAACCACCAATTTTAGCTCCTTCGTTAAGAGCAGTAATAGCTTTTTTACTTAATGCACCGTAACTCATCGCACTAATGTTATAAACACTTGCACTATAAGGTTGGCTACATAAGTCGCTACCAATAGTAGTTCTGAAGTTTGTATCTGATATATGTTTAGGATATACTGAGTGAGAAGCCCATTCGTAACCGATGCGGTTAGGGTCATCTTGCATACCGAAAGAAACAGTTTGTTTCTCGTTTTTCGCTCTTTGATAAACAATAGAACGCTCACGTCTATTGAATGGTTTTCCGTCTAATTCTCCTTCCCAAAAGTACTGACGCATCTCTGGTCTGATTGATTCAAACATATATCTGAATCGTGCAAAAATTGGGTAGTTTTTACGAATTGTATGTTTGTTTTGTATTTTGTCGATTATAGCAAGTGTTGCAAGAAAACCTGAAATAACGATATTTACTATACTAGCAGTTGATTGGTACAATACAAATGAAGTAATTGCGTAAATAAGGTAAAGGAAAACGATAGCCATCGTTAATTGTCCAAATGTAAACCGATTTAAAAATTTTTTGTGAAACATAAAATAGAATTTTAATGCAATCTTTTGTTGTTTAGTTTGTAATAGAATTAGCGTTTATTTTGTTATTCTTTTTCACAAGTTATTTTATGAAGATTGCACTAATTTCTTAGTCTCAAATCAATCAATACCTTATGAAATTTACGAAGCAAAGGTAGCAAAGATTTTGAATTTACCTCGTTTTTGTAATTATAATTTTGTGAATATAAAGCCTTGAAAATATCATATTAATAATTTAATACTAATTTACTACTAGTACTTTGAAAATATGCTATTTATCCTTTGATTATATACACTTATTTCAATTTTATATCTATTATCTTATTCTTGTTTTTAAACTGTTCGCTATAGATACTTTGTTTCCCTGATGTAAAATAGGCTACAAAGCATACTAATGCTAGTAATATAGCATATTCTATGCCAAAAAGCTCTATACCCATAAATGTACAAGCTAGAGGTGTTTTAGTAGCTCCTGCGAAAACAGCTACAAAGCCTAAAGCAGCCATAAGACTTATAGGTAAGCCTGCGTAGATAGATAGATAACTACCCAGTGTAGCTCCTATGAAGAATAGAGGGGTCACCTCTCCACCTTTAAATCCCGCACCTAAGATTAATGTTGTGAATACTATCTTTAGTATAAATACTTCCGAGCTCATGGGTGTCATAAAAGAATCTACGATTGTTGGAACACCGAGTCCTAAGTAGCTTTCGTTACCTATGGTGTGGATTAAGAGTATAAAGAGTAGCGCTCCTACAAAAGGTCTTAGTGGAGGGTAGGGTATTGTTCTTGTAAAAAGCTGTCCCCATTTTTGTAAACACAAGATGAATAGATAAGCTGTTAGACCAAAAAGGACACCTACTACAGCACATTTCAGCAACGTAGTTATCATATTAGAGATAGGTACATCCACAGTGTACATAGTATGATGTATTCCCCAGGCGATACAACTGTAATGACTTATATAAGCTGTCATTACAACAGGTAATACACTATGAAGTCTAAAATTTCTTAGAAGCATTAATTCAAATGCAAAGAAAATACCTGCTATAGGAGTGCCAAATACAGATGCAAATCCAGCACTAACCCCCATTAAAAGGATTGTCTTTCTAGCCTCAGAGCCTAAATGTAAGTATTTATTAAGTTGATCTGCTATAGTACCTCCCATTTGCACAGCTGTGCCTTCACGCCCAGCAGACCCTCCAAAGAGGTGAGTAACCCAAGTCCCTAGTAACACTAAGGTAAACATTTTGAAAGGTATTGTTTTAGAGGGAGTGTGGTATTCTGATATGATTAGGTTATTCCCTTGATTAGCCTCTTTGCCATAATAGTAATATAATAGTCCTATTAAGAACCCACCAACAGGTAAACCATATAATAAATAACTGTGTGCTCCCCTTATAGACGTCACCTCCTCTAATACATATAGAAATAGCGCTGATATACTACCTATTAATATTCCAGATAATAAGATAATAATGAACCATTTTATCAGTAGCGAAAAAGAAATGTTTTTTGGATTGAAAGCTTGTTTAAAGCTTGAGAAATTAAAATGCATAGTCTATCATTCAGTTTTACATTAGTATACTATTATGTTAGACGTCATCAGCATTCTATAGAGAAGCGGTTCGAGGCAGACATCATTGCCTATGATTTACTAAATCAAAGGTAAAAAAAAAGTCCAAGTTAAAGAACTCGGACTTATTTTATTTTGTGTGTTTCTATTAAATATCGTCAAAACTAACATCAGTAAATGAATTTACCTCATTCTCTGACTGATATTCTTTTTTGAAATCTTTTTGATGTCTCTCAGAAATAACTTCTTCTCCCTTGTGATCTACTACGAATTGAGTCATCTCATCTAAGATCTCTCTAAAAGCACCGAAATCTTCTTTGTATAAATAGATTTTGTGTTTTTTAAAGTGAAAAGATCCATCCTCTTCCGTGAACTTTTTACTCTCAGTAATTGTTATGTAATAGTCATCTGCCTTTGTAGATCTAACATCAAAGAAATAAGTTCTTCTACCCGCTCTTAGTACTTTTGAAAAAATTTCTTCTTTTTCTAACATTTCGTTATCTCTCATAATTCCTTCTTATCAATTAATTGATTTGTTCATATAGCATTCAAAAGTCTAAAAAAAAACCTAATAAACCAACTATTTATAACAATTCTTTTTCATTTAATTGTTTTTGGTACAACTCTCTATAGTACCCGTCAGTATTTATAAGTTCGTTGTGTGTACCCTGTTCTACGATTTGACCATGGTCTAGCACGATTATTTGGTCTGCATTCTTAGCAGAAGAAACTCTGTGTGTGACAATTAGTGTCGTGATTTCTTTGCTGTGTTCTTCTAGATTTTGTAGTATTTTCTCTTCAGTTTCTGTATCTACAGCAGATAATGCATCGTCTAAAACTAGAATAGGAGCGTCTTTTATCAGTGCTCTAGCGATAGAAACACGTTGTTTCTGACCTCCAGATAGCGTTAGTCCTCTTTCTCCTAGCGTAGTGTTATATCCTTCATTGAATTGAGTGATATTATCGTGGACAACAGCTTTTTTAGCTACTTCGATGATCTCTTCTTCAGTAGCGTCTTCTTTACCAAATCTAATATTATTACTGATGGTATCAGAGAATAAGAAAGCGTCCTGAGGTACTACAGCGATACTGTTTCTCAGATCTTTTAGATTGCAGTCTTTGATAGGTGTGTCATCTATATAGATATTTCCACTAGTGACATCGTACATTCTACTAATTAGTGTTAGTAGTGTAGATTTACCAGAACCTGTTTTACCTAATATAGCAAGTGTTTTTCCTTTTTCTAAAGTGAAGGATACATTCTTTAGAGCCTGTATACCAGTGTCATCATAAGTGTATGACACATTGTCAAAGGTGATATTCCCTTCTACGTTAGTCTGGTTAGGATTCGTATTGTATATCTCAGGTTGTTCATTTAAGAACTCGTTGATACGCTTTTGAGAAGCTTCTGCTTCTTGGATCATTGAAGATACCCAACCAATAGAAGCAATAGGCCATGTCAGCATATTAATATATAGGATAAACTGAGCGATGATACCGATATCAGGGATACTACGATTAAAGAACATTAAGGCTCCGACAGCGATCACCACCAAGTTGCTCAACCCGATTAAGAAAATCATCAGTGGTGCTATTAAAGCACTAGATTTAGCTAAGTTTAAGTATTTGTCTTTACTCTCTTGAGTTAGTGTTCTAAACTCATCTTGTTTTTCTTGTTCTATAGAATAAGCTTTGATTACTCTTATTCCAGAGAACATCTCTTGTGAGAAGGTGGTTAGTTTGGATAGATTAGCTTGGAAGATAGAACTTCTCTCATTAATCTGCTTACTTAATTTGTAGATAAAATATCCAAGCAATGGAAGTGGTACTAACGAATACAGGGTTAACTGTGGAGAGATTAAGTACATCTGTGTCAGTACTACCGCAAAACGGATTAATGTATTGATAGAGTACATCACTGCTGGTCCTACATACTGTCTTACTTTACCTACATCTTCGCTGATGCGGTTCATTAAGTCTCCAGTTCTATTTCTTTTGTAGAAACTCTGAGACAACACCTCATAATGTTTAAACACATCATTCTTTAAATCAAACTCGATATGGCGTGACATCACGATCAGTGTTTGTCTCATTAAGAAGGTTAAGAATCCTGCTATTAAGGTAGTGATCAGTATCCACAGAATATTATTCAGTAGGATAGAAGTTACTTCTCCTTTATCGAAGACAGTCATCTGTTCTAGTGTACGGATAGAGTCTCCGACTAGTTTAGGGGTGTATAATGTAAATATCTGTGCTACTATGGTAATAATAACACCTATTAAGAAACGATATTTATATTTATAGAAATACTTATTTAATTGACTTAATGCGCTCATACTTGGTATAAATGCTATATAGAAGCATTTTTAATAATTGATAAAACTAGACAAAAAAAGCCTATCTAGCTATGCAAAGATAAAGGATTATTAGCGATCCTAAATTTTAGAGTTTTAAATAAATTATTAAAATTCAAGTTAAATTATATAGTTCTATTAAATTTCTGATTTGATTAAAAGTATATTTTTATACCTTTGCCCTCGTTATACAAACAACATATAATTTATTTTTTTTAAAGTTCTTAAGTAGCATGTTAAACAGAAGACACATTCGTATAAAGGTTATGCAAACGCTTTATGCAATGCAACAAAGTAATTCTGAACAAATTCAGTCAGGAGAAAAGTTTCTAATCAATAGTATAGAGAATATACAAGATCTATACTTATTAATGATTACAACCTTAGTAGAGATTAGAAAAAAAGAAGTCGAGTATATCTCCTTAGCACAAAAAAAACATTTAGCTACTGCCGCAGAACGAAACCCAAGCAAGCGTTTTATCGAGAACAGAGTTCTAGACCTATTAGAAAGCTCTACTTCTATATCGAATAAGATAGAGGAGAAGAAGATTACTACATGGCAAGTACACGATAACTATATCCAAATGTTATTGGACGAAGTGAAAGAGAGTACTTTCTTTAAAGCTTATATGGCTAAGAGTGAAGTGACTTTTGAAGATGATCGTCAGTTCGTATGTGACATCTTTACAGAAGTTATCGCACCTAATGAGAAGATCTATGAGTTCTTAGAAGACAGTAAACTGACTTGGTTAGATGATATTCCTGTGGTGAATACCATGATCCAAAAACAACTTCGCAAGCTAAAAGAAAGAGACGTACAGTTCATCGTACCGAAGGTTTATAAAGACTCAGAAGACCAAGAGTTCGCTATTAATCTTTATAGAAAGACGATTCTAAACTTTGCGGAATTAACACAAGAGTTTGAAGATAAAACACCTAACTGGGATCCTGAGCGTATTGCAGAATTAGATACAATCATCCTGAGAATGGCTATCTGCGAATTCTTGAAGTTTAGCTCTATTCCAGTAAAAGTGACAATTAATGAATATTTAGAGATTGCAAAAGAGTATTCTACAGCAAAAAGTAGTATTTTTATCAATGGAGTTTTAGATAATATTTCTAAAGTTTATAACGACGAGAATAGACTTAATAAAATCGGGAAAGGATTGCTATAACCTTTCTAAACTAAGTAAAGAACTATGAGAAAATTTTTATTATTAACATTAGGGTTAGCTTTTACAGTAGTTTCTTGTAAAGAGAACAATGCTGCTTCTAGCTTGATTGACAGAGAGAATGCTGCTAAAGTAGAAAGCAACAAAACTAATGGAGAGTATCCAGAGATTGTTTTTGATAGAACAGTACACGATTTCGGGAATATTGCAAATAATGAATCTGTAACAACTGAAATTGAATTAAAGAATACAGGTAAAGCTGATTTAATTATTATTAATGCTACAGCATCTTGTGGATGTACAGTTCCAGAATATCAAAAAACACCTATTAAGCCAGGAGAAACTTCTAAATTAACTGTTAAGTTTCAGACAGGGGCAGAAGGACAACAACAAAAAACAGTAACTTTGGTTACGAATACAAAAAAAGGAGAAGAGACACTTACGATTAAAGCTAACGTAGGTCTTCGTAGTAATTAATAACCTATAAATAATACCAAATGGAAAATTTACAACAATTTTTACCTATAGTTTTAATGTTCGTGGTAATCTATTTCTTAATGATTCGTCCACAACAAAAGAAAATGAAACAAGAGAAAGCTTATGAAGCTAGTATTAAAGTAGGTGATCGTATTGTTACTAAGTCTGGAATTCACGGTAGAATCAATGAATTACACGTAACTACAGTAATTATCGAGACTATGGCTGGTAAGTTACAGATGGAGCGCTCTGCGATCTCTATGGAAATGAGTCAAAAATTAAATGAGAAAAAGTAATTCTCATTACACTATAAAAAAAGCGTTATCAATACATTGATAACGCTTTTTTTATGTCTTTATCTAAAATAAAAATTACTTTTTTATCTTTTCGAAATAGGTAATCAAGTCTATTAACCTAGAAGAATAACCGATTTCGTTGTCATACCATCCCACTACTTTTACCATCTTGTCTAAGACAGAAGTTAGTTGAGAGTCGAATAGACACGAGTTTGTATTCCCTAAGATATCCACTGAGACTATAGGATCTGTAGTATAGGCTAAGATACCTTTTAGTTCTCCTTCTGCAGCTTTTTTGAATGCCGCATTGATTTCCTCTATTTCTACTTTTCTTTTGACGATGCAGGTAATATCTGTCAATGACCCATCAGGCACAGGTACTCGTATACCACCACCACCAATATTGCCTTCGTATTCAGGAAATATTTTAGTCAATGCCTTTGCAGCTCCTGTAGTAGTAGGGACTATAGACTGAGCAGCACCTCTAGCTCTTCTCAGATCTTTATGAGGCTGATCATGTAGACTCTGGTCAGTAGTATAAGAGTGTACCGTAGTGATATAAGCATGTTCTATACCGCATAATTCTTTAATTACTTTGACCATAGGAGCAGCATTATTAGTCGTACAGCTCGCATTAGAGATGATAAGCTCTTCTCCTGTTAAGATATGGTGATTCACACCTAGTACGATAGTCTTGATGACATTGTCCTCTGGTGGTACAGATAAGATTACACGTTTAGCTCCTTGCTGGATATGTTGCTCTAATAAGCTATAGGTTTTTCTACGTCCAGTTGCTTCTATGACATAGTCTATATCTAACGTTTTCCAGTCTAGACCTGATATCTCACTCTCTCTAAAGAAGGCTATTTTCTTACCCGCTACGATGATATGGTCCTTGTCATAACTTACCTCTTTATTCAGTATACCATGTATACTATCATATTTTAGTAGGTGAGACATGGTCTGCGTATCAGCCAGATCATTTATAGCGACTACCTCTATGGCAGGATGATCTAAAAGGAGTTTAAAAAGGTTACGGCCTATACGACCAAAACCATTTATTGCTATTTTTATTTTACTCATAAGTGTAAAAAGAAGAAGGTCGCGGAGAACGCGACCTTATTTATATTATAAAAGGTGTTTTTGCGCTCGGTAAGATGAGCGAACTAAGGCACCACTTTCTACGTGTCTGAATCCTAATTCTAGCCCTATCTTTTCGTATTTCTCGAATTGCTCAGGAGTAATAAACTCTTTCACAGGCAAGTGCTTTTTACTAGGTTGTAGGTATTGTCCTATCGTTAGTACATCTAGGTTTACAGCTCTAAGGTCATGCATAGTCTGGATCACCTCTTCTTCTGTTTCTCCTAGTCCTAACATGATACCAGATTTAGTTCTATTGATTCCCTTTTCTTTTAGGTATCTAAGTACTTCTAGGCTTCGGTCATATTTAGCCTGGATACGCACTTCACGAGTCAGTCTTCTAACAGTCTCCATATTATGAGACACTATCTCAGGATTGACCTCTATGATTCTATCGATATTTCTCTCTATTCCTTGGAAGTCAGGTATCAGTGTTTCCATTGTAGTTCCAGGGCTGATTCTTCTCACAGCTTGTACCGTTTCTGCCCAGATAATAGACCCACCATCTTTAAGGTCATCTCTATCCACACTAGTGATAACAGCGTGTTTGATAGACATTAATTTGATAGAGCGAGCTACTTTCTCAGGTTCATCCCAGTCTACTGTTTCTGGTCGTCCTGTTTTTACCCCACAGAATCCACAAGAACGCGTACAGATATTTCCTAATATCATAAATGTAGCAGTTCCTTCTCCCCAGCATTCTCCCATATTAGGACAACTACCTGAGGTACAGATTGTGTTCAGTTTATATTTATCTACTAAACCTCTAAGTTCAGTGTATTTCTTCCCAGTAGGAAGTTTCACACGAAGCCACTTTGGTTTAGCTTTAGGTTCTATATTTGAGTCTAAGATTGTATCCATAGTATGAGTTTATGAAAGTACAAATATACTTAATCTTAAGAGTTATACATTATTAATATATGCTAAAAGTTATTGCGCTATCAGAGAATCGTGATCTGAGACTTTACACTAGTGTATTTCTGTTCATGATGTCATCTGAACTTGTGAAGAATTACACTCGTATTGCTTCTTTCTCATTGTGTATATAATATGAGTATTGGTAAAAAACTGTATGTAAAGGAGCTTTAAGTAATCTATATCTCGTTTGGCTTGCACTTTATAGGGGGGTGCTAGGAGTATTCTAGGGGTTTACTAGCCTAGAAGGCCATTTTGTCGAAGGAATGTGCAAGAATACCCCTAGCAATGTGCTAGTATAGTAAAACTAAATAGAAAGATTAGTGATCAAATAATATAAAGTAGAGAAGGGTATTTAGGAATCGTAGTTTGATTAGCGAAAATGAAGAACTTTAAGACAAAAAAAATAAAAGTAGTGTTTGTATAATTTTGGCTGTTATTCCATTGAAAAATAACAAGACAGACTAGAATATGGTAGTGCTATAGTTTCTTTATTTTTTAAACAGTCTATGAAAAGGTAAGGAGATATTTTTTAGATTGATAAAAAAAGTCATGTTTTTTTGTATTAAGAGCAAGGAGTTTAAGGAACAGTTCTATTTAATTATTAAATGTGAATTATTTAAAATAAAAAGTTTATTGCTGATGTAAATTTAGTTATTTGTAAAAAACACAGTAGAAATTTGTGTAAAATGCGAAGAAAATATATATTCGCTATTATTTATTTTACAACATAATGGAAGATCAAATTAGAGAGACACCTGCAGACAAGTGGATTGCAAAACCCATGAGTAGATTCATGAGTAAATCTACGTCTGGTGGGGTAGTATTATTTTTAGCTGCTGTATTTGCTATTTTTATGGCAAATTCGCAATGGGCAGATGCTTACATGAGTTTTTGGGATGATAACCATATTGGGTTTTCATTAAATGATATGACTTTAAACCACTCTTTAAAACATTGGGTGAATGATGGTCTGATGGCTATTTTCTTCTTTGTGGTTGGTTTAGAATTAAAACGTGAGTTAACTACTGGAGAATTATCATCTCCTAAGAAGGCGATGTTACCTATTATCGCTGCTATCGGTGGTATGGCTGTACCAGCTTTAGTATATACTGTATTTAATGGTGGAACAGATGCGGCTCATGGATGGGGAATCCCGATGGCTACAGATATTGCCTTTGCATTAGGAGTATTATATTTATTAGGTGATAAAGTACCTACTTCGTTAAAAGTGTTTTTGACAGCTTTAGCGATTGCGGATGACTTAGGAGCAGTACTTGTTATCGCTATGTTCTATACAAGTGACTTATCTCTAGCTAATCTAGGTATGGGGTTAGGGTTCTTCGGATTATTAGTAATCAGTAATCTAGTGGGAATTAGAAATACGATATACTACGCGATCATCGGTATCGGTGGGGTATGGCTATGCTTCTTGTTATCAGGGGTACACGCTACTATCGCAGCAGTATTAGCGGCATTCGCTATACCAAGTACAGCAAAGGTACATGAATCGTACTTCGTGTCTAAATTAAATATGCTGAGAGATCGTTTTAGCAAAATAGATCCAGATGATAAGATTCCTAACCTTACAGGAGATCAGATGGAATGTGTGCACGATATTAAAGATTTAGCTACAGATGCGTTACCAGCTTCTATTCGTTTAGAGCACAGTATGCATAATTTTGTAGCATTCTTTGTGATGCCAGTGTTTGCGTTAGCTAATGCAGCTATTCCGATTAGTATAGGAGACGGTGGATTAAGTGCTGTGACATTAGGTGTAGCATTCGGTCTATTAGTAGGAAAAGTGTTAGGAGTTTCAGGATTAACAGCATTATTAATAAAGCTTAAAGTGGTAGCAATGCCTAAGGGAATGACTTATCTTAACTTATTAGGATTAGGATTCTTAGCAGCGATTGGATTTACGATGTCATTATTCGTTACCGAGTTAGCATTTGATATTAATATACATCCAGAGTTCCCAGATCAAGCAAAATTAGGTATTCTAATTGCTTCAGGTCTTGGTGGTATCATAGGATATGTATTACTATTTATGTGTGGTAAGAAAACGGGAGTTCAAGAAGAAGTCTAGTGATGATACTATAAAAATATAAGGCTCTGTAAATTAAATTTTACAGAGCTTTTTTATTAATTAAAATGTAGTAGATGGTACTTAACAAATACTATATTTGCAACTTAATTCAAAAACAGATATACAGAGTTACATGATTACAGTTAACGATATTTCAGTTCAGTTTGGTGGTACTACTTTATTTAGTGGTGTCAATTTTTCAATTAATGAAAACGACAAGATTGCTCTTATGGGAAAGAATGGAGCAGGAAAATCTACTTTATTAAAGATAGTAGCAGGTGTGAATAAACCTTCAACAGGGAATATATCAGCACCTAGAGAAGCTGTGATAGCCTATCTTCCACAGCACTTATTGACAGAAGATAACTGTACTGTAATGGAAGAAGCGTCTAAGGCGTATGCGAGTATATTCTCTATGAAAAAAGAGATCGATGAGCTTAATGAAGAGTTGACTGTTCGTACAGACTATGAAAGTGATGCTTATATGAAGTTAATCGAGCGTGTATCTGAGTTAAGTGAGAAGTTCTATTCTATAGAGGAGGTGAACTATGAAGCAGAGGTAGAAAAGATATTAAAAGGATTAGGTTTTACGAGAGAGGATTTTACAAGACCTACTTCTGAGTTTAGTGGGGGATGGAGAATGCGTATCGAGTTAGCAAAAATTTTGTTGCAAAAGCCA
This sequence comes from Myroides odoratimimus, assembly GCF_038039805.1. GTDB lineage: Bacteria > Bacteroidota > Bacteroidia > Flavobacteriales > Flavobacteriaceae > Flavobacterium > Flavobacterium odoratimimum_B. The sequence continues at coordinate 159,405 of NZ_JBBPHK010000004.1, forward strand.
GATTTGATTTTACTAGATGAGCCTACGAACCACATGGATATCGAGAGTATTCAGTGGTTAGAAGATTTCTTAATCAATCAAGCTAAAGCGGTAATGGTCATTTCTCACGACCGTGCTTTCGTAGATAATATTACCAATCGTACAATCGAAGTAACGATGGGTAAAATATATGATTATAAAGCGAAGTATTCTGACTATTTAGTATTGCGTCAGGATAGACGTGCTCATCAGCTAAAAGCGTATGAGGAACAGCAAAAAATGATTGCAGAAACTACAGAATTTATTGAGCGCTTTAAAGGGACGTATTCTAAGACATTACAAGTGCAGTCTCGTGTGAAGATGCTAGAGAAATTAGAAATCATAGAGGTAGACGAAGTAGATAACTCTGCTCTTAGGCTGAAGTTTCCTCCTGCAGCACGTTCTGGTCAATATCCAGTAGTAGTGAACGAATTGTCTAAATCGTATGGAGATCATGTCGTATTTAAAAATGCGAGTATAGTAGTAGAACGTGGGCAGAAAGTATCTTTCGTAGGAAAGAATGGGGAAGGTAAGTCTACTATGATTAAGGCTATTATGAAAGAAATAGAGTTCGAAGGAAGCTTAGAGATAGGACATAATGTACAGATTGGTTATTTCGCACAGAACCAGGCATCTTTATTAGATGAGGATTTGACTATTTTCGAAACTGTGGATAGAATAGCAGAAGGAGATATTAGAACACAGATAAAAAATATCTTAGGAGCATTTATGTTCTCAGGTGATGATATTCACAAGAAAGTAAAAGTATTATCTGGAGGAGAGAAGACACGTCTAGCAATGGTAAAACTATTATTAGAACCTTATAATGTATTGATTCTGGATGAGCCTACGAACCACTTAGATATGAAGACAAAAGATATCATCAAAGCAGCTTTAAAAGAATTCGAAGGGACTGTGATCCTTGTATCACACGACCGTGACTTCTTAGATGGTCTAGCAGAGAAGGTATTCGAGTTTGGAAATAAGAGAGTATTAGAACATTTCGAAGATATCAAAGGATTCTTAGAAATGAAGAAGATGGAAAATCTTAGAGAAATAGAAAAATAAAATAGTAAAAGAGCATCCAATAATGGTTGCTCTTTTTTTGTATTTTAAAGTTTAGTTTTTAAATAGAGGTAGAGTGGCATATCTTTTGAGTTTTATTATTCTTATAGAATAGTTGTATTCTAAATAGATAAGTATGATTAAATATAGGTAATAAATTGAATATTACAATTATTGGGTGGTAATCAATAGATTATCTCTGAAGTATATCTTTTATTTCATAAAAAGTATTGTTATGTTCTGTATTGCTTATTGCTAAAAAGGGCGTTTAATCATTTTTAATTGTATTAAAAAAGTTTAAATTTATAGGTAATTTTACGTAAAATATAATATTAGGAGTATAGTCTCTATATTTGCAATATATAAATAGAAAGTATGTTCATGAAGCGATTAGATTTAAGGGATTATTTCTCTGTAGTAGGGGGAATATTATTCTTTATAGGTATGTCTAGTTCTGTGTATGCACAGGAGAGTCTGTCATTTACAGATGCGTATAATAAGATGTACCAAGATAATAGTCTTATTAAGGCAGTAGAAAAACAGGAAGAAGTACACCATTATAAATGGCAAGCTACTAAGGGGCTACGCTATCCTTCTGTACGTGCATTCGGAGGAGGACTATACCTTAGCAAATCGCTAGGAGTAGATCTAAATGGACTAAAGAATGGAATAGGAGATTTTATTCATTTACCTAATCCAGATGTCTTAGGTAATTGGTCTAAGTCATTTAATAAAAAAGATATGGTTTTTGGTGGATTTATGGCTACTTGGCCTCTTTATACAGGAGGAAAGATTAATGCTGCTATAAAGGCACATGAGATAGAGAGTAAAATAGGGGAGAAAGACTTAGAAAAAACGAAAAATAAGTTAATCACTGAATTAGCACAGCGCTATTATTCTGTGAAGTTAGCTGAAGAAGCTGTAGCTGTAAGAAGAACAGTCTTAGAAGGGATGAATAAACATCTACACGATGCGACTAAGCTAGAGGAACACGGTATGATAGCAGCTGTAGAAAAGATGAGTGCTGATGTGGCAGTATCAGAAGCTAATAGACAGTTAGATGGAGCGCTAAAAGATGCTAAGTTAGCGAGATTAGCCTTAGCAAATACTTTAGAAGTAGATGAAGTAACAGCTGCTTTAGACAGTGATTTCTTTTCGATACCTCAGTTAGAGAACGTTGACTTCTTTCAAGGTTCTGCTGTAGAAAATTATCCAGAACTACAAAAATTAGTGTTGCAAAAAGAGCTAGCTGATCAAGGGGTAAAAGTAAAGCAATCTGCTAATTATCCAACAGTTTTTGGATTCGGACAAACAATATTAGCACATAATAACCCTATCTTAATAGGAGAGAAAGATAGTAAGCCGTGGGTAGTAGGGATAGGTGTTAGTTATACTTTATTCGAAGGGTTTAAAAATAAGAATGAAATCAAAGCTGCTAAGGCAACTAGAGAGAGCGTAGAGCTATTCGAAACGAAAGCGAAGAGTGATGTGAAGATGTTAGTAGCTAAGCTGTATCAAGATATCCAAAAGCAGGAAGATCAAATTAAAAGTCTTAATGTACAAGAGAAATTAGCTGAGGAATATCTACGCGTTAGAAGTAAGGCATTCTCGGAAGGGTTTGCAACATCAACAGAAGTAGTCGATGCAGAGATGAATCTGTCTGGTGTAAGGCTAATGAAACTACAAGCCAATTATAATTATGCTATAGGGGTGGCATCTCTTTTCGAAGTAGCAGGATTAAGTCATGATTTTTTACAATACACAAAATAATATAAGCTTTAAAAGATGAAAAATAAAGTTGTAAGTGCAATGGTTGCTATCGTTATAGTGCTTTTAATTTTAATTATATCACTATGGTATATGAGTGCTCCATCAGAATCCTATATTCAAGGCCAGGTAGATGCTACACAGATAAATGTGGCTTCTAAGATACCTGGACGTGTAGAAGATATTTTAGTAAAGGAGGGACAACAAGTTAAAGCTGGGGAGTTGTTATTAAAAATAAGTACTCCTGAGATAGATGCTAAGCTACTACAGGCGGAATCAGCTAAACAGGCTGCACAAGCAATGGATGCTAAAGCAAATAAAGGAGCTAGAGGAGAAGAAGTATCTGCGACTTATAATATGTGGCAACAAGCAAAAGCTGGGGCAGAATTAGCAGAGAAGACTTATAATCGTGTAGATAATTTATATAAAGAGAAAGTAGTACCAGCTCAAAAAAGAGATGAAGCATATACACAGTTTAAGGCATCACAAGAGGTAGAGAAAGCGGCTTATGCTAAGTATCAAATGGTACAAAAAGGAGCTCGTGTAGAGGATAAGGCTGCAGCATTAGCTATGGTAGGACAGGCACAAGGTGCTGTGAATGAAGTACTGTCTCTGAAAGGAGAAGGTGATGTAAAAGCTCCACAACAAGGAGAGGTATTGACTATTATGCCTAATAAAGGTGAGATAGTGAATTCTGGTTACCCAGTGGTTAATCTAGTAGATTTATCAGATGTGTGGGTATATTTTAATATCAAAGAGAATCTAATGCCTAAGTTTAAGATGGGAAGCAAGTTTACAGCTAAATTTCCTGCTCTAGGTGATGAGGTGGTGGAATTAGAAGTACAGTATATTGCTGCTCAGGGGGATTATGCTACTTGGACTGCGACGAAAACAAAAGGTGATTTTGATATGAAAACGTTCTTAATTAAAGCTTACCCAACTAAGAAGGTAGAAGGACTTAGACCAGGTATGAGTGCTTTAGTATTAGAAAGTAGTTTGAAATAAAGGATGTAATGACTAAAACAGGTTTTTTATCTATATTTATTAGTGAATGTAAAAGGATGTTTACATCACCACGGTTACTTGTCTTGATGATAGGTGTACCTGTGATGTTATTCTATTTTTATTCGTCACTGTTGAGTCAAGGGATTTCACGAGATCTCCCAGTTACTTTATTAGATTTAGATAAAAGTAAATTGTCTCGTCAGTTAGGGCGTATGATCGATGCTACAGCTAGTATGGACATTGCTTATGAGGTAAGTGATGAGTTAGAAGGTCAGCAGACGATTAGGAGAGGAGATTCCTTTGCTTTAATTATAATACCAAAGGACTTTCAGAAAAATGCTCAGAAAGGTGTTTATACTAATGTAGTGTGTTACTATAATGGCCAGTATCTATTGCCTGCAGGATTAATACAAAGAGACTTCCAAATGGTAGCAGGTAGCCTAGCTGCTGGGGCAAAGATTATAAGTTTACAACAGAGTGGACTGATGTCAGAACAGGCTGTAGCTACTGTAGTTCCTACAGGGACGAATAGTCATGTACTGTATAATCCATATACAAGTTATGGGTACTATCTGACACTCGCTTTTATGCCGATGTCATTTCAGATTATTATTATGGTCATCTCCATTTATGTTTTTGGATCTGTCTTGAGATATAATAAAGGAAAAGAATTATTAGAACAGAGTAATGACAAGGTATTCGTAGCGGTGATAAGTAGAATATTACCCTATACCTTATTGTTCTGTTTAATGGGGTTCATGATGAATAGTTTACTTTATTACCGAATCGGAGTTCCTTTTAAAGGAAACTTCTTCGTTATTAATTTATTCTTCTGTTCTTTCGTGGTGGTATGTCAGAGTATGGCCTTCTTTATGGCTTCTATCATGTCTAGTCTTAGAACAGCATTGACTATAGGAGGATCTTATGCCGCTCTAGCTTTTTCTTTTGCTGGATATACATTCCCACCAGAAGGGATGAGCGCATTCATAAGAGGGTTTAATTATATTTTTCCATTCCACTCTTATATGCGTTTTACAGTTGATTATGCCATTAAAGGATTTCAATATAATAATATACAACAGAATTACATCATCACACTTGCCATATTTGTATGTGTAGGATTGTTGTGTATCCCATTGTACTATAAAAAATTGAAGAAAGGAGGGTACGATGTTTAAAGGTCTAATAGCTAACTTCGCTTTAATTACAGAAGCGTGTAAACGAGAGTTTAAACTAATCTTTTCGGATTCGGCTGTAGTGATGTCCTATATGCTATCTTTTATGTTAGTTGGATTCTTCTACTCTTATGTTTATTCACATGAGAACTTTGATGACTTACCTATAGCAATCGTAGATCAGGATCAAGCTAAGCTAGGGCAACAGGTTAGTAGAATGATAGATGCTACACATCAGTTAAAGGTAGTGTATCATACAAGTGATTTTGATGCGGCTAAGGAAGTATATGATAAAGGTGAAATAAGAGGTATTATTATGATACCAAAAGGTTTTACTCGTGATATGCAAAAGGGAGAAGTACCATCTATCTCTGTATATGCAGATGCGTCTTATATGCTCTATTATAAACAAACTATAGGAGCTGTGATGGTCTCTATGGGAACGTTCAATGCGCAAGTAGAAGTGAACAAGGCAATGGCTAAAAGTACGCCAATGGATCAGGCTATTGCTACTAGACGTCCGTTTAATGTCACGGCTGTACCTCTTTATAATATTAATGTAGGATATGCTACATTCGTTATACCAGTAGTGTTTATCATTGCGTTGCAAACATTACAATTGACTGGTATGGGAATTATGGGAGGAACACTTCGTCAGAACGGGATGTTTGCTCAGGTCTTCTCTTATGCAGAAAAAAGACGTTTTAGCAATGTTTTTTTAACTTTAGGAAGAGCCTTGACTTATTTGATTATTTCAATGATATTACTTCTAATAGGATTGCTTATTATCATGCATGTTTATAATTTGCCCCAACGAGGAAATATATTTGAGATTATGATTTTTTTGATTCCTGTTATATTGTCTATTACATTTATGGGAATGACTTTAGTAAACTTCTTTAAAAGAAGAGAGGAGGCGATTATGAGTGTCACAGTATTCTCTATTCCGGCTCTAATGCTTAGTGGTACTTCATGGCCTACAATAGCCTTTCCAGCTTGGATAAAAGGTATTTCTGTGTTGGTACCAAGTACGTTAGGAGTAAAAGGATTTATATCTCTTACACAGTTCGGAGCATCACTGACAGAAATTAGCGATGTCTTTATTAAAATGTGGGGTATTTGTATTTTTTATTTTATCTTTGCCGTCTGGACCAACAGAAGGTTAAGACAAACGAAAACAACTAATTCAATATAGCTTTAGAGCTAATAAAATTAAAAAAGCAGAAGTATTACTTCTGCTTTTTTATTTCGATAAAAAGAAGCTTTAATTCTTAATTGTTAGCTTGTATATTCCCGATTCGTTTTTGTCATTATCTGGGTCTTCACATAGTAAGAATTCTAAGTTTTTTCCTTCTTGACTATATAGGGTTAAACCTTCGAATTTATGTGTGTTACTTATGGTTAATGTCTTTTCTACTTTTAATTTTTTGGTATCTATACGTCCTAGTATAGTTCCTTTAATCTCTCCATCAGCATAGGTTGATTGGCCATCTTCTGCAGCAGCTAAGAAGTATATTTTGTCCTCTACTTTAACAGCATCTGTAAAGCTAGTCTGTACTCTGCTAAGTTTAGGTAATTTGATTGGAGTATAAGTGATTTGAAAATCATTTAGAATGTTGTTTCCTTTTACTACGAATATTCCACTAGCCCCTTTAGGTCCATTTCCTCGATTAAAGAAATACCATAGATCGTTGTCAAAAATAACGCCTTCTATATTAAAGTCAGCATCACTTAAATTAGCAAAACTCTTCATAGAATCATATAGAATGTCTAATTCGTTTTCTGAAAGGACTTCGTGTGTCAGACCATTTACTTCTACTAGGTTTATTCTATTAGATTTAGAACCAGAGCCAAAAATGTAATAGTTTAATCCATCTGTAGTGATTGCTTCATAATCAGGTTTAATAGCTTTCTCTATATTCTCTTGACTTAGATTGTCACTTGATAAAGAAGTTTTATAAAGATGATTATTTTCTAAACTATAATGATAGAAATAAGTCGAATTGTCAGAAATGATATGGAGTTGGTTATCATTATACACTAAGCCAGATGCAGCTCCAATGCCTAATATCTGGAAAAGTAGTTCAAGTGCAATTTGTTTCATGGAATAAATGTTATATAAAAGCTGAGTAAATTAAAATAAAATAGTAATTTAAGCTTAAAAATTTCTGAGAATGAATATAGAGGAAAAATATAGAATAGACAATAAAGTTGAATTAGAAAAATTATCAACTGTACCTGATTTGAATTTATCAATGACAAAGGCTTTTCGAAAAGTAGAAAAACTGAGTCGTAATTTAGGTAAGTTTCAGGATGTGATGTATGCTCATAATCGTTATAGTGTACTAATCTGTATACAGGGAATGGATACTGCAGGAAAGGATAGTTTAATTAGAGAAGTTTTTAAGGCTTTTAATGCTAGAGGGGTAGTGGTGCAAAGCTTTAAGAAACCTACGTCTTATGAGTTAGAGCATGATTATATTTGGAGACATTATGTGGCTTTGCCTGAGCGAGGGAAGTTTACCGTATTTAATCGTAGTCATTATGAGAATGTATTGATTTCTAGAGTTCACCCTCAAGTAATTTTAAATGAAAGAATACCTGGTATTAATAAAGCAGAAGATATTACAGAAGAGTTTTGGGACAAACGTTATGAAGAGATTAATAATTTTGAGAAACATATCAGTAATAATGGAGTTATTGTCTTGAAGTTCTTTTTACACTTGAGTAAGAAGGAGCAGAAGAAAAGAATATTACGTCGATTAGAAAAAGAAAAACACAATTGGAAGTTTGAACCTAGTGATATTAAAGAAAGAGAATACTGGGATGATTATCAAAGATTTTATGAGGAAGCTATTAATAGAACATCTACACAAGAATGTCCCTGGTATGTTTTGCCTGCTGATGATAAGGCTTATTGCCGTTATGTCTTTGCTAAGATATTAGAAGAGGTGTTTAGTAAATATGACGATATCAAATTGCCTAAGCTAGCTCCTGAGATTCAGAAGGATTTGGATATGTATATTGAAAAATTAAAGAACGAAGAATAAGATAATCATAAAGCCAATTCAATTATTGAATTGGCTTTATTGTTCAGTTATGTTTCTATTTCTTTTTGCTTTTCTTTTTTAAAGAAAATCCGTAGGCTACACGGACAGCAAGTTGATCAGTGTTATAATCATTGTAGTTCTCATAGCGAAGACTTACATCTACATAGCGATTAGCAAAACCGATAGATGGTGACCAAATAAAGGTGTTTCCCATTCCTGAGTGAGTACCGATACCTGCTCCTAATTCTCCCATAGCATAGATGTTTTTGTTTAAAAACTGTTTAAATCCTGCTTTTATAGGGACTAATCCTAAATCTCCTTCATCTCCATTAAATAAATGAGTATAACCTGAAGTTAGAGTAAATGAGGTTTTTTGACTAACGTCATATTGGATTCTAGCATCTACACCAAGTGCAGCATCATATTTAGAATCTAAAGGCATGCCTCCGTTTAGACCAAAACCTACTCTAAATCCTCTAGGATAGTAAGGTTTGTCTTTCTTTTGAGCTGCAGCTGGCATTGCAACTAAAATAGCACTTAGTGCAAACACTGTAAGTGAAATTTTTTTAGTGAGTTTAATCATGAGGATTGTGTCTTTATTTTGTTGTTTGAGAAAAATATACCGCAATAAACTTGCCATTTGAAAAGACGTTTTTGTTTATTCATGTAATTAGAGGAATGAGTTTACACTTACAGTCGTTATATTTGCACAAAAATTTGTAAATGAATTTATCTGTATACTATAAAGAATTTGGGTATAATATACGTTTAGCTTATCCTATTATATTAGCGATGCTTGGACATACCATAGTCGGAGTGATTGATAATATAATGGTTGGGAAAATAGGGGCTACAGAATTAGCTGCAGCATCTTTAGCTAATAGCTTTGTTTTTATAGCAGTGGCTTTAGGTGTCGGATTTTCAACAGCTTTGACTCCTTTAGTAGCGCATAGTGATGCTGAAAAAGATGTACAAGGTGGAAGAAGTATCTTTATTAATGGTTTAGCATTATGTACTATTTTAGGAGTAGTGTTATTTAGTATTATCTTTTTTGCAAAGCCTCTATTAATGCATATGGGGCAACCAGAGGAGGTAACGATACTTGCAAAACCATTCTTAGATATTGTAGCTTTGTCTTTGATTCCATTAGTAATGTATCAATCTTATAAGCAATTTGCAGATGGTAAATCACAGACTAAAAATTCTATGTATGCAACGATAATTGCAAACTTAACGAATATACTGTTTAATTATTTGCTGATTTATGGTGTGTGGATTTTCCCCGAATTGGGGATGCTAGGGGCAGCTTATGGTACACTTATTTCGCGTATTGTGATGATTGTTTACATGCATTTCGCTTTGAAGAAACAAGAAATATTTAAACCTTTCTTATTACAAATTAAGTTTTATGAAATCAAAAAGGAGATGTTACTTAAAATTACCAAAATTGGAATTCCTTCAGGAATGATGAGTTTTTTTGAAGTAGCACTTTTTGTAGGAGCAGTATGGTTATCGGGCATGATAGGTACAGAAGCACAGGCAGCTAATCAGATAGCATTGAGTATGTCTTCAATGACTTTTATGTTTGCAAGTGGATTAAGTGTTGCTGCTATGATTAGAGTCGGTAATCAGAGAGGTTTAAAGGATTATGTGAAGTTAAGAGTAGTAGCACGATCGATTATTTTAATGGCTATAATTATTTATACAGGGTTTGCTCTTCTTTTTGTTTTATTTCACCAATATATTCCAATGTTATTTTTAGATAATAATAGTATTGAAAATGCTGTAATGAATCAAGAAGTGATTAAATTAGCTGGAATATTATTGCTTGTAGCTGCGGTCTTTCAAATATCTGATTGTATACAGGTAGTGACACTAGGTGCATTAAGAGGGCTTCAAGATGTAAATGTTCCTATGGGAATTACGTTTGTATCATACTGGATTATAGGATTCCCTATATCTATTTATTTGGGGTTATATACAAGTATTGGAGCTGCTGGAATATGGATAGGCCTTTTAGCAGGATTAACTACTGCTGCAATATGCCTTTATTGGCGTTTTCATACATTGTCAAATAGATTAATAAATAATAATTAGAAATAATATGGAGTTACCAAAATTTGTACTAGCTGATAATACTGAGTATCCTGAGGATATTTTTATCATACATTTAGAATTTCCTAGATTTATCATCAATTTAAATACTGATGAGGTTGAATTCTTAGAAGCAATAGAAGAGTCTGAAGAAGCTGAAATAGAAACTGAAATGGAAGGGTTAATCGTTAAAGCAGGAGAGTTTTACGAAAGAGAAATGGAGCGTTATGTAGATGATGAAGAGTTAGACGAAGAGGACTAATTTAAAATAAGCTAAATCTTACTAAATTATTTAGCTTGTGATTTAAAATATAAATCCAAGATCTTATGAGCAGCTGCAAATGGTGATAATTCACTGTTTTGCACTGCTGTCTTATTTTTGGTAAGCATTGTTTTTACTTCAGGATGATTATAGAAATTCATCAGTATATTCTCATTAATCGTTTCCATCATCCAATATTGATTTTGTTCTTGACGTCTGTTATCGAAGTAACCATTTTCCTTAGTCAATGTAATGTATTGTATAATGATATCCCAGATCTCTTGTATTCCTGTGTTTTCGATAGCACTACATGTACTTACCTTTGGTGTCCATCCAGAAGGCTTTTTAGGAAAAAGATGTAAAGCCCTATTGTAATCTAGTTTAGCCATATGAGCTCTTTTTATATTTTCCCCATCAGCTTTATTGATAATAACAGCATCAGCCATTTCCATAATACCTCTTTTTATTCCTTGAAGTTCATCACCAGCGCCTGCTAGATTAAGTAGTAAGAAAAAGTCAACCATACTCTGTACAGCAGTTTCACTTTGTCCTACACCTACAGTTTCTACTAAGATGGTGTCAAAGCCGCATGCTTCACATAAGATTATACTTTCTCTTGTTTTTCTAGCTACTCCGCCCAAACTATCTCCTGATGCTGATGGTCGTATAAAAGCATTTTCTTCTCTTACTAGCTCTTCCATACGTGTTTTATCTCCTAAGATACTTCCTTTCGTAATGCTACTACTTGGATCAATAGCTAGTACAGCTACTTTCTTACCTAGGCTGGTCAGCAATAGACCAAAAGCCTCTATGAATGTACTCTTTCCAACACCAGGAACACCCGTTATACCAATACGTACAGATTTATTAGCATAAGGAAGACATCCTTGAACTATTTCATCCGCTTGTGTGTGATGCAATGGATTTAAACTCTCGATAAGTGTAATTCCTTGACTTAAAGCTACTTTGTCTTTGGCTATAATTCTTTGGATGATTTCATCAGTAGATATCTTTTGTCTACGTCTAGCTTGAAACTTACTTATAGCATCTTGATCTGTAGTATTAGGTTGTTCAATACCTTTGTTTTCAGTTAACGCTGATTTATTATAATTATGCTGTGACATTTTTAAGAATCTATTGTGTTGGTATAATGATAAAAGGTAAAAGTACTAAAAATAGGTATATTTCGAAATTTATTTGAACGGTTAGGTCAGTATGCATACAACCTATTATATTTGGGCTTAACGAAAAACGACGTAATGAATACTAAACTTTTTGCACCCAAAACATTAGTAAACAAAATCAATGAACAAACAGTAAACCAAAAAACAGTCTTTCCAATCCTATTGGCCATAAGCTTTGGACATTTATGTAATGATTTTTTACAAGCTATAGTTCCAGCAGTCTATCCACTTTTAAAGACTAACTATAACTTGACATTTGCACAAATCGGGATGATTACTTTTTGTTATCAAGTTTCTTCTTCTTTACTTCAGCCCTTAGTAGGTACTTATACAGATAAACATCCAAAACCTTATTCACAAATGATTGGTATGATTTGCTCTATGTTAGGGGTAATCTTACTTAGTTATGCGCCTTCTTATGCTATGGTATTATGTGCTGTGATATTGATAGGGGTGGGGTCATCTATTTTTCACCCAGAATCATCTAGAGTGTCCTATGTAGCATCAGGAGGTAAACGCAGTTTAGCTCAGTCTATTTTTCAGATAGGTGGAAATACAGGAACAGCTCTAGCTCCATTATTAGTGGCTTGGGTAGTTTTACCAAAAGGACAACAACATTTACTATGGTTTTTGGTTGTTGGTTTTATTGCTCAATTTGTATATGCTTTTATTGGAGGGTGGTATAAAGATGTATTAAAGAGTCAAGTAGGAAAAAAGAAGAAAGTTATTCGTATTCCAGAACTTTCTAAGTTAAGAGTGTGGACTTCTATTGTCGTTCTATTATTACTAATTTTTTCTAAGTATTTTTATGTAGCTAGTATCTCTAGTTACTTCCAATTTTATACAATGGATAAGTTTGGAATTAGTGAAGTACAAGCGCAGGTTTACCTTTTCTATTTCTTGTTAGCTGTGGCAGCAGGAACTTTAATAGGTGGTTTCTTTGGTGATAAGGTAGGACGTAAATACATTATTTGGTTCTCAGTATTAGGAGTAGCTCCGTTCACGATGTTACTACCTTATGCTTCTTTAGAATGGACAGGTATATTAATTGTTATTATTGGTTTAATTCTATCTTCTGCATTCCCATCTATTTTAGTATATGCACAAGAGCTATTACCACGTAAAATAGGTATGGTATCTGGTTTATTTTATGGTTTTGCTTTTGGTATGGGAGGTTTAGGATCTGCTGTTCTAGGATGGTGGGCTGATCGTACTTCTATTGAGAATATCTATATGATTTGTGCTTATTTACCTTTAATAGGTATTATAGCCGCTCTGTTACCAAATATGAAAAAAGTCAAATTTAGAGAAGAGGAGTAGTATCTATTAATTTAAAGTGTATCTTTAAGAGAATCAACTTTTAACCTAGATGTTATGAAAGTAGCGTATATTACACTATCGATAAGTATATTATTTATTTCTTGTGAAACAAAAGATAAATTGACTTCAGATAAAGACAAATATAAAAAAGAGTATGAGCAAGCTTTAGTTAGTTATAATAAAAATAATGAGCCTCAGATTTATAATAACTCTAATGCTCCTGTATTAGAAGCTGAAAAACCTCTTATCTTGAAGTAAATTAATATAAAAAAGGCGAGTGAACAGTTGTGTTTACTCGCCTTTTTTAGTTATACTTATTTATTACAATATCTTTCCTGATAAGAACATTGCTGCTATAGAGAAGTAGATTATTAAACCTGATACATCCACTAGAGTAGCAACAAATGGTGCTGATGCTGTGGCTGGATCCATTCCAAATTTTCTCAATATAAAAGGGATTAATGAACCAGATAAGGTACCCCATAGTACAATGAATAATAAGGAAACAGAAACACTTAGTCCAATAGCAATCCAATGCTCTCCGTAGTCATATATTCCTGCTTCTTGCCAAATGAAGATTCTTACAAAACCTATAATTCCTAAAATACCTCCTAGCATAACTCCTGACGCAATCTCTTTTCTCATTACATACCACCAGTCACTAAGTTTTAATTCCCCTAATGCCATAGCACGTATGATAAGAGAAGCTGCTTGAGAACCAGAGTTACCTCCACTAGATATAATTAAAGGAACGAATAGCGCTAATACAACTGCCTTCTCTATTTCATCTTCAAAATGCCCCATTGCAGAAGCAGTTAACATTTCTCCTAAAAATAAGATAATTAACCAACCAGCTCTTTTTCGTACTAATTCGAATAGTGGTGTATGTGTATAAGATAAATCTAACTCTTCCATACCCCCGAACTTTTGGATATCTTCTGTATCTCGATCTTTAATAGCATCTAAAATATCATCGAAAGTTACTATCCCTACTAGTACTCCACTTTCTGTTATGATAGGTAGTGCAGAACGATCATATTTTTCGAATATATCAAAAGCATCTTCTGTTTTTGTTGTGCTTGTAATAGAAGCAAATGTATTGTCTATTAAGTCTGCTATTAGTGTATTTTCATCTGCTAGAACTAATTCACCTAGTTTTAAGTCATCAATTAATCTATTGTGATCGTCTACTACATATATATAGTTTAATGTTTCTGCCTTTTTACCATATATCTTAATATGATCTAAAACTTGTCTAACTGTCTTGTTAGCTTTCGTTTGTATATATAAAGGAGTCATTAAACGTGCAATACTATCTTCTTTATAGCCTATTAAGTTAAGTGCTATTTGTTTTTCTTTATCGTTTAATAAGTTGATAGAGTATTTAATTAATTCATCTGGAAAATCTTCTAATAACTCAGTACGGTCATCAGGTTCTAAGTTATTTAGTACATCGGCATAGTCTTCTCTAGTCATGCTACGTACTATTTCCTCTTGAATATTAATATCTAAAAAGGAGAATACTTCAACTTTTAAGTCAGGTGAAAGCTTTAGAAACGCAAGGTTTCTATCGGTTCTTTTCATCTCTGTAATTGCTTCAGCAATATCTGCTGGGTGCATGTCTTTAAAAGTCATAGATCGAAGTTTATGAAGTAGTTAGTATAATATTTTCTTAAAAACTATGCAAAGGTAATCTATACTAAGTGTACTTTAAAATTTCTAATGATTTTTTAATAAAATAAACTTCTCTTAAGATTTTATCTATTTAAACTATAGGTTATCAATAGCATTATCTAAAATTTGTGAATCTAAGCTTTTCTTAGCTTTAGCTCCCATCTCTTTCAGCTTTTGCACAGAAGTAATCAAATTTCCTTTTCCTTCACTTAATTTATTGAAGGCATTGTCATATTCATTTCTAGATTCATCTATCTTTTTTCCCACTTTTTGTAAGTCAGTGATTAGTCCAACAAATTTATCATACAGCAAGCCTGCTTGTCTAGCTATTTCATAAGCATTCTCTTGTTGCTTACGTTGACTCCACATCGTTTCTATGGTACGCAAAGTCGCTAATAGAGTAGATGGGGTAACGATGACAATGTTCTTCTCAAAAGCTTTTGTATATAGGGTTTTATCTGCGTTAATTGCTATTGAGAAAGCTGTTTCTATTGGGATAAATAACAATACAAAATCAGGACTTGTTCCTTTGTAAAGTTCATGATAATTCTTTTCGGATAATCCTTCTATATGTCTTTTTAAAGATATTAAGTGTTCTTGTAAATAGCGCTTTTGTTCTTCTGTATCTACAGTATTGATGTACTGTTCATAAGCAACTAAAGATACTTTTGAATCTACTACCATATGTCTGTTGTCAGGTAAGTAAATAACGACATCGGGTTGTAATCTATTACCTTCTTCAGATGTATAGCTTTGTTGTGTTTCATATTCTCGACCTTTTTCTAGTCCAGACTTTTCTAAGACACTTTCTAAGATCATCTCCCCCCAGTTCCCTTGCATCTTGTTATCACCTTTCAGAGCCTTAGTTAGGTTAAGGGTTTCTTGACTCATCTTTTGGTTTAGCTGTTGTAAACCGAATATCTGTTGACGAAGTGCTGCATGATGATCAATACTTTCTTTATGTGTCTGTTCTACTTTTTGTTCGAAGTGTTGTATTTTCTCTTGTAGAGGAGATAATAGCGTTTCTAAGCTAGCTTTATTCTGTTTAGTAAACTTATCACTTTTTTCTTCCAATATACGATTAGCAAGGTTTTCAAACTCTTTTGTAAACTTTTCTTGAAGATTAGCTGTCTCTTGTTGTTGAGAGTCGAATTTTTCTAGAAGATTGTTGTATTCTGTGTCACGTATTGATATACGAGCTATTAATTCCTGATTGTCTAATCGGATAATCTCTAAGTTTTCTTCTATTGTTTTCTTTTCACTTTTTAGCTGATCTATTAGTTTATCTTTAAAGTCACTGTCTGCTTGTAGTCTAATAAGATCTCCGGAAGTGCTAGTTTCTTTTTTACCAGATTTACCAATGAAAAAAGCAATGATGATTAGAATAGCTAATAAGCCTATTAATATTTCTTGTGACATGATTTTTGACAATGAAGTTAGATAGTCAAAAGTAGTAAATAATGTCTGTATAACAGAGTGTAGTATTGCTATGGATTTTAGCAAAACTATATTATGGATATAAGTGTTTGTAATTTAGTTTTTTGTATTCTTAAATGTTATATATTTAATATCAGGCTATAATTTTAAAGATATTTATTATGAGAAACTTTTTATGTGTATGGTTATTATTTATGACCTCAAGTTTATTTGCTAATTCTTTTGTTTCTATTCATGTTAATGATACACTTATACAGAGTGATATTAAGCAAGAATCGAAAAGCAAAAAGAAAAGAGATTTAAAAGAAAAACTAACTCAGATGGATGGATATATTGCTTGTAATTTTACACAAGTGGATGAAACACAGTCTATAGCAGATGGGAATGTTTTTATGAGTCCTGAAGCTATGATAAGCCTTAAGAAGTTTGTGATGAAAGATCGAAATGTATTACTTAACTCTATTTTTATAATTTCAGCTTATGACTCTATAGAATTTGGAGAGTATGAGGTATGTGCAGGAGGTATTTATTATAAATATTATAATAGTAGAGTAGATAAAAGAGAAGGATACTCTAGAAATAAATAAAAAAAGCCCACTTGATAAAAGTGGGCTTTTTTTAGTATTATCTACTTAAGTACATTTTTCTACGAGAATAGATTTCATAGAATTGATCGTCTCTTAAGTTTTCGATAAACAAGATACTCTCTCCTGTAGATTTCATTTCAGGTCCTAATGCTTTATTTACATTTTTGAACTTGTTGAAAGAGAATACTGGAGTTTTGATTGCGTATCCGTTTAACTGTGGATTAAAGTCAAAGTCAGTTACCTTGTTGTGTCCTAGCATTACTTTCGTAGCGTAGTTTACATAAGGTTCTCCATACGCTTTAGCGATGAATGGAACTGTTCTAGATGCTCTAGGGTTAGCTTCGATGATATATACAATATCATCTTTAATAGCGAACTGAATGTTGATTAAACCAACTGTTTTTAAAACTACAGCAATTTTTCTTGTGTGGTCTTTAATTTGGTTTAACACATATTCACCTAAGTTAAATGGAGGTAACATAGCGTGGCTATCACCAGAGTGAACTCCACATGGTTCTATATGCTCCATAATACCGATGATGTGTACATTCTCACCATCACAGATAGCATCTGCTTCAGCCTCAATAGCTCCTGCTAAATAGTGGTCAAGTAATAATGAGTTACCAGGAATAGAGTTTAGTAATTCGATTACGTGCTCTTCTAATTCTTTTTTGTTGATAACGATCTTCATTCCTTGTCCTCCTAATACATAAGAAGGTCTTACTAGTAGAGGGAAGTCTAATTGGTCTGCTAGTTTATTTGCTTGTTCAGCTGTTTTAGCAACACCGAATTGAGGGAATGGAATATCTAGTTGCTCTAATAATTCAGAGAAACGACCTCTGTCTTCAGCTAAGTCTAATGCGTCAAAGCTAGTTCCTAAGATCTTAATACCATTCTTTTCTAGTTTCTCAGCTAGTTTCAGAGCTGTTTGACCACCTAACTGTACGATTACCCCTTCTGGTTTTTCGTGTTGGATGATGTCATAGATATGTTCCCAGAATACTGGTTCGAAGTATAATTTGTTCGCTGTATCAAAGTCAGTAGACACTGTCTCTGGATTACAGTTAATCATAATTGTTTCATAACCACATTCTTCAGCAGCTAATACTCCGTGTACACATGAGTAATCGAATTCGATACCTTGACCGATACGGTTAGGTCCTGAACCTAACACTACTACCTTTTTCTTATCTGTTACGATGCTTTCGTTAGACACATAACGTGTACCATCAGGTCTTTCGATTTCAGCCTCGAATGTAGAGTAGTAGTAAGGAGTTTTAGCAGGGAACTCAGCCGCACAAGTATCTACTAATTTAAACACACGTTGAATATTCATTTCATCACGTAATGTGTGAACTTTACTCTCAAGTGTATTTAGCATATGAGCGATTTGTCTATCAGCAAACCCTTTTTGTTTAGCCTCAAGTAATAAATCTTTCGGTAATGTTTCTAATGTATATTTAGAAATCTCTTTTTCTAACATGTATAGTTCTTCGTATTGTTTTAAGAACCACATGTCTATTTTTGTGATTTCGTGAATTCTACTTAATGGAATACCGTGTTGGATGGCATCATAGATTACGAAAACTCTATCCCAACTAGCGTTAGTAAGTTTATCGATAATTTGATCATAGTTAGTATATCCTTTACCATCTGCTCCTAAACCATTTCGTTTAATCTCTAATGATTGAGTTGCTTTGTGCAAAGCTTCTTGGAACGAACGTCCGATACCCATAACCTCACCTACAGATTTCATTTGAAGACCTAATGTTCTATCAGCACCTTCAAATTTGTCAAAGTTCCAACGAGGTATTTTAACGATTACATAGTCTAAAGTCGGCTCAAATAAAGCAGAAGTAGATTTAGTAATTTGGTTTTGTAATTCATCTAGTGTATATCCTAAGGCAAGTTTAGTTGCAATCTTAGCGATAGGGTAACCAGTCGCTTTAGAAGCTAATGCAGAAGAACGAGATACACGTGGGTTGATCTCAATAGCTACGATATCCTCTTTTTCATCTGGTGATACAGCGAACTGTACGTTGCATCCCCCTGCGAAGTTACCGATACTACGCATCATCTTGATTGATAGGTCACGCATTCTTTGGAATGTTCTATCTGATAATGTCATAGCAGGTGCTACAGTGATACTATCTCCAGTGTGGATACCCATAGGGTCCATATTCTCAATAGTACAGATGATTACTACGTTATCATTTTTGTCGCGTAATAATTCTAATTCGTACTCTTTCCACCCAAGTAAAGCTTTGTCAATTAAAACTTCGTGGATAGGAGAGGCTTCTAGTCCATACGTTAATAAATCGTCGAAGTCTTCTTCTTTGTGAACGAAAGCAGCTCCAGTACCTCCTAAGGTAAAAGAAGGGCGAATAACTAATGGGAAACCAAATTTTTGAGCGATCTCTTTTCCTTCTAAAAAAGAAGTAGCTGTACTTGCAGGAGCTGCAGGAACGTCTATCTTCTCTAAAAGTTGTTTGAATTGCTCACGATCTTCAGTGATGTTAATAGCGTTGATATCAACACCGATTAGGCGAACTCCGAAGTCTGCCCATATACCTTTCTCATCGCATTCTAAACATAAGTTTAGTGCTGTTTGACCACCCATAGTTGGTAATACAGCATCAATCTCTGGATGAGCTACAAGAATCTCAATAATAGATCTTGTTGTCAGTGGTTTTAAGTAAATATGATCTGCCATCGAAGGGTCAGTCATAATTGTAGCAGGATTAGAGTTAATCAAAATAACTTTAATTCCTTCTTCTCTTAAAGATCTTGCTGATTGTGAACCTGAGTAATCGAATTCACAAGCCTGTCCGATAATGATTGGTCCTGAACCAATGATTAATACAGTTTTGATAGAATTGTCTTTGGGCATTTTAATTGTGTTGTTATGTTAAATACTTCGTTGTGAATGAAGTAAGTTTAGTGTTGTTGTGTGTGATAGATGGTATGTTTTACGACAAAGTATAAAAAAAGGCGTTACAACTAATAGTAACACCTTTATTTATGTTTGAATCAAACATTATTTTTTATGTCTTGTTTCACAAGAAACAGTCAATTTATGTCTTCCTTTAGCTCTTCTAGCAGCTAATACTTTTCTACCGTTAGGAGTAGACATTCTATCCATGAAACCATGCTTGTTTCTTCTTTTTCTATTCGATGGTTGAAACGTTCTTTTGCTCATTGCTTTTATCTTTAAATCTTAATTTTACTAATCTAACTGGTTTATTTGAATTAGCTGTTGCTTAAAAACCGAGTGCAAATATATAAAAGTCTTTTTACTCTTACAAAACGTTTTTGAAAAATATTTTCAAACTTCTTTCTTTTACTTTAGAATGCAGGAATATAACTTCAATATTATTTAAAAATTATAAAAATGTTAATTTATTGTAAACTTATTTGCTAGTTTTGCGCATTGATAATTATTTAAGAATAGTGATTATGAATATAGATTTATATAAGAGAGTACTTAAGATAACTGGAGTGTATTTTATATTCTTCTTTTTGGTTTTTCTTTCTAGTAGACTTTTTTTCTTGTTTACTTATGGAAATTTTGAAGAATTAGCTGAGATAAAAGGTAGTGTATTGAAGGCGTTTATAGCAGGGAGTAGATTTGATGTATCTGCTGTTTGTTACGGTTTTTTACCTTTATTGTTATTTTGGATAGCTTCATTATTTATTTCTAAGAAAAGGTCTAGCAAATTTTTAAAGATTTATAATAATTTTTCTTTTATCATTTTATCTGTAGTTTTAGTTTTATTTCTATCGCTTATTATAATTGATTTTTACTTTTATCAATTCTTTCAATCCCATATCAATTTATTGTTTTTTGGTATTTTTTATGATGATACTTCAGCAGTATTAGACTCTGTGTGGAATGACTATCCTATTTTGAAGATTGTAGCTCTATATGTTAGTGTTATTTTATGTTTGATAGGAATATATAGACTTATAGTCAATCGTTATGTCAGAAGTAAAAGTAAGTCTACTATCAGAAAGATAGATTACTTATTATTACTAGTAATACCTCTGTTTTTTATAGGAATGCGTGGTTCTTTAGGAGAGTTTACTTTGCGTCGTGAGCATACAAATGTTTCTACAAATGAATTTGTCAACTCATTAGGGTATAATGCTATCTACAGTCTGAAATTTGCTAATTCAGAACGAAAGGATAATATAATTGTACCTGATATTGATAAAGAAATAGTTAACTCAGGCTTTAGCACGATAGACGATATTCATCGAGCATATTTAGAGACAAGAGAAGTGCTTTTTAATAATGACCTTACTACTAAAACTGCTCCTAATGTTTTTTTAGAAAAGAACCCTCCTAATGTCATATTTCTTCAGATGGAAAGTATGAGTAATCATTATTTTGAGATGAATACTAAGGAGTTTAATTTGATAGGGGACTTAAAAGATGAGTTACCTAATTTGTATTACTTTAAGAATGCTATGTCTGCATTTAATGGAACTATTCAGACTTTAGAAAATTTTATTATTGGTACTCCTAAGACCATTATTTCTCAGTCTGTTTATTTTGATACACCTTTTAGTACATCGGTAGCCATTCCTTTTAAAGAGAACGGATATGAAACTTATTTTTTAACAGGAGCTAATTTATCTTGGAGGAATATTGATAAGATGTTAGAGCAACAACATTTTGATCATTTGGAAGGAAATAATGCCATCTTAGAGTTTAATCCTAAAGCAGAACAGTTTGCATGGGGGGTACACGATGGCTATTTGTTTGATTATATTTTTAATACATTAAAGAAAAGAGATAATAAACCTAAGTTTATCTTTGGTTTGACGATTAGTAATCATACTCCTTTTGAGGTACCAAACAATTTTAAAGTACAACCGATTAGAATGCCAGAAGAAGTCAGAAAAAATATAAGAGTAGATGAAGCTACAGCTTATGCTAATTTTGCTTCTCATCAATATGCTGCTTCTGAGTTAGCTAGATTGATTAGGATGATAAAAGAGTCACCTTATGGTGAGAATACTATTATAGTGGCTTCAGGAGATCATAATATTAGACAGGTGTTTGAATATACAGCAGAGGATAGTTTTATGAAGAGAAGTGTACCCATTCTGTTTTATATACCAGAGAAGTATAAACCAGCCTTTTTTGATGAACATGTTTTAGCTTCACATAAAGATATTTTTCCTACTATATTTAATCTAAGTTTATCTGATGCGAATTATAAATATACAGGAGATAATCTGTTCTGTAGTACTGAGCCTTACAGATTCGCTCTTAATGATTATAACTATATAGCCGATTCTTTAGGGGTAGTAGCGATTGAGAATGATAAACCGTATTATTATACTTGGGTAGGAAGTGATAAGCGAAAACTGAAAGTACAACCAGAATTGGGAGAGCATGGACAATATATGCTGAGTAAAATGAAGACTTTTACTACTATGCAGACGATAAAAATATACGAAGATATACAAGCTCATCAAATGAGTAGAACGAAATAGTAAAGAGCTCCACTAAGGAGCTATTTACTATTTATATAATCGTTGATTTGTGATATGGGATATTATCTTTATATCTATATCCTGTTCTGTATCGTATATGATTACAAATATAATCACCGATGTCAGATGTAATAAACTTAGAAGTCTTGTCTAAGTCAGTAGTTAATACACCTGCATTAATACAGTGTAATACTGCATCCTCTATAGCTTCTGCAGCTTCGTGTTCACCTAAATGTTCTAACATCATGGCTCCACTTAGTATAGAAGCAATAGGATTAGCGATTCCCAACCCTTTGGCTTGTGGATAAGAACCGTGAATAGGTTCGAATAATGCACTTTCTTCTCCGATAGATGCAGAAGGTAATAAGCCAATAGAACCACCGATTACACTAGCTTCATCTGAAATAATGTCTCCAAACATATTTTCTGTTAGGATAACGTCAAACTGTTTTGGGTTTAAGATTAATTGCATAGCAGCATTATCTACAAACATAAAATCTAGTTCAACTTCTGGGAACTCCATAGCGATAGTCTTTACTACTTTTCTCCATAGTCTAGAAGTCTCTAATACATTCGCTTTATCTATAAGTGTAACTTTATTATTTCGTTGTTTAGCTGTTTTAAAAGCTAGACGAGCGATGCTTTCTATTTCATCTTGATGATACGAACAGATATCTACTGCTGACTTACCGTCAGCAGAAGTGCTTTTGTCTCCGAAGTAGATACCGCTAATTAATTCTCTATAAATTACCATATCAGTTCCCTGAATGATGTTTTCTTTTAAAGGACTTTTATTGATTAACTTTTGATACGCTTTTACAGGGCGTACATTAGCATAAAGGCCTAATTCTTTTCTAAGAGCAAGTAATCCTTGTTCAGGACGTATCTTTGCAGAAGGATCATTATCGTATTTAGGATCCCCAATAGCGCCAAAAAGCACAGCATCCGAAGCCTTGCATTTAGCTAATGTTTCCTGTGGCAAAGGATTATTTGTTTCATCTATAGCAATAGCTCCGATTAGTGCTTCGTGATATTGTAATTGGAATACATAGGTCTGTGCCGCTGCGTTTAATACTTTTATTGTCTCGTGGATTACCTCTGGGCCTATGCCATCTCCTGATAATACAGCTATATTGTATTTATTTATCATGTCTAGTAAGATTTAGTTTGTTCAAAGGATTTTATTGCATCCTTTTTAGCAATTAAGAAGTCTATATCATCATAACCATTTAATAAGCAGATTTTCTTATAAGGATCTAGTTCATAGTGTTCTTTTTGATTATTGACAGTAATAGATTGTTGTTCTACATCTACATCTATCTGTACACTAGGATTGTTTTGTACTTCATTAAATAAGTAAGAGAGGTATTCTTTACTTACCATAATAGGAAGTACACCATTGTTTAGCGCATTCGTTTTAAAGATATCAGCAAAGTAACTACTCACAATGACCTTAAAACCATAATCAGATAATGCCCATGCTGCGTGTTCTCTACTACTACCACACCCAAAATTGTTACCAGCGATTAATATCTCACCAGCGTATTTAGGATTGTTTAGAGAGAAGTCTTTTTTCTCACTGCCATCATTGTTGTATCTCCAGTCTCTAAATAGATTATCACCAAAGCCCTCTCTGTTTATACTTTTTAAGAAGCGAGCAGGTATGATCTGATCTGTATCTATATTTTCTATTGCTAATGGAGTAGCAGTAGATGTTATCTTAGTTAAGGCTTGCATATTCATTCATTTTAGAGTAAGTAATCTTTCCTTCTACTGCTACGATAGCGGCAGTCAAAGGGCTTGCTAATAAAGTGCGAGCTCCTTGTCCTTGTCTTCCTTCGAAGTTTCTATTCGATGTAGATACACAGAATTCACCTGAAGGTATTTTGTCTTCGTTCATTGCTAGACAGGCAGAGCAGCCTGGCTGTCTAATGATAAAACCAGCTTCTTGGAACACTGTGTCTAGTCCTTCTTCTTTAATCTGAGCCACTACTTTCTGTGAACCAGGTACTATTAACGCATTGATGTTTTTAGAAATTTGTTTTCCTTTAATATAAGAAGCAGCTACCCTAAAGTCTTCTATTCTAGCATTCGTACAACTACCTATAAATACGTGTTTAATCGGTATCGTATCAATAGCCTGACCAGGTATTAACCCCATATAATTAAGAGCCTTCTCTTCAGACTCATTTTTATTGAATGGAATGAACGTATCTATGTCTATTCCCATACTTGGGTTAGTACCATAAGTAATCATCGGCTTTATATCTTCAGCATTGAAGTGATACTCACAGTCGAATTTTGCATCTTTATCTGTTGGTAGCGTCTGCCAATATGCTACTTTTTGATTCCATTCTTCTCCTTGAGGCGCAAAGGTTTTACCTTTTACATAGTCAAAGGTAGTCTCATCAGGAGCTATCATTCCTCCACGTGCTCCCATCTCTATACTCATATTACATACAGTCATTCTCCCTTCCATACTCATCTCTTCAAATACGTTACCAGCATATTCACAGAAGTATCCTGTACCCGCATCTGTACCTACTTGAGAGATGATATATAAGATCACATCTTTTGGCTGTACGTGGGTATTAAGTTTACCACTTACGGTGATACGCATAGTCTTAGGCTTATTCATTAAGATACATTGACTAGCGAATACTTGTGCTACTTGGCTGGTTCCAATACCAAATGCAATGGTTCCAAATGCGCCATGAGTAGAAGTATGACTGTCTCCACAGACCATACTCATACCTGGCTGAGTAATACCAAGTTCGGGTGCGATAATATGCACTATCCCTTGGTATGGATGTCCTAAATCATAGTAAGTAATGTTGTTTTCCTTACAGTTAATTGCTAATTGTTCTACTTGCTGTTTTGATAAAGGATCTTGTATTGGTAATTCTTGATTTAGAGTAGGTACATTGTGATCCACAGTAGCGATGATTTGTTGTGGTCTAAAGACAGGGATATCTCTCTTCTTTAGTTCATCAAAGGCTTGTGGACTCGTTACCTCATGAATTAGATGCTTATCTATATATAATATATCCGGACCGTTCTCAATACTTTCTACGACATGGGCATCCCATACCTTGTCAAATAATGTTTTTGGTGTTTTATTCATTTTCTTTGTTTGTTTAGGCGTGTTTAATAATCTGGTTTTTTGTGTACATATTCATGATAGCAAATAAGTCTACTTCGGTTACTTCTTTTTTAGTATCTGCTACGCCTAAGAAATATTCGTATAAAGTATCTAGTTCAGTTTTAGTTACATCATATCCGATATTCTTGAAGCGATATGCTAAAGCTGACCTACCACTACGTGCTGTTAGAATGATAGAAGAAGCATCTATACCCACATCTTTAGGATCTATAATCTCATAAGTATCTCGTCGTTTAATCACTCCATCTTGATGAATACCAGAACTGTGAGCAAAGGCATTTGCACCTACGATAGCTTTATTCGGCTGTACTACCATTCCCATCGTAGAAGAGGTAAGCTGACTTAAGTGATTTAACATCGTTGTATTAATATCAGTATGAAAGCCTAGATTTTCATGTTGTTTTAAAATCATGACCACTTCCTCTAGAGCAGTATTACCTGCACGTTCACCTATACCGTTGATAGTACATTCTATCTGTCTAGCACCATTGATTATTCCGGCTATAGAATTAGCTGTTGCCATTCCTAGATCATTGTGACAATGACATGATAGGATGACGTTCTCTATTCCTCTGACATGATCTCTTAGATACTTGATTTTGTTTCCATAATCCGTAGGTAGGCAGTATCCCGTAGTATCCGGAATATTGATCACTGTCACCCCAGCTTGGATTACTGCTTCACATACTTTCGCTAGATAAGCATTATCTGTTCTTCCAGCATCTTCAGCGTAGAACTCTACATCATGCACATATTTTTTAGCATAAGCTACAGCTTCTGCTGCACGATCTATAATAGCCTCTTGTGTAGAGTTAAACTTATATTTTATATGTGAGTCAGATGTACCGATACCAGTGTGTATTCTTGGTCTCTGTGCATATTCTAGTGCTTTAGCAGCCGAATCTATATCTTTCGTATTCGCACGAGTAAGTGCACATATTTTAGCGTTTTTAACGATTTTACTAATCGCCTGAACAGCCTCAAAGTCACCAGGACTAGAAATAGGAAAACCTGCCTCAATTACATCAACACCTAATTCATCGAGTTGCTGAGCAATAGCCAACTTTTGTTGTTTATCTAGTTTACAACCAGGTACTTGTTCTCCGTCTCTTAATGTGGTGTCAAAAATCTCAATCTTTTCAGTTTTCATATTTTATGTTTTTAAATAACTTTAAACAAAAGTGTATAAAAGCTTTTTGTTAACTTTATCAAAAAAACAAAAACTACAATGTTAAAAAACTGATTTCAATACCTAAGTTGTTGTTTTTTAGTTTGTTAAAATATTTTTTATTACAATGTCAAATTGGGGAAAAGACTGGTTATTTATATTGATAAAATCTTTGACAAGGTCAGAGAAACGTCAATTTACTTTATATGTGAATAGGTTGCAGAATAATGCAGATGCTAAATTCATCTCTTTGTTTAATGCCATGGATAAGATGGAGGAATACGATGAACAAGTTATTCTCAGACAGAAGATAACAAGTAAACAACAACTATCTAACTTAAAAGCAAATCTGTATAAAGCTATTTTGGCTAGTCTTCGCATGAATCCCAGTAAGAAAAATGTAAGAATACAGATACGTGAGCAATTAGATTTTGCTACCATTTTATATCAAAAAGGCTTGCATAAACAAGGTTTAAAAATATTGGACAAGGCAAAACAAATTGCTTTAGATGTAGAAGAGAAGAGCCTTGCCTTAGAGATTATAGAACTAGAAAAGGTAATCGAATCTCAGTATATCACTCGTAGTATTACAGGGCGTGCTGATGAGCTTATCGCACAGTCTAATGACCTGATTATACAAAACTATTATGCAACCAAACTGTCTAATCTATCGCTAAAGTTCTATAACGAGATGCTTACCTCAGGGTATGCTAAGAGCGAGGAAGATAAGCAAGAGTTGATTACCCGTTTTAGTGATCAGTTGCTAGATATAGATGTGAAGATGCTTAACTTTAGAGAGAAGTTGTGGTACTTTAAAGCGCATGTGTGGCTATGTTTTTTAATTCAAGATTACCACAATGCTTATAAATATGCTAAGCTATGGGTAACGCTATTCTATGAACACCCTAAGATGATACAGAGTCATCCTGTGTGGTATTTAAAAGGAAATTCTTATCTATTTAAGATTTTACTGTTGTTTAAATCTGTGGATAAATACATCTATTGGAATGCTAAATTAGAAGAACAATTGGCTCTAGAGAGCTTCCCTCAGTCTATGAATATTGATTCTCAGCGATTCTTATTACAGTTTAGTAATAAGTTGAATATAGAGTTTATACAGCAGACTTATAACGGAAGTTTACTTTTTGTAAAGCAATTACAGCGTGGTATTAATGAATATAGAAATATGATTGATGAACATCATTTCCATATTCTATATTTTAAAGTAGCTTCTTTGTATTTTGGGTACAAGAAGTATGAGGACTCACTTGCTTATACAGAGCGTATTTTGAGCAAAAATGACTATTCTGTACAAGAAGATTTACTATTTCATACTCGTATCTTGTCTCTAATGGCGCAGTATGAGTCTGGACATGATCAGTATTATGAGGACTTTATTAAAGCTAATAGAGCCTTGATGAAAAAGATGAAAAATAGAACACAGATACATGATACCTTTATGAGTTTGTTTGAAGGGCTATTGGGCGCTTCAATTAAAGATCAAAAGGTGGTGTTAGAACGATTTGTAAAAGAAACAGAAGAACTTTATAAGAATAGATTCTATGTAAGAAGTATTCTCTATATAGATGTCCTAAATTGGGCAAAGAAGAAAATAGATTAGCATAGATGTATTGACTTACTTATTGATAAAAGCCACATAGACTTCATTGTTTATGTGGCTTTGTTTGATTAAAATGTGTTGTATGTTTCAAAAGAATTACTATCTTCGCCACAGTATTAGAAAATAATACAGTATTAATTCCATAGAAATAGGTTATACTTAGTTGTATATGAAAAGGGAATCGTGTGAGAATCACGAACTGTCGCGCAACTGTAAGTAACTCATTAGTTTTTTATCCAAGTGATCCACTGTTATTACTTAAGTAATGGGAAGGACGATAAAAAATAGTTACAAGTCAGGAGACCTGCCTAATTCTGTTTATAGACTATGCTTTCGCGGTTTAGAGCTTTATGTCAAGTTGGAATGTGTTTATTATTTAATCCATGAGATTATAGTCTGTATAATCTTGGATAAGCACATTGTACCTTTTCATTTAATTCCAAATCATTTTTTCGAATAGCAGTTTGATAGTTCTCTATCTAGTCTATAGTATTGTCTGAATACTGTAGGATTAACGAATATAACTATGTTAATAGAAACAGAGATAGAAGAACGCAAATCGAAGGCAATCACTAGTGTCTTTAAGGTAGTATTTCCAGATACTACTAATCATCATAATACCATGTTCGGTGGACGAGTAATCATGATGATGACTGAGACAGCATTTATGACCGCTACGCGTTTTTGTAGAAAGAACTTTGTGATTGTTAGCAGCGATAAGATTGACTTCAGCAAGCCAATACCAGCAGGCTCATTAGTAGAAATGGTAGGCGAGGTAGAGTCTATCGGTAATACGAGTATTCGCATCCGTGTCAATGTGTATAGAGAGAAGATGAGGGAAGATGAACGCATCCAGGTAGTGACAGGATTATTCACACTCGTAGCATTAAATGATAATTTCAAACCGATATCTATATTAGACTAGGTTTTATACAAGTAAATTTTGTAAGCATCTTACATTTTTTAGTTTTTGGTAGGGGGATAGACAGGTTAGTGTCTATCCCCATTTTTTTAGACTCTTTTTAATCTAGTCTTTAAGATCAAAACATGGTGCTCTTTGTAGACATCTAAGCCAATGAATAAACTTTTTATAAGAGGTGTAATCTTAAAAATAATAAATTCACTTTTTTACTTTTTGATTCAATAATTGACCTTTTATGAAGAGTTTTTATAGATTATATTTCTTTTTTTTTGCTAAAAGGCTCTTTAAAGTCCTATAATGAGCTATTCTTTTAAAAAAAGAAGTCATTTTTTTTAAGAGTGATTTTTGTTTAATGTGTTGATTTGTAGGTTTTTAATTGTTGTTTGTGTAGAATGGATACTTTCATTATATATCCTTAAAGTCTTATAGACAGTGGCTTGATTGTGATTCCTTCGACAGTTAGTGGACAATAAGCCGTATTTAGTGGGGAAAAGAGGTTATTAGTCGAACGAGTATCCTTTTATTGACCTACTATTCTCCTTGAGCAGGAAGTTAAGAATAAATCCAAAAAGTAGTGAATCTGTCAGATAATGTCTAGGATTTAGGAAATGGACTTTATAGTTTTGGATTCGCTTGTAAAAATCAATAGACATCACACATGAGAGGATTATTAAACATTGTATTAGCAATGGTATTAGCTATTACAACTATGACTGTATATGGTCAAAAAAAGAAAAGAAATGTAAAGCAGTATGATAGTGTTGAGGTATATCGCGGCAATGATGTTATTCAAGATTTAGTAAAAGCGGGAAGAGATACGGTTTTTACGAGACATTATTTAAGCAGCTTCTTAGTAGACTCTACACGTTTATGGAGAGAGGAAGTAACGTACACAGGAGAAAAACTGGACGATAATAAATATAAGCTGTCTGCCCAGAGTATGCTTAAAGAAAAGAATGTGGAGGAGCTAAAGTTAAATACTGAAAGTGAGAAGATATATCATAAGAATAAATCAGATGCTACTTATATACTGAATAGAAGATATCTGTTAGAGGGACTGGTAGAAGAAGTAGTTCATCAGAATAAAAAGTACACTGCCAAATGTATAGATAAGGATGGAAATGTGCTGAATGAAACAGGATGCCTTCGCTACTCTCAAACTCCTTTCCCAGTTGAAAAAACAGAAAAGTTTCAACGCAATTTACAAAAAACAATAACTAATTTAATTACCAACAGTAGAGGTAAATTACCACGTTATATCATATTGGCTATTGAGGCAGATTACGAGAGTCAGCGTTGGAATCTAGCTTTAGACTTTCCTAAGGAGTATAAATTAGGTTCTGATATGCATACTAGTTTAGTAGCTGCTATAGCTCATGTATTGAATAATGAGAAATTAGAGGAATATCATTTTGAGAAAGATATTAATGGTAATTATTATAATAGAACTATGTTTATCCCATTGATTTTTAAAAGATAGGAGTAGCTAGAGACTAAAGGACTTTAGATGATCAAAAATAGAATGCTTTGTAGAAGGGATGATCTAAGAGAATAGTAATAAATATCTAGGTAGTAGGTCTTTTAAAACTAGAGTAACCTAAAATAAAGGATATTTAGACAATAAAGTAAGTGAAAAATATTTTATAACAATATGGAATTGAATTATAAAATTCAGAAATAGATATGATAATGAGATCAATACAATTAAATAGAATAACGGCTTTCATACTTTTTTTAATTTCAATATTAGGATATGGTCAGGGGGGACCAGCTTCGGATGCGCTTATAATTAATAGGCAACTTTTAAGTGGATATGATATTGTAAAAGAGTTAAATAAGCAAGAGAAAGATACATTATTCACTAGATACTTTAATAGTATAAATGCTGTAGATTCTGTATCTACGTGGGATAGAGTAGTAAAGTATACGGGGAAAAGCCTAAAGGATAATCAGTACTTACTACTGACTAAGACTTATAAGCTTGATATAGAAACAAGAAAATTAGTTAAAGAGGAAGAGAGTAAGAGAACTTTATTAGATAAGAAAGGAAAGAAACAGATTTACATAAGAAAGCAGTTCTTAAAAGGAGGTCTAGTAGAAGAGTATAAGCATGATAAAGGGAAGGAGACTATTGGCTGTTATGATAAAAATGGAGCTAAGCTAAACGATAAGGGGTGTCTACTATATACTTATTCTAAATTTCCAGGACATAAGTTTGAGGCTTTCTACGAAGATGTAAAACAGAAAATACAAAATTATTTGTACACTTCTACAGGAAGAGTACCTTCTTATATCTTAGTAAATATAGAAGCTGATTATCTAAGTAAGAAATGGTTTGTAACATTTTCTTTTCCTGGAGATTATAAAGTGAGTAATCATTTGTACTCAGGTTTAGTGATTAACACTCTTAATGCTCTAAATAGTTTAAAAATAGAAGAGTATCACTTTAATAAAGATTTATACGGTAATTTCTATAATCGGAGCTATACTATTCCTTTCACATTTATAGCTCACCATGGATAGTTATAGTGTGTTAAATGATAGAATGTAAGCTTGGTCGATTGGGATTATTTAAAAGTTTTTTTATTAAAACAAGGCAATAGAGATATAGATTAAAAATAGGCTCTGATGACTAGTCATCAGAGCCTATTTTTTTATGCTATTTAGAATTGTTACTAAAGAAATAATAAATCACATATAACCATCCTAGAAAGAAATGGACAATGGCCCAAAGAATAGACTTGTTTCTTGTCCAAGATAGAAATACTGCAATAAGCGAACCTAGTGTAAGTCCTCCTCCCCATATCTTGATGGAGGGACTATCTGCAAAGGCTGAGGTCGTGATAAGGATCATAGCTGTGATCCAGAATGCATGAGATTTGTTCATAATGATTTTGTTTTTTGTGTTAATTACCTATAAAGTTAATAAAAAATATTTTTATAACTTATTGTAATATAGTGTTATAAGATGTTTTTTTATATACGGCGGTATGGTGTTGTTACAAAATACAAAAACAAAAAGCTCAAGAATCCTTTGAGAATTCTTGAGCTAGAAGAGTATTATATCAGTTTATGGCTATGGTGATAAATGAAAAAAGCTACTCCCTAGGAGTAGCTTTATATGTTGCTTAGTGCTTGTGCAAGAATGCTTGTCTTTGTAAAAGAGTTTCTTCGCTTTCGACATGGTTGTCGTCAGGAATACAACAATCTACTGGACAAACTGCCGCACACTGAGGTTCTTCGTGGAATCCTTTACACTCTGTACACTTAGATGGTACAATGTAGTAGAACTCATCAGAAACTGGTTCTTGAGCTGCTTCAGCATCAACTTCAGTACCGTCAGGTAAAACTACCTTACCTGTTAAGGCTGTACCGTCTTTATATCTCCAGTCATCTGCTCCTTCATATATCGCTGTGTTAGGACATTCAGGTTCGCAAGCTCCACAATTTATGCATTCGTCTGTTATAATGATTGCCATAGCTTATATTTTGTTTTATATGTATTAACTTTGTATGCAAATTTACACCCAAAACAATTCACAAACAAGTCAATATGAATTTAGATGTTAAAAAAAATGCATTTGTTAAGTTAGGTCAATTTTTGAGCCAATTCGCTGCAAATGAATTTGTAAAAAACAATGATGTATGTCATAATGATGAATTTTTTTCAAAGTTTGAAGAACTGATTCACAGCTCAGTAAACTATAATGGATGGTTCACATTAGAACAAGTAGTGATCTCGATCAACTCTTGGGCAAGTGCGTTGACACAAGATAATTTAGATAAGTGGACTTCAAAATATGATTTTTCTAGTGAGCCTAATAAGCGTGTAGGATTGATCTTAGCAGGTAATATTCCTTTAGTTGGGTTTCACGATTTTATCAGTGTATTGATTTCGGGTAATATCGCTAAGGTAAAAATGTCTTCTAATGACCAGAAATTACTTCCTTTTTTAGCTAATTATTTAGTAGCTGTAGAACCTGGATTTGCTAGTCGTTTTGACTTTATTGAAGGAAAGATGGAAGGATTTGATGCAGTGATAGCTACAGGGAGTAATAATACAGCTCGTTATTTTGATTATTACTTTAATAGTGTCCCTAATATTATACGCAAGAATAGAAACTCAGTTGCTGTTCTAGATGGTACTGAGAGTCATGAAGATATGGTAGCCTTAGGTAAAGACGTGTTTACATACTATGGCTTAGGATGTCGTAATGTCTCTAAGATATTCGTACCAGAAGGATATGTGTTTGATAGTTTTTATCAAGGTATGTTTGAATACAAAGACGTGATCGAATATGAAAAGTATTCTAATAACTATGATTACAATAAGGCTGTATTCTTAATGAGTGAGTTTAAGATTCTAGATAATGGATTCTTAACTGTGAAAGAAGATAAAGGATATGCTTCACCTATATCATCTGTATTTTATGAGTACTATACTGATATTAATGAAGTAAAAGCGAGACTGGCTGAGGATGTGGATAAAATACAATGTATCGTATCTAATAATCTGGTAGAAGGTAGTATTGCTTTTGGACAGACACAAGAACCACAGTTATGGGATTATGCAGATAATGTGGATACTATTGAGTTTTTGTTAGGATTGTAGTGATTAGTGATGGCAAGAATTATAAATCCGCGCCAAGTGATAGATTAATTTTAGGATTATAGACTAAACGATTTAACGACATCACAAAAAAACGACATCACAAAAAAACGATTTCACAGTTTCACAAATTCACGGTTTCACAGAAAAACAGAACAACATGAGTAAAGTACATAATTTCTGCGCAGGTCCTTGTTTATTACCAGATGAGGTATATAAGGGAGCCGCTGATGCTGTATTGGATTTTAATGGAAGTGGATTATCACTACTTTCGATTTCTCATCGAAGTAAGGAGTTTATAGCTGTACTAGAAGAAGCACAGCATTTGGCTCTGTCTCTGTTGGGACTAGAAGGGAAGGGGTATTCAGCTCTATTCTTACAAGGAGGAGCAAGTATGGAATTCTTAAGAGTTCCATATAATCTGATGCAGACAAGAGCAGGATATATCGATACTGGTAATTGGTCTTCTAAAGCTATAACACAGGCAGAAGCGTTCGGTCAAGTAGAGGTATTAGCTACTTCTAAGGATAGAAAATATGCTTATATCCCAGAAGATATCGTTATTCCTTCGGGGCTAGATTATGTGCATTATACTTCTAATAATACAATATATGGTACGCAGTTTAGAGATGTGCCTAAGGCAGATTGTCCGATAGTCTGTGATATGAGTTCGGATATTTATTCGAGAGTATATGACTGTGATAAAATAGACCTAATCTATGCTGGAGCACAAAAGAATATAGGCCCAGCAGGGTTAAGTGTTGTTTTAGTAAAAGATAGTATTCTTGATAAGTCAGGTCGTATGATACCTCAAATGATGGATTATGCTGAGCATATCGATAAAGGTAGTTTATATCACACAGCTAATGTGTTTGCTATATACACGAGTTTATTAAACTTGAGATGGTTACAACGTTTAGGAGGTGTAGAGGCTATCGAAAAGATTAATAATCAAAAAGCAGCTACTCTATATCGTGCTATAGATGAGTTAGATTATGTAGTAGGACTAGCTGATGTAGCATATCGATCAAAGATGAATGTGACTTTTGATTTTAAAGAAGAGACAATGAGAAGCGTCTTCGATACATTGTGTATGGAGGCGAATATCACCAATATAAAAGGTCATCGAGTAGCTGGAGGATATCGCGCTTCTCTGTATAATGCCTTGAAGCAAGAGAGTGTGGATGCTCTAGTAGAAGTGTTACATACGATGAAATCAAAGATTTAATAAAGAACCAAATAACGCAGATGAGAATATTAGCGAATGATGGTATCCCAGAAGAAGTAAAGAACGACTTAGAGGGATTGGGATTTGAAGTAAAAGAGGTTCGTGTAGCTCACGAACAGTTAGTTAATTATACAAGTAAGAATGAGATAGAGATTCTGTTGTTACAACAGGGAACTTTATTGAATAAAAAAATGATAGAGGAGATGTCTCATCTAAAAGCTATTGTTTTTGCAGGTACTTCGATAGACTTAGATAGTATAGATTATATCAAAAGTTGTGGTATTAAAGTAATATGGGCTGAAGAAGCGTTGTCTAATGCTACTGCAGAGTTAGTATTTGCACATTTGTTTTCGGGATGTCGTTTGTTACAAGAGTCGAACCGCAATATGCCTTTAGAAGGTGATGCTAGTTTTAAATCTCTACAGCAGTCTTATAGCAATGGGATAGAATTAGCAGGTAAGACACTTGGAATTATTGGGTTAAATACAGCAGGAGAGAAGGTGGCTCAAAAAGCGTTGGCTTTAGGAATGAATGTGTTGTATACAGATGCCTCAGTACCTGAGATTAAAGCTGACTTTGTATTGCCAAATGGAATACACTTTAGAGTAGATTTGGCTTCTACAGATATGCATAGATTATTACATGATTCTCATTTTATCACTATTCATACTAAGCATTATCAAAAGTATATCTTAGATAAAGAGGCATTTAGTCATGCTCATAACTTGATAGGAGTGATTAACTGTGCTTATCCAGAAGCGATTAACGAAGTAGATTTAGTGGACGTAGTAAATGCTGAAACGGTATTGTTTGCTGGGATTGATCGATTCGAAGAGGAGCCTCATCCAGCTATTCAAGTATTGATGCAACCTGCCTTTTCTTTATCTCCTAATATTAATGCTTCTACTGATGAAAGTAAAGTGTTAATATGGGATGAAATTTTTGAGAAAACGCAAGTATTGCGAAAATAATAAGTAGTTTTATACATCTAAAAAATAAAACTATGTTAGAGCAAATTACAAAATTAGTAGAACAGATTAGTTCTAGTGAAGTGGCTAAAGGTGGGATCACTTCAGATCTTACAAGTGCAGTTACTAAAGAAACAGGAGACAGTATTATCAATGGATTAAAGGATAGTGTTAGCTCTGGAGATATTAGTGGATTGACTAATTTATTATCAGGTCAAGCTTCTAATATTGCATCTAATCCTATCGTAACAGGTATGATAGGTAACCTTATCAGTGGATTAGTTGGTAAATTAGGTTTATCAGAAGGTGTAGCTGGAAGTTTTGCTAATGGTGTAGTACCGCAAGTGGTATCAGCTATAGTAGCTAAAATACAAGGAGGAGAATCAGGTTTTGATATGTCTACAATCCTAAGTGGACTAGGACAAGGAGGAGCACAAGATATGCTAGGGTCTTTACTAGGAGGAAAAGAAGGATTAGGAGGAGCAATCGATAAATTAAAAGGATTGTTCTAGTCGTTATAACGCATTAATATAGAGGCGATTATTCATTTTATGAATAATCGCCTTTTTTTATTATTTAGATTTATTAAAAATAAATACTCGCATAACTTGATTTTATGTTAAGTTTTACTATATATTTGCATCTATATAAAATTAGTCTAAATAATAATTAATGTGTTGTTGTTGATAATATGTTGATTATTAGATTTTTATTTTTTTGTTGCTAATCATAGTTAATTATGGAATATCTAAATAGCTGTTAAATATTTATGGTCTAAGTAAACACTTATATGTGATTTATAAACTAGTTAAATATTCAATGCATAGTAATCAAAAGGTGTTGTGTCAAGTTCTTTATTGCCTTTTGAGAAATACAATCTTAAATGAAAAAATATATACTACTTACGTTCTTATTCTCTTTTAACCTTTTATGTCATGCTCAACAACTGGCTTATTCTATAAAGGGAAAAGTGTTAGATGAAAAAAATGTACCAATAGCTTATGCAACCATTGTTGGTATCGAATCTAATCAGTCTACTCAGACTGATGAAAGAGGAAACTTTGAGTTAAAAGTTCCAAATAAAAAAGAGACCATAGAAGTTAGTTTTATGGGATACAACTCTTTTAAAAGCAATATTACTTTTGATCAAGAAACTACTAAAGTACTGTCAGTAAAATTAAAAGAACAACAACAGCAATTAAGTGAAATTAATATTAAAGCTAAGAGTGCTAGTGAAAAAGTAAGGCAAAGTGCTTATACTGTCAACGCTGTAGAAGTAAAAGCTTTAGCCAATACAGTATCTGATGTCAATCAGATTTTAAACCGAAGTGCTGGAGTACGTGTACGAGAAGAAGGGGGACTTGGTTCTAACTTTAATTTTGCTCTAAACGGCTTTAGTGGAAATCAGATTAAATTCTACTTAGATGGTGTTCCTTTAGAAGGTGTAGGATCTTCTTTTCAACTAAACAATATCCCTGTAAATATGATAGAACGCATAGAGATCTATAAAGGGGTAGTTCCTATTAGTTTAGGAGGGGATGCTCTAGGAGGTGCTTTAAATATTATCACTAAGAATACGAAGAGTAAATATTTAGATGCCACAGTTTCTTATGGATCTTTTAATACTGTGCGTTCATCTATCAATATGGGAATGACTACGGATAAAGGATATAAGTTTCAATTAAATGCTTATCAAAACTATTCTGACAATGATTATAAAGTGAATGTAGATGTTCACAATTTTGAAACAGGAGTACTTACGCCAAAGAGAGTTCGTCGATTCCACGATCGTTATCACAATGAAGGAATTGTCCTAAAAGGAGGTATGGTGAATAAGTGGTATGCTGATGAGTTACTATTCGGGATTACGTTAGGAAAGAATTATAATCAGATCCAGACTGGGAATAGAATGGAAGATGTCTATGGAGGTCGTTTTACTAAAGGGGACTTAATATTACCAAGTTTTAGTTATACAAAGAAAGATTTCTTAGTAGAGAATCTGAATGTCTCTGTAAATGCTAATTATAATCTAGGTAGTGAACAATCTGTAGATACAGTAAATAGATTGTATAACTGGGATGGAGATTATATTATAAAAAATACTTTAAAGAAAGAAGGTGGGGAGATAGAGAGAAGAAGGTTTAAGTATAAAAATAATAATGGATCAGTAATCGCTAATGCGAATTATGCGCTAAGTGAGCATCATCTGTTTGCGGTAAACTATAATCTATCTTTATTTAATAGAAAAGGAGAGGATCTATTAGACGCTACGTTAAAGAATAATAATCTACCTAAGAAATCTAATAAGGCTATACTAGGTTTTAGTTACCAGTATACGCATAATGAAAAGTGGAACGCGATAGCATTTCTAAAGAAGTACTTCCAATATAATTACTCAGAACGCTATTATAACGAGACTTACTTCACACAAGACAATAGACAGAACTTTACTGGATATGGAGTAGCTACAGCTTATAATATACTGCCAGACTTACAAGTAAAAGGGTCTTTTGAACATAGCATACGTATGCCAGAAGCATATGAGATGTTTGGGGATGAGGTAAACTTAGCTTCTAATTATAATCTAAAACCAGAGTCTAGTAATAACTTTAATGTGGGACTTCAATATGGATTTGCTATTAATGAAGTAAACCAATTCAAGGTAGAGACTAACTTCTTATATCGAAAAGCTAAAGATTATATAAAGGAGGAAGTTAATACAGGACAAGGTACTGCAGCTCAAAAAGTAAATAGAAATATCGGTGGGGTATTAGTAAAATCCTTTGATGGAGAGATAAGATATAGCTACAAAGATTTCTTCTCTGTGATGGCTAATGTTACATACCAAGATATTTTAAACGATATGAAGTATGAGAATAATTCTGAGGAAGTGAGTGCTTTATATAGAGATAGAGTGGCTAATATCCCTTATCTATATGGAAATGGGATGGTGTCATTCAATTTTAAAGAAATATTTGGATCTAAGAATAGTTTGCGTCTAGACTATAATATGATGTATGTACAGAAATATTATTTATATGCTCCTAGTGCTGGTATCGCTAAGTATAAGAGATATATACCAGAGCAATTCTCACAAGATATCAGTTTGCACTATGCTATTCGTGATGGAAGATATAATGTGGCAGTAGAGGTGAAGAATCTAGCTAATAAGACATTGTATGACAACTTCAGTTTACAAAAGCCAAGTCGTTCAGTGACTTTAAAACTGAGATATAATTTATAAAAAACATAATTAAATATAATATGAATATCATAAAAAAAACACTAGGTCTATTATCACTTGTATTAATAGCATCATGTAGTAGTGATGACAACTCATCACCAGAAAAACCAACAACTCCTGAAGAAGGTAAAAAAGCTAGTTCTTATGTATTTGTGATTAACTCCTTGACAGGACAAGAAGGAGGAACAAAATATATAGCAACCGCATCGTCATTAACAGAAGGTGTTATAAAAATAGATAAGAACAATGGTATCGAAACTGATTCTTATTCATTCTTCGTACAAAACAATCAATTAATGGCTGCTGTATATGGATTCAGTGGACAAAGCCCGTTGACATTCTATAGCTTAAATGCTAAGAATGAAATAGTAGAGGGAACTAAACTAGCGACTGAAACAATAGGTAGTTATGGAAATATTGGAAAAACTGATGTAGTTAGTGCTACATTAGGAGGAAATCTGTTTGCTATAAATACTGAGTTAAAACAAATGACTCATAAAGGAGCTGTTGATTTTGATAAATTAAAATATAAAGATGAAGAAGCTGGAGGGCGTAATTTAACTGGGGTGTTTGCGGTAGGAACAGATAAATTATATATTCCTTATTCTGTGTCGCCAAAAGAAGGAGATACAAAATATAGAGACAATACATTTATTGCAGTAGTAGATTATCCAAGTCTTAAAGTTAGTAAAACTATTATAGATGATAGAACTGGGTTAATAGGAAGCTGGTTTGGAATGAACGGTATTCAACAAGTGGAAGATGGATCTGTATATGCATGGTCTCCTGCTGAGAAGTCTAAGAACCCTTCTGCTTTTATTAAAATCAAAAACCATGAGATAGATAAAGGATACTTCTTTGATGTACAAAAAGCATCAGGAGGACATAAGTTATCTCGTGCAGAGTACATTGGAGGTAATGATTTCTTAGTGAGCTTCTTTGTAGATAAGAATATTCAAAGCACTTGGTCTGGTGTGACTAAGTTAGCAATCGTAAATGTATCTACTCAATCTATTAGATGGATAGACACTATTGCTGATCATGCACAAATGCCATATAAACAAAAGATATATGTAGAGAAGGATAAGAAAACAGTACACTATGTAGCTCCAATAGAGAAAACAAATCGTTTCCAAGTATACAATATTGATGTTGCAACAGGTATTGCTAAAAAAGGTATTACAATCGAAAATGCAAATGACGTTACAGCTATCTCTAAATTAGAGTCTGTACAATAGTAGCATTTAAAATAAATTAGTTAGTTAGCGTGTTTTGAATTAGGCAAATTCAGAGTATAATAAGTTGTTGAAGCAGTAATCACGGAAACGTGATTACTGTTTTTTTTTATTATGATAAACGATATCTGTATAATATTTTAGGCAACTTTAATTGTAATAATTATCTTTGAGTAATAGACTTTAAAACATTGAGTTATGAATAGTATCCATTGGCATACCAAAGCTTTCGATGAGTTGACAGTGAGTGAATTATATGATATTATGCGTTTACGTACAGATGTATTTGTGGTAGAACAAAACTGTCCTTATCCTGAATTAGATGGTAAGGATAAGAAATGTTTACACATTTATGCAACGAAGTTAGATCAAGTCGTTGCTTGCGCTCGTATTGTCCCTCCTGGGCTTAGTTATCCAGAAATAGCTATAGGAAGAGTAGCTGTCCACGCAGACTATCGCAAGGATGGTTATGGTCGTATCTTAATGCAACATGCTATAGATAAGATAGAAGAGGAGTTTGGAGCTCAAGATATTCAGATAGGTGCTCAGAGTTATTTGAAGAACTTTTATGGTTCATTTGGTTTTGAACCTTCTTCTGAAGAGTATTTAGAAGATGGTATTCCACATGTGGATATGATTAGAAAAGAATCAGAATATACTAAATAGATAAAATGCCTTAACAGGATGATGTTAAGGCATTTTTATTATACTTTTTTCTGTTTCCATTTACCTCGCCTAAATAAAATAAAGGCAAGAATAGCGATTACTAATTCGGCAGAAGGGATAGCGATAAATGCTCCTGTAGAACCCAAATTAAAATGATAAGTCATTAAATAAGCAAAAGGTATCTGAAATAACCAGAACCCTACAATATTTATTATTGTTGGGGTAACAGTATCTCCAGCTCCATTAAAGGCATTCATCAAGGTCATTCCTGTTCCATAAGCTATAAAACCAATAGCTCCTATATACATTGCTTCTTTAGCGACTGTTTTAATAGTTTCATCAGTTGTAAAGAATGAAGCTAAAATTTCGGCCATACTGAAGAATATAATCGTGACAATAGCCATATAGAAGACATTGTATTTTAAAGTTGCAATCACTGATTTATATGCCCTGTCGGGATTGTTATCTCCTAAGTTTTGACCAACTAAAGTAGAGGCAGCATTACTCAATCCCCATGCGGGAAGAATAAAGAACACAAGAAGACGTAAACATGTCAAGAAACCTGACGAGCCTATTTCTCCTCCGCTTTGCGCTACTATGCGTGCAAGAATAACCCAACTACAAGTAGATATCATATACTGTACCATACCTGGTACTGCGATTTTAATGATATTCCAGGTCATATCCCATTGTATTTTGAAGTACTTTAATTTTAACTGAATAAGAGAGTCTTTTTTAGACAGATAATACAACTGATACACTACCCCCATACTACGTCCTATAGCTGTAGAGTAAGCAGCTCCTTCTAATCCCATTTCTGGAAATATCCACCATCCTCTAACCATAATAGGGCATAGGATGATATTGATGATATTACCAAAACCAAGACTTTTCATGGCTATGGCCGCATTACCTGCTCCTCTAAATATTCCATTAATAAGGAATAAGAGCATGATAGATACACAGCTGACTAATAAGATTCTGGTATATCCGTATCCATATTCTGCTGAAGTTTCTGATGCTCCCATCCACAGTAACCAATCTTTTGCATAGATAAAACCGAGTACGCTTAATACAATAGTGATTAATATTGAAAGTGTGATGGCTTGTGCCGCATTTTGCGCTGCCTTTTCTTTATCTTTTTCACCTATACGCCTTGCTACAATAGCTGTGGCTGCCATACTAATCCCTATACATATAGCATAAATAATAGATAGTAAAGACTCTGTTAGCCCAACACTTTGTATAGCGTAGGCACTCTCTTTTAAATGACCAACAAAATATAAGTCAACTAAAGCAAATACTGACTCCATTAGCATCTCAAACATCATAGGAATGGCTAATAGAAAAACAGCTTTATTAATAGACATATTAGTCAAGTCAAAGTTCTCATTAGAAAAGGATTGCTTGATTAAAGAAAATACATTGTTTTTTGATTTAAATGTTGTTGTTGACATATTTAATGAATTGCCTAAGGGTATTTAAGAGCTCAAAGATAAGTTGATTATGTAATTAAGATATAGGTTAGCACCTTTTTTATTCCAATGGTATTTATAAATAGACTCTGTTATTTATGTTTTTTAAGTAATTGAAAATAAGAGTGTTATTTTGATTTAGATAATTTTTTATATTTAAACTATTTAATTAGTTGTAAAACTAAATAAATAGTTGTTAGTTTGGATAACTATTTATTAGTGATGATAAGTTAGTTTTTGTTGTTAATGATTTGAATATATTTATTAATTTTTGATTATTAGTGTTATATTTATTTAATATAGCCGTTATGAAATAATGTAGATGTTAAATAATTTAAATCATAGTTAGTATAAACCATAAATAACTATAGAATATGATTAAAGCAATGTATGTATCAGTCGTAGCATTATGTTGTGTAACGTTAATTAATGCACAGGAGAAAATAGATGTAATGAGGTATGAGTATCAACTAACCTTACCAAGTACAAATGCTACTGGAGATGAAGAGGCATTACAGAGTAGCACTGAAATTGTTTATTTAGATATAAAAGGAAGCGAGTCTAGATGTGCTAGTGAAGGGGATATTAAAAGGGAAGAGACTTTGATGGAATATTCTACTGGGGCTAAGAAAGATGCAGATTTTGCTGTGCGTATGCAAGCTTTAAGTCAATTTAAGAGTAGAGTAAAATGGACAATATATAAAAATGGAGCAGAATTAAATACTTATGCTTCTTCTGGTATAGAGTCGTACAATGTAGGAGAAACTAATGATCTAGTGAAATGGAATATTTCTGGAGATATAGAAGATTACAATGGTATGAAAGTACAGAAAGCAATAGGTGAGTTGAGCGGACGTACTTGGACTGTGTGGTTTACTCAAGATATTCCACTGATAGACGGACCGTATAAGTTTAAGAATCTACCTGGATTTGTAGTCAAAGCAGAGGATAGTACAGGAGACTACAAGTTTGAGTTCTTAAAGAGTGAGAGAGCTACTACTGATTTTTGGTTATCAAATAGACAAGAGAAGGCGATGAAAATAGATAAGAAACAATGGGATAAGATTAGAAATATGAATGCTAATAAAAGTTTCTCTCAGATTATGAACGAAAGAGGAGGTACAGCTACTTTTAAAATGGTAGATGAAAAAGGGAAGGATATAACTGATGAGATGACTAAAAAGAAGATGGGAAAAGAAAGTAAGCCTATAGAGTTCTATTAGTATGTTTACTGAACAAGTATAATAAAATCAATGGATTATGAAGAAATTGTTAGTGATAAGTATAGTCGCGTTTATAACTAGTATAAGTGGATTAGCTCAAGAGAAAATTGAGGTAATGCGATATGAGTATCAGATGACCATGCCCTTAGCCAAAACGACTGATGATATTAATACTTCTAATAGTGCAACTGAAATAGTATATCTAGATGTACAGAATAGCGAATCTAGATTTACTAGTGAAGGAAATATTAAAAGAGAAGAAACACTTATAGAGTACACTACAGGAGCTAAAAAAACAGCAGATCATACAGCGCGTTTCCAAGCTTTAGGTCAATTTAGAAGTAAAGTAAATTGGATTATCTATAAGGATCAAGCAAACTTAAATACTTATGAAAATTCAGGAATAGAAACGTATAATGTAGAAGAACCTAGTAATTTAATTAAGTGGAATATTTCTGGAGATATAGAAGATTACAATGGTATGAAGGTACAGAAAGCGGTAGGAGAGCTGAGTGGACGTACTTGGACAGTGTGGTTTACTCAAGATATCCCTTTGATAGATGGACCTTATAAGTTTAAGAATTTACCTGGATTTGTAGTCAAAGCAGAGGATAGTACAGGTGATTATAAGTTTGAGTTCTTAAAGAGTGAAAAAGTCACAGCGGAGTTTTGGCTAATGGATAGACATAAAAATGCCATGAAAGTCAATAAGAAACAATGGGATAAGATTAGGAATGTCAATGCTAATAAAAGTTTCTCTCAAATGATGAGTGAGATAGGAGCAGGTACTATTGTAAAGGTAGTAGATGAAAAGGGGAATGATATAACCAATGATAAACTAAAAAAGAAGACAGGCAAAGAGGCTAAACCTATAGAGTTCTATTAGTATAAAGTGATTAAGTTATGAAGAAGTATTTATTTAGTATTACAGCTACTGTTTTAACTGTTTTAGGAGCAGTAGCTCAGGAG
This sequence comes from Myroides odoratimimus, assembly GCF_038039805.1. Taxonomy (GTDB): domain Bacteria; phylum Bacteroidota; class Bacteroidia; order Flavobacteriales; family Flavobacteriaceae; genus Flavobacterium; species Flavobacterium odoratimimum_B. The sequence goes on from NZ_JBBPHK010000004.1 coordinate 204,039, forward strand.
AAAATAGAAGTCATGAGATATGAATATGAGGCAACGTTTAAACCATCTATTAAGTCAGACGAAATGTTTACAGAGTCTGTATTCTTAGATGTATGGGATACTTCTTCTCGTTTTTATTCTAAAGGATATGCTAGCCGTGTAGAACGTTTAGCTAAAAAAGAGAATAGCGGACTAATAGGTAAGTCGATTAGTATGGCTGGTGAACAGACACGGTTTGAAGCAGTATTAGTAAAGGAAGTTAATAAGATATTCTATGTTCAGAATGTGAGTGGTACTATGTTGAAGATAGAAAGTCCAGTTAATCAGGTCAAATGGAATATAGATGATACTGTAGAGGAGTTTGAAGGTATGAAGGTACAGAAAGCTATAGGTGAACTGAATGGGCGTATATGGACAGTATGGTTTACTACTGAAATTCCTATCATAGAAGGGCCATATAAGTTTAAGAACTTGCCTGGATTTGTAGTCAAAGCACAGGATGATAAGGAAGATTATGTTTTTGAGTTTAGAAAGAGTGAGAAAGTAGAAATACCAGTAGACTTCAACGAATATAAACAGGCTGGATTGTATAAAACTAGTGAGTTAGTCAAGCTAAGAGAGGTTAAAGCGAATATGACAGTTAAGCAGAATCTAGATAGTCAAGGTATGATTGTTTATTTTGAAGATACTGTTGAGAATCAACAGATGTTAAATAAGAAAGTGGAAAATAGTAGTAATTACCTTGAATGGTTAAAAAAGTAAACTTATGAAGTATTTAATAGGATGTGTTGTACTATTTTTAATATCTATTCATAGTATGGCTCAAGAGAAAAAAGACTTTATGCGGTATGAGTACTCATTGACTTTTAAGCCTTATGATGTAAAAGTAATGCCTGATAGTCTTCCTATCACAGAGAAGTTCTATCTGGATATAGACGGGAGTAATTCTATGTTCTATGATGAGTTTACTTACCAAGAATTTGTTGCTGAATTAGAAGAGATAGAAATAGATATTCAAAATTCTCAAGTGCCTTGGATGGTTTCTAAAGACTCAGGTAGCATTATTCTTTATGAGATGATTAATTCGCTAGAAGCTTATAAAGTAAAACAGCCTCTTAATCTTATTCAATGGACTATCTCAAGTGAGATAGAAGAGTATCATGGTATGAAAGTACAGAAGGCAACTGGAGAACTAAGTGGGCGTAATTGGACAGTATGGTTTACTACTGAGATACCTATAATAGAAGGACCTTATAAGTTTAAAAATCTGCCAGGTTTTGTAGTAAAAGCAGAGGATAAAAATAAAGACTATGTATTTGAGTTTACTGAGAGTATGAGAGTACATAATTACTGGATTGAATTAAAGGAATTAGATTTTTTTAAGGAAGTAACAGGTAAACAATTAAATCGATTAAAAACATTAAACGCCAATAAAACTTATATGCAACTCATGCAAGAAAGAGGGGGGAAGTTAATGAATGATGATAAAGAACCTTCTGATTTTATGACTAAGAAATTTGGCAAAGAGCCTAACCCTATAGAGCTTTATTAGTAATTAACCAAACGACCTTATTAACGATGAAATATGTAATATATATACTTTTCTTTATGATAGTACTGCCTTTACAGGCACAAGTAGTTCTAAAGGGAAAAGTAAATGGTGAGAATAAACAAGCATTATCTAATGTCATTGTTTCTATACTTAATCCAGAGACTAATGCTGTAATAGCTTATGAGATGACGGATAGCAAAGGGACTTATCAGATACCTATCAAGTCTTCTCTAACAACATTAAAGATCAAGGCATCTATAGTGAACTACAGTGTATTTGAAAAAGTGATTGAGAATAAGTCTCAGGATATTCAAATTCAGTTAGTAGATGAGTTTACACAATTAGAAGAAATATTCGTTAAAGCTTCTCCTATTACTCAACACAATGATACCCTAGTATTTGATCTTAGCAAATTTGCAGGGAAGAATGATAGAGTACTAGAAGATGTGATAAAGAAGATGCCAGGAATGGAGGTGAAGAGTAATGGAGAAATAGAATATCAAGGTAAGCCTCTAAATAAATTTTATGTTGAAGGAAAAGACTTGATGCAAGGAAGATATGGTGCTATTACTAAAGCCTTGCCTAATCTTCATGTTAGCAAGCTAGAGGTAATAGAAAATCATCAACCGATTAAGATGCTAGAGGGAAAAGTACCTTCAGAGAGTCCTGCTATTAATATTAGATTAAAGAATAAAATAAGTTTAAGTGGTAGTGCTAAGATAGGAGTAGGTGGTGATCCCTTCTTATGGAATAGTACTATATCTCCGATGTTTTTTAGTAAAGGATTACAGTACTTAGTAAGTTATGATACTAATAATACTGGAGAAGACCTTACTAATAAATTTAGAGCATTTGGCTCTTTTGGTTCTTTTGATGTTTATAATTATACAAAGAGTACAGGCCAAGCGCTGTCTATGAGTACAACGTCAGCTCCAGGTATTGCTAAATCACGTTATTTAGACAATAGATCTCATTATGTTTCTGCTAACTTCTTAGTGAAGTTTACAGATAAGATAGAGATGAATACGAATGCTTTTTATAACAATGATGAGGTTAAGCAATCAGGAGCACAATCTACAGAGATTAGAAACTTAGACGCAAATGGCAATGTCAGTGATGTAATTAGATATAGTAGAAAAGATGAGAACAGATACTTTAAAGAAGCATTTAACTCTAAGTTTACGATTACGAAGAATACAAAAGATAATTACTTAAAAGATTATATAACGATTAATGTAAGTAGAAATAAAGAAAGAGGACTATTATTGCAGAATAACGATCCTATAAATCAGAGTGTATTATCTCCTTCTTTTACCTTACAGAATTCTTTGAGTACCTTAGTACCAGTAGGTAGTAATAAGTTTGCTAACTTTAAGTCTATCATTGACTTTACAAGAGATAAACAAGATTATGATGTGGTAGCGAATGGCAATGTGAACTTCCCAGATCAAGATTTGAAGAAATACGATTTATTAAATCAGTCATTCTTAGACAATACTTTCTATACACAGAATGCTTTATCACTTTCGTGGAAGTACAGAAAGTGGACCTTTACAGAAGAGTATAGTTTATTGTATGAGAATAAGCGTTTTGAGACAGACTTATACGGATATAATGCTCAGTCTGTTTGGCTAGGGGATAATTATCAGAATGATTTGACTTACAATAGATTTGTAAATCGTTTAAACTCTAGTGTTAATTTTAAGGGAGTGTCGTGGGATATGACATTTACTGTGCCTATTATATGGTCATCTATGAAGCTAGATGATAAGTCTATAGATACGAAGACTACAAAGAATGCAGTAGATTTCTCACCATCACTATACCTGTCATATAAGATTAATAATATGTGGACATTAAGAGGAGGAAGTAACTTGAGTACTAGTTATACCCCTCTTGACCAACTGTACAGTCACTATATTTTTAGTGGACTAAACTTTACAGCATATAAGGCGAAGATAGAAGACACACAGAGTATTTTTTCTTGGTTTAGGTTTGAGTTTAAAAATCCTTTTAATGGAATATTCTTTAATGGGTCTTTAAATAATAACTACCAAGAGAGAAAGATTATATTATCACAGACAATTGATGAGAATGGACAGTCTGTTTTAGAAGCTTTAGAGCAAAAGAACATTTCAAATAATCAAAGTGCTAATATTAACCTAGGTAAGTTCTTTAGTGAGTATAGCTCTAATATTAAAGGAAGTTTCTCAGTTAATAAAGGTAAGTCAGAGATATTAGTAAATGAGTATCTAAGAGATGTGAATACCTATAACTATAATTATGGATTACAATTGACGAATAATTATTTTGATTGGTTAAACTTTACTTATGATTTTAATTATATGGAGACAGAGCGAAAGGATATGAAGCAGTCAACACATTCTTATGGCAACTCACATAATTTGCGTATAGACCTTATCCCTTTTAAATCACATAGTTTTATTTGGAAGCTAGATTATAAAGAAAATGTATTTAATAATCAGAAGTTTACTAATCGATTTATGGATGTTATGTACCGCTTTAAGTGGAATAAGAAGAAGATAGACTTTGACTTCGAGTGGAATAATATCCTGAATACAAAAGAATACGAACAAGTAGTAATCAATAGTATACAGACATCAACAACTAACTTTAAACTAAGACCTTCACAATTCTTAGTATCAGTAAGATTTAATTTTTAAATAGAATATAAAAAACCTCCAATCTTTAATAATTAAGATTGGAGGTTTTCTTTTGTGGTAAAGTGATATTATAAAAACTATTTATTGAAATTTTCTAAATCACGTACATTCTTTTGAACACTCACAGCAGCGAAAAGAGATAATAAGTAAGAAATAGCATAGAATCCTTTTTCACTTAAAGTCATTTCTGCATTAATTAGTCCAATAGTTAGTAATGTTATACTTGCCATGGTACCAATCCATCCTAACGTATAGAAAATAGGGGTAACAGGTACACCTTCTATCTTATCTCTAACACTCTTTTGTAGAGCAACTACTGCAAATAACCCAAATAATATAAGTGTAAAGTAAAATCCTTTCTCACTTAATAAAATCTCTGCATTCCACAGACCTACGCAATAACTAGTGATTCCAAGTCCTAAAGCTATCCAAGCTACTAATATGTATATCGCTGAAGGTTTAAATCTCTCTAGATTAATAGTGTCACTCTGTAAGTGTACTCTATTAGTAGTACTAGATGACGTTGTATTTCTTGTTTCTGTTTTTTCTTCTTCTATCATATTTTTTATATTAAAGAAGTAAATATATGTATAAATTAATAAAATTAACATTGTTTATTTGTTTAATTGTGTTTTATTTTGATTAATTATTTGTTGCTTGTGATTTTTATAGTAATACTAATAAGGTTGTATTGTTTTTAGTGATTGTCTTTATTGCTTTTTTATCTTTGCAAGATGTTAGAAATTCTTTATCAAGACGAGTATATTGTAGCTATTAATAAACCACGTGATTTATTAGTACACAAATCTTTTATAGCAAGTGACATCCAGGAGTATGCTATCCAGATCTTAAGAGATCAGATAGGGCAGTATGTCTATCCTGTACATCGCTTAGACAGAAAGACATCAGGAGTATTATTGTTTGCTTTGGATAAAGAGATTTTAAAACAACTAAATGATGACTTTGCTACCCGTAGTGTAGAGAAGAAATACATTGCTATCGTCAGGGGATTTACGATAGATGAAGAGACAATTGATTATGCTCTAACGAATGACAATGGCCAAAAACAAGAAGCAAAAACATATTATAAAACCTTGCAAAGAGTAGAAGTAGAAATGCCATTTGGAAAGCATTTGACTTCTCGTTATTCTTTGGTAGAAGCTTATCCTGAGACAGGAAGACAACACCAATTGCGCAAACATTTTAAACATATCTTTCATCCTATTCTAGGTAGTCGCCCACATGGATGTAATAAACAGAATAAGCTTTGGCTTGATACACATGAATTAGGAGCGATGTTATTACATGCATTAGAACTGAAATTCACACATCCTGTTACGAAAGAGGTCATAGAACTTAGAGCCACTATTGATGATCAGTATCGAAAGTATAACGCTGTACTAGGCTTTGACTTAGAACAGTATTATTAGGTTGACAGTTAACTGTGTATATTACGTCCACTACATAAGGTAGAGGCAATATCTTACGTGTCATAGTAAATAAGATAATAGTGTTATAAAGGCGCAAAGTCAGTGAGATATTTCTCCATCACACCATCACAAAAAAACGATTTCACGATTTCACAAATAAACATCACTCATATCTCAATGCTTCTACAGGATCTAGCTTAGCAGCTTTCATAGCAGGGTACAATCCTGAGATTATAGCAACGATAAAGGTAGTAGTAAAAGCAGCTATGATAGCTGTCCACGGCACTGTAAAACTAAAGCTCATGACTTGGGCTAAAGCATAAGCTGTTAGGATACCAAGTAAGGTGCCTAATAGCCCACCTAACTGACCAATGATAATCGTCTCAGTAAAGAACTGTATTGCTATTGTTTTCTTTTTAGCACCTAGAGATTTGCGTACACCTATCTCTCGTGTACGTTCAGTGACAGATACGAGCATGATATTCATTAGTGCTATAGACGACCCTAGTATTGTAATCAGACCGATTACCCAAGCAGCGGCATTCAGCATATTCACTTGTTTCATCATAGAGCGTATCAAATCATCACTGCGTTCAATACCAAAATTAGAAGGTTGTGCAGGAGTTAGTTTTCTGATATTCCTAAAGTCTATAGTAGCCTGATCTATGGCTTGATTAAGCAAGTTATCTTGTAATAGACCTATTTTAATATCATAATTACCATGTGCAGTATTAAATATAGAACGAGCAATCTTTATTGGGATAAAGATTCTTTGGTCTTCATTTTGACCAAAAGTACTTCCTTGCTCTTTCAGCATACCTATTATTCTAAATTTGTACCCTCGGATAGAGATAATTTGACTTATAGGACTTTGGTCTTTAAACATCTTTTTAGAAAAGTCAGAACCGATAATACATACGAAGTGATCATTAGTAATATCAGTGTAACTAAAATTTCTACCCTCTGTGACAGTTAATCCACTATTGGATAAGTAGTTCTCATCGCATCCAATAATAGGGATTTCAGGATCTGTTTTCATGAAGTCATTTTTGACTTCGATATTCGAAGCAGCATTAAATGACAGGGACACATTAGCGAAGGGAAATAAGAACTCTCTTTTAAATGCTTGTGCTTCACTATAGGTAATAACAGGATTAACCTTTTGTACAGACTTATTCTTAGCCATTCTGTCTGCGACATCGTATCTCAATATCGTAAATGTATTCGCCCCCATAGAAGCAAAGTCATCTAATATTGTATTGCGCAGAGCAGATACTACAGCTAATATTCCTACTAATGCCCATATACCGATCGCTATGATAAACACAGTAATACAAGTACGGAGTATCTGACTCTTAATACTTGTCAAGGCAATTCTCATGTTTTCGATTCCGATTTTAAACATATAGAGGTAGGAGTAATTAATATAGTTGTTAGAAGTAAAAATACACAAAAAAATTTTAAACTTCACAGTTACCTTCTTTTCTTAAAATAAGTGACAAATACTCATACTTACCCCTCAGATTCAATAGGAGGATTTTAAAAAAAGTAGTAGTTTTGTCTAATAATAATACATAAAAATTAATTAGAGATGGCAAAGAAACCTGGAATTCCAAAAGGTACAAGAGACTTTTCTCCAACAGAAGTAGCAAGAAGACAATACATCATGCAGACTATCCGACATGGATTTGAGAAATTTGGATTCCATCCCATCGAGACTCCTTCTTTCGAAAACCTTGATACACTACTTGGTAAGTATGGTGAAGAGGGTGATCGTTTAATTTTTAAGATTTTAAACTCAGGGGATTATTTAAGTAAAGTAGATGAGACTGTATTAGAGAGTAAGAATAGTTTAAAACTAACGAATCAGATCTCGGAGAAGGCATTGCGTTATGACTTGACTGTGCCTTTTGCTCGTTATGTAGTCATGCACCAGAATGAGTTAGACTTCCCTTTTAAACGTTACCAAATGCAGCCTGTATGGCGTGCAGACCGTCCACAGAAAGGTAGATATAGAGAGTTCTATCAGTGTGATGCTGATGTGATCGGGTCTAAATCATTGTGGCAAGAGGTAGAGTTCGTTACTTTATATGACAGAGTATTCACCGCATTAGGAGTAAATGGGGTAACTATAAAACTAAACAATAGAAAGATATTAGCTGGTATTGCTGAGGTGATTGATGCAAGTGATAAACTAATAGACTTCACAGTAGCTCTTGATAAACTTGACAAAATCGGGGAAGATGGAGTAAAAGCAGAAATGATCGAAAAAGGAATTGCTGCAGAGTCTATTGAAAAAGTAAAAGCATTGTTTAACTTCACAGGTACCTTTGATGAGAAATTAGCGAAACTACGTGTGATGTTAGCATCATCAGAAGAAGGATTAAAAGGTGTAGAAGAATTAGCATTCGTAGGAAAAGAAGTAGCGCTTATCGGACTACAGACAGCGAAGCTAAACTTAGATGTGACTTTGGCTAGAGGGCTTAATTATTATACAGGAGCGATCTTTGAGATTGGAGCACCTGAGACAGTACAGATTGGTTCTATAGGTGGAGGTGGTCGTTATGATGACCTTACAGGTATCTTTGGCCTTAAGGATATGAGCGGGGTAGGTATTTCGTTCGGTTTAGACCGTATCTACTTAGTGATGGAAGAGTTAAATTTATTCCCAGAGACAGTAAGTGCATCTTCTAAAGTGATGTTCTTAAACATGGGAGAAGAAGAGATGAGCTATGGAGTACAAGCAGTGATGAAGCTAAGAGATGCTGGTATCCGTACAGAAGTTTATCCTGATAAAGCTAAAGTAGGTAAGCAATTCCAATTCGCAGATAAGAAGGGAATTCCTTATGCAGTGTTAGTAGGATCTCAAGAAATCGCAGATCAGAAATATACACTAAAAGAATTAGCATCAGGTGAGCAGGAGGTATTATCATTGGAAGAACTGATTGCTAAATTAAAATAACGAATAGTTTATTTTGAAATATAGAAGGTATGTGTTTACTTACACATACCTTTTTTTATACCTATGAAGAAGAAGCTAAGAACATTAAGAGTAGATAACTCGGAGTATCTATATAGTATAGGAGTTACTTATATCGCAGATACAGAGGAGAGCATTTTTACTATGCGTATCTTTGTAGATAAATATAGTAAGTATGCTTTACTCTTCTACTTCCGTGTGTTAGATGACTATTATGTGGGGAATCCACTAAATCATGGTGTACTATTGTATAATACAGTGTTAGAAAAAGAAATAGTGGTGAATTTAAATCGACCATTATTTATCCGTTTAGCTTTAGATTATGGATTAGAACAAGGGTGGAAGCCAATGCAAGAAAGATTAGAATTAGACGGTTTAGACCTATTAGTACAGCATGGTTATCAGATCGATAAGCTATTAAAAAAAACTTATAGTAAATAAGGTGATAATACTCATCTTTTAATTGTTGTAATTCCGTAATTTTAAAATTGCAATACAATAATAATATTTCAATAAGATATGGGAAGTAAAAAACTGGGTAATAACCCAAAGATGATGATGTTTAGATTGTTATTTGAACAGAAGCCTTCTATAGATTTACAAGCAGTATTAGAAGAATTAAAACAAGTGTTTCCTAATGTAACCTTTGCAGAAGAGGCTAATGTGTTTACTTTCCCTGATTGTGAAGTAGAGTTCGAAGAGGGTATTGTACCTGCACAGTGTGTCGTGATGCATGCAGAGGATGACAGTATTAAGAAGATCGATCAGAAATATACAGAACAGAATTGGCATTGGGAAGAGGGAGCAGAGGTATTGAAGAATTGTCAATATGAAGTGTTAGTGACTGATTTTTTGAGTAGAAGCTTAGAGCCTCGCATACGCATTGTATTAATGCAGCAGATGCTCTTTGCGATGGCTAAGATAGCTCAGCCTACTATCATTGTTTCAGAGCATGGTGAGAAGTTGATCGATCCAGTAGTATTTATGAGAGACTGTCTAGATCCTAACTATGTTGCATTAGACTTAATGATTAATGTCCGTTTATATAATGTAAATCAGCCTGAGTATGGAAGTCTGTTAATGGATACAGTAGGGTTACATGCGTTAGGTATTTCTGATTTTCAGTTTTTCTTTGATGATGATACGATAGTGAATGAGGTAGCAGGTCGTCTATGGGATTATGCTTATTATTTAATGGAAGCAGGGGATGTTATAGAAGACGGAAATACAATAGAAGGGTTTGAATCAGGGAGCAAATGGACTTGTCATAAGGAGTTTTCTTCATCTCAACCTAGAAGAACAGTGATCAATGTAGTAATGAGTTAGTCAGAAAAATAGACACTTACACTAGAATATATATAATTGAACCCTGAGGAGTAATAGTTTTAAAAAGATTATTGCTCCTTTTTTGTTTATATAGAGAAGGAATATGATACATAGATTGTAGGTATTATAGTACATTTAGAATTATACTTGTTTTTTTACGAATAAAAGGCAGGTGATATAGAAGAATCTATAATAGATAGTATTTATGATAAATAGTACCTATGATAGGATAAAATCTATCGTTAGTAAAGACTGACATACCGTGGAGGGGCATAATATATTTGTGATGTAAAGAAAAAATCTAAACAACAAATATTAATTTTATGCTTAAACGTAGTTTTTTGATATCTGCATTAGTAGTATCATCATTTATTCAAGCTCAAGTTTTGACTACGAATACAGGTAGTCCTGTAGGAAGTAATCAACATTCTAAAACCATTGGTAATAATGGACAAGTATTATTAGAAGACATCCATTTAATAGAGAAGTTAGCTGCTTTTGACAGAGAGCGTATCCCTGAGAGAGTAGTACACGCTCGTGGAGCTGGAGCTTTCGGAGAGTTTGTAGCGAGTGCCGATTTTTCGGATGTGACGATGGCAGACTTTTTATCACACGCAGGTAAGACTACGCCTGTGATGGTAAGATTCTCTACTGTGACACATCAGCAAGGGTCACCAGAGACGTATAGAGACCCACGTGGTTTTGCGGTAAAGTTCTATACAGAGCAGGGTAACTATGACTTAGTAGGAAATAACCTTCCTGTATTCTTTATCAGAGATGCGATTAAGTTTCCTGATATGGTACACGCTTTTAAACCGTCTCCTTTGACTAATGGAGCATCAGATCCGAATAGAGTATTTGACTTCTTTTCTAATTTGCCAGAATCTACTCACATGTTTACTTGGCTGTTTTCTGATTACGGTATACCAGCTAACTTTAGACAGATGGAAGGGAATGGAGTACACGCATATAAATGGGTGAATGATAAAGGAGAAGTAACGTATGTAAAGTATAAATGGGTACCTCGTCAGGAGATTAAAAACTTGACACAAGAAGAGGCTAACGCTATCCAAGCAACTTCAGTAGAGCACGCGACTTTAGACTTATATCACGCGATAGATCGAGGTGATTATCCTATCTGGGACTTATATGTACAGATGTTAAAGAGAGAAGACTTCGATGCCTTAGACTTTAATCCTGTAGATGTAACGAAGATTTGGCCAGCTGAGATCGCGAAGTCTGTAAAAGTAGGTACGATGACATTGAAAGCTAATCCTACGAACTACTTCCAACAGGTAGAACAAGCTGCCTTTGCACCTAGTACATTAGTACCTGGTATAGAACCTTCTGAGGATAAACTGTTACAAGGAAGACTATTCTCTTACGCAGATACACAACGTCACCGCTTAACAGGGAATTTCCAACAAATACCTGTTAATGCACCTAAGAATACAGCGACTACTTATAACCAGAATGGGTATATGTCTACACGTGTACAGTCTGGTGATGTGAACTATCAGCCTTCTACTAATAAACCTGAAGTGGTAGATAATGCTAAGTTTATGTACTCTAAGTCTGAGTTCTTTAAACCTGTTAGTACTACGCAGCATGTGATAGATAAGGAGAATAACTTTAAACAGGCTGGTGACCTATATCGCTCGTTCTCTAAAAAAGACCAAGATAATTTAATTAAGAATTTGAGTGGAGCATTTAAGACGATTAAGAATAAAGTGATCGTACATAAGATGATTGCTTATTTCTATCAAGCTGATAAAGAATATGGTACGCGCTTATTAAAAGCAGTAGATATGAAGCTAGATGAGATTAAACCTTATTTAGCTCAATAATAGATATAGTATAAACAAGGATTCAGCATAGATACATTATCTACTCTATATGGCCCCACATCATATTTTATAAAGAGTATAGAAGAACAGATTTAGGTACAAGCTTATATTTTTATATTATTTACTTTCTACCATTGTTCTGTACCTAGATTTGCTTCTATGGATATGTATTTGTGTTGAATCTATTTTTAGTGTTAGTGATGAAACAATGGATGATAGTAGGACTGTTGTTATGTAGTGTTCAGATTAGTTTTGGACAAGATATATTTACAGCCGCAAGAGAGAATAATACAGAGGAGGTAAAGCAGCTGATCAGCCAAAAGGTAGATTTAAATCAAGTCAATGATCGTTCTTTTACTCCCTTAACGATAGCAGTGTATAACGATAGTAAGGAGGTAGTGAAGGTACTACTAGAAGCAGGAGTAGACCTAGAAAAACAAGATGCTATGGGCAATACAGCCTTGATAGGAGCTGTGTTTAAAAAGAATTTGACTTTGGTTAATTGGTTGTTAGAATCAGGTGCAGATGTCAATAGAAGGAATAGTAATGATGCTAGTCCTCTTATTTTTGCAGTAACTTTTGGGACTACTGATATTGTAGGTGCTTTACTAAGGGCAGGTGCAGATAAGACAGTAAAAGATAACAGAGGTAAGACAGCATTAGACCATGCCGTATTACAAGATAATAAAGAGATAATCTCACTCTTACAGTAAAGAATAAGGATATAATCCTAAGCGAACAATTACTTTGTAAATAGTAGAAAAGTAATTGTTCGCTTTTTTATTTTTAATTGTATTTTTATCATTCGTATTAGAATAAAAAAAGTAAGGAGATATGGAAGTGAGTAGTGTTGATTTTCAAAGTTTTATAGATAATTATTCTTCATCCGATAGTGAGTGGTTAGCCCTCGATTGGAACGGAAAGTATGGAGCTAAGTTTAAAGATGATAATTACCTTTTTAGAATTCAGATAGCAGAGTTAGTTTGTCAGCAGTTAGATACTGTAGATTTGCCTCTATTAAGAGAGTTATTTATCCATATCGGGACAGTGTCTAAACTTAACTTTTCAGTGTATAATAAGTTTCATTTATTAGCACAGACCTTATTAGAAAGAGGAGGGAAAGAATATTTATTTGATTATCTATGTGCAGCTCATATTTCTTTTGATACTTTTTTGAGTACAGCTAATATAGAATTGAGTCAAGAGAGAATAGAAGAGTTATTAGTGCACTTCGATTATTTAAAAGAAACGGAGTCAGATCTAGAAGTACAGAAACTACTGTCAGAGCACATGCGCGATAGATTAGAAGGATTAAAAAAGAAAATAAAAATATGAAAAGAATATTAGCAGTTTTATTCCTAGTGATGGGATTAAGTGGGTATAGTCAGGAGAGTAATCTATCTGATGCTTCGGTAGAACGAATAAAATCCTTAATCACTTTGTTTGAGAATGAAGATAGAGAAGGTATCGCCAAGAGAATAGTTTATCCTCTGAAGCGAGAATACCCTTTACCACCAGTGACTTCCGAGTTCGAATTTGTGAGTCGTTTTGAAGAGTTTTTTGTGCCAGAGTTTTCGGCTAAGATAGCGAACTCTGTAATAGAAGAATACAGTCATATGGGATGGCGCGGTATTATGTTTGACTTGGGTAGAATGTGGCTGACAGAGAGCGGAGATATTTATCGCATTATCGATCAGACTGAGCTAGAGAAGAAGATCAGAGAAGAAATGATTCAGGCAGATAAGAAAAGACTACACAAAAGTGTGAAAAAGTTCTTAGAACCATATGCTATTATTAAAACAGGACAAGATATCTGGCGTATAGATCGAAAAAAGCATAATGTATTGCGCTTAACAATATGGAACGACGGTAAGCTAGTATCTGATATCCCAAACCTAATCTTAGAAGGAACTGAAGATATACAAGGTACAATGGGCAATAGAGTACTGTACTTTAAAGATAAAAAGACGAATGATGTGATTACGATCTTAATGGATAATCCTGAGTCTGACGTAGAACATGAAGTAACTATCCTAATAACAGATAATGAAGGAAATGAAGTAAGCCTAAAAGGACAATCTGATAATTAGATCCTAAACTATCTAATATAATGAAGCTGTAACAGTGATGTTACAGCTTTTTTTGTCCTTTAGTATTAGCTTTATAGTACTCTAAGTTTAGTCTTATTGCAGATATTTCGCTATTGTTTAGGATTTAAGTAGGTATTGTCTCCGTTTTTTTACTTGATTTAACGGATACACTACGGATACATAGCGGACGCATAACGGACTCAATTCAAATCATCTTAGGAGAAGACAGGACGTAGAGTAATGTTAACTAGGTATATAAATTATAGTCAAATATACTTTAAATAGACTAGTGATATTATAAGTAAAATGTAACTATAACAAGGAAGTAATAATATAAATAAGTAGCCCTACTAGCCCTCCCACTAGAGTACCATTGATACGGATATACTGTAAGTCTTTACCTACTTCTAGTTCTAGCTTATCACTTAGTTCGCGACCATCCCAGCTATCTACAGTATTTCTGATTAGTTGCCCTACTTCTTTTGTGTTTTTAAGAGCTACTTTATAGATGGTGTGTTGTATCCACTTATTGATCTTGATTTTATTCTCTTCGTTATTTTCTAAGTCTAGTGCTATTTTAGACAGGCTATTAGAGATATACTTGCGCAGTACTGAGTTATTGTCCTCTAGTTGTACGAGCAGATTCTCCTTCGTAGAGCGCCATAGATCTTGCATATACGTATGAATAGTATCATGAGTAATGAATTGACCTATGATTTCATCGAACTTAGCTTTCCACATAGGAGAAGCTTCTATATCTACAGCTAGCATTTCTAACCTCAGGGTGATCTCTTTTCTTATTTTGTGATTAGGGTCTTTTTCTATATCACTTAAGAAGGTATTGATACCATTGATAAGTTGATTCGTCACCGCTTTACCTCCGATAAGCCCTAAGATAGGTTTTTTTTCTACGACATTATCATATATTTCTTGGCGGTGTTCTTCTACATAGAGTTGTGCCTTAGGCAAGATAATGTCTAATAATCTGTTGTGTTCATTCTTTTCGATAGCATAGGTGACCCCTTGTGATACAAAGCTTTGGATATTAATAGCTGCGATGCCCTCTTTTGCTTTTGAAGTCATCAGTGCAATGATTGTTTCGTCCTCTAGCTCAGCGAGTATTCGTTTGGCAAGTGAAGTAATCTCATGCTCTAAAATGATTTGATTATTAGGCTTGTTTAGCCAAGTAGAAATCATATTCGCTAAATCAACTTTCTCTACATAAGGTCTGATATTATTTGACGTCAAGAAGTTATCTGTGACAAAGTCTCCTAGGTTATCTCCAATCTTGTTTTTGCTATTCACAATAAGATTAGTATGTGGAATGGGCATACCCATCGGATGTCTAAAAAGAGCTGTCACCGCAAACCAGTCTGCTAGTGCCCCGACCATCGCAGCTTCTGAGAATGCCTTGACATATCCCATCCACGAAGCAGGTGAATGTCTGATGGCATATACCATAGAGATATAGAGGATAGCCATAAGTATAAATAGTCCAGTAGCTATGCGTTTATGCTTTTGTAACTGTTTTTTCTTTTCATTCATAGTGCTGTATTTATAGCTAATGTAATGAAAAAAGAGAGCTTAGAAGCTCTCTTTTATGGTAAATGTCATTAATTCGTATGTCTTTGGATGTCTAAAAGTGATACTTTCTGCATGTAGATATAGTCTGTCTGCTTTGGTACCATACAGGTCATCACCTACTATAGGTGTGTTTAGTCCTTTTGGGTGTGAGGCATGCATACGCAGCTGATGTGTACGCCCTGTGATAGGATAGAAGTACACTTTCGTCTTGCCATCTTTTCGTTCTATCACTTCATATCTAGTCTTGGCATACTTGCCATATTCATAGCATACCATCTGTCTAGGTCTATCGTCAAAGTCTATTCTCAACGGTAGTTCTATAGTCCCTTCGTCTTCTTCTATGATACCATCTAGTATAGCGACATATCTCTTCTCTAAGCTCTTCTTTATAAACTGGCTTTGTAGTGCTTTATGAGAGTCTTTATCCTTAGCAATGATTAAGATACCTGATGTAGGCATGTCTAATCGGTGTACGATAAGAGGCCCTGTAGCATTAGGGTAGCGAAGTTTCATACGCTCATATACAGAATCTAGTATATAAATACCAGGTACAGATAAGAAGTCTTCAGGCTTATTTACAATAGCGAAGTACTCATCCTCATAGACTACCTCAATAGGTCTGTTAAGAGCAGGGTTTATCAACAGTGGATTATCATCTACTTCTAAGCCTTCTAGCATATGTCCTAAGATAGGCTCACATTTACTGCGACAAGAAGGGTAGAAGTGCTGATGCTTGCGAATCTCTGACTTCGGAGACTCTCCCCACCAGAATTCTCCTAAGGCAATAGGCGTATAATTATGCTCATAGGCGTATTGCATCAGTTTAGGAGCGGCACAGTCTCCTGCAGCAGCAGGCGGCTGTTGTAATACTGTCTTTTCGAAGATCTCTAACAAGCTTTGTTCTTCTCCTTTGTAATTTAAGAATTTGTAAGAAGCGAATAGTTTTTGCTGTAGTCCATTAGACTTTTGTTTGCGTTCTTCTTTTAGGTTATTTAGCTCTTCTTCTATACTTGTCGTGATATCTCTAGTCGTAGTGATTTGCTCTTGCCAATATTCTGTCAGTACGCGCAACTCATATTTATCTCTTAAGCTCTGTTTGACTAAGTCATCATTTAAAAGCTGAAATTCTTCAGGAGAAAGTATAGCTTCCTGTTCTTTTCGGATGGCTTTTCGCTCGTTTTTTTGTTTTTTATGCTGTGCTTTCTTCTCTTCGATGGCTGTTTTTTCTTCAGCTATCTGTTGTTTCAACAAAGCTTTGGCATTGCTATATACAGTATCTGCTTCTAGTTTTTCTATTTTGGCATTGATAGCATTGATTGCTTTTACCTCTACATCTTCTCTTGCAAAAAAGCCGTTCTCATTCCACAGGTCAAAGATTAGAGGTACGTATCCTTCTAGGTCTGTATGACTGCCTAGCTTGCCAGAGAAGCCTGCTAAATAGCCTAGTTCTCCTTTTTCATTTTTTACTACTAGTACACCAAACATCTTACCTGTAGGTAGACAGTTCTCATCCTCTGTGTCAAATAGCGGTGCTATAAGAGGATGTGTACTTAGTTCACGTTGTAACTCTTCTGCTGCTAGTACGGTTAGGGGATGAGGTTCGTAATAAAAAGGGAAAGTAAACTTAGTCGGCAGTGCTATAGACTGCACATCACTGGTAAACTTTCTAAAGATAGCTTTAGACTGAGACATGTAATTCTAATTTTTAGACTACAAAATTAAGGATAAAAGGGAGATGGGAAAGAGCATTGTTTTAAAATTAAAGCTAATGTTTATTGTATTTACTTATTAGCGTCTTTCATCACTTGCACTATTTTCATTACAGCCTGTTGGGCATTAGCAGTCCCGCTGTTTGCCATGATGATATAGGCAGTATTCGATATTCCGTCTATCTGTGTATAGGTAAAGAATGTACCATCAGAACCGGCGTGGTCATATAGCTTAGTAGTCTCATTGATAAGACTCCCCCAACCTATGGCATATTTGCTTTGACTATTAAATAAGAAGTCATAAGTACTTGCTTTAAGGGCGTTGTTTTGACCTGCAAGGCCTTGTAGATTGAGTTGAATGTATTTGATATAATTTTCTATATTCATACTTAAGTCACCAGCAGGCTCTATAAGGGTTAATGCATAGTTATAAGTAGGAGGTACAGATTCTAGTACATCATACTGTAGGGCATGTCCCCAAGGTTGGCTTTCTAGATTGCGATTTGGCCAGCCGATGACGAAGTCTATACCTAGTTCATTGGTTAGAATTTCTTTTGCTAGTTCTTCCCAAGATTTGTTAGCTACTTTCTCTAACATAGAAGCTGCTATACTATACCCTGCATTAGAATAGGTATATCCATTAGGAGCCTCTAGTGGAGACATCGTTAATACATGTTGAGCGAAAGCTTGTCGCTGTTGTTGCTTTGTTCCTTCAAATTTAGGTAGACCAATGCGTTCCGTACCACTAGTGAAGGCATGTACTTTAGCTCTATGAGAGAAGAAGTCCTTCAGCGTAGCGTTATAGTATGCAGGATTAGCAGATTCTTTTGCCTCAGGAAACAGATCAAAATAGGTAGTATTCCATTTGATTTTGCCTTGTTCTACTAGTTTGGCAGCTATAAACCCTGTAATGGCTTTAGAGTTAGAACCTAAGTGGAAGTAGTCTTTTAGGTCAGCATTAGAAGGTGTGTTCTTTTCACTGAATTTGTGATGTCCAGAGATGCCTTTTTGAACAGTCTGATCTTTTGTTACAATGGCAAAGGCCACTTCAGGTACGTTGTACAGGTTGCGTATACTATCTATTTTAGTATGTAAGTCCTGACTGTATATCGTTTGACTACATGATAATATGAAGGCAGAGGTTAGTATAAGTAGTTTTTTCATGTTTTGGATTTATTATAAAAACTAAGGTAATGATATTCGGTTTATAAATAAGTTTTTCTCCTTTGAAAAGATTTGGTAGAGAGAAGGTAATTGGTGATAAATAACCGAAATAACAAATAATTTTTAAAAAAGTATGTTTTGTTGCTTTTGCTTTTTGTGACTTAACGAGTTAAATAGTATCTTTGGCGACTCAAAGTATTAAAATAATACCGATATGTTTGATAATTTAAGTGATAAATTAGATAAAGCCTTTCATATCCTTAAGGGACACGGCAAGATTACAGAAGTCAATGTAGCAGACACTCTAAAAGAGGTTCGTAGAGCTCTATTAGATGCCGACGTTAACTTTAAGATTGCTAAAGATTTTACTAATGTAGTAAAAGAAAAAGCTTTAGGACAAGAGGTACTTACAACTTTACAACCAGGACAATTGATGATCAAAATCGTTAAGGACGAGTTGACTCAATTAATGGGAGGTGAGGCTGCAGGTATTAACTTATCTGGTAATCCTTCAGTTATTTTAATGTCAGGTTTGCAAGGGTCAGGGAAAACAACATTCTCTGGTAAACTAGCAAACTTCTTAAAGACAAAGAAAAATAAGAAACCTTTATTGGTAGCGTGTGACGTATATCGTCCTGCGGCTATTAATCAGTTACACGTAGTAGGTGATCAATTAGGTATAGAAGTATATTCAGAAGAAGGAAATAACAATCCTGTACTAATTGCAGAGAATGCTATTAAGCATGCTAAGGCAAATGGATTCAACGTAGTGATCGTCGATACAGCTGGTCGTCTAGCAGTAGACGAGGAGATGATGACGGAGATCGCTAATATCCACAAAGCAATTACACCACATGAGACACTATTCGTAGTGGACTCTATGACAGGACAAGATGCCGTAAATACAGCGAAAGCTTTTAACGATAGATTAAACTTCGATGGGGTAATCCTTACTAAGTTAGATGGTGATACACGTGGAGGGGCTGCAATCTCAATTAAATCAGTAGTAAATAAACCGATTAAGTTTATCGGTACTGGTGAGAAGATGGAGGCGATAGATGTGTTCTATCCAGATCGTATGGCAGACCGTATCTTAGGGATGGGAGACGTTATCTCGTTAGTAGAGCGTGCACAGGCTCAATACGACGAAGAAGAGGCTCGTAAAATCCAGAAGAAAATCGCGAAGAATGAGTTTGGTTTTGACGATTTCTTAAATCAGATTCAGCAAGTGAAGAAGATGGGGAATATGAAAGACTTGATGGGGATGATACCTGGAGTTGGAAAAGCAATGAAAGATGTAGAGATAGAAGATGATGCGTTTAAACATATCGAGGCTATTATCTACTCAATGACTCCTGCAGAACGTTCTAAACCATCTATTATAGATGTAAAACGCAAGAACCGTATCGCTAAAGGATCGGGTACAGATATACAACAAGTGAATCAATTGCTTAAGCAGTTCGATCAAATGAGCAAAATGATGAAGATGATGCAAGGGGCAAAAGGAAAGAATTTGATGAGAATGATGGGGCAAATGAAAGGCATGCAAAGATAATTAAAGAAGAAGGTTTAAGGTTCATTATGAGGTTTAAACCTTCTTTATTTACTACACACAACACACATTTTATTTTAATGCAACTACTAGACGGAAAAAAGGTATCGGAAGATATCAAGAATGAGATCGCTGTTGAGGTTCAACAGATGAAGGCTCGTGGAGAAAAAGTACCTCACTTAGCAGCAGTTATTGTTGGTACTAATGGAGCAAGTTTAACTTACGTAGGAAGTAAGGTTAAGTCTTGTGAGAAAGTAGGTTTTGAATCTACATTAGTTTCTTTGCCAGAAGAAACGACAGAAGAAGAACTTTTAGCTAAAGTAAAAGAATTGAATGCTGATCCTGCTATAGATGGATATATCGTTCAATTACCTCTTCCAAAACACATTGATGAGCAAAAAATCTTATTAGCTATCGATGCGGATAAAGATGTAGATGGGTTTCACCCAACGAACTTCGGTCGTATGGCACTAGAGATGGAGACATTCTTACCAGCTACACCTTATGGAATCATGGAATTATTAGAGCGTTATAAAGTAGAGACAGCAGGTAAAAACGTAGTAGTTATCGGTCGTTCTCACATTGTAGGTCGCCCTATGAGTATCTTGTTAAGCCGCAAAGGTTATCCTGGGGATGCTACTGTGACACTTACGCATAGTCGCACTAAGAATATTGCAGAGATTACTAGAGAAGCAGATATTATCATTTCAGCACTAGGAGTGCCTTACTTCTTAAAAGGAGATATGGTGAAGGACGGGGTAACTGTAGTAGACGTAGGTATCACTCGTGTACCAGACGAGACTAATCCTAGAGGATACGTTATCGCAGGAGATGTAGACTTTGACGAAGTTAGTAAGAAAGCTGCTTTTATCACTCCTGTACCTGGTGGTGTAGGACCAATGACAATAGCGATGTTATTAAAGAATACTTTATTAGCTAGATCTAGAAGAGCTAAAAAAGGGGAATAAGAATTAGACTATTCTATTTATATATGAAGAGAGATGAGAGATCATCTCTCTTTTTTTGTTTTATTGGGTATGTATTGCGTGATACATAATGTATTTCGATTAATAAATTATAAACAGTATTGTAACATTTGTTACAATGCATTCGGTGAATGATTGATATTTTAGTATATTAACCGAAACAATATTGTAAATCATGAAAACTCATTATCAAATTCTTATTATAGGGGCAGGAACTGCTGGTATAATGACAGCAGCTCAGCTAAAGAAGCGTAATCGCAATATAGAAGTTGGGATTATAGATGCTTCAGAATTACATTACTATCAACCTGCATTTACACTAGTAGGAGCAGGAGCTTATGATAAGAAAAAAACGATAAAACCTACAAAGGATCTTATACCTAGTGGAGTAGATTGGATTCGCGATATGGTGGTTTCTATAGATGCTCATAATAATTGCCTAAATACTAAAGAAGGACTAAACTATACTTATGATTATCTAGTAGTATGTCCTGGATTAGTGAATGATTTATCTTTAATAGAAGGATTAGCAGATGCTGTAGAGAAAGGTGTAGTGTGTAGTAACTATATAGATCCAGAATATACTTGGAAGTTATTACAAGAATTTAAAGGAGGAACGGCTATTTTCACTCAACCGAATACACCTATTAAATGTGGTGGAGCCCCTCAGAAGATCATGTATCTGGCATGTGATTATTTTCGCAAGAAAGGAATAGATAAGAATACTAAAGTTCATTTCCCAATGCCTGGGAGTGTTATTTTTGGAGTTAAACCTATTGCAGAGACCTTAATGAAAGTGGTTGATAGATACGGTATTGATTTCAAGCCATTTCATAATCCGATTAGGATAGATGCTGATAATCGAAAAGTATACTTTAAACAGATGAATATGCAAGATAATAAGTGTGTGGTGATTTCGGATGAAAGTACGATCACTACAGATAATAGCATAGTAGAAATGTCTTTTGACTTCTTGCATTTAGCACCGCCTCAAGTGGCTCCACAGTTTGTAAGAGAATCTAATTTAGTAAATACAGCTGGTTGGTTAGATGTTGATTTAAACAGTTTACAACACAATAAGTATGCTAACGTATTCGGACTAGGAGATGTAGCAGGCTTACCTACAGCTAAGACAGGTGCTGCAATACGTAAGCAAGTTCCTGTAGTGGTAGATAATTTATGTAAGCTAATAGCTAACGGCGAAGCTACAAATAAAGAGTATTTAGGATATTCTTCTTGTCCATTAGTGACAGGTTATGGAAAGATGGTGTTGGCTGAGTTTAATTATAAGAATGAGTTTATGCCTGATCCTAAGTTAAAGCAAATGTTTATTTCGAATAGTGATCAAGAGCATTGGCGCTTATGGATGTTGAAGAAATATATGTTGCCCTATTTATATTGGAATAAAATGATGAAAGGGAAGCAAGTGTAGAATGGTTTTATAGAGTAAGTTGTATTTTTAGTAAAAAGTATGTGTAATGAGAAGTGATAGTATAAAATGGGCAGCTTTAGTACCAGAGTTTGTAGTATCTGATTTAGCTAGTAGTTTACAGTTCTGGTGTGATTACATAGGTTTTGAAGTAATGTATGATCGCAAGGAAGAACACTTTGCTTATTTAGGTATGGGAGAAGCACAAGTAATGTTAGAACAATATAATCCTGCTGATAGAGAATGGGAGACAGGCGTTATGGAAAAGCCGTATGGTAGAGGAATAAACTTTCAAATAGAAGTAAATGCCATAGCACCTATTCTAAAACGACTTCAAGAGGCTAAATATAATGTGTTTATTGATGTAGAAGAGCGTTGGTATAGAGTAGAAGATGTAGAGTTCGGTCAGAAGCAGTTCTTAGTACAAGATCCAGATGGCTATTTATTGAGGTTAATCGAGAACTTAGGAGAGCGAAAATTAGCTGAATAAAGTGATTGCATTAGAAGACATAAGTCAATACTTTAGTGCTGTGATAAAACATAGAAGAGATGAAAGCAAGAGAAGAGCTACAGATTAAGTGGTATAAGAAAGGCGAGAAGTATGCTAAGGAGATTAATGAGATGGTTGCTTTCGGTACAGAACACGGCTGGGAAAAATGGGATGGTAAAGAAGCAGAGGACACAAGAGGTAAACTTGCAGAAGCAGTTATTGAGTTATTAAGAGAGGCAAATGCTAATGGTACAGTAGATACTTTTAGACAAGAGTTTCCTCCTGCACACGCTCCAATTGTACAGATGTTGGATGATAATGGAAGTTATATAGGAGATATATGTTATATAGCAGAAGATAGTGTTGTTTTTATGCAAGGGACTTCTTATGAAGAAAGACAAGCATATATAGCAAAAGGAACAGAAGTAGTAGCATTAGATAAAGAGATTAAAAGCATCGGACAGTCTATGCGCAACCTTGTTTATGCGATAGCATACGCAGATAAGATAGTGACTCGTCAAGGATGGGAAGGAGAAATTATAGCAGAGTTTACATTAAATACTTTAGCGAATATAGGAATTACAAGACTTATTCCTTTTAATGATGGGCAGAAAGTCTTGTTCATTTCTTCAGAGGGAATTTATTTATTAAATACTAAACAAGAGAAACTGTTGTTTCCAATACTAGAAGAAGGGGAAGAAAACAATGGATTATCTATGGATCATGCTACTTTATCTCACGACAATGAGTATATTGTAGTAGGAGAGCAGTGTAGTGATCACATCGTTTTGGACAGTGAAGGTGATAAAGTAGGATCAGTAGGACCACAATCTGAGTATCCACATTATTGCTTGTTTACTAAAGATGATAAACAACTATTGACTAACTCTTGCCATTTTTACAATGGAATATCAATAGGTGTAGATGGAGATAAGCTAGATGGAATGGATATACCGGGGTGGGATGATCATGAGGATATTACAATATTAGATGAAGGAATGCGTGTGTATGCTGGTGTAGCTTTTAATGACTTCTATATCTTAGGAGATGCTTATGGATATATCAGAGCAATACATAAAGACGGAAGAGAGCTGTGGCAACATTTCTTAGGTTCTACCATAAGTGGAATGGTATTATCAGAAGATGAGAAGACACTATATGTAGGTACGTATGCAGGTATATTACACAAGCTGACTTTGAATAAGCCTGTAAGAGATACACATACTATTGGTACTGCCGATATTTATGAAGATTTCCGTTTGTTACTTTGGAAGAATGAGAATAGCGTATTAGTGTGGTAATCACTTGATATAAGAATGAATAAAGCTACTTTACGATATGTTAAAGTAGCTTTTTTTTATACTAAAGGTTTTGATTAAGTAGTTATCTATAGAACACTTAACTAAAACTTATAATTATGAAACACTTAATCTTATACAGTATTCTACTGATTACTTCGATGTGTATAGGACAGAATGCTAAGACTGACTTAGAAACCTATGTCCCTAAAAAAGACAATTACTCTTTTACTACGATTAAATTTAATGTACCTGCCTTTCATTGGAAAGAAAAGATAGATAGTGTTTCTTTTGAAGGGAGTCTGATTATACCTTTGACAGGCTTCGATAAAGTAGTGATTATTAAACCAGGTACAGGATATAATACACGTAATACATATAGCTATTTAGCAGAAGCCTTATTAGACCATAATGTTGCTGTATTTAGATATGATGAAAGAGAGATGGGAAATTCAGGAGGAACAGGAGGTGGAGATATGTCATATAGCCCTACGATGATGGGTGCAGAATTAGCTTCTGCCTTTCAGATGTTAAAGAAGAGACAAGAGTTAAAGGATAAAAAGATTGGTGTGATAGGACATAGCATGGGAGGGATAGCTATTATGGATGCTTATGCTCATTCTTTTGACCCTGATTTCTTAGTGATGTTATCATCACCTGTTGTTTCTGGTAAAGAGATGTTTCTATACCAACTAAGACAAGAAGAGAATGGTTTTCAAGATTACTTTGCGTATGATACTCAAGAAGAAAAAGAAAAGGTGTATAACGAATTAGCGGATTATTATATTTCAATTAAGGATGATAAGAACTATTGGAAGATGTATAAGAAAAAGATGAAGGAGATAGGATATACAGATAAGAAAACTAAAACGAGGTATCGATTTCTAATAGGACGTACAGAAAAAGATTTAGTAGCAAAAGACAATCAGGATAAGTATAGAGCGATAGCTATACCGATGTTTTATATGATAGGAGATCAAGACGTATTAGTAGACCCTATTAGCAATGTTGAGTTGCTTAAGAGTTTTCATAATAAGAATATAACAATAGATGTACTAGAAGGGGAAAATCATTTTTTCGCTGATGGAGAAAGTTATGAAATCCATCAAGAACCTAAACAAAAAATAGTGGACTGGGTGTTAAAGCAATAGTTGATTTAATTAGCATTTCAATACCTTATCTTTATCATTATATTAAGATTAGAAAGAGTAAATTAGAGGCTCATAATTTCACGCTATACCTCATGAAAAAGATAAGATACAGTATTGTAGCACTAGGTGTTACAGCGCTCTGTTTTGCGCAAGAACCTCAAGAGAAAACGATAAATGCTAAAGATAGTTTACCAACTTCAGTACAGAAAATATCAGAAGTGAACCCTGGTAATAAGGTATCTTTACAAGAATATGTGGAAGAGTTATATATCAACACATGTAAGCTATATAATAGAGGAGCTGTTCCTTTAGTAGATTCAGGAGATTATGATGTATTATTAGTAGATAAGAAGGGGAGTGCAGAGGGTAGTAAGTTCGTTAAATCAAAAGACTTAGCCTTACTCAAGATAGAAGAGGTGAAGGAAATAAAATATGAGAAGTCAAAACAAACTGACATGATGTACGGTACTAGAGGAGGTGCATTTGGGATAGTTGTTATTACTAAATAAAATAGAAGAGGTTGTAATGGAATTACAGCCTCTTTTTGATTAACTTAATTATGGTTTAACATATTTGTCATAAGGTGTCATGTGTTTTGAAATTAAAATAACTACAGTCAGTATATCTAAATAAAACTTTATTTTATCACCAATAAGTCTACTTATTACTTATATAATCGGAGTAATTTTGTTACTAGTTTTTGTTTAAATTTGACGCTTCAAAATAAATTGAATAATTGTGATAAAAGAGGCATTTTCTTATAAAGGGACTATCAACAGAAAGGCATATATCGTAAGTCTAGTAACTTACTTTGTGTTGTTGTTTTTAAGCTTCTCAGTGTTCGCAAGATTAAGTGGCGCTTTTTTCGGAATACTATTTCTAATAGTCTTTATAGGGTTACATATTTATCTTTTTGGTAAAGGGACTAGACGCTGTCACGATTTAGGTAAGAAAGGGTGGGAACAGTTTAACTTTAAAACTTGGTTAGGAATGTTATCTAGAGAGATAAAAGTGAGTAAACCTGTATCAGAACCAATAGAAGGCTAAAAAGGATATAATGGGTATTATACCATTACATCCTTTTTAGTTCCTTCGTATAAAGGGTATACTCTTAGAATACACTGTTGTTTAGAAGAGCTAACTCTTCTTCTGTAGGTTGATTTTTAGGATCTATAAATGCATTAAAAGCGGGTGTGTCATCACAGTAGATAATGTCAAAAGAGAATCTCTCATCACCATATAGCCCTCTGTGGATACTATTCGCAGAGAAGATAAATAGATCACCTCTATTTAGATTAAACACTTGCCCTCGCTCTAGAGCATCACTTGGATGACGACCATGCTGAGATAGTCGAGTGTCTTCTTCTATAGGCATATCCCATAACCGATGAGTAGCAGGGATGATCTCTATTCCATTTTCTTTCTTCAGTGGGATTCTAAAGTGAACTACATTTTCTGTCTTAATCTTTTCTTGTTGTTCTTCTCTCGAAAGCCCTGTATACTGAATATCCCTATGCCAATAGTTCTTTTGTTCCTTGTGATAAGGGTCAAAGAATAATTGAGTATTTAAGAATTTAGCTTTATCGGGAAAGATAGACTCGACAATATCTATAAGTTTAGCCTGAGCAATGAATTGGAATAATGCTAGCCTTTCTTGTTTAGTAATAAAAGGACTACTCGTAAGGCTATGACTGTTGATTAATACCTTCTTATACCCTTGTTCATTTTCTATTAGCCATTGCTTGTGAAAGTTGTTAAGTATCAATTCTATAGATGTTAATTCTTCTTCCGTAAAGAAACTAGGTAGATATAGATAACTATTTTGTTCAAAGTCTAGATACATAACGCAGTCATTAGTGATTTCATAATACGAAGATAAACTAGTGAAGTGAAATAGCGCGATGCTAATTTAAATTGTCCTATTTATTCCCTTATTTTCACAATAGATTCTCAATATTATAACTAGAATTAATGAACAAGATATTTTTATTGGTGTATATTTGTTGATGTCTCATTAGAGGCGGTATGGCAAAAAAAATAAATTATCAATGGAAATTTATAACAAAAGACAGTTATTATTTAATACTCAATATAATGCTATAAGAAGTAAGTATAAAATAGTAGGAGCAATACGCTTGGTTGTTTTCTTCGCTATTATTTATTTCTTCTATCTAGCTTTGGCTAACGCAGATACCTTTTACTTATATTTTACAGGAGGGCTTATTGTTGCTTTCTTAGTATTACTACGTGTACACGTAGAGTACTCGTGGAAGATGCGCTATGTACAGGCTCTTAAAGAGATTAATACAGATGAGCTTGCCTTCTTAGAGGAGGATAAAAGACCCTTTGACGCAGGAGAAGAATTTAAGACTACAGAACACCCTTATGCTTTTGACTTAGATATTTTTGGGCAAAAATCCCTGTATCAATACCTAAATAGAACAGCAACGTTTATAGGAAAACAAAAGCTTGCAGATTTATTAAAAGGCAAATTGACATCAGAAGCTATTTTAGATAATCAAGAAGCGATTAAGGAACTTTCTCAGAAGGTAGAATGGAGACATGAGATTAATGCTTATAGTAAATTGTCTAATCTAGATGAGAAAGCGTATACAAGATTAAAGAAGTGGAGTGACACAGCCGTAGTACCTATTAGTAAACTAGGTCGTGCATTAAGCTATGTATTACCTGTGCTATTAGGGATTTCGATTGTTTTATACTTTCTGTTAGACCTAGACTTTATGGGATATGTGATCTCTACTTTATTCTCTTTTAACCTAATACTTACTTTATCACAGATAAAGAATATTCAGGCAGAGCTAGGGGGAGCAGATAAGGTACATGAGACTATAGAGAGCTGTAGTTCTATCATTAAACGTATAGAAAGAGAGACTTTCACTACGGATAAAATGAAATCGTATATCAGTGAGTTAAATAAAGATTCTTTTCAGGCTAGTAAAGAGTTAAAAGAACTGTCTAGACTATTCGAGCAGTTAGAGACTATAGCTAATATTTTTGTGATGGTTGTCTTTAACGGTTTTGTACAGTATCACGTACACGTATTACACCGCTTTTTAAATTGGAAACAGAGCAAAGGACATCTCGTACCTAAAGCAATAGAGATCATAGGAGAGGTAGAGGCGCTTAATTCGCTAGCGAACTTCTCTTATAACAACAGACATTATACCTTCCCAACTATCAGTGAAGAGGGAGAGATGAAGTTTAAAGATCTAGGGCATCCTCTGCTGAATGAGAAAAAGAGAGTCTGTAATGACATCAATTTTAGCAACCAACGCTTTGTGATTCTGACAGGATCTAATATGTCTGGTAAGAGTACTTTCTTGCGCACCATAGGGGTTAATCTTGTACTAGCTAGTATAGGAGCGCCTATCTGTGCTACGAAAGCTACTTTCTTCCCACTGCCGTTATTTGTATCGATGAGATTGACAGATTCATTAGAAGATAGTGAGTCTTACTTCTATGCTGAGGTGAAGAGGTTAAAGATGATTATCGAACAGGTGAGAGAGGAGCCATGCTTCGTATTACTAGATGAAATACTTAGAGGAACGAACTCTGATGATAAGCAGAGCGGAACGATAGGAGTAATCCATAAGTTGATTAGGGAGAAGACCTATGGTGTGATCGCTACCCATGATTTAGAGGTATGTGAGACAACGAATAAATTCCCTGATATTCTTATCAATAAATGTTTTGAAGTGGAGATAAAAGAAGATGATTTACACTTTGATTACAAGATTAGAGATGGCGTGTGTCAGAATAAGAATGCCACATTCATTATGAAAAAAATGGAAATTATAGATTAATTTATAGTAGTAGAAAATTCAAAAAAGTCACTTCAGTGGCTTTTTTTTGTGCCATTTATTGGAGTGGTCGCATAGTTATCGCATAGTTATCGGATAGTGGTCGCATAGTTTTGGCCGTTTTTAATGCAATCACTATGCGATCAAACTACCATTATGATACTAGCACAGGACAGATGGTAAAAAAAAGAACCTGTTTAGGTACTCTGTAGTATTCTTAAAGAAAACTACACAGAGAATCTAAACAGGTCTCAAAAAAAAGAGATACTTCTGCAGAAGAAGTATCTCTTAAAATTACATTATAAGAAAAACTAATTACATAGTTTTAATTAACTCATTAATAAGCTCACGTGCGATAGGCTCAGCAGCTTCTACAGCTCTAAGTACATCTTCGTGATGTGCTTCTACGATACCTTCTTCATTCCCCATATCTGAGATAACAGAGATACCGAATACTTTCATATCCATGTGACGAGCAACGATTACTTCTGGTACTGTAGACATACCTACACAGTCTGCTCCTACAACGCGTACCATTTTATACTCAGCCAATGTCTCAAAAGTTGGCCCTTGTAGTCCGTAGTAGACACCTTGTTTAATATCGAAGTTCTTCGCTTTAGCTATTTCTTGTGCTTTCTTAACTAAAGTTCCTGTATACGCATCATTCATGTTTACGAAACGAGGTCCGAAGCGCTCATCATTATGTCCTCTTAGAGGATGATCAGGGAATGCATTGATATGATCTGTGATGATCATAATATCTCCTACTTTAAATGTAGGGTTAACACCTCCTGAAGCATTAGATACGATCAATGTTTCTACTCCCATATACTTCATTACTCTGATAGGGAATACCGTTTTTGCCATTTCGTATCCTTCGTAGTAATGGAAACGACCTTGCATAGCCATTACTTTTTTATTACCAATCGTACCAAAGATTAAAGCACCTTTGTGTCCTTGTACAGTAGATACTGGAAAATTAGGAATTTCTGAGTAAGGAATTTCATGCTCTATTTTAATATCAGCAGTAAGGTTTCCTAATCCTGACCCCAATACAATACCTATCTCAGGTTTGAATTGTGTCTTTTCAATTAAATACTTAACCGTTTCTTGTACTTGCTCCCACATAGTTTAAAATTGTTTTATCAAACTCCTCTTGATTGTTTAAAAAGGAAGTCTGAATTGGTAAATAATATAATTTATTCGAGGGGATTAGTCCATTTAAGCGGACATAATCTTTCTCTGTTGTAATAATCTTATTCTCTTTTGCTTTGTCCAAAATTAGCTCAATGTCAGTAGATGAAAAATGATGATGGTCAGGAAATGTTAAACAAATTGTTTTGTCGTCCTTTAGATGGTCAAAAAAACTTTGTGGTTTAGCAATACCAGCTACCATTAAAAACTCTTCTTTTTTTAAGTCTTCTACTGAGATAGAATCAGCCTTTGAATATGCAAGTTTACTGAATTCAATATACGTAAAAAAAGACAATTGTCCCAGTTTGAGATTTAATTTTTTAACAATCTCGTTTTGTTCTGTCAATGATAACGTAGGAGGGCATTTGGTGACGATGATGATATCTGCTCGTTTCGCTCCTCTACGACTTTCTCTAAGGTTACCTGTTGGCAACATATAATCGTTATAGTACGGCTCATCATAAGTAGTCAGTAGAATATTAAAACCACCTTTGACAGCTAGGTGCTGAAAAGCATCGTCTAGAACGATGGCTTGGGTGTCTGTTCTTCGTTTTAGGATATTCTCTATTCCGTTTACTCTTTTTGCGTCTACCGCTACAGCTATATTGTCAAACTTGTGATGATATTGGAAGGGTTCATCACCGATTTGTTCCATAGTCGTATGTTCATCTGCGAGGAAGAATCCCTCACTTTTGCGTTTATACCCTCTACTGAGAGTCGCTATTTTGTATTTGTCTTTTAAAAGTCGTATTATGTATTCCACCATAGGCGTTTTACCAGTACCACCTACACTTAGGTTACCTACTACTATAGTGGGTGTACTAAAAGAGGTTCTCTTCAATATATTTATTGAATAAAGGTAATTGCGCAGGGAAGTGATCCCGCCATATAAGATGGCAAAAGGGAAGAGTAATTTTCGCAGTAATTCCATAATACGAAATTACCAATTTTTTTATCTTTGAGAAAATATATAAATTACAGTTCAAAATTATTTGAGAAATGAAGTTAAGAGAAGTAATCACTGTGTTAGAAGAGATGACACCGTTATCGTATGCAGAGGGATTTGATAATGTCGGGTTATTAGTAGGGGACTATAACTTAGAAGTAAGTGGGATCCTAGTCTGTCATGACGCTTTAGAGACCGTGATAGACGAGGCGATAGAGAAGAAGTGTAATATGGTAGTATGCTTTCACCCAATCTTGTTTTCTGGATTAAAGAAGATAACAGGAAAGAGCTATGTAGAGAGAGCTGTAATTAAAGCGATCAAACACGATATCGCTATCTATGCTATACATACTGCACTAGACAATCATCAGGAAGGGGTGAATAAGATATTCTGTGATACGCTAGGATTAAAGAACACAAGTATATTAATACCGAAAGAGAACTATATCCAAAAACTAGTGACTTATGCTCCTCGAGTGAATGCAAATGAAGTGAGACAGGCTCTGTTTAATGCAGGAGCTGGAGCTATAGGTAATTATGATTTGTGTAGTTTTACGACAGAAGGCAAGGGAAGTTTCAGAGGGAATGAGAAGAGTAGCCCAGTCATAGGAGAGCCATTAAAATATGAAGAAGTAGAAGAGGTCAAAGTAGAAGTAATATTTGAAAAGCATTTACAAGGTAAGGTATTAAAAGCCTTGTTTGACTTAGACTTCTATGAAGAGAAAGCTTATGAGATCTATACTTTAGAGAATAAACTTCAAAATGTAGGAATGGGAATGATAGGTGAATTAGAAGAAGAGATGGAAGAAGTAGCATTCTTAGAGATGGTCAAAACCAAGACAGGTACAGGAGGTATTAGACATAGTGCGTTACTAGGGAAACCGATAAAGAGAGTAGCAGTGTTAGGAGGTTCAGGAAGTTTTGCGATAGGAGCAGCATTATCACAGAAAGTAGATGCTTATATCACCTCAGATTTGAAATACCACGATTATTACCAAGCTGAAAGTCAGTTGGTTTTGGCTGATATAGGGCATTTTGAAAGTGAAAGGTATACAAAAAATTATATAACTGACTTTCTTTCAAAAAAAATAACTACTTTTGCAGTTATTTTATCAACAGTAAATACGAATCCAGTTAACTACTTATAATGATGACAAAGAAAAAAGAATTAACCGTTGAAGAGAAGTTAAGAGCACTTTATGACTTGCAATTGATTGACTCAAGAATTGACGAAATCAGAAATATGAGAGGAGAATTACCTCTTGAAGTTGAAGATCTACAAGATGAGGTTGCTGGACTGAACAAACGCTTAGAAAAATCAAATTTAGACTTAAGTAATATCGAAGCGAGTATTAAGGATAAAAAAGCTGCTATTGAGGAGTTCAAAGCTGCTATCGTAAAATATACTGAGCAACAAAATGAGGTTAAAAACAATAGAGAGTTTAACTCATTAGAAAAAGAGATAGAGTTCCAGAAGTTAGAGATAGAGCTTGCTGAAAAACACATCAAAGAGATGAAAGTTAGCATCGAGCACAAGAAAAACACAATCGCAGAGACAGAAACTAAATTAGCTGCAAGAAAAGAACACTTAGCACATAAAGAAGCTGAATTAAACAGTATTATGTCTGAGACTGAGCGTGAAGAGAAAATCTTATTAGAGAAGTCTGAAGAGTTCAAACAAGATATCGAAGAGCGTTTATTAGTAGCGTATAACAGAATCAGAAATGGTGTTCGTAACGGTTTGGCTGTTGTATCTATCGAGCGTGGTGCTTCAGGAGGATCTTACTTTACTATTCCACCACAAACTCAAGTAGAGATTGCGGCACGTAAGAAGATCATCACGGATGAGCACAGTGGACGTATTTTAGTAGACAGTGCTTTAGCTGAAGAAGAAAGAGAAAAAATTGAAGCTATTATAGCTAAATTATAATATCAGAAAGCCTCTTGTGAAAGAGGCTTTTTTATTTCTAGAAGTTATATATGGTTAAGTGTCTAGGTTTATTGATTAATTTATTGTCGTTATTTGCTCCTAAGAGAGCATGCGCTATTGCTTATAAGTTATTCTCTACACCTCGTAAAGGACAGCTTAGTCGAAAGAGTATTCCTTACTTTTTGGCTCAAGCTCATCAAGATAGATTTGTCTACGATGGATTGAGTATTCAATGCTATCGCTGGAATCAGGAGCAATCAGAGTTGCCTTTAGTTATGCTGTTTCACGGCTGGGAGAGTAATGCTGGTCGTTGGGAAGAACTAGTGACTTACTTAGATGATCAGTATCAGTATATCTGTATAGATGCTATGGGACTAGGTCTGAGTGATGGAAGTAATCTGAGTGTTATCGATTATTCTCATTTGATGGATCATTGTTTACGAGCGTTTAGACCACAGTATGTTGTAGCTCATTCACTAGGAGCGTTTGCTCTATTACATCAGATGAGTGTAGTGAAATATGACTTCGTAGAGAAGATTGTTTTAATGGCTTGTCTAGATCGTTTTCAGCATGTAATCAATAATTATATTGATATGTTAGGATACTGGAAGAAGGTGTCAAATGACTTATTGCACTTCTTAGAAGGGTTAATTGATATGGATATGCAGGAATATGCTAGTCGCAACTTTATAAAATCACTGTCTAATCAGACATTGATTATTCACGATAAAGAGGATGTAGTAGTGGAATTGACTGAGTGTACAGTTTTTCATGATATAGCTAATCAAAAGGGAATAGAGGTTTATTATACAGAAGGATTAGGACACTCTGTTCAGGACAGAATTGTCTTCGAAAAAATTAAGAATTATTTTATGAATTAGCTTCGTTATAGCATTGTTTAATAGCGAATAAAATAGCTAATTTTGTGATATGGAAAAAATGCAAACACGTTTAAATAAATATTTGTCTGAAGTAGGTTTTTGTTCTAGAAGAGAAGCAGATAGACTTATAGATGAGGGGAGAGTCACTGTCAATGGTGTAGTGCCAGAGATGGGGACAAAAGTGTCTGAAGATGATGAGATACGCGTAAATGGACAATTAATCATTAAAAAAAATGAAGAGAATGTTTATTTAGCTTTTTATAAACCTATTGGTATCGAGTGTACTACTAATACGAGTGTACGCGATAATATCGTGGACTATATTAATTATCCTAAACGCATCTTTCCAGTAGGACGATTAGATAAGGATAGTGAAGGGCTTATTCTGATGACGAATGATGGAGATATCGTGAATAAGATATTACGCCAAAAGAATGATCATGAGAAAGAATATATTGTAACTGTAAATAAGCCTATTACAGATCGTTTTATCCAACGTATGGGAGCTGGTGTACCAATATTAGACACAGTGACTAAGAAGTGTAGAGTAGAACAGATCAGTAAGACCGTGTTTAGAATATTCCTTACTCAAGGTTTGAACAGACAGATTAGACGTATGTGTGAGTATTTTGACTATGACGTAGTTGCATTAAAGAGGATACGTATTATTAATATTTCTCTAGATGTACCTGTGGGTACGTATAGAGACTTGACAAAAGCAGAATTAGATGAGCTTAATCGCTTAATAGAGCCTTCTGTAATGACAGAAGAGGCGAGTCTAAATAGAAATCAAGAGAGTCAGCAGAGTATTCGCCGTCGAATGACTACGGGTAAAGACTCAAGTAGAAGAGGAGGAAGTTATGCTAAGGATGAGCGTAGACCTAAGAAAAACTTCGATAGAGAACGCAATAATAGCGTGAATAAACCAAAAGAGGTGAAGAACGAAAGATTAAGAAATAGAAGAAGAGAGAACTAGTTTAGTTCTCTTTTTTTTTGTTTGTGTTCAATTCTAATACCTTTTTATTTAGAATTAATAAGCTTAAAAAGCGCATTTTGTGCATAAAGTCAGAATTATTGGTAGTTCTGACTTTTTTTATTTATAAAATAGATTAGTTAATAATATGTAAATTTTAGTAAAATATTAAAAGTTAATGTGTTTTGTTTTTAGAGTATTACGATGACGATTATTGTCTGTATTGAGTTGTTATTTATATTTATTCTAAGTTGCTATGGTTGTTTAGTTATAAGTAAATATATTTGTCTTCAATTTATAATTAATCTAAATAATATAATTACTAACACAACATTAAGTTCTTAGAACAATGAAACACTATCTACTATTAATTTTTGCAATTTTTAATATAGGACAGTTTGCTTCTTTTGCACAAGATAAACCAGTTGTCATTTCTGGGGTTGTACAAGATGCGAATGGAGAGCCTATTGATTATGCTACAGTCAGTTTATTAGATACTCATCATAGTGAGTTAACAGATAATAAAGGACGATATACTATTAAAACAAAGAGACCTGGTAAGTATAAATTAGTTGTACAGCACGTCAGTTATGAATCTAAAGAGTATTCATTTGAGGTGAAAGCAGGCGAAAGTATAACACATAACTTCAAACTTGATACAAATAACTCTTTCTTAGACAATGTAGTATTACAAGTAAAACAGCCTATCGAGAAAGTTAGAGAATCTGCTTATAACGTAGTAGCTATAGATGCAAAACCACTATACAATACATCATTAGATGTAGCTGGAGCACTAGATAGAGTGTCTGGAGTGAAAGTGCGCAAAGATGGAGGTGAGGGATCTGACTATAATTTCTCAATGAATGGATTTAGTGGTAAACACATTCGATTCTTTATAGATGGGGTACCTATGGAAGGGTTTGGTAGTGAGTTTAAAATAAACAACTTACCGATCACGATGGTTGATAGAATCGAAGTATATAAAGGTGTAGTGCCTGTGGAGTTCGGATCTGATGCCTTAGGAGGAGTAGTGAATATTATCACAAACAAATCTAAAGAGACTAAAATAGATGCTTCATTTACTACTGGTTCATTCCATACATACAAGAGTCATCTGAATATGAGTAAAGCCTTTAATAATGGTATAGTAGCTCAGTTAAATGCTTTTCAGAACTACTCAGATAACGATTATAAAGTATTAGTCCCTGTGGTAGATCTGCAATCAGGAGTTTATTCTAAAGAAAAACAATGGGTAAGACGCTTTAATGACCGATTCCAAACAGCTACTGTAGTGGCTAAAGTAGGGGTGGTAGATAAGTCTTATGCTGACCGACTGATGTTAGGGTTTACTTATGGAGAAGGAAAACGTGGTGTGCAGACAGGTACTATTATGGAAAAGGTATTCGGAGACAAGAAACGTCGTTCTGTAACAATTATGCCTTCATTAGAATATAGTAAAAAGAACCTATTTATAGATGGATTAGATGTAAGTATTACATCTAATTATAACGGTGGATATAATCAAAATATAGATACCTCTTCTTATAAATATAACTGGGCAGGTGAACGTATCAAAACGTTAAAACAAGGTGAGTCTGGAGGAGGTCCTTCTATGACTAAGTTCTATGATCATAATGGTTCAACTACTTTTAATGTAAACTATAAATTAAATGACAAGCACTCATTTAGTTTTAATGATGTGATGTACTACTTCAACAGAAAGACAAAAGATCCATTAGCTGTAAAAGAAACTCAATCAGAAAAGAACAGTGAGATAAAAAGAAGTAGTTTTAAAAATATTATGGCACTGTCTTATCGCTATAATATTCTGGATAATCTGAATGTGTCTCTATTCGGTAAACACTACAGTATCAAACATACTTATCAAAGTGAAAGCACTAAAGTAGATAAAACAGGATACGGTATCGCTGCTACATACTTGTGGAAAGATCTACAGTTCAAAGCTTCTTATGAAAATACATTTAGACTACCTACTGATAGCGAGTTATTTGGAGATGGAGACTTAGTATGGGGAAATACAGGTCTAAAACCAGAACAGGGTAAAAACTATAACCTGAATATCAGTTACTCAGGTGTGATTAACAAAATACATGCAGTATTCGTAGATGCAGGTTTTGTATACAGAGATACTAAAGATTATATCCGCAGTAATCCTTATGGTTCAGGATCTCGTGCAACTAGTGTGAATATTGGAGGAGTAGAGAGCTATGGTATCAATGTGGAAGCTCGTTATACATACAATGATTTTATATATGCAGGAGGTAGTTTAACTTCTCAAAATATCAGAAGTAAACAAAAGTATACTATTGGAGATTATGGAGTGAAAAATCCATACTACAATGAGAGAATTCCTAATGAGCCTTATTTCTTTGGATCAGCTGATGTGGGGATTATCATTAAAGACTTAGGAAAGAAAAATAACAATTTAAATATAGGTTATAACCTGCGCTATATAGATCATTATAGTTACGATTTTAAAGGAATCGGTGAGGATCCTATATGGATTCCGTCTCAGGCTGTACATGATCTAAGTGCTTCATACAGTTTGTTTAATAATAAAATACACTTAACCGTAGAGGCTAATAACCTATTCGATAAACTAGCTTATGATAACTATAGTTTCCAAAAACCAGGAAGAAACTTCATGTTTAAAATACGCTATACATACTAAAATTACTAATCTATAATAAATACAATTAAAATGAAAAAAAGAGTTTTTTCGACATTTGCTTTTGCTATGATATTTGGGGCATTGTCGGTGACTAGTTGTTCTACGGATGATAATAGTACTCCTACACCTGAAGAAGGCGGAACTGATGGAGGAAATAAAGTAGAGTGGAAGTACGTGATTGGGGCAAGTGCTTCTAAAACGAACTTATTACTGACTACCAATGACCTTAAATCTGGAGAAATATCTGCTAAGGGAAATGGATTAACAGCATTAGGAACTACGGTTTATACTTATGGAGGAAATAGAGCTTATGTTTTTGAATATAGAAAAGGAGATCCTTCAGGAATGCAGAGTTGGTTATTAAGACCTGATGGGAAATTGAATAAACATACTACAGTTGACTTACCTACTCGTGAGGAGTTTATTACGAATTTCGGTAAATATATGATTGCTACAACTGGTGGTGTGAAATTAACTACAGGTGAAAAGGCTCAGGCTTTTAACTTCATTGATGGTAGCAGTGGAGGAATTAAGTATACATCTTATGTAAATGTAGAGAACATTGCAGAAAAAGGAGAGTATGCTAACTTCGCAGGTCTTGAGACGATTGGTAATGATCGTTTTGTTATGGCTATCGAACCATTTAAAATCACTAAAGATGATAAAGAAGATAATACTTCTGCTTATAGAGATAGAGCATGGTTAGCTGTTTTTAAATTTGATGAAAGTGCTACGGATGTTAATAAAAAAGTAGTATTAGAAAAAGTAGTGAAGAGTGATAAGATGAGTTTTGCTGTAGCGCGTTACCGTTCTAGTCGTGTATCTACTATCGGAAAAGCGGGTGATGGAAATGTTTACTTATTCTCTCCTAATGCTACTAATGGTGATGGAGTATCATTCTCAAGTAAGCCAAGTGCTGTTATTAAATTTGACTCTAAAAAAGGAGACTTCGATAATAACTATTACTTTAATTTAGAACAGATATCAGGAACAAAAGTATATAAAGCATTCGCTATCGGTGGGGATTATTTCTTACTTAATATGTTCGTAAGTCCTAGTAAAGCAAGTAATATGGCTGCTGCTAATAAGTTAGCTGTATTTAATGTTGTAACAGGAGACTTTAAATGGATAGAAGGATTACCAGCTGCTAATGATATCGCTGCTGCAGGAGCACCATTCGTGGATGGGAAAGAAGTA
The DNA here is from genome assembly GCF_038039805.1 of Myroides odoratimimus. GTDB lineage: Bacteria > Bacteroidota > Bacteroidia > Flavobacteriales > Flavobacteriaceae > Flavobacterium > Flavobacterium odoratimimum_B. The sequence continues at coordinate 242,924 of NZ_JBBPHK010000004.1, forward strand.
TTCTTACCAATCACTGCAGAGTCAAAATCATTTGTTTATTCTTTAGATGCTACAGCTGCTAAGGCTACTAAAGGTCTTGAGATTAAAGATTTAGCTGATGGAAGTATTGGTACAATTGGTAAAATTAATGTAGAAAAATAATAATTTAATTATATAAAGTATTCGAAATAAATTAGGGTTGTTTATTATAAGAGGTTATACAGTTTGTATAGCCTCTTTTTTTGTTGAAGAATAAGGATGTAGAATAAAAAAATATGTAGTTAACTGTAAATAGGTATTAGAGATATAAAGAATCTTTGATATTATATCTTTAAATAAGTATATGTTTATCTTTAAATGAGTATTCTATTAATAAGGTGTATTACTTTTTAAAATACTTATATCGTGTGAATTGTGTTAAGTCCACCCCTTTGTCCACCCCCTTAAAGGTGACATTCTGTTATAGAGATTATACTTTTATCAAATAAACCTAAAGTTATAGTCTGCTTCATTATAGTACGACTATAAAATCCACCACCACATATTATTTGACTTGGAAGTTACTACCGTATAGGTATGGACGATAGTTGAATAATGATAAAAGTATAGATATGAAGACCTTATTATTTTTAAGTATTATCATCAATAGAACAATGGAGTGTGCCTCTCTATTAAAGAAAAGTATGATATGGAGTATAAATGAGAAACTATTTAGTAGTTCAATAGAATCAAAAAGATTGCTAAGAAGAGTTAGAGATTATTCTTTACAGGAAGAGATGCTACAAATAAGTGATGATTCTAATATACAAACTAATTATATGTCTATAGGCATGGAGAGTTATCTGTGTCAAAAAATAAAAGAGTTTGAGAAACAAAAAAAATACTTAGATAAATCAATATCACTGAGTAATCTTTCTGCTAGTTTAGGAGTTAATCATCGCTATGTGTCTTACTATATTAATATGTATAAAGAAAAAGACTTTGCTACGTATATTAATGAATTGAGGATTTCTTATATGGTAGATACTTTATCAACTAAACCACATTATCTGACGTATAAGATAAGTTATTTAGCAGATAAGAGCGGTTTTGCTTCTCATAGTCGTTTTACGATTAATTTTAAAAAATATACAGGTGTATTGCCTTCAGAGTATATTAGTGAGTTAAAACAGAAAAAGGCCATGGAAGGATGTAATATTTAAACTAGTCTTTACTTTTAAATTGATTATAATTCACTGCTTCAAAAGAACCATCTTCCTTTTTAATAAAAGTCTCTTTACCACTCTGTATTTCGGCATTCTGAGCTGCTATACAGTACCAATTGTTTTCTATTTTCTGAGTTACGAAAATGAATAAGTTGTTTCTAAGTTGAGGAGTTTCATTTTCTTTTAATGCCGATTGATTACTTAATTGTAGTCTTGCATGTACAATAGCTATAGTGTCTGTTAAGTATCTGATTTTAGTTCTTTTGATTATTAGTGTAGATTCTTTGAAAATTACTCGTAGGCCATAATCTGTAGATTCCTGAGAAAGTGACCATGTCATTCCGGTGGAAAGTGACCACCTAAAA
>NZ_JBBPHK010000050.1:0-3047 GCF_038039805.1 Myroides odoratimimus
GAGGAGATGATATCTATTTCTTTAAAGAAAAACCTTGTAAGCAAGCTTTAGAAGGAATAGTGTATGACAAGGTGACGAAGGAGCCATTAGTTAATGCTAAAGTGATTTTATCAGATGCTCTTTATCAGCAGACGGATACAATTATCACAGATGCAAAAGGATATTATCTGTCTAATTTATTAGATTGTGGAGGTAAATACCGTATTAAAGCTGAGAAAGAGGAGTATAATACAGTAGAAGTTGTATTTATCGTAGAACGTCAACAAGGAGTAAAACGAGTAGATATCGGACTAGAGAAGACTTTAGAACCAGTGACAGTAAACGACGACTTATTTAAGAAACTTAAACTAAATCCTATTTACTTCGACTTTGACAAATCTAATATTCGCCCGGATGCAGCAGCAGAGCTAATCAAAGTAGTAGAGGTGTTAAAAGAATACCCAACGATGAAGATAGATGTTCGCTCACATACTGACAGTAGAGGAAATGATGACTACAATCTTAAGTTATCAGATCGCAGAGCAAAATCTACTGTAGAGTGGATGGTGAATCAAGGCATTGAGAGAAGTAGAATTACAGGAGAAGGATATGGAGAGACACAGCTACAGAATAAATGTAGTAATGGAGTACCATGCAGCGTAGAGGAACATCAGTTAAACAGACGTAGCGAGTTTATCGTTATAGACTTTTAGTTAAGTTAGATTAAGATGTGTGATTCAGAAAATTGCTATGAGAAGAAATCAAGTCATCTTAAAACTATGGTTTAGAAAAAAACTATAGTGTTATTTAAATTTAAAATAGTTTAATAATTAAATAGGAATTTATAAATCTTAGAATCTAATATCTGAAGTTTATTTAATCTACTTCTGAAAAATTAGATTCATAAAAAACTAAAATTATGAATAAAATTATATTTTTTGTAGCTGTGCTTTTTGTAACTATTATACATGCACAAACTGGTATTAATACGCAGAATCCAAATGCGTCTTTAGAAGTTTTAGCACTACCAGATCAAGCTACTGTTGTTGATGGTTTTATTACACCAAAGTTGACAGGTGATCAGCTTAAATCGAAAGATAATTTGTATGGAACAAATCAAGAAGGTGCAATGATTTATATAGTTAAACCTTCTTTAGTCACAACTCCTAAAACTATTAATATTAAGAAAGAAGGATATTATTATTTTGATGGAGAAATATGGGTAGGACTTACTCCACAAGGAGAGGGAGTAGTTCCGGATTATAATGATGGTATTTCTAGGGTTGCTTTAGTTGCTATTAATAATAATACGACTGGGCCTGCTTCTGCTAATAAACTTGTTAAATTTTCTTATCCTGTAGTTAATAAAATTGATAATAATTTAATTACAAAATTAAATAATACTACTTTCCTAGTTAATGAATCAGGATATTATTCATTAACATTTTATGGTGTTTTGCGTTCAGGATCTAACGCTGGAGGGACTGGAAGAGTACAAATAAAAGTAGATCAAGGAGGAACTACTACAGTACCAATAAGTATGAATAATGGTTATGGAACAGGTAGTTCTAATATGAATATGGGGATAAGTGGATTACTTTATTTTAATCAAGGGGATCAATTTTCAATTGAAGGAAGTTATACTCGTTCTATTACGATAGGTGAAAGTAATTTAGGTATGGTTTATATGGGAGGAGAGTAATTAAAATAAAAATAAATTATATGAAAAAAGTAATTTTTATAACTATGTTGGTTTTATTTAGTATAACTAACTTAAATGCACAGATCAAAGTAGATGTTCCTAAATTATCTGAAAAGGTTGGGAAGACACCTATTAAGAAAGATAATTGGATCGTTGGAGGAGCCTTAGGTTCTACAGGATATAGCTTTGAAGAGGAAAGCTTCAATATTAACATTACACCAAGAGCAGGTTATTTCATTTCTGATGGAATTGCTGTTGGTTTGGAGTTAGGGACAGGTTTGCAAACAGTAAAAGGTGGAGACAACTTTTGGAATTATAAAGTAATGCCATTTGTTCGTTACTATTTTCCTGAGGGAGCTAGTGAAACTGGACGTTTCTTTGGACAAGGAGCTATTGGTGTTTCAGGGAGTGATATTGGAGGTAAAAGTGATACTTCCTTCGCATTTAATGTAAATGCTGGATATTCTCATTTTGTTAGTCGTAATGTAGCTTTAGAGGCGATTGTTGGATATAATTATAGTAAATCTAATCAATCAAGTGCTTCAACACATAATGGTTTGGGAATTTCTTTTGGTTTTCAAATTTTCTTAGGTAAATAAACAACAGAATATTTTTTAAAAAATGCTAAAAAAGAAAGTTTTATTTTAAGTTTTGCCCCCAGATAAATTTAAAATTAATTTAATAAAGTGTCTTTGTAAGGAGTTAGTTTTTCTAACTCCTTATTTTATAATGTATTATTCACTCTCCATTATCATAGTATAATTTAGTTCTATATTTTGTAGTATATCAGGAGAAATACTAAGAAGTATTTTTACAGCAACTGTTTGTTTTTTAGTAAAGTATGCAAAAAAAATAAAAGGTTAGGTTTTTCTTGTGAAAACCAATAGAGTCAAATATATTAACCTGTTGTGCATTATGTATAGGAAATAAAAAAAGTTGTCCATTCTTATAATAAGTAGCAAATTTAAGATTCTATGTAGGCTTTCCCATTTTAGGATGCCTCTAAATCTGGACATATATTTTAGGAAAGCCTAAACTTATGATTGAGTAAATAAAAATGGTCAACCGATTTATGATTCAAATGGTAATGTTGGTTAAGGTGGGTATACTGATTAATTAATGAGTATTGATCGACAAATTGGAAAAGCTTTACAAAGTATTGAAATAGGAAGAACACAATTTGACAAACTTGTCGATTCTGAATAAGATATTGAGATTGTTTTTAATGCTGGAAAAGAGCCAAAAGGAGCTGCGGTAAAATTGGTGATGGAAATAATACAGTAGCGCATCTGATTAAACTTCCGTGACCTAAAAAATCATGGAGTGTAGAACATTATCTTTCATAACAAAGCTAATTTTATCGTAT
>NZ_JBBPHK010000051.1:0-3029 GCF_038039805.1 Myroides odoratimimus
GACTTGACGGTACTGTAAGAATAAGGATCGGCTAACTCCGTGCCAGCAGCCGCGGTAATACGGAGGATCCGAGCGTTATCCGGAATTATTGGGTTTAAAGGGTTCGTAGGCGGCTTTGTAAGTCAGTGGTGAAATTTCCTAGCTTAACTAGGACACTGCCATTGATACTGCAGAGCTTGAATAATATGGAAGTAACTAGAATATGTAGTGTAGCGGTGAAATGCTTAGATATTACATGGAATACCAATTGCGAAGGCAGGTTACTACGTATTTATTGACGCTGATGAACGAAAGCGTGGGGAGCGAACAGGATTAGATACCCTGGTAGTCCACGCCGTAAACGATGGATACTAGCTGTTCGGTTTTCGGACTGAGTGGCTAAGCGAAAGTGATAAGTATCCCACCTGGGGAGTACGTTCGCAAGAATGAAACTCAAAGGAATTGACGGGGGCCCGCACAAGCGGTGGAGCATGTGGTTTAATTCGATGATACGCGAGGAACCTTACCAGGGCTTAAATGTAGATTGACAGATTTGGAAACAGATTTTTCTTCGGACAATTTACAAGGTGCTGCATGGTTGTCGTCAGCTCGTGCCGTGAGGTGTCAGGTTAAGTCCTATAACGAGCGCAACCCCTATTGTTAGTTACCAGCGCGTAGTGGCGGGGACTCTAGCAAGACTGCCGGTGCAAACCGTGAGGAAGGTGGGGATGACGTCAAATCATCACGGCCCTTACGTCCTGGGCTACACACGTGCTACAATGGCAAGTACAGAAAGCAGCTACCTGGCAACAGGATGCGAATCTCCAAAGCTTGTCTCAGTTCGGATTGGAGTCTGCAACTCGACTCTATGAAGCTGGAATCGCTAGTAATCGGATATCAGCCATGATCCGGTGAATACGTTCCCGGGCCTTGTACACACCGCCCGTCAAGCCATGGAAGCTGGGGGTACCTGAAGTCGGTGACCGCAAGGAGCTGCCTAGGGTAAAACTAGTAACTAGGGCTAAGTCGTAACAAGGTAGCCGTACCGGAAGGTGCGGCTGGAACACCTCCTTTCTAGAGAATAATTATAAAGTATGATACTTTACTCTCGCTGTTAATACCAAAAAAAAGAATAAAAGAATTAAGTAATACAGAGTCTCGTAGCTCAGCTGGTTAGAGTACTACACTGATAATGTAGGGGTCGGCAGTTCGAGTCTGCCCGGGACTACTAGTTTACTAATTTAAAGGAAATACTAGAGGTTAAACTAACCGCCCAAAAGTTACTGTTAACTGTAAGCTGTTAACCAAACACTAGAAATGGGGGATTAGCTCAGCTGGCTAGAGCGCCTGCCTTGCACGCAGGAGGTCATCGGTTCGACTCCGATATTCTCCACAAGGACTGATTGTCCAACCGTTCATTGACATATTGATAAAACTTAACTAACAAAACAGTTAGAAAGAATAAAAATAATATAGAAATATATAGAAAGTACGATTCGATAAGAATTGTAAGCACATAAGCAAAATAAGGGCGTATGGGGAATGCCTAGGCTCTCAGAGGCGAAGAAGGACGTGATAAGCTGCGAAAAGCTACGGGGATTGGCACACACGAATTGATCCGTAGATATCCGAATGGGGCAACCCACTATATTGAAGATATAGTATCCTGTATAGGAGGCGAACCCGCTGAACTGAAACATCTAAGTAGGCGGAGGAGAAGAAAACAAAAGTGATTCCGTAAGTAGTGGCGAGCGAACGCGGAAAAGCCCAAACCAAAGTTGTTACGGCAATTTTGGGGTTGTAGGACCACGATATTTCTTGCGGATTGAATTAGAATTACCTGGAAAGGTAAACCACAGAGGGTGATAGTCCCGTATAGGTAAGAGAAGATAAGAATAGTGGTATCCTGAGTAGGTCGGGGCACGTGAAACCTTGATTGAAACTGGCGGGACCATCCGCTAAGGCTAAATACTCCTGAGAGACCGATAGTGAACCAGTACCGTGAGGGAAAGGTGAAAAGAACCGTGAATAACGGAGTGAAACAGATCCTGAAACCATACGCCTACAAGCGGTCGGAGCCCATTAGTTGGGTGACGGCGTGCCTTTTGCATAATGAGCCTACGAGTTACCGTTGCTGGCAAGGATAAGTGATTAAGTCATGGATCCGTAGCGAAAGCGAGTCTTAATAGGGCGCTTTAGTCAGTAGTGGTAGACGCGAAACCGTGTGATCTACCCATGGGCAGGTTGAAGTTTAGGTAACACTAAATGGAGGACCGAACCGTTTAACGCTGAAAAGTTTTCGGATGACCTGTGGGTAGGGGTGAAAGGCCAATCAAACTCGGAAATAGCTCGTACTCCCCGAAATGCATTTAGGTGCAGCGATAATCGATAGTTACTTAGAGGTAGAGCTACTGATTGGATGCGGGGGCTTCACCGCCTACCAATTCCTGACAAACTCCGAATGCTAAGTAATGATAATTATCAGTGAGGGCATGGGTGCTAAGGTCCATGTCCGAGAGGGAAAGAACCCAGACCATCAGCTAAGGTCCCCAAATGTATGCTAAGTTGAAAAAACGCGGTTTGATTGCCCAGACAGCTAGGATGTTGGCTTGGAAGCAGCCATTCATTTAAAGAGTGCGTAACAGCTCACTAGTCGAGCGATCGAGCATGGATAATAATCGGGCATAAGTATACTACCGAAGCTATGGATTTGCGCATTATATGCGTGAGTGGTAGGGGAGCATTCTAACGGCGCAGAAGGTGATTTGTGAGAATTGCTGGAGCTTTTAGAAAAGAAAATGTAGGCATAAGTAACGATAAGGGGTGCGAGAAACACCCCCGCCGTAAGACTAAGGTTTCCTGAGCTATGCTAATCAGCTTAGGGTTAGTCGGGACCTAAGGCACACCCGAAGGGGGACGTCGATGGCCAACGGGTTAATATTCCCGTACTACTAATAATTGTGATGGAGTGACACAGTGATGAAAGCACCGCGAACTGACGGAATAGTTCGTTGAAGCACGTACCTATAGGTTTGATAGTAAAATGCGTC
>NZ_JBBPHK010000052.1:0-2616 GCF_038039805.1 Myroides odoratimimus
TGGATATTCCGGTCTAAACTGAACGGGTAATTCCGGTCTAAACTGAACAGGTGATTCCGGTGCAAACTGAACAGGTGATTCCGGTGCAAACTGAACAGGTGATTCCGGTCTAAACTGAACAGGTGATTCCAGTGCAAACTGAACAGTTCTGAGCTTAGTTTTTTAGTGTAAATTGTGATTAAAAATCACAAAGTTATGGCTAACAAACCTATCTCAACGACCATGATAAAAAGTATCATTAAGATGAAAATCAAAGAAATTTCTAATTCTAGAATCGCATCTAGTTTAGGAATTTCAAGAACTACATTGATTAAATATGTAGATAATATTTGTAAATCAGGGCTTAGTTTTGGTGAATTAGACAAATTAAGTGAAAAAGATTTAGCAGATTTATTCCATACTCCTAATCTGCTGACAGAAATCAAAAACGATAAGGTTACTACAGATCTACTAGAGTATTTTCCCTATGTAGATAGAATGTTACCACAAGTAGGTTTTACAAGATTAATACTATGGGAGCAATACAAAGAGAAATACCCTGAAGGGGTCCAATATAGTAGGTTTTGTGAGGCTTATAGTAATTGGTGTGCTCAAGGAAAAGGTTATGTACCTATTGAGCATAAAGCAGGTGAAAAGCTATTCATTGACTATGCAGGGAAGAGATTAGAAATTGTATGCCCACAAACAGGAAATATTAGTAAAGTAGAAGTTTTTGTAGCCACTCTAGGTGCTAGTCAATATACTTATGTAGAGGCTTGTGCAAGTCAAAAAGCCCCTGATTTTATAAAAAGTATTGAAAATGCATTACACTATTTTGGTGGTGTACCTAATTGTATTGTACCAGATAACCTAAAGTCAGCAGTAATTAAACCACACCGTATTGAACCGGAATTAAATCAGCAACTGTTAAAATTTGCCATGCATTATGATACCACTATAATGCCTGCTAGGGTTAGAAAACCTAAGGATAAATCTCCAGTGGAAATGGCAGTTAATATTACCTATAGCCGAATCTACACCAAACTACATGGTCAGATATTTTTCAGTATAAATCAGCTAAACACAGCTATTAAAAAACTTTTAAAGCCTTACAATGACTATCCTTTTCAGAAGAAACAAAGCAGCCGAACAGAGATGTTCTTGGATTTTGAAAAACAAGCTCTTAAAGCTTTACCAATCGATTTATATCCAATTAAAACTTATAAAACAGCTACTGTATTAAAAAACTATCACGTTGATTTTAGAGAGGACAAACACCACTACAGTGTTCCATATCAGTATTTAGGAAAGAAAGTAACTCTTATTGTAGATCAAAATATTGTTGAAATCTATCATAACTATCAACGCATTGCTGTTCATCCTCGTAATAGGAGAACTAGTGGATACTCAACCTTAAAGGAGCATTTACCGCCAAAAAGTCAATATAATGCAGGTTGGAGTGAAGAGTATTTTATTAGTTGGGCCAATAAAATAGGCCCTGAAACAAAAGCTTTTATTGGGAAAATACTGCACAAACAAACCTTTGTAGAACAGAGCTTTAAATCATGTATAGCTGTTTTGTCCTTTGCTAGTAAAGTAGGGAATTCTAGACTAAACTTAGCTTGTAAACGAGCGTTAGCTTATGAACATATAAGCTATAAGGCTATTGAAAATATTTTAAAAAACGGATTAGATCAACAAGAATTAGAACAAAACTTACAAGCTATACCCCAACATGAAAATATCAGAGGGAATAATTATTTTAACTAAATCTTTATGTTTATGAATGTTAATGCAACAATTGAAAAAATGCAAAAACTTAGGCTTAATGGTATGAAAAGAGCCTATGAATCATCCTTAGAAACTAAAGCTATAGACTCTTTTACCAATGACGAGTTTATAGCCTGGTTAGTTGAGGCAGAAGATAATCAAAGAAATAATGATAAGACTCAGCGGCTTATAAAAAATGCTAGATTCCACTATCAAGCTAGTTTACAAGAGGTAAAGTTTACTGCTGAGAGAAACTTAGATAAAAACACTTTTATAAGATTATCTGATTGTAGTTTTATTGATCGAAATCAAAATATCATTATTACTGGTTGTACTGGAACAGGGAAAAGCTACTTAGCTACTGCACTAGGCTTCCAAAGCTGTGTAGCTGGTTATAAAGTAAAATACTACAATTTAGGTAAATTATTACATCGTTTGGCTATGACTAAAGCTGATGGCAGTTATTTAAAAGAATTGCTAAAATTAAGCGCCACTGATGTACTTATTTTAGATGATTTTGGATTACAACCCATTACTGGTGATAAGCAACTTATACTAATGGATATTATTGAAGATCGTAATCATCATAAAACAACTATCTTTTGCTCACAAATACCTGTAAAAGCATGGCATGATTTATTTTCAGAAAAAACAATTGCAGATGCGTTTTTAGATAGAATAATTCACTCTGCTATTCGCTTTGAATTAGAAGGAGAATCTCTCAGAAAAATAATCAAAAAATAATAACTCTTTTTAGCTATATTTATACTACTAAAAAACAAGGCGAAGAACTGTCCACTTTCACACTGGAATAGACTGTTCACTTTCACACCGGAATAGGCTGTTCACTTTCAGTGGAATATTCAG
>NZ_JBBPHK010000053.1:0-2583 GCF_038039805.1 Myroides odoratimimus
TGGAGAATCCAGTGAAATTGACCACCTAATTCCGTTAAAAGTGACCATGTCATTCCGGTGGAAAGTGACCACCATATTCCGGTGAAATTGACCATCTAAAAAAACAAGTTAAAACATGTCTAAATATCTTAGCTAAAATGCAAGAGATATGGCTAATAAAAAGATCGACATGTTACAATTAAAACAATTACTACGTCTGTATACTCAAGGAGTAAGTAAACTTCAAATAAGTTCACAATTAGGTCTTTCACGTAATACTGTTAAGAAATATATTACTCTATTTACTACTTCAAAATTCACTTATGAAGAGATAAAAGAATTAAATGATGCAGATATAGAAGATTTATTTGACACTAAAGAATTGGATTCTGATGAAAAAGAAGCAATCTTGTATAAATATTTCCCTTACTTTACTAAAGAACTGCTTAAAACAGGAGTAACAAGACATATCTTGTGGGAAGAGTATCTTTTAAAACACCCTGAGGGTTATCGTTATTCTCAATTTTGCTATCATTTGCGAACCTGGCAGAAAAAAACATCTCCTTCTTTACATATGCAGCATAAGGCTGGAGATAAGATGTTTGTTGATTATACAGGAAAAAAGTTGTCTATTATTGATAAATCTACGGGGGAAATAACTTCTGTAGAAGTATTTATTGCCATTCTTGGTTCAAGTAGAATGACTTATGTAGAAGCCAGTCTAACTCAAAATACAGAAGATTTTATATCAAGCCTGACCAATTCCTTACATTTCTATCAAGGAGTTCCACTTGCTATTGTGCCTGATAATTTAAAAGCAGCTGTAACTAAAAGTGATAAATACGAGCCTAAAATAGCTCATAACCTCCAAGACTTTGCTCTGCATTACAACACAACTATTTTACCTGCAAGAAGCTACAAACCAAAAGATAAGGCCTTAGTAGAGAATGCAGTAAAAACAATTTATACTCGTGTATTTGCTCCACTTAGAAATAGGGAGTTTTTTAGTTTACAAGAACTAAATCAGGCAATAGCAGAATTGTTAGAACAACATAATGAGAAGCTACTTTCAAGAGAAAGAGTTTCAAGGAAAACGTTGTTTGAAGAAATAGAACAACCTGTTTTACAATCACTACCGAGACACAGGTATGAATTGAAATATGCGATAAAAGCAACTGTTCAAAAAATCAGTCACATCTACCTAAATAAAGACAAACACTACTATAGTGTTCCTTTCCATTACATTGGTAAAAAAGTAAATATTCTTTATAGCAAGGATATTGTTGATATATATCACAATCAAAGACTTATTGCTTCACACAATAGAGAATTAGGAAAGTATAGGTATACTACTGTAAAGGAACATATGCCTTCATCTCACCAATATATCACAGATTGGAATCCTACACAGTTTTTGAAATGGGGACAAGAAATAGGAGAATCTACACAAAAATATTTAGCAATGATATTAGATAAGCGACAACACCCTGAACAATCATATAAGTCATGTGCAGGAATTTTAAGCTTAGGTAAACGCTTTACTAATATTCGGTTAGAAAAGGCCTGCACACGTGGTTTAGAATACGAAAGATATAGTTATAAAATGATCAAAAGCATTTTAGAAAAGGGATTAGATGCTATTGAAGAACAACCATTAAACAAAGAAAGAGAAGTTCCTACTCATCAGAATATCAGAGGAGCAGCTTATTATCAATAGAACAATAATATTAAATTTTAGAAACATGAATCAAACAACTTTAGAAAAATTAAAGTATTTAAAACTTTATGGAATGCATAGAGCATTCGCGTCAACGCTACAACTTCCTACTTCGGATTATACAAATGATCAACTTATTGCTTATTTAACTGATAGTGAATATGATGATAGGGAGAACAGAAGAATAGAAAGGCTAATAAATACCGCTAAATTCAGATACAAAGCTTATATACAAGATATTAATATAGATTCATCCAGAAATATTGATAGGAATATGATTGATCGATTAGCTGCTTGTGAATTTATAAAACAGCAACAAAATATATTAATTACTGGTAGTACAGGGGTAGGGAAAAGTTATATTGCTTCTGCAATTGGTTATCAGGCTTGTATGTTAGGATATAAAGTTATGTACTTTAGTATCAATAAACTATTTTCTAAATTAAAGATGGCTAAAGGAGATGGCTCTTTTTCCAAGGAAATAGATCGAATTGAAAAACAAGACCTAATTATATTAGATGATTTTGGATTACAACCATTAGACAATCTTAAAAGACAAGATTTTATGGAAATTATTGAAGATCGCCATGGTAAGAGATCGACAATTATAGCTTCACAACTCCCTATTGAAACATGGCATGATATAATTGGAGAACAAACTATAGCTGACGCTATTTTAGATAGAATGGTACATAATTCTATTAGAATTGAACTTCATGGAGAGTCTCTAAGAAGTAAAAATACATTATTAAAAATTCAACAAAACTCTATTAAATAACTATACTTATTTTTTGTATTTTTAGCTGAAATATAAAACATGTTTTGGACTTGATTTTAGGTGGTCACTTTCCACCGGAATGACATGGTCACTTTCTCAGGAATCTACA
>NZ_JBBPHK010000054.1:0-2328 GCF_038039805.1 Myroides odoratimimus
TTAGTTATATCGCTAGTGATGGATCTACTAAGGTTATAGATATATCATCAGTTGTTAAAGCTCATGAAACTGTAACGAGTTTAGTTAACAACAACGATGGTACCTATACTTATTTTAATGAGAGTTCATTTGATAAAGATGGTGTTCTAAAACAAGACGCTGTTGGTGTTAGTTTCTCAACTAATTCTTCTTCAGGAGGTGGAAGTACTTGGAATAAAGTAAGTACAATTAATTCTTCTTTTGATCCAGCAGAAGACGTTTATCGTACAGGTAAAGTACTTGTAGGTGTAGATGCATCTACATCTTTACCAGAAAATTTAAAGGAAAATGTGGATCTTTTTGTAGAAGGTAGTATTCAAACTAAAGGTAAGTTTTTTACAACAAATTCAGTGTATGCAGATTATGTTTTTGAAAAGTACTTTTTAGGAGACTCTTCAATTAAAACAACATATGAGTTTAATAGTCTTGATTATGTAAAAGCATTTGTTTCTAAGCATTACCATTTACCTGGAGTAACTCCAATTGGTGAATTAGAAAAAGATTCATATGGTTATCAGTTTGATTTATCAGAATTAACAATTCAACAACTAGAAAAAATAGAGGAATTATTTTTACATGCTATAGAGTTTGATGAGAGGCTAAATAAAAAAGATGAAAAAATAAATAACTTAATAGATAGTAATAGAAAATTAATAGAAAAGAATATTGAGTTTGAAAGCCGTTTGGAACAATTAGAGAATAAGCTTAATAATAGATAATATTATTAAGTAATTACACTTTATATCTTTTACTAAAGTAGATTTTTGAAAAAGGTATTTGTGTATGAGATATTAATTAAAAAAGAACGTTATGAGAAAAAATTTATATATAGTAATATCGACTCTAGTTCCTTGGCTTTCAAGTGCTCAAATTGTAAATGAAGGAGGGTTTTATGTAGAACCTAATACAATTGTATCCTGTGTTTCTAGCTTTTCAAATTTAGAAAAGGGTGAAATATATAATGATGGTTTGGTGTATTATTATGGTAACCTATCTAATAAAGGAATCTATGATTTTAGTGCTAATTTGAAGACGTCATATGCTTTTTTTGATCGAACAGATATAGATGATCAGATTCAAAACATAGAAGGAATTAGCCCTCTGTTTTTCAACCATGTTGTATTTAATAATACAAAAAAAGAGACGGCTTTTTTAGCCTCAGGAGATCTTTTTATTTTAGGAAATGCATCTTTTAAAGAAGGGATAGTTAAAATAAAAGATAAGAATACTCAATTTGTTTTTGATTATACTGCAAGTAGCACTGATGAGAGTGATTTTAGTCATGTTGAAGGAAGAGTAATTAAGTTTGGAAATACTCGCTTTAGATATCCTATTGGAGATGAAGGATTTTTTAGACCAGCTTTTATTAATGGAACAAAAACAATTAAAGAAACTGTATCTGCAGAATATGTTTTAAAAGATCAAAGTTTTTTTGATGAGCATCAAGAGGCAGAAGGTGTAATTTCTAAGATTAACACAAATGAATATTGGTATGTTAAGGATGAAAGTAAGCTTTCAAATTCTTTTTTACTGAGTTTAACTTGGGATGAACGTACAACACTTAAAGAAGTTATAAATGATCCAGAAAAAGAGCTGCATATTGTTCGCTGGGATGACGAAAAAAAGTTATGGGTGGATGAAGGAGGAGTAGTCGATATGTCAACTAAAATGGTAACTACCCCTACTACAGTAAAAGGATACGGCTATTTTACTTTAGCAACTGTGAAAAAGGATTGGATGTTAGATGGAGATATTGTGATCTATAATTTGGTTACTCCAAATGGAGATGGTAAAAACGATTACTTTGTTATTGAAAATATCAATAAGTATCCTAATAATAAAGTGGAAATCTATAACCGTTGGGGAGTTAAGGTATATGAAACTATTAATTACGATTCGAATGGTGATGGAAGTATCAATGTGTTTACTGGGTATTCAGAGGGTAGAACTACTGTCGAAAAAAATAAAAAATTACCTAGTGGTACATACTTTTATGTCTTGACATATGAATATAAAGACAGTAATGGGAGTCGTATGATAAAGAAAGCATCTAATCTACATTTAGAAACCAATTAAACTTAAAAGATATGAGATTAAAAGATAAAATTATAACAATCGTTCTTGGAGGTTTAAGTTTGTTTAGTATAACACAGATTTATGCTCAGCAAGATCCGCAGTATACCCAGTATATGTATAATGCTAATATGATCAACCCAGCTTATGCAGGTAGTAGAGGAACACTTAATGTGTTTGGGATGTACAGAACACAATGGGTAGGACTAGATGGAG
>NZ_JBBPHK010000055.1:0-2218 GCF_038039805.1 Myroides odoratimimus
GTAGAGGAAATGATGACTACAATCTTAAGTTATCAGATCGCAGAGCGAAGTCTACAGTAGAGTGGATGGTGAATCAAGGCATTGAGAGAAGTAGAATTACAGGAGAAGGATATGGAGAAACTCAGTTACAGAATAAATGTAGCAATGGAGTACCATGCAGGGTAGAGGAACATCAATTAAACAGACGTAGCGAGTTTATCGTTATTGAGCTTTAAGTAAGCTCTTGTCTATGATAACTATTATTAATAATGTTCAACAACAAAACATTTTTTTTTCGACCGATCCCCACTGTTGGATCTAAAACAACAGTATTAGCCTAAAAGCTCCCTGTAAAGGGAGCTTTTTTATTTTAGTAGAATCCCCTTGTAATAGAAATAACTAAATAATTTACCTTAGAGAATTGGTATCATCCATCTTGTTCTTGTAAGTTTGTGTCATAAAAGGACTGTTTGTATGGAAATTGTATTGTGGGTTATAGTTAGTCTTGTGTTTTTAGGGAGTTTAGTGATGTTCGTTCCTTCTCTGATGTCTTTGGCTTTGCCAAGGCCAAAAGAACTAAAAGGGATGTATTATTGGAATAGTATTGTTTCTAAAACATTCTGTGTATTGGTGATGTTATATCCTTTAGTATTTTTAATCGCAGTATTGTTTTATTTCTTTCTTCAGTCTCCTGTTCTTTCTTGGTTAACGAGTTATGCTATTTTAGTAGTTCTTCTTTTTGCTATGTGGAATAGACTAGATAAGAAGGTGAATGGAGGTAAAAAGAACTAGTGAAACTAGGTTAAATAAAGGGGATATAATCTATAAAAAATAGGATATACTCTGTTAAAAGATAGGAATAAATATTCGAGTAGAATTAAAATAAGAAGAGTAGGTAAAAAAAATAATCGTATTTTTTGATAATTATCATGTTTAAATATTATTTATTGAATAAAATGTTTTAGTTTTGTTAATATATTATTCGTCTTTGTTCTGCTTTTTTGCCTATGAATTGATAAGGAGTATAGAAAAGAAGGTGAGTAAATCAAAAAAAGACGACATAAAACAATTTGTTAATTTTATTGTTTTATTATCAATATGAATAAAAATTTACAAAAATATATAACTTTAGATCAGTCATACTTCTTCGATATAGATGAAGTGTACTGTGGGGCAGAAATTATAGTTCAACGTTTAATTAACTATGATCTCTACCAAAGACTTCATTCAGAAGAGTGTAAAAACTATACTCAACAGGAACTTTGTGACTATTACGAAAAAGCAATCCAAACAGAACAAATAGTTTTAGATAAAGGAGGATATATTATTGATAATAGTTTTTTTCATGGAGAGTTCTGTGTAGGAGAATTTGGTTTGCTAGATGGAGAATGTGAACTTAAAAGTAAGGCAAATGGAAGTGTTTTCGATTTAACTTTTGTAAAAGGTGTAGCTGTCGAAGGTTCTGTAAAAGAAGAAGATGTAGTTACCTCTAGATTTTCTTTAGAAGATAGAATCTTTACTGTAGAAGGATTTGAGTTAGGTAAATTAGTGAGTAAACAAGTCATCTATTTTGATTTAGAATTAGATTATAACACTGTTTTTTATAGTTATTATGATGATGAATCTTTAGAGAGTATAGAGGACAATATTAATCAATCTCATAAAGTTTACTATCGAAATGGAAATATACAGAAGATAAAAGACATCTTAAATGAGCGTACACAGTTTTTTAATAATAAAGGGGTGTTAACAGAAGAGTTCTTTATAGAGAAAGGGTATAGATGTTCTTTAACTTATCAAGACGGTGTATTGACAGATAAGACTTGTATCGGAGAAGAGGATGAATACTTTTATTTTTACAAAGAAGGTAAACTTGACTTCTACGAAGTATTAGACAAGGCTACAGATACTACTAGTGTGTATAAGAGTAGTGGAGAATTAGTTCAACAAGATAGTTTAATACAGTTAGGATTTACATCATAATAAGCATGTATTTGATGTTTTAAGCCTAAATAAATAGTGAAAAGGGAATCTTGTCACATAAAAAAGAGCTTTAGCCTATGGGTTAAAGCTCTTTTTTGTTTTTAAAACATTCGTTATAAGTGTTTTATATAAGTGATGTTTTTTTTGAAAAAAAATGCGTTCAATTGCTTGTATTTACTGGAAAAGTAGTAATATTGCACTGTTATCAAAATCTGTTATTTGATGACTCGCTCCCTAGTCAGGCTTCCAATTCTGA
>NZ_JBBPHK010000056.1:0-2074 GCF_038039805.1 Myroides odoratimimus
GGTGGTCACTTTCCACCGGAATGACATGGTCACTTTCTCAGGAATCTACACAAGAATCACTTTGATGCTATTTAAAACATTTCTTGATGTCATACTGTTAGTTTAGCTAAAAGGTACTACACTAACAACAGATTAAAAAAAGTTATTTTCAATTAAAAAAGGAGATACTACTCTACTAATACCTAGTATACTCATAAAACAACTAGCTTCCCTTAATTTATTAAATTTTAAAAGAAAGTATGTTATATTTTAGCTCTTATATATAATATAATTATGAGTTTTAAAATACTAGCGATACGACCATTAGAAGAAACTTCACCAGATTTATTAAAGGGATTAAAGATTAATCATGTATATAAATTCTATAGTGAATATTCATTTCGAAACGATCAAGATAAAGATGTTAATCAAGATCAAAATATAGGAATAAATCTACCTCTAAGTGAAGCTTATAAAGAAAAAGAAGAAAAAGCTAATCAAATTATTTGTAGAGTTCATTATAAAGAAGAAGTACCTACAGATTTTTATCCCAATGATATTACAATTAGCGCTATTGTTGGTAAAAATGGAAGTGGAAAAAGTAGCTTATTAGAATTGTATTACTTTGCTATATTAATACTGAGTAATAAAAATGAAATAATTGAATTAGATAAAGAACATATTAATTCATTTTTACAATGTGAATTATATATTGAAGTTATTGAAAAAAATAAAGGTGTTAATCAAAGAATTATAAAACAGATTAGAATTAAGTCTTCAAATGTTAAAGATAAAGCTCATGTAGTAGTTTCTAGAAAGGCAATTATTCCAAATAAATCTGATAAAAGTGTAGAATTTCAAAAAGAAAGCGATGAAGTAGACTTAATGATTTTTAATAATGTTTTAAACTATTCTCTTTATGGATTAAACTCTAATGTAATGCCTTGGGTTGAGGATTTATTTTGGAAAAATGACGCCTATCAAACTCCCATCACAATTAACCCCTTTAGAGATATGGGGAATATAGATATTAATAAAGAGTATCTATTAGCGCAGGCTAGAATAATACTGTATGTATATCTCTTAAAGCAAAATGTCTTTCTTGACAATATTTATTTACATGAGTTTAATGTGAAATTAGACTTTTTCAAATACCAATATGTTGAAAAAGATAAGCAGGTAAAAGAAAACTTAACAACAGAAAGAATTAAAGTATTTCTAAATCAATTAGATAAAAATAAATCAAATCAGCATTTTGAGTATTTAGTAAGAAGTATATTGTCAATCACTCAAGGAGATATAAAGCAAGATAATGCAATATTTATTAATAAATTGGGTGAGATATTTGAAAAATATAAAGATCAGTTTATAGATAATAATTCATTTGATATAAATAACGAAGAAGCAAATATTTCTTTATTAAATCACCTTTGTTTTCTTTATATCTTTAAAAAACTTAGAAAAATAACTCAAGTTTATAAGCCATATTCTAAGTATAGATTCATCTTTAATAATCCAGAATGGAAGAGTATTGTTACATTTTCAACATCTATCTATCAGAATGAACTAAGATCAGACAAGACAAAAGAAGTGTTTTTAAAGGCTAGAGAAGAGGTAATATCTCAGTTCTTAGTTTTTTTAGAGAAAGGAGAAACGAACCAAATTGGATCGCATAAAAAATTAATAACTCTTTACCTTGATAAACTTACTTTATTAAGTAGTGGTAATGAGTTATTTTATGATTCATATGGAAAAGAAGTTATAGACCTTTTTAAGTCTTTTATTTTAGATTCTTTTGAAGACATAATTGAACCAGCTTTGAGACCATATTATAATTTATTTATTAATCTCTTTGACATAGGAGTTTCTTCTAATTACACGCTTTTTAATTCAGTACGTGATTTTCTTAATAATGTTGACGAATTGTTTGTCGAACAAAGAGACTCAAATTTTATCCAATTTGCTTTTGAAAAATATATCCAAGAGCTAAAACAAGATAATAGCCATATTACATTTAAATTAAAACAAGCAATCAACTATTGTAGATTCCTGAGAAAGTGACCATGTCATTCCGGTGGAAAGTGACCACCTAAAA
>NZ_JBBPHK010000057.1:0-2063 GCF_038039805.1 Myroides odoratimimus
GGAGCAGTAGACTCTATTAAGGATACTGCTAGCAAGGTTCATGATCAGGCTCAGAGTAAAGTAGAAGGAGTAGTAGACTCTATTAAAGATACTGCTCAAGAAACTAAGGAGAAAACTGGTGATTTTTTCGGTAATATGTGGGATAAAGCAAAAGGGGTAGTAGAAGATGTTGTAGAGGAAATTAAAGAGTTCTCTCATAATACTAAAGATAAAGATACTAAGGTATCAGATAAAATAAGTGATACAAAAGATGCTGTTCAAAAAATAAGTAAAAATGTATCAGATAAGATATAATTGGTTGGTAATCAATCACAATATGGATTGCATAATACTTCTGAATATTTAAAATAAGGCTATAAAGGATTACAAGAAAACAAATAGAAATAAGATTTATCCATAGGGAAGGTAAGTGTTTTAATTTTTGATAACTTGTAGGGAATTAATATGACTCCCTACAAGTTTTATATTTAATAATCTTATTTATTGTATCAATAAATAAGATTCTAGCATTTATAAAGGGGTAACCCTATTTTAAAGTAATTCAAAAGAAAAAAACTGAGTAATTTTAACAGATTAAAGTGAAAGGATTATTTTGTTGAATAATTGGTAGCAATCAGAATTGTGTTATAAGTTCTCTTTTACCCTTAAATTATTCATTTCGAAAATTTTTAATTTTGAAATCATCTCATACTTTTTGATAAATGTTAATCATAACGAATATTGCTATGGCATTAAAATGATTTTATATTTTATTATCTTTAATTTGGTGTGGTAGGATTTGAATTATCCTCTTTTAAACTTCTTTAAAATCAATCAATTGTATTGTTTGTAAAAAATCAATTTACCCCAATACGTTACTTTATTAAAGTAGGTTAAAATAAAAAAAAATTAAATACTCACTTGTTTTTTTGATTGATGTAAGCGAATATCTTAGTTAAAATATTAGTTTTAGCCTTTGTTTATTTTAAGCGTGAGATTATATCTAATTCTATACTATCTTTTTGAAGTACTTGGTATACGGGGGGAGGTTTTGTTTATTTAATGCCCCCAAATTTCTATACCCTTTCTTTATTTTACAAAAGTCAAGACGACCTAATTAATTATTTTTTATAAATCAAACTTATATCAATGCAAGCTAAAAGGTAAATTAGTATGGTTTTTAAGTCTGAGAAAATGGTGTTTTTATACTTTTTCTACATTGATAAATTGTTCTAAATATAATAATCTTTGTTAAAAAATATTGGTTAGTGTTATACTTGTTTTTTTTAGTTTGTTAAATCCACTTTATTTAGTTTCTTTTTTTGTTAGGTGTGTTTTTGTAAAATTATTAAATTATTTCTCGTTATAGGTAAATAATGTGATTTTGTGGTGTATTGTCTCTTAATTAATTGGGTTATAATTAATGTGCTGATGTTTTTATGTTAGGTTTTTTGTTTTTTTTTGTTAATAATTCCTGTTTGATAACAAAATAGAACTTTGTTTTTTAATGTTTTATTGAGTTTTGTTTGATAAAATTTAGTGAATTATGAAAAAGCAATTACTATGTGTGGCAGCATTTTTATTTATGTTGTCTTTAAAGGCTCAAGTTGGTATTGGAACCAAAGTTCCAAATAAGTCAGCAGAACTTACAATAACTTCAAATGATAAGGGATTATTAATACCAAGTATTCCTTTAAAAAATACTAATGACACTTCGACTATTTCAAATGGGAATGTCGAAAGTTTATTAGTTTATGCTAATAAAAAACAAGGGGACATAGAACCTGGATTTTATTATTGGAATAAAACAAAATGGTTAAAATTAACAGTTGGTGAAGATGTAAAGGATATTGTGATAAATAACTTTGAAGAAATTGTTAAGAATGAGACTGTTCAAAATATTTTAAAGACAGCAGGAGGAAATGTTTTTTATGATGGAAATAAATTTGAATACTTAGATCGTTCAGGAGCAAGAAAGGAATTATTTTTTTCAACAATAGTTAAGGCCAATGAGACAGTAACTACGCTTGTGGCTGGTGCTGATGGTACGTATACCTATAAGTCAGAGGATGGGACAGAGACTA
>NZ_JBBPHK010000058.1:0-1753 GCF_038039805.1 Myroides odoratimimus
ATAACAACATCTCCTGCTACTGTAGTATGAGTATATGTTCCGTCGTTATTGTTTACTAATGTATCACTTGTCCCGTCTAACTTAGTTTTTAACTCTTCTAATGCCTCTTGTACATTTGTTGATGTAAAACCATTAGTACTGTTATCAAAGGCAATAGCCTTAGCATTGGTATCAAACGTTACTGGTGTGCCATCGCCATTGTCATAAGTATAAGTACCATCGTTATTATTGGTCAAGCTTCCTTTAGAAACTGTTCCTAATACTGTATTGTCTTCTGATTTTAAGGTAATAGTTCCATCATTATTATCAACCAGAGTAACTCCTGCACCTGATCCTACTTTACTTAATAGGTTATCAATTGCATCTTGTACATTATCTGCTCCTAAATTAGATTTACTATCATCAAAAGCAATAGCTTTTGCATTGGTATCAATACTTGTGATTGTATCTCCTTTAGCATTTTTAAAAATATACACTCCATCTAATACTTCTACTTTTGTTGTATTAGCATCAATGATAACAACATCTCCTGCTACTGTAGTATGAGTATATGTTCCGTCGTTATTGTTTATTAATGTATCACTTGTCCCGTCTAACTTAGTTTTTAACTCTTCTAATGCCTCTTGTACATTTGTTGATGTAAAACCATTAGTACTGTTATCAAAGGCAATAGCCTTAGCATTGGTATCAAACGTTACTGGTGTGCCATCGCCATTGTCATAAGTATAAGTACCATCGTTATTATTGGTCAAGCTTCCTTTAGAAACTGTTCCTAATACTGTATTGTCTTCTGATTTTAAGGTAATAGTTCCATCATTATTATCAACCAGAGTAACTCCTGCACCTGATCCTACTTTACTTAATAGATTATCAATTGCATCTTGTACATTATCTGCTCCTAAATTAGATTTACTATCATCAAAAGCAATAGCCTTAGCGTTGGTATCAATCACTCCTATGATATCTCCTTGTGAGTTTTTAAACTCATATTTATTTGTAGTTGTATTTAAAGATACAGATACTTCTTTTGGATCAATTGTTACTCCTGTCTCTCCTAATTTTGGTTGACCATCAGCACCGATTTGACTCTCGTTATAATAAGTAAAAGTTCCATTGGTGTTTGGAACTAATAAAGTTACAGTCTCATTACCTTTTACTACTTCATCTAATGTTTTATAAATAACATTTCCTTGATCATCTGCTACACCTACACGATTATTTTCTCCCGTACCTGCATTTAATTTATCTGATGTAACTGCTTTATTACCTAATTTTTCATTAGTTATGCCTTCGTCTGCTACTTGAATAGTAGCATCAGCTAATAATGCTTTAATCCCTGTGGTTTTAGCCAAAAATTCTAAGCCGCCAGACACTACCAAATCTCCTGTGGTACCAGCTACTTCTGTAATTTTATCTAATAATTTTTCTATAGCTTCTTGAACATTTGTTACTCCAAGATTTGTAGAATTATCATTATAAACAATTGCATTTGCATTTGCATCAATCTCTCCTATGACATCTCCTTGTGAGTTTTTAAACTCATATTTATTTGTAGTTGTATTTAAAGATACAGATACTTCTTTTGGATCAATTGTTACTCCTGTCTCTCCTAATTTTGGTTGACCATCAGCACCGATTTGACTCTCGTTATAATAAGTAAAGGTTCCATTGGTATTTGGAACTAATAAAGTTATAGTCTCATTCCCCTTAACAATAGTGCTGAACTTTGAATTATCAACATTCTCAAACTTCT
>NZ_JBBPHK010000059.1:0-1450 GCF_038039805.1 Myroides odoratimimus
ATTTAGTAATCGAAAGATCACAGCATCCTAAGTTTTTTCCAAATAAAAAGTAGAAAAAAAATAAAATATAGTTTAAATTTTTTTTTGCTCATTTATAAGCATAGTCTCTCTATCGGCTAATAATTATTAGTCGGACAAAAAGAATAAACCGTAGTAATCCTATACTCTAACTAGCATATTTCTTGATATCTACGAAAGGTGTTCCTCGTTTTATAACTGCAAACACACGAGAAATGATTTTATTCCGTACTATATTAATAATAGTCATTTTATGCTTTCCTTCACTTTGTCTTCTATTATAGTATTCTATCATTTCTGTATCTGTATGAATTGCACAAATGGCTGACAAATGAAGTAGTTTTTTTATTTGTTTATTAGCAATAGAACTAACTTTGGTTCTTCCTTTTACACTCGTTCCAGATTGATAATCAAATGGTGCTATTCCAGAATAACATGCAAACTTCCTCCAATTGCTGAATCGCGTAAAATTCTGAGTATAAACAATTAAATAACTAGCCACAATTAATCCAACACCCTTTACAGATGTAATAAGCCCATATGAACGCCTTAAATCCTGATTGTTATAGATAATATCCTTAATACTGTTTTCTAACGATTTTATTTGTTGTTTTGTCATCAAGATCATATTATCATAAGTCAAAAATAGCTCTGGAATAGTCTCTTTTCCCATAAACCTTATAGCTTCTGTTTTAGAAACAACAAACCTTCCTAAAATCACTGATAACCTTCCTCGTAAAGTAAGCAAAGATTGAAGCTTAAAAATATCACTAGCAGGAAGCTTTGTTAATGATATTACATCTTGAAAACGATAGCCAAAATCAGCAATTCTCTTTGAATCGATATAATCATTTTTTCCTCTTGTGATACCTAATGAACGTTTAATAGCCAAAGCTGATAACATTGAATAACTAATATTATTTTTCTCAAGAAACATTGCTAATGGCAACGAATAAAGTCCCGTATGCTCAAAACAAATAACTAGAGACTCAAACTCAGTCTTAGTCTGTTTTCTTAACCATTCAAGTAAAGATTCAAATCCATTAAGATCATTTTTGAACTTTCTATGAGTTTGTTTTTCTCGAATAAACACATCTAATGTCAATTTAGAGACATCAATACCTACATAAATTTTAAATACCATAACAAATGAAAATTTAAAAAATTAATACTGATTAAAGTTGCTTACCACTAAAGCTGTTAACAGACCCGAAGTCTAACATCCTAACAGGTTCCTTGCAACATAAAAGCAAACTAAGAGGACAAATGCTGGTAAAACCCAAGTTGGCTAGCAAGTTATTATGTTCACCTCTTACTTGCTCCATAAAACTATTGAAAATCAAAAGAGATCTTTTCTTTTATAAAATGTATTTATATCTAAATAAGTTACTGCAAAAGTAACAGCAAGTTATGTTTTGAGGCACTCGAAATT
>NZ_JBBPHK010000005.1:0-171876 GCF_038039805.1 Myroides odoratimimus
CTTCACATCTTCACATCTTCACATCTTCACATCTTCACATCTTCACATCTTCACATCTTCACAAAATTAGGTTACTCGGAGTAATCTGAGTGGTAATAAAGAAGCCCTCAATGATGACGAGGGCTTTTTGTTATTTATGATTTTACAATCTTACCAACAGACACTGTAAATATACCGTAATTGTCAATTAACATATTCTGTTTAAATACGCTATTATAAGCGAATAGTTTATCTAATTCATACTGAGAGCGTCTGCGCATCACCCAGTCTGTATCTCTGTGACTCT
The DNA here is from genome assembly GCF_038039805.1 of Myroides odoratimimus. Taxonomy (GTDB): domain Bacteria; phylum Bacteroidota; class Bacteroidia; order Flavobacteriales; family Flavobacteriaceae; genus Flavobacterium; species Flavobacterium odoratimimum_B. The sequence continues at coordinate 287 of NZ_JBBPHK010000005.1, forward strand.
TTAGTACAAAGGCAATTGTTTTTAACTGTGGGTGCCATGGCTGTCCTGTGTACACAATCACACTGTTATTAGTCGCGATACTACTTATTCCTTTGATTGTATTACAGATCATATCATTATCATCAAATAACTCAAATATACCAGAGATAATTGTAATATTCGGTTCAAAGTTGAATAGTGGATAGGTGTTTAGATCAAAACAATCATAGTTCGTAAAACGAATACCACTTAGGTTGTGTTGTTTGATGTAAGCTTCACCAACTTCAATATTAGAACGTTTAAAGTCATTGACTACTATTTCTGCTTCAGGGTATTTTGCCTTAATGTCAAATAAGTAATTACCAGTACCTCCCGCTACGTCTAGTATCTTGATAGGTTGTCCTTGTTCTTGTAACAGGGCTATTTGTTTGTCTATTTGTTGTAATAGATGGATTTTTCGTTGGCGGATACCTGCCCATCCGATAGCGTTAAGGTAGTTTTTATCCATTATTTTACCAAAGCCAAGTTTCCCTTGAGGTGTGTTTTTATACACATAGTCAAGAGAGATACCAGAGTCAAATCCATACAATAATCCTAATCGCATTCCTTCTGATAGAGGACCTATTACACCTAATAATTTCTTCTGTATTTTATAAGATAGCAATTCGACAGATGGCAATAGACCAAATAACATCTGATAGTACTCATCAGTAGTAAATTTATCTGCTTTTAGGTTGATTTTGACTTTAGGAGCAGCAAAGCTCTTCTCCATAAACTTAGCAATATCTTTATACACTTGTTCTCTTCCTTTTTCAAATAAGATACCATGGAAGCTTTCTTTTAGTGTTTTAAACTCTCTTAAGTCACTACTTAGATTGTGAAAGAAGCGTTGTTGCCATTTGTTTTTTACTACATAGTCTTTCCCAGCTGAGAAGACAATAGTAGGTACAGTGATGGCGGCTGCATCATCTACAATGCGTTTTCCTGCATCCAATAAGTCTACAAGCATACGTCCATTGATAAACTTGGTGATTAATGGGTCACTATCGTAAGCTACCTGTTGATCTTTTTCATGAGTTAGTACCTTAGACTTTACATAACTTGTCACAATCATATCTGGTTTAAACTTCGTACCAAGGGCTATCATTTCTTTAGCCAAAGGGACGTATAGCTTAATAGAGAATGCTGGAGCTAGTAGAGCCATACCAGCGATAGGCACTGCATAGTCATGTACCCATGCACTAGCGATTACCCCAGCGATACTATTGGCTACTACGAAAGTGTCGTGATAGTGTATCTGATAGGTTTGGTTTAGGTAATGAGCGAAGGCATCTAAGTCTCGCACATAGTCCATAAAGTTAGGAGATACTTCCTGTTCTGTATATCCATGTCCTCTAAAGTCAAAACTAAATACGTTATAATTAGCAAATGGAGCACTCTGCGCAAACTCTGCTAAACGAGCAGAATGCTCATGTCCACGATGGAGGACAATCATTGTTTTTTGTCCTTCTTTATAATTCCAAGCTCGATAAAATATAGCTGCATTATCAAAGCTAGTGAATGTTCCTTCTATCATATATTAGTGTTTTTTATAGCAATTTATATTTTAAAGATAGCGTTTTGATTAATAGATTGTATGTATGCCTGTGCATCTTTTTGTGTACAATCTGTATAATAAGCGTAAACTAAGGCGGCTATAGTCATACTTCTAGACAGTCCCATAGCGCAGTGTACATAGATTACAGTAGTGTTTTTTTTGTTTTGATATGCGTTAATAATATGTGTAACAATACGCTGAATATATTCTTGATTAGCCTGTCCTATATCTAAAAGTGGGTAAAAGTGATAGGTAGAATGGTGTAATAAATAGCTGTTCTCCTTCATCTCAGCAGACAGGTCATACGTCATCACTTCTTTAGAACCAAAAAGAACTGAAGCTTCTTTAGAAGAAAGTAAAGATCCGATATAGAACTGAGGAATCATCTCTTTGACTTCTACTGGGTAATAGACTTTGTTCAGTTTTTTCAGGATATAATAAGTTGTGATATAGGGTAATAGGACAAGATATTTCCACAAGCTAATCTGTCCTTGTTTATTTTTGATAAAATAGATATTGTTTTGAATATAAGCTGTACCTATATAGATAAGGTTAATCGCTATCCAAAGTAATAAAATAGAAGTATAACGCTCAAGTGAATAACAAACAGCACTCAATAGCATAGCCGCTAAAACAAAGTACATCAATCCTTTTTTAGTATTTAGATATAAAGCTTTCTCCTTGTTTGGTAGAAAGATAAAAACGCCTAAACAAACCAAAATAGCGGTAATCAAATCAACTGTGTGGTGTTGGTAAACAAATAGTGTAGAGATAGCTACTAAGGCAAGCCAGATATGTAAGGCGATTTTGGTAAATGCCTTAAATCTTCTAGTGTGCTCTACAACAGTCATAAACAAGACTGCATAAGCTACATGTAGTGATGGAGCTTGATTATAATGTGTATCCCATGTAGTGATAAAATCAAAAAAAGGATTAAACAAAGATACTGTATGCAAAGGTCTCTCTACTGTAAATTGAATAGGGAATATGATAAATCCGATAAAAGCAATTATCGTTACTGCTAACATACGCTTGGTCAGTAATCTCAATTGGTAAATGGAATCTACCCAATAAAAAACAAGTAAGAAAAACAGTCCACTAGTGCTATAGGGAATAATCATCCACTCTAAAAAAGGGATGTAGTGATCTATCGCTAAGGTGACAGACCAATCCAATGCTCTATACACAGCGTAATATTGTGCTGCCATATATAAAATAATGAAGACAGCATAACAGAGAAGCATGGCCTTGGTTCGTTGTTTAAAAGTAGGGATTATTTCGTTTTTTGCCATTTTGCTTTTTTGTGCATGATGCGTTGTAATAGTCCTTTAGGCAAGAGCTGTAAGAAACGTATTAATCTGTACATTCTCTTTGGGAATACAATAAGTAGTTTACCTTTAGCAATGTCATTATAAATGATATCAGCTGCTTCAAAAGGGGTAATTACATATTGTTTTTTAGATAAATCATTATGGTTCAGTGCAAGTAGGCGAGGAGTAGCGACATAGCCAGGATGTACTGTTATCACGTCTATCCCCTTATCTCTATATGCGCGCTGATATGCCTTGGTCAAAGATACTACAGCTTGTTTACATCTGGTGTATATAGTCGCTTCTTTATAATCTAAAAATGTAGAGATAGAAGCGATGCATACAATCTTCCCTCCTCTGTCTTTCATTAGCTTTCTCGATACTTCTAAGGCGTTAAGTGTTGTTCTAATATTGTTGTCTATCATGGCATTTGTATCATCCCAGCTAATGGTTTCTAAGGCACTATCTGTATAGTTACCAGCACCAGCGATGAAGAGATCTAGTTGTCCATTAGAAAATTGGTAGACTATTTCATACAATGAAATAAAATCTGTAGCATCTACTGTAAATACGGACAAGTTAAGGAATTTAGAAAAGTCATGTCCTTCTTTATAAGGAGTACGACTGCCAATACCTACGCGATATCCTTCATCTAAATAACGCTGTGCTAATGCCCATCCTATACCAGATGTACCTCCTGTGATAAAGATATTTTTCATACTTTTAATGCATTAAGGACTACTTGATAGCCATAGTCAAATTGTCTAAATATCTGTTCTTTACAGTCTTCTTTAGAGGCGGGTAATTGTATTTCTAAAGCAAACTTTTTCCAATTGATTTTGCGGCTTAGATATCCTCCAGAGAGTTTTTGTCTCATATCACTAGTGTCCAGTCTGTTGGCTGTGATAGCTGCAGCTTTTTGAAGTCTCTCATTTCCACTGTATCCAAACACAGCTCTTACGAGTCCTTCTTCCATCGCAGAATAGGGAGCTTTGTGTTCTAACCATATTTCGCTACCTAGTGTAGTCGCTAATTCGAAAGGGATAAGATCTATTGCTCCTCCTAAATACTGCTTGCCTTTATACTGAGCAGGTGCCATATAAAACATATCAGATGTACTAATGCGCATGGCTCTTAAAGACGCTACTTCTAGAAGTAATTCTGTATCACTCTCTACTGCACTATTGTCGTCAAATTTATATTGGTCAATGTAGTGATGTAACGGATCAAGAGGAATTTTAGGAGTAGGGATAAGTACTTTCTTGAAAGCTTTCTCACCCTTTCTCTTTTTGTTCACTCGACTAGGTGTATATAATATCTCAGAGCCAATAGTTATTACCTCTGGTGCATCTGCATGTGTTGTCAATAGAGAAGGAAACTTCTCATCTAGGTTCTGAGGTTGATCAATAAAATACTTGCTAAACAGATCTAATAGATAGGGAGCCTTCTCTTTTTTCTTACTGTGTTTGATACAGTAATAAGGAAGGCGGTCTAGTCTCGTCTGATTAGTCAAAAAGGTATTCATTGCCGCAGTTAGAAACTCATCTGAAGCTAGATAAGCTCTAATGGCTTCAGGAGTATTAAAGGTACGTATAATCGAAGTAGAGATAGTCGCACCACAAGTAGATATAATTAAATCAGGTCTAATGCCGTGTTCAACCATTGCGGCATACATACCACAGTACATCACAAAGCGACTTCCGCCACCAGAGAATACAGCTACGCGATTGTAAGGTTTTATTTGATCCATAACATAACAATATAAAATAGGGGTGTGGTGTATAATAAACTATCTACACGATCTAGCAGTCCTCCATGTCCAGGAAGTAGTGAGCCTGTGTCTTTGACTTTTGCTTTTCGCTTGACTAATGAAAAGGTTAGATCTCCTAAAAAACCTAAAACACTCAATGCCATTGCCAATAGAATAGTCTTTAGTGTAATGGTCTCTCCGAATAGTAAATAGTACATCAGGTTAAATATACCTGTAGTCATAATGATGCCTCCTATTACGCCTTCTAGTGTTTTATTTGGGCTGATATGAGGTGTTATCTTAGTTTTGCCGAATAACTTGCCAGTCATATATTGACTCACATCATTTAACTCCATTGGAACAACTAATAGAATGAGATATTTATAACCTTCTTTTGCTAATCCGATATAGAATAATATCGCAGTAGATAGAAGGTAAAATGTAATGATCGCTAAGAAGAATGAATGAGTTTTGTGTTTTAGATATAGAGCAGCAGAAACAATCATGCTTAAGCCAAGTATAGTCAGCAAACTCTCTTCTATAGTTAACACTAATAAACAAATAGTGATAATCGAGGTAGTCAATACAGCGACCCCTAACTTTAAAGGTCCAATGGGGATGGCGAAAGCAAAGAATTCTAGTTGTCCCCAATAGATTAGAAACATAATGAACATTAATAAACTTAACGGGTGTAATAGCGCTAAGCTAAATATTACAATAATATAGCACCACGTCCTCACGCGTAGAGGTACATCTGCAAACTTTCCTTCTTTTGTCATTTATTGTGCGTTTTTAAGTGCTTTACGGCATCTTGTAATTGTACTTACTACTAATAATAAATTGATAACGATAAAAATATAGAAAGATGCTCTACTAAGATCAATATGGAAGAACAGAAGTAATCCATATATTCCCAATACTAATGCTCTATCGCTTTTACCCATAGGACCATCGTATCTTCTGTCTCCACTGAGTATTTTACCCATTAGTCCTGCGAACTCATTGATAATACTCAAACCTATAAATAAAACAATCAAATAAGTGCTTTCTGGTTGGAACTTTACTAAAGGAATGAATAAGATAAAGTCAGATAATACATCACCTACTTCGTTTAATAACTCGCCTTTCTTAGAAGTTTGATTATACAATCTAGCCATCATACCATCTAGAGCATTTAGTGCCATTCGAATTAGTAAGCCTATTGGCAAACACAGAAAGAAGAAGTGATAACTATCTGCATACCAAAATAAGATAGCCAATATAAATGAAAATAGAATAGCAAATACAGTGATTTGATTAGCAGTTATTCTCTTTTGATGCAGGACATGAAGAATAGGCATCAATGTCTTCTGAAAATACGGCTTTATTTTATATACAGATATCATGGTTTACAATTTTATTAGTAAAGGATTAACGGAATTATAATATTAAAAAATGTTAATGATTGTATTTTTTTTGTTATTTTATAGTGTTAGTGTTGTGTTTAATTTGGTTGTTATGGTTAAAAATTGATTGAAAATAAAAAATATTATATAATAAAGTGTTATCTTTAATAGTGAAAAATAGAAATAACAAACATACTATTATAACAGTTAAGAGTACTTAATTGTTATAAAAAACTAAAAAAATATTTTGTAAAAATGTGTGTTTGGCATTTTTGTTGATTTTACATTATAAATAAAAGTAGTGAAAAAATAGTCCTTTTATACGTAGACAATATTTACTCATTAGAGGACTATAGCTTACTACAGAAATCAATTACTCGTATGGCAAGTAAATTAGAACCTATCAAACCCGTACCAGCGTTAATCGCGGTCGCTATTACTTTAATTATTTGGTTTGTTATCCCTGTTCCAGAAGGCGTTAGTCCTAATGCGTGGCAGTTGTTAGCATTATTCGTTGGAACTATTGCAGCTATTATTGGAAAAGCACTCCCTATCGGAGCGGTATCTATTGTAGCGATAGCATTAGTAGCGATAACAGGCGTAACTAACCCTGGTAATTCTAAAGCAGCCTTAGCAGATGCTTTAAGTGGTTTTTCAAATGATTTAATCTGGCTTATTGGAGTAGCGGTGATGATCTCTATAAGTTTAAAGAAAACAGGGTTAGGTGCTAGAATAGGGTATTTCCTTATTTCATTGTTTGGTAAAAGAACACTAGGGATTGCGTATGCGCTGTCTTTTGCAGAAACAATATTAGCTCCTGTAACACCAAGTAATACCGCAAGGGGAGGAGGAATTATACACCCTATTATGCGTTCTATCGCAGTGAGCTTTGGTTCTAGACCAGAGAAAGGATCTGCCGAAAAGATAGGGCGTTATTTAGCATTAGTAAACTATAATGCAAACCCTATTACTTCAGCGATGTTTATTACCGCTACAGCTCCTAATCCATTAATTGTTAGCTTGGTTCTAGCAGGTACTACTGCAGGGATCACTATAACATGGGGAATGTGGGCACTAGCTGCTTTAGTTCCAGGACTAGTAGCTTTAATCGTGATGCCTTTAGTGATCTATATGATCTATCCACCAGAGATAAAGAAAACTCCAGATGCACCAGTATTTGCTAAAAAGCAATTAGATGAGTTAGGGCCTATTTCTTTACCTGAATATATCACAATGGGTGTGTTTACCATCTTATTATTGCTATGGGCAGGAGTACCAGCAATGATCTTTGGAGATACTTTTGCTGTTCAGCCGACAGCGGCAGCTTTTTTAGGATTAGGTATTCTAATTGTGACAGGAGTATTGACTTGGGAAGATATATTAAAAAATACAGGTGCTTGGGATACAATAGTATGGTTTGCAGCCTTAGTGATGATGGCAGGTTTCTTAGGTAAATTAGGCTTAGTAGGATGGCTAGCTACAACAGTAGGAAAAGGTATTGCAGGATTAGGATTATCATGGATACCAGCTACGCTTATACTGCTTCTTGTATATGTATATTCTCACTATTTCTTTGCAAGTACTACAGCGCATATTACAGCGATGTTTGCAGCCTTTTTTGCAGCAGGTATAGCTCTTGGAGCACCTGAGATGTTATGGGCATTAGTACTAGGTTTCTCATCATCTATAATGATGTCACTTACACATTATGGTACAGGTACAGCCCCGATTATTTTCGGAACAGGATATACAACATTAGGAGAATGGTGGAAAGTAGGCTTTGTAACTAGTGTGGTTAATCTAATTATATTTATTCTAGTAGGAGGACTATGGTGGAAAGCACTAGGATATTGGTAAGAGAATAAGACCTTTTATATAAGTAAAAGCCAGTCGAGATAGACTGGCTTTTGTTGTATAAATCAATGAAGTGTAATGAGAGAAAATCTCTCTTAATTAAGTTAAAACTTATAGTTAAATGATAAAGTAGCTATTCGACTATCTAGATCATATTTTTTGCGAATTTTAGAATTGAAATTATCTCCTGTTACATTATAGTTCACTGTGTTTAGCACATCTGTTACCGCTAGTTTTATAGTCGCTTTGTCTTCTAATAAGGCTTTAGATAAACCTATCGTTAAGTCAAAATAACTATCTCTTTTGTATAGACCTAAATTTGACTTAGAGAAGTACTGTGCATTGACATCAGCTTTTAAACCTTTAATAATCGTAAAGTTATTCTGAGAGTTAAAAGTGAAGGCTACTTGTGAACTATTGATTTCTGTTCCTTGATAATTTCCTTCATACTTATTGTTAAACAAGTTAAACATATTACTCATAGACCACCAATCATAAGGACTTACAGTACCTGTTACATTGGCACCATAGTGATAGGATTTGTTTAAGTTTTCTTGAGTACTTATTAAGATACCAGTATTCGCTTGGTAGTTATACACATTTGTCATCACATCATTTGTCACACTAAAGTATACATTTGCGATTAGGTATTTACTCCATGTATATCCTATTTCAGAAGCGTGTGTTATCTCAGGTCTTAACTTAGGATTCCCTTGCCAATAGTTAAAAGGATCATCATAAAAGCGGAATGGGTTTAAGTCAAAGTGACTCGGTCTATTTATACGTTTACTATACGAAGCATAGAAGCCATGTGCATTATCTGTTTCATACTTAATAGAAGCACTAGGGAAGAATTTAGTATAGTCATTTTTGCTGTATTCATTAGTCGTTTTCTGATCTATCTCAGTCTGTGTGAATTCAGAACGCAACCCTACTTGAAAGTTCCAGTGATCTAAAGTAAACTTGTAATTTGCATAAGCAGCGTGTATTTGTTCATTGTATTTATAGTGATTGGTAGAAGCAGGGTCAGTTAGCCAAGAATTACCATTCTCTATTTGATATACAGAAGGATTATCATTCGATTTTACAGTTGATTTCCATCCAGTCTCTAGATTGTGATTATCGTTAAACGGAATAGTGAAATCTGCTTTTCCATTAAATACCTTAAACTGTGACGGGATATGTCCTCTTCTGTTTCTGTATAGAGTACCATTAGACGTATTAGTAATTACATCCGTAAGTTGCATCTGATTAGATCTGAATTTAGAGTTCTCGTATTCTAAATCTACATCTACTTTACTTCCTTTTTCATTAAATAGGTGAGTAGCAGTAAGCCCATAAGTATAGTCATACCAATGTTCACTATTGCTATTATCTGTATTCACATGAAGATCTAGTGTTCCAGAAGGACTAAAGTTCTTATTATATCCTTTAGAGAAGTCTTCATATCTACCTATTTTAGCGTCTAGTAAGAATCCAATAGTCGTTTTAGAAGAGATATTATAATCTACTCCTATTTTAAAGTTGTTAGAAGTAAGAGGTTCATTACTAGTTAAACGTTGTTCGTTATGCTTGACTATTTGAGTAGGATCAATAGCATTGTAAAAATCTTGGATGTAATGCTTGTGTTCTTCTTCTCCTCTAAAGGTGTAACTGTAATCTCCGAATAGGCTAAGCTTATTATGGGTATAACCTAAGCTAGCACCAGCATTCATACGATTTTTACGTCCTCGTCCTGCATTGACAAAAGAGCTTCCTTTTAGCCCTTCCATCTTGTATTTTTTTAATACAATATTAATGATACCTGCATTACCAGCAGCATCATACTTAGCAGATGGATTAGCGATAATCTCTATATTTTTGACTTGAGAAGAGTTGGTTGATCTCAAGAGATTGGCTAATTCTTTTGCAGATAGAGAACTCAGTTTTCCATTTAGCATTACACTAACTCCTTTTTTACCTCTCAGAGATAATTCACCTTCTTGAGATACAACCACTCCTGGAGCTCTTCCAAGAACCTCAAGTACTGTACTTCCATCTGATAAAGCACTGTTCTCAACACTAAACACCATTTTGTCAGCTTTCTGTTGAAAAACAGGAGCTTTGGTAGTGATTAATACTTCCCCAAGGTTTGTATTAAATGCGTTGAGTATACTGTCTAATTGTGCTTCAGTTTGGGCATAAGTACCCAGGCTGCATAATGATAGCAGCCATATATATGGTCTTTTCATTGTTTTAAATATTATTTAGTAGTCTTTTTTTTATTGCGTCTCCCCCAATAAATAACAAAACCTGTAATAGGTAGAGAGGCACAGAATAAACTAAGGATAAAAGCAATTATCTTTCCTGGCATACCAAAGAAAGCCCCCACGTGTAAATCATAAGTAGCACCAGTAGCGCGCTCTGCTAATAATCGTTCTCCATGAGGTCTATTGAATAATAACTCTCCAGAGTGTTCATCAAATATCATGGTATGTGAATCGTTATATTTGAACTCGTGATCTTTAACGCGAATAGTCATATTGTCGTGATGATGATCTGCATTTTCATGATCTTCTAAGTCAATACCAAAAGAGAAAGCATTAGGGTATTGCTCTTTTACGGTAGCAGCTATGCGATCTACTGTTGTTGGAGTTTCCATAGATTCTGGGGCAGTAGTCTTATAATGACTAAAGTCTGGAGTATACATAGAAAACCCATTTATTAAGAAATAAACCCAACTCATCGTGATGCGGAAAGAATACATAATTCCTGTAATAGCTACTATTAAAGCTAGAGCAGATGAATAAAAACCAAGGATATTGTGAACGTCATAATTCTTACGGCGCCAACCTTTTACTTTTTTCCATCTAAACCAAAAGCGTTGTTTACGCATATTTTTATTCTTAGGCCACCATAGTATAATCCCTGTGATTAGCATAATCACAAAGATTATAGTAGCTACACCTACTATAGTACCTCCAACGGCATTACTTAGAAGTAATGAGCGGTGAAGAATCATAGTGAAGAAAAAAGGACTTTTCAATAGATCATCGACAGCAATTACTTCTCCTGTATATTGATTGACATAGACTGTTTTAAAAATGAGATAAGTATCGAAATAATTCCATCCTTCAGGATTGGCTTTAAACAATCCGAATTGATAAGAACGAGTAGGATCCATTGGAATTGTTACTTCCTCTGCTGGAATTTCTTCGTTTACTAATTGTGCATTAACTAGTTCTTTTAGTTCACGAATAGGAATTGGTTTTTTATTTTCAATATCTTTTTCGCCATGATAGATCATGTCCTTTTTGAGATAAGTAGAAATATCTTCGTTGAAGACAAAAACAGTTCCTGTAAGTGATACAATAAGTACAATTATACCTGACAGTAGTCCTAACCACAAGTGGAGTTTAAGCATATACTTTTTGAAAATTCCCTTGTTTTTCTTGGGCTTATCAGTTTGCATAATAATCAGTTATTTAGATTGAATAAATATAAATTAGGGTGCCACAAATATATAATTATTTATAATCATTCTAAGTGTAAGTATTCTAATTTTGAGAATTAAAGTTTAAAGTGTTGTTTTTGAGTGTTTTATTTGATGTTTGCAATAAAAAAAGAGTTGACTCAACTGAGCCAACTCTTCCGAATTACTTATTATGTATCAATCTAAACGATTACTTAGCAGCCCATATTTCTATTTCTAATTGAATCTCTGGCAATCCTAGTGCTGTGATATACCCAACAGTCATAGAGGGATATTCTGTACCAAATGTATTGTCCCATACCTCATAGAAGAAGTCCCAGTCTATCTCTTGTGTAGCCCAAATATTAACTTTAATAACATCATCAGCAGTCAGTTTTTGGCTACCTAATACTTGGATGATATTCATAAACGTGTTTTGTACCTGAGCATTAAAAGTAGAGGGGATATTCCCCATTGCATCTGTACCTATTTGCCCTGAGAATGTATATAGATTAGCTCCTTTAGGAACCACAGTCACATGAGAATATCTTCCCACTGGAGCTGCTAAAGTGCTAGGATTTAGTCTTTGTATTTTTGTATTCATCCGCTATAAATTATTGTTTCACGCGCGAAAATAATCTATTGATTTTTGAATTTAAGTTTCCTAACTAACTTTAGCTTTTTTATAAGATAAATGGCTGTTTTTAGGGGTAAACATGTTTTTTAAATTTAGTTATTTTTGCTCATCATGCTAAACAAAATAATATGGAAACTATTAATTATCAACTATTTTTAAAAGAGATATTACCTTTTGATAACTATTTGTTTTATAGATCTTTAAAAGAAGAGGAGGTAGCTGAATTAGAAACTAAAATCTCAAAACCTTTACCTCCATATTACAAAGAATTTTTATTACATTTTGGATTTTATCAAGATCTCATAAAAGGATTATTTATAAATAAGAACGAATGGATAGAGCAGAATGGTTATCTAGGTGAAGTAGAAGAAAACTATGTGATGATAGGGGATAATGGAGGTGAAGACTTTTGGTTATTACGTACAGATGATACAGATGATCGAACAGTCTATAATTGGGTTGATGACGAAATAGAAGAAACTGGTTTTACTTTCGATGATCTACTTGAGAGATGTTTAAACAATTTGAAAGATGATAGCTTATTTAAATTAAGTAATGATAAAAAAGCTTTAAGAATTCACTTCATTTTACACCCTGAACAAGAGAATAAACTAAGTGAAGTCTTGGGGATAGAATATACAGGAGAGTGGATAGAAGATATTCCTAATTTTGAAGATTTGAGAGATTATTTAAAAGATCGGCAGTTAAGTGTTTATAATATTAATGCAACATTAAATGGTCAGTCTATTGAAATTAGGAAAGAGTACAATCACAAAACAAATAAAGCAGTCTATACTTTTGACTACTATGAACCTTTATCAGCATTAAGAGAAAACTCTAAAATAGATGTATATCAAGCTCTCGTAACAGAGTACTTTAATAGTTCTTCATTAAGTGTATTAGGTATTTATAATATTGACTTTACAGACTCTGTGTGGTAGAGGGGAGATTATACTTCTTGGTGCGATTTTTTATATTGTGTAGGAGTCATCTTTTTGTGCTTTTTAAAGAGTTTAGAGAGATGACTTTCATCGTTAAAACCGAGTTCAAAGGCTATTTCCTTTAATCGGGTATTACTATATTTTAGTCTAGTTTCTACTAGCTTTAGCTTATAATCTAAGATATAGTCTTGTAGTGATATCCCTGTTTGTTTTTTAAAATATTCTCCCAAATAGTTTTTAGAAATACTAAACTCATTGGCTAATGCCTCTAAAGTCAACATCTCTTTATGTCCAATGTGTTGCTGGATATACGTGATTATTTTCATAATATCTTGTGCCTTCCTATTTTCATTGACTTGTTCATAATCGTGTAGAATAAGGTTACGAGCCACAAGATTGAGCAGTATAGATATACATTGTCTTATAATTAAGTAATCTTGCGTGTGATTATTGTGTTCTCGCTGAATACTGTATAATAGTTGTTCTGCAAATATCTCGTCTTCATTGTCTTGAAATACACAGCCTGCCTTGGTATGGTAGTTATGTGTGATATAGGTTAGCTTATTGATATTATCACAAGTCTCTATGCGATCCGCTTCTGTGCGTATCTGAGTGATAAAGTTCTGAGGACATTCTATTATCAGGATTTTGCTATCTTTACTTTCAAAAGAATATTTAGTATCAAAGGGAATAATAAATAGCTTTCCTTTCTTAAAAGGAACTTGGTGGTCTTCATATTGACTCATACCTTTTCCCTTTTGTATATACACAATGGTGAGATGAGCTTTTGGTTGTATACTAAAAACGTCATCTATAAGTAGATATTCTCTGATATGAATGGGGTCGAAGGTGCTTCTATACATCATACTGTTTACTGTAAAAACCTTTTAAAGTACAAGATAATTTGTATCTAGGGTGTTTCCTTTGCAAAGGAATAAAAATAAACAATATGAATGAGTATAAAAATAGGTGGAATATTCTACGCTATTTAGTTATTGGAGCTTTTCTATCTCCTTTAGATTACTTTATTGTCAATATGGCGTTATCTGCTATTAAAGAGTCTTTTAATGCAACAGAGAACCAATTGCAAATGGTAGTGGCTATTTATGGATTGACATATGCTGCTCTAGTAGTCTGTAGTGGAAAACTTGGCGATATATATGGAAGGAGAACAGTGTTCACTACAGGACTATGGATCTTTTTATTATCTTCCTTAGCTTGTGCTTTCTCACCTACTATAGGTTGGTTAATTTTTTCTCGCTTTGTACAAGGGCTAGGAGCCTCTTTATTAGCTCCACAGGTATTAGCCTCTATTCGCATCCTTTTTGACGAATCAGAACGTGCGAAAGCTTTAGGGCTTTTTGGTTCTGTATTTGGTTTAGCAGCTATAGTAGGGCAGTTATTAGGCGGTGTATTATTAAATATACATGTATGGGGGCTGACATGGGAGATAATCTTCTTAGTGAATGTACCAGTGGCAGCCATGTGTTTATATGGTATTTATAGTCAAATGCCTAAAGAAAGAGTAGTGAAGCAAAGACTTGATTATATAGGTGTAATTCTTGTTATCAGTGCATTACTTTGTTTTATCACACCACTTATATATGGGAGAACATATCATTGGGCATGGTGGATATTTGCTATTATAGGAGGTAGTATAGCACTTGCTATAAGCTTTGTGAAGTATGAACGATATAGAGAGCAGCGCCAAAAAACAGTCTTGTTGTCCATCTCTTTATTTGGCAACAAATCCTTTGCTTATAACCTTCCTATCATCTTATTTTATAATTTTACAGCAGGGCTATTCATCTGCTATCCCTACTATTTACAGTCTTACCTTGGATGGGAAGTGTTAGCTTCAGGTATAGCTATTATACCTTATGGTATAGGTTTTTTCTTAGGGCCTATATTATTTGCTAAAATAGATAAACAAGCTTCTTTTTGGATCAGATCAGGACTATTGTTATTATTAATCTCCTTTGTAGGGTTAGGTATATTATTTAGTCAAAATGGTACACCGAATGTATTCATGCATTGCTTATTTTTATCAGCAGGACTTGGCCATGGACTATTAATGCCTGTGATGATGAAAGAGAGTATTAAGTCCATAGCAATAGATCAAGTAGGACAAGCATCAGGTATCGTAAGTACTACAATACAAGTAGGGAGTGTATTAGGAGGTGCCATTATAGGTACAATATTCTTTAGCTTAAGCGCTGTAATAGGGTACCCTAACGCATTTGCTATTGCAATATCTGTAATCGGATTAATACAGTTAATCAGCATAGGGTTTTATATAAAGAAGAACTAGGTTTTTTGTAATTTTGGTTTTTGTGATTTTGTAGTTTTGGTTAAGTAAAATTATCGATTACAACCTCACATAACAACAACTTCACAGAATCACAACCTCACAGAATCACAATCTCACAGAACAACAACTTCACAGAACAACAATCTCACAGAACAACAATCTCACAGAACAACAATCTCACAGAACAACAAACTCACAGAACAACAACTTCACAGAATCACAACCTCACAATATAACAAAATGACAAATAATTTAGAATTAGGAAAACAACAGGTAATCGACTTTCACGTTAATATACAGACTTGGTTTAACGGTACAGCAGAACATAGAGAAGCATTGTATAAAACTATAGTTACTACATTTGATCCTTCGTTTAAGATGACGAATGGAGACGGCAACTCGGTTAGTTATGATGCTTTTACACAATGGTTACCTACTGTATACGGTAAGTTTCCGACTAGACAAGTAGAGGTGAAAGAGCTAAAAGGATATGCTACTTTTAGCCATATCATCGTAGAGTATATCGAAATACAACAGACAGAGGATATCAGAACAGAGAGAGAGTCCTCAGCAGTGTTTACGTTAAAGGATCAACAAGCAATATGGTATAACTTAATAGAGCGTTGGGTTTTATAGGTTAACAGTGGACGGTTAACGGTTTACAGTTCATAGTTGTTCTGTAAACTGTTCACTGTAAACCGTCTACCGTAAACTGTATATTACTTTCTATCAAGATCTGTAATCAACAAAGGATTGTCTTGACGCAACTGTTCAAGTAGTTTCTCTGTCTCAGAAGTCTTAGGGTTTTCTAGTAAAGTATCGTACTCTTTTTGGGTAATACCAACCATTTGTAGGAACTCAACACGTCCATTAGGGGTGTCTAAAGAACCTAATTCAGGGTCTTTTACAAAAGCAATGGCTACTAAATCTGTATCATAATCTAAACGAATAGGACTATTAGTAGGGATAAAATGAAACTCTTCAAACCATTTACCTGAGCTAAATACATACTTCGCTAAGTTGTTCATAAGGTTCATTGCCCAATGAAAGTTTTCATCGCCTTGTTTCTTTAGACGCATTGTCAATTCAAAACCGTATCCACTAAAGTCATTGTCTACAGCCTCGTCATTATAATATAAGTCAGAGAATCCATAGGTAACGATATGGAAGTGGTCTGTTTGCTGATCACTGTTATATACACTTAATCCATCTAGAGGATTTTCTCCACCTAAAGAGTAAGGTAATGCATTGCCAAAGTGCTGAGGTTCTTGCTCTCCATATTGTTTTGCTAAGTGATCAGAGATAGCATCCCATCCCACTGCATCTTCTTCATTGTACTTTTGTTGGTATTCTTCTTTTGTCATTTTATACTTTTTATGAGCGTTATTTTATGCGTCTTATTGCTTAGCAAAAATAATGTTTTTGTTAAAATAAAATAGATAAAAACGGTGTGTTACAGTGGTGTAGTGTTAAAAAAGACGGCATAGCACAAAGTTGAAAGCTAAAATAAGAGATGTTATTAATAATAGAATTATCTTTAAGCATTCTAAAAAACAAGCATTAATTATATGAAAATAGCCATCGTATGCTATCCAACCTTTGGAGGTAGTGGTGTAGTAGCCACAGAATTAGGGTTGGAATTAGCGAAAAGAAATCACGAAGTGCATTTTATTACTTATAGCCAACCAGTGCGTTTAGCCTTGCTAAATCCTAATATATTTTATCACGAAGTAAATGTTCCTGAGTATCCATTGTTCCATTATCAGCCTTATGAACTTGCCTTGTCAAGTAAATTAGTGGATATGGTGAAACTATTCAAGATCGATGTACTGCATGTACACTATGCTATTCCTCACGCTTATGCAGGATATATGGCAAAGCAGATGTTGAAAGAACAAGGGATTAATCTACCGATGATTACAACATTACACGGTACAGATATTACTTTAGTAGGAAATCACCCTAACTATAAGACTGCAGTGAGCTTTAGTATCAATAATTCTGATTATGTGACTTCTGTATCTCAATCTTTAAAAGAATCTACTCATTGCCTGTTTGGTACTGAAAAGGAGATTCATGTCATTCCTAACTTTATAGAGGTGAAAGAATTAGACTGTGAAGACACACCGTGTAAGCGTAGTGCTATGGCAGATAAAGATGAGGTGATCGTAACGCATATCAGTAACTTCAGAAAGGTGAAACGCATCGAAGATGTAGTCTCTATCTTTTATGGAATCCAAAAAGAAAGACCTGCCAAACTGATGTTAGTAGGGGATGGACCTGAGAAAGAACGCGCAGAACGCCAAGCATTAGAATTGGGAATCTATGATAAGATTATCTTCTTCGGGAATAGTAATGAGATAGAGCATATCTTGTCTTATTCTGATTTATTCTTATTGCCATCAGAGACAGAGAGCTTCGGTCTAGCAGCTTTAGAAGCGATGGCGATGGGAGTACCAGTTATCTCTAGTAATACGGGAGGTCTTCCTGAGGTGAATGAGCATGGAGTATCAGGGTACCTGAGCGATGTAGGGGATGTAGAGGATATGGTAGCGAATGCATTGAAGATCGTAAAAGATCAAGATACGCTATGTGGTTTTAAAGAACGCGCAAGAGAAGTAGCGAAGAAATTCAGTATAGATAAGGTAGTACCTCTATACGAAGATATTTATCGTGCTGCGATAGAGAAGAAGTAAGAATACTTTAAATAGAAAAGGGAGTCAAGTGATTGACTCCCTTTTATTTGCTCTGTATTTTAGAGTCATCTTCTTTACCAGTATACCAAAGTACAAATACTTCTACTTAGCATAGATAACCATACTAGGGTTATATTCTTTTGTATTATATAAAGTTAACCTTTGTGCAGTATTATTGATAGGGTAAAAGAACTGGATATCTGCTACTAAAAGCTCAAATTTTTCATCCGTATCTATACAGTTACACAACCAATCCGTTTCGTTTACAATAGAATCATGTATCGAAAATTCTATATTTAGCTCTCTAAGTGGCCCTTCTTTACATAAATCATTATCGGGATGTATCGCAAAGGCTCTAATGCGTAGGAGTGCATCTGTACAACCTTTTGGGAATACCACTTGCTCTTTTGGAATAAAAGAAGGTACCTGTACTTGCAGTACTTCTTTGTCTGTGTGTTGTACAATAATTCTTTCGAGAAAAGTGTCTTTAAACAGAGCTTTTCTATTGAACTCAAAACCTTCAAGCGCTTTACAATTGACCGAAAAAATCGACCTTTGTTTAAAATCAATTTGATCCTCCTTGTGCATAATGCTCATGAGTTGTCCTAAAAAGCGAGAATGCATATAACTCTCGTGTCTTTTGTTTAAATGAATCTCAATTACTTGTCTAATAAATGAAGAGTTATGAGATACACTTCGCATTAATTTTGCATTGTGATTTTTTGACTTGTCTTGTTTTGAACGATTAGGCCTTGTTTGGAATATCTGCTTGCCTCTGTGTTCTTTTCCATAAATAGGTCCTATTATACCTACTAGGAGTTTTTTAGAATTAATTCTAGCCATAATGCTTTTGGTTTTAATAGTTGATAATAAGTGTTTTATATCAAAAACCGAGCCGAATGTTCAGCATCTGATGGTAGAATTATAGTATAGTGATCGCATTATTTTATAGCTTTATTATGTGACCACTATGCGATAACTATCCGATAAGTATGCAATCAGTGCCATTAGGAAGTGATTTATACCTATTTGTTTAAGGATGCTTCTTTATAGAAAAAAGGGCTATTCTCCTCACGAGAATAGCCCTTTTTAGAATATATAAATAACTAAGCTTCTTTTTTAGTGCTAAATATAGTAGAACCTACACTAGCGGTAATCACACAGGCTATCGAAATCCATTGTGTTAAGGTTAGGTGCTCTTTTAAGAATAGAAGACCCGACATGGCTGCAAAGGCAGGCTGTAAACTAGTAAGGATACTAAATGTCTTCGCTGGTAACTTCTTTAGAGCTACCAAATCCAGAGAGAAAGGTAAGGCACTAGATAGAATAGCCACTAGGGCACCTAGTCCTAAGCTACCCCAGGTCAACTTCTCTAGTCCTCCCATAAATAAGGCTACAGGGACTACAATAAGCGTAGCGAATACAAGACCTACTGATACTGCATGGTTTGTATTCATCTCTTTAGAGACCTTACTTCCCATCACGATATAACACGCCCAAAATACACCTGCTGTAGCGGCTAAGCCTAGTCCTATAATATCTACATTGTTAGTTTGCCAAGGAACGATTAATAATATCCCTGCACAAGCAAATAAAGCCCATACGATATCTAATACTTTTCTAGATAAGAATAGGGCTAGAAATAAAGGGCCTATAAACTCTATAGTCACTCCTAGTCCTAATGGGATGCGCTGTATGGCTAGATAGAAGATCATATTCATCAAGGCTATAGAACCTCCAAATAGGCCACAGTATAACCATTCTTTTTTAGAGAATTTCGAAATCTTCGGACGATTAATAATATTAAGGAATATAGCTGATATGCCTATTCTCAAAGCGGTTGTTCCGGTAGCTCCAACTACAGGAAATAATTGCTTGGCTACAGATGCTCCCCCTTGTACACACATCATCGAGGTTAGGGCAGCAGCAACTGAAGATGCTGTAGTGTTTTTTTTCATTTATAATGGTTAGGTAGTAGAGGCTTGTATGATGTAGTATATCTAGGTTACTAGGTATAATACCTCATATAGCGAACTTGTCTTAAGGTTAATCTCCAAAGCTATGATAATTTCTAAAACTATCAAATAGAAGTTTAAGTACTTATTTGAATTGATTTAATAAGAGAAATACTCATGTATTGAAAGGAGTAGGTAGGGATAGTATTACATAAGGTGATTTTTGATATAAAATATTTTTTTTGGGTGAAGATGAGCTTTTTTTGAGGGAATGAATATTTGGATTTTCTCACTCAAAAAAAGTAGGGTTTGGCACTTTATTGTTATGATACATAGTGTGTTATAATTAATTTAGATTTAAAATTGAAGCTATGGCAAGATATAAAGCTACAGTGATACGCACGTATAATAATGAGCAAGTTTACCTCGAAAAAGGGATGAGTGTTGATTTCGTGTCATTTGCACATCCTTGGCTAGACAATGGCAAGGTGGTACAAGAGGCATTTAGACGTGTATATGGTATTGATTTTTCTAAAGGAGGTGGTTGTAGCCCTGCCTTTATAGAAGTGGTGGAGGTGTAGTGTAATAGTGAATCACAATGTATTTAGATAAGATGAAAAACAGGATATAGATAAATAACTCCCACTTAGCGATATTTCGTAGCAAGGAAGCTGGTTTTAGAGAGTAATAAGTAGATAAAAAAGTGCAAAAAGCACTTTATAATTTGGTAGTTCAATATATAATTGTTTTCTTTGGCCTCGGTAATAGATTAAAAAAGAGCTTTTTTGGGCTGTATTTGATTGGTTATGAGAGGGAGATAGGAGCAGGGAACTAAAAATATGAAATTACCATTCTTAAGTTAGAATAATTAATTCATCTACTAAATTAATATCACAGTTAAAGCCTATCCTTATAAAGGATGGGCTTTTCTTTTATATGTGAGATTCGAAATGTTAATTTATAGGATAAGAATAAACGAAGTAGCGCGGCTTATATTGGTTTTTTATAGGTTGGTAGATTGTTGAAATGATATTCTTATAAAGGAATGATAATAATTACAGTTGTTTTATTATGTAAATAATTCTCAATGTGTGAACTTTGTGATGTTTTAACTAAAAATAGTTTAACATGAATTTGATTTGAGTTATTTTTAGCGACTATAAATGTCACTTAAACCAATATACCATACAAAATACGTGAATACAAATACTAAAATTCAGACATTATCCACTTCCACCATATTAGGGGAAGATACTTGGGATATAACTTTGTTCAAACATATTGAAAAAGGCAGAAACGATTTGTTGTCCCCACACAAGCACGATTTCTACTTTATCTTCTTCGTAGAAAAAGGAGGAGGATACCACGATATTGATTTTGAAAGAGTAAATGTAGTAGATTACCAAGTGTTTTTCTTGAGGCCACAACAAGTGCACTATTGGTTATTAGAGAATCATACAGTTGGATTTCAATTGATGTTTTCACCTACTATTTTACAATCTCTGAATACGACTTATAGTCCATTGGCTTATTTTCAATTAGGAGCACCGAATCAGATGTTGCTAACGAAGGAGAGCTTTGAGAAGTATAAGGCAGATTTAGAAGAGCTAGAAGAGCGATTAGCCAAAGATCAGATTATCGATAGAGAGATAGCTCTCCTGTCGTTTCATTTATTATTAAAATACATACACAAGGATTATTTAGACTACCACAAGGGAGTGAATCCTCATAGTATAGATAAGAATATACTTCAATTCGAAGAGTTGTTAGAAGTGCACTTTAAAGAACAAAGTAGTGTGGCATTCTATGCAGAACAATTAAAGATCACTCCGAACTATTTAAATATTCTTTGTAAAAAGGTGTTAGGAACTAATGCAGGTTCTTTAATTCAGAATAGGTTATTGTTAGAAGCAAAGAGATTATTGACTACAACGAATATTTCGATTAAGGAAATCGCCTTTTCGTTGTCCTTTAATGATACGAGTTATTTTAATAATTTCTTTAAAAAGCAATTAGGAGTTACTCCTGGCGAATTTAGAGCAAGTTATAAAAATTCCAATAATCTATAAAAATATTACAACTTCCTTTATATCAGTACTTCTATCTTTGTGTTAGTAGTTATAAGTAACGAACTTAACCTATTAAAAACCAAGAGATATGAAAATGATAAGAAGAATAGCTATATTACTTTTTATTGGCTTTATCGGAGGTGCGGCTATGGCTTGTAACTCGTCAGATGAAAGTTCAACTCATTCAAATGAAGTAGTAGATATGAAGGAAGTATCATTGTTTACGGCAATTCAGAACAATAATCTTACTGCTGTTAAACAGCTTCTGGAAAGTAAAGTAGATATCGAGCAGCGCAACGATAAAGGAGAAACTCCTCTGATGTATGCTGTATATCACAATCGAAATGTTATCGCAAAGGTTTTAATGCAAGCAGGGGCTAATGTCAATGCCCAAGACAAGATGCTTAATAGTCCTTTTTTATACGCGGGTGCAGAAGGAAATTTAGAAATAGTACAAGAAGCGCTAAAACACGGTGTAGACTTTACTGTGTTTAACCGTTATAATGGTAGTGCACTAATACCTGCTGCAGAAAAAGGTCATTTAGAGGTAGTGAAATTACTGGTTAATTATCCTAATTACCCTATCGATCATGTAAATAGACTAGGCTGGACAGCGCTGATGGAAGCGATCGTTCTTAGCAATGGTGGGGCTGTACATACCAGTATCGTGGATGAATTAATTAAAGGTGGTGTGAATGTGAATATTCCTGATGCTGATGGAGTAACACCGTTGCAACATGCTCAAAAGAGAAATTATACAGGAATGGTGAAGTTGTTAAAAGCTGCTGGTGCCAAATAAACTGTATATTCGATAGGATAGGTGTATAACAATAATAGGAAACAACAATATGATAAATAGAAAGCAATTTCTAGGATTAACAGCGGCAGCGGCCGGTGGATTATTTATTCCATCGGTAGGCTCGTCAGCGCAAGCAAGTACTGAAAGAAGTTCTGTTAAGGCAAATGAATTCGTTCTGCGCAATGTATTACTAGAAACAGGTTTTGAGTATAATGATCGAGGAGAAGTATGGCGTACTAAGACAGCATTATTCGATATACGCATTGCCAATGGAGTTGTTGTTTCTATTGATAAAGTAGGGATGTCCGATACATCAGATATTATCAGTGTAGATATGGATGGATTACTGATGTTACCTGGATTTAGAGATATGCATATACATATCGATAAAACGTTTTATGGAGAGCGCTGGTATGGAGATCCTAAACCTGGTCGATCTGTTAAAGATATGATCGATCTGGAAAGAAGAATATTACCTGATCTATTAGTTAAGTCAGTAGATAAAGCGGAAATGGCGATAGATTTAATGAATAGTCAAGGAACTTATTTTGCAAGGTGTCAGACTAATATAGATCCTACTAGTGGACTGAAGAGCCTAGAGAATCTAAAAATAGCGCTGGAGAATAAAAAAGAGGTGATGGGGAGTGAAATAGTTGCTTTTCCTCAACACGGAATTTTATATTCTGATAGTGAGGCTCTGTTAAGAGAATCAGCTCAGCTAGGAGTGGATTATATTGGAGGACTTGATCCAACTACCGTAGATGGGAATATGGAGAAGTCTTTGGACATCATGATTCAGATCGCTTTAGATTATGACAAAGGAATAGATATTCATCTTCATGAAGGAGCCAAAACAGGTATTCCTGCTATCCAATACATTTTAAAACAAGTGGAAGCTAATAAAGCCTTACAAGGGCGTACTTATATCAGTCATGGCTTCGCTCTAGGGCAGATAGATGCAAAGGAATTAGAGGAATTGTCTACACAGATGAGTATTAATGGAATAGGAGTGATCTCTACTGTACCACTAGGGCGCTCTATGATGCCTATACCTACATTCTATAAGCATAAGATGAGTGTGATGACAGGGACAGATAGTATTATAGATCATTGGCAACCATTTGGAAACTGTGATATGTTAGAAAAAGCAAAGCACTGTGCCGAGCTTTATGGATGGACAGATGAACTAAGACTGAGCCGTGCATTGCAAATAGCGACTAAGGATCAGGTGCTACCACTGAATGAGACAGGAGATCACCAATGGCCAAAAGTAGGAGATTCAGCAGACCTTGTTTTTGTGAAGGCTAGCTGTTCTGCAGAAGCAGTGGCTCGTACTCCACAGCGAGAATTTACTTTCTATAAAGGAAAGAGAGTGTACTCAAAAAAAATGACTTAGGAATCTGAGCAATAAGAGTGTTTTTTTTCATACCCAATTTTATATTTTTTTTTAAACACCAAAGACATTGCTTTTATATAAACCTGATTTGGAAAGCCCAAAAATAACAGAAGAAAATAATATTTTCTAAAGTTTAGTCCTAAAGATTTATATACTAGAATAAGCGTAAATGTTTTTGAAATTACCCCCATTAGAGACTTGTCATTAGATGAGTCTCTAATTTTTTGAAGAGAGCATAAAAAAAGGAACAGTTATAGAACTGTCCCTCTTAAAGTACATTAATATATTTACGTTATATTATTTCTTGTAAACACTTTCTTTTTTGAAGTGAACAGTCAATAAGTAATAAACTACAGCTCTGTATTTATTTCTATTTGATTGACCGTATTTGTCCATAACAGCTTGGATACCTTTATCTAACTCTGGCCCATCTTTAAGACCTAACTTTTTAATTAAAAAGTTATTTTTAACTGTA
Source organism: Myroides odoratimimus (assembly GCF_038039805.1). GTDB lineage: Bacteria > Bacteroidota > Bacteroidia > Flavobacteriales > Flavobacteriaceae > Flavobacterium > Flavobacterium odoratimimum_B. Next base: position 24,892 of record NZ_JBBPHK010000005.1, read on the forward strand.
GCTAACTCAGATTCTGAAGAACCAGCAACAGTAGAAGAATCTTGGTTATAAATAGATGGTCCACATCCGATAGTTACAGCAGTTAATAAATCCATATTAGCTGTTACACCACACTTATCTTTTAAATCAGCAGCGTACTTTTGAATTAATTCGTCTCTTTTACTCATAATTTTCTTTTTTATTGAGTACAAGATACATAAAATTTCAATACGTAAGCATTAATCACTGTTAAAATTACATATTGCGAAAATAGTTGCTGAGTACCATATTATTAACCTCAGTAGGAGTGAATACTTCTAGAATAGCAGGGCCGTTATTATCTTCAAAAAACAATTGACATTGTTGCTTTAATTCCTCTTTGTTAGTCGCTGTTCGATATTTAAAATTATACATCTTCGCTAGGTGCTCAGCTGTGTGATGATGACATGTTTCAAAGTAAGTATTAAATACAGGTGTTTCTTTATGGCCTGGTAAGATTCTAAAGATACCCCCACCGCCATTGTTTAACAGTAGTATTTTAAAGTCTTTAGGAATATAATTATTCCAAAGTCCGTTACTATCATAAAGAAAACCGATATCTCCTGTGATTAATAAGGTTGGTTTCTGTGTAGCCACAGCAGCTCCTATAGCTGTAGAAGTACTTCCATCTATTCCGCTGGTACCCCTGTTACAGAAAACAGGATTAGAAGCGTCTATCTTAATCAACTGAGCATATCGTATTGCAGAACTATTACTAATTTGTAATTGGGTTCCTTTTGGCAACTGAGCAAATAAGGTTTCGAATACACTTAGATCACTAAACGGTATTGTTTTTAAATATGCTTTATGTTTCGCTAATCTAGCTGTGACAATGCTTTGCATCCAAGTGTAATAGTTAGATGCGGTATAGTGTTCAATGTTTTCTTTAATGGTCTGGAAGAAATTCTCAGGTGTATCTAATATTGCTTTGTTAAGAGCATTATACGTATCATAGTGTCTTAGGGTATCAATATGCCAATGCTGAGTAGGTTTATACTTACGCAAGAATGCTTTGATTCTCTTACTGATCACCATTCCTCCAAAAGTAATTAAAAGATCTGGCTGAAAAGCTAAGAAGTCTTCTTCTGAGAATGTCGTAATGATACGATCTATGTGTTCTACGCAATTCGGGTGGTGTAGGTTAGAGGTAGTCTCTGTCATGATAATAACAGAAGGATCATTTGCTAACCAGTCTATCACATCCTGACTTAGTGCACCAGGTGTATTGACACCTACTAAAATCAACTTCTTAGTTGCCTTTTTATAATTATCTATATATTGATCAAACTCTTTGAATTGAAGAGGTAGCGTCTCTAGGTTAATGATAGTAGGAGTAACTGTAAGTTCCTCTACAGTATTGTATAACGGTTCTTCAAAAGGAGCATTGATGTGTACAGGGCCTTTTTGGGCTATCGCTGTATTAATGGCATTGTTGATTAGAATGTCATTTTCATTATTTGCTTCTTCTGTTAGATTGGCATTGTACACGATATGATTCTCATACACATTGCGCTGTCTGATAGTCTGTCCATCTCCTATATCAATCTTAGAGGTAGGTCTATCTGCAGAGATAATAACCATGGGTATCTGACTATAAAAAGCTTCTGCTACAGCTGGATAATAGTTAAGAAGAGCTGATCCAGAAGTGCAAACTAAGGCAATAGGGAACGCTGTCTGTTGAGCAATCCCCATACCGAAAAAGGCTGCACATCGCTCATCGGCTAGACTGTAACACGTAAAAAAAGGATCACTAGCAAAGCCTATCGTTAATGGGGCATTGCGTGATCCTGGTGATATGATTATATGTTGAATATTTTTTGCTTTACAAATTTCAATAATACTTTGCGCTAGTTCTATTTGTGGATAGTTCATAATTTAAAAGTAAAACCCAAAGATACGAACAAACTCATTGTATTAGATGTGTAAAGTGACTTATTTTGCTTTAACCCAAGCTTTGATTTCTGGGTCATCTGGTAGTGTTCTAGGGTTGATTACTTTCACTAAATGACCAGTTTCGTCTATTAGATACTTTTGGAAATTCCACTGTACTTCACTGTCTTCTAGTCCATTCTTAGACTTTTTAGTTAAGAACTCATATATCGGTGCAATATCATCTCCTTTTACAGATATCTTATTCATCATCGGGAATGATACGCCATAGTTCTGCTCACAGAAAGTAGCGATTTCTTCATTACTACCAGGTTCTTGAGAACCAAAATTATTAGCCGGGAATCCAACGATTACGAAGTTATCTCCTCCGAATTCGTTATACATACTCTGAAGTTGTTTATACTGAGGAGTTAGACCACATTCAGAAGCAGTATTTACAATCATGATTTTCTTTCCTTTTAAGGTAGCGAAGTCAAATTCTTCTCCATAAAGGTCAGTAACCTTAAACTGGTAAATTGTTTTTTTGTCTTTTGGGGATTGTGTCATAATGTTTTTATTAATATTAGTATGGTGTGTGTTTGCAAAAATGGGTGTGATGGCTAAGATAGCCGCTATAACAAATAACTTTTTCATAATGATGTGAGTTTTATTGAGGTGAAATTACAAAACTGTTTTTAATTCCCTAGTTGTTTTAACGCTTAATTTGTTTTATTTAGCGTTTTAAACGCATAACATAGAGGTCTAAGCCTTTTGCCCAATAATCTTCTTGAGTTTCAATAACTTCAAAATTGTGTTTTTCAAAAAAACGATATACCACCTGAGAGGTACGCACTTGTATTGTTTTGATTCTATGATCAGGTTTTAGAATGTCTAATCTGTGTTTTAAGAGTAGAGAGCCTGCACCTTTTCGATGATAATCAGGATGTAAAAATCCCCAACTTAATGAAGCAAACTCCTTCTCGAAGTCTCTATTAATGCCTGCTGCACCTATAATTTTGCCATTGTCTAAGGCTACATAGTAGAGGTCTAGATACTGATCTAGGTATAGTGATAGGTCATCTACTTCTTCTTGTGCAAAATAAGTAGGGACGTTGAGTTGAAGGATATCGAGTAAGATTTGTTTGTCTTCTTTTTGATAAGGTCTGATTATTACACTCATATGTTTAGTAATTAGCAGTTGCAAATGTGCAATTGGTGTGATTAATTTAAATCCAATAGGGATTAATAGACTAAAAGTAATAAAAACTTAAAATATGGAGTATAAAAACTGTTTATTATAAGTATAAACTACTAACTTTGATAGTTTGCCAATATTGCAATTATTAAAGCCAAAAATATATTTTATGAAATCAGTAGTCATTCAAGGAATCAAAGGATCTTTTCACCATGAAGCAGTTGGGAAGTTCTTTGGTTCAGAAGAAGTAGAGATAGTGGATAGCCCTACTTTTAATTCGTTAGTAAAACAGTTAGTCAATAAAGAAGTAGATTATGGCATGATGGCAATAGAGAACTCTATTGCTGGATCTATATTACCTAATTACTCGTTGTTAACTAAGAATGACTTGTATATTTGGGGAGAGATTGCTCTTCCTATTAGACATAATTTACTAGCCTTAAAAGGACAGACATTAGCAGATATCACAGAGGTGCGTACACACCCTATGGCCTTATTACAATGCGAGAACTTCTTAGATCAATATACAGATTGGAAGCGTCTGGCGATGGATGATACGGCTACATGCGCTAGAAATATTCAAGAGAAAAAGTATAAAGGCGTTGCGTCTATCGGGTCTACACTAGCCGCAGAGATGTATAATCTAGAGATCTTAGCAGAGAATATCCACGACGTGTATGACAACTATACACGATTTTTCTTGTTAAGTAGAGAGCCAAAAAAAGTAGAAGGTTTTAATAAAGCTTCATTATATTTTTATACGGATCATCAAAAAGGAAGTCTAAATAGAGTCTTAGAGATACTAGCTTCTCATGATTTAAACTTGAGTAAGATACAGTCTGTGCCTTTGTCAGGAAGTGTATTCCAGTACTCATTCCACGCAGGTGTTGTCTTAGTCAATGAAGATTATGACAAGTACTATAAAGCAATAGAAGAAGTAACTAAAGCTACTCGATACTTAAAGGTATTAGGAGAGTATAAACAAGATAAATTAGTAATACCAGACCACCAATAGCTACAATTTTAGTAGTAAATTAGTAAAAAGCGTGAATGAGATTATTCACGCTTTTTTGATTCACGAAGTATTTTGAATTTCTAAAAGGAATAATTGACTGAGAATAAGAATTGTCTAGGAACTAAATTTGTTTTTGTAACAGTGTGATTAAAGTCGGTAATAGATGTTGCTGTATAATATTTTTGATTGAATATATTATTAAGTTCATAAGAGAAGTTCCAATTAGAACCTACTGGTTTGTAATTTAATTTAGAGTCAAAAAAAACATTTAACTTTCTATTGTTGACAAGATCACCAAAAGAATAAGAATCAGCATTAATATCTAATACTAAACTTTTATTTAGTGTGAAATGAAGGTTTAGACTAGTTTCATTATCTATAAAATTATCTTTTCTATCTGTTTTAATTGTAGAGTTATACCAAAGTGTAGATAATTGATAATTAAAGAAGTTATCAAATATAGAGCTTATTTCTATGCCATAATTAATAGAGGTACCTTGTACTTTTCTCAATGCTGTATTATTGATAGAATTGTAAAATTCTGATTGACTGATTCCTAAAGTAATTTTAATGTTATTCTTTAGTTTTTTTAGATAGTAGTTTAGGTTTGTGTTTAGGTGATAGGAATCACTGTTTTGTATAATCATACTTTTGGATAGGGTATAGTCTTCATATAAAGAAATGTCCTTAGAGTAAAAGTCATTATAATGTGTATAATTAAAAAAAACATTAGCAAATACACGATCTGAGTAATTGCCAAGTGTATAATATATACCTAAAGCGCTGTTAGTGAGTGGTTCTAAATTACTTGTTCCTTTTACAAAATTTCTGAATGAAGACTGAACGTAGTTCTCTAATAATTGATCCATTTTGACATTAGTGTAATTGTGTCTATAATTAACACTAATTCGATGTTGATCATTTGGGATCCATTGTAATTCAATTTTAGGAGCAATTATTGCTTTTTTATTATCTAAAGTAGTGGTCGTGTTTTTTAGTTTATTGTTTAAAATGATAAAATCAATAAATGGAATTATTTTTAGGTTTCCGAATTCTTTAGAATATTTACTGTTTAAGTATAGTTTATTAGTTTTTAATGAAAGATTGTTATTGTCTTTTTGTGTACTTTGAATAGGGCTATATCCTTCAACGTAACTTCTTAGAGCCGTACTAGTATATGTATTACCAATAGAAAATTCTACTAAATCGCCATTCTCAAATTTATTCATATAACTTACCTTTAATGCTGTAAAATTAACTTTAGTAAACACATTTTGATTAAATAGAGAATTAGGAGTATTTAAGTATAAATTGGGATTTAATAAGCTAGAGTGAGTTGTTTCGTCATAAATATTTTTACCATTTATGATTAGTACTTTGTTTTTAGATAATTTATTAGTGTACTCTACATCTTGCTCTATTCTAGGTGTTTTTTCCCTTACTTCAGAAGAACTGTTTTTATCATTATATTGATAAGAACCTTTTGATGTTAGATTGGTCTTACTTCCTTTAACGGTATAAAGAATCGAATTATTAATATTAAAATCATGATTGATATCTAATCTCAAAAAGTTTAGATCTTGTTCATTCTTAGATCTTGATTTATCATTAAAAGTATATACATCAGAACTATCAAAAAGGTGTTGTAATGATTCTCTTTGGGTTTTAAATGAGTTAGTACTGAGTATACCGGTTAACTTAATATTCCAATTCTCATTAGGAGTATATATATTATTAATACTAAGAAGGTTGTTATTACTTGATTTATATCGTTTATTATCAATACTAAGGGAGGTATGTGAGAAGCTTAGTAAAGAAGGGCTATATGCTGATTCAAATAAATTGGTAAGATTACTAGAGACAATAGCATTTAAATCACCAGAAATATTATAGTTCATATTGTTGCTAGAAAGTAAGTAAAATGTTTTTACTTTTTTGTTAAAGTTTAAAATGTTAGTTCTACCGAGGTGTTTTACTTTTTCATCATACCCTGAACCAGCTTCTATATTTCCAAACCAGATATTTTTAAATTCTTCTTGCAAAGTTATGTTTAAAGCTATTTTATTACTGTCTTCAATACCTTTTAGGTGTTTATTATTAGAATAATTTTTTAGTATTTCTACTTCAGATAGTGGTTTGATGGGGATGTTTTTAGTGAGTACTTTGTATCCTTTTTCAAAGAAGTCTGTTCCATCTACCATAATCTTTTCAACTTCTTGACCACTTACTTTTACAGTTCCATCTTTTGCTACATCTATTCCAGGTAAGTTTTTTAATAAGTCTTCTAGTACACGTTCATTACCTTTAGTAAAGTCCTTTATATTATAGACTATAGTATCTTTTTTAATTGTTATCGGTTTTTTTATTGTTATAGATAGTTCTTGAAGTTCTTCTGCTTCATATTTAAGCTGAAGGAGCTTTTGTATTCCCATGTTTTCTTGGGAATCAAGAAGTTCAAATGACTTTTTCTCGAGTCCAAAAGAACGTAGTGTAAGTTTACAATTTGTACATTTTTCTTTAAGGGAGATTAAAAATATTCCTTGGTTATCTGTAATAGTAAAAGCAATGTTTTTGTTTTCTTGATTAGTAATTAGTGCTGTGACATTACTTATAGGAGAATTGTTTTCGTCTATTATTTTAGAAGAAATAGTTTGACTATATGAATACCCATAGATAAATAGAAATAAATAATATAAATAGGTTTGTACATTTTTCATAGGGTATTCATATAGTTTATCTTAGTTAATCAAGATAATGTTCTTTTTTTCTTAAGTAATCGTCAAGTATTTTTTGCAGTTCTTCACAAGATCTCTCATGTTTGTGAGCTCTATAACAATGCATAGTAACGGACGTACCTGTATTATTTGACTGTGCAAAGCATAGACGGTACCAATTTTCTCCTTCTACTTGATCATTTTCTACAACGCTTATTGGTAAGGTTGTTATGGAATTAAATGATCTTGAATAAAGAAAATCTGTTTTTAAAATTACTAGCTTCTATCTTACTAATAAACCGAATAAATAATACTATAAAACAATGTTTTTCTTCATAAACGTATAGTTTAAGGTTGCATCTCCCATTCATAAATTAGTTCAGGACCAATTCTATAGTAAGTTGTTGACTCCCTTTCCATTTTAAGCCCTGCTTCTGTCTGTAAACGTTTACTCATCAAATTAGTATTTTCTGTAGATTCAATTTGTTCTTTTTTAACATATTTTTGTAGAGATATTGTACTTTTACTTAAATCGAAAATAGGTTTTTCTGTATCATTTTCTTTTTTGATAGTAACAAGTATCCATGTATAAGTACTATTATGAGATTTACCTTCTATTTCGAAAATTAATCCAGGTAATCCAGAGAATTTCCAAGGACCATAGGGTATAGGATAATCTAGAGAATACCAAGCGATATAATCTCGTCCTCTAAAGGTTGATGTAGCTTTGTTTAGTACTATTCCTCCTTCGATTTCTTTAGTCTCATCTAATAAATCCCATTTAATTACAGGTATAGCTTCCGTTATAAGCAACTCTTTATGTGTGCTAGAAGAAGTGTAAAGAGAGTCTTTTTTGAAATCTAAAAACAAAGTGCTTTTCAGACGTTTATTTGCACCACCAGAACCTTGACTTATACCAGTCTCTTTATAACTTTTATTATTGAAAACAAAATTATTTTGGTTATATAAGGTTGTTTTTTTATTTAAGTCAACATGTAGTTCACCATCATTAGATATAGTCTTTAAAAAATTATTATTAATTTCTTTGTACTCTATAAGGTATAAGTTTTGTTCTTGTGCTATAATACTAGTTGTGTATAATATTGTTATTATAAATAAGATAATTTTACTCATTGTTTTTTATTTTAAATATAATGTTAAGGTTTTATTAAAACAAATAAATAATTTGATTTGTTAAGTAAATTGTTGTAATAATTTGATTTCATATTTTATGAGTTATGTTAATCTGAGTAACTATTTAAAAATAAAAAAGGAAGAATTAAAACAGTATCCTAATTCTTCCTTTTTTACCTTTATTATGTTGCCAAAGTTTACTGCTTAGAAACCAACAACAATCCTGCTCCGATAGGGAGGATGACTTTCTTAAACTTATTCTCATCTATTCCATTGATAAACTCTTCTACTTCTGCTTCATGTGAGATTACGTTATCTACTACCAATAAGCTAGACTCAGTCTGATCTAATAGACGTTCTAGATCTTTCCAATACCCTGTATAATAGCTTCTCTCTGCATCTAATAATATAAGATCAAAATCAAGACTAGTGTCTGCTAGAAACTGTCCTGCATCATAGGTTAGTAATTCTACATAAGATTGTAGGTTAAATTGTTTTAGGTTTTCAAATGCCTTATTTGTACGTTCTCTTTCGATATCTATAGAGATGATTTCTCCTTGATGATGAGATACAGCTTCAGCTAGCCATATTGTTGAAAAACCATTAGAAGTACCTAATTCAAGTATTCTTTTAGCTTGTTTTGTTTTGACTAATAGCGAAAGAAACTCTGCAGACTCAGGTTCTATATTACGCCATTTATCTAATCGGTCTATTTTTTGAGCATCCTCTTTTTTAAAAGTGTCATAGAGAGCTAAGAATGCTTTTTTTAATTCAATATTCATACTGAAGGGATTTTTATCTGATTCTGAACAACTAATTTACAGAATATACGTTAGTATAATAAGTAATTAAAGTAGTATTTTTGAGTAATAAATAGCTAAAATAGAGTACATTTATCTCTATATGTCTATATAACAGAATAGTATGAGAATTTTTTTGATGGTTTTACTGTGTAGTTTAAGTATAACTGTGCAAGCAAAAAAGAAACCCAGCTTAAAACGAGCTGATAAATATTATAAGAATACAGAGTATGCAAAAGCGGCTGACGAATATAAAAGACTTATATTAGGCCGTCGTACAGCTGATTATATTTATTTGCAATTAGCAGATTGTTATGATAGGTTAAATCAAGATATTGAAGCATCAAGATATTATGGTAAGGCGATCGCCCAAAATGACTCTACACTTAAGCCAGATATTTATTATAAGTATGCTAAGGTGATGGAAAAGAATGGACGCTATGAAGCGGCTAAAGATATGATGCAACAATTCGTTCGCCGAGCGCCTCAGGATGCAAGAGCAAAAGACTTTTTGGCCAAACCAGATGCACATAAGGCCTTAGTTGACAGATATCCTACTTATATGTTTCAGGAGTCAGGTCTTAATCATTTAGAATATGACGATTTTGGAGCATGGTTAAATCCAGGAGATACGTTGTATTTCGCATCAAATAGAACAAAACACGAAAAGAAAATTCCTAGAAAGATATTTGAAGTAAGAGATAAATGGCAGCGCAAACCTAACTTTGATCTTTATACAGCTGAGTTTAAAGGAAAAGATGAACCTATAAAAGGAATAACACGTATTAAAGGGCGTGTCAATAGGCGATTTAATGACGGACCTAGTGTGATCTCTGCTAATGGACAACGTATCTATTTCGCTTCAGAAGCCTATAGAAACAGGAAGTTTAGAAAGAATGATAACGTTAAGCATAGAGATCATCTGATGAGTCTATTCTATGCTAAAAAGAAGAAAAAGAAGTGGAAGAGGGTAAAACCACTGCGCTTTACTCGCGCTGGTTTTATGTATACGAATCCTGCTTTATCTCCTGATGGCAAATTCTTATACTTTGCTTCTAATATGCCAGGAAGTTATGGGGAATTAGATATATGGCGCGTAGCTGTATTAGAAGATGATGAGTTCGGTACACCAGAGAATTTAGGGCCAGTGATTAATTCAGGAACTCGTAATGATTATCCTTTTGTTTCATCAGATAATAAGTTATACTTTAGTTCTGATCGATGGGGAGGATATGGAGGAATGGATGTGTATGTATCAGATTTAAATAATCTATCTAATGCACCTACTAATCTTGGAGAGCCTATTAACACAGCTAAGAATGATTTTGCTTTCAGTTTTTATCCTGATAAGAATATGGGATTATTCTCTTCTGATAGAATAGGTCGTATAGATATATATAAGGCATTCCCGTTGTGCTTTGTTGAATTTAGAACCATGCTTAAGAACAAGAGCTTTAATACTCCTGTAGCTGATGCTAAAGTAGAGTTTATCAATACTAGACGCAGAGTAGAGGATCACGGAGTATCTAGTAGAAGTGGAATGGCTAGAGGAGAAGTGAAGTGTAGCGAGACTTATAAGATTAAGGTATCTCATCCAGATTATTTAGATGAAATTATGGATATCACAGTCAATGCTGAAGAAGGAGTACAGGAGATAGACGTATTCTTAAGACCTCTAGAAGACCTCGTAATAGGGAAAGACAAAATCGAATTAGGAGATATTCAATTTGCATTCAATCAGACTGAAATTACAGAGAATAGTAAGTCAGAATTAGATAAGCTAGTAAAAGTGATGAAGCGTTACCCTAGTATGCGAGTTAAAATTAATTCACACTCTGACAGTAAAGGGAATCCAGCTTATAACCTAAAATTGTCTAATGATAGAGCGAAGTCTACACTAGATTATATCGTGTCACAAGGAATTGAAAGTAGTAGATTAGAATCTCAAGGATATGGATCACAAGAGCTAAAAATAGAATGTGAACCGTGTAGTGAATGGGAAGACGCACAGAATAGACGTTCAGAATTTATTATCCTTCAGAGATAGAATTGTGAACATTAAAAATAACTAAGGCAGTAAGGGAACTTACTGCCTTTTTTACTTCTATAACCTTTGGTTTTATTGGTAAAATTTTCCAAAATAGAAGTTTATTGTATTTGTTTTGTTATTAAACTAGCTTTATATAGAGATTTTAATATTTATTAATTTTTTAAATTAAGTTAATTATATGTTAATTGCCTCTAGAGGTATTATCGCATTAAGTGATTGTGAAGGGGCTAGAAGAGATACGTATAAAATGTTTATTTTGAAATAAGTATTCTTTATTTCGATGGATTAATTGTAAAATAAATAATTTGTTAGCTATTTTTCATGTTTAAATAGTGGATCTGCTAGAAGTATAAAATCAGATTGTGACTTAATGATTTTATGAGGGGCGAACTTATTCTGTCTAATATCTGCATTAGGTGATTGGAGTAAAAAAGCTAGTATTTATAAGGATTTGTATACTACAAAAACATGTTTACATTTGTCTTGTACAAAAAACATAACAACAAAATAATTGATACATAATGATCCGTTAAACAGGCTTTATAGATTGTCCTTTTATTGTATTTTACAATAGTATTTTTCATAGTTAAAAGGAGAATCAACTCTAGCCAAGTTAGCTTTAGTTTAATTGATTTGTACTATGTTTCAAGGAGTCTTTATTATGTTTTCGTCATCTCCATATCTAGTAATATGGTTAGTAAGACAAAAGACTCTTATAATTTTCATTCCCTCCTAAACTTAATTTTTTTAAAAAATATTGCTTGTGAAAAAGAAATTGAATTAGGATTAGTGAGGGATTGTTTTTAAAGTGTTAATTAAGAAAGGATTTAGTGAAATCCAAATAAGGTGTTTTTCAAAATTGTTTTATAGGGAATGAGAGGTAGGGATGCCTCTCTTTTTCTTATGCAGCACTGAGATATGCGTATATCAACCAAGAAAAAATAGTTGTTGTCTTGATAGTAATAAAAAAGCCTATTTTGAATTATTCAAATAGGCTTTTTGTTTTATCGCGTTTGACTCTCTATTAGAAGGTCAGTTAACATTGACATTTTCTTTTTATAGACTTCTGAGATATCGTTGTCTTCATATAAATCAGAATTACTAATTGGAATAGAATAAGGCAAAGACCACGCTCTAAGTGCTTTTGCTATATTGTCTAGAGCTTGTATTCCTTGCATGGCTTGGTTACCAGCTGACCAACAAGTGAATCCTACTATTTTATTCGTTAAATAAGCAGGATGATCTTTGGCTGTTATTTCTAACCAATCGATAGCATTCTTCATTACTCCAGTAAGACTACCATGATAGAGTGGAGTAAGCCAAATCATTACATCTGCTTCTCTAAAAGCATTTGCAAAGGTGATAACGTCTGCTGGAACATTATCCATTAATCTAGCTTGAAATATAGGAATTTGAAAATCTGATAAGTGAACCTGTCGAACTTCAATATTAGAATTTATGAACTGATCTGCATAATATTGTGCAATGCGTCGCGATGTACGGAATGCTTCTTCATCTAAAGAACCATTAAAAATTAAAGCTTTCATAAAACTAAATTGTTATTAATTGACTAAGGTAAAGAATTTATTAATTGTAAAACGTTTATAAACCTATCTTAATTTTTATTTAACCCTCAGTAGAAATTAAAGAATATTGAATCTAAACTTCGTTGTTATTGATTTATAGTTACTTGTATAAAAAAACCTGTGAAGTATAATTTCACAGGTTTTAGATATTTAATGACTGTATGCTGTTACAGTCTTGTGTTTTACAATGAATTTTTCTTTGCTAAGTCAAACTTCATAATCACCTTATTGTTTTGTAAGATATTTAAAGTCTGATCTGTGATTTCGAATGGGTAAGTAGAATTGTCAAAGTATTTTAAAAACTCATCTTTGCTACTGTTACCACATGATTTAGTGGTATCTGATTGAAGTTCAAATAAAGTAACTGTACTCGTTTTTGTATTGATAGCAAATGGAGCTTCAAATAAAGCACATCCCGTATTTCCTTTAACTAGATAATTGTGGAAATCAAAGGTAATCCATTGTCTATAAGGTCTTTTTTCAGAATTGTCTAACTCTATTAGTTTCCAGTCATATCGACGTAAGTCTTTAGCTAGTTTATCTAGTTTTTCGTCAGCGAATACGTATTCGATTCTATCTTTAGTCATTAGGTATAATAAACCTTCTTTTTCATTAAAGGTTATTGTACCATTAGAAATACGCTTTAAGAACTTGTTCTCGTCATACTTCACGTCTGTAGCACATTCTTTATTCGTTTTAGAGTCAAAACGAGTAGTCAGATGTGTACCTTTTGAGTTAACAGAAGTTTTCGTTACAGGAATTTTAAATACATTACACCCAGCGTACCCGGTGATAGTAGATCCATATTCACGATTAAGCATAATATGTTTATCTGTAGGAGTTAGAGTTCCAGGTTTACTATTGTCTTGTAATACCCATCTAACATTCCATATACCATCTGGTGCTAATGGATGTCTTTCTTGAGAATCGAAAGAACCTTGTTGTGCAAAAGTTACTAAGCTTGTTAAACAAAGAAATAAACTAGTAGCGTATTTTTTCATAATAAATATTAAAATAATTCTAAATATACGTGATGCATTTACTTTCTTTTTCTTAACTAATCAGTCATAATGTTTTGATTTTTATGTGTTTAGTTTTTTAAGAAGTATCTGTAAATGATTGCGAAAAGATAGTAATTCCTATTTAATAACACAATTTATAAGAGATATATTATTGATAACTTAATATAAACTAATAAGATATATATATAATAAGGGATTGTATTTCTTTTTTTGCGTATTTCAAAAGATTATAGAGATTGTGTTTTAGTCTTTAGGCATAAAACCAAACATGAGAACTAACTTTTCGTCTTGATAGAAGTTTAGAGTTTGTTCAGCGATATCATAGCGGTACGTTTTATCTGTGAAGTAGCGCCCATATCTCTCTTTTACTTTGCGACTTGCTCTATTTTTAGCATTATAAGGAATTTCAAAACTTCTGAAATAAAAAGTAGCTTGATCGAAATAAAAGTCAAACTTCACCTCAAAAGGGATATTGTCTATAGTACCTGCCATAATTTTGTTTTCAAAATCAAAAGAAGAAATCATCTTAGGTAGATTCTCTGAATTTCGATTTAAAGCAATTAGTCCCCAGTTAAATCTAGAGACGAATTTACACATACGGTCAAATGCAGTACTGTAGAACTTATATTTAGTCTTTGCATCTTTTTTTAGTAATAAGACATCTGTTGTACTACTTACAGTTATAGCACTAGACTCTAAAACGCGGAAGAACTCTAAGTCTTCTTGTGTCCAATTAACTGCTGTAGGAGTAGATAAGAACTCTGTTTTATCAGTTAATAAGATATATTCTGTAGCGTTATCTTTGATTTGCTGAGCAGGTATTCTAGCGTAGATTGTTTTCTTCTGATCTGGATTGATCGGTTTGTTGGCTAATGCTATTTCTAGAGCACTATCAGTCCATTGTAGGATTAGGTTTTTCTCGTTGTCTTGTATGATCCACTGTTCCTTTTGTATCTGTTCTTTTGTTAAGGGAAGAGGATCTTCTATCTTCTGAGCATGCAGAACTAAAGATAGGGTTAAGGCGATGAATATTATAATTTTAGACTTGATCATGAGCAATAGAATTATTAATCTTTATTCAAAGATATTAATATGATTTAGAAAGCAGACTTTGATTACATACAATTTTTGGAAGATATATGTTTAATAAATTGGTGACAAACAATATTTAATTGTAAATTTACCCCCCAAAAACAACTCTTTTATATATGAATCCAAAAGTATTACTTACTTCAAAAGAGATTGATATCATTCTACACCGTTTGGCTTGTCAATTAGTAGAAAAACATCTTGATTTTTCTAATACCCTTCTTATTGGTATTCAACCACGTGGTAAATTTTTAGCAGAACGTATAAAAAGTATTCTAAAGACAGAATATGGTATTTCTGAAGTGCCTTTAGGCTTTTTAGACATTACATTCTTTAGAGATGACTTTAGAAGGCATCAAAAAACTCTTGAAGCAAACAAAACGCAAATAGACTTCTTAGTAGAAGATAAGAAAGTCGTATTTATAGATGATGTACTTTATACAGGACGCAGTATACGTGCCGCTCTTACTGCTATACAATCTTTTGGTCGTCCAGCAGAGATTGAGTTATTGGTCTTGATAGATCGTCGTTTTAGCAGACACTTACCGATACAACCTGATTATAGAGGTAGACAAGTAGATGCCTTTGACGAGGAGACTATCCGTGTGCATTGGTCTGAACATGAACAGGAAGATACGGTCTTTCTAGAAGAAACTGAAAAAAACTAACTACCTAAATCTACTCATAGAAGTACAATGAAAGAATTAAGCGTAAATCACCTTTTAGGAATTAAGTATATCAATAAGCATGATATTGATCTAATTTTCGAAACAGCTGATCACTTTAAGGAAGTAATAAATCGTCCAATTAAGAAAGTCCCTTCTCTTCGAGACATTACGATAGCGAATATCTTTTTTGAAAATAGTACTCGTACTAAATTATCTTTCGAATTAGCACAGAAACGTTTATCTGCAGATGTAATTAGCTTTTCTGCTGCTCAGTCTTCAGTGAAGAAAGGAGAAACACTAATTGATACTGTTAATAATATCTTAGCCATGAAGGTAGATATGGTAGTGATGCGCCACAGTGATGCAGGTGCTGCTCACTTCTTATCTAAGAACGTAAAAGCAAGTATCATTAATGCAGGTGATGGAGCACATGAGCATCCTACACAGGCGTTATTAGACAGTTATTCTATCCGCGAAAAATTAGGAGATGTAGCAGGTAAGAAAGTAGTTATTGTAGGAGATATTCTACACTCACGTGTGGCATTGTCTAATATCTTTGCTTTGCAGATGCAAGGAGCTGAGGTAAGAGTATGTGGGCCTAAGACATTAATCCCTAAGTATATCGAGAGCTTAGGTGTGAAGGTAGAGTCTAACTTAAGAAAAGCTCTAGAATGGTGTGATGTAGCGAATATGCTTCGCGTTCAGAATGAGCGTTTAGACTTTAGCTACTTCCCTAATACAAGAGAATATTCTCAACAGTTTGGGTTGACTAAAGAGATCTTAGATTCACTAGATAAAGAAATCGTAGTAATGCACCCAGGACCTATTAACAGAGGGGTAGAGATTACTTCTGATGTAGCTGATTCACAACAATCAGTAATTTTAGATCAAGTTGAGAATGGAGTAGCAGTTCGTATGGCTGTTATCTATCTATTAGCTTCAAAAATTAAATAATTCAAGCCAGCCATTTTGTTGGCTTATTTTATATCTATAGAACACGTAATATAGCACAATATTCCTTGTGTTGTATTACGTGTTTTTTTATAGTTCATTCTTTGATAAGAGTATTTATTATAGATATCTTTCCCCCAGATTAAGCATTAGTCAAATGCTGTAAATCAATTCTACTTCATATCTCTTTCATTTCTTCTAATACCATACTATTGAATGCTTGTATCCCTAATTCACACCCATTTTGTATAATTACTTTTCGTTTACATATCTGTAGTGTATTTTGGGTTTTAAAAAAAGTGTATATTTGTATCGTACTTATTTTTATATCAGGTGTATACCTCAATTCTTATTGTTTGAAAAGTACACAAATCAAAGTACATTACTTCCTTGTTTGGCCTTAAAAAAACACCATTTTTAAATAGGTTTATTTTCGCATTTTATACCGTTTGTTTTAGGATTAGCTTGAGGTTATGTTATCTTAATCCTAGTGTTTATCATGCTTTGTGATGTGTTTGTTTTGGGTTTGTTCGGAAAAAGCCTTATTTTACCGAAACTCTTCCAAAGAACTCCCGAACAAAGCTAATATGAAACTTATGTATCCCTCTTTTTCATTGGGTTTGTAGCGTTGTTCGGTAATTGCCGAACCATTGTTTTTACAGGATTATATAGTTCGTTTTGAGAAGAGTAAAAAATACTATATTCAATTTATTTGGGTTGATATGGATTACGTAAATCAAATAATTTGCTTTTTGGGTGTAAATGCATTGTGTTGGACATGTGTAGTCGTTCCAATCGTCACGGGGACATAGCTTGCGGATACGTATTTCCATAATATTTTTACTCTGCTATATGATAGTATTGATATTCGTTTTATATTCGCTTAATCAAATTAAGGCGTATATAATGAAAGTAAAAGAAAAAGGTCATACACTTATTATAACGAGTGACGAGGGAGATATAGTAGCGTTTCTTAAAAAGTTAGAGGAGCAGTATGAGCATAGTCTTGTGCAGTCTAATTTAATACTAGATTTAACGAAGGTTAAATATGATGTATTGGAAGGAGATTTGGCGTATTTTGAATCTCTAGCAATACAACATATAGAAGAGGCTAATAAATCTTTTATTATTGTTATAGAATCAATTGACTTTAATGAGTTTGATGGAGATTTGATTGTTGCTCCTACTTTACAGGAAGCACATGATTTGATAGAAATGGACGAAATCCAAAGAGACTTAGGATTTTAGATAAAAATAGAGAAAAAGGCTTAAAGTAATTTAAGCCTTTTATTTTGACTTAGCTTGTCGTTTTTGTAAATTACAAGCTCAAAAATTAAAACGAAACTACATTGAAACTTACTATATTAGGCTGTTATGCAGCGACACCAAGAACGATAACTAATCCTACATCTCAAGTTCTAGAGATGGCGGGGCATATGTTTTTAATCGATGCAGGTGAAGGAACTCAGGTACAATTAAGACGTCATAAGTTGAAGTTCCAACGTATCAATCATATTTTTATTTCTCATTTACACGGAGACCACTTTTATGGATTGATAGGGTTGATCTCTACATATATGTTGTTAAACAGAACGTCTGATCTACATATTTATGGACCTAAGGGAATTAAGGAAGTGACTCTATTACAGTTGAGATTGTCTAATTCTTATTCTGGATATAAGTTGTTCTTTCACGAGCAGACGAGTAAAGAGAGCAGAGTGGTATTCGAGGATGATAAGGTAGTTGTGAGAACAATACCCTTAGATCATCGTGTGTATACAAATGGGTATTTATTCGAAACAAAACCTGGTGATAGAAAGTTGCGCATAGGAGCTATAGAAGATTTAGGTATCGATAGATGTTATTATCAGAAGATCAAAAGTGGAGGTAATATCACATTAGATGATGGTACTGTAGTGGATAATAAGGATATTACATATGATCCAGATCCTACGGAGAGCTACGCATTCTGTTCAGATACTTACTATTCTGAAGCCATAGTACCTATCATCAAAGATGTAGATGTATTATACCATGAGAGTACTTTCTTAGACAGTGAAGAGCACTATACAGAAAGAACGAAACACTGTACAGCTAAGCAGGCGGCAAGTATTGCAAAGCTAGCGAATGCGAAGACTTTAATATTAGGACATTATTCTACGAGATATAATGATATTACCTTGTTTAAGAAAGAAGCAGAGACTGTGTTTAGTGGCACAATACTGAATGGAGACGATGGTAAAGTGTTTGACTTATAATAGATTTAGATATGAGTGACTTAAGTGATTACAGAAAATCGTATGAGAAGAGTGTATTGTTGGAGAGTAGTGTAGACGAAAACCCAATGATGCAATTCAAGAAATGGTTTTATGAGATAGAAGATTTCGGCGGAGTAGATGAGGTCAATGCAATGACAGTGTCTACAATAGGTTTGGATGGTTTTCCGAAGTCTAGAGTGGTACTCTTAAAGTCTTATGACGAAGAGGGATTTGTGTTTTACACAAATTATAACTCTGAGAAAGGGAAGGCTATTATCGCTAATCCACATTTGTGTTTATCATTCTTTTGGCCTTCTGCGGAGCGTCAGATTATTATCAAAGGTATTGCTAGTAAGGCTAGTGCTGCGCAATCTGATAATTATTTTGACAGTCGCCCCTTAGGGAGTAGATTAGGCACTATCGTATCTAATCAGAGTGAGGTAATCCCTAATCATCAAGTGTTAGAAGATGCTATCCATAAGTTAGAGGAAGTAGAGACAGAAGCTACTGTTAAACGCCCTGAGAATTGGGGAGGATTTGTAGTAAAACCTGTGTCTATTGAGTTTTGGCAAGGAAGAGCTAATCGTCTTCACGATCGTATTCGATATACACTGACAGAAGATGGTTTAGATTGGAAAATAGAACGATTAGCACCATAATATGAAAATAGCAAAGATAATATTCAATATATTGATACTGTTCTTTATGGGATGGGCACTAGTTGAAAGTTCTAAGGATGAACCTAATATCTGGATACAGATAGTCGGAGTAGCCTTGTTCTTTTTTGCAATGGCTAAATTAATGCAAAAGACACCTAGTAATACTCATCAACAAGGACCTGCCGAACGTGAATTTGATGCAGGAATAAAGAAAGATTTAATCAATCAAGCAAAAGAAGAGAAAGATGCTTAGCAAAGGAGATTATGTACAAGTATTAGATGAAGACGAAGAAGGAGTAGTCATCAATATTATAGGAGATGAGGTAACGATAGAATCTAAAGATGGTTTTGTTTTAACTTATAAACCGAATGAACTTCTAAAAATAGCCAAAGAAGACGAGGTAGATATGCGTTCGGCTAGTACTAGAAGCTCGGTTAGTGAGGCATTACAAGAAAAAGTAGATCCTATAAAACGTTCCTTTACCAAAGAGAAGCGTTCGCGTAAGGATGAGTTTATTTTAGAGGTAGATTTGCATATAGAGAAGCTTACGAATGACTATAGACGCATGGAGAAGCACGATATGCTAACTCTACAGCTTGATACAGCTAGAGGTCAGGTAGAGTTTGCTATTCGCAATCGCATTCCTCGTATTGTATTTATACATGGAGTAGGCGAAGGGGTACTCAAGGCTGAATTAGAGTTTCTATTTAGTAGATATCCAGAAATTGTAGCAGAGGATGCGAATTATCAGAAGTATGGATTAGGTGCAACACAGATTTACTTTAAACAAAACGTCAGATAAATTAAGAATTAGTTCTTTTAAATAGACTTTTAATATAGAATATAACGACAATATGGCTAGGCTGTATTGTCGTTTTTTTTAGGTCTAGAAGAAATCGAAGACATGTATATATTATCTAAAAAAATAAGTCATTGTGGCAAAGTGTTTTAGTTAATTAAAAAAAGAGGATTTGTGATATACTTTGGATTTAATTATTTTTTACATTTGCTACACTAAATTAATTTATTCTAAATAAGAAATACATACTATCCATGTCACTATCTACAAACTATTCAAGCATGACCAAGGGAGTATTCAGCTTTTGTTTACTACTGTTTACAGCAACTATGCTTTCACAAAACGTTTTGGTGAAAGTAAACAATCAAAATAATAAAGGAATAAAAGGAGCTGAGATATATCTGAACGGCGAATCTAAAGGAGTTACTGATGATAAAGGAGAAGTGAGTTTAGACTGGTCTTCAGTAGGTGATGCTACTATGCTAGTGACTGCAACTGGATATGATGAGATGATTCTAACAGTAGTAAAATCAGAATTAGAAAGCACGATAACTGTTAGCTTACAGTCAGTAGAACAATCATTAGATGAGATAGTAATCACGGCGGGAAGGAGGGCAGAGAATATCGCTACTATTCCTTCTTCTGTAACGATTATAAATCAGAAGGAGATGGAGAAGCAGATGAATGTTACGACTGATATATCTACGATATTAAGTAATTTAGTACCTGGATTAGGAAGTGCGACGAATAAAGGAACTTCGTCTGGACAGACCTTAAGAGGAAGACCTCTATTAGTGCTAATAGACGGCATTCCACAATCTACACCATTGATGAATGGAGCTCGTGACATACGTTCTATCGCACCATTTGCTATAGAACGAGTAGAGGTGATAAAAGGTGCTACTTCTATTTATGGTAATGGTTCTACAGGAGGGATTATTAATTATATAACAAAGAAGAATAGAGGAGAACAAGCTTTTGGCGGAACTACAGTATTGGGAACTTCGTTTAATCCCGCTAACAGTAGCGGTACATTAGGTTATAAAGTATCTCAGTCTTTTGGAGGAAAGTATAAAAAGTGGAACTATATGGCTGGTGCATCTATTGATTATACAGGTGTACAGCGAGATGGGGATGGAGTGATATTAGGACAGACAGATGGACTGTCTAATACGTATCAAAAGAACTTATTCGCTCAGATTACTTATGATATCAATGATCATTCGTCTATCCGCGCTTTTTATAATGGATATACGAGTACACAACACGCTAGATATATCAGTAAGATAGGAAAATATGGTAGTGAAGCGACGATAGGGGTGGCAGGGACAGACCCTGGAGAAAATTCAGGTACGCCATATAATCACAATGTTATGTTGGGGTATACAAATAATGACTTGTACTTAGGAACACAGTTAGATGTGTCTTTGTATATGAATTCATTTCGTTCGATGAATCGCTATGTAGAAAGAGGAACGGCGTGGTATGGACCTGGACAAACGAGAATTAACTCTAAAAAGAAAGGTATTCGCTTAAATTTAAACACACCTTTTACAGTGTTTAAGATGCTGAGTGAAGTAACTTATGGAATAGATATATTAAACGACAAAACAGATCAAGATTTAACGGATGGTCGTGTGTATATCCCTACAATGGATATGGTAAATATCGCGCCTTATGCACAGTTAAAAGTAGATATATTAGATAATTTGATATTGAAAACAGGAGTCAGATATGAGAATGCTAATGTAAAGGTAAATGATTTTAATACGATTGCTACAGGACCTAATAACGAGGGAAGTATTTTTGTTCAGGGCGGTAAGATTCCTTATAAAACAACATTGTTTAACGTAGGATTGCGCTATAATAAATACGAATATTTTAATCCTTTTATTAGCTTCTCTCAGGGGTTTGCTATTAATGAATTAGGGCGTATCTTAAGAAGAGCAAAAGAGAGTACATTAGACAAGCTAGAGACAGAACCAATCATTACGAATAATTATGAAGTAGGTTTTTCTAGTAGATTTTCTATATTTAGTTTTACAGGGTCATACTTCTTAAGTACATCTAAGTTAGGAGCAAATTTAGTAGACATAGGAGGATATTTAGTAGCACAGCGCGAACCTGAGCGAGTACACGGATTTGAAGTAACTGCAGAGGCTATACTATCTCCACAGTGGACTGTAGGGGGATCTTATGCTTACGTAGAGGGAAAAGCAAAGTTTGATGATGGAAGTAAAATTTACTTAAATGGGGGGCGTATTTCACCGCCTAAAGCGACAGCTTTTGTCTATTATACTCCATCGGATAAATTAAATATACAGTTGTATTGGTTGTATTCAGGTAATAGAAATCGCTTTAATCCTACTGAAAAAGGAGCTTACAAAAATAGCGAAGGAGCGGTAAAAGATATTAGCTTATTTAACTTAGCATCAACTTACACTATAAATAAAGCCTGGAAGATAAATGTAGGTGTTGAAAATTTGTTTAATAAAACGTATTATCCAGTAGTGAGTCAGTACAGAGGGACTGATGCGGAGTATGTGAGAGGAAATGGAATGCAGGCTAATCTAAGCGTACAATACAACTTCTAGTAGATGAAGAAATTTATGCTATGGCTACATAAGTGGCTAGGATTAATAACAGGAATTGTCATTGTCATCGTAAGTATTACAGGGAGTATTTATGTACTACACGATGATTTGAAGAAGGTAATATATCCTGATAACTTTTATGTCAACGACTTTTCTGATCAAGTAAATAGAGAAGCATTGTCACTCTCCTTTCTTCAAAATCTAGCTCAGCAGGCAGTAGGAAAACACTATCCGATTAATAGAGTAGATATTTATCCCGCTAAAGATAGAACCTGGGTTTTTAGAACACTCAAGACAGATAAGAAGGCAATAGGATATTGGAATGAAGTAACTTATTATAAACGTGTATTTATAAACCCCTATACAGGTAAAGTTCAAAAGGTAGAAAATACCAAGAAAGAGTTTTTCTATGTCGTGCTACAATTACATCGAAATCTTTTATTAGGAAGTAAAATAGGAGGTTGGGTAGTAGGGGGTAGTACGGTGTTATTTATTATTATTACGATTACAGGCTTGATCTTATGGTGGCCTAAAAGGTGGAAGGGCAAGACGTTTAGACGAAGTTTCTTATTTGATTTTTCTGTCAATTGGAAGAGGCTAAATCATGATTTGCACAATTTACTTGGGATGTATACCTTTTTTTTAGCTATAGTGATAGGGATAACAGGTGTATTATTTGCCTTCCCTAAGTTTAGAACTAGTGTTGAAACTACTTTAAACAAGGTTGATGAAGAGAAATTTCAAGTGATGGAACCAAATGCTTTTGATATTGTACCTCAGATAACAAGTAATACATTAGACAATGCAGTATTCTATGCCTTAGACAAGTTTGGCTATGCTGATATGATGTCCATTCGTTTATCTAAGGATGAGGAAGTACCCCATAGTTTACAGATCCGTTTAGAAAAGGACAAGACGAGTAAGTTCGAGTGGTTGTATTTTGATAAAAAGTCAGGAGAGATAACTATGCGAACAGATCATACTTATACTTCAATAGCTTTAGGTACTAAAGTAAATTCTTTGAATTTCGATTTACACGTAGGAACGATATGGGGATACCCCACTAAGGTACTCGCTTTTATAGGATCGTTGATATGTGCAAGTCTACCTATTACGGGATTTGTGATTTGGTATAACAAGCAAAGAAAAAAAGGAAAAAACCAAAAAATAAAGATAAGTCATTAGTCTCGTACTAATGACTTTTTGTTGTACTATTTTAAAAGGATAAAAAAATCACTTAGTATACCCACCTAGGCATAAAAAGTGATTCTTCATTAAATTCATACTAATACACAACTTCATAAAGATACAATAAGTTTTAATAAGAACATAGTTTTTAGATAGATAAAATGATAAGCTCTTTATTAGATAACAACTTTATAAAAAACGTTGCTATATATGATGTTTTAAGCTACTTAATCATAGTGTGTATAAGTGTAAAGAGTGTTGTGTTTGTATTAAATGTTGGTTTTATTTGATATAATAAATCTTTTTATTGTTCATTTTGTGTTATTTTAGAGTGTATTCTTCTATTGTTAGTATACTTAATATTTGTATTGTTATGGTAAAATTTTGTTAATAGTATTTAAAAAAGGATTATATTAAACTTTTTTAAAATCTACCAAACTATGAATATTAAATATATAATCTGTGCAATCCTATTGGGAACAATTAATGTGATGGCACAAGATGAAAAAAAAGAAGAAAGTACTTTATTAGGGGTTTTGACACAAAATAATGGAGATCAAACGACTAAAAAAGTAAATACATTAGAGGTGTATCTAGACTCAAAGTACGAAAACTTAACCAAGACCAGTGGGGCTGGTACTTCAGATAGCAAGTTTAGATTAGTGCAATCACGAGTATATTTAAAAGGAAATTATAATAATAAGCTTACTTATTCATTGCGCTATAGGTTAAATGAATCAGTTGCTTCAAATGCATTAGAATTTGCCTTCTTAGAGTATAACATAGATGATCACTGGACAGTAGGAATGGGAAAACAGTTTACAGCATGGGGATCTACTGAGTTGTCATATAATAGTGCTGACCTATATATGTTTACGAATATTATTGGTTCTATTGAGCTATTTAGTCCAGGAGCGAGTGTGGCTTATAAAGTGAAGGGACAGTCTTTCAAACTGCAAATGGTTTCTCAGGGAGAGCAATTCGCTGCTGAAGAGTATAAAAATAAAGCGTATGGAGGACTGTTTTTATGGGAAGGAGAATTGTTTAAAAAGCATTTGAAAACACGTTATGGTTATGCGCTATTCCAGCATGATGCAAAGAAATATTACAGTTGGGTGACTATGGGAAATAGATTGACATTGAATAACTTTATGGCGGAGGTAGATTGGATGTATGGTTTTAGAAATGTAGGAGATGCCGCTTTTACAGATTTTAATACGAGTACAAAGGGAATTGCGTATGTAAAGGATAATGTAACAACAGCTTCTGTGAAGTATAAGTTCCACAAAGTGACTCCTTATGTAAAAGCGATGTATAACTATAGAAAAGATCTTGAGAGTAATGTATCTTATACTTTAAAAGGAGTTTCGACAGCGATAGAGTACAATCCTTTTAATGATAGAGCGTTTAAGGATCTTAGACTTTTTGCAGCTTATAATTTCTTGAATTATAACTATAAAAATTATGAACTTTCTAAGTCAGATAAGAATGAACATCAGATAGCAGTGGGAATAAGATGGATGGTTCCGTTGTTTAAATTATAAAATAGAGTATGTATGATGAAGTACCATGAATTACTAATAGACGAAGAGAGTAAAAAAATGCAATTGTTTAAAAATCTATCAGAGCAAGAGGATAGAGAATTAACCCAGCTAGTTAGTTCTTTGATTAAACAAGGTAAAAAATACAGAATGCAGGTTGTAGCTGAAGACATCGATAAGCATAATGTTTACCTCGAAGGATATGATTTAGTAGAAAATTTATTGTAAAAATAGAAGAACTAGAGTAAGAATTTTTACTTGTAGATTAACAAGACTTGTTGTCCTATCTTAGGATATCAGGTCTTTTTTTTGTTTAAAAATATAATATTGTAAAAAACTGTATTTTAGTTGTTTATAATTTTTTTTGATTTTTTTTATCAAATGCATGCAAGTTTTTTCGAAAACGGGATTTATATAATAGGCACTCGCTGTAAAATATTTTTAATCAATTGAAATTATAAGGAAGTGAGGCATTACAAGAGCATATATTAATGACTATTAATAATGTGTTTTCTGCTTTTATTTAAAAGCTTAGATTAAAATTAGTAATTTATTTAGTTTTTACATAGGACAGCCTATTACTAAGAGACGGGTAGTAGGTTGTCTTTTTTTTGTAAATAATAAAAGTGTTTTTAGTTTGTAATGTATTGTTTTGTAATATTTTAATTTTTGTTTTTTGTAATTTTATATAGAATATATCATTTTTTTTAATTGCCTCATGCAAGGATTTATGGAAATTGGATTTATGTAGATGAGTACTCACTATTAAATATTGTTAAACAAACTGAAAATATAGTAAAATGAGAGCAGTAAAAAGAATTAAAACGTTTGCAATCTTATTTAGTTTAGTTGGTATTAGTTTTACATCGTGTATTAGTGATGATAATAATATAGAACCAAATAAACCTGTTAAGATAGGAGATGTAGTAGGAAGTTATAGTGGGAAAGCTTTTACTCTACAAGGGCAATGGATGAATGAACAAAATACAATTTTTAAAATTAATGATAGTTTGATTGTATTTGATAATTTACCTGTTAGGGAACTTGTCGGGTCAGTAGTTAAAGATGCTAGAAAAACTGAAGAGATATTAAACAAGATGGATAAGGTAAAGTATAATCTTGCTTATACATCAGTAGTAGATGAGACTGGTACAGCGTTACTATTAACTATGGATCCTAAAGAATTGAAGTTTACAATTCCGATGGATGATACTAAAAAAGATGTAGTAGCACATATTACTACAAAATATAAAGGAGTCTATGTCTCTAATAGATATGATATGGTGAAGTTTGAGTGGGTAGTAGATAAATTAACTGTAGATGGAAAAGAAGATAGTGACTTTGTAGAAGTTAAATATTTTTTCCCGGGATCTATTAAAAGGTAAGTAAGAAAAGTTTTACCCATATTTAGATACCCAACATAATGTTTGTACAACAGATGACTAAAAAAGATAGTGTAGAACGAGGATTAGTGGATAGATTACAATCTAAAGACCAATCTGCTTGGAGAGAATTTTATGAATTCTATTCAGGGCATTTTACCTATGTATGTATGCGATATCTTAAGAGTCAGGATGATGTAAAAGATGTAATGCAGAATAGTTTTATCAAGATTTTTAATGCGATTGGCTCATTTGAATATAAGGGGGTGGGTTCTTTAAAAGCGTGGACGACACGATTAATCATCAATGAATCTTTAAAGTTTCTGAGAGATACTACTAAAATAGAATTTCCTACTCTAGTAGATGATTTAGTAGATGTAGTTGAAGAAGAAGAACCTAACTTAGATGAGATACCAGAATCAGAAATTTTAGAATTGATACGCTCTTTACCTGATGGATATCGAATGGTTTTTAACCTTTATGTCTTTGAAAAAAAGAGTCATAAAGAGATTGGTAGACTATTAGAAATAGGAGAAAGCTCTTCAGCTTCTCAATTTCATAGAGCAAAGAAAATACTCATGCAGAAGATAAAGTTATATAATAAACCTAGAACAAACGCCTTATGAACGATAAATGGTTAAATGATCTGGAACAGAAGATGAAAGATCATACAGAGATCGGACCAGAGGGGGTGTGGGAGGATTTGGAACAAAAGCTTTTTGGAGAAGAGAAGGGAAAAATCATACCATTATGGTCAGATACTGTACAACAGACAAGAAGTACACAAGAGGTACCTAAAGGAATTAATGTTAAGAGAATTATAGGGGTTGTTGCTTCTGTAGCAATACTGTTGATAGGAGGGGTTGAGTTATACTTGAGAAGTGGACGTGCATTACAGCATGATGATGCAGTAAAAGAGAGCATTGTTATAGAGTCTAAGGAGAGTGAGTTAATGCCTAATACTACGAATAGTTTAGACCTTAATAAGGTAGAAAAAGAGATAATAACCAAAGAAACACACACAAATACCAAAGCTTTGACTTCAAATGAAAAGGAGAAGGCAAGCAGTAAGACTATCGAGGCAATAGAAGAAAGGAGAGAGACTTCTATTGTCGAGATAGCAGATAATTCGAGTCGAGAGAAACAAAAGGTTGAAATAGCTCCAGATCTAATAGATAAGAATAAGGTACAAGAGCAGTTAATAACCTTAGTAGAGGAAAGTGATCAAAATGTAGAGACTGCAATTGTCGAAAATCAGGCTAAAGAAGTAGAAATAAAAGCTCAGGCAAAGTCTAAAAAGAATAGAGGATTTTCATTAGGGCTAATATCAAGTAATATAGCCTCGACTTCTAGTATGCAACAAAGTGGTTATAATATGATGAATGGAGGGATGAAGCTAGGAGCTGATGCACCTTTAGATTTAGGAATGGCTGGAGCTGTATTATCAGAGATTTATGTTGCTAATCAGAATAAAGAGGTTTATACTGACATTACACATAAGAAACCTATACGCTTTGGTGTAGCGTTATACTATCCTATGGGAGAGAAATGGGGAATCAATACAGGTATTACTTATACTAAATTATCGTCTGATCTTACTTCGGGAAGCCAAGAATATAAGATAATAAATACGCAGACACTACATTATGTAGGAGTGCCTATACAGGTGAATTATAACCTATGGGAAAAAGGTAATTTCTCTGCTTATGTCAATGGTGGATTTCATATTGAGAAGTCAGTATATGGCACACTGAAAACAAAGTTTAAAGCTGATCAAAATGTAGAAAGGGGACCTGATAAAAAGGTGACTGCAAAAGGAATACAGACATCTGTGAATGCAGCAATAGGTATGGAGTATAAACTAGCAAAAAGTGTAGGGCTGTTTGTAGAACCAGGGGCGAGATATTATTTTGACAATGGTAGCTCGATCAAAACTATTTATACGGAGAAGCCTTTTGACTTTAATATGCAGTTAGGATTGCGTTACTCTATTCCTAATACTAAGAAGTCTACTGATAATAAAGAATAAACGTTTAGAAAGTTGTGAGTAGAAGCGTGTCTATATACTTCTATTTTTTAAAAAGCTATGAAAAATAAAAAGTAAAGTGTTAGTAAGTTTTATGTTCATATTACTATGTAGTTAGGTTATATATAGTAATGTTTTTAATTAATTTATCACCCTGAGCACCTCTGTAATTTGTTACAGAGGTGCTCTTTTTTGTGAGTGAGATAAAAAAAACGCGTACAGTGAAGCAAGCGTTTTAAATATTATTCATCTTTATTAGGATCTTCTTCTTTAAAGTATTCGGTAAATATTTTGATACTATCTATAGGGTCAGGCATTCCCATAGGAGCATTTTCTCGTTCATAATGTTCTAATAAGATATTGATTACTTCATATTCGTCTGCTTCGGGAGTATTAGGCTTAGCATTTTTTAATAGTTGCAATCTAACTAAAGCCATGTGATAATCTTCTTCCGTTCTAATTGGTTTCATAGGCATATTGACATTTTCTAAATAACTTTAACTACTCTCTTGTAGATAAATATACTGAATATAAAGCGGATAACACCATTAAATATTAGAATTTAAGCTATCTTTAATAAAGTAATTAGAAATGTGTATTGTATGTGTTTATTATCCCTTTTTAGAATGGCTTACTCTTTAAGTAAGTAAATAAAATAATTTTATCTACATAAATAATATGAGTACAATTAGTCGGAAGATATAGTACAAATCACGGAATTTAAGGTAATATTAAGGACTGCTATTGCGAATTAGTTTTATTTTGTAGTCTGAAAAAACAGAAAGGAAGATGAAGTCAGTCGGATTAGAAACAAATAAAGAAATAGACTTTTATACAGGCGTAGATAACCTTGTGTTGCCTACTCCTCAAAAGCAGGATTACTATACGCTTATTCTCTGCACTAGAGGACATATAGATTTAAAAGTAGGATACCATAAGTTTACCATTCACGAGGGCTCTATGTCTATTATTTCACCAGAAGTAATTTATCTTGGAGGACAAGCCTCAGATGATTTTAGAGTATTACAAATCTTTTTTAAGAAATGCTTTTTGTACCGCAATTATGTCAAGGAGATGATTGTGGATGAACTGTTGTTCTTAAACGCAGATTATCCTCCTATGTATAAGTTAGAAGACTCTTTTAAGCAAGTCTTGCAGAACTTTAATAATTTAGCTTGGGAATTGGATACTAAGGGACCTTATCATCTTAATATTATTCGTCTAAAGCTGATAGAGATATTATATGATTACAATAGAGCTTGTGAATATTGTCTTTTAGGATTTCATAAAGGAATGAATAGACAGTATCAATTAACTTATACTTTTAAACAACATTTAGAAGAAAAGTTTAAAGAGCTCAAAACAGTGCAGCAGTACGCAGACTTGATGGGCATTACACCAAAACATTTGACAGAAGTCATCAAGGAAGAGACAGGAATGACTGCTCTACAGTTAATACACGAACGCTTGCTGCTAGAGGCTCAGTACTTACTAAAGCATAGTCATATGACCGTAAAGGAATGTGCCTACGAATTAGGATTTGACAATATATCTTATTTCAATCGCTTTTTTAAATTACACATAGGTGATTCTCCTTTAGGCTATAGAAATAGGTAATCCTCTGTAAGTTTTATTTCTAAATACAAAGAGAACTTAGCTGTGATGCTAAGTTCTCTTTGTATTTAGAACAAGGTGTTTTTTATACATTAACTCCAAATAGATAACCAACTAGAGCAGATAACCCCATTGCTACTGATCCCCAAATGACGATTCTGAGCACTGCTTTTTTGATGCTTGATCCGCCTGTCTTAGCAGATAATGCTCCTAATATCATTAGGAATACAATTGTAAAACCATATAGCCAATATTCCATCTCATGCACAGGTGCTAATAGTGCTACTCCGAGAGGGAGTAATCCTCCTATAGTAAATGAGGCACCAGAGGCTAGAGCCGCTTGCATAGGATTCGCTTGGTTGATTTCATTGATGCCTAGTTCATCTCTGACATGAGCAGCTAGTGCATCTTTTTCAGTCAGCTCTATAGCGACTTGCATTGCCGTTTCTTTTTTCAATCCTCGTCTCTCATAGATCTGTGCTAGAATCTTAAGTTCAGTTTCTGGCATTTCTTCAAGTTCTTTTGCTTCTCTTTTTATATCAGCATTCTCTATATCCGTCTGAGAACTTACAGACACATATTCTCCTGCAGCCATTGATAGTGCTCCAGCCACTAGTCCTGCTATTGTAGCGAGTAGAATAGGTTCTCTAGAAGCACTAGCTGTAGCAACACCAATAGCTAGACTTGATACAGATATAATTCCATCATTAGCACCTAATACAGCTGCTCTAAGCCAGTTACTTCGATTGATATAATGACTATCTAAATAGTTGTCTATCGTTATTTTATCTTTTTTATCGTTCATTTAGTGTGTGTTTTTGCATGGTACGAAAGGAGTAACTCAGTTTTCTCATTAGTTATATATGGTTGAGAATTGTATTCTGAGTTATATAAAAAAAGGAGAGTCTGTGCTTCTGACACTATCCTCTCCTTTTTCCTTCTACATCTATATTTAAATGCTCTTTTATTTCTTCAAAATTGGTATAGCTAAACTCAAATATTTTTGTGCTTTTTTCTCCTTCCTGAAGTACGATGTATTCAGTAGCCCCTAAAAAAACTCTTTTAGTATGAGCAAGTACACATACTGTGTTAGGTTTGTAAAATTTCTTTTGACGTCCAATTAGGTTTCTGACTAAAATATCATTCTCTTTGATTGTGATATCTTTAACCATTGTCATTGTCAGTGAAAAACTAAATACAAATAAGACTAGCCCTAAAGTAACTCCTCCTACGAAGCTATAATGACTTCTGAAGCTAACATGACCACTTCGTGTATCATCTGCCATAAAGTAAAATAGGGTGAAGAGCACTAAAGCAATAATCAGTAAGGTCAATAATAATTTGATTATTCTTGAACTATATTGAGACTGTACCATAAGAATAGTTAAGTGTTGTTTTGTTATACAGCAAGTTACAAATAATGAAAAGGATTAGCAAGACAATTTTTAGTAAACCTATTTTAGGGAGAAATGGATAATCGTATCTTAGCCTAAAATAGACTATATGAGTTGGAGTGCAGAGCAGGTGTACACTATTGCGAATACCGCAGTGATAAAACACTTGCAACAAATAGAAGAATTAAGACAGGGATTATTTGCGCTAGATACATTAGAGAAAGGAATTAGAAGCGAATGGACCAAAGAGATTTTCTTTGAGAATGAGCATCACGAGCGCAGAGCGATAAAGCACGATTTGCCAGAACGTGGTTTATTAGTGATTAACCCTTCTATGTATAGAACAAGCTATGACAATAAGGACAGGACATTTTATGAGACGTATCAACGGTATGCAGAAACGAAGTGGTCGTTCTTAGAAGAACTAACTTTAGTCCCAGTTGTATTATCACTTAATCTTACACCAGAACAATGTAAGTTATTGGCCTTCCTAAAACAGTTAAACCAGGAGTTTAAACAACCTTTTATGTATTATAAATGCGAGATGTGGGGAGGAGATATAGAGGAAGAGATCGCTGTCGTTTTTGATGGAGAGATGAGCGTGTACTACTTTGATGAAATGAATGGAGTGTATAAACAGATGATAGGTACAGAGATTAAGGAATTAGAAGAGACCACAGCCCTACAACAAGGATTAAAAGAAATAGGCTTACAATTACCAACACGTTTCTTTGCACTACACGAGACATCATTTGATTGGTATCCTTATCAAGTGAAGTATGAATGATTTGTTTCTGTCAGGTCATTTGATTGGTTAGAAATTTGTGAAGCATTTGCGCGGTATTTTTGTTGAGGAACATTATCTGAGTTAGCATATTTCATGAATACAGCTATTACTTTTAAGTTTATTTATATTTTATAGTTCACTTTAATTGATCACTTTAATTAATCATTTTGCAAGATTAATAGTCCTTTGAACGCAACTTAAAAACCGTTCACTGTTAACAGTCAACTGTTAACTAATAAAATCCCTAAAGTTTTATTAAATTATATAAATGTATTTTAGCTTACTTTGTTGTATAAAAAATAGGATATATCCTTATTCGGTACATTAATTGATATAATGCTATGATTTTGTTGTTAGAGCTGAGGTCTTTTTGTGATTTCTTTAGACCGAACTTATCATAGGACAACTGTGGGAATAGATTGGATTATTTATATTTGTTTATCATCGCTATAGCAGCTTTATAGAGTGTATAAAAGCATGGTGTTTTATTCATTTTACCTCGTAGTTTGTATAAAGTTAACTCTACTACAACAGCGATGAACAATTAACTAATCTTAGTATTACAATATTATGGAAATAGGGATCGTTGAAGACCCAAAGGTGAAGAAGTATTTACCTTGGCTTGCTGCGTTGGCCATATTTATGCAGGCATTAGACGGAACTATCCTCAATACAGGATTGCCCTCTATTGCTAAGAGTTTAGGAGAGTCGCCCTTAGAGATGCAGAGTGTTATCGTATCCTATACCTTGACCGTAGCTCTGTTAATCCCTTTGAGTGGATGGTTAGCAGACCGTTTTGGTACTCGTACGATGCTAATGGTAGCTATAAGTACATTTACTCTGGGATCGCTATTTTGTTCTATAGCTAATACCTTAGATCAGCTCGTTTTGGCCCGTATATTCCAAGCCATAGGAGGATCTATGTTAGTACCAGTAGCTCGATTGATACTTATCTATGCCTATCCTAAAGATCAATTGTTAGGCATTATTAACTTCATTACCATACCCGCACTGATAGGCCCTATGCTTGGTCCTACAGCAGGAGGATTCTTAGTAGAGAAGTTCTCGTGGCATTGGATATTTTTGATTAATCTGCCTGTTGGTATAATAGCTTTCTTTTGGACAAGAAAGGTCGTGCCTAACTTTAAAAATACAGTAGGCAAGTTTGACCTAAAAGGTTGGTTGTTAATCAGTGGTGGACTGACAACGATAACCTTAATTATCGAACGATGGAACTCACCCCAATTTACAGCAATGACGTTAATACTATTAGGTGTACTTACTGTGATCTGTGTAATGGGATATATCCGATATGCAAGAGATAATGCTAAAGCATTGATAAGACTGAGTTTATTAAAGATCAAAACACTACGTGTAGGACTGATCGGAAACTTAGTGACTCGTTTTGGAGTAGGAGGTATGCCACTGATGGTCCCTTTGTTATTACAAGTAGGATTTGGATATTCTGCATTTTTTGCTGGGCTGATGATGATACCACAGGCAGGAGCTAATTTAGTAACCCGAAACTTTGTTATTCCTATTGTGCGCAAGTTCGGGTACAGAAATACCTTGATTGTCAATACGATATTGACAGGGATAATTATTTCTTGCTTCTTCTTTATTAATAAGAATACCCCGATGTGGGTCTTAGTAATCTTGATGATTTGCAATGGGGCATTTAATGCTATACAATTTACTTCCATGAATACCATTGCCTTAGCAGATTTAGACAATGATACTTCAAGTGAAGGAAATACCTTGTTATCAGTAACACAACAATTAGCCATTAGTCTTGGTATCTCAATATCAGCGATGATTTTAATGATGTTTCAGAACAGTTATATCGGAGTGAATGATCAAGGGATAGATGTATTCAGATATACATTCTTAGTGATGGGGATTATTACGATCCTGTCGAGTCGTGTATTTGCGAGGTTAAGTGTAGAGGCTGGCGCAAGCTTAGTTGAAAAAAGAGAGTACAAAGAAGCCAAACAACAAACAAATTAAATAATGAAAAGACTATATTTTAGACCTCTTGTTATAGAGGATAAAGAACAACTGCTGTATATCTACTCTGACAAAGAGGCGATGAAGCACAGAGCCAGTAAACCATTAGAAACTCTGGAAGATGCAGAGAATATGGTGAAGCAAGCTCATCGTGAATGGGAGAGCAAAACGAAAGTAAGGTTGGCTGTTGTACAACAAGAAAATGATGTGCTAATCGGTACAGCGATGTACTTTTTCGAATCGCCTACAGTTGTCGAGATAGGTTTTTCTATCGGTAAAGACTTCTGGAAGTATGGCTATGGACAAGAGGGAACAGAAGGATTAATGGAGTATATTAAAGCTAATGAGCCCAATGTCACTACCATAGTAGGAATCGCCCGCAGTGCCAATGACAAGTCTATTAAGATGATGCAAAACATCGGTTTTACAGAAATAATGGATTACGATGGGGAAGACAAAAGAAGATTTGAATTTATAGTTAACGGTTAACAGTTAACAGTTAACAGTTTTTGTATTCAACTATTGGGATGACATATCACACAATAGAGATTATATGTTGTGCGAAGTCGATTGATTTCGTATCTATCCTATTGTAATGGTAGATAGCCCATTTTTACATGATTAATAAAAACACCTTATCTTTACAATCTCAATAAAACACACCCCATGAAATACTACTGGAAAGATGTTGTGACAGATAATCAACAATGGAAAGCATTAGAGTTAACGGTAGAAGGTTTAACCCCTCCGACGATGCAACTGTTAAGTGGTTCGAATTGGAAGATGAAGTTGGTCTGTCAAGATAAACCAGTGATGTGGGGACTGATCAGTAGAGACTTCTGTGATATAGGATTAGTTAGAACCTTCGAGGAAGACAGTAGGCTGATTAAGAATATTAATTCACAAGAAGTAGAGAAACGCAAGGGCTTATCCAGTGAAGAAAGTCTTCAGTCCTGGTCTCGCTATTTTGCAGAAGAGATGGTACAGGCTGATAAGCACTTCTTTTATGATGCTATCTGGTTATTCGAGGGGTATAAGGACTTCGCATCTCCTCCTAATTACGGTACTACGATAGCAGCCGAAGATGATTTTGACGCCTTTACTTATGCACATTGGGATAGAGAACTATTGTACTCACGCAAAGTAGATGAGTATTCTGGTCGTCTAAAATGGTGGCGTAAGAAAGCCGTAGAGGGATCACTACCACCTATATTTGCCTGGTATATTCCCTCACTTGGAGGGTACTGGATTATCGACGGAAATTACAGACTAAGAGCGGCTATCTTAGAGAAGAAAGAGATACCTGTGGTGTTGGCATATTCAGGAGAATACAAAGAAGCCATTATGAATCCTGATTTTCAGAGGGGAATCTTGCACTCATTAGCAAAAGCTGAGGGACAACCTGTGAGTCCTAAGACAGCGGATTCGATGAATCAACACTTGGTAGCTGCTTTTGACGACAGACCATATTTCCATGGTAAGACGGTGGCTCGCGTGAAGATAAAGTCTAATGAAGAGTGGTTAGCAGAAGTAACAGACTACCTAAGGACTATCGACTATCCCGAAAGAGAGAAGTATATTAAGCAATTGAAGGATGAACTGTAATCATTGAAGTTTTTTTTGTGATTTTGGTTTTTCGTTTTTTTGTTAGAGATAAATAAGCTTTTATGAGTTGATTAAACTATAAAAGCTTATTTGTACACCATCACGACATCACAGAATCACGACATCACAAAGAAATGAGGTTATTCCCAATGAGTATACTGCTTACAGTTTTATTATTGTTCTCTTGCCAACAAGATAAGTATGAGCATGACTATGTTATTTATCACTGTGATCCTGCTAAGGAGCATATCAAGATGTATTGGAAGGATGAACAAGGAGAGAGAATACGCAGTTTAGGAAAGCTAAAAGAAGTATCAGAAAACAGAGGAGAAGAGTTAGTCTT
Organism: Myroides odoratimimus; assembly: GCF_038039805.1. Taxonomy (GTDB): domain Bacteria; phylum Bacteroidota; class Bacteroidia; order Flavobacteriales; family Flavobacteriaceae; genus Flavobacterium; species Flavobacterium odoratimimum_B. The sequence continues at coordinate 61,201 of NZ_JBBPHK010000005.1, forward strand.
CGCGATGAATGGTGGAATGTTTGAACCGAATTATACTCCTAAAGGCTTATACATCGAAAACTATCAATTACTTCAATCTTTAGATACTTTAAAAGAAGGTAAAGGTAACTTCTACCTGCAACCTAATGGTGTGTTTTACCTTACTCGTGATAATCAAGCGAAAGTAGTATCAACATCAGCATATAGTCATAATACCCCAATTAAGTATGCTACACAGTCAGGGCCTATTTTACTATTAAATGGTGAGATTAATACAGTCTTTACACCAGGCTCTGGGAATCTAAATATCCGCAATGGCGTAGGTGTAAAAGAGAACGGAGAAGTAGTCTTCGCGATGTCTAAAGAGAAAGTAAATTTCTACGACTTCGCTAAGCTATTTAAAGAATTAGGGTGTACAGACGCACTGTATTTAGACGGTTTCGTGTCAAGAGCATATCTCCCTTCTAAGGAGTGGGAGCAGACTGATGGTGACTTTGGAGTGATAATAGCCGTTTCACGGTACCCTTCGAGGAATTAAGAAAAAGGAATATGTGCCTTCGGCAAGGTGTGAACCACTATACCCCGTATGCTATGTCTTTCTGAGCTTGCGAAGAATCCCATCCTATCGGCACGAAATGATAAGGATGATTACCTCCGCAGTATAATCAAACATATTTTTTACTAAATACACCCCCTCAATTGCTTTAAAAACCCATAATCTACCCTAATTTAACTATACTTATAAGTTATTTTTACTCTATAAACCCTCTTTTATCCTCTTATCCACAAAGAATAGATAGTTTTTTATTTTTGTCTTTTTATTGTATATGTATTATAATCAGGTATTTATGGTGTTTTGGCGTTAAAACATAAAATAATTAACCTATCTGCATCCCAGTGTATATCAGTCATAGAGCTATTTCCTTCAACACTTCATCAACATTTCCCCAAGAATGCTCTACCTAAGAGGTTGTTTGTTGAAGGAATCTTGAAGAGATGTTGTAGTGGTCTTGAAGAAGTGGGAATAATGAGGAGGGAGAGAGAAGAGGACAATGACTAAATAAAAGCCTTGTTTTACGGAATACCCCATTCTAGATTAGGAAGGGTGTAGTATATTAGTATTCTTAAAATATACTAATGATGAGCTTTAAATTACTTGCTATACGACCATTAGAAGGTACCGATCCTTCACTACTAAAAGGGTTAAAACCAAACTGTATCTATCGATTCTATAATGAATATGATTATTTATATGAATATGATGAGAATACAGGAGAAGGTAAATCTTTTATAGATTTACAAGATTTGTTTTTTCAAACAATTGGTGTGAGGAGAGAGGAGATACTTTATTCATTAAAAAATAATATAGCAGAATTAAATAACAGTGAAGATATAAGAAATTGTCTAAAAAAAATAATAGAGGATGATGTATTTAAAGATGAATATTTTAAAAGATTCATAAAAGAGAAAAAAGATGCTGTTGACGATGTATTAGTCAATGCTTCTACTATTGAACTGTTTAAAAAAGATGCTTTAAGGTTTTTTAATAATAGAATTCTAACTACGCCTAAGAGTAATTGTGTTGCTATTAAATATAATCAACAAATACCTGATGACTTCTTTGGTGAGAATATTAATGTATCGGCTATAGTTGGTGAGAACGGTAGTGGAAAGAGTAGTTTGTTGGAAGTTTATTACCATTTTTTGTATAATTATTCTTTTTACAAAGAGATATTAAGGAATGACGATGATCCTGTTCTATATCTTGGGAAAAACTGTCATATTGAATTGTATTATGAGTATTATAACGAAATCATTAAGGTGGTTTTTAAACCAGTAAAAGGTGAGACAACTTCTGTACATTATATTATAAAAAATAGTGTTTTTGTAGTTGATTCAAGTAATGTGGATTTAACGGAAAGAGATTTTTATAAAGAATCATTTACTTTAAATAAAAAAGAAGCGAATCTCCCAACATATAACATAGCCTTGAATTATGGTTTGTACGGTTTAAATAGTAGTATTGATGGTTATGGCTGGTTAAAACCTTTATTTCATAAAAATGATGGATATCAAACACCTATAGTAATTAGTCCACTAAGGACTTATGGTAATATTGATATTAATACAGAGAATCGTTTACTTATACAAAGATTAGTAATTAATCATTTTGTCATTGGTAATAAGAAACTACTTTCAAATATATTTTTTGTAAAAGCTAGTTATTCATTAGAAGTGTATAAGTATCAATTTTATAGCTATAAAATAAATGAAATAAATGAGATTACTATCAGAGATATGAAAATATTATTATATCAAAGAAAAATAAGTAATGATGATTTAGATTTTTTTAAAAAAGAAAAAGATAGTCAATTTGTTATATTTTGGTTTAAGCGATTTTTAAAGTTTATCTTTAAGGAAGAAAATGAACTAAGTGCCTTAGAAACATTTCTGTCTGAATTTAAAAAGTATAATGTAGGAATAGATTCTTCGTCATTACTTGATTATTGGAAATATAATGTGATTGATAATGATTTTTTTGTAATAGATAGAGATAAGAATATATTGGAATTGGGAGATATTCAATATCTAAATCTGTTATATATATATAATAAGTTGTATAAGATGACTTTGTATTATGAAGAATATTTTAGATTTAATTATTTATTCAATAGTTTTTATAGTGATGAACTTAAGATACTTTTAAAAGAACAAGAGGATACATTACAGTCGAAGATTATTGAACAGAAAGAAGTCTTAAATGAACAATTTTATACTGATGTTTATCATATTTATGAGGAAGTAGAAAAAAAATTAAAACCACATACAATAGTTAATGCTAAGAATAGATTTGACTATATAAAAGGTCTTATAGAAGCACTTGTAGCAAATGGAACTGAGAATTTATCAAAAAGAATAATTGATGAAATATTTAATAATATTGATAGTATTGATTTAAGATTAGCTGCTTTTAAACAGTTTGTACGAAGGGTAATGAATCAAGATACACATATAGAGTTTAAAGTACATCAAGCAATTAGTTACTTTGAATCAAATACTTTTGAAAGTTTGATTGATGTTGGTAAAAGTGTTTTTAATGAACGTAGTGGATATTATGATTTGCACATTAAAGAGGGATATTTTACTAATGTAAAAGGTGAGTCGAAAGTTTTTGATATTAATAAAATACCTATTGCTTTCTTTAATTTAGATGTATTAGTTAAGAAGAATACAGAGCAAAACCCTTATTCTTTCAGGAATTTAAGTTCAGGAGAACAACAGATGATTAATGGACTTTTAACTATAACATACCATTTATTTAATATTAAATCAGTACATCAATCTACTTATGAGAAAATTAAATATTTGATTATAAATATCATCATGGATGAAATTGAGTTATATTTTCATCCTGAGTATCAACGTATATTTGTAAAGGAACTAAGAGAAACACTGTTGTATTTTCCAAATTTTAAATATAATGTTATGATGGCTACCCACTCCCCATTTATACTTTCTGATATACCATCACAAAATGTATTAAAGTTGAAGGATGGAAAGCCAGTGGCAGGAGATAGTATTAATTCTTTCGGGGCGAATATACATGATTTATTAGCGGATGAATTCTTTTTAAAGAATGGCTTTATGGGGGAGTTTGCTAAAAATAAGATTGATAGAATATACAAAAGTGTTTTGGACAACAGTCCTATAGATGAGAAGAAAAGGGAGCAACTACTTTCTGAGATAAATTTAATAGGGGAAAAAGTAATTAGAATACCCTTATTGGAAGAAGTTGAAAAAAGGTTTCAGAAATCAATAAGTGATAAACAAAGTTTAATCGAATACTATCAAAGTAAGATAGATGAACTAAGCACTAAGTAGTATGGATTTTAAAAATATAAACATCTCTTTTGTAGATAATGAATTAGATACTCATATTAGTAATAATAGAAGTTTAATAGTGAGCCTTAAAAATCTCCAAAAGAATCAATATAATAATAGAGAATTATGGCAGTTTAAGTATTTGACCTTATTGATCGATAAGATAGGTCAGGCAGATAGTGAAAGTAATATTTTAACATGTAAGTTTGATGTGTTAATTGAATATAAACAAGAATTTGAAGATGAAATAGACCTGATTAAAAAAGAATGTAAAGTAAAAAAGAAAAAATGTAATTGTACAAGATGCAAAGAGAATAGAAAGAAAGTGACATTTTCAAATCAAGTACAAAATATTTTAAAGTATCAGCATGATAAATTAAGAGGATATTATAGTAATACAGGAATTAAAACTTGTTATGTATGTAATGCACAATATGCTGTAATGGCAAAAGATGAAAAAAAAGGAAGAAATATCAACTCAAAAATTATAAATCAAGAAAGAGATAAAGCTAAGTTTGAGTTAGATCATATATTACCCAAAAGTATTTTTCCTTGCTTTTCTATTTCATTATATAACTTACTCCCTATTTGTCCACCATGTAATAAAATTAAAACTAATAACGAAATAGATGTTTCAAATATTCTAACAAAAGTAAAGTACAAAATCACAATTAAATCTTTACAACAGTATTATAAAGGAGAAGGACAATTAGAAATAGAAGTTCTAGATGAAACAAATGAAAATGCAAATAAACAGTTGAGTAGGGTATTTGATTTAAAAGGTATTTATCGGAACCATATAGATGTGATTGAAGAGCTTATTGAACGAAAGATAAAATATACTGACAAATACAAGGAGATGCTTGCTAGAAGTTTTCCTGGTATTGTTGGAACAGAAAAAAACATAGATGATAGATTAATAATTGGGACATATGGAAAGGAAGAAGGTTTTTTAAAGAGACCTCTTTCAAAGTTTATTCATGATATAAATGATCAACTAGATAGTTTTACTGGATATTATAATAAAATCAAGTAATCATATAAACGAGTGCACAGCACTCGTTTATTCATTTAAAAATCCCTTGATTCCATTATTTGTCATAAGTTGTAAAATTGTATCTTTCGGTTTTAAAACAAACAACAAAACCACACAAGAGCCATCATGAGTAAAGATATATTTTATACTGAGTTAGAACAGTTAGTAGAAGCTGGGAATTCGGCGGGAGTACTTGCATTACTTAAAAATACACCATTAGAGGAACGAGTGAAATACACGAAGAAGATCTCTAAGTTAGGAAAGTATTATCAAGAGTACATATTAGAAGAAGGTCACCGAAATGTATATGGATATAGAGGGAGTGATGAACAGCGATTAGCAGTGAACTTGGCGGTACTGACGAGTTGTACGTATAAAGACTTTACGGGAATATGGGGAATAGGAGAAAAGGAGTTTAAGCAAGTATTGGATTGGTATGTGCCAGAATGGTTAGGGGATTATGTTAATGATACAGCCAGAGAAGGATGGATAAGAGCGCCTTTTAACGAGATTAGCTTTGTCTATGAGTTAAATGAAAAAGGAGGGTTTAAAACTCCATTGACTGACGCTACTTGGGCGACTATAATGGTGAGCTTTAGTACTGTAGAGATATTCGATCAATACCCTGCGTTGTTAGAACAGCAGTTTTGGTATCTATTTGATCACGAGGTGAGTATTAATTACAATCCTTGGGATGAGGTTATCGTTACCTTAATAGAACAAGGGCGATTAGATAAACAGCGTATTGTGCAGACTGCAGTACAGAGTGCCTTAACACATACAAATCAAGCATTGAGTGGGTGGCATGCTAACTTACTGAGTAAACTTCCCTTGACGGAGCAAGAGCTATTAAGTTTTCAAGAGGAGCTATTCCAACTACTGAATAGCCCTATCTCGAAAGTGGTCAATACAGCTTTGGATATCTTGTTTAAGATAGCGAAAGATAAGACCTTCCAGGCAGAGACTTTTGTTAATCATCTTCCTATATTGATGAGTAGTACAGTGAAAGCGACTATTAATAAGGTGTTGCGTATCGTGGCTGTATTTGATAAGGCACATCCTGCATATAAGGAATCCAGTGCAATGGCTATCGTAGGGGCTTTTCACATTCAAGATCAAGCATTGCAAACGAAGGTAGGAAAGCAGATTATCAAATATGTGAAACCGAATGAGGAGCTCACAGCACAGTTGTCAGCGTACCAAGATATGCTGATGAGTGAGACAAAGACTTTGTTAGCAGACTATATTACTGTGGAGAATATCACTTTGGGAGAGGCAGTAGAAGAAGGCGAAGTAGAGCTTATGCCTATTGCTTCTATTGATACCGTAGAAGATTTGATATTCTATTTGTCGGCTTGGAAGAATGCAGAGAGTCACTATGCCTTTGAGCAAATGATAGACGCGATTATCAGACTTCAAGGAGAGCTACAAGCAGCTCATATTGAGCAATTACTACCTGCTTTTGACAAGGTGTTTAAGACTTTTAAAGATTTGTGGTCAACGACAACAGTACAGAATGCTATGGCTTTTTGGCTGTTGGAATGGGCGCGTATGTTGATTGCAGAGGAAAATATAGAAACTAAGGAATTAGAAAAATTATATAGCAAATACGCTAAGGCTGAACTATATACTAATAGTGGTATTACCTTAGGAGAGGTAAAGTTAGAGGCAAGTAATCGCTTTAGTTATTACTATGCTGCTCTACGTCCATATTTGACACTGTATTACTATAGCTTACAATTGGTAATGGAAAAACGTGTCTTGCCTATCTTGAGTTTGCCTACACACAATCCTTTTTATATAGATAGCACTGTATTGGTAAACCGATTAGTAGCATATCAAGAGCAAGGAGAATTAGTAGATGCATTAGATTTACAGATTGCATTAGCACGTATAGATAAAAATACAGAAGAAGCAGGATTAGCTTTAGCTCAGAAACATCTGAAAGGAGAGTTGCTTTCTATCATTGAATTTTACTTAGGCAAGGGTGAGGTGAAGGAAGCGTCAGTAGATTATTATGACGTATGGAGAGGAGCGGCAGCGTTAAAGTACCCTCATCATCCTTTAGAAAGTTTGACTAACGATCGTTATACTAAAGAACAACAAGAATACTGTGCGGGTTGGTTAGGTAATTGGGAAGTGATAGAAGAATCTCATACGTATAAGGATTGGGATCACAAGACAAAAAAACAAATAGACAAGGTGTTTACGCATAAGAAGTTAAAGTTAGAACAGATACCTTATGATATTAATTCGTCTTTAATCTTTAGCCGTGTCAATAAAGGGATGCCTAAGACAGCGATAGGTGCTCGCATGGGATCAGTGAATTTAATGGAATTGATGAAGTATCAAATTATCGATACAAAGGTAAATGTAAGTGAATCACTGTTAGCTCTTAATCCAAGACAGGCTGATGCTATCTATATGGCGGTAGTGGAGAAGTGTCTGCATTATGGCGGTAGTGCGACGTTCGAGGTGGCTGAGAAGAGATTGTTGCAAGGAATGTTTACGTACTTATTACAGATGAACAATGTGGTGTTTTCAGAGCAATTTTACTTGTTCTTTGGGCTGGCATTGATATGTGATGACAAGGTAAGTCGTGCTTTCGTAGCGGAGTATTGGATCAAGGAGGCACTTCGTTTAGATCAACAAAAGGTAGGTAATATAATAGGTAAGGCAGAGGCTAAGGAGTATGTGACGATTAAGCGTTTGACAGACTCTATACAAGGGTTTATGATGAATGTAAGTGTACAACACAACCGAGCGTTGCAATTGCTAATCGAGGGGATATTAGAACAGTTAGAGCCTACTCCTATTAAGGGATTGAAGACTTTGTTAGAGCAGTATGTAGAGGTGCTTCATACTAATAATGCTAAGGTGACGAATCCTGCTGTTATCGCCTTAATAGAGGAGTGGAGTAAGGTGAGCGCTACTAAGAAAATAGCAGTGACACTACGCTCTTTTAATTAGGAATGCTTTCCTTTCGGGGAATTAAGAATTTAAAATTAGGAATTAAGAATTGTTTGCCTTCGGCATGGGGTATATACGGCACAGATTACAAATCTGCGCCAACGCAGTAGAGACGTCAATATTTTGCGTTTCAGTATAAAATGAATGATATGAGTTTAAGAAGTGAAATAGCTCCTCAAATGAAGGTAGCAGAAGAGCGTTACCCCATAGTATTAAAGGCTGTATTAGGATATACTGACTTCTGTGATGAGTATGGAGATGATGATCTTATAGAGTATAAAAGAGTAGAAGAAGAGTTACATCAGTTGACTGGGAAAGATATGTCTAGGTATGACTTATGGGAGTATTGGGAAGGAGAAGGGGCAGAAGTACTTAGCTTTAGAATAGCATTACCTGATCCTTTAGTGGTAAAGGATATTAGTAGACAAGAGATAACTGAGATAGTGACTATTCTCAAGGTATTGGATGTTTCTGAAGAGATAGAAGGTACTACTTTTAAACACCAGTTTAAGTGGCATTTAAGTGATTATTATTACTCTTTTTTGAAGCTAAACTGCCCTAAGTATTCTAATAAGTTCTTTATGCGTAATAAAAATAAGCTAGGAGAGTATTTTGAATATTCTATAGAAGATACTGTAAATGAATTAATGAAGAAATAAACTAAAGCCTCAAGTAATTGAGGCTTTTTTCTTTTAGAAGAATTGGTTACTTTAGAAAGGTTAAACTAATGACTATGGCTATAATTATACTTGAAGCACTAATGCAAGTAGGAGTATTACTTCCCCTTATGATCTTGTTTATGAAAGATAGAGGGAAAAAAGATTTTATGCGTATTGGTATATTTTGCTTTGTATTTGTGCTTTATAGTTTTGCATTAAGGTTAGCTCATGTGTTTGATAGCTTTTATATAATTAAAGGGAATTGGAATTGGAATGGGAAACTATACGGTGTATTATGTGTGGGAATTTGTTATTTTGCTTTTCGCTCTTACTTTAAACAATACGATTTCTTTACACTGAGGCAAGCACCTGATAGTCAAAAGGGAGTTAGGATAGCTACTTTTAGTATTGCCTTATTGGCTGTATTAGTGTGGTGGTATGCAGGTAATGGAGGAGAGTGGAATGTAGAAACATTGGCATTTCAGTTGACCTTGCCAGGTATAGATGAAGAGATAATGTTTAGAGGGGTATTAATGGGATTGTTGTTGTCATCTTTAAAGCCAAATGTGAAGTATATAGGTAATCCAAGTAATTTAATTATAGCTATGCTGTTTGGTTTTGTTCACGCTTTTGTATTATCTAGAGAGTATGCGGTGTCTTTTGATATTGTTTATTTCATACAGACTGGTTTTGCAGGTTATATTTATGGATGGATAGCGATAAAGAGTAGGAGTCTCTTGTTTCCTATAGTAGCACATAATGGGAGTAACTTCTTTGGGACATTGACGATGATGCTGAAGTAATATGGTTATGTACACGAAGTCGGGAGACTTCGTGTAGCAGGAGGCTTTTTATTATGTATGTTAATAGACCATAATCCATATTCTCTAGTGCCGTAGGCAAAAACCGTTAACCGTAAACTGTCCACTGTAAACTAATTTATAGCTTATAATTGATTGACAAAGAAAATGTTCTGTCAGCTTGAGGGTTGACAGTAGAGTTACCAATAAAGTATTTCTTATTTGTTAGATTGTCAACTTTGAGAGTAGCAGTGGCATTCTTGTACGTATAGCTAATAGCTGTATTCATAAGCGTATAACTAGGAAGGGCGAACTGACCTATGGTTGTACGGTTAATCACTTTAAAGCTACTCAACGAATAGATACCATAGCCTATACTTAAGTTCTTTAAGACACCAGTCTGAAATTCGTAGTTAGTCCAGAAGTTAAACGTATTAGCAGGACCAGCTTCTTCTGGTCTAGTACCGAGATTGCCATCTTCTGGTCTAGACTTAGTTACTTTATTGTCATTATGGCTAAATCCTGTGATAAGGTTCCACCCTATAATCGGACTTCCGGAAAGGCTAAACTCAATGCCTTTACTTCTCACTTTTCCCCCTTGTGAAAAACCGTTCATCGTGTTCATATCTGTCATTAGTTTATTGCTGACATTGATGTGATATAAACTCATTGTAGCGATTAATTTATTTTGTAATAAAGTGGCTTTAGCTCCTATTTCGAACTGATTGGCTTGTTCTGGATCAAATGGTTTTACTGTTTTGTTTGCTCCATTTTCATCTGAGATAATCGCTGGATCTAAAAATACGAATCCATTTAAATAATTAGCAAATACAGCTATCTTACTAGGTATAGGCTGATAGACGATGCCAAATTTAGGAGAAAGAGAAGTCTGATGTGTGCGCTCTGTGCTTACGGCAGAAGTACTTCCTCTCAGATGATCTATTCTCAAGCTTGCCATCACGGCTAATCTAGGTGATATATCTGTTACATTAGAAACATAGCTGCTAAATGTTTCTGTCTTAGCCTCATTACTCATGTAAAAGCTGTTTTCTAATGCTGCATCTACTCCTGTTTTGGTCAAATTAGCACTATCTGTTTGGTTTTTTAGAGAAACAATCCCATAGTCAACGTAATCTCCGTCTACACTTGAGAATTTCTTAGATAAGTAATCTAGACCGAAGAGGAATTTATTCTCTACTGTTCCAATTTTAAAACGACCATTAAGATTGTGCTGAATACTGAAGATGTCGGTCTTCGCCTGAAGCTTAGAAATAAGACGTGTGAACTCATCTCCATTGCTCATATCGTCTAAGAACTGATCGTACCCTCTACTACGTGTATTATTTCGTGTGATATAAGTATTAGAGGTCCAGTAGTCATTGATTTTGTATTCTAATCTAGCTTGAGCTGTAAGAGCAGGGTTTTTTATAGTAAGATCATTATTAGTATAAGACTTGTAATAATTGTCTTTGAAGACATCTAAAGAATGAAAGGTCAACGGATTTTCTCTGTCTAAGAATAGCATAGGGGCATTTGCAGCCTCTACACCTCTATACTGAAAGTCGACATATAGTTTTAGTCTATCACTAAAATTGTATTGAATAGAAGGTGCGACAAATATAGACTCGCTATATCCTGCATCTTGGAATGAATGTACCTTGTGATAAGCTGTGTTTAGTCTGAAAAACAACTTTTTAGATACAGGTGTATTAATATCTAATGCGATTCTGTTCAGATTATGACTCCCTCCTGTATAGGTTATACTTCCACCTAGAGAATCATAAGGTTTTTTAGTAATGATGTTAATCAGTCCCCCATAGGAGATCACATTACCTCCGTATAAAGTACCATTGGGACCTTTTACAACTTCTATTTGTTCTATATTAGTGACATCAATAGTTCCATTGTTAAAGCTAGGCAAGCCATTTAATAAATTAGGTTGAAACGCAAAGCCACGCATGGTGTAGTATTCTCCCCCCGTAACTCCTAAACCAGTAGACTGCCATAGTCTGACTAATCCTGGGGAGTTAATTAGCACATCTTTAATCTCAGTAGAGGCTTGTGCTTCGATGGTGCTTTTGTCTATAACGTCATACATTTGAGGAGTTTCTAAATAGTTAATAGGCATTTTAGAAGAAATCCCTTTATGTAATTGTTTAGTCGTGATCACGACCTCCCTTATAGTACTATTGGTTATCGTATCGTGCTGTTGTGCGAATGTCAGTACAGAACTTCCTAATAGTATAGTTAAGAGTTGGTGTTTCATTATATAGTTGTAAGTGTTGTTTTGTGTCACAAATATAGTGTTATTAAGACGTATAAAAAATGGGGTGTATGCAGCGTAACATGTTATTTTTTAATGAAAAGTAATTGTGTTTATCTCTATAGAAAAGTATTTTTAGGGCAATGAAATAGAAAGTTCTATTTTTGTAATGAAATAAGGTAGCTATGGAACAAGAAAGTAAAGTGAATGTTGTTCTTTTTGATCAGGCAGTTGAGCTGTTAAGCAAAGAGCATGAACTAATCAAATGGCCGTTAACAAAGACAGCGGAAGGTAATTTTATCAAGAATTTCGGTGAGGAGATAGGGGCTTTTTTTATTAGTCATTCATATCGTTCAGGGTGGCGTTTTGGTATCAACACTTTTGATCAGGTATTTCATTTACATAAAGTGAACTTCAAAAAACACAATAGAGACATCTATAAGCAAGGGTACTATATTATAGGTACAGGTCTTCACGAGGATTTGATTGTTCTTAATCAGAATACTGCGACAGTAGGATATGTAAGTTCTGAAGCGTTCTACAGAGAAGAAGCGGAGGTAGATATTAATGTATTGTTTAAAGATACAGGATTAGATATTGGGACATTTTATTATCGATCTATAACTGAGGAGGATAGTTTTTATCGCTGTGCAGAGGATGTAAAATAAAGTATTTCGCAAGTTTAGGGTGTTTTAAGAGTTTACTTTATTTTATCACTTCGTGAGACTATATCACGCCTTATTGGTACACAATCACCATCCAAAATCCTTGCGCTCTTTTCGCTACGCGGTTTCTTCTTTTACTTTTTTTCTTGATAAAAAAAGTAAACAAAAAAATCAAGGCTTTAACTCCAAAGCGGTCAATTACGGCACAAATTCCTGAACAAAATTAACTCCCTTCGGTCAAACAGAATTTTGTTCTGCGGAATTAGCACCTATTGACGCTCACTTTTCCATTAAGGCCGTTAAGTGCTTCGCAAGCCTAGAATGATTTAAAAGTTCACTTTACTTTATCACTTCATGAGTAGAATTTCATTGAGTTGAGTTATCTTTTTTGTATTTTAGTGTTATGAATCAGCAATATAAGTGTACAGTTTCTTTTTATCAACCTTTAGTATGTATAATGACACTACTATATATAGGAGGACTTACATTTATTATATACTATAATGTAGCCTTTCTAATTATCATTGTTCCATTAAGTATCTATATGTATCTAGGACAAGGGCTGCTATGGGCAGAATGGAGATATCTCAAATGCTTATTTACACGAACTCCTATTATAGAATTGACAGAAGACTATTTTATTGATTATAAGGCTAACCTTAGATTGAAATGGATAGATATAGGAGATGTGGTATTCTCTTCCTCATTGAAGGGTGGTAATTATGTTTATATTAAGTTGAAGGACGTTAGTGCTTATTATAAACAGAGGAATAAGCCCTATGATATTTGGAATAGAATGATATTTGGGGATGTAGAAGGGTATGGAATACACTTATCTGAGATTATAGGTGAGGATGAGGAGATATTTGAAACAATAAGAAAGTATAATAGAATGGCAGTGTATAAGGATACTTATGTCTCATTTGAAGAGAGGTTTAATAGACCTCGAGAATAATGTACTGTCTTAATTATACTAATAGATGTTCTAATAATACAAAAAGATAAATAATCTTCATTTTATCTTGTTAATACTATACTGTTTAAGGGTGTTTTGGTATAAAAAAACTTTTGTAGCTCAATGATTTATTTATCTTTGAAGCCAACAAATTAACTAACCAAACATGATAAATATAAAAACATTATTAGTAACAGGTATGTTGCTATTAGGTGTATCTGGTATTAGCCAAACGAATAGTAAACCTCTTACATTCGGAACAACAGATCAATTACATTCTACTATCCTAAGTGAAGATAGAACGATTAATATCGTTTTGCCACCTGATTATAATGCGAATGATACTATTAAGTATCCTGTCGTGTATATCTTAGATGGAGGAGTAGAAGAGGACTTTATACATCTTGCAGGGTTAGTGCGTTTTAACTCACTACCTTGGATAGCTCGTTTTCCTAATTCTATTATCGTAGGGATAGAGACAATCAACCGTAGAAAGGATATGACTTTCGCGGTAGATAATCTAAACTTCGTAGAGAAAGCAGGTTTTAGTAAAGATATGTTCCCAGAGTACGGTAGAGCTGAGGCTTATACAGCATTTTTAGAGTCTGAATTGATTCCTTATATAGAGAAGAATTATAAAGGAAGTAGTACTCGTACTGTAATAGGGGAGTCATTAGCGGGATTATATTCTACGTACGTATTAGAGTATCATCCTTATCTGTTTACGAATTATATTATTATTAGTCCGAGTCTATGGTGGGGTGATGGTAAGTTGTTAGATAAGACACATACTTGTCTGATAGAGAAGATAAAACAACCTGTGAATGTATATGTAGGAGTGCCTAATAAGGAAGAGGATGTGAAGATGTATGAGTATGGGGAACAACTATACAAAACACTTCAAAAGAACAAGAATATCAAATCTCACTTTGATTATTTGCCTAATGAGATACACTCAACAGTGATCCACCAAGCAGTAAATAACGCATTTCAGAAACTGTATCCAAGTACATATTTCTCTAAATAAGATGGATATAAATATATTAAAGCTACTCGATAAGGGTAGCTTTTTTTATAGGATATTGTGTTGAAACACTTATCTTTAGTTTTAATCCAGAATTATGATTAGATATTATTTTTTGATTTTACTTGTATTAGTAGTGTCTAGTAATAGTATGGCACAGAATTACGACAAAGTATATACAGAGAAAAAAAATGTAGATGTAGACAATACTATCTATAAGGTGGGACGCACTTTTTATTACTCTTATATGATTAAGAGTAAGGAGGGAAATAATCTATTCATAGACGCCAAGGATGCAGAGAACTTGACTTCTGTTAAAGATGAGGCTCTGCCAAATCAGTTTAAAATGGAAGTTATAGATCTTATAAAAGGAAAAAGGACAAATAAAAGACAGACTGAAATAAGATATAGCTTTGAACCTATGACTGATTTTAGATCTTCAACTGGATTGGTAGAGAATGGACACAATGTATGGTTACACCCAATGCGTTCCCATTTCTTTAAAGCATTAGAGACAGCTCCATTTCCTTATGTTCACTTAGGTAAGTCTGTAGGTAATACTTGGTCAGATCAGATGAGGATAGGTGATTATTGGTCTAATCCAGTGTGGGGAGAATGGAAAGGAAAGCTCTTGTTAGACTATACCTACAGGATAGAAAAACAAGAGATGGTTTCTACAGCTTTAGGAGATTTGTCTTGTCTAAAGGTGGTTTCTACAGCTAAGTCTACTTTAGGGGAAACAGAGTTAGTGTCTTATTTTTCTGAACAATATGGATTTGTGAAGATGGAGTATAAGTTGCTAACTGGGCTAAAAATAGTAATAGACTTAGTAAAAGTAGATGGCTTCTAATGGGATAATAGAGCGTATATCAAGTAGGTTTTCTCTATTTTTGTAAATAAAAAAGATGATTAATTCTGATCAGATATATGATTATACGATAAAGGATATTCTCCGATTATTAGATCAGGAATATCAGGATAGCGGTATCTATGTTGATATACATACTTCTTTTACAGAGAATCCTTTAAAGCATCCTTATCGAAACGAGAATTATACATTGCTCTTTGTCACACAAGGAATAATCACCGTACAGGTCAATCTAATAGAATACCGATTAGAATCAGGCACTATAACGATCATTCCTCCGCAAATGGTTATTTTATTTAAAGAGTTTAGTCAAGATATCAACTTTATCGCTATTAGCTTTGATCGAGCGTTTGCGATAGAGAATACACATACCCAGAATGAGAAGAGTACTTTCATCTTATTAGCTCCTAATACAGTTAATAGTTTGATATTGAATAAAGAACAAGAGTGCTCGCTTTGGGAATTGTGTATTTTACTCAGCAGGAAGAATAATCAAAAGAGAAAGTCGGCAAATCAAAAAGAAGCTATTAAGCATTTATTCGATCTATTGCTATTAGAATTAGTAGAAGCTAGTCATTACAATTACAAGGAGTTAAAGAGTAATTTATCTCGTAAGGAGAGTCTTACTATCCAATTTTTAGAACTGCTTCAGCTTCATTTTAAATCAGAGAAGTTAGTTCGTTTTTATGCAGATAAGTTATGCGTATCAGATGGTTATTTGTCTAAAGTGATAAAAGAAGTGACGGCTAAGACTATAGGGGAGTTGATTGATGACGCAGTGATAGTAGAGGCACAGTTGCTATTGGCTAATTCGACTATGAGTATATCTGAAATAGCGGAGTCTTTACATTTTAATAACACTTCTTTTTTTGGTAAATTTTTTAAACGAAAGGTAGGTTGTTCTCCGCGAGCTTATAAAAAAATGTTATAATACCTTTATAAAAGGAGCGAATTGGAACAGTTTTGGGTAAAAAGAGTTCTTTTTTATGCTTTCTAAATAACTCAATTTTGCAGTATTAAAACAACAATAGAAGTTTATTCTTAAATACAAACTGAGATGAGTAAGCATTATGTCACTTGCCAAAAGTGTAAAACAGAGAACGTCAATAGCGATTATTGTACGAATTGTGGAGAGATTATTAATGTAGTGTTGCGCCGTCAATTAGAACAAAAAAGAGTAGTAGAAGAGCGTATTCAAAAAGAAATAAATAGAGAACCAACCAAGTTTGAGAAGTTTACGCGTAGAATGCTAAAACATCCTAATCCTTTTATTAGAGTACCTGCTATGATTATCAATGGGATATGGGTAGTGGGAGTATCTATTATGGCGGGAATTGCATATATTATAGGATTTATCGCTGCATAGTGTATTGTTTTTTAACTTTAAAAGAAAGTAAGAGAGGGGATATTGCGATGAGCCATAGCTCCTCTTCTAGTTATGATGAAGAGTTTACTTTTTTATACAACTTTAGCACTGTCATTGTTGATTTATAGTTTACAGCGAGAACATGTAGCCTTGCCTACATGGGTGAATAATTATGTCAATGATTTTTTGACTCTACCATTGGTATTGAGTATTTGTCAATACATACTGAGGAAGTTAAAGAAGCAGACAGATCTTCTATTACCTTTATCGCTTATCCTTTTTGTGGCTTTATACTATAGTGTCTACTTTGAGTGGTACTTACCCAAGCACAATCCACGTTATACGGGAGATTGGCTGGATTGCGTGATGTATTTTAGTGGAGCAGGTGTGTTTTACCTTTTTAATAATACTTTTTTATTTCGCTTTCGAAAAGAGAATCTCTATCAATAGCTAGTTATTGATAGAGATTCTCTTTACTTTGTATAAGTAATAGTTGGGATAAATCCCTAAACATTGATATCTATAAATTCGTCAGTATGTTTTATTATCTCAATCCATTAGTGACCATTATTTTAGTCTTAGTAGTTCAAATATTAGGATATTTAATCTTCTATAAAAAGGGGGGTAAACAGTGGAGATATGTATTATTTGCTCTTGTTTTTTTCTTATTTCTGATTGTTCTTCCTTCTGTATTTGTTTCAAAATTATATCCAATAGATGAGTTCTCGAGTTCTCGATGTGGTATGGTTGACCTAGGTGTATACTTGTTTTTTTGGTTTATAGGGATAGGAGGAATGCTAGTAATTCATCTGTTATTTTTGGCTTTAAACAAATTTTTTTACAGTAAAAAAGGATAGAAGTATTCTAATTCCCCTCTTATACTTAACTAGTTTTATTTGTGTTAGTTATCTTTTTTGTATTGCTAGCTTGCTTCTCTAAATTGTTTATTTAAAGTGTTTTAGGTCTATGTGCTGTTTTAGATGTAGTGCAGACAATCTTACTGTTTTAGGAGCTTTTTAAAGCCTTCTCATGAACTATTTTCATTATTACACTTCCTAATAACTCTTGTTAGGTGTGGTGCTTTTAGTGCTCTTTATATTACTTTTTACTGTTTTGTTTATCGTTCTGAGAAGTAAAATGAGGTATTTTGAACCTATTTTAATACAATAATAGTTGTTTTAGTATGATTCTATAAGGTATTAATGCTTCCTTTTTTACCTGTTTTTATGTCTGAAACGATCTTATTTTTGGATAGAGTAGCTAGAGGTGCTTCATACTTTTAGGTACTTATTTTTGACAAAAGGACAGTGGTAATTCAATTAACTTTTGACTACTAGTTATTTTCTCAATGAGGAGAGATCTGTCTTTTTGTTAGGTTGTATATTGTTTTTTTTTGTCATTTTATACTTTTCTGTTTTGGTCTTTTTGGACTATCTATATTGTGAGTCTTTTTTACAATAATTAATAGTTTTGTTTTTAAATTGTTGTCTTTTATATTTTGGTTTAATAAAGACATTTTTGTATTATTCATTCCTTTGTATTAGAGGGTTTGTTTATGATTATTTCTATCTTGTTTTTTGATTGGTCTTACGATATTATAAATTGGGAGAGTTTTCTTTTTTTAAATGTAATTGTATATATTATAAGTTATTGTGATTGAGTTGTTGTTATTTAGGCATTCTTTTTTTCTTTTATAAACAGTGTCTCTTGGTCTTTTTAATCTTTTTTGTATACATATCAGTAAAAATATTTATTCTGCATGTAGACGATTTAACTAATCAAATCTTCTTTTTGTGGAAACCTTTTTCTATTCTTTTGTGTGTAAAAAGTGCTATTAATGGTCTTAGAGGTATTGAGGCTTAGTTGCTGTTTATGTATAGTTTTTGGACTGTGATAATAAGTCATATTAGGATGAATAATATATGTTTTTTTTGTGTATCTATATATAAGAGAAGAGTGGAGGAGTAGGCTGTTTTATTTCCAAAAAGAGGGTGCTTATTTCTTTTTTAGCTGATACCTTTTGATTGCTATAATGATGTTTTTATAATCTGTTTAGTAAGGTTATTGGGTAGATTTGTTTTTTAAGTTATGTTGATTATATGAAGTTTTACTTTAAGTGTTTTCTAACTAAAGCTTTACTCGAGATATTTTAGGGTATTGACAGATGTCTTGTTTTTTAGTAAGAGCTTTTTGTCAAAATGGCAGTCTTTTTAGTGAGTGTTGTTATGTGCTTTTTACTTCTTTTAAGTTAGTATTTTAGAATTTTATTTTTCTAGTTTTTTAAAATTAACTATTTAAAGTATAGTGAACTTAAACTTTATATAAATACTATAAGTTTCTGAATATTAAATAATAATATTTATTTTTAATGTTATTTATGTTTTGATGTTTTATATTGTTGTCGTAATTACTATATTTGTAACTACAATGTTTAAGCATTCTGTAGTATAAAGAAGTGTCTTAGGGACTTTGAGAAGGTCTCAAAAGTATGGAAAAAAGCATTAAAAACATATTCTGAAGAAGAAATTTCTAAGAATGGATCAGTAGATCATTGGTCTTTGGGATAGATTTATTTGCATCTAATTAATTCTACATTGTATTTTCATGACAAGTAAATTGAGCATTGTGTGTAGACAAAAAACAACTGTGATAAGAGAAAGAATTTTAAAGGATTTATGGTCTATACTATATTAGGTAAATTTCCTCCTGTGAAGATAAAAGTACCTGCTTCGGATGATTATATTCCTATCGCTCCGGTTAGTAAAAAAGAGACTGAGTTAGGGTTGAAAAAAGTTGATAAGATGATGTGTTTTTGGAAGGAATTATTAAAAGAGGATTTGGGTGGAAAAACACCACATCCTGGCTTAGATTATTTAAACGCTTGTGAGTGGTTTAGATTAATACCAATGCATTGGACGCATTACTTAAGAAAAAAATCTGATAGAGAGAAAGAATCTGTTTAGCGTTTTAAGCGCTTTTGTGTTTTGTAAAGAAATTGTAATAATTATTAATGATTAGAATAATATGAGTGATCAAGTAAACTTCTCGTTTAAAACTCCTGAAGAAAGTTCAGGATATTTATTGTGGCAAGTAACGTTGTTATGGCAACGTACTATGAAAAGAGAATTGGATAAAATAGACATTACACATACTCAGTTTGTTTTGATTTCTGCTTTGGGATTGTTGTCAAAAGAGGGTAATAGTGTTACGCAAATAGATATTGCTAATCACAGTAATACGGATCGTATGATGGTGTCAAAAGTGCTCCGCACCTTAGAAGAGAAGAAGGTAATTAAGCGCAAAGATCACCCTGTGGATACCCGTGCAAAAGTGATTACTTTGACTCCGAGTGGAGTAGAACTTTTACAAAAAGCGTTAGTGGTTGTTGAAGAAGTTGACAATACTTTTTTTAATGTATTAGGTCCCTATCGTCCAATTGTTGATCTTAATTTAAAATCATTGTTTGAGAATCACAATCATTCAGAGAGTACTTCGGCGAGCGATGAAAAGTAATGTTTCTTAATGAGTTTATTGTATAGTTCAAAATAAGCTGTTTTAAGAGTTTCTTTTTGTTTGAAGGAGTAAATATGTAGTGATTGTGTAAAGCCTTTTAAAATGCTTTTTAAAAGGGTATCAGGAAGGTGTGCGATATGAATTCTGAAATGTGTTTTAGAAGACAATTGTGTAAAACAAAAAAGCCAAGGATAAGATTCCTTGGCTTTTTTGTTGTTAGAGGATACATAAGTTGTAGTTTAATTATCTAACTTCTATTGTAGTTTCTTTATCTAGGCGATTTTTAGGAGTTACAGATGGTTGATTAGCATCTTCTTGATCTCTGTATCCTATCGCAACAGCAAAAGTACTTTTGTAGATTCCGTCTTCGTTGATTACTTTGTCAAATTCTATAGTGTCTATTCCTTCCATTGGTGTGGCGTCTATTTCCATCGTTCCACATGCCGCAAGAAAGAAACCAAGCGAAATGTATACTTGATTTTTTAACCAAGCTGTCACTTCTTCTTCTGATTTAGGTTTTAAAAAGTTGTTGTAATACATTTTAGATCCTTCAGCAGCATTTTCTAGACGTAGTTTTTCATAATGTTCTTTAGTGCTGATCACATTGAAAACGATTAAGTGACTTGCGTCTTTAATTTTTTGTTCGTTAAAAGCAGATTTAGTAGCCAATAGATTTTTTATCTCAGAGCTTTGTACTATCGTAAATTTCCAAGGTTGGCTATTAATCGACGAAGGACTTAATTGTAGTATCTCTTTTAACTGTTCTAATTTATCACCACTTACTTTTTTTGTGGCATCATATTTTTTTGTTGTGTATCTAGTTTTAGCAATTTCTAAAAAACTCATATTTTCAATTTTATGTTATACTATCATTTTTATAGTTGCAAACTTAAGTATAGTAAATTACCTTTGCAATAACGGTCAAAAAGTATAGTAGCCCATGTATAGTATCGATAATAAAGAATATCCGTGTAGTACCAGTGTAGCGATGCGATTTATAGGAGGGAAGTGGAAAGCAGCCATTTTGATTCACTTAATAGAAAAAAAGAGATACAGCGAATTGCGCAAAGGCATGCCAAATATCACAGAGCGCACATTGAGTTTGCAACTTAAGGAATTAGAGGCAGACGGTATTGTGGTTAGAACAGTGTATACTAGTAAACCGCCTTTAAAGGTAGAATACGAATTATCTGACTTTGGTAAATCACTAATTCCATTGCTCAGAGCTATTTCTGATGTTGGTAAAGAAATTATTAAAAGCAATGATAAGGTGAAGGTGATTAGTCTCCCTCCGTGTTCGATAGAATAGTTAAGAAGGATATTATAGAAATGTAATATCCTTTTTTTGATTCAGTGTTTAGGGAAAGAGAATAAGTATTTCTTTTATTTCTTATACTTTAGTGTTCCCTAACTCCTGTTTTCTTCATTTATCACTCTTAAAGAAATGTAAATGCCTATTTTATGGTAGTATAGTCAAGATTTGTGCTATTCTTGATGGAGAAGAGTCTTTACATTTGTACCGTTAATAAAGGGGGAGTGGCTAGTATGTGGTTGGTTTTGATTTATTAACAACAACAATTCTTAGAAATACCACTTTAAAGTATTTTGTAAAGAAAAGTGAAATTAGTGTCTATTCAAACCGAAAAGAATAGTACTGACTTAATCAGCGAGAATCCACACTAATCAAAAAACAGTTTAACTGTAAAGAATTACTTCAAGTTTCACAGTTAAACAAAAAAGGGTCTAAAAATTGTAGATACCTTTTTATCTGTTATAGTAGAGTATATATAGAATTAAAATGTAAAGCGATGCATGAATTGTCAATCGTGAAAGATATCTTTTCTACACTAGAAGAGCACTATGAGGCTAAGGTAGAAGATATTCAGAAAATACAGGTCACAGCTGGGTTGTTATCTAATGTACAGCCTGTGCTAATACAGAATGCTTTTGATGCCTTTATCATCGATAATGAGGTTTATAGAGATATGGAGTTAGAGGTGGTGGTCAATGATATCATAGCGCACTGTCACAGTTGTGATAAAGACTTTAAGGTAGAATATCACCGATTTGTTTGCCCATGTGGTACTCCGTCAGCTGATATTGTACAGGGCAACGAATTATATATTTCAAAAGTAATATTTAAACAATCATTATAAATCATTATTTATGGCATCTAATCCAAAAAGTTTAGGAAACCGCGTAGGATCATTACAATGTGATAATACTACCTTACACTTATTAAAAGCAAATGACTTTGTTGCAAATGCTATTAGAGAACGCTTAAAAAACGCTTGTGTTATTAATGTTTGTTCTTCTCCTGGTTCTGGTAAGACGACTTTAATGCAAGAAACAGGTAAACGTCTAGGAAAAGACTTAAACATATCAGTATTAGTAGGAGATCCAGAAACAGATAGAGATGCTGTTCGTATGAAAGAAGTGGGATTAAATGCACTTCAGATTGTAACAGGAGGAATGTGTCATATTGAAGCACAGATGATTCTTCAAGCTCTAGATCATATTGATTTAGAAGGTACTGATTTATTATTCATAGAGAACGTAGGTAATTTATTATGTCCATCTGCTTTCGACTTAGGAGAAGATTATAGAGTAACGTTGTTAGCAACTACAGAAGGAGATGACAAACCTAAAAAGTATCCACGTATGTTTTTGACTAGCGAATTAATGTTAGTGTCTAAAGCTGATTTACTTCCTTATGTTCCTTTTACAGTAGAGAATGTAACGAAAGATGCTAGAGAGGTTAACCCAAATATTGAAGTATTGACGATTAGTACAACGAATGGAGAGGGAATAGACGAGTGGTGCGAATGGTTAAAAGAACGCGTGAAAGCTAAAAAAGCGAATGCAGCAGAGTAATTCACCTATGCAACAAACAATTTATATAGATGATATTCAACCTCGTGAACGAATTGTCGAGGGAATAGATGTGTTTGAAATCGAATGGTTCGAAACACAAAAGCATCTATTTCATCGATTGACTACTAACGGGGTTGAACTACATCTGCTGAAAGAGGATAGAGACTGGCAACATGGAGATGCATTGTATTGTCAAGGAGAATTAATAGCACAACTAGTTGTTAAACCCACTTTAGCAATATTGTTTAAATCGGATAAAGGGCATGAGGTAGCTGATTTCTCTTTTTATATTGGCAATAGGCATCTACCTGTGTTTATAGAAGGAGACAACACCTTCTTAGTACCTTATGATGGTAATCTATATGAACAATTGGTAGGTAAGTTTACTAATAATATCGTATTAGAGAAGAGACAGTTGCTCACACAACATTTGCTTAAAAAGAAATACAGTAAATAGGGAACTGAAAACAGGGAATGGGAAACAGGAAATTGAAGGCCGATCGTAATGTAAACCGTTAACTGTAAACCGCAACTCAGTTGTCGCGTATTTGCAATCCGTGACGAGTAAATTCTAAGAATTATGAAATTAAGATATTTAATAACTGCATTGTTTTCACTTGTATTGTTACAATCGTGTAAACAAAGTACAACTACATCTACTGTAGAATCGACAAATACAACTGTATCAGCTATTGATAGCCGTGGTAAAGAGGTTCGTTTATCTAAACCTGCTACACGTGTGGTAGCGCTATACGAGGCTCTAGTAGATGATGTGTTTATGTTAGATGCACAGGAGAAGTTGGTGGGTATTCCTCAACAAATTTATTTGAATGAAGATACTTTCTCTTTTCTATCTACTTTAGATAGTCGTATGGCTATGAAAGAGATTGCAACACCTACTTTCGGTGGAGGGGCTTCTAATGTGGAGGCGATTATAGGACTTCAGCCAGACTTAGTCATCACTTTTGATCAAGATGCAGAAGCTGTAGCTCAACTAGAAGATCTAGGTATCGCAGTGTTTACTATTGCTAGTGAAGATAAAAGAGGTATTATTAGTGAACTAAAAGGAATAGGAACACTACTCGGGAAAGCTGATCGCGCTACTAAAATCACAGATTATATAGAAAAAGAAGTAGCAGAAATGGAAGCTTCTAAAGTAGAAAGCCCAAAGAAAGTATATTATGCTTGGTCTAAAGGACGAGTACTTTCTACTTCGGGTAAAGGTACTTTAATGGATATGGCGATCACATTATCAGGGGCTATTAATGCATGCCCTTTAGAGATGCAAGCTCCTAATGTAGGAGCGGAGATGCTATACAAGTGGAATCCTGATATCATTCTTCTGTGGAACTCTAATGAGTGTGATGTATATGGACTAAGCGAATTAGCTAACCTACCAGCAGTAGTCAATAAACAAGTGAAGGTTATGAAGCCTTCGTTCTTGTATGATCCACATACAGTGAAGTTTTTATTATTTGCCAAACAGGTTCGTCAATGGAGTTACCCAGAGTACACAGAAGATGCGCTAAGAGCAGAGATAGATGAAGCTATGAATATATTATACAATACAAAAGGTCAGAAATAAACCATATATGAGATATAGCATTAAAGTTGGGCTATTGTGGATCATCCCTATTTGGTTATTAATAGGGTCTCTTATGTTGGGAACTACGGGGACTTTATCTCCATCAGAATTATTTACTCATGCTGTGAAGTGGTTTAGTAATTCAGAACTCTCTACAGACCCGATAGATACGATCTTGTGGAAGGTGCGTTTGCCCCGTATTATCTTAACGTTTTTAGTAGGTGCCTCTCTTGCTGTATCAGGAGGAGTGTTACAAGCTATTTTTCGCAATCCTATAGTAGATCCATTTACTTTAGGTATCTCTTCAGGAGCGGCTTTTGGAGCAGCCTTAGCTATGTTATTTCCCTTTATATCGATTAATCTATCTGCCTTTGCCTTTGGGATATGTGCTGTCGCATTGACTTATACAGTATCCTATGCAGGGAGTCGTACTTCTATAGTAAGTATGGTCTTGTCAGGAATTATCGTGTCAGGAGTATTTACTGCTTTGCTAACCTTGTTACAGTATATGAGTGATCCTTATAAACTACAAGCGATAGTACAATGGACAATGGGAAACTTACACACTGCTTCATGGTCTAAAGTCTACACTGCGTTTGCACCTATACTTTTGGGTTTATTTATAATTGTATTGCTGCGTTGGAAGCTTAACCTTTTGTCTTTAGGAGATAATGAAGCTTTAGCAGTAGGAGTGAATCCTAAGTATTTAAAGCTTGTACTTATCTGTGTGGCGACAATGATTACTGCCTCTTCAGTAGCAGCAGTAGGAGTGATTAGTTTATTCGGACTGATTGTGCCTCACATGAGTAGAATGATATTTGGACCTAATAACAATATTGGCGTTTGGGCGAATATTAGTATTGGAGGATCATTCTTATTATTGATTGATGATTTTTCACGTGCTGTAATGCCTTTTGAGATTCCAGTAGGGGTATTCACGATGATTATAGGTGCCCCTATATTTATTTACTTGATGAAGAAAAGTTTAACGAGTTGGAGCGCATGAGACAGATAATACATATTAATAATCTATCCTTTTCTTATGGAAAAGAGATTGTATTGGATAAAGTTAACGCTTCATTTGAACAAGGAAAACTATCTATCATACTAGGGCGAAATGGAAGTGGTAAGTCTACGATGTTTAACATCTTAGCGGGTTTAGAGAAAAAGTATGAGGGTAAAGTGTCTTTTGATGGACAAGAACGCAGAATGATTAAACCAGGTAAGGAACAACATATCCGTATTGGTTTTCTAAATCAGTTTCATCAGACTACTTTCCCCTTTACTGTAAAGGAGGTGATTTTGACAGGAAGGGCTTCATTTGCAAAATTCTCTCCTTCAGAACAAGATTTTGAAGAAGTAGAAGGAATCTTATCTCGCTTTGGGTTATCTCATTTGATAAACAAACCTTATACTTCTTTGTCAGGAGGAGAGCGTCAGCTTGTTTTGCTTTGTCGTGTATTGGTACAGAAACCAGAGATATTGATGTTAGACGAACCCACTAATCACTTAGACTTACATTATCAGGTAGCGGTACTTAAGTGTATTAAGCAATTGGCAGAAGAGGGAACAACAGTTCTGTGTGTGATGCATGACCCCAACCTTGCTTTTATGTACGGAGAACGCTTTTACTTAATGCAAGAGAAGCAGCTAATCGGCATACAAGAGATACAAGGGGACGAGTTACACCGATTGTTAGAAACAACGTATCAATTGCCCTTACACCGTATAGACAATCAAGGTAAACCTATGTTTATGCCTTTAATATAATTGGTATTATGAATATCCAGATCAGTAAAGTAGAGTTACATCAAGCTCAAGATATAAAAGAATATGTCAAAGCGTTTAGAAAAGGTCTTTTCCCTATGTTAGATAATACTATAGTCCCCCAAGATCTTTTAAATTTTGAACAGACTTATCTTTTGCATCCAGACGGATGTTTTCTACAGGCAAGAGATTGTGATGATAATATTATGGGGGTAATAGGGATGATGCCTTATGATTATCGGTTTGATTATTTAGATTATAGAGATAATCGTATAGTAGAGGTAGCTCGTCTTTTTGTAGAACCTCCTTATAGACGTACAGGGTTAGCAACTAGGTTATTTTATGCTTTATTAGAAGTAGCGAAGGAGAAAGGGATAGAAATAATGTATTTACATACTCATCCTTTTCTGACAGGCGCTTTTGAATATTGGCAAAAACAAGGTTTTCAACTCATTAAAACGACGATGTATGGCGAGTTTGAGACCCTGCATATGGATAGAAAAGTCAGAGATAGATAGCTAGGATTATAGGCTCTTACTGCTGCTTTATATTACCTCTGCTTTGAATAAGGCTGTAGTGTTTATAATGTAAGTCTATGCTGATTCCGTTATTTTAAGCAAAATAACGGAATCACTACGGAATCACAACGGATATACTACGGACTTATTCCAAAGTAAAGGCAAACTTGAGTACATCTACATCGGATATAAACTAAGAAACACATTTACTAATGAAAACATATTTAAACAAATTAGGAATAATAGCATTGTCTCTATTACTTCCTTATCTCTCTAATGCCCAAACTTCTCAGAAGGTATCGGGTAGAATATTAGGAGAAAAGAATACTCCCATAGCTTATGCTACTGTTACGATTGGTACTGATCATGTAGAAGAGAGTGATGAAAGAGGGGAGTTTACAACAGTAGATCAAGTGCAGTTTCCTCTTTTACTACAGATTAATGCACTGGGATATAAGCAGAAGTCAATAGAGCTTACAGAGGCGAGCTATAAAGAAGGTTTTGTCATTAAGCTTGAAGAAGACGTGAGTCAATTACAAGAGATTCTGGTGACAGCGAGAAGAAATAATTCTTATTTAACCAACTCTACAGTGTTAGGCGGAAAGTACAATGGGAGAATAAAGGATTTGCCTCAGTCTATCTCTATTGTATCGAGTGAGTTAATGGAGGACAAACAAGTGTTCCAAGTAGCAGATGTAATCCCTGATTTGGCAGGTGTAACACAGGCATCGGTTTATGATGAGTTTGTTATCCGTGGATTTAAAAGTGGATATGACAACGGTATTCGTCTAATAAATGGAATGCGTTCTGCTTATGGTTTTGGAGAGAGTTACTATCGTTCGCCGATGACGATTAACTTTGAGAGTATTGAAGTCCTTAAAGGGCCAGGGGCTTCTTTATTTGGAGATATTGCTCCTGGAGGAACAATTAATATGGTTACTAAAAAACCATTAGAAAATCACAAAGGATTAATTAATTTCTCAGCAGGGAGTTTCGAGACCTTAAGAACTACTATTGATGTAGGAGGACCTATTGATAAAGATAAGAAGATATTATATCGTTTAAATGCAGGGTACGAAAGTTCTAAAACCTTTAGAGATATTAATAACCGCAAGAATTTTGCGGTAGCGCCTTCGTTCACGTTTAAACCAGTGGAGGGAACGAGGTTTGATGTAGATTTAGTATTTGATCAATTCAATGGTTATTTAGATAGAGGTATGAGTACTAAGGGTGGAGATTTATATGCTTTGCCACGTACCTTTACCTTGAGCCAACCTTCAGATTATTTTAAGACAAAGACTACGACACTTAGTGGACGCTTAACACAGCGTATTACAGATAATGTAAATCTACATGTGAATTATATGAAGTCTATCTATGAAGAAGACTTAAATGAGCACAGAACACTAAATACATATGCTAACCCGCCAGAGAACACGGTGGTGAACCTGCGTTTCTTTGATCGTCATGGTAAGGAGTATACGGATAACTTTGTATCTTATTTAAAATGGGATAAATATGGCAAAAATATCGACCACCATATCGTAGTAGGAGTAGATTATGCTCAGTATAAGGGTGATAAAAATAGCTATCAACGCGAGGCGCGCAGTAAGAAAGAAAATGGAGAGGTAGTAGCTTTGACTTTTGACATGAATAATCCTGTATATCAAGGTGCTGATATTACTAATTATGTATGGAGATCAAATACACAATATCCTTTTATGAGCCCTTACAAGAGCACAGGAGTTTATATCCAAGATCAGATCTCTGTAGGAGAAAGATTAAAAATGGTATTGGGGTTGAGACATGAGAGTTATAAGTCAGAGAGTACAGATACTAAGGTTCCTTTTACAGCGACTCAGAATGCTTGGCTACCTAGAGTTGGGTTAACTTACCTTATCAATGATAAGATTAATTATTTCGCTAGTTATTCTCAGGGATATGTGCCAGTGGCTGCTAACTTTGTAGCGAATTATAAAGATTACGGAGCGGATAGTGCGTTTAAGTCAGAAAAGAGTTTCCAAGTAGAGACAGGGCTAAAAACAGGTTTCTTTGATAATCAGTTGCAAATGGATTTCTCTTTATTTAGAATCGAAAGAAGAGATATGCTTATCGGTACAGGACAGTTGACAGAAGCAGGATTACCAGTGTATAGACAGTCAGGGAGAGTAATCTCTCAAGGGGTAGAGTTAGATATGAGAGGACAGCTTACAAAAGAGTTTCAAATCATGGCCAACTATACTTATAATGACACTGAGGTGAAAGAGTCTGCTATCGCTTCAGAAGAAGGACAATTGTTACCTGGAGCACCTAAGAACTCAGCTAGTATTTGGTTAAAGTACGTATTTTCAGATACAGCACTTAAAGGATTGGGATTTGGGGCAGGAGCCTATTATGTAGATCAGCGCAGACTAAGTGAAAGCGTAGGCAAAGATGCTCAAGGGAATGCTCAGTGGGGATATTTACCAGCTTATATGACGGCTAATGCAGCAGTATATTATCACTTAGACAAGTTTAAATTAGCTGTCAATGTGAATAATATATTTGATAAATATTACTTCCTTGGAGGATTTGACTATACAAGAGTGTTCGCAGGCGCACCTCGTAATGTGATGGTGTCATTAGGATACAATTTTTAGATATATGATATATCACAGATTTTAAATTTGTGACAATTAAAGAACCTCAATAGATGTATTCTATTGAGGTTTTTTATTTGCTAAAAAAGATTAAGCTTCTTTGAATTGATTTATTTTATTGGTTTAGTAATCAGTATTTTAGTTGTGGTTAATAATGCTAAAGTTATGTTCGAAAATAAGCATCTAGAATTTAAACAACAGCTAACTTCAGATTTAGAAAAAGAAGTTGTCGCTTTCTTAAATAGCAATGAAGGAGGTGTACTCTATATAGGTATTAATAATAAAGGTATCCCTATAGGGGTAAAAAATCTTGATCAAGAGCAATTAGTTATTAAAGATCGGTTAAAGACTAATATACTTCCTTCGTGTTTAGGTCTATTTGATCTAGTTGTTGAAAATACAGAGGGCAAGAATGTTATAAAAATTATTATAGCAGGAGGATCTGAGAAACCTTATTATATCAAGAAATATGGAATGTCAGAGAAAGGAACGTTTATTAGAATAGGAAGCTCTTCAGAACCCATGACCACTAAACTAATAGAAGACTTATATAGTAAACGGACTAGGAACTCTATTAGTAAGATTAGATCTCCTAAACAACAATTACAGTTCCAACAACTACATATCTATTTTCAGTTTATCAATAAGACATTGAATGAGCAGTTCGCTACTAATCTAGAGCTTTTAACCGAGAAAGAAGAATATAATTATGTCGCTTATCTAATGAGTGATAGCAATAGTGTCTCTGTTAAAGTAGCTCGTTATATAGGGCTAGATAGGGTAGAGTTAGAAGAGAGTAATGAGTTTGGTTATGAATCATTGATAAAAGCAACTCACCAAGTACTAGATAAGTTAAATGTAGAGAATCGGACTCTAGCTAAAATCACAGCAAAAGAAAGGAAAGAAAGGCGTTTATGGAATGTAATCGCTTTGCGGGAAGCTGTTTTAAATGCCTTTGTGCACAATGATTATACTCGAGAGATCGCTCCTAAGTTTGAGATATTCGATGATCGACTAGAGATTACTTCCTATGGAGGATTGCCTGACGGACTGTCAAAAGAAGAGTTTTTTTATGGTTTTTCTGTACCTCGAAATAAAGAAATCATGCGAATATTTAAAGACTTGGATCTAGTAGAACAATTAGGGTCAGGTGTACCTAGAATATTACAGGCTTATGGTACAGATTGCTTTCAGTTTTCAGAAAACTTCTTGAAGATTACCCTTCCTTCAGCAGAACCTCTTGTACTTATTGAACATGATGCCATGCAAGATAATGTGCAAGCTACCATTCATGATACCGTGCAAGATAGCATCCATGATAACGTGCATGACACCATGCAAGTAAACATCCATGATACCATGCAAGATACCGTGCAAGATAACATGCAAGACAACGTGCAAGATACCATGCAAGACAACGTGCATGATAACATGCAAGATACCGTGCATGATACCATGCAAGACAACGTGCAAGATACCATGCAAGACAACGTGCAAGATACCATCCATGATAACGTGCATGACACCATGCAAGATAGTCCCCAAGTTATAGAGCTTTTAAAAGCTTTTATTGATATACACAGTAGAGAAGAATTACAAGAGAAATTAGGGCTATTAAATAGAGATAATTTTAGAAGAAATTACTTGCAAGCAGCTCTTGAAAGAGAATATATTGCTTTGACAATTCCTGATAAACCTACAAGTCGTAACCAGAAATACTATTTAACTGAAAAAGGGAAAGCAACAGCAAAGAGTTTACTTAAAAAGAAGCGATAGTATAAAGTAAAGAGTTGGTTTTATTCTTTAGTAGTGATTATAGAATATTTGATTTTCTTTAGAAATATGTATTAGTATTGTGGTGTATTTAGTAAGAATGATTACTTTTTTAGGGTTTTCAGTATTATTATTTTGGATTAAAACAATGCCGTCGACAACTTCTTAGATGTCTATTGTTGTATAAGGATAGTAGGATTGTGTTTGATAGGGAAGTTTACAGAGTTAGCGATGAAGCAATATTCATTGGCTTTATGATGTAGTTCTTTTGCTTTTTCGACCATATCTTTATTAGTTACAACTACCGTAGGATGGAGTGTAACTTCAATAAATCTACCTTTGCCATCTACTTCTTCTATCATTACACCAGTCACATGATCTGTATATGCTACTACAATAATATTATTTACAGAGCAGAAGTGTAAGTACCACAACATATGGCAAGAAGATAGAGAAGAAATAAGCATAACTTCAGGGTTGTGTTTGGTCTTATCTCCTCTAAAAGCAGGGTCAGATGAACCTAATATAGCAGGTTTATAATCAATTGTAATAGAATGATCTCTTTCATAGTTCTTGTAGTTATCAGTTCCTGTTCCTTTGTTACCTGTCCACTCTATGGTAGCTTGATAGTTATGTGTTTTCATTGTTGTGTGTTTTATGTCCATAAAGATAAAGACAAGTTTAACGATTTATGTTCTGAATTGCCTATTTTATGGTAGTATAGTCAAGATTTGTGCTATTAGATGGAGTATATAGATTTTATCTTTGTGGCATAATTAAGAACAAGGTATATAACGCTGTTATGAAAGCATTATCTCGAATTATCGTTTTGTGTTTTTTTCTCTTTCATTTTGGATTTGTATTTGCAAGCCAACGTGTAGAGACAGGGAAGAATTATGCCGTATCAGGTAAGGTTTTGTTATCTGATCAAGTTAGCAAGAAAGAAGCGTCTAAAGTTTTTTGTCAAATAGAAGTAGAGGTGGAATATGTAAGTTCATTAGACACTAAGGACTTCTCTACAGAGAAAATAGATTTAGGTGATGTACTACACTTTCTGCATACATACGTTTTTAATGAGCGTTTTACTACACCCGTTTTAAGTGAGGACAATGTATCTGCTTATCTGCAACAGCATAGAGCGAAATATTTGCTATATCAGTCACTTAAGATTCCTCATGGGATAGTTTAAAAAAATAATGACTACAGGGTAATTGTGGTCAAATCTTTGCTACTTAGTTAATCAATCAATATGTAGCCAATGTAGTTAAATCTATGTTGGAGTGTTATTCTATTTTTTCAATTTTAATTAAAAATATATATGCATTTATTACCGAGAGAAACGGAAAAGTTGCTTTTGCACTTGGCTGGTGAATTAGCCAAAAAGCGTAAGGCTAGAGGGGTAAAACTAAATTATCCTGAATCTATAGCTTATATCAGTAGTGAGCTTTTAGAAGCGGCACGAGATGGAAAAACAGTAGCAGAGTTAATGCAGTATGGAGCTACACTATTAACACGTGAAGATGTAATGGACGGAATTGCCGAGATGATTCACGATGTACAAATAGAAGCTACTTTCCCTGATGGAACAAAGCTAGTGACAGTACACAACCCTATTCGATAATTTAATACGTCAACAAATGGTTCCAGGAGAATATTTTATTAAAGAGGAAGATATCATCTGTAATGAAGGTAGAGAGATTACTACCATTACAGTAGTTAATAAAGGAGATAGACCTATCCAGGTAGGGTCTCACTATCATTTTTGTGAAGTTAATAAAATGATGGAGTTTGACCGTGCTGCGGCATTTGGTAAACGATTAAATATTATTGCTAGTACAGCTGTTCGTTTTGAACCAGGAGAAGAAAAAGAGGTAGACTTAGTACCTTATGCAGGTGCACGTAAGATATATGGACATAACGATTTAGCCAATGGAGAAACAATCTCTGAAGAAGCTAAAGCTATAGCGATGAAAAAAGTAGAGAAACAGTACTTTAAAAACAAATCATTATGAGTTTAAAAGTTGGTAGAGCAAACTACAGTGCAATCTTTGGTCCTACAGTAGGAGATAGAGTGCGCCTAGGAGATACAGAGATTATCATTGAGGTAGAGAAAGACTTTGCAAGTTATGGAGACGAGAGTAAGTTCGGTGGAGGAAAAACTGTACGCGACGGAATGATGCAATCTTCTAATCACCTTAGTCATGAAGGCGTGTTAGATATGGTGATTACAGGAGCGATTATTATTGATCACTGGGGTATCGTGAAAGGAGATATCGGTATTAAAGATGGTAAGATAGTAGGTGTAGGTAGAGCAGGTAACCCTGATACGATGGATGATGTGAGTCCTAATATGATTATCGGGGCTTCTACAGAAGTACATGGAGGAGCAGGGTATATCGTTACAGCAGGAGGTATAGATACTCATATTCACTATATCAGTCCTACACAGATAGAGACAGCCCTATACAGTGGAGTGACAACCATGATAGGAGGAGGTACTGGGCCAGCAGATGGAACAAATGCAACAACTGTGACTCCTGGTAAATGGAGTATTAGACGTATGATGCAAGCTGTGGATCACTTACCTATGAACTTTGGTTTCTTCGGAAAGGGAAATGTAGGTACAGAACAGCCTATTATCGAACAGATCGAAGCAGGAGCTTTAGGAGTAAAGATACACGAGGATTGGGGAGCTACTCCAGCTACTATCGATAGAGCGTTATCTGTAGCAGATCAATATGATGTGCAGGTAGCGATACATACAGATACGTTAAATGAAGGAGGATTCTTAGAAGACACAATGCAAGCAATTAATGGACGTGTAATCCATACATTCCACACAGAAGGAGCGGGAGGAGGACACGCACCTGATATTATAAAATCTGCAATGTACCCTAATGTATTGCCAGCGTCAACTAACCCGACAAGACCATTTACAAAGAATACAATCGATGAGCACCTAGATATGCTAATGGTGTGTCACCACTTGAGTAAAGATATTCCTGAAGATGTAGCTTTTGCGGATTCGCGTATTCGTCCTGAGACTATTGCTGCTGAAGATATCTTGCAAGACCAAGGAGTATTTAGTATTATGAGTTCTGATTCTCAAGCTATGGGACGTGTAGGTGAAGTAGTCACTAGAACATGGCAAACAGCTGATAAGATGAAGAAACAAATCGGTAGTCTAGCAGAGGATGAAGGAACAGGGAATGATAACTTCCGTGCAAAAAGATATGTAGCGAAGTATACAATCAACCCTGCTATTGCTCATGGGGTATCTAATTATATCGGATCGATAGAACCTGGTAAAATAGCTGACTTAGTGATATGGAAACCCGCTTTATTTGGTGCGAAACCAGAGATGATTATCAAAGGAGGAATGATAGCTGCGTCTAAAATGGGAGATGCAAATGCGTCTATCCCTACACCACAGCCTATTATCTTAAGAACGATGTATGGAGGATTAGGAAAA
The DNA here is from genome assembly GCF_038039805.1 of Myroides odoratimimus. Taxonomy (GTDB): domain Bacteria; phylum Bacteroidota; class Bacteroidia; order Flavobacteriales; family Flavobacteriaceae; genus Flavobacterium; species Flavobacterium odoratimimum_B. The sequence continues at coordinate 95,809 of NZ_JBBPHK010000005.1, forward strand.
GCAGTAACTAACACTTGTTTTAACTTCGTCTCTAAGGTATCTCTAGAAAAAGGTATTCAAGAAGAATATGGGGTCGCTAGAACATTACTTCCAGTGACTAACTGTCGTAATATCTCTAAAGCAGATATGATTCACAATCATGCTACACCAGAGATTATTGTGAATCCAGAGAACTATGAGGTAAGTATAGATGGTAAGAAAATCACTTGTAAACCAATAGATGAGGTGGCACTAGGACAGCGATATTTCTTGTTTTAAACTATAAGAAACAACAAACAAATAAACCAACAACAAGAGAATACAAGGTTTTTTAACCCTGTATTCTCATTTTTAAGTAAACGTAAGAATGCTAGTAACTCAAGCGATAAGAAATTGTAAGTCAGAAGAGATAGAGAAGCATATCGATTATCTATACATCGAATGGTATCAAGTAGAGAAGCGTATTCAACGTCTAGTGACAGCTGAAGGGGTATCTATTGCTATTCGTTTTTTAGGTAAAGGGCAGAGTTTAAAAGATGGGGATATCCTATATGAAGACCAGCAAAAAGTAATCATGGTATCTATTTTGCCTTGTGAAGCTATTGCCTTTACAGCATCTGATATGATTACATTAGGTTTAGTGGCTTATGAAATAGGAAACAAGCATATTCCACTTTTTGCTGAAGGTAATAGCTTGTATATGCCTTATGAGCGTTCAATGCTGGAGTGGTTTGACAAAAATGGATATACAATAGAGATTGTAAATAAGAAGTTGAAATGCCCACTAAATGCAAATGTTGATTTTGAACAACATAAGAAGTTTACGTTTACGCTGCCTAAAGGTAGTTTATCATTAAAATTATAGAATATGCAAGAGTCATTTTTAGGAAGGTTATTGCATTTAGCAGATCCAGCATTACCCATAGGGGGATATACACATTCTAATGGGTTAGAAACCTATGTACAAAATGGGATGGTGTGTGATAAGATATCAGCAGATCAGTATATAAGACATAATCTATGGTATAATATTAAGTACAATGATGCAGCACTAATGAAGTTAGCCTATGATGCTACTGTGTTGGGAGATTTTAAAGAGCTAATCGCATTGGATCAAGAGTGTAATGCACTAAAAGGGCCAATGGAAATAAGACAAGGTAGTCAGAAGCTGGGATTGCGTTTATATAAGATATTTAGTAGATACAGTGGAGAGCATGCTGTAGTACAACAATGGGAACAATTGATTAAGGCAAAAGAAACTTATAATCACTATTGTATCCTTTATGGAGTCTTTGCAGCAGTAATGCAAATTCCTTTAGTAGAAGCTATGCATGCATATTACTACAATGCAGCTATAGGGATGGTTACCAATGCTGTAAAGCTAGTACCACTAGGGCAACTAGATGGGCAAGATATTCTGTATTACTTACACGATGATTTATTGAAACTAAGTGAAGAGTCATTAGTAATGGATAGAAACCTTATCGGTCTGTGTAATATTGGTTTTGACATCAGATGTATGCAACACGAACGCCTTTATTCAAGACTTTATTTATCATAAACAATCAACAATATGGAAAATAGAAAATATATTAAAATAGGAGTAGGAGGACCTGTTGGATCAGGTAAAACAGCTCTACTTGAACGATTGAGTCGTCGATTATTAAATGAATATGATCTAGCTGTAATTACTAATGACATTTACACTCGTGTAGATGCAGAGTTTATGGCTAAGAATAGTCTATTGCCAAAAGATAGAATTATAGGAGTAGAGACAGGAGGATGCCCTCATACTGCTATACGCGAAGACGCGAGTATGAATCTGGAAGCTGTAGATGAGTTAGCTAATCGTTTTCCTGATTTAGAGTTGATTTTTATTGAGAGTGGAGGAGATAACTTATCTTCTACCTTTAGCCCTGACTTAGCCGACATTACTGTTTTCGTATTAGATGTAGCAGAAGGGGAGAAAATGCCAAGTAAAGGAGGACCAGCCATCACACGTTCTGACCTGTTGTTAATCAATAAGAAAGACTTAGCTCCTTATGTAGGTGCAGATCTAAATGTGATGGAGGCAGATGCAAGACGAGTGAGAAAAGGAGCCCCTTTCTTATTCTCTAATTTAAAAACAGGAGAAGGGTTAGAAGATATAGTGGGTTGGATTAAAAAATATGCTTTGTTAGAGGATATTGAAGAACCTAATTTATTGAGATAGTATGATTTCATCATTAGACATTAGAGTTGAGCAACGTGAGGGAGCTTCTTATTTAAAGGACGCTTACGTTACTCAACCTTTTCGAATTGTACCAGTAGGGCAATATAAGAGAGATAAGGCAGCTTATCTAATGATTATGAGTTCTTCTCCAGGACTCTTAGACAATGATGATCATCGCATCTCTATTCACCTTGCTAAGTACACTAAACTTCAATTACAGACACAAGCGTATCAACGTCTTTTTCACATGAAGAATAAGTCGATGCAAACCACTGTAATAGATATGAAAAAGGGAAGTGCTTTTGCCTATGTTCCTCATCCGGTAGTGCCTCAGAGTTCATCTACTTTTATCAGTCGTAATAAAGTAGAAATGAAGGAAGATTGTCATTTTTTACTTTCTGATATTATTACTTGTGGAAGGAAGTTATCAGGAGAAGAGTTTGAGTACAATCACTTTCAGAATTTGACTGAGATTTATGTAGAAGGTAAGCTTAAAGTAAAGGATAATGTATTGTTACAACCTGACTTAATGCCTATTAAAGAGATAGGTATTCTAGAGGGATATACTCATCAGGGAACTCTGATTTATTACAATACCGCCAATGTATCTGTACTAGAATACATAGAATTTTTCTATAAACAGTATGGAGAGAAAGAAGGAATCGAATTCGGTATAAGTTTATTAGAGGGAGATGGATTTATGATTCGAGTTTTAGGACAAGGAGCAGAAAAGCTATTCAATATATTTCAAACAATTCAACAGAAGCTATGGGATGAGTTGTTTTTATAACAGCCTAAGTAGATTTTAATTAAAAACTCAAAAATAAAACCATGAAAGAACTTATAGTTCATTGTTTTAAGGCCTTTTTTAGAGGTTTTGGACAGATTATGTTACAAGCCAATGCAATAACAGGAATACTGTTCTTAGCAGCGATATATTACGACTCTACAGATATGGCTTTAGCGGCATCTCTGAGTAATATTGTCGCTATTATAACAGCGAAGTTGTTGAGATTTGATAGGCAGGACATAGAGAATGGACTATATGGGTTTAATGCATGTCTAATAGGGGTAGCTTTAATATTCTATTTTGAACCTAGTATTTGGGTATATGCGATGATGATTATTTCATCTGTTTTATCAACCATTATAATGGGATGGGCAATAAAAAAGGAATTACCAGCTTATACATTTCCTTTTATTCTTTTTACTTGGATTTCACTGTTTATTCTAAGTATCCCTGATTTAGCTATTCGTTCTGTACCTGAGCACTTTGTAGATATAGAAGAGTTAGATGACTTTTTAATTCAAGGCCATGCTTTTGGACAAGTATTATTTCAAGGGAGCTTTGTAGCAGGAGTTGTATTCTTTTTGGGAGTGTTTATCAGCCGACCTATACAGGCATTATATGGTTTTGTAGCAGTGATTGTCAGTGTGTATATTTCGCATAGTAGTCATGCCTCTAATGCTTTAATTAGTGAAGGAGTATTTAGTTTTAATGCGGTATTATGCGGTATTGCTATGGGAGAGGATAAAGTACGTGCAGGAATGTATGTGTTAATCAGTGTAATTATCTCTACCTATTTCGATATTTTTATGATTAAGTATGGATGGACTACTTTGACATTCCCTTTTGTATTTGCGATGTGGGTGATGTATCCTATCAAGCAGTTAGACAAATGGATAGTGAAGAAATTAGAAGAACTAGGAATTACTAATCTTATTGATAGAATATCTAAGTAATATTGGCAAAATATTAGCTATAGACTATTGATAATGATTTATTTATTTTATAAAATTTGCCTTAATTATTTGGTTGAAATATGTCGAAGCCGTCTATTGAAATATTGAACAACTATCAGTATAAGAAGTTGTTTTTGCCTCATTTGGATAATAGTTACTTAGAGAATGATAGCAAGATTCAAGTTTATCGTTTAGAAGACTATTTAAGGGGCATTTTAATGCCTGTTATCCCTTATCGTACCACATTTAATTTTATGATTATGTTGACTATGGGGGAGATGACACAGTATTTAGATAGTGGAGCTTATACTTTGTCTAAACATGAGATTATCAATGTCAAGAATGGAAATATAACAGCAACCCTATCTATATCAGAGGATATCAGGGGGTATTTTGTTATATATGAGAACGATGTGGTTACAGATATATCATTAGGAGCAACTGATTTAAAGTTTTTTGCCATGAATCCTCATGTAAAGCTTAATGAGATGAATGCGAGTTGGGTAGGTAGAACATTAGATTTGCTAGAAGAAGAATCTTTAAGTGAAAATAGAGATGTAGAGATTTGTGTTACTTTGTTAGAGGCTATATTAATGAAGGTAATTCGCGTTGATATGGAAAAGAAGACTCCGATGAGTAGACAACTAGATATTGCCTTTCGCTTCAGAGAGTTGGTACAGAAATTTCATATCGACCATAAGAATGTACTGTTTTATGCTAACCTTCTTCACATCTCAGAGAATTATCTCAATAAATGTGTCAAGGAAGCTACTAATAAACCACCTAAACAGTGGATTAATGAGATTAGTATCTTACATAGTCAAATACTCTTACAAGATAAAACAAGAGATATTGCAGGTATCGCTTTTGAATTAAAGTATAATTCACCTTCTTATTTTACAAGGTTATTTAAAAAGGTGACAGGGTATTCACCTAGTGATTATCGCAAACATAAGTTTATATTATAACTTGTCTAGTATTGACAATGTTTAAAACAAGAAAGAGAATAGATATAAGTTATACTATTCTCTTTCTTGTTTTTTACTTTTCGTAGGCCTTGTCTATAATAGAGTTCATTGCCTCTTTTATCTTTTGTCTTCCTTCATCACTGTGGAGGTCTATACCACAGAAATACCTTCCATTGTGTTCAGCGTATAAGTTGAGGTAATAAGCCCCAGATACAAGAATAGCCATTAAAGCGCGATAATTATCTGCTTTATCACCAAAGTGATGATCAGATACATTCTTGAATAGAACTTCTCCTATATCTTCCTGTTTGGTTATAATTCTTTTTAAAGAATCTCTGTCTTCGGATAATTGCCAAAGCATTAGTTTTTGAAACTCCTTGTTTTGTTGAACAAAGTCGTATTGTTCAGCTAATAATGCTTTACCCATTTCTTTTCCGCCATCTTTAGTGGCTTCGTCTAACAATAAATCAGGATCTATATTGTTCCAAAAATATTGGGAGTTGATATACTCATCAAGTAATTGATCTACACCTCCAAAGTAATTATAGATAAGTTTTTTGTCTAAGCCTGCCGTTGCAGCGATATCATTTACTTTAAGAGCAGAATAGCCTTTTTCCTTTAAGATTATTCCTACTGCTTGAAGTAATGTTTCTTTACTTTTTTCTTTATTTCTCTCTCTTGGTTTTTCCTTTTTCTCTGACATAATGAAGTAAAAAAAATATTTTATCAAAAGTACTAATTATTAAGTCACCATTAAGTGATTTGTTATATATTTGCTCTTCATAAGAGACTCTCTAGGTATTGAAATCTTAGTATTAATGAAGGATACTTAATGTTTTCTGTTAAGAATATTTCTTTTAATGAGAAGTATTGATTTGGTTAGAGGCTTTGTTGAAAATAGAATTAGAGTCAATATTCTTGTTTATAGACTGTAAAGAAGTAATTGTAAAAAATAGGTATAACGCCATAAATAGAAGTATTATGATAAAATGGATATTAAGTGCTGTTGTCGTGATTTATTCTCTTGTAAGAGAGTTTATAACACATTTCTTGTAATACTGCGCTTTATAGTTATACGATAAAATATAGTTCTGGCCGAATTATAGATACGTTGTTTGTAGTAGGTTTCTAGTTAGTGTATTATCTAACTAGAACCTATGTTTTTTAATCAGTCATCTATTAAATTTTTTAGCATCCTGTATAATTGCTAGATAATGTATAATATTAATGAAAAAGAAAAGTAATAATGAGAGTCAAGTATCTTAGGGTATTTGGCTCTTATTTTTTTTAAATATAGTTTTAATGATTGCATAGACAGGGAGAGGAGCTGAATAAATGGTAAAAGCACTAAAAAATAAAATATTCACAATTAGCGATTGTTTGTTGTAAAATAAGATTGTAATTTAACAATTAATCACTAGAGGTATAAAAGAGGAGTCTATATACTATAGGGAGTCACCTATGGTGACTAGTGGCGTTTTATAAATTAGGTTTTATAATTGTTATTTTATGAGTTTTAATCGTGTATTTGTATAATATTTTTATTTATTGTGTATAAATGTTTGTGTAGTATTAAATATTGTTGGTTAAGTTCTATTTTTGTATTGCTAGTAATTATGATAAAATAATAAATAGTGTGTTCGTTTTATAGGTGTTTGAGACTAGTGAAATTGCTGAAAAGATCTAATAGAAGAATGATTAGGTACAAAATTTTATACAAAATAGATTAATTGGTGCGATTTTTGGTTTTATTGTAAAACGACCTCGTAGGGATAAGGTTAAAAAAACCAGAGATTGAAAGCTAATATTGCTTTTAAAGCTGGGGATAAAATGAATAAAAAGAGTAGTTATGAAAAAGAAGAATATCAGTTTAATAATTCTTGGGCTAGTGCCATGTATTGTTTCTGCACAAACTGTAAATGAAGGAATATTATCCGTTATGCCAGGTACAGAAATGGGTACTGTAGCGGAGTTTATTAACGAAAAGAAAGGTGACTTTACTAATGATGGTACTGTTTATTTCTTTAATGATTTTACCAATGAAGGTATCTATAGCATTAGTAAAAATGCGAAGACAGGTAAAGTCGTGTTTAGTAGATATGAGAACGAAACAGGTGTACAAACTATTTCGGGTAACTCATTTACTGAATTTTATGATGTAGTTCTAAACAATCCCCAGACAGCTGGAGCTTTTGATCTGAAAACAAATATAGATGTCTATGGAACAATGGACTTTCAAGACGGAATTGTAAAGGTAGACTCGACTTTGAATGCAACAACAGGATTATCAAAAGGGATGATCAGTTTTCAGAAAGGAGCAAAAGCAATTAATGTGAGTGATAAAAGCTTTGCTGATGGTGAGATAGAGAAAATAGGAAACGATGAGTTTATGTTCCCTCAAGGAAATAAAGGTAACTTTAGATATGCTAAAATCTCTGCTCCTAAAAGTGATAAATCTGTTTATGTTAGTAGATATATTTATGATGATAAACAGTTCTTCGAATCTCATAGTAATAAATCTGGAGTAATTAATTTATTGAATACAAAAGAGTTTTGGTTAGTAGATAAAGGAAATAACACAGAAGGAGATGTCTTGCTAACCTTGAGTTGGAGCGAGAATACTACATTGAAAGAGATGTTACTAAATCCAGAAAAAGATTTACATATTATCCGTTGGGATTCACATAATCTTATTTGGGTAGATGAAGGAGGAGTAGTAGATATCGCAAATAAAGAGGTAACTACAGCTACTGCTGTAAATGGTTATGGATTCTTCACTTTAGGGACAGTAAATACTGATGTAATGTTAGATGGTGATGTAGTCGTATATAACGCTGTTTCTCCTAATGGAGACGGTAAGAATGATTATTTTATTATTGATAATATTACTCGTTACCCTAATAACAAAGTACAGATCTTTAATAGATGGGGAGCTAAGGTGTACGAAACAACCAATTATGATAGTAATGGTAATGTATTTAAAGGATATTCAGAAGGGCGTGGTACTATGAATAAAAATGCTAAACTACCAACAGGTACTTACTTCTACGTCTTAACATACGAATATTCTGATGCTAGAGGAGCTAGAATTATCAAGAAACAAGGATACTTACATTTAGAGAATGAATAAAGTTAAAAGAAAATGATTAATAGAGTTATTAAGGTATTATTGACATAGATGCTCTTAATACAAAATGAAAGAAAACCACTAACTATTGTTAGTGGTTTTTTTATTAACTAGTGGTTTTTAGATAAAAAAGGAAAAATACACTTTAGAAGATAAAGTAATACTTCTACATTTGTGTACTTATAAAACACAAATGGAATTAGATATCTTATTGTATTTAGGAATAGTTGCTTTCTGTGCTGGGTTTATAGATGCCATCGCAGGAGGAGGAGGACTAATACAAACACCACTAGGCCTAGCCTTATTACCCCAACTCCCTGTATCGACTGTGATAGGTACACTTAAGATTCCCGCTTTTTCAGGAACGGCTATAGCTGTCAGACAATATTTAAAGCAGACTAAGATAAACTGGATGTACTTTGCCCTATTAGCCTTGATCTCTTTTGGAAGTGCTTTTGCAGGCTCTTATGTTTTGACGATAGTGAATAATGACTTTATGAAGCCTTTGTTATTTATCATCTTAATAGCCCTATGGATATTCACTTATGTCAAAAAGGACTTCTCTAGAAAAGCGATTACTAATATTACAGATAGACAGAAGTATATCTGGGGAGTTATCATTTCGGTAGTAGTAGGTTTTTACGATGGTTTTATTGGGCCAGCTACAGGTACTTTCTTTATTATGGGATTTGTTTTTTTAATTGGTTTTGACTTTTTTAAAGCATCTGCTTATGCAAAACTGATTAACCTAGTGACCAACTTTGGTAGTATCTGCTTATTTTTATTAAAAGGAGCTATTATATGGAAAGTTGCTATCCCAATGGCTGTTTGTAACGGTTTAGGAGGATATTTTGGAGCGAAGATGGCTATTCTAAAAGGGCAAGTATGGGTGAGATATATCTTTTTATTCATCATGTTCATCGCTATTTGTCGATTTGGATATGAAGTGTGGTTTAAATAAGAAAGTATGGAAAGAGATAAACCATTTTACTTATCACTGACTAAAGAGAATAGTCATAAAGTAAAGATAACAGCAGGACAAGGTCGTTTTGCGATAGGCACTAAGGGAATTACAATGTCTAAATGTGATGCTTTAGTAGAGAGAGAAGATGTTATTAATTGGGACGTATTTAATGAGTTTCAAGTTCCAGCAGGAGGTAATTGGCCTCGTGTGATGGAGTACCACGGAGATGATACATCATTTATCCAGTGGAGTGCTACTCGGGAGATGGAACAGCTAGATTGGGTACCACTAGATTGTACAGAGGCTGATTTTAGTCAGGCAGCTATCAGAAGATTAGTAGTGACTATTGATCATCCTATTCGCTTAATATTAGGCAAGGGAGTTAAAGACATCTCTATTAGAGGGAAGGTCAGCAATCTAACTTTAGAGAACTATGAGCACCTAGAAGCCTTGTCTTTTTCGTTTGCTAATGATACTGTATCTCCCTTGAGATTGCAAGTACTTAAAACGACAGCACATATCAAGGAGATCAATATTCATACTAAAGTGAATGGGCAACCTTTTGATTGTAGTAGTCTAGTACAGTTTTCTAATCTAACAGCACTAGCACTATCTGGGCACTTATGTAATCTTGATGTCTTAAGTCAATTGAAGGGATTAGAGAGGCTAGAGTTGAGATACGCGCCTACCTTAGAAGGTATCCCAGCACTAAATAGTTGGGCTAATCTAAATTACTTTATTGGTTGGAATATAGAAGATAGTATAGGAAAACAACTCAAGAAACAATTAACTGTATTAGAGAAGGAGAGAACCTTTCAATACGCTTCTGTTTCTAATTTAAAGAAGCCTGAGTGGTTTATTACTGAGTTTAGTATCCCATTTGGCTCTTGGGTAGGGAAGAACAATAAAGTAGCTGTAAAGGCTTATAAAGAAGCTTTAAAAACAATCAAAAAAGCTAAAACGAAAGAGGAAGTTAAGGAAGCAATCAGAGTTCTAGTAGAGATCGTGAATGATCTACCGAATATCGAAACTACAGAGAGAGAAGATACTTGGGAAGCAGTCATGCAATTAGTTTCTTTTAGCTCTTTAGTAATAGCGGAAGAAGAAGCTAATCAGTGGTTTGATGAATATAGAGACTTTTAAAAAAGAATAGCTATGACTATAACAGAATTAGAACAGAAATATAATATCGTTTATCCTGAGCTTTATAAGCAGTTAGAACAGGATAATATGTTAGAAGTAGGAGAGTACAGTCCGATGTGGTATGCAACGACATTTCCGAAGTTAAAAGATAATCCACCTTTATTGCTATTTAGTGATGACTTCGAATTGACTCCTTTAAAGGATGTTGATGAAGATATAGCCTGGCTAAGAGACCCTGATAATTATATGGAGATTAAAGAAGAGTATAACTTTATTTCGTTTGCTAAGAATGGGGCAGGGGATATGTATTGTTTCATGATGAATGAAGAGGTAGACGGTGATTATCCTATCGTATATGTATGGCACGATGATATAGAAGCTACTTATGAAGCGAAGAATTTAAGAGACTTTATCTTTAAACGCATCGTGATGGATATGAGTCAGCTAGATACCTATAACAATCAGTCTGATCAAGAGTTTATAGAAAACCTTAGGGCTACCCTAAAGACACATATACAGTATCTATCAGAGGATAAAGTGGCTCTTCTACAGGAGTTAATAGAGCGTCCTATCATCGATTATAGATTAGAAGATACCAATGATAAGTATAGAGGATTATTGACCTATACAGAGTATAAAGAGATATTAGCGAAGTACATTCCTTATGAGAAGATGAATGTTTCGTTTCCATACTCCGAATAAGATAGTTGAAGCACCAATATTGTTTATTGGTGCTTTTTTTGACTTTAGTTTTAAGTGTCTTAAAGAGTGAAGAGTATCTTTGTAACGAATAGAACCTAATATATTGTAGAATAATGAAAGTAGCTTTTGAGAAATACAATCCTCAGTGGAGAGAAAAGTTTGATCTTATAAAAGAAGAATTAGCTCCTGTGCTAAGTCATCTAGAGGTACAGATAGAGCATATCGGGAGTACTTCTGTAGAAGGATTATCTGCTAAGCCTATTATCGATATTATGATAGGGTTAAAATCAGAGGAAGATTTAGATAAACTGCCTAGCCTTATGACTGCAAAAGGGTATATCTATTATGAACTATACAATGAAGAAATGCCTTACAGAAGATTTTTCGTTAAGTTGGATCAAGAGCCTAGTTTATATGGATTTCCTACTCAGATAGGAATAGGAGAACAAGTGCCTGAAGCATTACATAATCACGATATCAGAGTAGCGAATATACATGCTATCCCAGTGGATAACATGAACTGGACACGTCATATCGCTTTTAGAGATTACCTAAGGGCACATCCTGCTGTGAAAAAGGCATATCAAGAATTAAAAGAAAAACTGAGCACAATGGAGTGGAGAGATGGAAATCATTATAATGAAGGTAAGGATAGTTTTGTAAAAACAGAAGAAGCTAAGTCTATAAAATGGTTTTTAAATAAAAAGTAATAATAATGTTTCTTTAAATGTTAAAATTATTTACTATATTAGTATTTGTTAAAAAACAAAAGAAAGTTATTATTAATTCGCATAAAAGCCGTAGCCTTATTTTAAGACTACGGCTTTTTACTTTATATATATCTTAATTTAAATACAATACGATGAATAATAAAATAAGAGCATATCAGCAAATAGTAAAAGGAGAGGAAGTACCTATAGTATATAAACACCTATTATCCCTAGTAATGCGTATAAAAGCTCACTTAGAAAAAAGAGATAGTCGCTATACAGGGTTTAAGTTTAGCAATGTATCTCCGGGTTATATGGATTATACCTATTTTCCTTTTTATAACGAGTATTTAAGAGGAGAGCTATTGCGTTTTGGGATTGTCTTAAATCATGCTGAAATGCGTTTTGAGTTATGGCTCATGGGACAAAATGCTGAAATACAAGATAGATATTGGCAGTTATTAAAAGATAGTAAGTGGAATCAGGGAGTGGAGCAGATGCCTATGTATAGTGTATTAGAAACAGTCTTAGTAGACAATCCTGACTTTAATAATGAGAAGGAATTGTTCGAAACGATAGCTACTCATGCAAAGCGTGATATAGACGAAATCATAGACTATCTACAAGTATTATAATCTTGTGATGCTTGTATGTAGTTGATATTTTGCTTTGGATGAGCCTATAGTCGCTGTAATATCATTCCGTAGTGAGTCCGTTATTTTGTCTAAAAAAACGGACTCACTACGGACTCACTACGGACTCATAACGGACTCACTACGGACTCATAACGGACTCACTACGGACTTATCCTGTCTCGTCCTACTATAACTGTACAGTTTCTTTGATATCCACTAACTGTATTGTGTTTTTTTAAGAAGAAAGTACCTCCTTGAGAATTAGTTAGACTGGTGTGCTAGTGTGATAATACTTCTCTAAAATAGCTGTTTTCATTAAGGTGAAAGCAGATTTAAAAATGTATTTTCGTGTTTTATTTTAGAAAAAAGAAAGTCAATGGAAATCGTGTTATACCCTAAATTTGAAGAGGTCTTTATAGATGATACAGTAAGGGGAATCTTCTATCCACTGTGTACAGTAGAACTAGCTTCTGGTAAGAATGTACACTTTGTCTCTCATAATGGAATGTGGACAAATGATGAAAGTAATTCTGATCAGAACTCATTTGATCATTTTTGTTTCTCACTAAAGGAAGGTAAATATGTATTTAGTGGAGATATCACTCTATATAAAGGACATAAAGTGGCTCAGGCCGTATCTTCTGTATTAGAAGAAGAGTTCTGGACAAATGCAGACTATTATTTTAAAGCGAAGATGTCTCTAGAAGACTATACGGAGAGGGTAATACCTTTAGTGACTGACTTAGCTGATGATGAGCTAGATCTAGAGACCTATCTAGAGTTCTTCTATGCCTATTCTTTAAACAAACTAGTTTTTCAGAAAACAGGACAATTTGCTAAATATAGACAATTAATAGATGGCTTTGGCAAGGCAGATCCTAGCCCTTATGTGTATAAAGTGGGAGACGAGGATTTTGATACTACCTTGCGTTATAACGAACTAAGTGAGATAGCTCCAGCTTCTTTTATATCAGAAAATTATCCCCCTATAGGGATGACGATAGGGTGTGAGTTCTTTACAGATGGCAATGACTGCGTACTTTATTATAATGAGAAAGAGGACACCGTCATTTGCCTTAATACTTATTCTTAAGATTATGAAAACAATAGAACAACTAAAACAAGAGATAGGACGTACTATCACAGCCTTTGAAGTAGGAGGTTTTCGTCCGCTAAATACCATTGAAGAATCTTGGATTGCTCGTGTTACGGCATATAAAGAAGAAGAGGGAATACCGCTAGATGATCAAGGGAGAGAGATGATTCCTTTGTTACAATTGTATTTACCTAATCTGCCTTTTGTACCCAAGGCTTTAGAGGGGATAGTGTTACTGACGGTATTTATGTCTTATGATTACCCTGAACAATTAGAACCGATGGGAAATAAATGGTTGATTAGAACCTATGATTCCTTAGAAGGCGTTGTACAGAAGGAATTGACTAATAAGGATTCTATTCTACATCCATTTCCTTTAAAACCGCGATTAGAACAGGTAGATTATCCTATCTGGGATGGAGGAGGATTAACCATAGAACAGGAGAATCGAATCTGTGAGATGGAGGATGAGGGGGTGATGGAAAGCTACTACGATGTGTTTGATGCACATTGTTATGACACGAAGCTAGGAGGGTATCCTTCTTACTGTCAGCCAGGTATCGGAGTAGATGAAGAGTATGGAGAGGGATACGAATTTGTATTCCAAATCTCGACTAATGAAAAAGTGAATCTGAATGTAGTAGATAATGGAAGCTTTATGTTTGCTTATAATAAACAATCAAAGGGTTGGAGTATCTATTATGATTTCTATTAATGTATTGCGTATTGTGTGGTTGTGCTGTGAATTAATAAACATATTGATAGATTACTTGTGTAATGTGTAGAGAACGGATATAAACTGACTCTTTTAATCCATTTTTGTAACTTAGTGAGTATACTTAAAACCATAATTATGAAAATGAAAGCAGTACGTTTTTTAGGACTACACGATGTGAAAATCGTTGATGATATGCCTATTCCTGTACCTACAGGAGAACAAGTATTAATTAAAGTAGCAGGTGCTGGAGTCTGTCATTCAGACTTGCATGTGATAGATGACGGTATCGTACCTGGGCCTTTCACCTTAGGTCATGAGAATGCTGGTTATGTAGAGGCAATGGGTGAAAGTGTAACAGGATTTAAAAAAGGAGATGCCGTAGTAGTATATGGTCCTTGGGGGTGTGGACATTGTAAGCCATGCAAACAATCTTCTGAGAACTACTGTGATAACCATGCGAGTCAGGCTGCAGGAGGAGGGTTAGGATTAGACGGAGGGATGGCAGAGTATATGCTAGTACCTTCTTCTCGTTTATTAGTGCCGATAGGAGACTTAGATCCTGCTATAGCAGCGCCTATTACAGATGCGGCTTTGACACCATATTCTGCGATTAAGAGATCGTTGCATAAACTGTCTCCTGACTCTTATGTAGTGGTTATCGGTATTGGAGGATTAGGGCATACTGCCTTACAGATATTAAAGGCCGTTAGTAGCGCTACTATTATTGCATGCGATATCACTCAAGACAAATTAGATTTCGCTAAGAAAATGGGAGCTACTTATACTGTTAATTCAGCAGATAAGGATGCTGCAGAGCAAATCATAAAGATAACAGGTGCGAAGAAAGCTATAACTGTACTTGACTTTGTAGGAGCGACCTCTACTATCGAATTAGGAGCAAAAGTAGTGGGATTAAATGGAGACCTTACCATCATAGGACTGTCAGGAGGTAACTATCCTTTTGGCTTCGGAAGAGTTCCTTTTGGGGTGAATGTATCTATACCGTATTGGGGATCTGAAGTAGAACTAATGGAAGTTATAGAACTAGCTAGACAAGGGCATATCCATATCGAAGTAGAGAAGTTTCCTTTAGATCAGGCTCTAGAGGTATATGATAAAATGAGAAAAGGAGAGCTGAAAGGTAGAGCCGTATTAATACCTTAAGAGATAGTATATTAAACCCAGAATAAGCGTTAGCCAAATACTACAAAGCAATTCTACTTCATATCTCTTTCATTAGCTCTGAAACCATACTATGCTTGTATCACTAATTCAGAGCTATTTTGTATAATTACTTTTCGTTTATCTGTCTATCACTGATTCTGGGTTAAAAAGACAGCCTATGAGCTGTCTTTTTGTTTAGTTATCGTTTTAGTAAGTAGTATCCTGCTTCTGAAGGGTGATCTTGTACCCATGTATCCTTATCTTCTTTATGGATGAGGTAAATAATCATAAAGTCTCCCATAGCGGATACAGTAAAAAATATGCCGAATAATAGCATTCCTAAGCTACCCGTCCATATAGCGAGTATAGAAGGGATAAAACCGAGTATAATAGCTGGCATGATCGCGCCTATACTATAGGGTCTGACTTTAAGTGGTTCTTTACAATGACAGTAAGGAGTGAGATATTCTTTTAGAAAGCCAAGCTTTATAGACTTAACCCCTTTCTTTGCGAATATAGCCCATGTAGCTCCATGTATAAGCTCATGTACTACGATTCCGAGAGTCATAACGACTATGTATAAGAAGCAGTAGCCCATGACCAGTAATGGATGTATTCCTTTTAGTTTAGAAATGCTAATTATTTCTCCCCAAACGAGATAGTATACAGCAAAATTAACTATCGCAATAGGGATTAAGCTAAGTAGTGCATACCCGTTTGCTTTTCCTAGATCAATGGTCTTCTTCTCCATGGTATAGTCTTCGAATCCTTCAGGCTTAGGTAGCTGAATAGGAGTAGTGGTATTTTCTTCCAAGGTCTGTTAGTTAGGTTATTAGGTATGTAAATTAAGAAAAAAAAACAATATAATGTGCTTTGTACTGTTTAACCTCCCATTCGTATATGACTTTCTGATAGAATGATATCTAATTTTGCTTTAGTCAAACGAATTAAAAAAAGAAGAAATGAAGTTAGCTGAGATTTTAAAAGAAACAGATAAACCAGTATTGTTACAGTTTTTTGCAGAATGGTGTGGACCCTGTAAGATGTTGACTAGGATAATAGATGAATCGGTAGGAGAGATTACAGAGCATGCCTATTTGCAACGTATAGATGTAGATCAGCATCAGGAGATATCTGCTCAGTTTCACATACGAGCGATTCCTACTATGGTACTTGTAAATCAAGCAGGAGAGGTACTGTGGAAGCACACTGGAGTGATGGAGGTAAGAGATATCGTAAAAGAGATAACGAAGTAATTGATTATAAAGAGTTAGCCTAGTGTATATACTTTGGTATATTAGAGTATATAAAGGTTATAATTGCATTTTATATTATAGGAGCAAGTAGGCTGATGGTCTACTTGCTTTTTTGATGGTATAAATAAAGGAGCTCATGGAGCTCCTTTATGTGTTATTTTTAATAATAAGTATCTTGCATTATATCACTTTCGTAATTACCTCGATTGTTTAGGTGAATACCATTATATCTAATCGGGAAGTAATAATCTTCCTTAGTAGCAGGTTTAGTAATAAACTCAATATATTTTAAAATCATTTCTTGATTCGTTAAATCAGATACATCGATGCTGTTCTGTCCAAAAAAGATCATATGTATAGACGCATCATATAAGATTTGATTTGCTTCTTCATACTGTTGAGTCTCTTTATGACTATAAATATTAAAAGCTTTTGTTACATTTTCTCGTGATTGATTAGATTCAATTAAGATATCAGCTCTTTTTCCGAAACTTATGCTTGTTACTAAGATAGGATCTTGACTCTCGATGTTTTTTAATGCTTCCTTTGAAATATATCGACCTTCTTTATTGATTGGGTCAACAATATTTAAAGAGAAAAGAATCTGCTCACTTTTACCAAAGAATAAGTTCTTAGAAGTTATTTTTTCCACACCAAAGTAGTTTTTTAGCGCTTCATAAGTATTGTAAGCTTTATCTACATATTTTAAAGAGTTGACTTGAGAAGGACTTGAAAATGAAAAACCTTCATTATTATTACTTTCAGCTAGTTTAGTGTAATGTTTATCTATAATAGAATGCCAATGATCTTTAGAATAATCGCTAATTTCAAAAGCTAACTCTCCTAAAAAAGAAGGAAGAAGCACATGACTTGTTTCTGTTGCAGTAGCTAACCTTTTAGGTTCAGTACTTTTTAAAGATTTTTCATTGAATATTGCACCTGGATAGAACTCTTCTGATTTCACTGCATTGCTACCAAATGTCTGAGCGAAAGTTGCACTACTAAAAGCTAAGGCAACTAGAGTATAAAGTATTTTTTTCATGATGTCTTAGTTTTTTTGAGTGTATTTAAATTCAACTTTCAAGTATTTACCACTTGTGTTCTTTAAGTGATCATATCTCTTTTTGAATGTAGTGTAGTCTACTTCTTTGTATTCTTGAAGAGAAGCTACGTTGTTTACATTTAATGTCTTATGTGCTCCCTTAATACGGAAGAACGAAGAGTATATCGAAAGACTCTTTTTGTCCCCTGATATTTTAGCGAAAGTATAAGATGGATAGTCTTTAGTCGCTTGGATTACTATATTGTTATTCTCTATCTTAACAGTATATTCTTTTACTTTACTTTCGTTATAGGTAACCACTAACTTTTCTTTATTCAAGGTTAGTTGGACAGGTTTTAAGTAGGCTAGAGTAGGTTCCCATTCTTTAGAAACAGTGCTTCCTAAATCTGTAGTCGCATTGTCTTTAAAAGATAATTGCTTGACAACACTTTGAGTACTAAAATCAAAAGTAATTGCTGTGGCAGGCTCAGGTTTCTCTGGCTCAGGTTTTTCTGGATCAACAATAGGTGGCTTTACTGGGCTGCTGTCATCACTGCTACAAGAAGCAGTAATAACTCCTATGGCTAGACACAGGCTAAATAATTTTACAGTGGTACGTATCATATCAATTCGTGTTTGTTACAAGGTGTAAGATATGTGTTTTTGTTAAAATTAACAATTTTAATTTTCCTCAATTGTGTGATTTATACTGTAAAATAGATTACGTAAAAATATGTGTAATACTATTTATCTGATGTTGATATAAGTACTGATGATGATGTCAAAACATGTCTTTAAAAAAATAATGAAAAAGCAATAAAAAAGGAGCTCATGGAGCTCCTTGTACTATTTTATATTCAAGAGAAATGCGTAAATACTTTCCTTTAATATCTTTTAGATGATCGAATTGTTTGGTAAAGGACAATAGATCGATTGTTTGATAGTCGTGTATTTCTTCTTTTTGTGTCCTTAATGAGACCTTGTCTACCCCTTCTATTTGGTAGAAAGAAGAGTATAGTGTAATGCTTTTATTGTCTTCAGCAAGTGTAGCAGCTGGTAGTAGAACGCCATCACCTCTGATAAAGTGAATAGTATGATCTACCAGTTTGATCACATAGTTTGTATCCTTACCGTTGCTTAGTATTACACGTAGACGCTCTCCATCTAATGTCATGGATACCGGTTGAATGGCTTCTACTTTCTTTTCCCAATCTTGGTCTAAGGTTGTTGTTCCTTGATTGGTCGTTGCTTTGTCTATGAAGGTACTCTGCTGTTCTATAAAGAGAGTCTTAAAACTATAGGTATGAGGCTCTGTTAGATCTATGACAACTTCTTCTACAGGTGGAGTGATCTTAATATCATCGTCACTACTGCATCCTAATATTAATAGACTTAATAATAGAGATGTGATTCCTAATTTACTTATTCTAAGTATCATGTTTAGACTTCTTTTAGTAGGTTACTAGAAGACAAATATAAATCAAATTTTCTCTCTTTTCATTTCATTAATAGGTTGACCTTCATCATTAAAAAAGGATTTTCCACAGTTGTGACAGGTACCTTCAGTAGGAGGAGTATCATCTTGTCCGATTTCCCACACAAATGTAGCTCCACAAGAGCAGTTGATTACATAGAAAGGGTCTTTATCTGCTTCACTGGTGAACTTGTGAAAAATACCAAAATCTAGAGTTAATTTGCTAAGTTTTTTGAGTTCCTTTTTTTTGATTACCCCTATATAGTAGGCTTCATCACCTCTTTCTAGATTAAAGATAGTATAGCTTTTAGGAAGCTTTTTTCTAATTTGATTAATCATATAAGAAAGGGAGTCTTCTTGTTGTATTTTTCCCTTTTTAATAGCTTTAGAGACCTTTTTATCTAATTTCTTCTCGTTGACAATAAACTCTTCTCCTAATGTATTCATACGGTGGATAAGAAATGAGATTGCATCGCTGTCTAAGTTAGCTTGATTTACATCTACTTGGAGGATCACATTGTTTTTTAGAAGGAAGTTAAATATAGCATCTTCTTGTATTGTATCTTTTGTGTTTTCTAAGACACAGGCTAGCTCTTCGCTAGATAGCAATGCGTGTAATACTTGTTGATTAGCTTTTTTCATAATGGTTTTGTTTTTTATTATGCATTATCGTTAGCTGTAAGGGACAAGAAATCTTCTAACAAGATACAAATTTATTTAGGTTAGAAATGTTAATAATGCGATTTTTATTTTGGACTTATTGCATAATAAATATTTAAATGGACTTTGTAGAGATATTTTTTTAAAAAAAGGGTGGAATATGTAGAAGATAAATGTACATTTAGCCCTTGGTAGTATAAAGAATTACTATTCGATAATTAAATATAGATAATGGACAACCTTTTTTTATTATATATCCATGGATATGGATCAAACAGAGAATCACGTAAATTTTATAACATAAAAGAGTCTTTACCAGACTTTCCGGCTGCGGTCTTTGAATGGGATGAGAACACAGATTTTAAGTTGTTATTACAAACAGCTGTAAGACAGACAGCAGAGATTGAACAGATCATTTTAGTAGGAGACTCTACAGGAGCTAATTTAGCGTACCAAGTAAGAGAAGCTCGAAAAGCGCTAGGGTTAAAGACAATATTAGTACTAACTAGTCCATTGCTAGATTATGATAAACGCCTTAATGCGGATCTACAGTTTACAGAGAATCTTCAAGAGAGTTTAATAAAAATAAACAATGTAGAGGATGCTTTAGTGATTATGGCTAAAGAAGATGAGGTAATTGACTTTAGTAATTTTAATGTAAAGAATAATGCTTCTAATAGTACTGTGATTTATGTAGAGGATAATCACAGGTTAGAAGGATTTATCAATTATGTGGGGTATATAATAGGTTATATAGTCAATAAGAGTGTAAGACCAGAAGTAGAAGTAAACTAAAATAGCAAAGCAACCTGAGGGTTGCTTTTTTTAGATATTTTGCACGCTCGTTGGATGTAATTAAAAGGTTTGATTTTTAATAGTATTTATTGGACTATCAAAGATGAATTTATTTTAACCTTTAGAAGATTTAGATGTGTATGTAAGTTATGTGTATAGAAAAAGAATCAGAGGAATAAGTACTTGCTATATTAGGGTGCTATGGTTTAAGGTAATTACTTCAGAGCAAACTAATTAAATACAAATAATTAAAACCAAGAATTACAAAGAAGTCAGTGTTTATGTAAATTATAAGTTCACTTTAAATCATCGCAATTTTAAGGTTTTGGGAGGGTTTTAGGAAGAGAGTTTTAAGAGGGAAAGTAACTTTGGCTAGTATTCAGAATTTAATATTAGATGATCTGAACAGTATAGTATTGGGACTTGTAATATAGAAATGACAGGAAGTACTTATGACTGGGCATTAAGAGGGTGTTTTTAAGAGGATGAGGTATAAATAAAAAATCACCAAGAAATAGTCTTGGCGATTTTTGTTGTTGAAAGGTTTTGATTAATCTAAATGAATTAGGTATTGATTTCTTTCATCTCTTTTATGAGCTAAATGAGCTGTTTTTGGGGAGATACCAAATAGAGGAGAGAAGGTCTTAACCTTAATAGTTCTATTGTCGTCATAGAATTCTAATATTCTTATAAAGCCGTCTCCTCCGTTACCTTGATGGCCGCCACCTTCTGATTGCATATCAAAGAGCATCTGGTGTACTTCTTGTCCAAAGTTGTTTTTATCTACTCTATATCCTTCTCCCGAAATATGTCCAGATAGGACTAATTGCATATTCTTTGTTTCTTTTACTATTTTATTCCAAATCTGTTCTCCATTATTAGATTCAGGGAGTAATATTCTGTCTGATTTTCTTTCTTTTTTATCCTTAAAGTAAGGTTCAAAGATTATCCATTTGTTATCTCCTTCTAATCTTGTATCATTGCGATTGAGATAGGCGTGTGTTAACAAGACGATTTGATGATTTTCATATTGTTTAAATTTTAGAATTTCATTTGCCCAGTTTAGGGTTGTGTTTCGTGGAGCGTATTCTAGGTTGACAATCAGGTAATCTTTATTGTTAATTCCTTTAAACTCATACATGGCATTCGTTAGCGTAGGTAAGTTATGCTCATTAAGTCCATGTTGTACAAGATGTTTTTGATTTAAGTAATTCTTAGTTATAGGGAAGTACTTGTCATATTGGGTAGTTCTCGTTCCTTTAGAGTCTATGGTGTAATCGTGATTTCCTGTTGCTAGAATATAAGGAATCTTATGATCTAAGATAGTAAAGGATTTATCTATAAACTCCCATTGTTGCTTAGAAGAGAGATTTCCATTTAATCCAGGAAGGATTACATCATCTTGTTCTACTAAGTCACCAGTGCACAGTACCATTTTAATATTTAGTTGATCTATATTAGCCTCTATCCATCTATTAATAAGGTCTAGTATAGGTTGATTTTGGCTATATTTAGAATAGTTTTGAATATCAGGAATTAAAATCATAGACCAAGAGTTTGGCTGGTCTAATTCTACTTTTGTCGCGTATTGTTGAGCAAAAGAAATAGGGGATGCTAATAAAAAAAGCACCCCTATTTGGAAATATAAACTATACAAACACTTCATTTTAATAACCAGGGTTTTGGGTAAGGTTAGAATTGATAATAATTTCTTTTGACGGAATAGGCCATAAGTATTGCTTATTCTTATCAAAAGCCCTGGTGGCTAATACTTTTATTTTTCCTTTACTAAGTAATCCGTCAAATACAGGTAATCCATTTTCATCTATGGTTGGTGTTTCTGACCAGAACCACAGTCCTTTATCAACTACTTCTTTTTTTAGTTTGTCAGGGTCTAACATACCATAATTTGGTCTAGTTAGGGCGATTTCGGCATGTTTCCAACGCATAATATCTTCAATTCTTCTATTTTCCCAAGCAAATTCTACTCTTCTTTCTATTCTAAGGTATTTTCTCATTTCAGTTTGTGATGAGATAGTAAGTAATGGAGCAGTAATACCAGAGTCATTATAAGCGCGTGCTCTTACTTGGTTAAACGCTTTAAGCATTTCGCTATCTAATTGGTTTAGTTCTATTTTTGCCTCTGCATACATTAGCAATATATCAGCATATCTCATAATAACAATGTCAGCATCAGAATAAGAATCATCAGACCAGTCTGTATCAACTCCTTTTTTTAGTGTTAATCCATTATAAGAAGCATAGGTATCTACAGATCTTGTGTCTTTATTTTTTACTTGCTTACCTGTTGTAGTGTTAAGGACATTAGTAGAGTAAGGGTTAGGATCATAAATATATCCAAGGTGATCAGTACCAAATTCTACTATAGTTTCTTTTAATCTCGGATCTCTGTTTTTAAATGGGTTTTGAGGATCAAAAAGAGGAGATTGATCTATTGTTTTCCCATCCGTGCATAGATAAGTAGCAAATAATTCCCAAGAAGGTTGTGCTACAGAGCTTCCACCAGCATTTCTAGTATAGAAATTCTTAACTGAGAATATAGAATTATGTTGAGCAGAACGTGGAATAGCAAACACAGTTTCAGAAGAATTCTTAGTTTTAGAAAGGAAATATTCTCCATAATTACTGTGTAGCTTATAATTATTTAGTTTTATACACTCTTCAGCAGCCTTACGTGCTATTTCATAATCGTGAAGATTTAATGCTGTTTTTGCCTTAAACGCTAATGCTGCACCTTTTGTCAATCTTGAATTCTGTGTTCCATTGTACTTAATAGGTAGGTTATTGATTGCAAAGTTAAAATCATTGTACACTTCTTGTAAAATAATTTTTTTATCAGTTCTTCCCATTTTGAAAGCCTCCTCTATCGTAAGCGTTTGAGTATAAAAAGGAACATCGCCAAAGAAAAACAGTAATCTACCGTAGAATATAGCTCTAAAGGCACGTGCTTCAGCTTCAAACTGTTTTCTATCTACTTCTGATAGATTACCTCTGTTTTGCGTTAAGTTTTCTAATATAGTATTTGCTCTAGCAATTCCCTTATAAGTATTCTTCCACAATGCAGCACTTGTACCCCATTCACTATTAATGGTACCAGCAGCATATTCATTCATTACTTGTCTTTGAGACCAGTTATCTGTTAATCGTTCACCAGCCCAGCCTGTTTCAAGATTCCAAAGGTATTCTCTGTAAAAATCATTAATAGAAAGTTCGTATTCATTTTTATCAGAATACCAATTTTCTGAAGAAGCACTAGAAAGAGGGTTTAAATCTAAATCAGCACAACTGCATGTAAAGATAAGTAAGCTAAGTATATAAAGTATTTTTTTCATTTTAGATAATATTAGAAGTTAACAGATACCCCGAAGTTGAATGATTTAGCGATGTATGCATTATATGCTGATTCTGGATCATATCCCTTTGGAAAATTACTGAATGTAAAATAGTCGTTTAGAGAAATAAATACTTTAAGCTTGTCTAAATGCACTGAGTTTACTAAATCTTTAGGGAAATTATAAGCTAAAGTGATATTCTTAATACGGAAATAAGCTCCATTAATTAACCAGAAATCAGACATTTTATAATTGTTGTTTTCTGCGCTTACATGCGATAATCTAGGGTATTTAGCATTTAGATTTTGTTCCACAGTATTGTATGGGCTCCAGTATTGACCATCTATCTCTTGCATTGGACTTGTCCATGAAGATTGGAAAGGTCTGATTTGGTTTTCTGTCAATAGACTTTTTTGTTTTCCAACTCCTTGGAAAGCTATTCCTAATTCCACTCCTTTGTAATCAAGGTTAATATGTCCACCAAATATGTAACGAGGTAGTGAAGAACCTAAAGGCACACGATCATAATCTGGTGATATGCTTCCATCAGGAACACCATCAGGTTCACTTATATCTAGATATTTAATATCTCCTGGTTTTACAGCATTAGATAGTTTAGGGCTATTATCTATTTGTTCTTTATTTTGAAATAGACCATCAGAAATATATCCATACCATTCGTTAAATGAAGTTCCTTGTCTTATGATTTTTCCATTAGACATAACGATACGTCCTCCCAAATCCCCCATAGTGGTTCTAGAGTCTGATAGATTAGCTCCTATAGAGTATTTTAGGTCACCAATCTGATCTCGCCAATTAATATCTAAGTCCCAACCTTCAGTATGCATATTACCAGCGTTCTGTTGAGGGTTTTCAAATCCCATAAAAGCAGGAATCTCTAACTCTAATAGCATATCTCGTGTCTTCTTTTTATAATAATCAGCTGTGATACTAAGGCGATTTCTTAAGAAATTAATATCCAAACCAAAATCAATTGATTCTGTTGTTTCCCAAGTGATGTTCTGGATAGCATATTGCGTTTGAGCAGCAGTTAGAGCAGAGATAATCTGGTTGTCTTTATAGAATAAGGTATTAGAAAAATTGATTGAAGATTGATATGGATAGTTTCCGATTCGTTCATTTCCTAGAGTACCCCAAGAACCTCTAAGTTTTAAGTAGCTTATTACATTTTGGTTTTTCATGAAGTTTTCTTCTGATACTGTCCATCCTGCAGAAAAAGAAGGGAATATCCCCCATCTGTGATCTTTGTGAAAGCGTGAAGAACCATCTCTACGAATATTAGCTTGCAAATGATATTTGTTGTCAAATGAATAGATTAATCTAGAGAAAAGAGATTGATAAGCTGTCTCTGTTTTATCACCAGAGTTAGTCATAAATTCTACAGGAGCAAGGTCTAAATATGGAAAATTAGGCAATTCCATATTCATTGCTTTAGCGCCTAAATTATCTATAGAAGAATAATTATCTTCATACCCTAATAATAGATTAATACTATGTTTTTTTAGATCTTTAGTGTAAGTAGCAAGCACTTGTTTTGTCAGTATTTTGCTTTCGTTTCTATTCTCGATTAAAGTATTGTTTGTATGACCATTTATATAGCCTGAGAAGCGTTCAGGGCTCTCAGCATCATAATATTCTATTTTTTTTGTAAAGTTCTTTCTTCTATCAAAAGCTAGTTGTGGGGCTAAAACTAATGAAACTTTTAAATCTTGAATTGGCGTAAAGTTCAAGGCTACTCTTCCGTATATTTTATCAGAGTGATGTCTTTTAGTTCCTCCATGATACAAACTAGCATAGGCATTAGAACCTGATTTTCCTTCAGCTATTCTTCCATCTTGCCAAGTAGCAGCATATACAGGAGCATAACGCATAGCTTCCCATACAGGGTCATTAACAGGGGAAGTTTGTTGGGTTGTATTATATGATAAATCAATATCTCCAGAGATAAAATCATTAACCTTGATATTGTTATTTACACGAGTCATAATTCTTTTGTAATTCTCAATATCATAAATTGCTTTGATATTCTCATAATCTACACTTGCACGCGTCTTAATTCGCTCACCACCACCAGAAAGAGAGAAGGAGTGTCTTTCTTTTGCAGCAGAATCTTTTAGCAATAGATCTTGCCAGTCTGTAATAGGGTATTTATTAGGGTTCTCTAAGTTATTCTGATACCAATTGTCTATGTCTTGTTTGCTATAGATACCATATTCTCCTCCAGGAGCTGTCCCTGCATCATTCCAAGACATTTCATTGATCATCTCCATGTAGCGTTTATAACCAACAGACTTAGGCATCATCGTAGGTTTTTCAAAGGCGTAATCAGATTTATAAGAGAAGTGAAATTCGTTATCTTTAGCGCGTTTAGTTGTAATTAAAATAACTCCTGCTGCTGCTCTAGCTCCATAAATAGAAGCCGCTGCTGCATCTTTTAAGACAGATATTTCTTCGATATCATTAGTGTTTACTTGATCCATATCATCTTGTGCCACTCCATCTACAACGATTAATGGATCTGTATTACCTATAGTAGTCACACCACGAACTTTGATATTAGCTTTAGCACCAGTTTTACTTGAGTTACGCGTTACCATTACTCCTGATAGTTGTCCTTGAAGAGCCTGCGAAAGCTGTGTTGTATTTCGCTGTTCTATTGCATCTCCACTAACTTGTCCTACTGAACCTGTAATATCTTTCTTCTTAGCTGTCCCATAACCAATTACTACAATCTCATCTAGATTAGACGCTTCTTCTCTCATTTTGATATTCATCATAGAAGAAGCCTTTACCATTTGATCTTGAAAACCAATAAAAGAGACTTTTATTAAGTCATTTGGATTTGCTTTGATATCAAAGTTTCCATCTAAGTCAGTAATGGTAGACTGTATATTACTTAAGTTTTCTATGGTTGCTCCAGGTAATGTAAGTCCATTGTTGTCCAATACTCTTCCTTTAAGCATACTTAAAGCAATAGAAGAGTTTCCTTTTTTGATAGAAAGTAGATTGTCCTCTAATTTATAAGATAGATTAACTTTGGCTTGTAATGAACTTAATATTTGTTGAAGAGTAAGTGTTTTACTACTAAAGTTTACCTTAGTACTCTGAGGTAATTCATCAGTATAGTAAATCTTAATAGAAGTTTGTTTCTCTATTGTTTTTATTAATTCATTGATTGTTAATTCACTTTTAGGTAGTGCTAAATTAATTTGAGAAGGTGATTGTCCTAGAGTAATATTTGACCACATCAGACAAGCTAGTGCTATTACAGGAAACTTAATTTTTTTGTAGTTGTTTTTCATGGTTTAAGTGCATAATAGGTTTTTAAATGTTTAGTTATTTTTTAAAAATTGAGATATCTTTATCTTGTTTTTTATAGGTAAGGTCTTCTAAGAAGCAGATACTTCTCAGAATAGCATACAACTCATGTTTTGGATATCGTCCATGCAAGATGGCTTGGGTACTAACACGATGATCAATGTGGATGTGGATACGGTAGTATTCTTCCAACTGATTGATAGCTTTATCTAAAGGGATATTATTAAAGTCAAAGTATGAAGTCTGAGCGAGTAAAGTATTATGAGCTAGTCTATCATTATGCCATACCAAACTATCATTAGCGTGTAATATTCTTAACGAAGAATCTTTAGGGTTTTCTACTGATACTATTCCTTCTATTACGCGAACCTTATGGTCATTAGCAGCCTTATCACTCACTGTAAATGTTGTTCCTAGAACTGTAGTGTTAAGGTGATCAGACTTGACTAAGAAAGGAAGATCTCTGTTTTTGGCTACTTTAAATAAGGCAGTACCTTTTAGTTTTACTGAACGATTAGAGGTATTGTATTCATCGTTAATTTCTAATGTAGTACCAGGTTCTAGTATAATAATAGTGTTGTCATCTAAAGTAATACTCGTGGTCTTTTCTGCATAATATAGATTAGTAGAAGAACTATATTGATTCCATAAAAAGACACCACTTAATAAAGGTATTGTAAGACAAGCAGCCCAGGTAGCAGTGCGTCTAAAGCGCATGCGTCGAGTATGTGCTTTCTGACTAGCTACTATTTTATTGCGTAATCTGTTTTCAACAGTTTCTTTGTCTGCGATGGTAGAAGTACCTGTTTGTTGTAATCTTTCTAACCAAGAAGTTAAAAATTGATTTTCTTGATCAGATGAGTTTTTCTTTAAATATTGATCTATAATATTTCTAATCTTGTTTTCCATGAATAGTGCTTATATCTATAAAGTGCGCTATTCTATAAATGGTACTATGCGAAAAACTGGATTTAATGATTACTTAATATAGGTAACAATTACTTAACGAATAAAAGAAAGAAGAAAAAGGCTTCTACAGAATAAGAAAGATTAGCTCTTAATAAGGATAATGCTTTGTTTAATTGGTTTTTAACTGTGTTTTCTGACAAGTTTAGGAGTTGAGCAATTTCAGAATAAGACTTCAGACTGTAATATCTCAACTGAAAAATTTCTAAACATTTTTCTGGTAATATTTCTGCAGCTTTTAATTTGACTTGTTCTAGTAGGTAAAGTTTAAATTGTTCTTGTTCCTCTACAGTAAGTAATTCAAATTCTGATAATGCCTCATAAGCAGTCTCTAGTTCTACAGAAGTAAATTTTCTATTGCGCAAATATTCTAGACATTTATATTTAACAGCTGTATAAAGATAGGCTTTAAAATTCTCAATATGTAAGGTATCAAATCTCTTCCAAAGATCAATAAATACTTCTTGAATGATATCTTCTGTCTGTGCAGTATTTTGAGTTAGGTTATTAGCATAGATATACAGAGACTCCCAATAAGACGTATACAAGTTGTTTACGAATCTATCTTTATTAGTCATTATTATATTATTTTGAGACCAAAATTATCTTATAATAAGAGTAATGTTCTTTCTCTAACTTTACTAAAGCATTAAGCTTTTTTATGTAATAAGGACATTATTTCTAAAAAGTAGTGTTTTTGTAAGGATATATTGTGTGTGTTTTACAAGGTATAGTATTGATATACTGATAAAAGAGAGAGAGTTTAAGTGAGAATATAAGTTAGTGTATGGTTAAGGAAGTGTAAAGAAATAACTATAAGATAGGAGTTGTTACGTTTTATGCGACGTCTTCTTATAGAGATTATTATATGTTGGTCTACTAGGAGATTACTTGCTGTATTCTTGCACATTTCCTCCTGAAATGGGCATTTTGGGCAATAAAAGTGCTAGAATTCCTTTGAAAGAACGAATTATTGGTTATATAGCCTTCGTTCTTTATTCAATAGGTTCGACACCATACTTTCTAGTTGGATGGCGTGGAACTTCATTGCTTTAGGACTGAAAAAGTTTTATAAAACTAAAAAGTCAAGATGACTTCATTTCAAGAAAGTAAGAGTCTGGATAAATAATTAAAAATATTAATAAGTAAATGTGATAATTATGTTATAATAATAAGAAATAGGAATTGTTTGTTAATTAAACTTAGCGAGTAAAAATGAAATAAATAGTAGGTGGTAATCTTAACGATTTAATAAAATTGAAGACAGGCTATAATATTACATTTGATCCTACACGAAAACCTACTAAAAGTAACAACATATAATGATAAGTAAAGAGAAAATGTTTGATGCTTTATATGAAAAGCATTGGTCTGAGTTATATGCTTTTGCTCTTAACGTAACAAGGGATAAAGTTATAGCAGAAGATATTGTACAAGAGGTTTTTATTGATTATTGGAGCCGCATGAATACCATTAATGTAGAACTACCAAGGGCTTATTTTTTTCAAGCTGTTCGAAATCAGTGTGCAAAAGCATTGAGTAATAGAAACTTCAATCAAGTACAAATAGAGAATATAGCTTCTTTAGTTCCAGATCTTGACGAGATACAGTTTGAAGAAGTAAAACAACAATTATTGAACGAAATTAATCAAACTGCAATCTCACTTCTACCAGATAAATGCTTAACTATTTTTAAAATGCGTTTTTATGAGCAATTGTCTTATAAAGAGATTGCCTCTCGTCTAAATATCTCTGAAAGTACAGTAGAGAATCAAGTGAACAAGGCTTTAAAACTGTTGCGAGGAAATACAAGATATATTACAGATATGCATTTTTCTGTATTGTTAAGTATTATGTGTTAAGTAAAGTTTAGCTGTATTATCTAATCGTTAAGTATGGTTTGATACATAGGTGTTTTTTAAAATAGAAGAACATCATAGTATAAAGCATACTAAGAATGATAAAACAGTTTAAAAGAATATTGTCAAAATACGCAGAAGGAAATAGTAATAAAGAAGAAGAATCTTTAGTTAATCAGTATTTTGATTGCATGCAAATGGAAGGTGTGCTTCCAAAAGATGTAAGTACAGCTGTTGGCGAAAGGATGAAAAGAAAAATAAACCTTCAAATTAAACCAGTCCCAAAAACGTCTTTTGCAATGTACTATAAGATAGCAGCAGCAGTAGCAATTGTTTTATCATTATCTTATTATTTTCTTTTCCCTTCAACAAAAGAAATAGAATATGTGGAGCAATTTGCAGTTAAAGGACAACAGCTTCAGTTTTATTTAAGTGACTCTACCTATGTACACTTAAATTCAAATAGTAAATTAATCTACCCTAAAACATTTAACGGAAATTCTCGTGAAGTACAATTAGTAGGAGAAGCTTTTTTTGAAGTAAAACACACTTCAAGAGATACTCCGTTTTTGGTTGTTAGCCCTAAATTAAGAACACAAGTATTAGGAACAAAGTTTAATGTAAACGATAGTCCTAATGAAACAGTACAAGTAAGTGTTTATGAAGGAAAAGTAAAAGTAGAAGACAAACAAACTAAGCAACAGGTTATTTTGGCAAAAGATGAACAAGTGACTTGGACAGATGCAGTAAGTTCATTACAGAAAGCGACTATACAAGAACAGCAGTTTAATCAATGGTATAAAGGAGAAGTCAAATTTAACCAAATGGGGATCCAAGAAGTAATTACAGTATTGAATAGGCGTTTCAATACGCATTTGCAGTTAGCATCAACTAATTTACCAACTTCAACAATTAGTGGCGATTTTACAAGCGATAAAATTGAAGACATCCTTCAAAGTTTGCAATTTATATACGGTCTTCAATATAAGAAGCAAAGTGATGGGAAGATTATAGTACACCTCAAATAGTTTATGTCTAACCACAATATTATGAAATGAAATAACACAACTACAATTAACTACAAAGAAAAAACCTGTACAAAGTGGCAGCGATGAACAGGTTTAGAAGTGATAATTAATTATCCAGCAGAACAATTAACTAAAAAACAAAGATAACAATTATGTATCTCAAATTATTCAAAGGAGGTAAGAAATTATATACTCCATTAGCTACTGCTTTGCTTTTTTTACACTTATTAAGTGCAGAAAACACTTATGCACAACAAAAAGCAGCGACACCGATTTCAATTCAGTTGAATCAAGCTTCTATTACAGATGTTTTTAACGCCATTAAAAAACAATCAAATTACACTTTAATTTATAGTGATAAAGTAACCGCTTTGACCAAAAAAGTGGATATGCATATTGACGCTAAAGACATAAAAGGTATTTTAGATTATATGTCTAAACAATATGGAATTACTTATCAAATTACAGGTTCAACTATCTCTGTAAAATTAGGAGAAGTAAAAACACAAAAGATAAAAGGAATTGTAAT
This sequence comes from Myroides odoratimimus, assembly GCF_038039805.1. Classification (GTDB taxonomy): domain Bacteria; phylum Bacteroidota; class Bacteroidia; order Flavobacteriales; family Flavobacteriaceae; genus Flavobacterium; species Flavobacterium odoratimimum_B. The sequence continues at coordinate 127,271 of NZ_JBBPHK010000005.1, forward strand.
GGACGAACAAGGATTGGGGGTCCCAGGAGCTACAGTTATATTAAAGGGAACGGACAAAGGTGTAAGTACAGATTTGGACGGAAATTTTGCTTTGGATGCTGTAGTGGGAAAAGATAGAGTACAAATTTCTTTTATTGGATATAAAACAGTTGAAGTAATAGCAGCTACTAATTTAAAAGTAGCTTTAGTAGAAGACCAAACTAATTTAGATGAAGTAGTAGTGGTGGGATATGGAAAGCAAAAACGAGTAAATGTTACAGGAGCTGTAGATCAAGTAGGAGCAGAGGTGTTTAAAGATCGCCCTGTTTCTAATGTAGCTAAAGCATTACAAGGAGAAATAGGAAACCTAAACCTTATCATAGGAGATGGAAAACCTACCAGAAGTGCAACATTTAATGTGCGTGGTACAACTTCAATTGGAGGAGGAGGGAATGCTTTGGTATTAATAGATGGAGTACCTGGTGATCCTTCTTTATTAAATCCCAATGATATAGAAAGTGTATCTGTTCTTAAAGATGCTGCTTCTGCAGCTATTTATGGAGCAAGAGGAAGTTTTGGAGTAGTTCTAATTACCACTAAAGCATCTGAAAATGAAAAGTCAAAGATTAACTTTTCTACCTCTTTTTCGGTTTTAGATCATACAGTTAAACCTGATTTAGTGACTAATGGATACCAATGGGCGAAACAATTTGACGACGCTTATTATTCTTGGAATGATTACAAAATGCATCCGTCTAAAGCAAATAGCGTATTTCCTTTTTCTATGGAATATTTGCAACAACTAAAGGAACATGACGAAAACCCAAGTTTGAGTAAAGTAGATATTGATCCTGTAACTGGAAAATATGTGTACTATGGAAATACAGACTGGATGAAAGAGTTGTATGCAGATATGATTACAGCACAAGAGTATAATTTAAGTGCTAGTGGTGGAGGGGAAAAAGCAAGCTATTACTTATCAGGTAGAATAAATTCTCAAGACGGTATTTTTAGATATAACCCCGATAAATTTAATATGTATAATTTAAGAGGAAAAGGGTCTTTACAAGCAACAAGTTGGTTGAAGTTAGAAAATAACTTTGAATATGCTGAAATGGATTATTTCTTTCCAATCTTAAATCACCCTTCAGATACACCAGTTTGGCGTAGAATATCAGACGAGGCCTTCCCTGTAGCGATGATGTTTAATCCTGATGGAACCTTAACACACAATGCGGCAATTGTATTTGGTAGTTTTGTTTCAGGAGGAAATTATTCAGATACAAACAGACAACAATTGAGAAATACAACAAGTTTTGTTGCTGACGTAATTAAAGATGATTTGAAGTTATATGGAGATTTTACTTTTAGGAATTTAAATGAAGTAGAAACGAAACAATATACTCCAGTGCCATATAGTACCAAACCAGGAGAGTTACTTGAAAGAGGAGAGAATAAGTTAGAAGAGTTGCAAGAGAAAACGACTTATAAGGGGATGAATCTTTATGCAGAATATAAAAAGCAATTCGGTAGTCACTATTTGAAAGGATTAGTAGGATATAATTACGAAAAATTGCGTTTAGACAAGCGCACTTTAGAACGCAATGAGTTAACGAATTCTTTATTACCTGATTTTGGTTTAGCAACTGGAGAGAATATTGTTTTAAAAGGAGGAGGATATCAATGGGCGACTTTAGGGGCTTTCTTTCGATTGAACTATAATTTCAGAGAAAAGTATTTTATAGAAGTAAACGGGAGATATGATGGTTCTTCAAAATTCCCACAGAATCAACAGTGGGGGTTCTTTCCATCAACTTCTGTAGGGTATCGTTTATCACAAGAGAACTTTTGGCAAAACAGTCGTTTAGCAGATATTTTACCTGAGTTGAAATTCAGAGCTTCTTATGGTTCATTAGGAAATGGAAATATCTCTCCTTATCAGTATTTAGAAACGATGTCTGTTAATCAATTAAATGTTTTATTAAACGGAAAAAATCCATTGTATACCAATAAACCAAATGTAATTCCTAATGGATTAACATGGGAGAAGGCTACTACATTCAATATTGGTTTTGATACAGAATGGTTTAACCGACGATTAACAACCTCTTTTGATTGGTACAAACGAGTTACAACAGATATGTATACACAAGGTACGCCTCTGCCACAAGTATTTGGAGCAACAGAACCTAAAGGAAACTATGCTGATTTAGAAACAAAAGGATGGGAGTTGTCGATTGCTTGGAGAGATAAAATCAACTTTAATAAACCTTTGACTTATAAGTTCCGATTTATTCTTTCAGACAATCAGTCTAAGATTACAAAATTTAATAATCCAACAAATTCATTAGATACATATTACAAAGGAATGAAGATAGGAGAAATATGGGGATTTGAAAATGCGGGTTATTTTATTGATCAGAATGATATTAATAATCATGCAGATCAAAGCTATATCCGTGTTTCTGCAGCAAATATATTAATGCCTGGAGATATCAAATTTGCAGATTTAAATGGAGATGGAGTAATTAATATAGGCGATAATACAGTAGATAACCCTGGAGATAGAAAAATTATTGGAAATTCAGCACCTCGTTTTAACTTCGGTTTTAATACTGATTTAGAGTGGAATAATTTCTTCGTATCTGCTTTTTTTCAAGGTGTAGGTAAACGCGATTTTTGGCCTGGAGCAGACAACTCTTTATTTTGGGGTGCATACAATAGACCATACAGTTGGCATCCAACAAAAATGAATGATATGATGTGGTCTGAAGAGAATCCAGATGCTTATTTTCCAAGGATGAGAGGGTATGTTGCTCTTAACAATAGAGGAGAGCTACAAGTACAACAAAGCAAGTATATCCAAAATGCAGCTTATATCCGCTTAAAGAACTTAACAATAGGATATAACTTTCCCAAACAGATGTTAGAAAAGAATAAAATAGAGAGTCTAAGAATTTTCTTTTCAGGACAAAACTTATGGACCTATTCACCCATGTTTAGAGTCTTAAAAACAATGGACCCTGAAGTAATTGATGGAGCAGATCCAGAATTGTCACCAAACGCTGGTAATGGAATGCGTTATCCGATGTTAAAAACATTCTCTTTAGGAATCGATATTACTTTTTAAAACAAGCAAACAATGAAAAAAATAATATTAATAACTGCTTTAGCAGGTTTGTTTATCACAACTTCTTGTTCAAACGACTTGGATCAATTACCCTTTGATAAACTTTCACCAGATGTAGCTTTTACAACAGAAAAAGATTTAGAATTATATAGCAATTCTTTTTATAAAATATTACCTAACGGAAATGATGTCGTTCGTGGAGATAATATGTCTGATTATGTTATTGGTCGAACAATCAATAACTATTTAACAGGTACTTATACAGCCTATGATAGTGGGGGTTGGAGTTGGAGTGATTTGAGAAATATCAATTATTTTTTAGAAAAATCAAAAGGAGCTAAGATCATAGATAAACGGAAAGCACATTACGAAGGATTGGCTCGCTTTTTCAGAGCGTGGTTTTACTTTGATAAAGTAAAGCGTTTTGGCGATGTGCCTTGGTATGACAAAACACTAACAGTAGATGATCCCGATTTGTATAAACCAAGAGATACAAGAGAATTGGTGATGCAAAAGGTTTTAGAAGATTTAGATTTTGCAATTAGTGCTATTGAAGGAGGAAAAGATAATAGTGCTTCACGAATTACCAAACAAGTTGCATTAGCTTTTAAATCTCGAGTATGTCTTTTTGAAGGAACGTATCGAAAATATCATACAGATTTAGGGTTGGTTGGTAGTTCATCAGAGTGGTTAAAACAAGCTGCTAATGCCGCAGATGAATTAATGAAAACATCTTCTTATCGCTTAAATACAGCGCAAGGGAATCAAAGCTATCGAAACTTATTTAATAAAGAAGCTGTAGAAGCTTCAGAAGTGATATTAGCGGCTAATGCAAGTGCAGCTTATAGAATCTTTAATGATGCAAATTGGTATTATACCAGTGCAACGTATGGGAATCGCTCTAATTTGACTAAATCGTTTATCAATACCTATTTAAATATAGATGGCACTCGCTTTACAGATAAAGCTGGGCATGCAACTATACCTTTTTGGGAAGAAGTAAAAGGCAGAGATCAACGTTTAGAACAAACCATTCGAATGGGAGATTACAAAAGAGATGGACAAGCTGCTGCTCCTGATTTCACCTATACTTATACAGGTTATCAGCCCAAAAAATTAACCTTAGATTCTTCTGCTACAGATGGAGTAGCAGAAAATAATAATACACTGCCTTTAATTAGGTACGCTGAGGTTCTGTTGAATTATGCTGAAGCAAAAGCCGAATTAGAAGAATTTACAGGTGCTGATTGGGACAAAACAATCAAGTTGCTAAGAGAAAGAGCAGGTATTACCAATAGTAGCATACCAACAGTCGCAGATGCCTATTTAAAACAAGAGTTTTTTCCAAACATATCAGATGCGAATTTATTAGAAATTCGAAGAGAAAGAGGAATAGAGCTGGTGTTAGAAGGCTTTAGATATGATGATTTAAGACGTTGGAAGTTAGGAGGGCTTTTAACCAAAAGCTATGAGGGCATGTATGTACCAGCCATGAATACACCATTAGATATGAATGGGGATGGTAAGTCAGATGTTTCTTTTGTTACAAAAGTACCTGCAAATCCACAAAAAGGAGTGTACTACTATATTATTGATAACAATCAGTACAAGTTGTCTAATGGTGATTCTGGGACACTTATAATTATGGACAATCTAAAACGTATCTATGAAAACCATCAGTATGTATACCCAATTCCATATAGCGCAATTGTATTAAATAGTAAATTAAGTCAGAATCAAGGTTGGTAATTTAATTGTAATAGAAATGAAAAGTCAAATAATAAGAATAATTCAAGTAGTGGTTTTATTACTTTGTTGTATCTCTTGTAATTATGAAGATGATTATACAAATAAAAACCCAAAGAAGGATCCTACAAAGTTGTTTACTCTAACAGCCTTGGTGGTAAATAAGATAGAGTCTCCTTTAGCTAAGGCAGAAGTAACTTTATATGACGAAAAGCAGAAGGAGATAAAAAAACAGGAATCTTCAACAACAGGAGCAGCTGTGTTTAGCGATTTGCTTGCTGGAAGCTATAAGTTAAAGAGTAGTTACGAAAATCAAGTTAACGAAGTAGTGGTAGAAATAAAGAATGAAGACAAAGAAGTCAAGATCAAATTAGATATTGCTCCAAAAGATGTTGTTCTTCAAAATTCTCCTATTGTAATTACTGGAATACAGGCCGATCCACGAGGGACAGATGCAGCAGCTAATGGCACATCCTCTACTTATGATGGAGGTAAAGTAGTTGTAAATCATATTGGAGGGTACGAGTATGTACAGTTAATGGCTTTAGAGGATATTGATTTTGAGCGTACACCTTATAGTGTAGTTATGGCAAACAATGGTATTGTTGGAGATAGAGGATGGGCACAAGGAGGAAATGTAACCTATAAGTTTGATTTAGTATCAGGAAAGGCAAAAAAGGGAACCTTCTTTTATGTAGGAGGAAAGTCAAAGGTACTTTCAGGTTATGGCAGTTGTGGAAAAAGTACAGATATCAGTACGTCTAATTGGATTGCTACAAAAGACTATAAATTAGAAGCAGGAGACGGTTTTGGAGATCCTAATGGAGGAATCTTAGGGAATTTAGGGAAAGATGGTCAGAATGTAGCAGATGGTGTTGCAGTGTTCAAAGGAACAACAGTTACAGGAGAATCAATTCCTTTAGACGCTGTTTTTTATGGTACCTCATTAGACGGAGTATATGATTCGGTTAACAATTGGGGATATCGTGTGCCAGAACAAAATGACCGTTATGCAACAAAAAATAAAGAAGGTAAAGTACAACCGTTTTTTGGACAAGGTTCCAATGTACATTTGTTTAGTCAACCAGGTTCGGATGTAGGAGATTTTATCAAGTTAGGTGGTTCTACAGATAGAAAGGAATGGAAGGTACTGAGAAATTCTACTATTGTACAGCTAAGTTATTGTGCAGGAGAATCTTCTTTAACAGACATCGAGAGAGCCAATGGAGTAACAGTATTTGCAGAAGGAAATACAACACCAGAAGTACCTGAGCCTTCAAAAGGAAATGTAAGTGTCATGTCTTTTAATATTCGTCATCACGATGCTACAGATCCCTATTCATTAGAGAGTAGAAAGGAGTATATCTTACAAGTGATTATAGACGAAATGCCAGACATTGTTGGGTTGCAAGAGTTTTCTGATAATTGGTTTGAAACATGGATGCAACAACAGATGGCAGCCAAAGGTTATGGGTATTATATGGACGAAGCTAATTCATACGGATCACCTAAAGTGATCTTCTATAAAAAAGATCGTTTTGATTTGAGAGGGAGTGCTACTTATCAAATGAAATATACTGAGAATAGAAGTGGTGCATGGGTGGTGTTATTTGACAAGCAAAAGCAAAAAGAATATTTTGTAACGAATAGTCATTGGACAACTGTTTCTTCAGAAGATAGAACAAAAATGGCTAAAGATGTCGTTAATATTATCGAACAAAATTACCAGAATCGCCCTGTAATTTGTATAGGAGATTTTAATGGACAACCTCATACTACAGAAATTAATGTTTTAAAAACAACAACGCAACCAAAATTGTTGAATGCTGTAGACGAATCATTAAAAACATTTCACAAATGGGGGCCAACAGGTTCAACTACTTTAGATTATATCTTTTATTCTTCTCCTTTCAAATTAATAGAAGGAAAAGTAATACGAACAAGTTTTGGCGCAATATGGCCTTCAGATCATTGGCCTGTTATGGCAACTTTTACGATAGATTAATATGAAAAAAATACTAATTGCGATAGGGCTTTTTTGTGGTTTAAATACAACCGCTATAGCTCAAGAAAAAACACCTCATATTGTATTAATTACAATCGATGGTTTTAGACCAGATTTCTATTTAGAAGAGCAATGGGGAATGCATACAGTACGAGAGTTAATGAAAAATGGAGTAGCTGCTAAGGCAGTTACTCCTATCTTCCCTTCTGTTACTTATCCAGATCACACAACCATTATTACAGGAGAACTTCCTGCTCAACATGGAATAGTATATAACAATATTTTTGACCCTGCTACAGGCTCTCAAAAGTGGTATTGGGATTATAGTGCAATTAAAATACCAACACTATATGATGTGGTGAAGCAAAAAAAACTGACTTCTGCTAATGTAATTTGGCCTGTAACAGTCAATGCGCCTATCGATTATAATGTTCCTGATATATGGGATCTTACTAACGGATACGATAGAAGAAGTATTACAGCTTTATATACTACACCTTATAGTTTGTGGCGCGAGATACAAAATGAAGCAACAGGAACATTAAGAGCTAAAGATTGGGCAATGACAGAAGAAGAGCTGATTATGGATGAGAATATTGCACGTATGGGAAGTTATATGATTCAGCAGTATCAACCGAATCTATTAACCCTTCACTTTCCATGTACAGATCACTATGAGCACCAAGATGGTTTGGATAGTCCTTTGGTACGTGCCAGTGTTGCTGGAGCTGATCGTGCAATCAAAACAATTATTGAGGCATTAGATCGTTCAAAACTGAAAGATAACTATGTAATAATTATTACAGGAGATCATGGGTTTGAGAAAATCACACACCGTTTACAACCTAATATTTGGTTAAAGGATGCAGGACTGTTAGACGACGCAAAAACAATGGACTGGAAAGCAATGTTTCATACCCAAGGAGGTTCTGCTTTCTTGAGAGTGCAAGGAAAGAATAAAGTAAAAACAATCGAAAAGGTTAAAACTTTATTAGAAAAACAACCACAAGAAATTAGAAACCGCTATCGCATGATATCAAAAGAAGAGCTACAAAAGCTTGGTGCAGATCCAGAGGCAGAGTTAGCCTTAACAGGTTTAGATCACACAACATTTGGTGGAGGCCTTAAAGGAGAAGTATTGAGTAAGTTAAATAAAGAAGGTGGAGCACACGGATTTTTGAATAGCGATAAAAGTATGCAAACTGGATTTGTTGCTTTTGGAAAAGGAATAAAACAAGGAGTGGTGATCGAACAAATGGCTTTGATAGATATTTGCCCCTTTATTAGTGAATTATTGGAACTGGATTTTAAATTTCTTTCAAAAGAGTTAAAACAACAACTACTAAGTATCTAAAGATAGAATTAATATTATAAAGAAGGCTACTCTTTAAAATAATAGTAGTCAAATTCGGAAGATTGTAATTTTTAAATTAATTAAGTTACCTAAGCTTAACAATAGCGTAAGATTCGTATAGGAAGACATCGCTAATTTTGGGCATTGAAAAAAAGTGACATTCTGAACAGTAAGGGGATATTATCAAATCATTAAATATTCTTTTTCGTAACGAAATACTTTAATACGCTCTATTTGTAACAACATAAACCATATATAATGAAAAAAAGATTCTTTACTGTTGCCTTCTTATTTACGGCAGCATTAGCCATCGGACAGACTAGTGTGCGTGGCTATGTATTCGAGGATGCTAATAAGAACGGGAAAAAAGATAGAAGTGAAAAGGTATTAGCAGGGGTAGCGGTATCTAATGGAGTGGAGGTCGTACAGACTGATGATAAAGGACTGTATGAACTGCCTTTAACAGGGGATAATCAAATCTTTGTGATTAAACCAAGTCAATACGCTACTGTGTTAGACCAATATAATCTACCTGCCTCTTATGTAACGCATAAACCTAAAGGATCACCAACAGGAACTAAGTATGAAGGAGTAGCTCCAACAGGAAAATTGCCAAAAGAAGTAAACTTTGGATTGATTGCACAAGAGGAGTCAGCAGATTTTAAGGCTTTTATCTTTGGAGACCCTCAGCCATATAGTCTAGAGGAATTAGATTACTTTAAAAAAGCAGTAGTAGATGAGGTAAAGAATAAGACAGAAGGAATCTCTTTTGGTATCAGTCTAGGTGATCTAGTAGGAGATAAATTAGACTTGCATACGCCTTATAAAGAAGTGATGAAAGAAGTAGGGCTACCATGGTATAATGTGATGGGAAATCACGATATGAACTATGAGGCAACTGAAGATATCTATTCTGATGAGACCTTTGAGAAGAACTTCGGACCAGCTAATTATGCATTTAATTATGGGGATGCTCACTTTATCGTATTAGATGATATTCTATATCCTCACCCAATTAAAAAGAAAGGGTACCTAGGTGGTTTTAGACAAGATCAATTAGACTTTGTGAAGAACAATCTGAAGTTCGTTCCTAAAGATAAGTTAGTGGTAATTTCTTTTCATATTCCATTATTTGTTGGAAACGAAAAACACTTCGATCAAGAGTCTAGACAACAGTTGTTAGATATTTTAAAAGAGCATGAGAATATCTTACTATTGTCTGCACATACTCACTATCAGATGCATCAGTTCTATACGAAAGAACAAGGATGGTCAGGTATAAAACCATTACATGAGTATAATGTTGGGACAACGTCAGGCGACTGGTACTCAGGCGAGTTTAACGAGTTAGGTGTGCCTGCTTCTACTATGAGAGATGGAACCCCTAGAGGATATGCTACTTTAGTAGTTAAGGGGAATCAGTATGAGTTAGATTATAAAGTGTCTGGGGAATCAGATGATTATAAAATGGAATTGTTTATGCCTAAGGTTATTGCGGATAAGAAAGCAAATAACTATCAGATATATACGAATGTCTTTATGGGAACAGAGAAAGACCTAGTACAGTATAGAATAGATGGAGGAGAGTGGAAAGAGATGAAGAAAGAAGAGAGTTTTGACCCAAGCTTCTATGCAGCAGTTCAAAAGTATGATTTGACAGAAAAACTATTAACTGGAAAGAAACCTTCTCACCCGATTAAATCATCTCATTTATGGAGTGCTAAGTTACCTTTTAATATTGGGGTAGGAGAGCATAAAGTAGAAGTGAAGGTGACAGATATGTTTGGTAGAGAGCATATCGCACAAAAGACATACAAAATCGAGAAAAGTAAATAGTATAGTTTTTTATAAGGTTTAGATTCTTCATCATTATAGCGAGCTCGCTTATAATCGAATCGGGATTTAAATTAAGTGTGTTGAAAGGGCTCAGTATCGTTAGATACTGGGCTTTTTCTGTTTGTGTAGGGGAGTTATAAGAAGGTCTTCTGCTATATCTATTCTTAGAAGAATCATAAAATGTTTTCAGAGCGTTTTCTTCCTATTATCTTTACTAGACATATAAAATGAAAAATGAATATGACTAATTTAGAACTAACGAAAGCTTAGTATTATGCATTATTCTATAAAAGTAAACACGCAGCAGTTAGAAGGAGCGTTATCTCCTATAAATAAGCCTTATTATTTTGCTATTCTTATAGATGGTGAAGCTACTTTTTCTTTAGATTTTAATAGATACTCTTGCTCTGGACAGTATATCTTATTTTTATCTCCTTATCAGTTGTTGACATGGGAAAAAGTAGAAATTAAGTCAATGAAGACTATACAGTTTCATGGAGACTTCTATTGTATAGAATATCACAAAGAGGAGGTAGCATGTAATGGGGTCTTGTTTAACGCATTATTTGACGCTCCTTATGTTCCTATTCAGTCATCTTTATTTCTAGAATTGACTCAGCTTTTTGATAAAATAGAGCAATTAGAACACCAACAGTCTGCTTATGATATTCCGATTCTCAAGACGTATTTACAATTGGTATTAGCCCTGAGTAGTAAGGAGAAACAGTTGATCAATAAGAAACAAAAGACTTCAGGACTGTTCTTAGAAGATATAGTTAGCTTTCAAGAGATGCTAGAAGAGCATTTTATGGAGTCTAGAGCAGTAGCATTTTATGCAGAGCAGTATCATTTATCTGTTGATGTGTTTAGTAAAAAGGTTAGAAAGCATTATGGAAAAACACCTTCTAAATTAATCCAGGAACGCCTTATTTTGGAAGCAAAAAAACAACTTCATCTGACTTATAAGAGTGTAAAAGAGATAGCTAAGATATTAGGATTTGAGGATGAGTTTTATTTTAGTCGTTATTTTAAGAAAGAAGTAGGTGTATCTCCTAAGATATTCAGAGAACAAGTAGGAATATCAGTAGTGGCAAAAAAGTCTATGGAATAGAAGGAATAGTCCATGTTATCTCTCTGCTAAACCTTCTAGTTTTGTTGAAAAATAAAATAAAACCAATGAAACAAATTTTAGTATTATTTAGTAGTTTACAAGAGAAATCGATTCATTTTCTTCGTTTATCTATCTGTATTGTCATGGTTTGGATAGGAGGGCTAAAAGCTTTTCAATATGAAGCGGATGGTATTGTACCTTTTGTAACGAATAGTCCTTTTATGAGCTTTTTTTATCAGAATTCAACAAAAACAGTATTAGATGAATCTGGCAAAGAAGTATATGAATATACTCAACATAAAAATCCCGAGGGCAAAGTAGTGCAGAAGAACATTGATTGGCATAAACAGAATGGTACTTATGTGTTTTCGTATATTCTAGGTACAGTGATTGTAAGTATAGGGATACTCGTATTATTAGGGATATGGTATCCTAGACTCGGTTTTTTAGGAGGGGTATTAACATTAGGAATGTCTTTGGTCACACTATCATTTCTAATTACTACCCCAGAAGTATATGTGCCTAATTTAGGAGGTGATTTTCCTACACCTAACTATGGATTTCCTTATTTATCAGGTGCTGGAAGGCTAGTCTTAAAGGACATTATCATGATGGCAGGAGGATTAGTGATCGCTGGTGATTCAGCACGTAATTTGCTTTATAAGTGATTAATAGAATTAGAATATAAAATAAAGTGAGAATAAAAGCTTAGTACTTATCTAGTATTAAGCTTTTATTCTTAGAGGAGATAATAATTTTTGAAAGTATACTATTATTTTTAATAACCGAAATGTGTGTACTAGTTAAAAAGAATTAATTAATATGAGTTAAAATATTTTATATTATTGCTATTTAATGTTTTTATTATTTATAATTATTGCAATTTAAATATGCTTTATGGTTGTTGTTTTGCATATTTATTACTTTTTATTTATAAAAAGTAATACTTTTATAAATGGTTAAAAAAAGTAATAATCAAAAAACATTTTAATATGAAATTGCAACACACGTATTTTTATCATCCCTCTAATATTGAATGTAATGAGGAAGTAATTAAACAATTCGAAAGCCAAGGTGTCTCTATGAAAAAGATACAAGAAGCACTTGGTAGACATAATCGATTTGTAGTCGCTAAAGAGTCAAATGAAACTACGGTTTCTATGGGAATTGAGGCGGCAAAAGGAGTTTTAAAACAAAGTGGTATCTCAATAGAAGAAATAGATATTATTGTCTTTGTGACTTGTACTCCAGAGCATCAGATACCTTGTGACTCTATTTTTATACACCAAGCTTTACAAGGAAAGAATAATACAATGTGTTATGATATTAACGCTAATTGTATTGGGGCTTTTGTAGCATTAGATCAAGTGACGCATTATCTCAATAGCAGTAGTAGAGCTAAAAATGCTTTAGTAGTTTGTTCTGATCAGTTATCTCGTATTTTAGATAGCCAAAACCCTGTAACAGCTTTTTGTTTTTCAGATTCCGCTTTTGCATTTATAGTAGAGAAAGAGACTACTACATCTGGATTAGTAGACGTTATGTATCATACAGATAGTAGTTTTTGTGATACTGTTCTGTATCCGCCTCAAGGACATTCTTGTTCTTTATCTGATGAATTGACAATGTGGGATACATCATTTGATGGAAGCGGAAGTGTGGAGTTTGCTTTAGATAAAATAGAGGTCTTTTTAGCAAAGAACAATCTGAAAATAGAAGATATCAGTTTATTCTTATTCTCTCAGTTATCGCTAAAAAACATTAAGATTATTAAATCACATTATCACTTACCAGAAGAAAAAGTACCTTTTTATTCGAAAGAGTATGGGTATTCAGGAGCTTCTAGTCCTTTTTTAGCTTTACATCAATATCAGAAAGAAGGAACACCTCTAAAGGAAGGAGATTATTTTTTAATGTGGACATTAGGGGCAGGGTATCAGGCTGGTTTAATGTTGTGGAAATACTAAGTGTTTAGATGTTAGTTATCTAACTTTACATAAGGATAAACTCAGTATATTCAATACTTACAGTGATTTTTTTGTTTTGAAATTACCAGATTACAAGTATATTTACTTTCAAAAAAACTATGAAATTTCTTACGATATTAATTTGTTTAGTCTCATTGACGACCTTTGCTCAACCTAAAGCTATTTTGGATAAAACGACTTATCAATTTTGGTTAAACGAACCTAAAGTCGTAGAAGAAAAGAATCCTCTCATTATCTTCTTACACGGGAGAAGTCTTTCGGGAACCAATATAGATAGGGTAAAGAGATATGGTGCGCTAAAAGGAATAGAGAAAGGATTAGATATCCCAGCTTATTTAGTAGCTCCTCAATTGCCTTCTGGGCCATGGAATGCGGATAAGATTGACGAAATTGTAAGTTATATGATTACAAATTATAATATCGATGAGAGTCGCATTTATGTAACAGGAATGAGCTTAGGAGGATATGGTACGATGAAATATGCTGGTAAGTATCCTAATCGTATAGCTGCTGCTATCGCTATCTGTGGAGGAGGTGAAGAAAGAGATGCCTGTGCAGTGACTAATATCCCTATTAAACTTATTCATGGTGATAAAGACTTTATCGTACCACTAAAAGAGTCTAAGAAGATAATGACTGCTATTCAAAAATGTGATAAAAAAGCTCCTGTAGAACTACAAGTAGTCAAAGGAGGAACACATGGGAGTGTAGAAGATCTATATCGACATATGGAGGTATATAATTGGTTATTACAACACGTAAAAAGTGATGTCTCAGTAAGTTCAGAAAACAAAGAAGAAATCTAAGTATAACATAAACAAAACCCCCAAAGTCTTTTGACTTTGGGGGTTTTGTTTATATATTATTGGCTATTGTCTTCGTTGTTTTTAAGATATACTCTATAAAATCTTCTTCTACTCTGGAGATGTCATCTAGTTGCCCATTGTCTAAACTTAGTTCCTTGAATGCTTTTTACCCTATAACCTACAGATATGATTACATCTAGATTATAAAACTTAACAGGTTTGTCTGAATTTGCAATGTGCAAATTTTGCACATTGGTTTGTTCTACTAGTTCACCTTCTTCAAATACATTCTTTATGTGTTTGGTAATGACAGTTCTATCTTTTTGAAATAATTCTGCCATTTGGGCTTGAGTTAGCCATACTGTTTCGTTCTCTAAACAGGTCTCTATCTTAGCGAGGCCATCTTCTGTCTGATAAATAAGGATACTTCCATGCTCTGCCATAACATTTTTTTTAAGTTTATAAGTACTTTATATACCACCAAAACCATACTGTAAATTAACAACTTTATATTTATTTAGAGAGCAGTTTTATGTTTTATCCTTATAGCTATAGCCTAGCGTATTGTGTTTTGAAAATGAGAGTTTTGTTTTGTCATTTTGAGATATTGATATGAAAAACACTTTTTAAGTTATAAATATGTAAGAGGGAATATTCTTAATTCCTATGAGGTTTTCTATTGTGATTTACTCAGAAGTCCTTATCTTTAAGTACTCAAATACCCTTAATAGATATGAAATATAAAATAGACCTATATACTCGCGTAAAGATAGATACCTCTAGTGACGCTAAGGCGTATGCTAATATGTTGTGTATAGGTGATCAATGCAAAACATTTGCAGAAGGGTTTATAGAAAACTCTCAATCTCGTATTTCGCTTATGGCTATTGTGAAGGGGTTAGAGCAGATTAAAGAAGGAGCAGAGGTGACTATTTATGCAACTTCTAAGTATGTGATGAATACCTTTGAGAAAGGGTGGGTGTTAAATTGGAAATACAATGATTGGTTAAAAGCAGACGGAGAGCCTCCATTGAATGTTGATCTATGGATGCGCTTTGCAGTTCAGATGGAGAGACATAAATTAACCTTTAACTATGTGTCTAATTATAAAAAGTATCCTCAACTAGTAGAGTGTAGAGATGTAGGCGCTGCTATACTATTACAACCCAACTTACTGATAGATGAGGTGTATAGAGCTTATCTAGAGGAGTTACAGTACAAGTTACACGATTTGATAGATGAGCATCGTGTAGCAGAGATAGAGGTGGTATTAGATACGATAGAGGAACCCGAAGAAGAGATTGTTTATGAGCCTGTATATGAGTCTTTAGATGAGATAGAGGATGAGCACGAAGACGAGGAGGAAGAAACAGAAGAGAGTCAAAGCCATACTCGTCCAACAGTATTTACCAGAATGCCTAGTGATATTAAATTATTAGTGACTATACGAGATCAATTGAATCAATACTTTGCAGATCAACCGACTAAAGTAGAGTTGCGTTCTACGGATTTATATGATGAAATACGTAAAAATAAGACTTTAAAAGAACGTTTTCCTCATCCAGTACTCTTTAACCGCTTCTTGCGTAAACAGCATCAAGAAGGGGTGCTAAAACAGATTATTCCGAACTGTAAGATTGATACTTTTAATACTGATTTCTATCAGTGGTATTTTCATAGATAATTTGGGATGATTTTGTTTTGTGAAAACTTGTTTTAACTGTTTTCAGATTGCTGTCATGGCTTAGTCTTGTTTCCGAAATGCTTTCAAGACCTCCCTAAAACCGTACTTTTTGGGAACAACCCGGAAAGAAAAGAGCAAATTTATAGCACTTAAACTTTGTGAGTCATTATATCCACTGCGTTTAGATATAAATATCGAACTCCGTTTTACTTCTATTTACTCCGTTTTACTCCTTTTTTTGACTTCGTGATTAATCGGATTATTGTTGTTAATTATTAAGCGCTTAGTAATCAATCATAATATTCTCCTAACGATTTGTTCATCTTGACTATCTTTAGTTGGTATTGTTTTAGAGGTAATATAATGAACTAAAAATTATTCATTATGTTAAAAAAGAAACCAGAAAAGGCCTTAGAAGCTTGGGAGAAGGCAATGGATCTAGTTACTTACCTGTATAAGGAGTCTGTAGTAGATCAGAGTTCTAATCATGCAGATTTAATTGCTTATATCCGAGAGCGGGTGTTAAAGATTCCATTGAGTATAGAATTATCCACCTTTGAAAACTGTATACTAAGTGATCAACTTGAGAGCACGAGAAGGGAATGTGCTCTATTGCATACCTGTTTAATGTTGACTAAGGACTTAGGTGTATTAGAAGCAGAGGTTATAGACACATTAATTGAAAGAATTGATGCTGTTAATGAGATTGTTAGTAGTCTTATCGAAGAGGAAGAAAATGAGTGGGATAAATTGCTTCTAAGGATATAAATAAATAAGCCCATCGTATGATGGGCTTGATTTTATAATTTGCCTGAAGGGGTAAAATCATTACTTTAGTAATGTATAAATACAAGTTATCAAACATTGTAAGTCATGTTCGAAAAAGTAGATAAAGATTCTTTACTTAGCCAAGAGTTTGTCAATAAGTATAAACCTTATTTTAGAGAGGAAGTATATCCTGCAAAAACAGTATTGTTAGAGGAGGGAGCGATAGCAAATAAAGTATTTTGGGTAAGCAAGGGATGTCTGCGTGTTTGGATTAATAAAGACGGACATGAGGTGACTTTTCAATTCTTTTTAGAGAACAGTATGGTTTCTTCTATTGAGAGTTTTTGGAGGGGAATGCCTAGTAAATTTACTCTTGAGACGATAGAACCTACAGTGGTATGGGTGGCTGATAAAGAAGATATCAGACCATTATTAGAAGACTCTTTAGCTACGCCAGAGTATAGAGATTTGTTTATAGATGTGATTTTTCAGCGAACATTCGACTATGTGAATCACAGTTTATCTTTTGTACAGTCAACCCCAGAAGAGCGTTATCTTAAGCTTTATGAGAGTAGACCAGAGCTTATACAACGTATTCCACAGCACTATATCGCTTCTTATATAGGAATATCTAAGGTTCACTTGAGCCGTATCAAAAGCAAGCTACTAAAGTCCTAATTTGATAACATTTGTTATCGATATACACGGTTGCTATCCAATACTTTTGTCTCTATAAAATAAAGAGATATGAAAGCAGTTATTGTAAAAGAAAAAGGACAGAATCCTGTATATACTACCGATTTTAAGCCTGTAGAAGTAAGTTCATCAGAAGAAGTGTTGATGAAAATCAAGGCAGTTTCGGTTAAGAATCTCGATAGAGCTATCGCCAGTGGTAAGCATTATTCAGTGAGCACTAAACCTTTTGCTCCTTTTGTTATCGGAACAGATGGAGTAGGTGAGCTTCCAAACGGAACGATGGCTTATGGATTTGGACTGCAGGGGATGTTAAGTGAGTATGCCATCGTAGATAAGAATCAATTAGTACCCTTGCCAAAAGGAATAGATTTAGCAATGGCAGCAGCAATGCCTAATGCCCTTATGGGGTCTGTGATCGCTATGGTAGTCAGAGCCAGATTACAAAAGGGAGAAGTAGTGCTGATCAATGGAGCTACAGGTGTCACAGGGCAAGTAGCTGTACAAATGGCCAAGCATTATGGAGCGAGTAAAGTAATCGTGACAGGCCGCAATGAAGAAGCATTATCCTCATTAAAGGAACTGGGAGCAGATGAAGCGATCAGTCTGTATCAGGATAAAGAAACTCTAGTAACAGCATTTAGTCAAGTACATCAAGAAACACCTATCGATGTGGTGATAGATTACTTATGGGGAGATAGCGCCTCAGCTATATTAACCGCTTTAAAAGGTAAAGGCAAGTACCAGCATAGAACTCGTTTTGTCAATGTAGGAGCGATGTCTGGTGATATGATGGAGTTGTCTTCTTCTATACTAAGGGGAACGGACATTATGTTATTAGGATCTGGAATAGGCAGTTGGACAGATGAAGAGATGGTTCGCTTCTTTAAAGTCTTATTACCAGAAGCTTTTGACCTTGCAGTAGCAGGGAAGTTACGCCTTGATACCGTAAGTTATCCGTGGCAAGAGATAAGTGAGGTATGGGATATGCCTCTTAGCAGTGGAAAAAGATTGGTGATGATGACAGAGTAAGAGAATAATACTGTTGTATTTGATTAGGTTATGTTTAATTAGTATGTCTAATTGTATTTTGTCGTTATAATCATTAAATTGCAGATAAGAAATATATAAATTTGCAAGAATTACGATGATTAACTTTAGTAAACTATGGGGGTATAGAATGACACATATAGATAATGTGAGTCATATTGCAATGAATGGATTGACACATGTAGATTCAGAGAATAGTAATCCAAATTACATTCCTATTGGAAATAAAGAAATTATCACTGTTCGTGCTAATAGATTATTAAATAATGGTAGACATATAGGAAGTTATCTACCTTTTTATTTTGGATTCTGTACTCCTATGTTATATGTAATTCAAAAGGGATACATGGGAGTAAAAAAAGTAAACCCTATTGATATTGTATATTGTGTGACATCTATTCAAAAGATCTTAGATTGTCAAAAAGCGTTTTTATTTACAGATGGTCAAGCAAACAGTGCATTGACTTCATATTATGAAAATGACAGAATAGGAGAAGTAAATGAATTGGTTGACTTTAATGCAGTTGCATCTAAATATTGGTTTGATGAAGAAGATGTAGACAAAAAGAGAAGAAAGGAGGCCGAGTTGCTATTGGATGGTGATTTAACTAAGGAGTTTATAATAGGGTATGTATGTTATAATGAGGAAGCTAGAACGAAGTTAATCAATAGTGGGGTAGAAGAAAGTAAGATTGTGATAAAACGAGGATATTATTTTTAAGTGATGATAAAGTATATAGAAGGAAATTTATTGGAGAGTAAAGCAGAGGCTTTAGTCAATACAGTGAATCTCGATGGAGTGATGGGGAAGGGGATTGCTTTACAATTTAAAAATCAATTTCCTGAGAATTTTAAAGCTTATAAAAAGGCTTGTGACAATAATGAGATAGCTATAGGTAAATCATTTGTTTTTAAAGAAGAGACATTGTTAGGAGACCAGAAGATAATTGTCAATTTTCCTACAAAAACCACTTGGCGTAAACCTTCAGAATATAGTTATATAGAAGCTGGATTGGTTGACTTAAAACAAATTATAGCTCAATATAATATCACATCTATTGCCATTCCAGCTTTAGGAGCAGGAAATGGTGGTTTAGATTGGGGAGAAGTACAGAAGAGAATAGAGTACTATCTTCATGATGTTCATTGTGAGATATCGGTTTATCAACCAACAAGGGTGATTCAAGAGAAAACTAATAAGGATAAAGTAAGTCTGACACCAGCACGAGCAATGTTATTAGCCGTCTTGTACGATTTGGTTAAACAAGGTGAGTTTGTGTCAGAATTCTCTGCAGAAAAAATAGCTTATTTCTTACAGAAGTTTGGAGCAAGAGAAGAGTTCAAGCTTCAGTTTAATGCTCAACATTACGGTCCTTATTCTGGCAAGGTTAGACATGTACTGTACTACTTGAATAATAGTTATATCACTGGATATGTTACTAAGGATAAGAAACCTTTCGAAATATTAGGGATTAATTTAGAAGACGAAAAAGCAGTGTTAGATTATTTAAATACAGAGAATAATAGAAAGTATTTGGATATAGTACATAGAACACAAGACTTTTTATCTGGATATTATTCCAATTTTGCATTAGAGTTGTTATCAACTATTGATTTTATTAAACAAGAGAAGAAAGTAGACTCATTAGAAGATATTTCTAATTACTTAATGAATTGGAATTCACGTAAACGAAAGTTATTTGCGAATAATACTAAAATGATAGAATTAGGTATTCAGCATTTAGACGAGATTAGCTAATTAATTATGTAAGTATCAACAATCAAAGCCCATCACATGATGGGCTTTTGCTATTATTTAGAGCAATGTATTTAAAGAGTAAGTGTATAAAATAGAGTAGATTGCAAAGAATTGATTAAGTACTACTTACAAATATATACTATGAAAGAAGAAAGCAACGTTTCGAATTTTCTGTTTTATCAGAATAAAGAAGGTAAAACAAGTGTTCAAGTTATAGTTGATAGTAATCAAGAGACTATTTGGGCGTCACAAAAGACAATGAGTGAGATATTCGGTGTTGATAGAAGTGTTATCACAAAGCATATTGCTAATGTATTAAAAGACGGTGAATTAGAAGAGGATTCAGTATGTGCAAATTTTGCACATACTGCCTCTGATGGTAAAAATTATAAGACTAACTTCTATAATTTAAATATGATACTATCTGTGGGGTATAGGGTTAATTCTGTACGGGCAACACAATTCAGAAAGTGGGCTAATGGAGTATTTGATAAAAGGATTTGCGTTAGATGATGAACATCAGAAGAATAAATGAAGAAAGACAAAAGTCTTTTTAGAATCGCTAGTCAACCTTTATATTTGACAAGGTTATAAAGAAATAGAATATGAGTAAAGATATACAGATTATAGCATTTGATGCTGATGATACACTTTGGAATAATGAAATATACTACCAAGAGACAGAACATGCTTTCTGCGAGCTTCTAAAAGATTATTTACCAGCAGAAGAAGTGTCTAAAGTCCTTTTTGAGACAGAAATGCGAAATCTAGATCGATATGGCTTTGGAGCGAAGAGTTTTTTATTGAGTTTATTAGAAACTGGAGCTCAGATTACAGGAGCTCAAATGACAGATGTATTAATGCACCGCATCTTGGGGTTAGGACATGAATTGATTGATAAACCGATCACTCTTTTAGACGGAGTGGAGGAAACACTAGATCAACTAAATGGCACCTATAAGCTAGTACTAGCGACTAAAGGTGACTTATTAGATCAAGAGCGAAAACTAAAGAATTCTTCCCTATCGAAGTATTTTGACCATGTAGAGGTAATGAGTGATAAGCAGATATTGGATTATGGAAATTTAGTAAGTAAGCTCTCTTGTCAACCCCAGGAGTTTATGATGGTAGGAAATTCAGTTAAGTCTGATATTATCCCTGTGTTAGAACTTGGAGGGTCAGCACTACACGTTCCTTTTCATGTGACCTGGGCACACGAAGTAGTAGAGGAAGAGCTAGCTTATGAAAACTATAGACAGTTAAAGAACATCAGAGAAGTAATAGATTATTTGAAATACTAGCTTAAAACATAACAATTTGTTCACATAGAAATGCTTTCTTTGGTATTGTAATGGTAGGAGTATAGTTAATCTATAAACTATTTGTTATGAGCTTTGTGAGTGTATATCAGCGAGACGTGATGTTGATTAAATCATTAGAACTAAAGTTAACAATCTATAAGTTAACCTTAGAGAACTTTAAAGAGGATCACCTAGGAGCGATCGCTAAGATGAGAGAGATTAGTGGGATGATTTCTTTGTATATCGGTTTGGGATTAAAGAGTCAGATAGAAGAAGATTTTGTCTGTTACTTAGACGATATCTCTCACTGCTGTATGACCTTAGAGAAGCAGATTTTGCTCTGTGGACAGTTAGGTTTTTTAATCAATGAAGATATCGTATCCTTATTAGATTTAAAGAATATTATCTTTGATTTTGTAGGGAAACAGTTGTTCGAAAGTAGAACAGCGAACTATTATAGACTGTTACACTATCGATTTACTTAAAAATAGAAGTCGTGATAAACATAGAGTTTTACCTCTGTTTTTAAAAGAAAAAGCTTGTATTACTACTCTAGATATTTGTAGCTTTGACCGTATCAATATTTTGTTAAGCAGCATATACATGAGTACAATTACATTTATCGACAGTGCCTATCCTAAACCCCATCTCTTAGAAGAGTTTGTTTGGGCTGGTCGTTTAGACGAATCAGGCAAACTGTGGTTTGACCTACACCTAAAGTCAAAATACTACTATCTAAGCGAAGGAGAAGAGTATATAGAAGATGAGGAAGAGGACTTCGACGATGATGCAGAGTATACCAGTATGAGCGAGTGGCAATCTAGAATTGTGTGGGATAATTATCACCAGTGTACATTGTCTTCTACGTACTGGTCAGATGAAGGAGGACTTCTTCTTTCTGATGGTACCACACCTTTTAGCTTTGATTTATTAGATAATAGAGAGTTTGTACTTAACCCGCTTCCTTTAGCAGATGATATGTTAGAGTCTGAATTGGCTTTTGGTATCTATCTACTAGGTCATGATCTTTCGGCGAATCATACCATTAGCTTTACACCATTGGCGAATAAGCATTATGCTATACAGTGGTCAGGGGTGGTAGCTCTAGCCTATGGTGGTTTTTATGATTATATCCACGAGTTTAAAGCAGATATTACAGAGAGTAAGTTTGACGGTTTTTACTTTCCTACGACTTGGACTTTAGAAGAAGCAAAGAAGCGATTTGAACAAGTATTGAGTAATATCGATCAGTATGAGTTTATAGATATTAACCCTAAGAGTAATAAACGAGAATATAAGCTAATGCTTAAAGAGTAAATGAGAAGAGCTACTGATGAGGTAGCTCTTTTTGTTTAAATGCGGATGAGTCTGTAGTGAGTCTGTTATGAGTCCGTACTGTCTCCGTTAAAAAGCCTGTTTTAACGGAGACAGTATGGCTTTATCATGCATCTAATCCCTATTCATTCCTTAGAATAGGTATTGGTAAGGTAAATACTGATAAACTAAACTCCCTATGTCTTTTCCTCTTTTCCAACAATATAAAAAGAATTACTTCTTATATATGTCACATCATAAGGCTAGCTATTAGTGGATGTTTTAATATAATGCCTTGTACATAAGTATATCTTTGTATTTGATTATTATCATAACATCATTGCTTTTCATTGTATTAAAGCCTTCAACATCATTAAAAAGATTAGTCTTTAAATCATTATACTGAATCTCAAATTCAGAAAGATCTATTAAAGAATCAGCGATAATGAATTTATAATAACATTGTTTATCTATAATAACTCTATGTTTGAATAATTGTAGTATTCCATAACTTTTCAAATAGCTATAGTTATATGTGTAAACATAAAAATCTTTTTTCATTTGATTTACGAAAACAAGTTGAGGTTCAATTGTTTCTATGAAAGTTTTATTTGTTATAGCTTTTTCTTTTGGAACACTATTTATTTTTTGATTTTGAATAAAAAAACCATTAGGATCAATAAGAATTGAACTAATAAAGTATATTATTAGAACTAAAGCGCTATATGAAAATATTTTTAGTTTTTTATTTGGTATCATTTTATTGGTCGCAGACTGTAGTTAAAACTATGCACTTTAGTGCATTTAGCTTTCAGCTTCTAAAAATGTTTACCTTTGATATATGGAATATCAACGAACCGGAGGACATAGTGTATCACGTTTAACTGCCCATATAGTATGGGTGACTAAATATCGTTATCCAGTATTGGAAGGAGATATTCAGATACGTTGTCGTAGTCTGATCATTCAGATTTGTGAAGCAGAAGATATTCAAATTTTAAAAGGTGTAGCATCAAAGGACCATGTTCATCTTCATATAGAATATCGACCATCTCAAAACATAAGCAATATTGTCAAACTCTTCAAGGGTCGTACCTCAAGGAAACTCCAAATAGAATTTCCTGAGTTGAAGCACAGATACTGGGGACGTCACTTTTGGGCAATAGGCTTTGGTTGTTGGAGTACAGGAAATATTACTGATGAAATGCTAAATCAATATCTTGAACACCATCGTAAATCAAATGATAACGGAGGTAACTTTATACTTGAGTAAGTAGCTCCACCCAGGCAGACTTTAGTCTGCTTTAACAAACTATGGACTTTCAGTCCATAGTGGTTTATTTAGTTAATAGATTAATTGTTAATTTACCATCAACAGGTTCTTCATTGTTTTACGCTCACTATCTTCGAAATATGAATTTGGTCAAAAGTAGCTGAATCAGCAACATTAACATTATTTGTACAGTAATTTATAAGATTAGAACAATCCTCGTTTAGTTGTTTATCTTTTCATTTTGATAGGTAAATCGACCTCCTTCTACTGAAAAACATGTCCAATCCTTTTTGTAATACCCTTACCATTGTATTGATACTTATAGTCTTTCATTAAAGTACCATTCTTCTAATTATACTCCTTATGAGCTAATCCAAAAGGATAATTGTTTGTTTCTTCTATAATCTCATTGCTTCAATTATATTATTTTTACTCTTATCACTATAAGACAACCTTAGATTGTCTAGATGACCTTTAAATTGATATGCATAAGTATTAGCATTTAAAAAGTCTTCTGCTGTAGGTAAAAACTCCTTTCTCTGTTACTCTCTTCTGTGTTTTCTCTCCTAAGGGAGTATAAAGATACTCTATTTTACCAGGCCTAAAATCAATCTCAACAGGTAAATTTAAGTGATTGCACTTAATATTAGTTGTTTTTTTGTGTTTATCACTTGTTAAACTACTATCCTTAATTATAATTCATTAGCCCATCTATGTGATATTGTCTACTTTTGCAACCCTTAAAAATAGGTAAGCACTTATAGTATGAACATTATCACTTTCGAAGAAGTATTTAGAGGTAAAGTCTTTCGTATTCCTGATTATCAGAGAGGTTACTCGTGGACGAAGAAGGAGTTAGAAGAATTGTGGGGAGATTTGAACAATACTCATCACAACCGCAATGCTTTTCATTTTACGGGTATTCTTACGGTGACTGACTTCAGCAAGTTTGATACCGAATGTATTAGACGCGAAGGGTTTGTGGTAAGAGGAGGAAAGTTAGTGATAGAAGGAAGTGACTATGAGGGCTTTAATATTGTAGATGGGCAACAACGTCTGACTACGATTCTGATCTTGTTGTCAGAATTGGTGATGGCACTAGAGGATAGTCCATTAAAACAGAAGCTTACTGAACACTATTTTAAGGTTAAAGAAGCAGATGGTTATCGCTATATTTTTGGTTACCACGTAGATGTGCCTTCTCATAATTATTTAATCAGAGAGATATTTAACGACACTGATTATGAGGCAGAAGAGACCGAAACCTTATACACGCATAATCTATCTTTCGCAAAAGCATTCTTTAGTGAGCGAATTAAAGCATTTACAGAGGTTGAATTAGTTTTTTGGATAGAGAAGCTCACAAAGCATTTATTGTTTTCTATATTAAACTTAAATGAGTCTAAGGAGCGTCCATTAGACGTATCCATGGTATTCGAGACGCTAAACTTTAGAGGGAAACAATTATCAAGTTTAGAACGTCTGAAAAATAGGGTGCTTTATATCGTCTCTAAACAATTGACAGTAGCGAGTACGATAGATCGCAGTCGTAAGAAAGTTAATCAGAGTTGGTTAGAAGTGTATAAATGGCTGGGGCGAAACCCTACACAGGCCATGGATGACGATGCTTTTTTGAAAGCATTTTGGTTATTGTACTTCTCTCATTCTAAGATGGTATCTACAGATTTTAAGTCTTATCAGAAGCATTTGTTTACCATCGACTTTCAGCTAGATCAACAAGAGATGGGAAGTATAAATTACGCTGATTATAGCGAGCTTACCCAATGGCTAGAAAGTATGCGCAAGGCAGTAGCGCTGTGGTATTTTATTAATAATCCTTATGCTGTAGACACAGATGAAGACTTTGTGTATATGACTACCCCTGCGATACAGAAGTCATTACTAAGACTGTCTAATTTCCCTAGAGGATACGGTAAGTATATGCTTAACCTAGTATTGGCTGTATTGATGAGAGATTTGCCTGTGAAGGAAGATCATGGACTATCAGACTTTGAACTACAAGAACGTTTGGTTAGTATA
This sequence comes from Myroides odoratimimus, assembly GCF_038039805.1. Taxonomy (GTDB): domain Bacteria; phylum Bacteroidota; class Bacteroidia; order Flavobacteriales; family Flavobacteriaceae; genus Flavobacterium; species Flavobacterium odoratimimum_B. Next base: position 153,108 of record NZ_JBBPHK010000005.1, read on the forward strand.
GAGCGTTTGTTCTTTGCGATGGAACGCCATAATATCATGTGCTTTTTACTACAGGGAAACAACTCTACGCTGAATGTAGAGGATACTTTCAGAGATATTAATTTTTACTATCTACGTGGACGTGCGCATAATAATGAATACTTGTTCAATGTGTTGATGGAGAGTAGAGTAGAGCACTTCAGATGGAAAGAGGTAATTCGTCATATCCATAAGGGAGGACGATTTAAGACTTGGGCAGGGTTAGACTATTTCTTAAAAGGCATAGAAGAGAGTATGGGAGGTTTATTAGAACAGACCGAGCCTAAAGTGTACTTAGTCTATCCAGAGGAAGATGATTATGAAGTAAGAAGTACGTATAAGGATATTAATACTATGCAAAAGGTCAATCGTGACCGTTATAGCCATTCGATAGGGAATATGTTTTTAGCATATAACCGCTATGAAGCGAACCCTTTTGACAAGATACAATACAAGGTACAGAATGCTGTAAAGCATGAGTATCGAGTTAGTAAGTTAGAGTTAGACCTTTTAGAATACCCTACCTGGACTAAGGAAAACATTGAAGCTAGAGGACGTAAGATGATGGAGGCTTTCATTGAACATTGGGAATTACCAATGATTCAAGAGACAGAGATGAAGAGATTGTTACTAGATGAAGTGTGATTTTAATTAGGAATTCAAAATTAGGAATTAGGAATGTTTGGCTTTCGCCATAATGTACTTAGATGATGAGATATACTTGTGTTGATGCAATAGTCTAAACAACATCACGCCTTCACGATTTCACAATATCACGTTCAATATAACAAAAAGACAAAATTATATAAGCACTTTATGTTTGAGTTCAATTAATTTTGCTTCAAATAAGTAATGAAGATGATGAACTTAGCATATAAACCAACTGTATATCACTATATTTTAGCATTTGTATTCATACTACTGATGGTGTGTGGAGCAGTGTATTTTCAGGATCCAGAGATTGTATTACCAGAGATAGCAGCGCTAGCTGTGGGACTATGGGTATTCCAAGAAAAAGCATGGCTGAGACAGCCTGATAAGATATTTATTCTTCCTTCACTAACAGCGTTAATGGGGTTTGGGCTAAATATGTTAGCTATTCCTTATATCTCTAAGCTGTTGATTGTATTGCTACTGATGTTAGTGCTGATGAAAGTAATTAATTATAGTTTGCCTCCTGCATTAGCTACAGGTTTTCTTCCTATTGTGACTAATGCTCATGCGTGGTCATTTATCTATGCTATATTGGTAACTACTTTTGTACTGATGATTGTGGTGTATGCACTAGATTTAAATAAAGGGATTGACTCAAAAGGGAAGGTCAATACGAAAAAGATGTATCCCTATATGGCTATTAATCTGTTGTGGATGGTAGTGGCTTATTATTCAGGTAACCAGCAGATGGCTATTATCCCTCCTATAGCAGTAGTACTATACGAATCTTTAAATATGAAGATGTATTCATTGAAGATCATGGTTAAGCAAATCGCTATTCTTACATTAGCTATTAGCATAGGAGTGGTATTATATCAGTATATCGAGAACTGGTTGGTGCTCGCATTTCTATTGTTGATCATGATGTATGGTTTGTCTCAACTATTTCAGATGCGAGTGCCTGCAGTATATGCGTTTCCATTTTTAGTTTATGTATTTCCAGCAGAGAAGGTGATGAGTTTGCCTATCGCTACTTTTGTTGTAGCAACATTTTCATTTGGAGCTGTTTATATTTATAGAACATACTTATCTACTAAGGTAGCAACTCAGCCTGCAGACGAATAATTCGCTGATAGATATACAAAACAATTGATTTATAAATGAAGTTGCTCAAAGCAGATAGGCTTTGGAGTAACTAGTTATTTATAAAATAGCAGATTGGGCAGAGCAGAGTTTTTAGGGTTGATACAGAATAGGTCTTTTCTAAGAAAAAGAGTACTTTTTAGATAAAGTAATGGATGTATGTTACAAGATAGAGTTACTCAGCTTTGGGTAAAGTTATTTGGAAAGCGCATTGATATCACCCAGACGCCTTGGATAGAAGGAGTCATAGGTGATAGGAAGATTATAGATAAGTCTTATATTGACAGATTAGCTGGTCAGTATGATGTAATTATTAATCAAGCTGGAAGTGGACTTATAGAAGATATCAATAGACTAGATTTTACAGCATCAGAGCGCGGTAGATTACATCCACAGATCATTGACTTCTACACCCATACATCAGATTACGACTTTGAGGTTTGGTGCGAGTGGAAAGGAATCTTTAAACCCTTTGGTACGTTATTAGGATGGTTGTTTAGTAAGAGATTACAGCAACTGAATATACCCACCAATACTAGGAGTCTAGCCAAAGGGCTAAAAAGCGAAATAATAAAACTTCAGAAAAAAGAACAAACGGTCTGGACGATTTGGTATCGAAAGGTCAAAGAAACAGGTCAAACGTTGTTCTCAGGTATTTATACACATGCTTATCTTCCTAGTAAGGATAAAGAATTGTTTAAAGTAGTTTTTCCGTTGCCCAATGGCAATGCCACAGTACTACTCAATCAGGAGGTTAAAGAAGATGGAAGTTTACTCCTACAGAGCAATGGTAAGCAATTTGGCGATGTAGGTTTTTACTTTTATGTTACGAATCACAAAGGAAAGCATTGGGTGAAATTTGTTAGAGCTTTACATGAGAGCCTTCATATGTATGTAGATGCCGATGGAAAGCTACGAACAGATCACAACTTTAGTTTTTATACCATTCCGTTTTTAAAACTACACTATAAGATGCAACGCATGGAGAACTAATGAATCTAGTGTATTTTCTGAATTATAAACTCAGTCTGTAGATGTATAATTAATCTTCTTTATCTTACTATCTACAGTTATAAACCGTGTAGAATAGCTGATACATATTAGTTAAAAGACCCTTTTAGGATGGAAAAGACTTGTATGGGGCACTGATATATCACAGAGATAGAAGAGGTACTATCTTCTCGGTAGAGTAGTATGATAGTATCCGGACTAGTATTTATCTTAAAAGTGGTCTTGTGGTGATCCAGTTAGTCCTTCTAGTTTTGTGGCTTAAACGAACACAAAATGGAACAACTATTAGAAACTATTGTAGCGAGCGATGAGCTACATAGCAAGTGGTTAAATGCCTTATCCTTTATGGAGAACACAGGAGCGAGGAAAATATCCGCTTGTGAAAATCCGTATCAAGTAACCTTCTTACAATTAAAACATGCAGCAGAAGAACATAGACATGCTTATTACTTAAAAAAACAAATTAAGAAACTACAAGTTTGTTTTCCTGAGCACTATGATACCACTAGTTTATTAGCACCTATTCAGACTCAACAGTATCTACAACGATTAGATGTGTTCTGCGTTCGATATCTAAAAGAATCACTTGGACTAAGTGAAGCACCTCTAAAATTTGCAGCTTATCTATTGGTTACGTATGCTATAGAGGTACGAGCGGACAAATTATATCCTATTTATCAAGGTGTTTTAGATCGTTCTGGTTCTAAGGTCATGGTCAAATCAATTATAGCAGAAGAACAAGGGCATCTAGAAGAGATGATTTCTCAGTTAGAGATGTTTTCACCTGATTGGCAATACTATGCTGATATCATTGTAGAGTATGAAGAATCGCTTTGTCAAGAGTGGATGGAGGCTATTGCTAAAGCGATTAATTAAGGTATGAATACACTACCTTATAATCTACAACAGCGATTGTCAGAGCGACTTCACGACCAGAACTATAGAAGTCTACAGCTTAGGGATACAACAGCAATAGACTTCCTGTCGAATGACTATCTAGGATTGAGTAGAAATAGTGCTTTTCAGCAAGTTTTATTAGATATGGTAGTAGATAATCCAGCTTTGTTAAGTGGAAGTACTGGATCTAGATTAATCAGTGGAAATACAAAGGAGGTAGAAGAAGTAGAAGAGTATATAGCAACTAGGCATAGCGTAGAGGGAGCACTTCTTTTTAATTCTGGTTATCAGGCTAATTTAGCTCTACTAGGTAATCTACCTACTACAAGAGATACTGTTATCGTAGATGAATGGATACATCGGTCTGCGCACGATGGATGTCTATTGTCAAGAGTGAGAAAATGGAAGTTCAGACACAATGATTTAGAAGATCTAGAGCGCCTACTTAATAAGGCAACAGGAGATATCTACATAGCCGTAGAGAGCCTATATTCTATGGATGGAGATTTAGCTCCTTTAGAGGAGTTAGTAGAGTTGGCACAACGTTATGGCGCTTACTTAATAGTAGATGAGGCTCACGCCATAGGAGTATACGGCCTAGGTAGAGTACATTCTTTAGGATTACAGGCTGGTGTATGGGCTACTTTAGTGACCTATGGCAAGGCGATGGGAGTACATGGAGCTGCTGTGCTGGGAAGTAAGATGTTGATAGATTCTCTTATAAACTTTGCTTCTTCTTTTATTTATAGCACAGCGCCTAATACTTTGATGGCTGTGAGTATTAAGCTTGCGTATCTTTTTCTAGAGAAGCATCTTATGCTATCACTACAATTAGAAAGTGTTATCAAGACTTACGCAGAAGTTGCCCCTAAAGGAATTGTACTCACTCCAAGTCCTATACAGGTGCTTACCCTTAAAGGAATTCGAGATATTCCAAGTTTTCAAACAGACTTATTGCTCCACAACCTTAATACTTATATCGTTAAGGCTCCTACAGTAGCTAAAGGTACAGAGCGTATGAGGATCTGTCTACATGTCTTTAATACAAAAGAAGAAATGAATTTATTATTTGAAATTATAAAAAGAAATGACACAACCCCTTAAACTATTTGTAACTGGTATTGATACAGGAATAGGTAAAACAGTTACTTCTGCTATTCTAACGCATTATTTTAAGGCTGATTACTGGAAGCCTATTCAGTCTGGAGATCTACATGAGTCAGATAGTATGAAAATACAACAGTGGAATGAGCATGTGACTATTCATAGAGAAAGGTTCAGCTTACAGTTACCCGCTTCACCTCATGAATCTGCAGCTAAAGAAAATGTAAATATGCAATTAAGTGATTTTACGCTACCTGACACTGCGAATAATCTCATTGTAGAAGGAGCAGGGGGATTGTTTGTTCCGATTAACTCTTCTACTTATATGATTGATCTGATTCAATATTTAAAACTTCCTGTCGCATTAGTCACTAAAAATTATTTGGGGTGTATTAACCATACAATGTTATCGATAGAGGCTTTGAGAACAAGGAATATTCCTATTGATTACCTTGTGTTAAATGGAGAGTTTAACCCTTATTCATTAGAGGCGATAAAGAACTTCATAGACAGAGATACACAATTAATTCACATACCAGCATTAGAGGAGATTACTAAAGAGGTAGTTATGTTAACAGCACTTGAATTAGCAAGTGATTCATCACAAAAATAAAAAATGAAAAATAGACAAAAGAATTTAATAGAACGCGATTATGCTGTGAATTGGCATCCTTATACTCAGATGAAAACAGCTCAGAATATTATACCTATTGTAAGAGGAGAAGGGAGTTATCTGTACGATGCAAATGGTAAGAGATATATAGATGCAGTATCTTCGTGGTGGGTAACCTTACATGGGCATTCGCACCCTTATATTGCTCAGAAAATGACCGAACAATTAACTACTCTAGAGCAAGTAATCTTTGCTGGGTTTACTCATCAGCCTGCTATAGAATTATCAGAGCGATTATTAGGCTTATTACCATCTAGCCAGACTAAGATATTCTATACAGATAATGGTTCGACAGCGATAGAAGTAGCTTTAAAAATGGCTATTCAGGCTAATTATAATAAAGGAGGTAAGAAGAATAAAGTCATTGCTTTTAAAAATGGGTATCACGGAGATACTTTTGGGGCAATGTCTGTGAGTGGTAGAGGGATATGGACAGACCCTTTTGGCGATATGTTGTTTGAGGTTTTATTTATAGATGTGCCCACAGCAGAGAATCTAGAGAGTATAAAAAAGACCATCGACACGCATGCAGAAGAGACAATCTGTTTTATCTATGAACCCTTAGTACAAGGGGCAGGGGGAATGTTAATGCATCAGCCAGAACACTTATCAGCGTTAATGAACTATTGTAAAGAAAGGGATATACTCTTAATCCAAGATGAGATATTCGTAGGGTTTGGGCGAACAGGACAGCTTTTTGCCGCTAATCACCTTAGTGAGTCGCCTGATATTATGTGTTTTTCAAAAGGGCTTACAGGCGGTACTTTACCTTTAGGGATTACTACTTGTACAGAAGATCTGTATCAAGCATTTTATGCAGATGATAAGACTAAAGCACTATTTCACGGACATTCTTTTACGGCAAGCCCTTTAGCCTGTACAGCAGCTTTAGCAAGTATGGATCTCTTGTTATCTAAAGATACACAGGATCATATTAATCGTATTGTAGAGCAACACAAAGGGTTTATACAACAATTAAAACAGCATCCTAAAGTACAAGATGCGCGTCAATGCGGAACTATTTTTGCGATGGAATGGAAAACAACAGAATGTACTTCTTATTTTAGTGATATGCATGATATATTATATCCTTTCTTCTTAGAGAGAGGAGTCCTGATGAGACCTCTAGGTAATATCATCTATCTAGTGCCTCCATACTGTACGACTGACGAAGATCTAGCGTATATATATAGCTGTATATTAGAGGCTTTAGAGATGATATAACTGTTCTGTATTAGGTGTCAAAACAAAAGAAACAGGTCTCTCTAAAAAGAGTAAAAAAAGCTTATAAATTTAAGTTTTTTTTCACAGTTCCTTTGATAAATTTGCACCGCTTTTAGCACGAGGAAAAAGAGACGTAAATTGCTTGGCATCATTGTTGTTTTATCGAGTACCTAAATATAAAATAGGAGGATATGATAAACAGTAGTTTATTGATTGGTGTATCTGTATTAAGTATGTTAGTGTTTGCAGGAAATTATAGTTCTGTAACTTATGCTACCTGTACAGGATCTTCGAATTGTAAAGCGTGTAAAAATTGTAAATACTTTAAGCACTGCTCTCAGAAAGGAAATAGCTGTGGAGTGTGTAAGTAGATGCATTTTTAGTACGTAGTACATGGCTAGGGCAAGGTCTTACATAGTTTGTGGTATTTTAAATAGGATAATGAAACAAATAATTCTGTTGTTTGCAAGTATGACATTACTGTTATTTGCTTGTAAAAAAAGTGCCGGGTCACACGGTTTTACCATTTATGGTGAGAGTGACTATTATAAAGATGGAGTGTATTGTGCTGAGGTGATGTATGAAAACCCTTATACAGAGAGTAGTAGTACTTATCAGGTAAGTGTAGAGGTGAAGGATGGAAACTTAGTACATATCAACTGGCCTAGTGAAGGATGGCTAGACGATGTGAACTTCTCTACTTAAAACATTACAGATGGGGAGTGCTCATTTATGAGTGAGAGAGGCTATAGATATACTATCACTCTAGGAGGGTTAGGAGGAGAGTGTTATGATGATAGTGAAGAATTGCAGAATCGCGTGAATGAGGATACGGCTCAGGCAACTTGTCCTGAATGTGGAGAGATGAGAGCTATACAAGAGAAACACTGCGTCTATTATGCTAATAGCATAATCCTAGAGAATAATTGGGATAGACACTTTTAGTAAAACAGTATAAGAAGACTTATTTATAGTGTAAGCAAATTATGAATCGTATTTAAGAAAAGAAGATGAAGATCATAGGATGGGGGGGGATTATCGCGATAGCGGTTCTCTTTTTAGGGATGTGTATTGGTGGACTAAATGGTAATACACCTGAAGAATTGTTGGTTCTATTAGCTCTATTAGGAGTGATATTAGGTGCCTATCTTATCTATAAAAGTCAACATAAGGAATAATATAATTAAAGAAGCCGATAGAATCATCTATCGGCTTTTTGTTTGAAAAAGGCGTTTTTTGATTGTAGAAACGCGAGATTAATACTATTTTTAGTAGTTTAATTGATTGAATAGGATTTATAAGATATGAATGTAAAGTACTGTTTGCCTAGAAAAGAGCTCAGAGGTATCGTAAGTAGATTCTGGCATGGAGAAGTAAATCTAATAGAAGGGGAAGGGCTGTATCGCATAATCGCTTCTGGAAATACAGGGATCATTATACAGCTGTTTCAGAATCAATCAGTATTGTACAATAAGGAAAATCAAAAGGCTTTGCCTAAGTCTTTTATCTATGGTCAAAAGAGCGATAATCCTTGTCTTAATTACTTTGCTCATAAAGCTACTGTACTAGGAGTAGACTTGCATCCTACTGCTTTTAAAAAGATATTCGGTTTTCATACTACAGAATTGACAAATACGCTAGCAGATGCAGAAGATCTCTTGCCAAGTGAAGTGTGTAGACAACTTTATGAAAGTACATCTACCCAAGAGGCAATTAAAATATTAGAAAATCACTTCTTAAGATATGCTATAACATCTTCTAATCAAGAGATAGAGTACATCATACAAAAGCTAAATAAGACTTGTGAATTAGCTAATACAACGAGCCTAGCAGAAGAAGTGAATATGTCTAGGAGAAGTTTTCAGAGAAAGTTCAAAGAAGTAGTAGGTATAGATGCTTATACTTATAGTAGAATCATGCGATTTCAGAAAGCATTACACTTTATGCAAAATAGTCAAGCTACCTCATTAACTCAGGTAGCGTACGAGGTAGGCTATGCGGATCAATCTCACTTCGGGAGAGAGTTTCGGGTATTTGTAGGAGATTCACCTAAAGCATTTCTTCAAAATAGCCATTTTATGGATACTCCACAGATAGATATTTCTATACCCTTTAGAATAATTGGCGTAGAGTAAATTGGCGTTATCATTCTATTTTTTGACTTGAAATAAGTTGAATTTTGTTCAATTAAAATTAGAAAAATAGTATGATGAATGTATATCACTTGAATGCTGTAGAGATTAATGCTCCAACAGGAGATAGAGCCATTGGGCACTGTACAGTTTTAGAAATAGAAAATAAATTAGTTCTACTGGATGCAGGAATAGGAGTACAGGACAACAATCCTGTGCAATCTAGATTCTCACCCGAATTAGTAACAGCTGTTGGGCTTCGATTAGATCCCTCTATGGCCATATATGAGCAGTTAAAACAACGAGGACTAGATCCTAGAAAGGTAACGGATGTGGTGGTATCTCATCTAGACTGTGATCATATCTCGGGTATTGTAGATTTTCCGAACGCTTCTATACATGTTGCCTCTGAAGAGTATCATAATTACCAATCTGACAATCCTCGATATGTAAAGACGCTTTTACTCCATCAACCTATTATAATGCAGTATAGGACTACAGGAGAACAATGGAGAGGGTTAGAAGTAAGAAGAATACAAATAGAAGGAGTAGAGTTGTATTTGACTCCATTGTTTGGACATACTTTAGGACATTGTGGTATTATTTATCAGGTAGAGGAGAAGTGGTATTTTTATATAGGGGATGCTTATTATTTAAGAGAAGAACTCAGTAATCCTAATCATCCTGTACACCAATTGACAGAGGCGAGAGCAGATAACAATAGACTGCGATTAGAGTCATTAGAGCGTATAAAGGAGTTTATAACTCAGTATCCAGAAGTAGTGGTGTATGGCTATCACGATATGAAAGAGTTTTTAGAAGTATAGTATATAAAAAAGCACCTCAATAGTTATACTGAGGTGCTTTTGATTTTATAAAGTAGTGTTATTCTGCAGAATAATCATCTAAAATGTCTAAAGAAGGCACGAAGAATAACGTTCCTGATATGGCTTTACTAAAGTCTAATATTCTATCATAGTTACCTGCTGGTTCTCCAATAAACATATTTTTAAGCATTTTTTCTGTTGTGCTGAAGGTAGAGGCATAAGAAATAAAATAAGTTCCTGCTTGTCCTTTAGAAGGATTAGCATAGGGCATATTCGCTCTAATAATTTTTAGTTCATTACCGTCTTCATCTTCTATTGCTGTAAGGGCAGTATGTGAGTTGGCAGGTTTTTTATCTTCTTCCATCTCTATATCTGTAGCTTTATATCTACCGATTACTTTCTCTTGTTCTTCTGTAGATAAATTGTCCCAATCTTTCATAAAGTGAATATACTTTTGGACGAATAAGTAACTACCTCCTTTGTATTGAGGATCTTCGTTTCCTACGATTCCGAAGTTATCTCTGTCTTCTCCGATAGGGTTTTCAGTACCATCTACAAAACCTATGATTGCACGACCATCCCAATATTTAAACCCTTGTACTTCATCGATACAGTCTGCTACAGGCAGTAGGACTTTAGATATCGCCATGGCCATATCATAGCAGATAGCAGGATTAATAGCGCTCAAGTGTAGGTGTAAGTCTGCATCTGTAGATACAGCAGTATGTTTATCTCCTTTGATTTCTTCAAAAACTTTTAATTCCTTCGGCATTGGAGTAGGTAAGTCTAGCTTTAACCAAGCGTTATGACTTACTCCTAAGATACAACTAGTAGGTCCAGCGTTTACTCTAACTTTAAATGAATTGTTTAAGTTATTGACTAGACCACATAAAGCCTCAAAAGCTTGTTTTATTTCAGCTCCTTCTTTAAATTTCCAAACTGAAAAAATAGTATTGTTATTTGGATAATCTGTCACATTTTGTGCTTTTTGACTCATTTGTCTTTCTTTTTAACGATTAAACTAACTGTGTTCTGTAAAGATATTTAAAATTTTGTCAATAGGTCAAGGATAGGGCGGTATTTAAAAAGGTTTTAAAAATGAGGGTGTATCTTTGTTAGAATAATTGAACACACTAGTGACATGATAAGGACAAGTTAAAACTTTAATACCTTTATCTAGTTATGTTAGTTTTGTGATGGATATAAGAGAAATATGGATATTATTTTATGGATTATAGTTAGTGTGGCTTTTATTGGGAGTATCGTTATGTTTATTCCTTCTATTATGTCGATTGCATCTCCTAAGTCTAGCGTTGTAGGACGAAGATATTATTGGTTAGACAAGGTATCTAGAGTTTTTTTTATATCTGTACTTTTTTATCCTCTATTATTTCTGATAGCTGTATTGTGCTACCGTTTTTTTGATCTAAAGGTTCTCCCTTGGTTATTTGGTTATGTAGTAGTCTCTGTTATTTTATTTATTATTTGGAGTAAGTTAGATCGGCTAATAAGGAGGTGATTTTTTGTGAAAAAATAGAGAAAAACGAGGATTATTATTGGTCTTAGATACCTCTTAAACCCTTGTAGTCTCTAGGAAAACGTCTTCTTTAATAGTACATATTGCGAATATTTGTTGTTATAAATGTTAAAAAAACTTTTTAACATTTCTGTAAAATTTAGTGTTTAGTTGTTTTTATTTTGAAGAATAGCTTTGTGTTTGATTTAGTTTATGGATATTGTTTATAATAAGATTTAAAAACGTAGAGCTTATTAATTATTGTCACATAACGCGAACCCTTGGTGTGTGTGACTTTTTTGTACCTTCTCATCACAATATGATAAATTATAAGGTTTTTAAAAACGTCCTTTTTAACAAAAATAGCTATATGATACAGGGAGAATTCAATAAAAGAGTCAACAAAAATAGCCTTGTGAAACTGTTTTTCTTTCTTCTAACTGTTTTTCTTCTTTTGTGTATTCCTTTTTATAAAGAAATGCTTTTGGATACATCGTTTAATTTTTTCCCTTTAGTAGCTAATATTATTTTAGTGTCTTTATTACCACTTTTTACTTATTCTTTGGTGAAAAGAGAGGCGTATAAACTAATTGTAATAGGAATTGTATTTTTGGTTGTAAATCTTGTAGAACATCACTTTAATCTATTGGAGATTTCTTTGTTCAATCTTTATTGTGTGATGTATATTTTGTTTTTTTATTGTTATGCCAAAAAGATTACCATAAAGAATAGATTTCAGAAAGGGTATACATGCTTTATTAATTACTTTCTTATTTTTTATGTTGTACTTCTGAACGTTGGAATCGTTTTTGATAAGTTCTATCACAGTATACATGCCGAGCAGATTATGTACTTTAATATAGGTATTAAGTTGATTATCTTATTTATAAGTATGCTTACCTTATGTTCATACGTGATAGTTGTACTTGTGAAGAGTAGTAGAGTATTAAGAGAAGATACTGTGATACAATTAAAAGAGTATTTGAATTTTAAATAAACAGATATCATATATGTAGATCGGAAGCTAAATAGAAGTAGTCGTTTTTTCATTCACAAAGGAATGTGAAATACCCATCTTAGAAGATAACCAGTGTGTTTAATTTCTAGTAGAACTTTACATAAATTATATAAGCTCCCCCCAAGCGTTTAAATTATGATTTTATTATTCTTAATAGTATTACTTTTTGTTGGTTATGTCCTTGTTTTTAGCCATAATATGTCTAAAGAGATTGGCGATAAAAAGGTGTTTTACCTCTCTTGTATTCTTGTTATATTAGCTTTTTTAGTTTACTTCATTAAACGTGATAAAATTGCTTTAAACTTTTCTTTTGGAGCATTTTTAGGACTGACTATAGGTCCACTTTTACTATTGTTATTAAAGGATAAAGAGAGTAAGATATACTATCACTTTTTGCCTCTTATTGTATTTTCATTAGTTGATGTTATTAGCTTTTTTTTCGTACCTAGTTTTTATTGTTGGTATTTACCATTCTTAGATGATATTCTTTTTGCAACAGTAGCATTGAGCTGTATAATCTATGGTAGTTATGGTTATCTTTATGTAGTTCGAGAGGAACTAAGTTTTGAACACAATAGTATTGTGATTTCTTATATTGTATTATTATTTAGTTGTGCTTTCTTTTTTGGTCTGCTTTTTTTTAAATCTCCTAAAGTATTAGATATAGATTATGTGTATATGATATATTGCTTCTTCTTGATAGGAGTGGCTTTGCTGACAGAACTCAATGTTGCTCTAAACTGTAGACAACAGAATGCTAATCCACGTGTTTTAGATCCAAGGGAGTATCTTATAAAAGGGGAGGGGAAGCAAGTAGTCTGGTCAGAATTTGTACAAGAGCTACCAGACGAACATAGAGAGAATAAGAAAGAAGTAGAACACACAGAGAAGCAAGAAAGAATAGATGTTATTCGTCAGAAGTTGTCTAAAAACCTGATAGAAACCAAACTTTATTTAGAGCCTAATCTGACCATAGATCAAGTGGCGACTGTCATTCGTATTAGTAAAAAGGAATTAACGGATTACTTTAAAAAGGGTAATTCAACTAATTTTAGAAAGTATATTAATCGGTTAAAAGTAGAATATGCAGTTAATCTAATTCAAGAAAAAAATAAGGATATCACGGTAGAAGAGCTTACATTTTATTGTGGATTTAATACTCGATTATCTTTTTATAGAGCCTTTGTTCAATGGTATGGTTTTCCACCTTCAGCATTATTAGATAAGTAGGTAAATTTTTTTAATGTATCAAAAGCGATATTCGATATAGAGTATCGCTTTTGTTTTTAGCATGTTTTTTTCGTTTTTTGATAAAAAAGTAGTAAACAGTGTCTTAAGATACTAATATCTACTTTTAGACTAGTTCTATTATATAGAAACTTAAATAATAATGTTTTTAGTTGTTAAAAATATAAACTATGTAACCATAAGCCATACTTTTTTAACACTTGATATTCTTAAAGTATGTACCATTAGGCTTTAGATGAGGAGAGAGAGTTTTTTTTGATACATGGAATTAACATAAGGCTTCTAGTTTTGTTTTTCAAGTTTAAGTATATAAACACTCTTCAAATCCTATTTATTTAGATATTCATTTTTGTTAAATGTAGTTGAGTTTTACACTTTGGATAGTTTGTGGGCTAAAAAGAATATTTCAGAATCTTTATTGTGTCTATCAAAGTGATCAAAAAAAGTGAGGGGTTTTTTCTTTAAAAAAGATTTTATGTACAGAGTTTAATTGTTTCCCTATTTACAATTTATTATGGTTCTACTATTTTTGATTCTCCTTTTTTTTGTTAGCTATGTTGTTCTTTTTAGTTTTAATAAATCAAAACGCAATATAGATAAGAGGATTTTTTTTCTATGTTGTATTTTAGTTCTATCCTCTTTTCTAGTGTATCTAATAAAGAGAGATAAAGCTTTTTTTGACTTTCACTTAAGTGCTTATTTTGCTTTAACGATAGGCCCTCTATTGTTTTTACTATTATGTAATGTCTCTATTAAGGTATTATGGCATTTATTGCCTTTTATATTTTTTCCAGTATTCTATTTGTTATCTAAGCTATTTTTTCCTTATTCTGAATATTTACTTTTTTTAGATACGATACTGTATGTTTTGATAGCAGGAAGTTGTTTGTTGTATGGAAGTTATGGCTATTTATATATGATAAAACATGAATTAGAGTTTAAGAAGAATAGTGTGATTGTGAGTTATATTTTATTAGTGTTAAGTTGTTCTTTTTTCTATGCTGTACTGACGTTTAAGCCTATTGGAGTTTTTGATGTCGATTATATTTATGTATTCTATTGTCTTATTTTGCTTATTGTTGCCTTTTTAGATGCAATGAATAGTTATATAATTAAAAACTACAAAGGAAGGTTAAAGATAAAAAGTGAAACAATACAGTTATTAATAGGAGAGCCAGAAGAACCAAACTTAGCAAGTCAACCAGAGCTTGACGGGTCAGAAGTTGCTATAGAATATAGCGAAAAAGAGGTAATAGAGGTTTGTTTGGATACAAAGGAACTTCAATTTACTTTGGAGAAAGAACAGCGCATGATGGTTATTCGTCAGAAGTTGTTTGAACAACTGATCGAAAGTAAGCTTTATCTGAATGTAGATTTAACCTTGCAAAAGCTTTCTGAAGTATTAGAAGTAGATAAGAAGGAATTGTCAGAGTATTTTAAAGAATCTAATTCTGTAAGCTTTAGACAATATATAAACCGATTAAGGGTAGAATATGCAGTGGGCTTAATTAAAGAAAAAAATAAAGATGTGACAGTAGAGGAATTAACGAGTTTTTGTGGTTTTAATACCAGATTGTCTTTTTATCGCGCATTTGTACAGGTATACGGTTTTCCTCCATCAGCTTTGTTGAGTAAGTAATGAAGATTTTAGATAATTGTTTTAGAAGTATTGCTTCTGAAATAATAAAATACTTTGGATTTTAAAAGATAATATATGTTAAAATAAAAGATTAACATATGTATTTTTAGTTTTGTTTTTAATGTATTTTTATGTGTTATATTGTTTTTTTTTAGTTGTGTTTTATTGATATATATTATTTATTAACTTTTTAGTTTCTTCATTGTTTTTGATGTCTACTTACTAGTTGTTCGCATAAAGTGACTTTTTGATAATTTTAAGTCTTAAGTTGTACAGGTGTTTATTTAATGTGAATTATTGTGTTTAAAAAAATATATGTAATGCGACTTATGTTTGTTAATAAAATAGCTAGAAAAGGTTTATCAGAGTACATAATTTATGTACTATTACTGGTTTTTATTACTTTCTGTTTAGTTTTCTGTACAAGTACGATAGGATGTATGGAGTTTAATATTTTTCCTTGGATGGGTAGTATTATCTTAACTTCTCTTATTCCTATAACTAACAATAGAACGGTATTGTCAGAACTATACAGTATTTTAATGTTGGGATTAGCTGTTATTATTATACATACATTTTTTCATTTAGAGATTTGGTTAGAAGATTCATTGTTTAACTTTTTTAGCATAATATATCTCTTGTTTTATTTTACTCGCATTAGTAGAATTAAAATTGAAGATAAAGTACATCGTGGATATATTCATTTTATTAATTTCTTTTTGTTGTTTGATTTCATACTTTTTAATGTTGATTCTTTATTAGGTTTGTTGTTCAGAGAGACTATAGCGTTACATATAAAGTATATAGATATAGGAATAGATGTTGTTATTCTATTTATTTCTTGTATTACTCTGTTTACTTTAATAATCAATAAACTAATATTTAAAAAAGAGTCATTCACATATAAAATATCGAGTAAAACGGATCTAGATGTAGAAGAAGTAAAAGACCAAATAATTACTAATCAACCAGTAGTAGCCTTTACAGAAGAGGAGGTAGTAATTGCAAAAAAGATTGCTGATTTTTTTGAACAAGACTTATCTTATTTAGAAAATGATTTTTCTTTGAGTAGACTATGCGAATTGATAATTGAGGATAACAGAAGTACGGTTAGTAGGGTAATTAATGACTGTTTAAATACAACATTTTATAAATTAGTAGGCAAATATAGGGTAAACCATGCCCTTAGATTATTAGAAAGGAAGGAAAATTGGACCCTTGATGTAGTAGCAAATAGTTGTGGGTTTAAATCTGTAAATACTTTTAAAAAGCATTTTGTTGATTGTGTAGGAATAACACCTAATGAATATAGAATGGTTGGTCTTTAGATAATACTCTTTTCGGATAATGCTAGAGCATAATTACATATCTCCATATAGCTTAGTTATAAAGTAACTCTGTAAGTTTAGTGTAGGGGAGATTTATCCTTATTTTAAAAGTAGATCTTAATTATATAAATGCCATACGGCTATCAATTTTTAATTGGTAGCCGTTTTTTGTATAATCTATTTTTTACATTGGAATAGCACAAAAAAAATCTAATGAATTGACTCGTGCTAAAAAGATTTGTTCGGGAAAAAAGGCTATTTGTTCGGAAAAACAAGGTGTTTTCCGAAGAGTTTCCGAACAAGCTCCGAACAAAACTTTTTTTATTAGAAAGTTTCTAGCTTTTTTATAACTAAACTTTTGTCTTGGTAGGAAGAATTATTTAATAGAATAGAGAAATATGTGACCTATTATCCTTGTCTTTTATTTTGAGAAAATAATATTATCACCAAATATTGGAACTGTCTTTTTTACAAGTAAACCAAACTTTTTTGATTATCCCTATCCTATTGTTAACCTCTCTTTTTGTACTAATCAGCTTTATTAATTAAGTAAAAGAGTACCACTCTTATGCAAAACTAAAAGGTAAAAGAGGAGTAGTGGTTAAATAGAGCTGACCTAATATTTCAAAACTAGTTTTGTATTTACTTTATTGATTTGTAGTGTGTTGTGTTTTTGTTTCATTCGTTAAACTACGTATCAATACGTTTCATTTAATCATTTTAGTCGATTTCTGATACAATTATTAACAATTGGTGCAAATATATTTGCTTGTCAATAATTTCTGAACAGGGAGTTAATTGTATTTCTATTCTTTAGTACTATTTACGGAATAGGATGTAGTAATATAAATCAAGTATTGTTAGGTTAAAATAAATTGTAGAGAAATATATGAAAAAAAGAGTACTATCTGTAGCTGCTTTATTAGTAAGTAGTTTTGCTGCTAATGCACAAGTAGGGATTGGAACTTTAACTCCAAACAAATCCGCAGAGTTAACTATTGAATCAACCAATAGGGGGTTATTGATTCCACGTATTGCATTAAAAGACAGTAAAGATGTTGTTACAATTAGCGAATTTCCTAAAAATGGAATTAATAGCATGCTTGTGTACAATACTGCTACTGTTAAGAATGATTTGAAACCAGGATATTATTATTGGTATATCGATAAATGGAATCGATTAACTACTGTTGTAGATATTCCTGATGCTGTAATTAATAATTACCAAGAGATTTTCAATAATAAAAATATTGTTGAAGAGATTACTAATATCGTTAATACAACTAAAGGTAATGTTGTTTATGAAGGTGATAAATTATACTACATAGGCGATAATGGTGAAAAAGTAGAAATAAAAGAGAAAGTTACTAAGATAGAGTATGATGAAACTTCTGGAGATTATATTTTCTATAACGAGGATGCAATTGATAGAAAAGGAAATCCTATTCTAAATAAAGGGTATAGAATTAAACTTCCTAAGAGCGTAATCAAAAACTTCAAGGAGATTATTAACAATGAAATAGTTAAGAAAGAACTGTATGAAGTAATTAACAACAGTTATGTAGGTGGGAATGTTTATTATGATGGAAATTCATTTACTTATGTAACAAAAGAAGGAGAAGTAAAGAATATCACGTTTAACGATATCGTTAAAGGAAATGAAACGGTTACTACATTGGTGGATAATGGTAATGGAACATTTACATATACAAATGAAAAAGGAGATGCTGTTACTATTGATTTAAAAAAGGGACCTAAAGGAGACAAAGGAGCTGATGGGAAGTCTGCTTTAGAAATTTGGCAAAGTTTACCTGGTAATGATGGAAAGGATGGAGAAGCTTTTATAGCAGCTATAAAAGGAGACAAAGGAGACAAAGGAGATACAGGCTTCAAGTCAGAGTCACAACCAGGTCAGACAGGAGAACCAGGGAAACCAGGTGAAGCTGGAGGACCAGGTGAAGGAGTGACTATCGTACACAATGATTCAGGTGTATGGGTATATGATCCAACAACAAATACATGGACAAATATCTTAGGTCCTAAAGGAGAAAAAGGAGACAAAGGAGATACAGGCTTCAAGTCAGAGTCACAACCAGGTCAGACAGGAGAACCAGGGAAACCAGGTGAAGCTGGAGGACCAGGTGAAGGAGTAACTATTGTTCACAATGATTCAGGAGTATGGGTATATGATCCAACAACAAATACATGGACAAATATCTTAGGTCCTAAAGGAGAAAAAGGAGACAAAGGAGATACAGGCTTCAAGTCAGAGTCACAACCAGGTCAGACAGGAGAACCAGGGAAACCAGGTGAAGCTGGAGGACCAGGTGAAGGAGT
>NZ_JBBPHK010000060.1:0-1004 GCF_038039805.1 Myroides odoratimimus
TCCTGTTAACTTATCACTAGCGTCTTTCTCTGCTATAAGAGTTGTTTCTGTTTCTACAGATTTAACTGCTACTGACCAGTCAATAACCCCCGCACTACCATCTTGTTTTATATACGTAAACTCTTTAGTAATCTCATCATAAACTACGTTTCCGTACTCACCTTCTAATTTATTGATGATATTCTCTATAAACTCCTGGTTGTTTGTAATCTCTTTTATAAACTCTTTATTCTCTACAAGTTTTGTTACAAACTCACTGTTCTCAATAAGATTAGTAACAAATACGCTGTTCTTAGCAATGGTCTCTCCTAACTCATCGGTTGAGATAGAAACCACACCACCTTTTGAATCGGTAATTACTAAATTCTCTTTTTTATCATCAAAAGAAAACTTAACGTTTACAGTATCTAGATCTGACCAGTCAATATAGTTTACCTTTCCATCTTTTAAATAAAAGAATTGATTCTTGTCTTTGTCATAACCAACATTACCAAAATCTCCTTCTAGTTTATTGATGATATTCTCTATAAACTCCTGGTTGTTTGTAATCTCTTTTATAAACTCTTTATTCTCTACAAGTTTTGTTACAAACTCACTGTTCTCTGTAAGGTTAGTAACAAATACGCTGTTCTTAGCAATGGTCTCTCCTAACTCATCGGTTGAGATAGAAACCACACCACCTTTTGAATCGGTAATTACTAAATTCGCTTTTGCATCATCAAAAGAAAACTTAACGTTTACAGTATCTAAATCTGACCAGTCGATATAGTTTACCTTTCCATCTTTTAAATAAAAGAATTGATTTTTGTCTTTGTCATAACCAACATTACCAAAATCTCCTTCTAGTTTATTGATAATGTTCTCTACAAACTCAATGTTATCTCCAAGTTTTGTTATAAACTCTTTATTCTCTACAAGTTTTGTTACAAACTCACTGTTCTCAGTAAGATTAGTAACAAATACGCTGTTCTTAGCAATGGTCTCTCCTAACTCATCGGTTGAGA
>NZ_JBBPHK010000061.1:0-959 GCF_038039805.1 Myroides odoratimimus
AAAAAAGCTCTCCCGCACTAGGAAAGCTTTTCATTGGTCTAACTACTAAACCTTTAGTGCTTTCGCACTTAACAACACAACTATTTTTAGCTCCTCTAAAGTTAAACATCTAGAGGCCAAAAAAAACCTCCCAACTTCATGAGAGGCTCTTTTTTATTGGCGGTCTGGACGGGACTCGAACCCGCGACCCCATGCGTGACAGGCATGTATTCTAACCAACTGAACTACCAAACCAATATTCAATATTTTTTACATGTCATTATCAAAATTCAACAGTTGATTAAAAAAAGCTCTCCCGCACTAGGAAAGCTTTTCATTGGTCTAACTACTAAACCTTTAGTGCTTTCGCACTTAACAACACAACTAATCTTTAGCTCCCTAAAAAACTTTAGAGGGCAAAAAAAGCCGTCCCACGTTGTGAGAGGCTCCTTTTAACTGGCGGTCTGGACGGGACTCGAACCCGCGACCCCATGCGTGACAGGCATGTATTCTAACCAACTGAACTACCAAACCAGTGTTTTTGTATTAAAGCTTAATTCTTTAACGGCGACAAAGATAACTCTTTTTTTAAAACTTCCAAACTTTTTTAAAGTTTTTATTTTTAACGAAGAGTGGATAAAAAAGCATCTCTATATTTCAAGAGATGCTAGTCTCCCCTTTTGCGGTCTGGACGGGACTCGAACCCGCGACCCCATGCGTGACAGGCATGTATTCTAACCAACTGAACTACCAAACCAGTGTTTTTGTATTAAAGCTTAATTCTTTAACGGCGACAAAGATAACTCTTTTTTTAAAACTTCCAAACTTTTTTAAAGTTTTTATTTTTAACGAAGAGTGGATAAAAAAGCATCTCTATATTTCAAGAGATGCTAGTCTCCCCTTTTGCGGTCTGGACGGGACTCGAACCCGCGACCCCATGCGTGACAGGCATGTATTCTAACCAACTGAACTACCAAACC
>NZ_JBBPHK010000062.1:0-953 GCF_038039805.1 Myroides odoratimimus
TTGGAGTGTTTCGCTTACCCTTTAAATGATCGTGGCCAAGAGCCACTCTTCTTCTATCGGTCCATCCCATTTCAGGATCGTGACAAGAGCTACATGATATCTGTTCAGATTTAGATAATTTAGGGTCAAAAAAGAGCATCTTTCCTAAGATAACCTCAGGTTTATTTTGGTTTTCAAAATAGAGAGAGTCTCGTTTGATACTTTGCATTTCTGTCCAATTTACTCCTAGGTCTATAAATGGGGGAGGCCATTGAGATATATCGGTTTTATAACGATCTATAATGTGTTGGTATTCGGGATTTTCGTTTGTCCATATCTTGTCAAAGCTGTATAGGAAAAAACATGTAAATCCAATCAATCCAATTATTATATTATTCTTCATTTTATTGTAGTAGTCTAAAAAGTAATTCCTGTGGTAAAGCCTATATATGTATTAGGTTTTTGAGATTTGTATTGTAGATTATTATAATCTAATTTTAAGTATCCACCTATATTAGGACTTAATTTTTGATCATATCTAACACTTACGCTATAGTTGAGAAATGCGCTGTTGTAAATAACATAATCACTGTCTAACCATTGTTTAATGGAAGGAATTATATCTGTATTTCCAAGACTGTGGTTTGTCTTATTTATTTCTCTTTTTTGTATATCTGCACTAAAAGTTACTACATCTTTCGGGCTAAATGTTTTAACATATTGACCTTGTAGTCCAAAGATTCCATATTTGAAGTTGCGATACTTTTTAGAATCAAAGGTTGATTCCTTTATCTCTTTAAGTGCGTAATAAGGAACTACAGACAGCAAATCATCTTGTAATTTGATTTGATAAAGTATTTCTGCTTTAGCTAGTGTTGTTTTATAACTATAATTTTCAGACTCTAATATTTTAGAAAAGTCATTACCTACATTAGAATATAGGATAGAACTCCCTTTTTTATCTAATTTATCAT
>NZ_JBBPHK010000063.1:0-837 GCF_038039805.1 Myroides odoratimimus
CTTATACAATATAGCTGATAGAAAAATTTTCTTTTGGGATGGTCGAGCTAATAGCATTGAAGAGCAAGCTTTAGGTCCATTAACAGCTCATAATGAAATGGCTATGAGTCTAGATATACTACCAAAACGATTAAGTAAAATAGAAGGTTATGCGCCTTTATTTAAAGCTGCCTATAACGATACTGTTATCACAAATAACAAAATTATCAAAGCGCTAGCTGCCTTTCAAAGAACTATCAAAAGCCAACCTAGCAGAGTAGATTACTTCATCGATGGTAAATACAACTACCTCACTGATCAAGAAATTTATGGGTTGCATTTATTTAGAACAAAAGGGAGATGTATGAATTGTCACTTTGGGAAAGACCTCACTGATGATTCTTTCCATAATATTGGACTAACTTATTACAAGCGTTTCTATGAAGATCTAGGTCGTTATAATGTAACTAAAAATCCTGATGATGTAGGTAAATTTAAGACACCTTCACTACGCGATTTACTCAATACACGTCCTTGGATGCACAATGGTCTTTTTGACGATTTACAGGGAATTGTCAACATCTACAACAGTGGTATGCACATGATAGATCCATCAAGTGAACAAAAGCAAGTAGACCCTCTATACCCTATCACTGATTCACTTATGAAGCCCCTAAAGCTTAGTAGAGAAGAAACCAAAGCAATTGTTGCTTTTTTAGAAGCCTTATCAGGAAGTCGTTATAAAATGGACAGACCTGATTTTCCTAGATAAAATATATACTACTAATAAAAAAGCTCCCTTCACAGGGAGCTTTTAGGCTAATACTGTTGTTTTAGATCCAACAGTGGGGATCGGTC
>NZ_JBBPHK010000064.1:0-674 GCF_038039805.1 Myroides odoratimimus
CCTAAGCAGTTCGCTAAAGAGATAAGCTCTAGAGTAAATGATGCAACAGCTGTCTTTACAAAGGATGGTAATACGATGTACTTCACTAGAAATAACTCTAGTGAAAAGGGAAAGAGAAGAAACAATAAGGACAAATCTTCTTTATTAAAAATATATAAAGCCACTAAAGGCGAGGATGGCTTGTGGGGACAAGTATTGGAGCTTCCGTTTAATTCGGATTATTTCAATACAGCCCATCCTAGTTTGACACCGGATGGTAAGTGGCTTTATTTTTCTTCAGACAGAAAAGGAACATTGGGGCAATCAGATATTTTTAGAGTAGCTATTTATCCTACGGGTGAATATGGCAATGTAGAGAATATCGGTGCTAAAGTAAATACAGCAGGGAGAGAAACCTTTCCATTTATATCAGAGGACTATTTCTTGTTTTTTGCATCAGATGGTCATCCTGGATTAGGAGGATTAGATATGTTTGTAGCTAAGATTAATGTAGATGGAAGCATTGGTCAGGTTGCTAATATGGGAACGCCAATTAACAGCCCATTTGACGATTTTGGTTTGTATATCGATAGTAAGTCGCACAAGGGATTTGTAAGTTCTAATAGACCAGGGGCTAGTGGAGGAGATGATATCTATTTCTTTAAAGAAAAACCTTGTAAGCAAGCTTTAGAAGG
>NZ_JBBPHK010000065.1:0-515 GCF_038039805.1 Myroides odoratimimus
TCACCTGTTCAGTTTAGACCGGAATTACCCGTTCAGTTTAGACCGGAATATCCAAGCACTAAATGATTATGTAAATACTAAATTATTTTACTTCAAAACGCCATATATAGCAATAAAGTGCCTGTTTTAGATTTTAATGTTTATTAAAAAAAAAGAACTTTAATAGTGCATATTTGAAACTGATATTTTTTCAATAAATTAATATGTTTAAAAAAATTCGGCGACTCCACAACTATTGAGTCTTAATAATTTGATAATTAAATTATTAAGACTTTTTTTTGTGCAAAAACTTAATTTATTGAATTTGTTAAAAAGATGATTTGTTGGCATTAAGAGGAATTTATTGGTGTTTTGGTACTAAAAACAATGTATTATTTAACTTAAATCAGCTTTTACGTTAATTCAACAGAAGGCAAAATGTCTTGAATATTCCTTAAAAATCGTTTTGCTTTAATTTGCAGCTGTTTAATTAGCTATGTTTGCTTTGTATCTATCTCTTAAGTTGATTACAGTCA
>NZ_JBBPHK010000006.1:0-152929 GCF_038039805.1 Myroides odoratimimus
ATGGTAAGCTGTGATAAAGATGACAACCAACTTCAAATGAAGAAAGAGGTTAAAGCAAATGGAGTGGATCAAGAGATGGACAATAATGATTTAGGTAATACTACTATTAAACCTCCTATAAGAAAAGTAATGAATGAACAAGAGGACAATAATGATTTAGGTAATACTACTATCAAACCTCCAAAAAATGCAAAAAACACAAATGAACAAGTAGACAATAATGATTTAGGTAATACTACCATCAAACCACCTATTAAAAAATAGTCCCTAAATGAAAAGGTTTAAGGAATAAAACTATTCCTTAAACCTTTTTTATTTTTTAATAGTGTAACTTTACTATCTTATTTTATATTAATCTTATAAGAAAAACAGTACAAGCAGTAATGCTATTAGGCGTAATCACATTATCAATGGTAAGCTGTGATAAAGATGACAACCAACTTCAAATGAAGAAAGAGGTTAAAGTAAATGGAGTAGATCAAGAGATGGAAAAAGATGATTGGGGACTAACTCCTATTAAAAGACCTACATCAAAGTAGTTGACCTATTTAGAAAATTACTAAATTCGAAGAATGAAAAGACACCTACACACTTTCTATTCTTCGAATTTTCTTTTGACAACACTTCTACTGTTATCTTTTTGTTCGTGCTTAACAAAACCAGCTAATTCCACTAATGAAAAAGAATCAGAATTAGCTTATAGATATCAAGGTCATGCAGATAGCTTATATAATAAAAATCAATTAGATAGTGCTTTTAGTTTTTTTTTAAAATCTAACTTTTATTTTAAAAAAATTTACAAATCAGAAGAAAGTATTACTTACAACAATCTACGTATAGCTACAATTTATTTAATTATTGGCGACTCCAATAGTGCACAAGAATTAATCATTAAGGAACTTCCTAAAGTTAATAAAGACAATAAACCTTTTGTCATTTATATTTATAATACTTTAGCACATTGTTATACTAATCTAGATGATAATTTAACAGCAATAAAAACATACAAATATGCATTAAAATTAATACCTGAAAATATAGATAAAGATATAATAAACAACAATATAGCTTCTAATTATATTAGTTTAAAAGAATACACTAAAGCAATTGATATTCTACAAAGCATTCTTTCTTCTAATGTATTTAAAGAAATGCCCTTAGAGCAAGCACGAGTCCTTAATAACCTAGGAAAAGCCCTTTACTTACAAGACAAATCACAAGGGTTAAAAGAACTTGAAGAAGCCTTAGCTATAAGACTAAACGATATCAATCAAAATGACATCTATAGAAGCTATATCAACCTAGCAGAATATTATACCTTAAATAAAGATTATCACTCTGCACATGACTATGCCTTAAAGGCTTATGAAATCACTACAACTAATAAAAATAAAAAAGACAAACTACAAGCTCTTGAATACCTCATCAAGTCTAGTACAGACAGT
This sequence comes from Myroides odoratimimus, assembly GCF_038039805.1. GTDB lineage: Bacteria > Bacteroidota > Bacteroidia > Flavobacteriales > Flavobacteriaceae > Flavobacterium > Flavobacterium odoratimimum_B. Next base: position 1,446 of record NZ_JBBPHK010000006.1, read on the forward strand.
CCCTCTAAGTATTATGCAGATTATATAGACCTTTCTAAAGAAATCGCTACGGAGACTCAGCAAGCGAAGAACCAATTCGCTAAAATACGTTATGACTTTGAACAACATGAACAAGAGAACATTAAGCTAAAACTTGATTTACAACACAGTGAACTAGTATCTGCTAGAAGTAAAAATGCTCTTTATATAAGCCTTCTTTGTTTATTGGCAGGTGGAGTGATTACATCTTTTATTTACAGAAGAATAAAACATCATCATAGACTAGATAAGATTCAACAGTCTTACTTAACAGAAACTAAAATTGCTAAAAAGATACACGACGAATTAGCGAATGATGTATTCAATGCATTAACGTATACACAGAACTTTAACCTTGAAACTCCAGAAACAAAGAATCATTTACTATCTGATCTGGAGTCTATCTATAAAAAAGCAAGAAATATTTCTCTGCAACATAGCTCTATTGCAACGGATGAAACCTTTGTTACGCATTTGACTAATTTATTCAATGAATACACTACTGCTAACTGCCAGATTATCATCTCAGGGCTTGACAATTTTGATTTTTCTCTACTTGATACGAATCAAAAGATAACCATCTATCGAGTAATACAAGAATTATTAGTCAATATGAAGAAACATAGTATGGCTACTATAGTAGTATTCAAATTCAATGAAGATAAAAAATACTTTAAAATATTCTATTCTGATAACGGCGTAGGAATCATACAGGAGGATATTAAATCAAAAAATGGGCTTTCAAATGTGGAAAACCGTATTACTAATATTGGAGGAACATTTATATTTGATTCAACTAATAAACTGGGTGTAAAGTATAATATCCAATTACCGAAAAAAAATTATGTTTAAAAAGATATTAGTTGTCGAGGATTATGATAGTATCAATATTGGTATTGTACAAGCCTTAAGTGACAACATTCCACAGGTCGAAGTATACAGTACTAAATACTGTGATGATGCTTGGCTAAAAATTCAAGGTGCTAAGAACAATAACTCTCCGTTTGATTTAATTATCTCTGACTTGTCTTTTCAAGAAGACTATAGAGAAACTAAACTAAAGGGAGGAGCAGACTTAATCAAATTAATACGTGAACAAGATGACAATCTTAAAGTCATTGTCTATTCTATAGAAAACAGATTTATAGAAGTAAGTGAATTAATAGATGATTTAAAAGTCAATGCTTATATCAGCAAAGGGAGAAATAGTATTAAAGAATTACTAGCAGCTATCACCTATATCCAACAAGAGGAAAAACCTTATCTATCACCAGATATCAAGGATGTAAAAGACAATCCTGTCACACTAGTACTACAAGAGGAAGATTTAACTATTCTCCGTCTACTAGCAGAAGGGTATTCTCAAAGTGAAATGAGTCATAAGTTTAAAGAAGATAATTTATCAATAGCAAGTACAAGTAGTATCGAAAAGAGAATTAGCCGTTTAAGAGTTTCTTTTAATGCTAAAAACACGACACACCTTATTGGTATTGTAAAAGATATGGGAATCATTTAAACCCAGATTCTCCATTAACCAAATACTACAGTAAACTCTAATACTCATCTATCTTTTTGACATAAATATTCACTAAATGAGGTTTTCCGTAAAACACTGTCATTTATAGCCAGTACTTTTACCTTCCATAAATCATGCTGTATTATGCAAAAATATGTTTATCTATTAGTTATCTCTTTCTTTCTTCTTTTTTCTGGTTGTAATGAAGGGCGATATACAGTAATGGAGCCTACAGAAGAAGATAAAGCTTACCAAGTAGAAATAGACTCTATACTTACTATTTACAGTCAACATGCTTCTATCTACTCAGAAATATACCCAAAAGCGTTATATGGTAATAAAGATGCCTTAAAAAGATACTCTGATCTCATGTTAGATATTAATGTATTAGATAATAAATTAAATCTTTTAATTAATCAGAACAGAATAACATCCAACCAACTTAAGAAATATATGAAATTGAGAAAACAATTTACTCAATAAAAAAAGCAGGAAGATCTTTCCTGCTTTTTTATTATGATGCAACTTCTAATCGTTGCAATAAATTTTTATTTAATGCCTGAGCCGTGTAGTCTTTATCTACATTTAACTCTTTTACTCCATCTTGGCTAGGTAACTCATACATAGCGTCTGTTAGAATAGCTTCACATAACGATCTCAACCCTCTAGCTCCTAACTTATACTCTAGTGCTTTATCTACAATATAATCTAAAGCCTCATCAGTAATAGAGAACTTAATACCATCCATTTCGAATAGCTTTTCATATTGTTTTATTAGAGCATTTTTAGGTTCCGTAAGAATTGCACGCAATGTCGTCTTATCTAATGGATCCATATGCGTTAATACAGGTAACCTTCCAATAATCTCAGGAATTAATCCATAGTCCTTAATATCCTTAGGAATAATATACTGCATTAAGTTAGTACGATCAACTTGATCTCCTTCTACTGTAGACTTATATCCTACAGCTTGCATATTTAATCGTTTAGAAATAAGTCTTTCAATTCCGTCAAAAGCTCCTCCTGCTACGAATAGAATGTTCTTTGTGTTTACTTCTATAAACTTCTGATCTGGATGCTTTCTTCCTCCTTTAGGTGGTACATTTACTATACTTCCTTCTAGAAGCTTTAATAAAGCCTGCTGAACTCCTTCTCCTGACACATCACGTGTTATCGATGGGTTATCACTCTTACGCGCGATTTTATCTATCTCATCTATAAAGATGATACCACGCTCTGCTTTTTCTACATCGTAATCTGCAGCTTGTAAAAGTTTAGTAAGAATACCTTCTACGTCTTCTCCTACATAACCAGCCTCTGTTAATACTGTCGCATCTACGATAGCTAATGGTACATTCAACATTCTAGCAATTGTTTTTGCCACTAATGTTTTACCTGTACCTGTCTGTCCTACCATCAAGATATTACTCTTTTCAATTTCGATATCTTGATCATCTCCATTCATTTCTTGTAGAAGACGTTTATAGTGATTATAAACAGCTACAGACATTACTTTCTTAGTTTGATCTTGCCCTATGACATACTCATCTAAGAACGCTCTTATTTCCATTGGTTTCTTAAGTAATAAATCACTTGACAAATCACTTAAATGTTTTGACTGTTGTTCTTCTAATACTATACCATAAGCTTGCTCTACACAACGATCACAAATATGAGCATCTATACCAGCAATTAGAATATTTGTATCAGATTTAGCACGTCCACAGAATGAACATGACATTTCTTCTTTAGCCATAAATTATTTTCTAATTAAAACCTCATCAATCATTCCATATTCTTTAGCCTCTTGTGCAATCATCCAGTAGTCACGATCACTATCATGATGTACTTTCTCCATAGATTGTCCAGAGTGCTTAGAGATGATTTCGTATAATTCATCTTTTAATTTTAATATCTCACGTGCTGTAATTTCGATATCAGAAGCTTGTCCTTGTGCTCCTCCTAATGGTTGGTGAATCATCACTCGTGAATGTGGTAATGCAGAACGTTTTCCTGCAGCTCCAGCACATAATAATACAGCTCCCATTGATGCTGCCATACCTGTACAAATCGTTGCTACATCAGGTTTGATTAACTGCATAGTATCATAGATACCTAATCCAGCATAAACACCTCCTCCAGGAGAGTTCACATAGATACTAATGTCCTTCTCGTTATCTACACTTTCTAAGAATAATAACTGCGCCTGTATAATATTCGCTACATAATCATCAATAGCTGTTCCCATGAAGATGATTCTATCCATCATTAAACGTGAGAACACATCCATAGAAGCAACGTTCATCTGTCTTTCTTCTATGATGTAAGGAGTCATACTACTAACGATTTTATCGTAGTACATACTATTTATTCCTTGGTGCTTTGTAGCAAATTTTTGAAACTCTTTACCAAAATCCATATTCTTCTTCAATTTATTTTAAATACTATATAAAAAAATAAGCGCCTCTCTTTAACAGAAAGACGCTCAAATATACTTATTTTTTTCCGGATATTATTCTCCGTACATTTCCTTAACGAAATCTTTGTAAGATACTTCTTTTACTTCAGCTTTTACTTTATCGTTAAATAAAGCTAACACTTTTTCATTCATAACTTGCTCAGAAATACGTCTAACTTCATCTTGGTTAGTCATTACTCTAGCAACAATATCTTCAACTACTTTAGCTTCAGGATCCATTTGTCCAAACTGAGCCATTTGGTCTTTAATCAACTTAGTAGTATATTCTTTAATTTCTTCGAAGTTTAATTGTAAGTCATATTGAGACATTACTTTACCTTCTACTAATTGGTAACGTAAACCTTTTTCTGATTTTGTGTACTCAGCAGCAGCCTCTTCAGCAGTCATTGGAGTCTCACCTGCATCCATTAACCATTTAGTTAAGAAAGCAGCTGGTAATTCAAATGAAGTATTCTCTAATAAATGCTCGTAAACATCATTTAAGAATTTTTGATCTGCTTGACTAGCAAATTGCTTTTCAGCATCTTCTTTGATTTTTTCTTTTAATTGCTCAACAGAAGTAACAACTCCTTCTCCAAACAATTTATCGAATAACTCTTGGTTTAATTCAGCTTTCTCTGTTTCATTGATTTCGTTGATAGTAAATACTACATCAATTTCTAATCCATGAACTTTATCGTGATCAACAGCTAAAACTTCCATTAATTTATGGTCATCTTCGAATAAACCTTTAGTACTTACAGTAACTTGGTCACCTACTTTTTTACCTATAAATTTCTTTTGGTTAGTTTTAGTTCTGATATCGCTTACAGCAATTTTAACTTCATTGTTGATTCCCTCTTCTTCGTTAACAAAAGAACCTACCATTTCTGATGTCTCTTCTACTATCTCTTTAGAGATCATTTTTCCGTATTGTTTTTGAATAAACTCAACTTGCTCGTCAAGCATAGCGTCATCAGCTACAACTTTGAACTTCTTGATTTTATTTTTACCTTCTAAGTCTAAAGAGAACTCAGGAGCTAATCCTAATTCAAAATCAAATTTTAATACATCTGCATCCCAGTTAATATCATTAGCTACTGGTAATGGATTTCCTAAAATATCTAATTTTTCTTCTACAAGATAGTTACTTAATTTTTCTTGCAAAATTTTGTTTACTTCTTCGAACAATACAGCTTTACCATATTGTTTTACGATTAAACTCATTGGAACTGCACCTTTTCTAAATCCAGGAACGTTTGCGTTCTTTTTGTAGTTAGATAAAACGTTATCTACATTACCTTGGTAATCTTCTTTTGCAAGCTCAATAGTTACGATTGCATTAAGAGCATCTACATTATTTCTTGTAATATTCATTTTTGATGTATTTACATATAAAATTGGGTTGCAAAAATATATTATTTTTACAACCCAAACAACTTTTTAAGTAATTGTATTTCAACTATTAATTTTTTTATCCTCTTCTAGGCTCATCTTTTTGTAGAAACCCATTTACTACAGATTGACAAAATGTCAAGACAACACTAAATAGTAATGCAGTCCAAAATCCACTTACTGTGAAACCATTAACAAAATAGGCTGCTAACTGTATGATAACTGCATTAATTACAAGTAAGAACAATCCCATAGTAACAATAGTCGCAGGTAATGTCATAAACACTAAAATAGGCCTTAAAAACATATTTAATATCCCTAACGCTACCGCCACCCATAGTCCAGTAGTAAAACTCTCTACAAAAACTCCTGGTAATATATTTGCCAATAAAACAACTAAACCAGTAGTAATTAATAATCTAATGATAAATCCCATATTTAATTTTTTGTTTAAAATTAAAAAGAATTTTACTTATTACCAACCATTAATGTTGGCCCAGGGTATACAGCAGGATTAACTAATGGTATACTAGCCTTATAATGTTTATTAATAGATCTTAAAATCTCTGAAGCTATAAATGCATATCCTCTTCCATTTAAATGTACTCCATCTAATGAGAACATAACCGTATTTAAATTCCCCATTCCTTGGAAATAATTAGCTGTATAGATTTGACCATCTTCTACTCTAAGCCCAGAAACTGCTTTATTTAAGATATCATTCATATCAGCTACAGCTAATCCTTTACTAGCAGCTGTTGCTTTAATAATACTATTAAATTGAACTGTAGCTTCTTTGATATTTGCTTGTTCTGTAGGGTTAAGTACAAAAGAATCACTAATAGGGAAACTAACTCCTTTTTTCAGCATAGCATCCATTGTAGGGTTACCTGTTGACTGAGGTAATGAAGCTCCAATCTGTGCCTTACTTGTTAACAGCATTAAATCTTTTGCAGTAGCATGTCTAGCTTGCCCATAAGACATTGCAATAAACTTGATTTGCTCAGGTGTTAATTTTATAGGAAATAAACCTGCTCCAACTACTTGTGTTAACCCTCCTTCTAATAAAGCAGACATATCTGCCAAAGTTTTATCTTGAATTAAAAGTGGATTAGCTGAAGTTTTAGATATCAACTGAAGTCTATCCCCTTGTCCCCCTTTTGCTAAAATTTGTTTTAATAATCCAATTAGACTATTTAGTTGATCTATATTCCCTTCACCAATAAGTTTAGGAGACAATGGATTATAAGGTACTGTCGTAAAAAATGGAATCGCTGTCACATCAGGAACAGTAGCTACCACACCTTTTGCACCTTGAGAAGTTAAGGTAATCGTGATTTGTTCATACACTTGTTTAAATACTCCTACATGAGTAATATCATTTGAACCATACATAGCAGGATTAAGTCCTCCCGCTTTATTTTGATCCACACCTTCTCCTCCTGAAGTAGCATATGCTAATACATCATTAGCCCCAATCCAGTTCGTAAAGAATGTTGGCTTCAGACTCATCGCATCACCTAATACTGTCGCATTATCCGCTGTAGCCGTGCGTACAAAGTATGGGTTAGCGGTAGCAGGAGTGGTTAATAATCCCGATGGATTACCATATCCAGGTGCTATTAAATGGAAAGTCTTAGCACCAGGTACACCAGCATTGTGATATGCTTTTTTCTGTTGCTTAGTCGCTTCTATAGTTACTGCTCTATCAATATTCTGAGGCCCTATAGCTTGTCCATCAGCTCCAGGCATCATATTAACAATCATTCTTGTTGGAAAGCCTGGATTCGCTTGCCCTCCAAACAATAAACCTCCTACATCATTAATATCATCTTCAAATGATGGTTGAGTGAACTCTCCACCTCCTACTACTTTAAATTGTGTTGCCAATATATTAGGAAATGAGTTCTTCTGTCCTGATTTAAAAACAGTTCCATCCATAAACCCAGAAGTAAGAGAGTTTCCAACAGCTACGTATGAACTAAAGTCAGCTTCTCCTGCATAATATGTTCCTGAATTAATCTCGTCTTTAATCGAAGGTTCACATGCTGCTAATAAAGCAATGGCAGGTAATAATAATAAATATCTTTTTTTCATGATTTCTTCCTAATTAAATTAAAAACTATAGCTTACTCCTAGACCACCACTAATTACAGAAGACTTATAAGTCCCTCCAAAAGACACATTCTGACCATCTTCCATAAAATAGTCATAAGAACTATTTGTATCACTAAAGTGTAAATAAGTCAATGACATATCTATTGCTATACCATTCTTAAACTTATAACTAAATCCTCCTGTATAGGCGCGAGAATCATTACGTGGCGTTTCTGGGGCAAAATATCCCTCTTGTACAGGGCTTTCGTCATAATACCAACCAGCTCTAAGTGTTAACTGATCATTCATTGTATACTGTAATCCTAAACGATAAGTACTTGAGTCTTTATAATTACGAGGATTTACAGATGTTCCAATTGCAGGGTTGTCTACAAACTCAATTTCTAATGCTTTATATGCATTCCAAAATGTTCTATTATAATCAAAAGCAAATAACCACTTATTCCAAGTATAAGATGCTCCTACTGCCAATTCTGCTGGCAAAGGCATCTGTGCTTTAATTTTTCCATTTTTAAACAATCCTTGACCATATCCTGGTACATCAGCGAATTTAGACTTACCGCTCTTCTCATCCATAACAATTTTAGAACGATAGTTTAATCCTAATCTTAGATGATCATCTACATTCACCATATATCCAGCTGTCCATCCCCAAGCAGTAACATTTTTAGCTTCTACTGTTACATTCGTTCTATTCCCTTGCTCATCAGTCATACTACGAGACAAGTTTTTATTAAATGTAACTCCACCATTTACAAAAATAGGACCTCCTCCAAAACTAAAGTGTTTACTAACTTTAATAGCTACAGTTGGTTGAAAATAGATTGCCTTTAAATCAATATTGTTTACTAAGTGTGAACCTTGCCAATCTTTATCCCATTCTACTTTACTACCGTATGGTGAGTAGATAGCTAAACCAACTGTCATCCAATCAGTAGCCTTATACGTACCATATGCATAGAATGGTGTTCCTGGATTACGAGTTTCATTCTCCCATCCATAAGTTTTATTCTGAAATTTAGTATCAGCGACTAAAACGCTAACACCTCCTGAAAAATTAAACTTATCTTCCAAATAAACAGATGCAGCAGGGTTAAAGAATAAAGATTCCGCACCACTACTTATGACTGCTACTCCCGTATGTCCCATTGCAAGTTGTTTATTTCCTTGCATTGCAACTCTATACCCCCCAGCAAAGGCTGATGTAGATATCAAAGTAAGTAGAGACAGTGATAATATTTTTCTTATCATAATAAACTGTTATTTATAATTCGTTTATTTCAAATATATACAGTTCTATTAGTTTTACAAATATTTAAGTCTATTTTTAACATTCATATTTTTACTTTTTAATTATTATTAAAATATAACTCAAATAAACTCATTTTAATATAATACAATTAACAAATTAAAAGAATTATGCATGCATACATTAACAGCACATTTATTTAAAAATTAAGAACATATTACATTTTTATTAAACAGACAATTATCTAACAACAAAAACAACCAATAAAAAAGAGACATACACTCGGTATATCTCTTTTTACAATATTTCTTAATCTACTTAGACTAAAATTTTCTATACTCCACTATTCCATTAGAAGGAACAAATTCTTTAAGGATAGACACATCTGTATTACTAAAAAAATAATTAACACCTCTACTTTCTTTAGTAGTAAGTAAATCCAAGTCTTCTAATATTTTTTTTGTTTGTTTAGCAACTGCTCTTCCAGAATCAATAATCTTTATTTCTTTTGGAATAATCGTTTCTATAATAGGTATAAGATAAGGATAATGAGTACAACCTAAAACTAGAGTATCTATTCCTTTTTCTACCATAGGTTCTAAATAAGAACGAAGTAAATCCTTCATCTCCTGAGAATGAATCCTTCCATTCTCTATCAAGTTAACTAAATTATATCCTATTTGCTCAATGATCTCTATATCAGGATACATCTTGACCTTAGAAGTAAAGAAGTCACTTGTAATCGTTCCTTTAGTAGCCAATATACCTATTTTAGAAGTCTTCGTTAAGATAGTAGCTGGTTTAATAGCTGGCTCAATTCCGATAATAGGAATATGACACCTAGCTCTTATCTCACTTATTGCATTAGTCGTTGCTGTATTACATGCTACAACTACAATCTTACAATTCAAAGAGACTAAATACTCAACATTTTTAAGAGATAAATCTATTATTTCTTGTTTTGTTTTGATTCCATAAGGAGCATAAAGCTGATCACCTATAAAGATAGTATCTTCGTTTGGCATTAAGAGATTAATCTCTTGCCAGATAGTTGTTCCTCCTATTCCAGAGTCAAATAAACCTATAGGGTTGTTCTTAGTCATATACAAATATAAAAAAAACCACTCTTTAACAAGAGCGGTTTTGATTATGATTATTTAATTAAACTAAAATTAATTAGCTCCTAATTCTTTTTTTACATCAGCTAAAAGGTCTGCTCCTCCCGCTAATAAAACTCCAGAACCATTAGAAGAATCTAATACATAGTCAAATCCTTTAGATTTTCCTACTTTCTGGATAGCCGCTAAAGCTTTTTCTACGATAGGTTGAGTTAACTCTAACTCTTTCTTACCGTAATCTTGTTGAGCTGTTGTTTGAAACTGTTGAATTCTTTGTTGTAATTCATCGATTTCTTTAGCTCTTTCTTCATTTTTAGCATCTCCTGCGGTAGCAGCTTCTGCTTGGTATTGTTGAATCTTAGTTTGGTAAGTAGACATCATTGTAGAAATTTCTTTCTCGTATCCTTCACCTATTTTCTTTAATTCAGCATTAGCATTTTTCATCGCTGGTAATTCTGTCATTAAAGCTCTTACGTCGATATGTGCTACTTTAGATTGAGCCATTACCGCTGTAGTACTAACTCCGAAAAACATTGTAGCTGCAATTAATAAAGATTTCATTTTTCTCATCTTTCTCGATTTTTGATTTATATTTTATTGTTATTCAACTTTTTATTAGCTTCTTCAGCTTTCTTTCTCGCCTCTTCTTGCTTCTGCAAGATTAGTAACTTTCTATCTTCTTGCTCTTTTAAGATACGCTGTCTTCGCTCTTCTTGCTTACGTAGAGACTCATCTATCAGCTCTTGTCGCCTTTTCAACGCTTCTTCTTGCTTGCGTTTTTGTTCTGCTTCTCTTTTTTCTTGAGCTACTCTGCGTTCTTCTTGTAATTTTTCTATATCTACAGAAGATTTTTTAGACTGTTGATCTAAAGCTTGTTGCTTTCTTCTCTCTAACTCTTCTTGTATCAGTCTATCTCTTTCTGCTTTACGTCTATCAGATTCAGCTTGTTGCTCCTCCATCATTTTTAATCGTTCTTGAGTAGCTTTTTCTCTATTTTTCTCATTTTGCAAACGCTTATCTTCTGCTTGCTGTTTACGCTCTTCGATTAACTGCTTCTGAGCTTCAATTTTCTCCGCTTTTTCTTGTTTCAGTTTCTCTTGCTTCTCTATCTGCTCCTTAATTTGTTCCTCTTTTCTTCTCTGAAGTTCTTGCTCTCTCTGATAATTAACATCGTTTGCTAGCTCTTCTTTTCTCTTCTTTTCCTCAATTCGCATGATGCGCTCAGCTTCTTCCTTGCGTCTCTGTTGCTCTTCACGTCTACTCTGTCTTAGAGACATTGCATCCTCTTTCTGCTCTTCTTCTTCTACTGCTTGTGCTTCCGACTTAGTCATTCCTTGCTTTCTACGAGCTGTAGCAAGTCTACGTAAAACTAAGTCGCTAATATCGTGTTTTTTTGTAGCAATTACCATAGTAGCCTCAGAATTTTTATCTAGAACGTAATCAAATTTACGAGCCTCTGCAATATCTTCCACTACAGCAAAAACCTGATCTTGTATTGGTTTAGCTAACATGATTTTTTGTGTAATCAAATCACCTGACGTACCAAATCTCTTTTGTTGATATTGAAAAAGCTCATCCTCTAATATAGCGATTTCTTCTTCTTTCTCTTCTATCAACTCTCTGGTTAATAAAATTCGTTCAGCTGCTAGATTATTTTTTAATTTTTTAATCTCAGCCTTCTTTTTATCAACATCTCCTTTCCACGTATTTGCTCTTTCATCTAATTGACTAGTAGCCTGTAGATACTCTGGTGTCTGACTTAAGATGTACTCCATATCAATGTAGGCTACACGAGCACTACCACCTTGAGCCACTACTGATACTAATCCAAAAATACTAAATAATAAAGTTAAATACGTTTTCATTCTAAATCAAGTTTATGATGTAACTAGTACATTAAAACGATTGCCCAAGAATAAAGTGTGTTTGAAATCCACTCTTCTGAGTAGTACCTGGCACAGAATCGAATCCATATCCAAAGTCAATACCTAACAATCCAAACATCGGCATAAACACACGAACACCAAAACCAGCAGAACGTTTTAATTCAAACGGACTATAGTCTTTAAATGATGCAAATGAGTTCCCTGCTTCTGCGAAAGTCAACACATAAACTGATGCACTTGGCTTTAATGTAATAGGGTAACGTAATTCTAACGAAAATTTATTATAAATAGTACCTCCGATTTGTTCTCCTCTATCATTATATGGTGTTAATGTCTGATTTTGGTATCCTCTTAACTGAATTACCTCACGACCATCTAATGAATAATTCGCTAATCCATCACCTCCTACATAGAACCTTTCAAATGGAACAACACCTCTATTATTGTTGTAAGCTCCCATATATCCAAACTCTCCAAGTGCACGAACTACTAATTTATCATAGATAGTTGTATACCAATCTCCTTTGAATTTTAATTTGTAGTATTCTAACCAATTAAATTTCTTTTGATCCACTTTAGCTACATCTGCTGTAGCATCTTCCCAATTATTAACTGGTCTATAGCTAGAATCTAAATAAGTTCCTACAGGGATAGTCGCTCCAGTTACTGGATCTATTGCACCTGCTTTTGCTCTTAATTTATATTCTTGCTGATCACCAAGGTTTTTATAATCTACATTGTTAAACAACGAATATGGAGCAGTAAACTTACCACTTACACTAAAGAAAGAACCAAACGTTGGGAAAATCGGGTCATTACCACGATTATCACGTCTTAATTCAATCTGATAAGCTAAGTTACGAGAATCTCCATCTCCGAATGTAAATAATCCTGTATTATAATTTTTCATATTATAATATTGGAAACTCAAAGTATGAGATAATACAAAGTTATCATCTGGCACACTTAATTGTTTAGCTATACCAAATTGTAATGTTGTAATATCAAATCCTCTACTTCTATCTGTACGACGATTTACATAATCATAAAGATTCTGTGTACTGTACGCTACTGTACCAAAGAAGTTAATAGGTTTACGCCCTCCAAACCATGGCTCAGAGAAACTTATACTATATGTTTGATAGTAAGTACTTCCTTGTAGACGTAGTGATAAAGACTGTCCGTCTCCCATTGGGAATGGTTTATAAGACTTCTTATTAAATATATTTCTCAATGAAAAGTTATTAAACGACAGTCCTAATGTACCGATGAATCCTCCACCACCGTATCCTCCTTGTAATTCAACCTGACTCGATCCTTTTTCAGTTACTTGCCAGTCGATATCAACTGTTCCAGAATTTGGATCAGCATTTTTTACATCTGGAATAATTGCTTGTGCATCAAAAATATTTAACCCTCCAAGTCTACGAATTGTTTCCATCACTAACGATTTACTCCATATCTCACCTGGACGAGTTCTTATATCTCTATGAACTACGTGATCGTGTGTGTTATCATTACCAGAAACAGTAATATTATTAAACCTTGCGATAGGTCCTTCCACAATTCTTACCTCGAAATCGATTGTATCATTTGCAGTTCTAACCTCAACTGGGTTAACGTTAGAGAATAAATATCCATTATTCTGATACACATTTGATATATAATATCCATCGGGATCAGTTTTATCATCTATACGTTTATCAAGCAAGACTCCATTATAAACATCACCTTTCTCAATACCTAATACTTGCTTTAGTTGACTATTAGTATAAACGGTGTTACCAATAAAACGAATGTCTCCGAAGTAATATTTATTACCTTCAGTAACATCAATATTTATACTGATTCTATTTGTTTCAGGATTATAGCTTGTTGTATCAGCAATTATACGAGCATCTCTATAACCATTCTCTTTATATTTACTAACAAGTTTATCTAAATCCTCTTCATATTTAGCTTTGATAAACTTAGAAGGCTTGAAAATACGCAAAGGATTAAAAGGACTACGTTGCTTAGTCTCCTTCATTGCTTTTTTCAATTTCTTATCGCTTAACTGTGTATTACCACTAAAAGCTATCTCTTCTATACGAACTTTTTTCCCTTTATCTATTCCAACTAATAGTTCTACTGTTCGGCCTGTCGAATCAGCTGGAATAGTATTTAAAGTTACCTTTGTATTGTAGTAACCATCCTTCTTATACTTATTTAATAAGAAATACTTAGTAGTAGATAGAAAGTTGTCATTAACAATTTTACCTCTGTTCAGTTTAGCTTCTTTAATAAGAGCTTCAGACTTTGCCTTTTTAAAACCTTTAATCTTTACACTTTTTAAACGAGGTAATTCATTTAAAGTAAGTTCTAAATTAATAGTGTCATTTACAACAGATGTTTCGTAGAAGTTAATATCAGTAAATGAACCAACCTTCCATAACTTTGTAAGAGCATGCGAAAGCTCTTCTCCAGGCACAGCTATTTTTTGGCCTTTAGAAAGCCCTGTAAAAGTAACTATCGTTTGTGGGTTTAAGCTATATTTTCCTGTCACTGTTATATTTCCTAAAGTATAGATTTTAGGAGCTTCGAAAGAAGGGACTTTTATACTGTCCTGTGCATGCACATGAGAGTATACTAAACCAGCAATAAACAGTGCAAAAAGAGATGTACCTTTTTGAAACATTAGATTCGTTTTTTATTTTATTTGTTCACTTGTTTTTCCAAACCTTCTTTCTCTATTTTGATAAGTAAGAAGGGCTTTATAGAGTTCCTCTTCCGTAAAATCCGGCCAAAGTACCTCTGTAAAATAAAGCTCAGAATAAGCGATTTGCCATAACAAAAAGTTACTTATTCGTTGCTCTCCACTTGTTCTAACTAATAGGTCAACATCAGGTAGATCACTCGTGTAAAGATGATTATTTATAACTGATTCATCTATATCAGCCTCCGAAATTAAGTTATTTTTAACTTTAAATGAAATTTCTTTTACAGCTTTTATTAGTTCAGCTCTAGAACCATAGCTCAATGCCAATGTTAAAGTCATTTGAGTATTGTCTTTAGTCTGTTCTAATACATCTCTTAATTGAGCTTGTACTTTCTCTGGTAATAAAGATAAATCACCTATAGCATTAAGTTTAATATTATTCTTTGTAAAAGTAGGGAGTTCCTTTTTTAGTGACTTCACTAATAATTTCATTAACATCTCTACTTCCAATTTGGGACGATTCCAATTCTCAGTAGAAAATGCATATAAAGTTAAATGCTTAATTCCTAACTTAACGCATGTGCTAATAGTAGTACGCACGGACTTAACACCATTCTCATGGCCTAGCGTTCTTAGAAATCCTTTTTGTTTTGCCCATCTACCGTTACCATCCATAATGATGGCTAAGTGATTAGGTAAATTGTCTGTGTTAATCTGTTCTTTCAAATTCATTTAATCTGCACAATAACATGGGTTATTTCCAAAAGTATAACTTATCGATATACCTGAGTAAAAAAACCAATCATTTCCGTTTTTACCAAAGCCATAAGACTTTTTATTTGCGTCTGTAGGACTACTTCCATCTAAATTATTAGTGAAAGTATAATGTGCAGCTACTTCAGCATTCAGATTTATCTTAGGAGTAAGTCTTAATTTTAACCCACCTGCAAAAGGTATAGCCATTGAATTTTTCTTTTCTCCTTTTACTAAATCCACACTTGTTGACTCAAACCCTTCAATAGGGGTGCTGGGTCTAAAGTAAATATCATTATATCTTATACCTGATACTCCAACAAAAAGATAAGGTGTAAAACCAAAATTTTCCTGATGTAAATCAAATTCAAAAAAATTGAATTCAATTCCAACTGACAATTGTTGAATAGTATTAGTAAAACTATATCCTCTTTCTTTTCGGCTTCCCATATCAGACTTAGCATCATCACCTCCTATTTTATGGTGCGAATAACTAATTCTAAACGAGTGCCTAGGACTTCTATTCCAACGATAAAACACATTATACCCCATATCCTTTGGTGCTATATATTGAGTAGAACCAATATCTCCTACATAATTAGAACCCCCAAGCCCTACACCGAATTCGTGAATCTGAGCTTTAGCTATAACTGTTGTAAGTATCAGTAATAGAGATATAAGAATTTTATTCATTCTGTTAAAATAATTTACAAATATAGTAATATAGACCTTTCAAAATCTAATTTTTTCTCATGGATTGACCAAATGAGGTTAAGCTATTTTGTTCTAAACGTAGAAAACCCTTAAAAAGTATATAGTTTATTGACTTTTTTAATTTCTCTTATCCTCTCCCCACAGTAATTTATTTCTCAATGTCTTAATAAAGCTCTGAGTAGGGAACTCTACTAAATCTACCGTAAAGGGAGCTTTAGTAATAATTAATTCTGTATCATTATCCACAGCTTTTGTAGTTGTATCAAGTGACACTAAGAACTGCTTCTCTCTAGAACTTACTTTTAACTTAATTGTTAAATTATCTCGGATAACCAACGGTCTCACATTTAAATTATGTGGTGCCAATGGAGTTAATACAAAACAACCTGTTTCAGGTTCTATTATTGGCCCACCACAGCTTAGAGAGTATCCTGTAGATCCTGAAGGAGTAGATATAATCAACCCATCTGCCCAATAAGTAGCTAAAAACTCATCATCTAAATAAGTTTCTACTGTAATCATGGAAGTTGTATTCTTCCTTGATACAGTCACCTCGTTTAAGGCATACTGAATATCAAAAGCATTATTTTCTTCAGGTAAACAATTTAAGCTCAACAAAGATCTTTTTGACCTCTTAAACTTACTTTCAAACAATAAAGGAATATGCTCCTCTAAATTATCGTGTTGTACATTAGCTAAAAAACCTAATCTTCCTGCATTAATTCCCACAATTGGGATATTCGTGTTTTTAATAAAATTAGCGGCACGCAACATTGTTCCATCACCTCCCACGCTAATAAAAAAATCCACTTCACTAGTCAATGGATTATTCGTTCCAAACGTTTGGTATTCTTTATCAAGAATATCTTGTTCATTCAATAGACTGTAAAACTTTTCTTCAAACACTACTTCTGTGTTCTCGTATTTTTGAAATAAGTTAAATAACCT
Source organism: Myroides odoratimimus (assembly GCF_038039805.1). Lineage (GTDB taxonomy): Bacteria > Bacteroidota > Bacteroidia > Flavobacteriales > Flavobacteriaceae > Flavobacterium > Flavobacterium odoratimimum_B. The sequence goes on from NZ_JBBPHK010000006.1 coordinate 18,317, forward strand.
ACGTACTATATTTTGTACTATAGGTTTGGCAGTCTGTCCATAAATCGCAAACTTCATATTATATGTTTAGATATTTATTAAGGTATTCTGTTCTTTCCTTTAGATCATTAATATGCGTATCTTCTGAAAGTGTACTAACTATCTCATAACCATAACGTCTTAGGTCATCTAGAATAACCTTTGTATTGATACTATTAGTTTTAACTAATAGTTGAGTATTATGATTATTATTAGACAATAGTAATAGACCTATCATTTTAGCATTATTACCTTCTACTATTTGTGTTATTTCTGAGAAGCTATAATCTAAATGTCCTTTTTCGATGACAAAAGTAGTGCCCTTTTCATCAAAAAACATTGTTTTACTCCATTCATTTAACAAATATTCTTTAGAATATATTCCTTTTATTTTTCCCTCTTCATCTAATAGCGGAATTGTATTCGTATCACACTGACTAAACAAATCAAAAAAATCAAAAGGATTCAAATTAGAAGATTCTAAAAGATAGAACTTATCTAAATCATACATAACATCCTGAATAGTGCTATCGATATCAGCTGTATAAATATCCTCTGTATTGATATTACCAATCCAGATATCATCTTTATTCACCACAGGAAGATGAGAATAGTTACTTTTTTCTAGATAAGGCAGAATATCTTTAATAAGCGTATTCAATTTACAGATAGGATAATCTGTTAGTAGAAAGAAGTCAGGAGATAACATAATTCAAGGTTATTATTTAGAAGTGCAAAATAATCAAAAATAAAACAATAGACGTTAATTATAGTTTGTATTTTTGTCTTTAAAACTTAATTTTATGACTAAGCTATCTGTTAATATCAACAAAATTGCTACTCTAAGAAACTCAAGAGGAGGAGATGTTCCTAATTTATTGCAAGTAGCCAAAGATGTACAAAAATTCGGAGCTCAGGGAGTAACTATACACCCTAGACCTGACGAAAGACATATTCGTTATCAAGATGCACGTGATTTAGTAGACGTAGTCTACACTGAATATAATATAGAAGGTAACCCTATGGATAACTTCTTAAACTTAGTATATGAATGCAAACCTACCCAAGTAACATTAGTTCCTGATGCTGTAGACGCACTTACTTCTAATGCGGGATGGGATACTATTAAGCACAAAGCATTTTTACAAGAAGTAATTCAAGAATGTAAATCTCGCAATATCCGTACTTCTATTTTCGTAGATCCAGTATTAGAAATGGTAGAAGGTGCTAAAACTGTAGGTGCTGATCGCATTGAGTTATATACTGAAAACTTTGCTGCTGAATATGCTAAAGGAAATGAAAACGCTATAATACCTTATACTAAAGCTGCTGAATTAGCGAACCAACTTGGATTAGGAATTAATGCAGGGCACGATTTAAGTCTTGAGAATATTGAGTTCTTTAAGAACAATATTCCGAACCTACTAGAGGTTTCTATTGGTCATGCTTTAATTTCAGAATCTCTTTACTTAGGATTAGAGAATGTAGTGAATATGTATATCAGAAAATTACAATAATGGCAGATATATTATACTCTAAAATAGAAGGCGAAGGTATCCCTTTAATTGTCATGCACGGTTACATGGGAATGTCTGACAACTGGAATACTTTTGGTAAACAAATGGCTGAAATAGGTTACGAAGTACACCTATTAGATCTTAGAAATCATGGTCGCAGTTTTCATTCTAACGATTGGTCTTATGACTTTATGGTTGAGGATATAGTTCGTTATATGGATCATCACGCTATATGTGATGCTATCATATTAGGACACTCTATGGGAGGAAAAGTAGCGATGAAGTTAGCCACTCGTTACCCAGCTAAAGTAGAAAAACTAATTGTAGCAGATATTTCACCGCGCAGCTACGCCCCACATCATCAGGATATATTAGCAGCGCTTAACGCTGTAGACTTTTCTACTAAACCAAGTCGAAAAGAAGTAGAAGAAATCATCGCTTCTCATATTCCCGAAATCGGCACACGACTTTTCTTATTAAAAAGTTTATACTGGGTAGAACCAGGACAACTAGGTTTCAGATTCAATCTCAATGCTTTTAATCAAAATGAAGATGTAGTAGGTGAAGGCGTAGAAGAAGGTGCTGAATACACAGGAAATACGCTATTCATTAGAGGAGGAAACTCTAAGTACATACAAGAAAAAGATGAAGTTCTTATCCAAGAACACTTCCCTAATGCAATTATCAAAACGATTCCAAATACCGGACATTGGTTACATGCAGAGAACCCACAAATGTTCTTCGATATCGTTAAAGAGTTCCTAGGATAAACACAAAAATATCATTTATAATAAAGGTCTAATACATATGAAGTATTAGACCTTTATTAATATATAAAATGTAGTTCTAAAAAACATTGGTTCTTCATTACAATGTATGCCGTATTGACTTATCCTCAATAATGTTTTTTTGTAGACTTAGAGTATATTATTTATAAATCAAACGCTACAAATTTACCTATTGAATAAGACACATGATAGACAAAGAAAGTAAATATCGTTAGCGCACAAAATAGATAACAAAAAATTTCAAATCTAGAATATTCACTTTTCATAAACAGTACTATTTAGTTAATACACTGCAATATACTACTTATTTTGTTTAAAAAAACTACTTCTCGTACTTATACTCCCAACGTTATTTATGGTACCTCCAGCTTGCATATTAATTGTACAAAATTCTTAATTAATCATTTATACCAGCTAGAATACATCACATAATTATCTGCTATACGCTCTACCTCACCTCCAAAGTCTGATGCACTTATATCTTTTACCTTTTTAGCTGGCATACCAGCATATATAGAACCTGCCTCTACTACCGTATTCTGAGTGACAACAGCACCAGCTGCAATTATTGTATTGCTGTGTACGACACAATTATCCATTACAATAGCTCCCATACCGATTAACACATTATCATGTATCGTACATCCATGTACCATGGCATTATGCCCTATAGAAACATTATTACCAATCACAGTTGGGTGCTTTAAATAGGTACAATGCACGATAGCTCCATCTTGTATGTTCACCTTATCTCCTATCGTAATAGAGTTCACATCACCGCGAATAACAGCATTAAACCATACACTACACTTCTCTCCGAATGTAACGTCACCTACTATAGTTGCATTCTCTGCCACGTAGCAGTCCTCAGGTATTTGAGGATATTTTCCTCTTATTTCTTTTATAATCATAATATATAGCAATAAAAAATCCCGATAAATATCGGGATTTTTTTATTATTTAATCTTTTGCTGTCGGACAATTACACTCTAAACTCGTACGTTTCGGAAATATATTAAATCCTACTGTAAACTGATGGAAAGCACCATCACCGAAAGTAAGATCTCCCATCAACTTAGTATAAGAGTATGCGAAACTAACATTCTTATAGTTTCCTCCTAACATTGGAGAAATATACTGATAGCGTTGTGTTTTAGATTTTCCATTCTCAAAATAGTCTGTCCCATTAAAATTAGATCTAAAAGACGCACCAGCCCAAATCTTACCAAAATCAAACTGTCTATAAACCTTCATATTAACATCTAGAGCGAAGTCCTCGCGTTCTTCAGTATACTGAGCTAATATAGATGGTTCATAAATCCAACCTGTTCCATATCTCGTATTTCCAAATGCATACCCTGCACCTAAAATATATTTTCTAAAGTTATTGCTCTCTGTATCCGAGTATAATTTACTAGAACTTGTTACTGCATTCTTCACTGTAAACATAGAGAAGAAATTTTGATAGTGATAAGCAGCACCAAAATCAACTGAAAAATAAGAATCTTTTAATTCTAGTCCTCCTGCTACATTAGGATCAAATCCTCCAAACTCACTTTCATCTAACTTCGTCTGAGCAAAACCCGCACTCAATCCAAATGACAATTGGTTTAAATCATAACGTGATTCACTAAAGGTAATATGGTGAGCATACGTCGCTTTAAAACCAGTCTGAGAGTGATAACCATTCTTATCATTAAATCCGATAATTCCGATAGCTGATTGATCAGTTAGACGAGTACTTGCATTCATCGTCATAAGACGAGGAGCATCATCTACACCACTCCACTGTTGTCTTACAGTCAATCTAACATTCGTACTATTCTTAATACCTGCCATAGCAGGATGTAAAAGATAATAGTTATCTGCTAAATATTCAGAATTTACCGTTAGTCCTTCTTGTGCAAAACCAATTTGAGAAATCAATAATGCTATAGCTAAATAGCGCTTCTTTATTATATTCATAACTTAATTATCTTTTTAAAGAAAAGTGTCCTTTATAACTTACCTTACGTCCATTCATATCATTCGGAGCTTTAAAATCATTCACAAACTCCACAGTGAACCAATAATCTGTAGACGGCATCGGTTTTCCATTCCATGTTCCATCCCATCCTTCTGTATGTGGACTTAACTGTTTTAATAATCTACCAGAACGATCATAGATATAAATACGCGCCTCATTGTGTCCTTTTAGACCTGGTATATTCCATGTATCATTATATCCATCTCCATTAGGAGTAAAATACTTAGGATAACCAAACACTGAGAATTTAACTGATGTAGAACATCCTGTTATTCTATTTCTTGCATAAGCAATATGTTCTCCGATTGGTATATTATAAAACTGACTTGAAGGCTGAAATGCACTATTGTCAATAGCAAAATCATAACCATCTGTAATAGGACTTGTTCCTCCATCCAATACACCTAAGCGTACCATCGTTTCTCCTTTTTCATCTATCTCCATACTGTTTAACATTCCTGTTGCATCTACTCCTTCCACTACAGCTACTGGTGGCGCTTTTACTGTCCATACCATAGTCTCTGCTGGACAAGATTGTACCCCTGGATAAGGAGAGGTAGCATAGCTAGCTAATGCTCTATAATTACCTGGCTTATCTATCTGAATAGATGTTTGGTTCCCACTTCCAGGTACTGTCTTGTATATTATCCAACCATTCTCTCGACTTACTTCATATTGCCATGTTATAACGATAGGTCTACCTTTTACATCTTTATTCTCCACACTTAGCACCACAGGAGCTATTTCATTCGTCTCTGTATTAATACATAATTGTTGAGTACTTTCTTTAGGAAAATAATCTATAGCTAATTCTACCCCAAGAGAAACTTTAAAAGAAGAGTAATTATCAGCCTTACAATCGAAACCTTCTGTCATGATCACTCTAGTATAGATTGGTCCTTTTACTTCCCCCATCTTAATAGGGTAAGCCGTTACTTTACTCTCAGGCATACGGTTTGCATCAGCTTTTGCATCATCTTCATTTTCGTAATAAACAGTTGTTATTTTATCAGTAGGATTTAAATCAGGTGTATTTACAAAAGAACTTTTTCCCATCACTGTATTCTCATCTTTTCTAAGATTGATAGTAGATTCCCCACTAATATTTTCTACTTGACAGTAAGGAAAAACTTGAGTTGATACATTTGCTGTCTCTAAATTATCGTATCCTAAAGATGCATAGAAAAATGCAGTATTAAAATTCTTGTCTTCTAGATTCGTTAAACGAGTCCATATCTTACGTGCTTCATTTAACTTCACTGTTATCTCTACTCCTACTATCTTATTTGTATTCGCAATTGCATCTTCCTCTGAATTAAAATATCCTATAGAATATTTCCCCTTAGGGTCAAATCCTTCTGCTGCTTGTTCTTCATCTGTAGCTATAGTACGTCCATCAGCTATCACTTTAGTTTGCCCATCTATAGTCAAACTGTATGAAGCAATCTTACTATCACAATAAGAAACATTCTGAAGAGCTGGAATAATTGGTTTATCAATCACTTTAAACACTACTTTCTGACTTGTTGAAACAATAGGACTAGCTGATTTAGCTAACTTATAAGAAATACGTGTAGTAGCATCTGTCCCATGTGCTCCTTCATAAGGCTTAGAGATATCTATTGGATTCTCATTTTTCTGAGCATCATAAGCAGTCTTGTGAAAAGTAATCGTATAATAATCTGGATTTTCTCCAGCAGCTAATAAAGCAGGTATTGTCTTTTTCAAGTCGTAATTACCATATCTATTTGTATCATCTTTTCTTGTCTCTACAGATTCTAATACTGGGTTAACGCCACTCACCTTTAGCTTCTCTACATAAAGTGTGAACTGACGAGTAGCTGTTTCTCCGTCTAGTACTATCTTAGCTTCGATTAATTGATTCTTATTGGTTGTAAACTCATCAATCTCAGCATCTGTTAACTTAGTTCTACTAGCACCATCTACTTTGAAAAGTTCTGTATTAGAATTACCATAATACAACTGGTTTTTATCCTCTTTTAGTTTAAAAGTTGCATTACCATTTTCACCTGCATTTTGATACTGATCAGGACGTCCTGTAACCCTATCATTTAATGTAACTCCTTCTTCTGGTTTCACTTTAATTAAAAAAGGGCTAACTGTTACTTTAGTAGCATCTACTACAGATTGCACTCTAAGAAACCTAGTCAATGGTGCTGTAGAAGGATTAAACTTATCTACATAAAGAATTTCTTTTTGCTTATTAGTATTGCGATTAGCTTCATCTTGAGTATTGTGAAAACTATAGATATATCCTTCAGGAACAATAGCATTTCCTTCAGCATCTACAACTAATCCAGTTGTTTTGTTTTTTATTGCCTCACCTAAGAATACTCTAAAATTCCCTGATGCGCTATTCTTTGGAAGAGCCTGTTCTATATCATGAGGTTTCCCAACTTTCACCTCAGGTTTTGGCTCATCTTGGTCATTATATACCTCAACTATCTCTCTATTACCTAGATATTCAAAAGGGTTTATACCTCCAGCTACAGCTCCTACTGACAGAACTCCTGAAAGTACAAATAATGAAAGCCACATTCTTTTGCCCATTTTATCGCTATATTAAATTGTTAGTGCTTACTAATGTTAATTAATTGTTTAAAAATCTTATCTTCGTGACGCTTAGCATTTTTCTTTGCTAATTTTGAAAAAAACTAAATTAACATGTCAAAAATACAAATTCAAAATACGTCAAACCCAACAATTATAAAATTTGTTTTACCAGATTTTATAGCTAAGGGCGAAAACCACGAGTTCAAAAATATTGATGAGACTGCAGAATCACCTTTAGCGAAGGAATTATTCTATCTTCCTTTTGTTAAAACGGTTTATATCTCAAATAATTTTATCGCCATCGAAAAATTTTCAATTGTCGAATGGGATGACGTAAAAGAAACCGTTGCAGATCAGATAGAACTATTCTTGGCTAAAGGTAAGAAAATCTTAATAGATTCTAAAAAAGAAATAAAAAAGCAACCAATTACTATTTACGCTGAATCAACTCCAAATCCTTCAGTAATTAAATTCGTTGCTAATAAATTATTAACAAAAAAAGGTGTAGAGTTTAAAAATATAGATGAAGCTAGTGCTTCTCCTCTTGCTAAAGAGCTTTTTAAACAATCTTTCGTTAAAGAAGTATTCATTGATGAGAACTATGTTTCTATTTCTAAATACGACTCTTTCGAATGGGATCAATTAGTACAAGTTACTCGTGCCTTTATCAAAGAGTTCTTAGAAAATGGTAATCTAGCAGTAGACGAATCTCTAATTCATGATGTTAAAGCAATTGAAGCGGCAGCTGACGAACACTTTGACTCTTTAGATGAAAAGTCTCAACGCATCATTAATATCCTTGAAGAAAACGTAAAACCTGCTGTACAAGCTGATGGTGGTAATATCGCTTTCCAAAAATATGATCAAGAGTCTAATATTGTACATGTACTTTTACAAGGAGCATGTAGCGGATGTCCTTCTTCTACATTCACTTTAAAGAATGGTATAGAAGGAATGCTAAGACATATGCTTAACGATGAGAAAATCATTGTAGAAGCTTATAACGGATAGTAAACAACTAGATATAAAGAAAAAGGTAGCATTTATAATGCTACCTTTTTTTATGCCTTATTATCTGAGTAGAAGATAGAAAATCATAAATCTACTTCATTACACCCCTAAATACCTTAAAAACAAAATGAGGTTGCCTAGACAACCTCATTTCTTCACTTAAATTAAATATAGATTAGCTCATTCTTTTGAATGACTTCCTCTTAACGTCAATTTCGAAATCTCGAAACAATTCTAACAATCCAATTGTAGACTTGATTAGATCATCAGTCTCAAATAAAATAGAGAAGTATAACTTACTATTTTTAGGACTTGTCTCTGTCGTACGTATACGAATGATTTGTTTTTGGATTAACTTATCTACAGTAGCGATTAAGTCGTCTTTTTCCTGTAGGATTTCTTCTATCTCAGAGAATTTCTCCTCTGTAAATAATACGATTACTTTATCGAATAATATTTGAAGTTTTTTATCAATTAGTTTTAAATCTCTAATTTGATTAAACTTCAGTTTCTTATGGTTATTGTCAATATGTGTATAACTATTCTGGGCAATAAAATTAATCGACTTAATCATATCTTGTAGATACCCTAATGTCAATACATAGAATTTACTTGCTTCTACAGAAGTTTCATCTAGATTTTTAATAAAGAAGTACACATTACCACGTAAGTTATCCACTTCTTTCTCTAGCTTCTTAAGCTGCTTTCTGCTTTTCTTTAATTCTGTCAATTCTTGTAGAGCTACACCATCTATTACAGAAGTATATAATTCATTCGCTCTTGTAATCACATTAGCTATTTGAGAAGAGCTTTCTGAAGCTACTCCTTGAATAGTCATAATATCAACGCTATCTAACCTCGCCTCACTATCCGCTTTTTCTTTTGTCTTCTTATTATACATTTTATTACTTCTGTATAATAAAATTCCCACTAGAATTAACATCCCTACTAGAGCGTAGATCTCTCCTACCTTTAATACATATGCGATAACAAAAGAAGCAATAAATGCTACAATAGCAGTTACGAACCAACCACCTATAACATTAAACACCCCTGCTACACGATACACAGCTGAGTCTCTATCCCATGCTCTATCCGCAAATGACGTACCCATAGCCACCATAAAAGTCACATAAGTAGTTGATAGTGGTAATTTCATAGAAGTACCTATAGAGATCAAAATACTTGCTACAATAAGGTTCACTGAAGCACGCACCATATCGAATGCTGGCTCATCCTTTAAAGTTCTATTCTTTGGTTTCTTAGGAATCTCAAAGCGCTTATCCATTTTAAGCTGTAGTGATTTTGGCAAGAAGTAATTCACTCCCATACCGATTAACACCATACCTCTAACGATAACCTTAGACAGAATATTAGGTGAGAATTTCTCCTCTGTACTTCCTGTATCTTGTCTTGCCAAGCTCATTTCTGTCTCGATTACATTCTTCGCTTTCTTAGATGTCCATAAAGTATACACCATGATAATACCTGCGATGGCTAAGAAATAGAAAGGAGCGACTACACTCTCTTCTGCTAACTTATTCATCATATAAGTATCTGGAGACTGACCTGATGCCATAAAGAACTCAAATGATTGGAAAGCTGCAATAGGCACACCTATAAAGTTCACTAAGTCATTACCAGCGAACGCTAATGCTAATGCAAATGTTCCGATAACGATGATTACTCTAAGTATATTTAACTTAAAGATACTCATCAGTAATTGAGAGAATATAGTCCAGAATACTAAACTAATTCCTATAATAGTTAACTGATTATCTCCAATCCAGTTACTAGTTTCTTTTGTAATAAAACTTGCACCTTTTAATCCTTTTACCAAGATAAAGAAAGTAATAGCAGTAATGGCTACCCCTCCGAATATCGCTCCGAAGTATTTCAACTTTTGTTCCACCTGGAAGGTGAAGATTAATCTAGAAACGTATTGTACTAAAGTACCTAACGTAAATGAAAGTATCACTGACAGCAATATACTGACTACAATCTCGGTGGCCTTCTCCGTATTGATATAATCTGGTAACATAGACCAGCTATCATTATTAGCTACGATTTTGATTACAGCAAGACACACTGCAGAACCTAATAATTCAAAAACAATAGATACTGTAGTAGATGTTGGCAACCCTAAAGAGTTAAACACATCTAGAAGTAGTACATCGGTAATCATCACCGCGAGGAAGATGACCATCACATCATTAAAGGAGAACATACTAGGTACGAATATACCACTTCGGGCTATCTCCATCATCCCACCTGAGAATATGGCTCCTACTAAAATACCTAGTGAAGCTACAATCATAATTGTCTTAAAAGTAACGGCTTTTGAACCCAAAGCTGAATTCAGGAAGTTCACAGCATCATTACTCACTCCAACAGTTAAATCGATAATAGCTAATACCCCAAGGGCTATAAGCATTACAATAAAAATCTGTTCCATTTTATAAATTATATTTAAATTAAGTGTGCTGCAAAATTGATTATAATTATTTACTCCTATGTTAACTTAACGTTATTAATCCCATCGCTTCTTTTTATAGTTAAAATACATTTGACTACTTTTGTTAAGCAACAACAATATCAAAATCTCATCATGAATTTATTACACTTAGAATCAAGCCCTTATTTATTACAACATGCAAACAATCCTATTCACTGGAAAGCATGGAATAAGGAAACTTTAACACTAGCTGAGCAGGAAGATAAGCTTCTTGTTATTAGCATAGGATACTCGACTTGTCACTGGTGTCATGTTATGGAGAAAGAAAGTTTTGAAAATCAAGAGGTAGCGGATCTAATGAACAAACATTTTATCGCTATCAAAGTCGATCGTGAAGAGCTTCCTCATCTAGATAACTTTTATATGAAAGCGATTCAGATCATGACTAAACAAGGAGGATGGCCTTTAAATGTTGTTTGTTTACCTGACGGTAGACCAATTTGGGGAGGAACTTATTTTAAAAGACAAAATTGGATAGATTCCTTATCACAGTTACATCAATTGTACAAAGAAAAACGTGGTACTGTACTAGATTTCGCAACACAACTACAAGAAGGGATTTCTATTCTTAGCCAAGCACCTATAGCACAAGAAGAATCTAGATTCAATACTGAACTTGTACTTGAGAATTGGAAAAAGAGTTTTGACTGGGAATATGGGGGATACACACGAGCGCCTAAGTTCATGATGCCTACTAATTTATTATACTTACAAAAAAAAGGTGTACTACACCAAGATCAACACTTATTAGACTATATAGACCTTACGTTGACTAGAATGGTATGGGGAGGTCTATTTGATACAGTAGAAGGAGGCTTCTCGAGATATTCTGTCGATTATAAATGGCATATTCCTCACTTTGAAAAAATGCTTTATGACAATGCACAACTGTTATCTGTATATGCTGATGGGTATAAACGCACTCGCAATAATCTCTACAAAGAAGTTATTGACAAGACAATTAATTTTATTACCAACAATTGGGCTAATGGTGAAGGAGGGTATTATTCAGCACTAGATGCAGACAGCATAGACAGTCATAACCAGCTAGAAGAAGGTGCTTTCTATGTTTGGACCATAGAAGAATTAAAAGAATTAGTCCAACAAGATTTTCCTTTATTCAGTACTGTATTTAATATCAATTCTTTTGGACATTGGGAGAACAACCAATATGTATTAATCCAAACACGTGAATTAATAGATATCGCTAACGAGAATAACATCTCTCTTGAAGACCTAGAAAGTAAAAAGCAGCAATGGGAAACAGTTCTAAGACAGTATAGAGCCAATAGACCTAAACCTCGCTTAGATGATAAAACACTTACATCGTGGAATGCTATGTACATCACAGGATTATTAGATGCGTACACAGCTACTCAAAACATAGCTTATTTAGAGCAAGCTAAACAATTGCACCTGTTCATCCATAATAACCTATGGTGTGAAGAGCGTGGACTATTGCGTACATATAAAGATGGAAATGCCAAGATAGAAGCATTCTTAGATGATTACGCCTTTTATATACAAGGGTTAATCTATCTTTTTGAACACACGGAAGAACAACAATACATCACAGAAGCTAAAAATCTTATAGACTACTCTTTAGACCACTTCTTAGATCACGAGAGTAAGTTCTTCTATTTTAGCAAGCACAATCAAGAAGATACTATCACACCAGCGATAGAAACAGAAGATAATGTCATTCCTTCTTCTAACGCCATTATGGCCATAAACTTATTCAAGCTAGGTTTATTATATGAGAATGACTATTATATCGATTTAGCAACGAATATGATGAATACTGTACTTTCTAATGTCGATTATCCTTCAGCATACTCACATTGGTTATTACTGCAATTATATATAGAACAACCTCTAGAATTAACATGGGTAGGTGCCAATGCACTTCAACACAATCTTAATACAAGAAAAAAAGTCTTAACTAGAGCTTCTGTACTTTCAGTGTCTTCGCCATCAGCTATCCCATACCTTACTAAATATACTCCTAAAGAAGAGACTTTACATTATATTTGTATAGAGAGAGCGTGTTTAGCACCTGATACAGATCATACACTGATAGACAATTATATTTTATAGAATATGCAAAAATTAGATACTTTATTATCTAGATATATTGAAGATATTATTACCTATATACCAGAGATAGTGACTTCACTTATTATCTTAGGCATAGGATTATGGGTCATTCGTTTCTTACAGAGACTAGCAAAAAAAATATTCTTAAAAAAGAATATAGATCCTACTTTTTCTAGCTTTATTCTAGATGTATTAATTTGGGGCATGCGAATACTCTTATTTGTAATCATCGCCTCAAAGCTTGGGATACAGACTAGTTCTTTCGTAGCGATTATTGGTGCGATGAGTTTAGCCATTGGACTTTCATTACAAGGGTCCTTAAGTAACTTCGCTGGAGGTGTATTAATTATATTGTTTAAACCATTTAGGATAGGGGATATTATAGAAGCGCAAGGAGAAACAGGTAAAGTTCTTACCATACACATCTTCTCTACTCAGATACTTACCTATCAAAACAATATAGTGTATATCCCAAACGGTGTGCTCTCTAATGGTAAAATCAAAAACATCACTCAGAACAACCTTAGAAGAGCCGAAATAGCAGTGCAAACAACACTACTAAAAAACACAACACTCTTTATAGAAAAACTACAAGAGGAATTAGACTCTTATGACAAAGTACTTTCACAACCAAGACCTCGAATATTAATCAAAGAGCTATTAGATACTAAGATTACATATACCGTACAAATATGGGTAGAGAATGATAACTTTACAGTTGCCACATCTTATGTACTCTTAAAGGCGAGAGAAATAAGTGATGCGCTATAATAGATAATCATTCAATAAATAAGGGCTAACAATTTATAGATTGTTAGCCCTTATTTAGTATTATTTATTTCTTCTTTTGAATTAGGACAAAGTCTTTAAGATAGAATGGCTCAAAGTAAGCCACATCTACAAATTCTTCTTTTATATACTTATCATAAGCCATCACTCCCATTTCATTTGCTGAAGGATACGTTATCTCCGGATAGTACATAAAACCTTCCGTACCTAATGTTTCTTTACACTTCATCGCTCCATCACCTATTAAATGTAATAGTGTTCCCTTATAGCTACTAAAAGCATTCTCATCAATAACAATTGCTTCTATTTCACTTCGTTTATTATACTCTTTATCAAAGACTGCTGAGAACACTTCCATACGTCTAGCATCTAGCATTGGTACGATAAGCCCTTCTGTCACCTCTACCTGTCTTGCTAATATTTCTAAGGTATCTAAAGCAATCAAAGGAATAGACAGTCCGTAGCACAATCCCTTCACAGAAGATACTCCAATGCGCAAGCCTGTATATGATCCAGGTCCTTGACTAATTGCTATAGCCGAAAGATCTTTTAAAGTCTTATTATTCTCTTTTAATATCTCTTCTACAAAAACATGCAATTTTTCAGCATGAGAGAAATTCTCTTCCGCTATTTCCTTACATGCTATAACCTCTCCACTCACTGATAATGAGACAGAACAGTTCTTAGTAGCTGTCTCAATAGATAAAATCGTTATCATTATTATTTTTTACTTTCTACTTCTACTTTAGCTCCATGCTGAAGAATCCTACTTACAGTCGAATATGGTCCTGTTATAATCACATCCTTAGCACTAAGCCCTTCTATAATCTGAATATTCGTATCGTCCTTTATTCCTGTTTTTACAAACTTAAGTTTAGCAGTACCTCCATCGTTAACGAATACAGCTTCTCTCATAAGCTCTTTATCGAATATTTTCTTCCCTTCTGTTTTATTTACTATCGTATCTGTTGGTGTTTTCATGACCACAGCACTAATAGGTACAGCAAAAATATCATTCTTTACATCTGTAATAATATCTACTGCAGCTGTCATACCAGGCCTAAATGGAGAATAATTCTCTATATCCTTCTTTACCAAGTCTTCGTATGATTCTGCTAAGATTTTAATCTTAACTTTAAATGTGGTTACCTGATCAGCAGATACAGTCTGATTAGAAGCAGAATTAGAGATACTAGTCACTACACCTCTAAATTCTTTTTTTAGATAGGCATCTACATTAATTCTTGTCTCATCACCTAACTTCACTTTTACGATATCATTTTCATTAATATCTACTTCTACCTCCATACCACTAAGATTAGCTACTCTTAATATCTCCGTACCTGCCATCTGCTGCGTACCTAACACTCGCTCTCCCAACTCTACATTCACTCTAGAGATTGTACCATAAGCAGGCGCATAAATAGTAGTTCGAAGAAGATTTGCTCTAGACTCTGCTAGTGCAGCCTTAGAGCTCTCTACGTTATAGAAAGCCGAAGACTGAGCTGCTTTAGCCACCTCATATGTTCGTACTACAAGATCCCATTCAGAACGCGAGATCACCCCCTTATCATATAGTCTACTATTTCGATCATAATTAGACTTAGCCTCTTTTAGCTGAGCTTCTGCTTGTGATAATCCAGCTTTACTTGTAGCCAACATCGCTTCTACCCTCTCCATAGCAGAAGTATATAAGTCAGGATTAATCACTACCAAGAGATCTCCCTTATTAACAACCTGTCCCTCTTTGATTGGCAAATTTATGATTTCTCCAGATACTTCCGAAGATATTTTAATCTCTATTTCAGGTTGTATCTTTCCTGTACCTGATACAGTCTCGATGATATTAGTTTTTTCTAATTCTAGTATCTCTACTTGAGTGCGGTCTTCCTCTTTACCGAAGACAAATTTACTGATCACTAGAGTAGCGATTATAGCAATACCAACTATTGCGATGTATTTTTTCTTCATCTCTCTAATTTTTAAAAAGTGGAATACCAAAATAGTACTCTAGTATCTTGGTTTTAAAAATGTATTCATATTTAGACTTTAATAAATCTGACTGTGCTGTCACAAATAAAGTCTGATTTTGATTTAATTCAAAGATATTAATTAAGCCTACAGAATAGCGCTCTTTTGAGTACTCTAGAGACAACTTTCTTGCTTCAAGACTTGCATTACTAGCCTCGTACTTCTGATAAGCACTCTCTGTATCTGTATAGGCCTTAAATACGAGCTGTTCTAAATTCAATGCGATCACCTCTCTTTCATTCTCTATCTGCTGAAGGCTAAGCTTTCTTAACTTTACATTATTTCGAGTAGAGAATCCATTAAAAATAGGTATCGTTAGACTTAAACCAAAATTAGAATTAAAGTTATCACTAAATTGATTAAAAAAGGAATTAGGTCCACCGTATACAGCCATACTATTCTGTCTCAATACACGCTGATTAGAACCTTCTACATACCCCACTTCAGAAGTAGACTCTAATAGGCGATTCCCCACTAATCGATCTTGGTAATTAATATTTGTACCTAGATTATAAAATGCTTGTAGAGTAGGGCTATAAGCAGACTTAGCTATACTTACATCCTTTTCTGCCATCAGCACATTCGTCTCTGCTGTTTTAATATCTGTCAATACCTCAGTAGCTCTATCCGTAATATCCTGAGGGCTATAACTAAGCATACTCGACTCTGACACTTCATAGTCTGTATCTACGATATCAAAAGACTCATAAGACCTTATTTGAAGCAATTGAGCTAAGTTTAGACGAGCCATCACTAACTCATTCTGTGAAATAATTAAGCGCTGTGTATCTATAGCTACAGTAGCTTTAGCTTCTAATAAATCACCTGCAGGTACAACACCTTCGTTTACTAACTCTTGTGTACGTTCTTGTTGACTCTTGTCGTATTCTAATTGTGTTTGATTAGTCTTTACCAACTCTTTATTAAACAAGATTTGCAAATAGGAATTAATCACATTTAACGCAATATCTTCCTTCATCTTTTGCAGCTTATATTGAGAAGCTAACTCTGATAAACGAGCTTTCACAAGCATATTCTGTTTCTTCAGTCCACTGTACAAGTCCACATTTACCCCAAGCCCTACTGTAGTAGCTTGAATAGTTTTACTTCCCAGAGCTCCTGTTAACTGATCTGGCTGATCTGCAATAGTCCACGAATGGTTTCCTGTTAGATTGACATTAGGCATAAAGCTACCTATAGCGATGTCTTTATTAATCATAGCACTCTGCTCATCTAACTCATATTGTTTAATACGAATGTTATTCTCTATTGCATAGTCGATACACTTCTCTAATGACCATAGAGTACGCTCTTGTCCCTTAGCAAAAGAACAATATAAACACAACATTATACAAGCTCCTTTTAGGAGGTAGCGATTTATCATACTCAATATACTCATCAGAAATTTATAAATATTTATAACTCAAGTATAAAGTAATAAAAAAAACCGCTACTATTAGCGGTTTTCTGTTATGATTTTGTACTTTTTTTGTTTTTATATATTCTGTAACTAAAATACATAGCAAAAGCAACTAGCAAATACGGAAACATCATTAGATAAACTATTCCGTCATTAACAGCCTCTGCTTTCACTCCTCCGTCTTCTGTCTCTAACGTAGCACGACACATCGCGCACTGAGCAAAAGCTTCTCCTGAAAAGAAAAACACAGAAAAGAGTATACCCCAAACTAACTTTTTCATCATTACTTAATTGTATTAGTTAATATAATAAGGCGAAATCATCAAGTAAACGATAACTCCTGTTACAGCTACGTACAACCACATAGGATAAGTAATACGAGCTAACTTCTTATGTCTCTCATAAGATCCTGATATACCACGTACAAATGTGAATAATACAAAAGGAATAATGATAATAGACAATAAGATATGCGTAATCAAAATAAAGAAATAGATAGGACGTATAATTCCTTCTCCACCGAACTTAGTTTCTATCGAAGTCATGTGATAAGCCACATACATCGCTAAGAACGCTACCGAACATGCAATACACAGTTTGATTAAACGCTCATGCAATTGCTTATTCCCTTTTTTAATAGCCATTACTGCCCATACTAATAATACTGCTGTAAGCCCATTAATACTAGCATAGATTGGAGGTAAAAATGATAATGGTTTTACATCATATCCTAGTTTCTGTAGATTAACTCCAAATAGAATGGCTACTACCACAGGTATAACGATAGAAAGTACCCATATCCACTTATTGTACTTTTTTTCAATATTGTTTTCCATTTTAATAATATTATTCTTCTAATAATGCTTTTATATCCTCTTTTAGCCAAGCTACACCTTCATCACTTGTCCCATCGTAATAAACTACAGGATTACCGTGCTCATCTTTACGAGAGCGAATATTCCCTTCTTTATCTACTAAGGCAAACAGTCCTGAATGTTCAAAACCACCTGGTGCATCAGGATTAACTCCAGTGTATAAATTAAACTTTTTTGCCAAATCATAAATGTACTTAGCATCCCCAGTCATCATGTGCCAATAAGGGTTCTTCACACCTAGTCCTTCAGCATGTGCATGTAGAGCTTCTACAGTATCACGGGTAGGATCTATCGTAATAGAAGCGATACCAAAATCTAACTTCCCATAGAATGTATCTTGTATTTTCAACATATTCGCATTCATAATAGGACAGATAGTAGGACAGTTTGCAAAGAAGAATTCTACTAAGTATACTTTCCCTTTATAGTTATCATTGGTAATCGTTTTATTATTGTGATCCACTAATTCAAATTTAGGTGCTGTACCTATAATCTCTAAATCAGCTTTCTCAAACTTTTTAATAATCTTAGGCACAGCCCAAATTCCAAATATTAAAACAATAAGTGAGATCCAGATATACGACTTGTCTTTCATATTATTCGTTTGTATTAATTCGTTTATATTTTTTTAAAGCTAGTCGATACTCAGCTAAAAGTACTTTTACATCATCCATCATATCATTATTTAACTCTGCTGCTGATATCGTTGAGTAACCCTCCTTGTATTCATAATTCCCTATTTTATTCTCTCCTTTACGCCCACGTACATTTCTATCTTTATCCACTAGATACACATTGCTACTCGCTAGATCACTATCTAACTTACCAACTAACCCTAATGAATTAAAGAACTCTTGTATCTCTTCTGGCTTTAAGAATAAATAATTCCAATTAGACATATCTGAGATTGGACTCAACTCATCTACTACTTTCTGAGCTGCCTCTTCACTTCCATAAGGAAGAACCATCACTAATTGAAAATCTTCAAAATCTTTATATCGTTTATATATCTTTTGATTTAAATTAAAAGCATCACCACGATCTCGGAATAAGTGCGCTCCAGGAAAACCTAGAACTGTAATCTTACCGTCTAAAGAAGGCATCTTATTCAAGGACGACGTTCCTTTCGGAAAATCCTGAACACCTTCAGTAATTATAGGCAAACGCTTAAATTGATTAACACCTGTTGCAAAGAATAAGTATGCACAGATAGGCATCACAAACAGCAACGTTAGAATTAAATATTTTTTCATTTTTACACAATGTTGACTAACTAACAAAAATAAAAAAAGGCGGTCAATAAACCGCCTTTAAAATATATAATAATATGTTATTAAAATATCCACTTATATGGTGAGTTCTGGAATACATCAAAGATGTAATTCCCCTCGATCAACACTAAAGTGATTAAATACACACATAAGAATGTAAGAACTCCTGCTACAGACCATCTGAATGCAGATTTCTCTTGCTCTAAGTGCATAAATGCCCACATAATGTAGTATGCCTTAACAATCGTTAAGATAATGAAGATGTAGTTTAATAAACTTAATCCAAAAATATGTACGTGGTGTAGAGAATCTGGTTTAATAATACCTAAAATAACCTCTACTAGAGTAACGATAGACATGATTACGAATACTGTCCATATTCTCTTTGTATTTGAATGATGTGCTCCTTCTGCTGCCATTTTACTTTATTTTAAAAATTAAACTAAATAGAAGAATGTAAATACGAACACCCATACTAAATCCACAAAGTGCCAGTACAATCCTCCTTTTTCAACCATTTCGTAAGAACCTCTTCTTTGGTAAGTTCCTAATAGTACGTTGAAGAATATTACTACATTAATTAAAATCCCTGTAAATACGTGGAATCCGTGGAATCCAGTAATAAAGAAGAAGAAATCAGCAAATACTTTATGTCCGTACTCATTGCGGATTAAGTTCGCTCCTTCTACTACTAATACAGCATCTTCTAAACGTTTAACTGATTGCTCTCTAGTTAAAATTTCTTTGTGCTTAGCATCTGTAGTTAATTGAGTTCTAATTCTTACATTAGGATTAGCTTCAAAACCTGCTTTTACTTCAGCTAAAGAATATGTAGGTGCGTTAGCTCCTTTTACAAACCAAGTAGCTTTAGCTCTTGTCAAAGTAGCTTCATCTCTGTTTGGATCTACTTTTGCAAAATCTCCTAATGCTATCTGCTTACCATCTTCTCCTACGAACTGTAAGATAGATCCTCCACGAGTCTCTACTGCTCCGTAAGTTCCGTTAATAAAGTTTTTCCACTCCCATGCTTGTGATCCTAAGAATACTAATCCTCCTATGATCGTTAAGAACATGTACACTGCTACTTTATTCTTTTTCATTTGATGTCCAGCATCTACAGCTAATACCATAGTAACTGAAGAGAAAATTAAAATAAAAGTCATCAATGCCACATAGAACATCGGCGCATCTACACCGTGCAAAAATGGAAAGTGATTAAATACTTCGTCCGCAATCGGCCAAGTATCCATGAATTTGTAACGAGTAAACCCGTATCCTACAAGGAATCCACAAAAAGTTAATGAATCTGATAATATGAAATACCACATCATCATTTTACCATAGCTTACTTTAAGAGGCTCATTTCCTCCACCCCAAGTAGTTTCTTTAGTAGCTGCTGTAGTAACTGTCGCTCCCATAAAATGTTGTTAGTTATAAAGTTTTCAAATTTAGTTTATTTTTTTTATTTAAAGAATGTAAAAAATAAAAACAAATAAATCCACAATAAATCCAAAAAGTGCCAAAACCATGCACACAATTCAATTCCAATATATTGCTGTGAATTATACTTTTGTTTAAAATGATTATAAATTACATACAATAGTGATAAAACCCCTCCAGCTAAGTGAACAATGTGCACAATCACGATCACATATAAAAATGATGTAGTAATCGTACTCTCACTTCCAGTGAAGAAATATCCCATAGATATTACCTCATTAAAGCCTTTGAACTGCAAAAAAACGAATAACAATCCTAATATCAAAGTAGAAACTAGATAAGTAGTCGTTTTATTGCGATCATTTTGTTTTATAGCCTTATATGCTAAGTGCATAGTAACGCTACTTATCGCAATGGCTAAGGTACTATATAAAAAAGAATTTGGCAATTGAAACTCTGCTAACCAGTCTGGACGTGACTTACTTACTACATAAGCACTCGTTAGACCAGCGAAGACCATCATTATACTACCTATACCGAAAAGCATCATTACTTTTAACGCCTTCCCTTTTCTTTCGTATTGTTCTTGAGCTGTTATATCCATTTATTGTTATCTTAAAATTTTATCAAGTATATAGATTATCTGTATTAACGAAATATATGTCACACTCACTAACATCAGTGAACGTGCTGCCTTATCTGTTCTTTTCTTATATAGTTTTATTCCTGCCCATAACATCCATAAGCCTGCTAATAACACTAGTACTGCTGAGATCGGCGTAAGGTATAATCTACCTGTAACTCCAAATACTGGGAATACAGATGCAATGATTAACCAGATTGTGTATAAGATAATCTGTATCGCAGTCTTAGAATCCTTCTCACCTGTTGGTAACATAGAAAAGCCTCCCTTTTTATAGTCGTCGTATAAGAACCATCCTATAGCCCAGAAGTGTGGGAACTGCCAGAAAAACTGAATAATAAATAATGTTCCTGCCTCTATACCAAAGTTATTAGTAGCCGCTACCCATCCTAACATAAAAGGAATAGCACCCGGAAAAGCTCCTACAAAAACCGATAGAGGGGTAATAGTCTTTAACGGTGTATATACACTCGTGTACAAAAAGATAGAGATAGCACCAAACATGGCTGTCTTAGGATTTACTATATAAAGAATAGCAATACCTAATACGGTAAGCGTACATGCTAAAATAAAAGCTGCACTAGGCTTAACTCTTCCTGACGCGATAGGACGATTCATAGTTCTTGTCATCTTCGCATCTAGATCTCTCTCTATAATTTGATTAAATACATTAGAAGCACCCACCATACAGTATCCACCTATAGCAAGAGCCGCTACTGTAAGAATGTCAATACTTCCTAAATCAGGTATAGCTAAAAAGTAACCAGCTATGGTAGAAAAAACTACGCTGAGCGCCAACCCCATTTTAGTCATTTCTTTAAACTCCGTCAACACAGAAGTTGACGTATTTTTTTCAGACGATAAATTCAAAGCTGTTTTCATTTGTTTTTAATGATGTGCAAATATAGTTCAATTTTTAAAACAATACCTAAAAACAAACGTTACAGCCTTTAATATAACCTTTTTTTAAATATCCTCAGTCTTTAGTGTCCTAAAAAAAAAACATTCAAATAAATCAGCACTTTCACAAAAGAAACATTGATGATAATCACAAACAACTAAGATTGCTATGACTAATAAAATGAATTTAATATATTTTTTAACAATTCTTACACTTATACCAACAACTTCTAAGTCAAATTAACCCAATTCACAACCAAAATAATACAACTCGTTCCCGCCTCCTTTTCTAGACTTCGACACTAAAATATAGAAACACAATCCTATGATCACATTTCTGACTTAGAAATAAAAATTATACAAAGCATTACAGTTATTCAATTACAATAAAATAGAATGAAACCATCCGATCAAACTAATTCTAATAACGAAACACCTTTTTAGAAAACATACAACACTATTCACTTCAACATTAATACCCTGCACAACGCTATTATCCATTCAAAAACATACAGACTACACCTACCACAAAATGGTATAAATAAACATCACACTCAAAAATAAGTAACACACTTATATACAAATACTTAAAACTTCCGTATTAGCAGTGATCGCATAGTGGTCGCATAGTGATAGCATACTGCTCGCATATTTTTGGCTAGTTTTAATGCGATCACTACCCTATCATTATCCCAGAACTATCTCATCTTACCAAAAATGATTCTGTCTGCAGGTGCGATATTATACCTCTCTTCATTATTTCTGATTTAAAACGCCACGTTTAAAAGCCTATCTAAACATTCAATGCACTTATCTAATACTTGTGATAAAACGTCATAAAACCACAAAAAAACATCTCCAAACAAGGCACAAAAAAAGAGCATCTAAACTAGATGCTCTTATATAGAACTAAAATATAATCTTAGTAATTATCTACTGTACCTGATCCGTCAACAATGATCTTAGCAGAAGAAGTACCTAGACGTTTCACTCCTAAATCAATTAGTTTGATCGCGAAGTCTTTATCACGTACTCCTCCAGAAGCTTTTACAGGTAGAGGTCCAGCGTTCTCTAACATTAAAACCATTGCTTCTAGTGTAGCACCATTAGGTTTACCACCTTCTGTCTTATAAAACCCTGTTGAAGATTTCACAAACACTTTATCATAATCTTTCTCATTGAACTTCGCTAACACTACATTTTTAATCAATGCTGTCAACTGTACAATTTGATTATCTGTCAAAGCAGCAGTCTCTATAATCCACTTCACTACTTTACCAGCATCAAGACCTAGCTTAGTACACTCCGCTACTTCTTTTTTTACTTGTTCTACTTCTCCTTTTTGGAAAGCAGTATAATCCACTACATAGTCAATCTCATCTACCCCATCAGCAATGGCTTGTTTAGCTTCAGCTAACTTCGCCTCTAGACCGCGGTTCCCTTCTGGAAAATCTATTACTGTACCGATCGCTACTTTTGAATTAGCAGCATCCACCATTTTTCGTCCCATCTTCACTTGGTCAGGGCGAATCATTGCTAATTTAAATTTCTCATCAATTGCTTCTTGAATTAAATCAGCTACAACTTGATTATTTTCTACTTCAGTTAAACCAGCTTGATCAGCTAATTTTAAATAAGTAGAATCCATAAATTCCCTTAAGTCTCTCATAATCTAAATATATTTAAAACAAAAAAAATGACCCTGTAATGGGGTCATTTTTAAATCTTATTTCTTTCTTTTAAAAAGAGTCAAACATAGTAATACCCCAAATAAACTACCTAGACAGTTTGCTAATTCGTCAGCCCATTCTGCACTTCTTGAAGAAGTGAAGTAATACTGTAATAATTCTACAGTGGCTCCCATTAAACTAGCAATAGTAAAGATAAGAATACTTACCCAAATTCTAGACCTATTTGGCTTACTTTTCACTAAATATACAAACCAAATTATGGAAAATACAAAATAAAAAGTAAAATGTGCTACTTTGTCTTTATATGGGATATCAAATCTTGGTGCTTTTGCAATAGTATCACTATCCAACAGGCAACCTGCTAATACAAGACCTGTCCATAGTATTCCTAATACAAAAAAAGTTTTACGCCCCAATCAATTCTTTATATTGTGCATCTGATAATAAAGATGATACTTCATCCATATTAGACACTTTTACTTTAATCATCCATCCTGCTCCGTAAGGATCAGTATTTACTAACTCTGGTTCAGTATCTAAACCTTCGTTAAACTCAATCACCTCTCCTGACAATGGTAAGAATAAGTCAGAAACGGTTTTTACTGCTTCTACAGTTCCGAAAACTTCATCTCTATCTAAAGTTTGATCCAATGTCTCAACTTCTACATAAACGATGTCTCCAAGTTCTCTCTGAGCGAAGTCAGTAATTCCAATTGTAGCAACATCTCCTTCGATAGCTACCCACTCGTGATCTTTAGTGTACTTTAAATTAGCTGGTATATTCATTATAATAAGTTTTTAGCAAATGTATAATATTATTACATAATGTGGAACCAATATCCGTTAATTTCCAAAATTATATCGCATTGTAAAACCTGCTCGAATATTAGTGATCGGATACATAGTCGAAATTACCGCTTTAGAGAATGAGTGATCATAGAAGAAGATAGCTGTAAGATTCTTACTCAACATATAATCTGCTGTCAGTCTCAACGACCACATATCTTGTCCTCCCCCTGTCTGACTATTTCCGTAATCTAAATAACGAACTACGGTCTCCCTCTTTGTCAACGTGAAATCTGCCTTAATATTAATATCACTAGCGATTCTTCCTCCCATTCCATTGTTAGCGTACATCGAGTTAAATCCTACGTCTTTCACGCGATACCCTAATCCTAATACAAAGTCATTCCCGTTAGTCTCTGTCAATAAATTATTGTCAAAACTCAAAGAAAGCATTCTATCTTTTCTCATCTCTAAAGACATTCTTATCGAAGATTTTGTCTCTACATCGAAGCGAATTAAAGGATTAAACTGTTCAAATAATGTAGCATTGTTTACTACATATTTACTAGGATAATTACCAAATTTATTTACCTCATTCGGAGCTTTATAATAGTCTGTATTATAACTATAAGACCCCAATGTATAAGATGCTCTATAGCCATGGTTAATAGAGAAGTTTTTGAAGTTATCTTTAAACCATCCTATTTTCATTAATCCTCTATATTTCAAGTTCCAGTTTGGTAAAGGTATTCCTTTAAACAATCCTGTCGACACCTTATTTGCATCCTTACCGGTATACGCTGCCACAAAAGACGGTAATAAAACAGACTGACTTCCTTTGCTATATCCAATCGGGAATCCTTCTCTATCTAGATTAGCAGGATTAGTAATATCAATGCCGCGTTCTACAGCTAATCTATTTGCTACGATAATACGATTATCCAACATTCTGTCAAAAGTAGCCGAACTCATTAAATCACTACTAGAAAATGCCGTACCTATCATCACAGTAGACATACTAAAGTTACCATAGCTATAAGGCGCTTGTCCCATATACTCCCCATTCTGCACTACGAATTGTTCTGAATAGTTATCAGACTTCATACGCTCAGCATACAGATCAATAGTCAAATCAGGTATTAAAGAAACTGAAGCATTCAAATTAAGTGTCTTATTACTAATCGTAGTATAAGGTTGATTCATCTCTGGGTAATCTGTTAAATACCCTTTGCGAGCAGCATCATATCTAATGTCCGCTTGGTTACCAAACACGAATCCTAAGTCAGGTTTAGATGTACCAAAGAAACCTACGGTAGGTAAGAAACCAGGTAACATCGTACCACTATTCTCTGAATAATTAATCTGAATATTCTTTACAGAAGTTAATACTCCTATTAATAAATCCTTCGTAGCTGTACCAAATGCAGAAGGTTCTCCCTTCTCCTTGTTGTCTTTTTTCTTAGTAACTTCTTTCGCTTGTACTACTTTCTGCCCAGGAACGATAGTTGCTTTCTTTGCCTTAGAAGGAGTCCTTTTGCGATCGGAGCTCTTTACTAATCCTAAATAACGATACAAAGTCTCCATACCTAAAGTAGTATTCAGACGTTGTGTTCTCGCATTCTGAATCGTGTTCCCCAAAGAATAATTAATACCGTCTATGTCAATATTAGAATAAGCATCTGATGCACGTTGCCAGTTAAAACTACCTGTATAAGCATAATTAGAACGGATAAAAGACAATACTGGAATCTTACTAAATGGCAATTCATAATTCACCGTTAACTGTTGTGTAAACTGATTAGGCTCACCAATATTAAAGTAATCATCCCATATCGTATTCGTATTATCTACGATTCCATTTACACTATCATAATAGTTTCGAACGATATTATTACTACCTCCGATATAGCTTAATCGAAGAGATTTAGTCAAGTCAAAATTGAATCCAAAATTATAATTGAAGAAATAATTTCTTCTATACAATGGATCTAAACCTATCCCTTCTACATCTATTAGTCTAAACTCTTGTCTATTATACTGACGCATAATATTAGAGCTAAAAGATATATTAGTAGGTACATAATTAAAGTTAAAATCTCTAAGTAGCCCCCAATATTGTCCTTTCATAAAACCGATATTTTTAAATGGTTCTACTGATTTCGTTTCGAAAGCATAAGTATAATCAAGTGATGATCTCACCTGCTGTTCTAACATGGACTCTATTTCAAAATCATGGTGTCTTACCTCATTATATGAGTGAGATACAGTGATATTCTCTATATCATAAATACGATTCTTCTGTTCTGGGCCTCTCTGTTTATTAACACCAATAAAGTTTATACTCTTACGCTTAGTATAGTCCATCGCTCTCTTCTCTGCTTCTTCTGCTTCTGCCGATGTCTTCGCTCCAGATTTAATATAACTCAATTTTAAATCTGGATTCATTGGGTCGTACTCAGGTGTAATAAACTCTTCGCTAATAGCATAGTTAAATGGCAGTGTGATTCCCCAGCGTTTAGGTAATAGTTGTCCTAAGTTTACATTTGTCATGACACTGTACGACTTTCTATCTTCACGACTGCGATCTTGAGGCCCTTGCTCTAAGCCACCAAAACCAATAGTAGACTTCATCCCCGTCAAAGAGATATTAGCAAAGTCTGCTATATTAGCATCAATAGTAGCTGTAGCAGCCCATCCTCCTTTATTATCCATATCAGACATACGTAGTTCATCGAACCAGAACTCTCCTGATAGGGCTTCTGCTCCTGGTGAGATATTACGTATCCCTATCATCATCATCCTTACTTTTCCAAAGTTTGGATTTCCTTTTATCCCTAGTCTTACTTTATTAGGTTTATCCCCAGCGCTTGGATTTAACTCCTCTTCATTCACATAAAATATCTTAGAACTGTCAAAACCAGGACGAGATACTTCTCCCATCTTCATCACTTTTAACTTCGCAAGTAAGTCTATAGGAAGATTTAGTTCATTCTCTTCTGGCCAAATCGCATCTGGATTAGTCTCTCCACCATTTGTTATTTTTAATGGGATTTCTACTTCATAGAAGTTCTCAATAACATCACTACCTATACGGATGAATGCCGCCATCTCATAATCTTGTAAACGTCTCGATGCTCCGCCTTCTAAAGACTCTCCGTGGATAAACATTCTCAGTTTTTTATACTGACGCATATCTACATTAAAGTTCTTAAATACCCCTCTAGCATCATTTGGCATTAAACCTAAAGGAGAGGCATTTTGATCTTTTGGATAAATCTTTAATGAAAGTGATTGTTCATTCTGATTAATCAAGGTGTTGTTCATATAAACCTGTTCTCTTCTTACCCCAGGAGGAGTTACATAAGGAATAGGTTTACGATCATAATTATCTGTTAGATTCACAGAAGACACATCTATTCCTGTATTAGGATATTTTTCTTCAATATTCCCTGAAGTATTTTCCATAAGGTTTCTGTCATATCGCTTCCAATCCGATCGAACCAAGTTCAAAGTTCCAAATCGAAGCGTTACTTGTTTTTCGAAACCTGTAAGATACATTCTCATAAACTTCATTGATCTCGTATCTTCTATAGCTCCTACTTTTTTTCCTTTAGTGTCAATCGGGATTTTGTACTGAATCCATCTTACATCAGATACAGATCCATCAGGTAACTGTACTTTAGTTTCTCTAACATCTGTAACATATTTGTCTCCTACTATGGTATTAGGTTTCACGTTAACCTTATACTCATAATAAGCGTCAATAGTATTCATGGTATTATCACCATCGATATCTTCCGTATCAGGTTGATTATTACCTGCTCTACCTCCACCAGCTGGACTATTATTTTCTAAACCATTATAATCTCTATAACGCTCTAGTATCCCACCTTGAGCATCTAAATAATGTACAAAGTTATCTGCTGCAGGATCACTAAATCCAGCAAAATCTTTAAAGAAAGCTCTTTCTTCCTCATCATTTAAACCATCAAGCCCAACATCTTGTAACCTTCTATTCTCTGCATTGTTATCAAATGCATAAACTAATGAAGGAGCTGAAGGTACTTTTCCCCAAACCGTATTAATCGTTGTAACAGCATTAGCACCTGTATCAGGTAGTCCATTCTCATACTGCTTATGTCCATCTCTTAAAATATCTTCACTAATAAAACCTAAGTTTAATCTAAGCTCTCCAGTATTCTGAGCAGTTAGTGCATCACCATTTTTTCCAACATAAGGATCCATTACCCAAAACTCTACAAACTCAATATTCGCTTGTTCAAAGTTCGTAGTTGTCAAACCACGCATAATACCTGCCCAGTTTTTTCTAGGTGTTAAAGAGCGAGGGTTCGTTAGGTAGCTCTTATTAAAGTTATAAGGTCCTCTCTCCTCTGGATAATAAGTCAAGTCAAGTGTATTAATCACACGACTCTCTCCATAAGCAATATCTTTGTCAGGGAATAGCTCCTCACTGTAAATTCTACGTGTTCTATTAGATGATAGATCATACTCACTTACCCCATCTGGTTTGCTTCCTACATAGAACGTTGGATCGATCGAATACCATGACATCTTAGATCTTCTATACCCATCCTCTAGAGAATATGCTGGCAAAACTACATCCATCTTATCTCTATCACTATCTAGTTCATTCAATCCATGGAATCCTACTGGTACACTCGACAACTTCCATGAAAGAGGTGACTTAACGTCAATAACAGATTGCATTCCCTCAAAATCATCAATATAAGAAGTCGCTTCACCATTCATCTGATCTAATTTAGATGAACCTGGTTTTAAATAAGCAAATTCTCCTCTAAACGAAACTCTAGACTCTACATCTGTATCTATATTAGGTAGCTTATTAACCATTCTAGTTAAGAAAGGTACCTCAGTAGAATACTGAGCATTCAATCCCCAAATAGTATTATTCACAGCTTCTTGGCCATAACTCGATTTATGAGTGAATGGACGCTCTGACATCTGTAAGAATGTACCTCCTAATATAAAGTCTTTGCTAAACTTATGTTCTACGTGCATTCCAAAGAAGCGTTTAGTCTGCTGACCAAACATCGTATTATTCTCAACAGAGACCTCGATAGGTGTATTAGATGCCTTTAAACCTGGATCTAATATCATCACACGCCCTCTACTATAATCGACTGTATAATCAACTCCTTCTACTAATACCCTACCTGCTGCTCTAACAATAACTGATCCCGGAGCTACATTAAATGATCCGATAGGAATGCCTTCTCCCATTGAACTAGAGAATTTCCCCTTTAACTGGAACTTATTCTTCTCATTTTGGTTTCGTAGAGCTTCTGCTTTAGTAGTACGATACATACTTCTAAAGACATATTTCGATTGGTTTTTATTATATGAACTAGATTCGTTATAATCTTCACTTAACTGATTAGCCGAAAGCTTTTTAAATAAATGTTCTCCAAAAGGCTCAACAGTCGTAAAAATAATACGACCATACATTGGGTCTATCGTAATCCCGTCAAATGTATTACTGTTGTATTGGTTATTATTATTTCCATACCCTCCACTGTTGCCATAGCCTCCGTTATTGCCGTATCCACCATTATTTCCAAAACCACCATTGTTTCCAAAGCCGCCACTATTACCTCCATATCCTCCATTACCACCATAGCCACCATTGTTATTATTACCATAACCATTATTCATATTACCTGCATTAGTAGGATCGAACGTATTTTGCATTCCTCCATTAGGCAAGAAGTCAAAGAAACCATCTCCTCCTTGCTGAGGATCATTCGTATAATTCAATCGGTCTAAATGGAATACTTTTAATAACGGTGTGCGCTCTACATCTGGAGGCAACGGTTTTCCATCTACAGAACTAATATAATTCAGTGGACTTGGATCTGTATAAAGAATATTAAATCTAAACTTATCTTGTGAGATATACATCGCATTCGGAATCTGATAGATATTCTTCATCATCAGTTTCCACACTGGCTGTCCTACTAAAGTAAAATTACTTTTTAATAATTTCAGAATAAGCGATTGACTCTGTGGCACATCTGGATTTGTCTCATCTACACCAGGAGGCAATACAGTCATCCCTCCATCAGTACCAAACTCACCCACTTGATATATCTTATCACCAATAGAGTATTGGAACGCTACAGCAAGCACTTCGTCATTAGAAAGTTTTTGTTGTAATGATATGTATCCTAACTGAGGATGGAATGTGAACTCACTGGCACTTAACTTACGCGCTCCCTCTAAACGTACAAAATCTCTTCCTTCTTGTACAGGTACAGTAAATCCACTTGTACCTGATGTATTTAATCGAATAGATGAATTTAAATAATTACTACCAATATTTCCTGGGTCATATTGGTTATTCGCATTATCAGGGTATGCATTAGGTACTCCATTAATAGTAAAGAAATTAGGCTCTGCCTTAGAAACAACATCTGTATTAGGTCTACCTAATTTATTCTGTCCTTCTCCTAAATCCTGTATAGCTATAATATTACGTGCATTATTACCTGTTTGATTAACACGCCCATATCGATTCGTTATCCATACTTCTACACGAGTGATACGTACTCTACTTTTGATAAACGGATATTTCTCTAAAGCCTCATCATAGTTATTTCTAAAATAATGAGATAAAAAGAAGTGTCTATCTTCATCATAATCTAATGCATCTAATTCAAACTCTTCTAAAGTACCTGCTCCATCAGCGCGAATAGAAGTCGTCTGAGACTTCTGCTCTGAGAACACTCCTGTAATAGTCGTTCTACCAAACTGTAATTCTGTCTTTACCCCAAATAAACTCTGTGCTCCTCTAACTAACGAACCACTAATAGGCATACTTACATTACCTACTTCTACTTTACGTACGATATCATCTTCATCTGGTGCGAAAGATAATTTCATCATATTCTGAAAGTCAAAAGTAGCCTGCGTATCATAATTAATATTCACCGCTAGTCTAGTACCTACCATTCCTTGTAATCCCATACTAATGCGTTGATTAAAATCAAACGCCATATTCTTACGATTGCGTGTAGACACTACAGGATTATCTTGCTTGCTATAGCGAACTCCCATATCAAACTCTACAGACCCTGTAGGCTTCACATCGATGGTATTCGATCCAAAAATAGTACTGAACAACTTCGAATTTACGTAATAACGTGGTAACATATCACGCTTAATCTCTTCGTTCTCCTCACGTCCATGCATTACATTGAAGCGCTGCTGAAAATACTTACGCAATTCAGCTCGCATTATTAGTTCCTCAAACTCTTTACGTGTTAGTACAAGAGGGTAGTTTACATTAAAACCGTCAAAAGTTTTAGTAAAATAATAGCTATCCGTTAAAGGATCATAGGAATATGCTTCCTTAATAAGATTAGGATCAGGTATGACAATTTTCCCAATATCATATTGAGTTTGTAGACTATCAGCTACTTGTTCATCTGGATCTTGAGCATACATTCCTTGTACACTCAAAAAAAGAACAATTAGCCAAAAAAAAATTGACTTTGATATAGGAAATTGCCCCCTCAAAATTTATAAATTTTTTAAAGCTTGCTTAATGATGAATTCAACAGATGCATCAGGTGTTTGTTTCATAATCTTATCAACAACTTTCTCAGCTGATTTACGCACAAAACCTAATACCTCTAAAGCTGATAACGCTTCATCTGCATTTGTATTGTTAATAACAGGAGAAACTTCATCAATATTATACAATTTTATTACCTTTTCTTGTAAGTCAAGTATAACACGCTGAGCAGTCTTAGCACCAATTCCTTTAACAGATTGGATTGTTTTTACATCAGCAGAAGCAATAGCTTGTAGAAGCTCTTTAGGAGCAATAGATGAAAGCATATTACGTGCAGTATTACCACCAATACCCGATACTGATATCAATAGTTTAAATAATTCACGTTCTATCTTATCTATAAAACCGAACAGAGTATGTCCGTCTTCTTTTATTTGCAAGTAAGTATATAATCTCAAATTTTCTGAGGAACCAATTTGAGAAAAAGTATGCAGGGAAATATGGATAAGATATCCTACTCCCCCGCAATCTATTACCACTTCTGTGGCTGTTTTTTCTACTAGGCGTCCTTGAATATGTGCTATCATTATTATATCGAATTTTACTTCAAAAATAACAATAAATATTAACTATTTACTAACAAATAACTAATCGCACAACTACTATTCAGAGTACCAGTATATTATTTCTTTTTGCGATTCTCACGTACTTGAGCATCTACTACAGCTACAGCTGTCATATTAACCATCTCATCAACACTAGCACCTAGTTGGAATACGTGAACTGCTTTATCTAAACCTAAAATAATAGGACCAATAGATGTCGCTTTATTCAATTCTTTCAACATTTTATAAGTGATGTTAGCAGAATCTAGGTTAGGGAAAATAAGAGTATTCACTTTCTTATCTACTAATTTAGAGAAAGGGAATTTCTTCTTCAACATTTCACTATTTAAAGCGAAGTCGATTTGAATCTCACCATCTACAACCATCTCAGGATGTTGCTCATGTAAGATGCTAACTGCCTCTTTCATTTTTGTTGGAGAAGCATTAGGTGCAGATCCAAAGTTAGCATATGATAACATTGCAACAACAGGTTCCATACCGAACATACGTACAGTCTTCTCTGTCATCACAGCTATTTTAGCTAAATCTTCTGCAGTAGGATCAGGATTAATAGCAGTATCTGCTAAGAACATTGGTCCTCTCTTTGTCATCATTAAGTTCGTTGTAGCTACTCTACTAACTCCCTGTGCACGAGGTATTAATTCTAAGATTGGTTTTACTACATTAGGGTAACTACGAGAATATCCTGTCAACATAGCATCAGCCTGCCCTTCATTCACTAACATAGATGCAAAGTAATTTCTTTCTAGCATCAATTTACCTGCATCATATAGAGTAACTCCTTTGCGCTTTCTAGTTTGCCAATAAGCATTAGCAAAAGCAGCTCTTCTCTCTTTTTGTTCGTCAGACTTAGGATCAATAATTTCTACATCATCATTGAACTCTATTTCTTTCTTAAGCTCTTGAATAGTTTCTTTATCTCCTAATAAAATTGGAGTCACCATACCTTCTTCATAAGCAATCTGAGCAGCCTTTAATACATCCAAATGATCTGCTTCAGCATACACTACGCGTTTAGGTTCAGTCTTAGCACGGTTGATTAACATACGTACTAATTTATTATCTGATCCCATTCTTTCTTCTAAAGAAGATTTATACTCTTCCCAATCTGTAATTGGAGCAAGTGCTATTCCACTTTCCATAGCTGCTTTTGCAACTGCAGGAGGAACAACAGATATAAGTCTTGGGTCAAATGGCTTAGGAATAATATACTCTCTACCGAAAGTAAACTTAGTTTCTCCGTAAGCAATATTTACTTGTTCAGGCACTGGTTCTTTAGCTAACTTAGCTAAAGCCACTACAGCAGCCATCTTCATTTCTTCGTTAATTTTAGTAGCACGTACATCTAAGGCTCCTCTAAAAATATAAGGGAAACCTAATACATTATTAACTTGGTTAGGGAAATCAGAACGACCTGTAGCCATAATCACATCCTTACGTGTAGAAGTTGCAAGGTTATAGTCGATTTCAGGTCTTGGATTAGCCATCGCAAAAACGATTGGATTATCTGCCATACCTAAAAGCATTTCAGGTTTTAAAACATCCGCAGTAGACAACCCAATAAACACATCAGTTCCTTTTAAAGCATCTGCTAAAGAGATATCGTTATCAATAGCAAACTCTCTTTGTAAATCTGAAATACGCGTATCGTCTTTCTTTAAAACACCTTTACTGTTAAACATTTTAATATTCTCTTGTTTAACACCAAAAGCAACATATAATTTAGCACATGCAATAGCCGCTGAACCAGCACCAGAAACCACCATCGTGATTTCTTCCATCTTCTTACCTGCTAACTCTACTGCATTTAGCAACGCTGCTGCTGAGATAATAGCTGTACCATGTTGGTCATCGTGCATTACTGGAATATCTAATTCTTCTTTCAGCCTTCTTTCTATTTCAAAAGACTCTGGAGCTTTGATATCTTCTAAGTTAATTCCTCCAAAAGTTGGAGAAATATTCTTCACAGTTTCAATAAATTTATCTACATCAGTAGTATCTACCTCAATATCAAAAACATCAATATCTGCAAAAATCTTAAACAGCAATCCTTTCCCTTCCATTACTGGTTTAGAAGCTTCAGCCCCGATATCTCCAAGTCCAAGTACTGCAGTACCATTAGAGATAACAGCAACTAAATTACCTTTTGCTGTGTATTTATATACATTATTTACATCGCTTGCAATTTCCAGACAAGGCTCTGCTACACCTGGTGAATATGCTAAGGCTAAGTCTCTTTGTGATGAATACTTCTTCGTAGGAACAACTTGAATTTTACCAGGCGTTGGTTCAGCATGGTATTTAAGTGCTTCTCTACGTAAACTATCTTTATTCATATATTTACATTTAACGTGATGAACAAAGATAACCTTTTTGTAATATAATTCGGATTTACGAAATTCACTCCCCTAAAAATTGCATATTTCTCAACAAGCCTTCGTATTTCGTTCTTTTAATTGCAGATTTTTTAAAAATTTCATTAAAAGTCTCCTTCGTTAGTTCTTTCCATTCACGCTTTGAGTACTCAATTAACGCAGTATTAGGAATAAATCTCTGTTCTTTATGTGGTGAAGCAAAGCGATTCCACGGACAAACATCTTGACAAACATCACATCCAAACATCCAATTATCTAATTTACCGCTAAATTCACTCGGTATATCATCTTTCAATTCTATAGTTAGATAGGAAATACATTTACTCCCATTAACGATATAAGGACTCTCTATAGCCTCTGTTGGACAAGCATCTATACACTTAGTACAAGTTCCACAATGATCAGTAGTAGGCCCATCTTCCTCTAGCTCTAAATCAATTATTAATTCAGCAATAAAAAAGAAAGAACCACTTTTTCTGTTAATCAAATTGTTGTTCTTGCCTACCCATCCCAATCCAGATTTAGCAGCCCAAGCTTTATCTAACACAGGAGCTGAATCGACAAACACACGTCCATCAACGGCACCTATTTCACTTTCTATAAAATACAATAGCTCCTTTAACTTATCTTTTATCACGTGGTGATAATCCTCGCCATAAGCATACTTTGATATTTTATAAGTGTCATTAATCTGTCTCTCTTCTGGATAATAGTTTAAAGTTAATGATACCACACTTTTTGCTCCTTCAACAAGTAATCTTGGATCTAAACGCTTATCAAAATGATTTTCCATATAAGACATCTGCCCATGCATCTGCTTATTTAACCACTGCTCTAAACGAGGTGCTTCCTTCTCTAAAAAATCTGCCTTAGAAATACCACAAGACGAAAAGCCAAGGCGTTTGGCCTCGGCTTTTATAATAGTAGAATATATACTTTTATTTTCAATCATTTAATCGCTTGTATGCTCTCTACATATCAAAAAGTCCACCTTGTGGAAGAATTCTTTCTCTACCTAAGTGTTTATAAGCTTTATCAGTCACCTCACGTCCTCTAGGAGTACGTACAATAAAACCTTCTTGAATTAAATAAGGCTCATAAACTTCCTCTATTGTTTCACCATTCTCAGAAACAGCAGTCGCTAACGTAGATAATCCTACAGGTCCACCTTTAAACTTATCAATAATCGTACTCAAAATCTTATTATCCATCTCATCTAATCCAAAAGAATCTACATTTAATGAATTCAAAGCATATTTTGAAATCTCGATATCAATATCACCATTTCCCTTTATCTGAGCAAAATCTCGCACACGTCTCAACAATGCGTTTGCAATACGAGGTGTCCCTCTACTTCTACCAGCAATTTCTATAGCTGCTTCCAAGTCAATATGGACTCCCAAGATAGAAGCACTACGTTCTATGATAGTCGCTAATAATTCTTTATTGTAATATTGAAGACGACTTTGAATACCAAAACGAGCTCTCATTGGTGACGTTAACAGTCCAGAACGAGTAGTCGCTCCTACTAATGTAAAAGGATTTAAATGAATCTGAACTGTACGTGCATTCGGACCAGACTCTATCATAATATCGATCTTAAAGTCTTCCATGGCAGAATACAAATACTCTTCTACAATAGGACTTAAACGATGAATCTCATCAATGAATAAAACATCTCGTTCTTCAAGATTAGTTAATAACCCTGCTAAATCACCAGGTTTATCTAAAACTGGTCCAGAAGTAATCTTAATTCCCACATCAAGTTCATTAGCCAAAATATTAGCTAATGTAGTCTTACCAAGTCCTGGAGGTCCATGAAACAAAGTGTGATCTAAAGCTTCTCCCCTTTGATTAGCAGCTTCAACGAAAATCTTTAAATTCTCTAATACCTGATCTTGCCCAGCAAAATCATCAAATGACAGCGGGCGTAACTTCTTCTCAACATCTAATTCATCAGAAGAAAAGTGCTTATTAGTTGGGTTTAAATTCTCATTCATAGTACAAATATAATCCAAATATCAGAGTCTACACTAACAAAAAAAGTCATCCTTTCGGATGACTTTTTAATATCTATAAGAAATATAATCTTAGTGATGTAATTCCTCTTCACCTGCAACGAATGGCATGTTTTGAGGAGCGTAATCTTCTGGTAATCCAGGTTTACTATAGTCATAAGGCCATCTGTAAACAACTGGTAATTCTCCAGGCCAGTTACCATGAATATGTTCAACTGGTGTAGTCCACTCAAGAGAGTTACTTCTCCATGGGTTCTGAGTAGCTTTCTTACCATAGAAAATACTATAGAAGAAGTTCCATAAGAACACTAATTGGAAAGCAGATCCAACTAAAGCGAATACTGTAATTAACACGTTTACATCGTAGAACTCATCAAATAATGGGAATGCAGTATTTGAATAATAACGACGTGGTAAACCAGCTAATCCGATGAAGTGCATTGGGAAGAATACTCCGTAAGCACAAACTGCAGTTACCCAGAAGTGGATATAACCTAAGTTTTTATTCATCATACGTCCAAACATTTTAGGGAACCAGTGGTAGATACCAGCAAACATTCCATAAAGAGCAGAAATACCCATTACTAAGTGGAAGTGAGCAATAACGAAATATGTATCGTGAACGTTGATATCTAATGTTGAATCTCCTAAAATAATCCCTGTTAAACCTCCTGTAATAAACGTAGATACGAATCCAATACAGAATAACATTGCAGGGTTCATTTGGATATTACCACTCCAAATTGTAGTGATATAGTTGAATGCTTTTACTGCTGAAGGAATTGCAATCAATAACGTAGTAAATGTAAATACAGATCCTAAGAATGGGTTCATACCAGATACGAACATGTGGTGTCCCCATACAATTGTTGATAAGAAAGCAATACCTAAAATAGAAGCAATCATCGCACGGTAACCAAAAATTGGCTTACGAGCGTTACAAGCAATAATTTCTGACGTAATACCCATCGCTGGTAAAATTACGATATATACCTCAGGGTGACCTAAGAACCAGAATAAGTGCTCATATAATACAGGAGAACCTCCTTGGTAATGTAATACCTCTCCAGCTAAATAAATATCTGATAAGAAGAATGATGTTCCAAAACTTCTATCGAATAACAATAATAAAGCTGCAGATAATAAAACTGGGAATGATACGATACCGATAATAGCTGTAGTAAATAAAGCCCACACTGTTAATGGTAATCTTGTCATAGACATTCCTTTAGTTCTTAAGTTAATTACTGTAGCAACATAGTTTAACGATCCCATTAAAGAAGATGCGATAAAGATTGCCATAGATACTAACCATAATGTCATTCCCATTCCTGAACCAGGTATAGCTTGTGGTAATGCACTCAACGGAGGATATACTGTCCATCCAGAAGATGCTGGTCCACCTTCTACGAATAATGAAATAATCATTAATACTGCAGAAATAAAGAATAACCAATAAGATAACATATTTAAGAATCCTGAAGCCATATCACGTGCTCCAATCTGCAATGGAATAAGTAAGTTCGAGAACGTACCACTTAATCCAGCAGTTAAAACGAAGAATACCATTATGGTACCGTGCATCGTTACTAGGGCAAGATAAGCATCATTTTTCATAACTCCATCAGGAGCCATTTTATCACCTAAGAACCATTTGAATACTGTAAAAGATTCTTCTGGCCAAGCAATTTGCATTCTAAATAACAGAGACATTCCAATCCCGATGATTCCCATAATAATACCTGTAATCAAGTATTGCTTAGCAATCATCTTGTGGTCTAAACTAAACACATATTTAGTAAAGAAGTTCCCTTTATCGTGATGATCATGATCATGTGAGTGATCGTGATTGTTTTCGTGTCCTTCTACTGACATAGTTATAGATTGATTTTAATATGTGAGTTTTATTTTCCTACTTGAGCGATAGCTTCAGTTTCAACTTCTTCAACTGCTGCAGGAACTTCCTCTACTGCTGGAGCAGGTGCGTTACTAGCTTTTTCAGCAGCAACTTGCTCTTTCAATGTAGGTAGTTCTTTCAACCAAGATTCGAATTCTTCAGGAGTCTCTACAACAACTTTCATTTGCATATTGTAGTGAGAAGCTCCACAAATCTTATTACATAAAATTAAATAATCAAATGAATAAGGTTCTAATGCCTCTTCTCCTTTAGCGATTAACTCTTGGCTTCTTTCAGCTCTAATATCGTTAATATTACTAACTTTTTTCACAATCGCCTCACGTTCTCTCATTTCTGCTGTAGTAACAGTAGGAACGAAAGCAAACTGAGTAACCATACCAGGAACACAGTTCATTTGTGCTCTAAAGTGAGGTAAGTAAGCTGAGTGAAGTACGTCTTGCGAACGGAACTTCAATACTACTTTTTTACCTTTTGGCAAGTGTAATTCTTTTGCCATTTTATCATCAGCAGCATTCGGGTCAGACATGTCTACCCCTACTAAATTGATACCTTCTATAAAACGAACGTTAGCTTTACCTAAAGTGTTATCTGTTCCAGAGTAACGAACATCCCATCCGAATTGTTTAGCATATACTTCAACAATAAGAACGTCTTCTTCTTCATCTACAAACATAATATCATTCCAAGCAAATAATCCATAAAGAATTAAACCTGATAATGTAATTACAGGGATAATTGTCCAAAGAGCTTCTAATTTATCATTATCTGAATAGAAACGAGCTTTTCTACCGTTTATTCCACGTCCTTTGAATGCAAAGTAGTGTAATAAGAACTGAGTAAAAATTTGAACAACTCCAATTA
Source organism: Myroides odoratimimus (assembly GCF_038039805.1). Classification (GTDB taxonomy): domain Bacteria; phylum Bacteroidota; class Bacteroidia; order Flavobacteriales; family Flavobacteriaceae; genus Flavobacterium; species Flavobacterium odoratimimum_B. The sequence goes on from NZ_JBBPHK010000006.1 coordinate 58,062, forward strand.
ATCCCATTGAGATCCACATTAAATTGTCAACCTCTTTTCCATGCTCTGACGCAGGGTTATCCATCAAAGGAAAACTTCCATACTCTACTAAACAGAAGATAGTGAAGATATAGATGAATCCTAAGAAAGCGAAAGTCAAATAACCATTGATGTTATTATCCTTCTCATTAGCGATCTCTGTAGAAATATCATCAGGATGAGAACCTACTTGAGTCAAATCAAATATTTTCGTCAGTTGCCATACAGCAACTCCTAACAATACAACCGCAGCTAATATTAATAAACTTGTCATTTGTTTATTTTTAAATATTAATAGTGAAAATGTTTACTCTCTTCAATCAATGGGTTATTCTTAGCTAATAATGGCGCTTTAGCAATTGCACTAAATCCAACATAGATAAATAATCCAATGAAGAAAATAAGTGAAGCTATCTCAGAAACACCAATAAACCAAGAACCTCCAACTGTACCAGGAGAGATCATCATAAAGAAGTCAATATAGTGACCTACGATGATACAAGATCCTGCCATTACAACAATCCAAGTTAAACGTTTGAAATCTGTATTGATTAATAATAATAATGGCAATAAGAAATTCAATACTAACATTCCGAAGAATGGTAAGTTATATTCTTGAATTCTAAAGATGAAGTAAGTAACCTCCTCTGGAATATTAGAATACCACTGTAACATGAATTGAGAGAACCAAAGATAAGTCCAGAATATACTTAATCCAAACATAAATTTAGCTAAATCGTGAATATGACTAGTATTAACATATTCTAAGTATCCTTTGTTCTTTAAATAAAGAGTAACAAAAGCGATAGTTGTAATAGCTGTTACAAAGAAACTAGCGAATACATACCATCCGAATAATGTACTATACCAGTGAGTATCAATCGACATAATCCAATCCCAAGATGCCATAGACTCAGTAACGATAAAGAATACTAAGAAAGCAGCTGAAGCTTTAAATATCTTTTTGTAGTAAGTTTGATCACCACTCTCATCTAAAGCTAAAGATTGTTTACGAGCATAAATTCTATAAAAGTTCCATCCAGCTAAATAGATAACTGTTCTAATCAAGAAGAAAGGTACATTTAAGTATCCAGCTTTCCCTTGAATAATTGGATCTGCATCAACTACTGCTTGGTCAGCCCAAATAAACAAATGGTTCCCTCCCAATACAGAAATTAATAAAATCACAAAGAATATAACTGATCCTGGCAATACATAAGCTGATAATCCTTCCATTACTCTGAATAATACCGGAGACCATCCAGCACTAGCAGCATTGTTAATAGCATAAAAAGTTAGAATACCAACTGCTACTAGCATAACGAAAATACAAGCTACATATAACGCAGTCCAAGGTTTGTTTTGCATTTGACCAAGAACATGTTCTAAATGTTTTTGATGTTCAGCATGATCAGCGTCAGACACAGAATGGTCTGCAGCAGATACATGATGCTCACCACCATCATGATGAGCTTGCTCAGTTAAGATCTGCTCTACTTCAGCAGTTGTCTTAGGGGCACTGAAGAAACCATATGCAATCCCTACAAGTCCTAGAACCATAAGGACGATTGCAAAAGTCTTCAAATTTTTTGAAAATGTGTACATATCTAAACTTTCAAATAAGTTTTACAATTTATTATTCTGATTTCAATTTTAATACGTAATCTGTAACTAACCAACGTTCATGTTGAGTTAATTGGTTAGCATGAGATCCCATTGAATTCAAACCATAAGTAATTACGTGGTATATTCCTCCTTCAGTTAGCTCTCTATCTTTATAGTTAGGAACCCCTAAGAATTTTTCTTTTTTCACTAAATTACCTTTTCCATCCCCAGCTCCTCCGTGACAAACTGAGCAGTAAATTGTATATAACTCTTTACCTTTTTCTAAATCTTTCTCCTCTGCAGATAATGGTGATTTTTGATTTAATCTAGCCATTGCTAAACCTTCTGGAGTATTCTCATACTCCTCAGGTGAAAATCCGCGTGGTATAGATCCTTCAGCAGGTAACTGACCTTCTTTACCATTTTTAAAAACTGTAGTAGGAACTTCAGAATATGTCTCATATGCAGCTGACTCGTACATATTTGGCATAAATTGATAGTTTGCACGTTCTTTATTAAAACAAGAAGTAGTCAAAACTGATACCCCTACTAAAGCTACTATTTTATATATCGTTTTCATTCTACAATTGCTTTTCAATTACTTTAACTTCAACTGCTCCCGTTTGTTTGAAGAACTCAATCGCTGCTGCTTCATCAGTTTTCAAAGCTACTTCCATTAAGAAGTGATCATCTGTAGTTCTTACATCAGGATTTTCAGCTTTCTTGAAAGGCCATAATTTACTTCTCATAAAGAAAGTAAGAACCATTAAGTGAGCTGCAAATAATACAGTCATCTCAAACATAATTGGAACGAATGATGGCATATTCTGAATGAAGCTAAAACTTGGTTTACCTCCAATATCTTGTGGCCAATCTACAATCATAATATAATACATCATGAATGTACCGAAAGAAAGTCCTACCAAACCATATAAGAAAGCACAGATAGCTAATCTTGTAGGTTTTAATCCCATAGCCTTGTCTAGACCGTGTACTGGGAATGGTGTATAGATTTCTTCAATATGATGATGAGCATCTCGTGTTTCTTTTACAGCATGTAACAACACATCATCATCGTTGTATAGTGCGTGAATTACTTTATTACTCATAATATATTAATGATTTAAAGATTGATGATTCTCTTTGCTGTCTCTTTCTTTTTTGTAAAACTCTCCTGAAGATTTCAAGATTGTTTTTACCTCTGCTTGTGCAATTACAGGGAAACTTCTTGAATATAATAAGAATAATACAAAGAAGAAACCTATTGTACCGATGTAAATACCAGCATCTACGAATGTAGGTTGGAACATTGTCCATGAAGATGGTAAATAATCTCTGTGTAATGATGTAACGATAATTACGAAACGCTCAAACCACATCCCCACGTTTACTACTAAAGAGATAACAAACGATGCTAAGATATTAGTTCTAATTTTCTTGAACCACATTACCTGTGGAGAAATTACGTTACAAGTCATCATTAACCAGTAAGACCACCAGTAAGGTCCTGTTGCACGGTTTAAGAATGCGTATTGTTCATACTCTACTCCTGAATACCAAGCAACCCATAACTCAGTAATATATGCTACACCAACGATAGAACCAGTGATCATTACAATAATGTTCATTAATTCAATATGTTGTACTGTAATATAATCTTCTAAGTTAGAAACTTTTCTCATGATGATAAGCAGGGTATTTACCATTGCGAATCCAGAGAAGATAGCTCCTGCTACGAAATATGGAGGTAAGATTGTAGTGTGCCATCCAGGAATAACTGAAGTAGCAAAGTCAAAAGATACAATCGTGTGTACAGAAAGTACAAGAGGAGTAGCTAAACCAGCTAATACTAATGAAACTTCCTCAAAACGTTGCCAGTCTTTTGCACGACCTGACCAACCAAATGATAAGATTGAATATATTCTTTTTGTAAATGGCGTAATAGCTCTATCACGTAACATAGCGAAGTCAGGTAATAAACCAGTCCACCAGAAAACTAATGATACTGATAAATACGTAGAAATCGCGAATACGTCCCATAATAATGGAGAGTTAAAGTTAACCCATAACGATCCGAATTGGTTAGGAATAGGCAATACCCAGTATGCTAACCATGGACGTCCCATGTGAATGATAGGGAATAAACCAGCCTGAACTACTGAGAAAATTGTCATTGCCTCAGCAGAACGGTTAATCGCCATTCTCCATTTTTGTCTAAATAATAATAATACTGCAGAAATTAACGTACCAGCGTGACCGATACCTACCCACCAAACGAAATTGGTAATATCCCAAGCCCATCCAATGGTTTTATTTAATCCCCAAGTTCCTATACCTGTACCTACAGTGTAAGCCATACAACCTACTCCCCATAGAAACGCTAATAAAGCTAAAGTAAAAACTCTCCACCATAGTTTATTCGCTCTCCCTTCTACAGGTCTAGCCACATCCACAGTTATATCGTGATATGATTTCTCACCAATAACTAAAGGTTTTCTAATGGGTGCTTCGTAATGTGACGACATAATCCTTTATATGTTTCTTTAATTAATAATTCTTTTAACTAGATATTTCTAACCTTAACGTGATAGAATACATTTGGTTTTGTTCCAATGTGCTCTAATAAATGGTAAGCTCTATCTGACTCAGCTAATTTAGTAATTTCTGACTCTTTATCATTTACATCTCCAAATACCATCGCTCCACTTGAACATGCTGCAGAACATGCAGTTTCAAATTCATTTGGACGAATTGCTCTTCCTTCATTCTTAGCTTTTAAGATTGTAGATTGAGTCATTTGGATACATAATGAACATTTCTCCATTACCCCTCTTGAACGAACTACTACGTCTGGGTTTAATACCATACGTCCTAAATCATCATTCATGTTGTAATCGAAAGCATCGTTCTGAGAATATAAGAACCAGTTGAAACGTCTAACTTTATAAGGACAGTTGTTTGCACAGTATCTTGTACCAACACAACGGTTATAAGCCATATGGTTTTGTCCTTGACGACCATGTGATGTAGCAGCTACTGGACACACAGTCTCACATGGAGCGTGGTTACAGTGTTGACACATTACTGGTTGGAAAGCCACTTGTGGGTTTTCAGCTGGATGTTCTAATTCTTGGAACACTTCACGGTATTCTCCGAATCCACTTGCATTAACTTTTTTCTCGATATCTCCTGCGAATGTATCTTCTGAAGAGTAGTATCTGTCGATACGTAACCAGTGCATATCTCTACTTCTTCTTACTTCTGACTTACCTACTACAGGTACGTTATTTTCAGCGTGACAAGAGATAACACAAGCACCACATCCAGTACATGCATTTAAATCAATTGATAAGTTGAAGTGATGTCCAACTGATCTATCAAATGATTCCCAAATATCAATAGTAGAAGCTTGTACAGTCTGGTGATCGTAAGAAACCACAGGTTTAATATTCCAGTCTTCAGCATCTTTTGTATTGAAGATCTCTAATGTAGTATCTTTTAAGATATCACCTCTACTCATTAAAGTGTTTTGTAACTGAACACAAGCGAACTCGTGATCACCACCTACTTGAGTAATAGCAGCACCTTGTACTCCATTACAGTCTTTGTATAATGTGTAAGCATTAACACCTACTTGCATTTCTTCTTTTAATGCAGCCTTTCTACCGTAACCGAATGCTAAACCGATAGTACCTTTTGCTTGTCCTGGTTGGATAAGAGCTGGCACTTTTTCTAATTTAACACCGTTAGCTTCGATAGTTACATAGCTACCATTAAGACCACCATTAGCAACGTGGTAGTTTTTGATTCCTAATGACTCAGCATCAGCTTGAGCTACAGTTACGTAGTTATCCCAAGATACACGAGTGATAGGGTCTGGGAACTCTTGTAACCAAGGGTTATTAGCTTGTTGTCCATCTCCCATACCAGTTTTAGTATAGAATACTAACTCTAAACCATCTACTTTCTTAGCAGAAGCTAATGCAGATGCAGCAGCTGAGAAATCAGCAGAAGCACTTACTTTAGAGTTTGTTCCAACAACAGCAAAACCATCGTGTACTAATTGATTCCAAGTTTTATCAGTTACATAAGACTTACCTACATTCTTAACATAGTCATAGTAAGCAGTATTGCTTCCTGACCATAATAATAATGAATCTTGTAATTGTCTAGTATCAAATAATGGACGGATTGTAGGTTGAGTTACAGAATAGTGACCTTTTCTGATCATTACATCTCCCCAAGACTCTAAGTAGTGTGGAGCTGCAGCAGCAACAGTAGAAAGTAAAGCTGTTTCATCTTCTTTCAATGAGAAAGAAACTGAAGTTTTTACTTTTTTCAATCCTTCTACGAAAGCAGCAGAATCAGCTAAAGTATACACTGGGTTAACACCTGACATAATCAACGTGTGAACTTTACCAGCGTTCATATCTTTTACTAATTGTCCTACTTGAGTAGCATTACCTTGTCTAACATATTTTGTTTGCTCTGGTAAGAAAGCTTCTGATTGTAACGCCTCGTTAATTGCAAACACTAATAATTGAGCATTTACATCATCAAGACCTGTTACAACAACTCCTTTATTTCCAGCAGATTTAAGTTGACTAGCTGCTTTTTTAATAGCATCTTCGTACTTATCTACAGCTGGAGCAGAAGCACTTCCTCCTACGATAGCATTATATAACTTAACTAAAGCAGCTTTTTGGTTAGCTACAGTTAATGGAATTCTCACGTCAGCATTAGCTCCTGATAAAGACATATTTGCCTCCATTTGGATATGCTTAGACATTTTTCCATTTTTAGGAATACGTTTTTGAGCATAAGCCGAATCGTATCCTCCACCTTGCCAATCTCCTAAGATATCAGCACCAATAGAAACGATCACATCAGCAGCACCAAAATCGTAATCTGCTAATCCACGAACACCATAAGCTTTCTCATAAGCATCTGCAGCAGCAGATGAAGATACAGCATCATATACAACGTGTTTAGCTGTTGGGTTAGCAGCGATAAACTCTGCTATAATTTTATCAGTAGATGGACTTGCCATTGTATTTGTTAACAATACAACGTTTCCTCCATTTGCTTTTGCATCTTGTAAACTTGCTCTAACTTTTGCATCTACTTCATCCCATGAAGCACTTTTACCACCGATTTTAGAACCTTTCAAACGAAGGCTATCATACATTGATAAAACTGATGCGTTCACACGAGCGTTAGCTCCTGAGTAAGCATTAGCTAGTCTGTTATTATCAACTTTGATTGGACGCCCTTCACGAGTTTTGATTAGAACGTTTACAAAGTCAAATCCATCAGCAATAGTCGTTGCATAATAATCTGCAACACCAGGAATAATCTCTTCTGGCTGTACTACATACGGAATAGATTTCACAACAGGCCCCTCACATGCAGCTAAAGTTGCTGCTGCAGTAGAAAAACCTACATATTTCAAAAAGTCTCGACGAGTAGTTGATGAAGAAGACAATTTACTTTGATCTCCAAGAAACTCATCAGTAGGAATTTCTTCAACAAACTCATTGTTTCTTAGCGACTCAACAATAGAACTATTTTCATTCAGCTCCTCAACACTTTTCCAGTATTTTTTGTTTGATGCCATTGTATATATATATTAGCTTCTTATTCTTAATTTATTAATAGTGACATTTACCACACTCTAAACCTCCCATTTGAGCTACAGTCAATTTCTCAACTCCGTACTTCTCTGATAATTCTTTGTGAATTTTAGCGTAGTACTCATTGCTCTCTAACTTAACGTCAGTTTTTCTGTGACAGTCAATACACCATCCCATTGTTAATGGAGAGTGTTGTCTCATAATTTCCATTTCTTCAACTGGTCCGTGACAAGTTTGACATTCTAAACCTGCAACATTTACGTGTTGAGAGTGGTTGTAGTATGCGAAGTCAGGAAGATTGTGAATTCTAACCCACTTAACTGGTTTTTCTTTTCCAGTATATTTGTTTGTTGCAGGATCCCATCCTACTGCATCATATAATTTTTGAATCTCTGCAGTATAGAATTCTGGAGTGTACTTACCGTAGTCTTTTCCAGCTTCACCTGTAAACTCATTGATATTCTCATGACAGTTCATACAAACGTTCAATGATGGAATACCCGAAGTTTTACTAGATCTTGCAGCAGAGTGACAGTATTTACAGTCAATACCGTTATCTCCAGCGTGAATCTTGTGAGAGAAGTGAATTGGTTGTACTGGCTCATACCCTTGGTCAACACCTACTTGCATCATCCATCCATACGCGAAGTATGATCCGAATAACACTAATACGATAACAGAAACAATCACTAAAAATTTATTTTTAACGAATGCTGTACACAATGGAATTGATTTACGTACTTCAGGAGTTAATCCATTAACCTCTACTACTTTGTTTAATACTCTCTTAACGAAGAATAGCATAGTTACTAGAAGCATCAATACAACAACTAAAGCTCCTAATACAATAATATTAGAAACACCGTCATTGTTAGATTGCCCAGCAGCTCCACCTTGAGCACCAGCTACAGGCGCTGGAGCAGCTTTCTCTTCTGAAGTATAAGCTAAGATATTATCAATGTCTTCGTCTGACAATCCAGGGAAGTCATTCATAACAACCTTATTCCAGTCGTTAAATAATTTAACAGCAGCAGCATCTCCAGATTTAATCAATGAAGAACTACTTTTAATCCACTTGTGTAGCCAAGCTACATCATGTCGTTCAACTACTCCACGAAGAGCTGGTCCAGTAGAAGTTCCATCCAACTTGTGACAAGCCGCACAGTTAGAGTTAAACAATTCCTTACCTTTTGCTGCATCTTGAGCAAACGAAATTGTAGTAAACGATAGCATTAACGCTAAACAAAAGAATAAAATCTTTGAAAACGAATTATGGTTACCCACTTTTTTCATAGTTATAAAATGATTTTCAACTAAACTTGGTCTTATTTAACAGCCAATTAGACCGCTATCTTATACACCTTATTTACAAACTCCGACAAAAATACAATTTATGAGTTACTCTTAAAACCTTTACCATGCTTAAAATACAATTTATATGCGTTCTAAATAACGTACGATTACCTCATTATCAAGATAATTTGTAAATTTGCCTTAAACATTATTCATTATGAGATTTTTAAGAAATTTTCTTGTCTTAATTCTAGTTCTATTTACTAATCACGTAATTATAGCTCAATCATCTAAAACCACATTAAATGAACCCTCAGCCATAAAAGAACTACTAAATAAGAAGAAAAACATAAATACGTCGACAACTGTAAACGATAAATACAAAATACAGATATTTTTCGGCAAAAATACAGAAGCTAGAGCTGCCCTAAACAGCTTCAGAAGATTGTATCCTGATGTTAATGCTACGATAATTTATACTAATCCTTCTTACAAAGTTTTAGTAGGAAATTATAAAACTAGATTAGAAGGAGAACGCAATCTTAGAGCTATTCAAAAAGACTTTGAACACTCTCTTCTCTTGCGTCCAGGTAAATAATTCAAACCTTATATACGAAGGGTTATTAGCTAAAACTAATAACCCTTTTTTTATAAATAAATATAACATAACCTCTAAAAAGAAAAAGCCTCAACATCGATGTTGAGGCTTTCTGTATTTATTTGTGATAATAAGTACATTTATAAGACTTACAATCATACTGTAATTTATCCAACCAAGTTAATAATCTTACCTGGAACAATAATTACCTTCTTAGGCTCTCTACCTTGAAGTTGAGCTACTGTTCTTTCGTCTGCTAAGATGATTGCTTTAATCTCTTCTTCTGTTAAGTCTAATGGCAACTCAATCTTAAATCTCATTTTTCCATTAAACGACACAGGATACTCTTTTGCACTCTCTACTAAATACGATGCGTTGAATTCTGGGAACTCAGCATACGTTACAGATGTAGTATGTCCTAGCATAGACCACAACTCTTCTGCAATATGCGGAGCATAAGGAGAAACCACTATTGCTAATGGCTCTAAAATAGCTCTGTGATTACATTTTAGCTGTGACAATTCATTCACACATATCATAAACTGTGAAACTGAAGTATTAAAAGAGAAGTTCTCTATATCCTCAGTCACTTTCTTGATTGTTTTGTGAAGTGACTTATACATCTCTGCCGTTGGCTCATCATTGGTCACGATCACACCATTATCATCTGCATATAGTCTCCACAATTTCTTTAAGAAACCTGCCACACCAGATATACCAGCCGTATTCCATGGTTTAGCTTGCTCTAATGGCCCTAAGAACATTTCGTATAGACGCAGTGTATCCGCTCCATATTCATCACAGATATCATCAGGATTCACCACGTTGAAATAAGACTTAGACATCTTTTCCACCTCGTGTCCTACGATATATTTACCACTAGCATTCAAGACAAACTCTGCATTTGCATAGTCTGGTCTCCATGCTTTAAACCCTTCTGTATCTAATTCAGATGATGAATTAACTAATCCAACATAAGCATATAGCTGTTGAACCTTTTCATCCTTAATCATATCTTTAGATATAAACGTATTCGTTCCTTCTATTCTATAAACAAAAGCAGAAGTACCTAAAATCATTCCTTGATTAATCAACTTCTTGAAAGGTTCTTCCGTTGGAGCCACCCCTATATCCTTTAAGAATTTATTCCAGAAACGACTATATAATAAGTGTCCAGTAGCGTGCTCACTTCCTCCTATATATAAATCTACATTTTGCCAATAAGCTAATGCTTCAGGAGAGGCGATTTCTTCTGTATTCTGAGGATCCATATAACGCATCCAGTACCAAGAAGAACCAGCCCAACCAGGCATTGTATTTAACTCTAGTGGAAATACCGTTACCCCGTCTATCTTGTCGTTTTCTACTACTTTATTATTAGCAGTATCCCACGCCCATACAGTTGCATTTCCTAAAGGTGGTTGACCATCTTCTGTTGGCAAATACTTTTCTACTTCAGGAAGAACGATAGGCAAGTATTTTTTGTCAATCATCTTAGGAAGATTATTTACATAGTACACTGGGAATGGCTCACCCCAATAACGCTGACGTGAAAATACAGCATCGCGCAAACGGTAGTTTGTTTTCCCCTTTCCTTGTCCTATTTTCTCTAGTGCTTCGATAGCCTTAAGAGTCGCATCTTTAAACCCTAATCCATTTAAGAAATCAGACTCGATTAACAAGAAACCTTCTTTCTCTGCATATGCCTCCTCTGAAATATCTTGATCAAAGATATTCTTGATTGTAATACCGAAGTGTTTTGCAAAAGCATAATCTCTTGTATCACCAGCAGGAACAGCCATTACAGCTCCAGTTCCATAACCTGCTAACACGTAATCTCCGATCCATATTTCTATCGGTTCTTTTGTAAAAGGATGTTCAGCATACGCTCCTGTAAATACTCCTGAGATAGTCTTCACATCTGCCATACGGTCGCGCTCACTTCTCTTAGAAGTAGCATCTATATAAGCTTCTACAGCTGCCTTTTGTTCTGCTGTAGTGATTTTTCTTACTAAATCGTGCTCTGGAGCAAGAGTCATAAAACTAACTCCAAAGATAGTATCAGGTCTAGTAGTGAACACTTCTATCGTATCATCACTTTCTTTTAAGTTAAATACTACAGATGCCCCTACAGACTTTCCGATCCAGTTTCTTTGACTTTCTTTAATACTCTCAGTCCAGTCAATATCTTCTAACCCTTGAAGTAGACGTTCAGCATAAGCAGAGATACGCATACTCCATTGTTTCATTTTTTTTCTAACCACTGGATGCCCACCTCTTTCAGACAGACCATCTTTTATCTCATCATTCGCTAATACAGTTCCTAGAGCAGGACACCAGTTTACTTCTGTCTCGGCTAAGTAAGTCATTCTATATTTTAGTAGAATTTGCTCTTTTTCATCAGCTGAGAACGCATTCCACTGATCAGCGCTAAAGATCTCGATAGCATCCTCAGATACAGCTTGCACATTTGCATTTCCTTCTTTTTCGAAGATAGTCACTAATGTATCGATAGACTCCGCTTTATCGCTTACTTTATTATACCACGAATTGAACAATTGGATAAAGATCCATTGTGTATGTTTATAATAGTCCGCATTAGAAGTACGCACCTCTCTACTCCAGTCAAATGAAAAACCAATTTTATCTAACTGTTCTCTATAACGATCTATATTTACTTCTGTAGTCACAGCAGGGTGTTGTCCTGTCTGGATAGCATATTGCTCAGCTGGCAACCCGAAGCTATCATATCCTTGAGGATGAAGAACATTAAAACCTTTTTGACGTTTATAACGAGTAAAAATATCCGAAGCTATGTATCCGAGTGGGTGCCCCACATGTAATCCTGCTCCAGATGGGTAAGGGAACATATCTAATACGTAATACTTAGGCTTGTCAACATTATTCTCTGTTTTGAAAGTTTGGTTTTCTTTCCAAAATTTCTGCCATTTAGCTTCAATTTCGTTTGGATAATACTTCATACTATTATATATATCAATTTTTATACTTTGGTTAGTTCTTCAATCACACTATAATAACGCAGAATACTAATTTGAATTTCTAAGAAGTCAAATCCTATTTTCTAACACCATTCTAAGTTTGACAAAAAAAACCGTCAATTCAGGCAAAAATAAACTATATTTATAACAATTAGAAAACTTTAATCGTTATTGTCTCAATAAAAACATTTTTGTTTGTTATTTTTACGCACTTAAAATTTGATATATGGCTAGCTCTTATGAAAAATATCAAAAGCGAAAACTAATTTCGTCTTATTTTTCAGTTATACTTAGTATTTTCTTGGTTCTATTCTTATTAGGATCGCTAAGTCTATTCGTTATTAATTCTAAAAAAATCTCTGACAACTTTAGAGAGAATATACCTATGACTATATTCTTTGAGAAAAACACTTCTAAAGCAGTCATAGAAAAATTTGGTAGGAAGTTAGAAAAGCACACCTATATAAAAGAGCATCGCTTCGTCTCTAAAGAAGATGCTGCTAAAGAACACCAAGAGACCTTAGGTGAAGATTTCGTTGATTACTTAGGATTCAACCCTTTACAAGACTCTTACGACATTCACTTAAAAGGAGAATATGTCGTGAATGACAGTATAGATATTATCCTTAAAGAATTCAATGCTAACACAGCGATAAGCGATATAAAATATGACAAACAACTAGTAGATCTAGTCAATGAGAACGTAGATAAGATCACGAAGTGGGTGCTTATTATAGCAGCCTTCCTTACGATTATATCTATGCTATTAATCAATAGCTCTCTACGACTATTAATTTTCTCTAGCCGTTTTACCATTAAGACCATGCAAATGGTAGGAGCTACAAAGCGTTTCATCAGACGCCCATTTATCAGACATAGTATGAAGCTAGGACTAATAGGCTCTATACTAGCCATCATAGCTATCACTGCGCTTACATTCTATGCTGACAGCAAACTACCTGATCTAAATATCAACCCAAAAGAAGATTATATGCCTCTAGTGATCGTATCATGTGGAATATTAATCTTAGGAGGGATTATCACTAGCATCAGTACATTCTTTGCTACACAAAGATTCTTAAACCTAAAATCAGACGAACTTTATTAAATATGAAAGATCAAGATCAAAACCAGAATGTGCTTCTTTTCACTAAGAAGAACTATATTATACTACTGGTAAGTATAGCTTTAATTGCACTTAGTTTTTTCTTAATGGCGGGTGCTACTAACGATGTTCCTACAGAGTTTAATGAAGACATCTATAGCTTTAGACGCATACATCTAGCTCCTACAGTATTCTTTATCGGAATAGGAGTAGCTATTTATGCAATATTTAAAAAAGACAATAAATAATATAACTACATTAAATGGATTTAATACAAGCTATCCTCCTAGCCATAGTAGAAGGGTTAACAGAGTATCTACCAGTATCTTCTACTGCGCATATGATATTCGTAAGTTCTGCTTATGGTATTCAAGAAGACGAATTCGTAAAATTATTTCAAACAGCTATACAGTTTGGAGCTATCCTAGCCGTAGTGGCTCTATACTGGAGAAAGTTCTTTGACTTTAGTAAACTGAACTTCTATAAAAAACTAGTCTTAGCAGTTATCCCTGCTTTAGTATTAGGAAAATTATTTGACGAAGCTATTGACAAGGTATTAGGAGAGACTATCTACATCGCGATTATGTTGATTATTGGTGGTTTTGTATTAATCTTTATAGACAAGTACTTTAAGAACCCTAAGACCGTACGTGAAGAAGACATTACTGTTAGACAAGCTGTTACTATCGGGTTTTGGCAGTGTCTTGCGATGATGCCAGGTACGAGCCGTTCTGCTGCATCTATCATTGGAGGTATGCAACAAGGGCTTTCTAGACAAGTAGCTGCAGAGTTCTCATTCTTCTTAGCAGTACCTACTATGGCTGCTGTGACTGTGTACTCTATTGTACTTAAGAAATATGAATCAGGAAGAATAGGATATGAGATACTTCTAGACAATCCTGATAATATGAAATTATTCTTATTAGGAAATGTACTTGCCTTTATCGTATCGATTATCGCTATTAAATTCTTTATCGGCATCATTAAAAAATACGGTTTTAAACCTTGGGGATACTACAGAATTATAGCTGGAGCTATACTATTATTATACTTCGGATATCTTAAATAAGAATGATACAATACAATACTGAAGCCTTTCAGAGTGGGCAAATACTATTAATAGACAAACCGCTGCACTGGTCGTCATTCCAAGCAGTAAACAAAATTAAATGGCTATTAAAAAAACACTTTGACTTAAAAAAGATTAAAGTAGGTCATGCAGGAACTTTAGATCCTTTAGCCTCAGGACTTCTTATCATCTGTACAGGTAAATCCACAAAACAAATCAGTGAATTACAAGGACAAATAAAAGAATATACTGGGACAATCACACTAGGAGGAACTACTCCATCTTATGACTTAGAGACAGAGATAGACCAGACCTTCCCTACAGAGCATATCACAGAAGCACTGTTAGAAGAGGCAAGACTATCCTTTATGGGAACTACAGAACAACGTCCTCCTATCTTCTCTGCGCTTAAGAAAGATGGCAAACGCCTGTATGAACACGCTCGCAAAGGAGAAGAAGTAGAGATAGCGACTAGACCTATCACCATAGAAGAGTTTGAATTAACACAGACAGCTCTTCCTAATGTTGATTTTAGAGTCGTGTGTTCTAAAGGAACTTATATCCGCTCTCTAGCTTATGACTTTGGAAACAAAGTAAACTCTGGAGCACACCTAAGCGCCCTGCGCAGAACCAAAATCGGAGACTTCGATGTCATCAACGCCATCACTCCAGAAGAGTTCGAAGAACAAGTATTAAAAGCAATCGCTGACAATATATAATCAAAAAGCTACAAGATATCTTGTGGCTTTTTTATTTTTCTGTGAACTGTGAAGTAATTCGTGATATCGTGATATCGCGTAGCTTACTATATCAATCACAGTCTATCTCGTTGTCGCAGATTTATAATCCGTGACTTACACTACTCCTCATCCGATGTCATACTGAACCTACGAAGAATCTTATCATACACACTCGTTGTCGCGGATTTATAATCCGTGACTTACACTACCCTCACAGAATTACCCAAAATTTAAAAACACTTTTTTCTATTTTCACTCTGATTACACCCCAAAAAACAAGTCTCCTACTCTCATTTCTCTTATTTCCATCCCCTATTACACCTTGAAGAGGAGTAACGCCTTATAAAGAGTTATTTTTTTCAAAACTTTTTTAGTTACATAATTTCATAAAAAACTACATATCAACTGTTTAATAAAACCCAAAATCACACCAACCTTTTGATAACGTCAACAAAACTGCAGTATAACAGCCTTTCCTTGGACAATTATAGGACTATACTAGGACTATAACGGGTTTAAAGTAACTTTTGCCCAAGAATAGTTCTTTTATACTTCTTCTATTCTTCTTTCATGAAAACTTAATACGGTCATACAGCAGTCAAAATAAGTTCTCTACAAGACGAAATCATTCGCTTTGATATTCTTCATTTCATGTTCTTATTTTTCTGAAGTGTGATGTGTGCTAGGATGATCTTTTTTATCGATTGTTTGAACAGTTAAATAATCATGTATCAGTATTTTATACCTTGGAATAACCAAAAAACAAAGAAATCATGGCAGAAATCAAAGAAGGAATATTAGGTGCTGTAGTAGGAAAGGTAGGAACCGTAGTGGGTGTACTGTGGAGAGGGAGAAATATACTCCGCGCTAAGCCGCTAAAATCAAGTAAGAAAGCAACTGAGAAGCAGTTAAAACAATGGGACAAGATGAGCCTGGTATCTACCTTTGCTAGTAAGTTCAAGGATTTTGTCAATGCGCATTGCCCTGCGGTGTATAATGGGGAGAAATGGATGTCGGGAAAAGAACAAATGATTTCTAGGCTGATGAAGCAGGGCATCACAATGCATGAAGAGGAACAATACATACAAATAGACAAGGTGCTGCTCTCTATCGGAACCCTCGCTCCTGCTGTGATTAAAAAAATAAGCATGCTCAAAACTGGAAAGCTAAAAGTGCAATGGGATAATCATCTGATCAATCCCCTGACGCTCGATACAGACGCACTGACGATCATGGCGTATCACGAAGAACTAGACAAATTCATTAGTATCCCTACTATCGGACAACGCAAAGACAGATATGCTCACTTCAGTTTACCTAATGGATGGCAACAAGGGAAAGTTTATCTATGGAGTATGTGGAAAGCAGAAGACAGTAGTGTACATAGCACAAGTTGCTTTCGCGGGACCTTAGAAGCAGAAAATGGAGAACAGAAAACAGGTAACGGGGAAACTGGGAACGGTGAAACTAGGAACGAGGAAATGGGGAACAGACCTACGGGGAATGGGGAAACGGATAACGGGAGAACAGAAAACGAGGGAACTGAGAACAGGGGAACACTTGTATCTATAACAGATAGTGTAAGTGAATCATCACCTCCTATCCCACTTATGGAAGAAGAATCCGAAACTAAAAAAGAATTACCACCTGGACTCATCCGTCAAGTCAGAAAGAAAATCATAAAAGAAATAAAGTCTAGAGAATCTTCGCCTTCTAGTGATAATGCGCATGAAGGTGTAATCTATGAAGCGCGCTCCATCTTAGAAGCACTGAAGGCTGAGGAGGAACAGAGAGAGTGAATGAATAAGCATAATGGCTTATTTTTATTTTCAATACTCATGGTGTACTAAATACACAACCAAACCATCATGTCTTTTATTCTTCCCTCTTAAAAGCAAGTTGATAAACATTGCCATTTGTATCCATACCTAAGAGTCCTCCCTCCTGAGAGCGCT
This sequence comes from Myroides odoratimimus, assembly GCF_038039805.1. GTDB lineage: Bacteria > Bacteroidota > Bacteroidia > Flavobacteriales > Flavobacteriaceae > Flavobacterium > Flavobacterium odoratimimum_B. Next base: position 75,077 of record NZ_JBBPHK010000006.1, read on the forward strand.
CTATCTCTATATAGAATCTAACACCTAAACTATCGCTCGCTATATACCCTGCACCGACATCTCCTTTTAGCTTTACTTCACCTGTATAATGCAAGCCTTCACGATCCATACCTTCCACGAAAAAGAATGACAATTCACTTTCTTTCTCTGGATGTTTATATTCCATTTTATCTAACTCTTGATAATCTTCAATTCCTTTTGGCTCCTCCTTAGTTTTATTACATCCTACTAAAAGCAAAAGACCTAATATAGATAAAACCTTCTTTTTTCTATTTAAAATCAACGACATAACATTTTTTTCTAAACACGAAAATAGACATACTAATACACTCCCCCCACCACAAATAAGTAAAGCATGACTTTTTATGAGTAAACCACCTATACTAATAGCTAAAACGATTTGAAAATCAGTAATGTTCCTCCTATCTTTGCCTAAAACCAAAATAAGCGATAGATAAAATAGCTGAATTAATTGTATTCTACCATTCTATCATCACCTCTTATATGATATTAGCGTGATGATATAGCTACTGTAGATTTCTATTATCAATTACTACTGCTGCTCATCTTTACAGTTTATTTTGGACTAAAAAATAACTTATGCGTAATATACTTTTTCTATTTGTTTTCATAACACAACTATCTTGGGGACAAAAAACAGAATACCAAGAAGGTGACCTTATCTTCCAAAATATAGATTGTGGTCCTTTATGTGATGCTATAAACGAAGTAACTTTTGGTTATAATGATTTAAATTTTAACCACATGGGAATGGTTATAGAACACGAAGGCAGTCTACAAGTCATAGAAGCGACTTGGCCTGAGGTATGTATTACGCCAATGGAGGACTTTCTAAACAAAACAAAAGAGCCTATGTACATAGGCCGTCTAAAAGGTAAGTTGACCAAACTAATTCCTGCAGCAAAAGAATTTGCTATAAAGCAAGTAGGTGTTCCTTATGATGATAATTATCTATATGCTAATGGTAAATACTATTGTTCAGAGCTTATATATGAAGCCTTTAAAGTATCTAATAAGAATAAGAGTTTCTTCTACCTATACCCAATGACGTATAAATCAAAATACACTAAAGAAACATTCCCTGTATGGGCAACATACTTTGAAAAATTAGGACAAACTATACCTGAAGGGGCGCCTGGCTGTAATCCAGCAGGAATGTCATTAGATCCGAGACTAAACATCATAGGACCTATCGTTAGATAGTTTTACTCACAGTGCTGAAACCATTACTCTATTGACTACAGATTACTTTAGTGAGACTGTAAATCATCTATTTATAATAACTAAAAAACGCTCTTTCACAAGTCTGAAAGAGCGTTTTTTAGTTATTATTCAAAAGAAGTCATTAACTCTATTACTTCTTTTTGTACTTCATGTCCTTTATCTTTAGTGTACCACTTCTGTAGTTCTACCTTACCTGCTTCGTCTACTACACCATGAGCAGCTTTATAATCTGTCACTACTTTTTGTCCTAAGGCAGGTCTTGGTCCCCAGTGTCCTAATACATTAAGTGTATCTTGTTCTACGATGATCAACTTTGGGATAGCTCTACCTCCATTCGTTAAGAAAGCATCCATTAGCTCTAGGTTTTTATCTCTTAGTACTAATCTCATCTCAATGTTAGGAGCTACTTCAGCCATCTTATTTAGGATAGGAACTATCTGAGCTGCATCACCACACCAACATTCTGTTATCACTATCCAAGTGTACTTTTTCTTCAGATTTGCCAATTTAGCAGCGACTTCTTCTTCTACTTTCATCGTCTTGTCTAAACGATGTAGCCTAGCTTCGTTCAACTCTGCATAAGCTAAATAATCATCGCTAAGTTCTAAAGAAGCTTTATCATTAGTCAATGCATCAGTAACAAATTGTCTAAATTCAGTATAACTAAAACTTTTGTCAATGTATTTTGAATCAATGTTTATCATTTTGTGTACTTTTATTGTTTGTTATTACCAAAGATAAACCTTTTACAGCAAATAAAATGATGACAAAAGTCAGGGAGATAAATTGTCCAAGCAAATTTAGCGCCTAAAAGACATGCTTAGATCGTTAATAGCTTAAGATAATGTATATTCTGATAGATATAGATCATTTTAGACGTGCTTAAACATTAAAATTATGATACATAAAACCAAAATCGGATTAGTGCTATCAGGTGGTGGTTATAAAGGTATAGCCCATGCAGGAGTATTACAGTTCTTAGACGAACAACAGATCAAACCAAACTATCTAGCAGGTACTAGTGCTGGTTCTATAGTATCTTCATTATACGCAAGAGGCATAGAACCAAAAGAAATATTGATGTTCTTTAAGTCTGTTAATATCTTTAACTGGCAACACTTTACTTTAAAAAAAGCAGGGTTAATGGATGTAAACGCTTTTGACAAATATTTGAATAAAGTGTTTAGTGACCTGACCATTGGTGACTTAGACATACCTGTATACATCAACGCTACTGATATCGTCAGTGGCAAATTGCACGTATTTAATAAAAAGACAAAGATAGTAGATGCAATCCTAGCATCTAGTGCATTCCCTGGTGTATTTTCACCATATCAAATTGGCAATAAAATATATAGTGACGGAGGGATTATCAACAACTTTCCAATCGAATTACTAAAAGGTAAATGCGATTACATCATCGGGAGCAATGTAACGCCAATACAACAAGTAACTGCTGATAGTCTAACATCTATACGATCAGTGACATTCAGAGCATATGAGCTGATGACTACGATAAACAACGCTAAGTTAGGCAAACTATGTGACTGGCTTATAGAACCCAAAGAGCTAACGCTCTACTCTACCTTTGAGCGTAGTAAGAAGAAAATGGATGAGATTTATGACTTAGGATATCAAACGGCAAAACAGACATTCGAAGAGAATCAACATATTTTTAAAAAAGCTATTCCATAGAAGCATATAATCTTTATATTTGCAAAACTTTAAAAATATCTTTCAATGAAGTACAAAAGAATTCTACTAAAATTAAGTGGAGAAGCCTTAATGGGAGATCAACAATATGGTATTGATCCTAAGAAATTAGCAGAGTATGCTGCTGAAGTAAAAAAAGTTCACGATTTAGGTGTTGAAATTGCGATTGTAATAGGTGGAGGAAATATTTTTAGAGGCGTTGCTGGAGCAAATGTAGGAATGGACCGAGTACAAGGTGACTACATGGGAATGCTTGCTACCATTATCAATGGTATGGCATTACAAGGAGCATTAGAAGCTGCTGGAATGTTAACTAGATTACAGACTGCCTTAAAAATAGAGGCTGTAGCAGAACCTTATATCAAAAGAAGAGCTGTTCGCCACTTAGAAAAAGGAAGAATCGTAATCTTCGGTGCTGGTACAGGTAACCCTTACTTCACTACTGATACAGCTGCTGTATTAAGAGGAGTAGAGATTAATGCTGATGTAATCTTAAAAGGAACAAGAGTGGATGGTGTTTATACAGCTGATCCAGAAAAAGATCCAACAGCAGTTAAATTTGAAAAAATCTCTTTCAGCGATTGTTTAACAAAAGGACTAAATGTAATGGATACTACAGCATTTACTCTAAGTAGAGAAAATGAATTACCAATCGTAGTATTCGATATGAATAAACAAGATAATTTATTAAAAGTTTGCCAAGGAGAAGATTCAGTAGGAACTACTGTATCCGTAAACGTTAATTAATCTATAGTTATGACAGAAGAAATCAATTTAATAATCGACGCTGCCAAAGAGTCTATGGACAATACTGTAGCTCACTTAGAAAAAACATTATTAAACATCCGCGCTGGAAAAGCATCTCCACAGATGTTAGGAGCAGTATTCGTAGACTACTACGGTTCACAAACTCCACTATCTCAAGTAGCAAATGTAAATGCAGCTGATGCACGTACATTAACTGTTACTCCATGGGAGAAAAACATGTTACAACCTATCGAAAAAGCAATTATGATCGCTAATCTAGGTTTAAATCCAATGAATAACGGAGACAACATTATCATCAATATCCCTGCATTAACAGAGGAAAGACGTAAAGATTTAGCTAAACAAGCTAAATCTGAAGCGGATGATGCTAAAGTAGGTATCAGAAATGCTCGTAAAGATGCAAATAACGATATCAAAAAAGAAGAGAAAAACGGAACATCTGAAGATATCTGTAAAGATGCTGAAGAGAGAGTTCAGAAGTTAACTGATGGTTACGTAAAAAAAATAGATGATATTCTTGCAGCAAAAGAAGCAGAAATCATGAAAGTTTAAAAAATCCGCAAGTGTGCGGATTTTTTTTTATCATATACTTTCTGATTAGGGAATTGCTATTGCGATATCTCTATTTCTATCAAAAACAGAACATACCACACTCATAATCAATGCTTTTTTACTTATCTTTATAGATAACTAACCCTAAAATTCATTGATTATGAATACAACAATCTATTCACCAGAAGAGCTTAAAAAGATATCTCCAGTATTTGGACAAATATCCTTTGACAATCATGAGCAAATTATGTTCTGTCACGATAAAGAATCTGGATTAAAGGCAATCATAGGTATACACAATACTACACTAGGTCCTGCACTCGGTGGAACAAGAATGTGGAACTACACATCAGAATGGGAAGCGCTAAATGATGTACTACGCCTCTCTAGAGGGATGACTTATAAATCTGCTATCTCCGGACTAGACTTAGGAGGGGGTAAAGCTGTAATCATGGGTGATTCTAAAAAGGATAAAAGTCCAGAACTCATCAAAGCTTTTGCCCATTATGTCAACTCTCTTAGTGGTAGATATATCACAGCTGAAGACGTAGGTACTACCACTGCAGATATGGATCTAATCCACTCTATCACACCTCATGTGACTGGTATATCAGAAAGTCTAGGAGGATCAGGCAACCCTTCGCCTGTAACTGCATATGGAGTATTTATGGGATTAAAAGCGGCGGCACATTATCAATTTGGGTCTGATAACTTAGAAGGTAAAAAAGTGCTGGTACAAGGAATAGGGAATGTCGGCGAGACATTAGTAAAACACTTAACTGCCAGTGGAGCCATAGTTACAATCACAGATATCAATGAAGAGAGAGTTAGTGAAGTAGCAAAAAAATATAATGCTAAGATATTTACTGGTACAGACCTATACTCAGAAGATGTAGATATCTATTCTCCTTGTGCTTTAGGAGCGACTATCAATGATGATACTATCGAAAAAATCAAAGCAAAAGTAATAGCAGGAGCAGCTAACAATCAATTAGCAGTAGAAGCTATACACGGCAAAAGACTACAAGAACGAGGAATTGTCTATGCTCCCGACTTTTTAATCAACGCAGGAGGAATTATTAATGTTTTTGGTGAGATAGTTCACTATGGGCTAGATGAAGCTTTAAAACGCACTGAAAACATCTACAACACCACTTTAGAAGTACTTAATTATGCTAAAGAACACAAGATAACTTCTCAACAAGCCGCTATGAAAAAAGCAGAAGACAGAATCAACAAAAAGAAAAACGCTAAATAATGGTTTAAAAGCAGTCTACAAATAGGCTGCTTTTGTTTTGTATCCCCCTTCTCTTCTACCACTATCGCCCAGTTCTCTACTATTCCCAACAATTAGAGTACTTCCATTCTTTCTTTCTAATTAGCCTATTCTTTATTCTCATGTAATTATTACCGTATTATAGCAATTTCTTTATTCCATAATACACAATATTTTACTATTTTTGCAAGTATTTGAAATTGTCTAAATAAGACACTGATTATTAAAATTATAAATCACGATGAAACATACGAAAATTAACGATCTACTGGCAGGCAAAGGTCTACTCCATGAAGTTAAAGCAAAAGGATGGGTAAAAACGTTTAGAAACAACCAATTTATCGCCTTGAATGATGGATCTACGATTAACAATATTCAATGTGTTGTTGATTTAGATAAGTTCCCAGCAGAGTTGTTAAAAAAGATTCACACAGGAGCTGCAATCTCAGTTAGAGGAACATTAGTAGAGAGCCAAGGGGCTGGTCAAACTGTAGAAATACAAGTTGAAAATCTTAAAGTGTACGGAGAAGCTAATCCAGAAGAGTATCCGATACAACCTAAGAAACACTCTCTAGAATTCTTACGTGAAAATGCTCACTTGAGAATCCGTACAAATGTATTTGGAGCTATTATGAGAGTGCGTAGTGTTTTATCTTATGCAGTGCATAAATATTTCCAAGAGAATGGATTCTTCTATTTCAATGCACCTATCATTACAGGATCTGATGCAGAAGGAGCAGGAGAAATGTTCAGAGTAACAAACTTAGACTTAAATAATCTACCGCGTACAGAAGAAGGAAAAATAGACTTCTCACAAGATTTCTTTGGAAAGACTACTAACTTAACTGTATCAGGACAACTAGAAGCTGAGACTTATGCTATGGCATTAGGTTCAGTATATACATTCGGACCAACGTTCCGTGCTGAGAACTCAAACACATCTCGTCACTTAGCAGAGTTCTGGATGATCGAGCCAGAAGTTGCGTTTAACAACTTAGACGACAACATGGACTTAGCAGAAGACTTTATCAAATATGTAATCAACTACGTACTAGATAAATGTGCTGATGACTTAGCATTCTTAGACAAGCGTTTACAAGATGAGGAAAAAACAAAACCTCAAGCTGAACGCAGCGAAATGACACTATTAGAAAAACTTCGTTTCGTAGTAGATAACAACTTTAAACGTGTTAGCTATACTGAGGCTGTAGATATCTTAAGAAACTGTAAGCCTAATAAAAACAAGAAGTTTAAATATATCATCGATGGATGGGGTGCAGATTTACAAAGTGAGCATGAGCGTTACTTAGTAGAAAAACACTTTAAATGTCCGGTAATTTTATTTGATTATCCTGCTGAAATCAAAGCATTCTATATGAGAATGAACGAAGATGGAAAAACAGTAAGAGCAATGGATATCCTATTCCCTGGTATTGGAGAGATCGTAGGTGGTTCTCAAAGAGAAGAACGCTATGATGTACTATTAGAGAAAATAGAAAAAATGGGAATTGACAAAGAAGAGCTTTGGTGGTACCTAGATACAAGAAAATTCGGAACAGCTCCTCACAGTGGATTTGGACTTGGTTTTGAACGTCTTGTATTATTTGCGACAGGAATGACGAATATTAGAGACGTGATTCCTTTCCCTAGAACACCGCAGAACGCAGAGTTTTAATATAATAAGACCTTTATAAAAGTGTTTACTTTATCACATATTTTCATTAAATTTGAAAAAGAATATGTTTTAAAGTAAACATTTTTTTTATTTGTAATTAATATTCACAAAAGAATGCTTAAACAAAGTTTACAACTCAAATTATCTCAAAAATTATCTCCTCAACAAATCCAGTTGATGAAGTTAATACAATTGCCTACTTTAGCTTTTGAACAAAGACTGAAGGAAGAGCTAATTGAGAATCCTGCTCTAGAGACTGGTAAAGAAAACGAGTCTACAGATGTGGATGAATTTGACAATGACTTTGAAGATTATGATAATGAACGCATAGAAGCAGAGGATATCAATATAGATGAATACCTAAGTGATGACGAAACACCTGACTATAAATTACAAGCAAATAACTACAGTAAAGATGATGACGAATACGAAATGCCTATCATCGCACATGAATCATTCCATCAAGACCTGTTAAATCAACTAAATACCTTTATGTTAAGTGAAGGTGACAGAAAGATTGCAGAGTTCTTAGTAGGAAGTATTGACGACATGGGATACTTAAGACGTGAGACACAGGACCTAGTAGATGACTTAGCATTCACTCAAGGTATCTATACTGATGAAGAAACTGTAGAGAGAATATTACTAATCGTACAAGAACTAGACCCTGCAGGTGTAGGTGCTAGAGACTTGCAAGAGTGTCTTCTATTACAGTTAAAACACAAGACGCAATCTGGCGCTGTAGATTTAGCTACAGAGATTATAGCGGATCAATTTGACGCTTTTACAAAAAAACACTACGATAAATTATTACAGAAATATGGTGTTTCAAAAGAAAAACTTAGAAATGCTATTGACGAAATAGAAAAGCTAAATCCTAAGCCAGGAGGAGCATACATAGGTAATGAACGTACTGTAGAACACGTAGTACCAGACTTTACAATAAAAATTAATGAAGGTGAACTTGAGCTTTTATTAAATGGTAGAAATGCGCCTGAACTTCACATCTCTAAAGATTACCAAGAGATGCTACAGTCGTATAAGGAATCTGCAAAATCTTCTAGTGCGCAAAAAGATGCAGTGCAGTTTATCAAACAAAAACTAGATGGTGCTAAATGGTTTATAGATGCAATAAAACAGCGTCAAGAAACCTTATTTGTGACAATGCATGCTATAGTAGAGTATCAGGAAGAATACTTTCTGACAGGAGATGAGACCAAACTAAAACCAATGATCTTAAAAGACATTGCCGATTTAGTAGGCCTAGATATTTCTACTGTGTCTAGGGTAGCTAATAGTAAATATGTAGATACACCTTATGGTACAAAACTAATCAAAAACTTCTTCTCTGAAGCAATGGTTAATGACCAAGGTGAAGAAGTATCTACACTAGAGATTAAAAAAATATTAGAAAATATTATTAATGAAGAGGATAAGAAAAAGCCTTATCCAGATGATAAACTAGCAGAGCTACTTAAAGACAAAGGATACCCTATCGCTAGACGTACAGTAGCTAAATATAGAGAGCAATTAGACATTCCTGTAGCTAGAATGCGCAAACGTATTTAATACTGATTGTTAAATGAAAAAAACAGCGAAATTATTCTCTTCTATTTTTCATCCAATAACAGTCCCTTTTTTAACGACTTTATTGTATTTTTCGTTAGCACATTTCTATTTTTCTTCAGTAGAAATGTCAATTATATTAGGGCAAGTTTTAATTACAACCTGCCTATTACCTATATGTATTTACTTTTTGTTGCGGTCACTTAAACTAGTCAACACTTCAGTTATGGTCAGCTCAAGAAAAGAGCGTATCATCCCTTTTATCATCAATATTGTTTTACTGTTTGTACTAAAAGACTATATTCTATATAACAATAGCGCTTATACTATACGCTTATACATTTGGGGATTGATGAATAGCTACCTTCTATTATTAGTATTTGCGTTATTAAAACAAAAGTCTAGTGTACATATCACTACATTAGTCACTAGCTTTATGTTCTATATCCACATATTAGTAGAATTACAACAACCCAATATTATAGGAGTAATTCTTTTCGTCTTTTTAATTGGGATAGTTGCTTGTTCTAGATTACTACTTAGAGCACATACATCTAAAGAAATTATCCAAGGCTTTTGTATTGGGATTATACCTACACTTATATATCTACTTATAAACTATAAGATGTAGAACATGACTCCTACATTTAAGAGTCTTAGCTTATTAGAATCCCACTTCAATACCTCATCTTTGTATACATTATTTAGACCGTAATACATATAAACATTCCAGGTATTAAACCCTGCTGATAGATATACTCCGTATAACCACTTATTCACATTAGGATCTCCTTTATAAGTAGCAGAATAATCTCCTGTAGTCGTTTTGGTACGATCTCCAAAAACATAACTAGCTTTAAAACCTAAATAAATACGCCAAAATTTATGACTATAAGGTGTAGAATTTCTCCAGCGTAGCTCAATCGGGAAGTCAATAGCATGCAATGACAAGCTACTTTTCTTATATGAACCTAAAATAACATGTTCATTCTCTGGTGTAATTCCAAGGTTCCCTCTCAAGTTCAGGTAAGAATATCCCACTCCAGGTGCTATAGCCACAGTTCTAGATTTATTGATAGGAAAGTCTCTCAAGAACCCTCCATTCAATCCAATAGATACTGAGCTAGGAGAAAAACCAGCAGGTTTATCTTGCATTAAAGTATGTGTGACACCAAAGTAAAACTGATCTTCTCTGTATTTAAAATCTACAGTTCTCAAAGAGTCTTGAACAGTCTCATTTATATTTTCATTTGACTCAACGTATTCTTGTCCATGAGCGATAAAACTGCTCAACAACACAATACCTATAACTAGTAATTTTCTCATAGCTTCTTAGAATTAAAACGCGTAAGTTAACCCTACTCCTAAAGTTTGTTTAAACTGCATTTTAGGTCCTTCTATAACCTGTACACCGTCTCTCATCACTTTATTCTTAACATTATCATCATAAATCATATAAGTTCCTACATTAGCACGTACATAATCATTAACCTTAAGATCCAACTTCATTTCAAACATGATATTCACATTGCCAAAGTTGTTTAAATAATCGCTATACAACGTAAGTTTATGTTGATAAAACATGTTTTTAAATATTTCTTTCTTCCACTCACTGCTCAATAAAAAACCTATCTCTGCTTTATATTTAGATCCACGTCTAATAATATTACCTAGGTCATCTTTCTCTGCTTTAGTCACACCGAATGCTCCTTGATCTGCTAATGTTTGGTCTAAAACGAAAGTTGATTTATAAGTTAATGGTGAAATATAATACTTCATCTCTGTTTTAGGATCTACATACTCAGCTCCTACCCCGACAAATAAGTATGCAGGAGCAAACCAAGCCGATACAGGATTATCAGTATCTGGGTAATTATATCCGTTCGTAAACTGTGTCTTGAAGTTTAACTTCGCTACATAATACCAATCAGAAATTGCAGAAGATTTATACCCAAACGCAGAGTTTAACTCTAATACATCATCTGTCTTACGAGATTCTCTTCCTGATTGCTTATTTAGTCCATACCTCATATTTAAAGTATTTTCCCACAATAAACGCCCCTTAATATACTTACGCCCAAACTCTCCTTTTAAAAGCCCTGAAATAGAGTTATCCCCACCAGCACTCCAATTGACAAAAGCGATCTGATTAAAATCTAATCCAAAGCGATTCTCTTTTTCCCAATAGCCAATTATCTCATTGTTAATAGGCAAAAGACTTAAATCTATATTAGGATTATAATTCGTCTTTATTTTATTCACTTTAGGTTTCTTTCTCTCTACGTACACTGCAGGCTTTAAGAAAGGCTCTTCCCTATTGTTTTTATCGTATAGTATCGTTCCTCCACTATAATCCTTATAAGGTATAACCCCCATCAGTGGATTATATGGATTTTCATCTATGCGTAAAGTATCTTTCTTTACATCTTGAACACTCTTATTTTCTAGTTGATTACTTCTTTCTGTTATTTCTTGTCCATACGTTTGTAAACAACTCGTTAACACAACTAAACCAAGTAAACCGCTCTTAATCTTTCCCAAAACTTAATTCTTTATTTTTGCAACTAAACTTTCTGTATCTATTCCACATAATTGCTGCTGTTCTAACACAGTAGCGTGCTCTATAAATGTATCTTTCACCCCTAACACTTCAACCTCTATATGAGGATAATACGCAGTAACAAATTGACTCACTATACTACCAAAACCACCAATAACAGTTCCGTCCTCTATTGTCACTATCTTCTCGTGTTCTTGACAAATACGATGTAAGATCTCCTCATTTAATGGTTTTACAAATATAAAATGATAATGTGACCAAGCAGCACTATTACAAATATCCATCGCCTTAACTACATTATTACCAATAGTTCCTGTAGAGATAAATGCAAATTTATCTCCTTTTTTGATTTGAGAGACACTTCCTATATTAATTTTCTCAAATGGCAATTTCCAAGAATATTCAATAACACCTTTTCCTCTAGGATAGCGTATTGCTATCGGTTGATTTAGACCTAACTGAGCTGTATATAATAAATTGCGCAACTCTAATTCATTTAAAGGAGCTGCGATAATCATATTAGGGATACAGTTCAGATAAGCAATATCATACACACCTTGGTGTGTTGCTCCATCCTCACCAACTAATCCAGCTCTATCCAAACAGAATATCACAGGAAGGTTCTGTAAAGCCACATCGTGAATAACCTGATCATAAGCACGTTGTAAGAAAGTGGAATATATGGCACAGAAAGGAATAAGTCCTTCAGTGGCCATACCAGCAGCTAATGTCACTGCATGTTGTTCAGCTATCCCTACATCTATTGCTCTATCTGGATAAGCATCCATCATAAACTTTAACGAACTACCAGTAGGCATCGCAGGAGTAATCCCTACAATCTTCTCGTTTGCATCAGCAAGCTCAACTAAAGTTAACCCAAAAACATCTTGGAATTTAGAAGGAAATTCACTCTCCTTTCTAGGAATTAGTTCTCCTGTATCTTTATTAAACTTGCCTGGTGCATGATATTTTACTTGATCTTCTTCAGCCTGTTTTAATCCTTTTCCTTTAGTTGTAATAACATGTAGAAACTTAGGTCCTTTAATATTTTTTAATCTCTCTAGTTCTTTTATTAATCTAGGTAAATCATGTCCATCTATTGGTCCGTGATAGTCAAAGTTTAGAGATTTGATCATATTATTCACTCTTGGATTCCTTCCTTCCTTCACAGCTGTCAAATAATCTTTTAATGCTCCTACGCTAGGATCTATACCTATAGCATTATCATTAAGCACCACTAGCATATTAGTATCTGTCACCCCTGCATGATTCAATCCTTCAAAAGCCATCCCTGACGCAATAGAGGCATCTCCCACTACTGCAATATGGAATCTATCTTCTTCCCCTTTTAGCTTAGCTGCTATAGCCATACCTAAGATAGCAGAAATAGCAGTAGAAGAGTGCCCAACTCCGAAAGCATCATAAATACTCTCTTCTCTTAGAGGAAATCCACTAATACCACCTTTTTGTCTATTGGTGTGAAATACTTGTTGTCTACCAGTAAGTAGTTTATGTCCATAAGCTTGATGTCCAACATCCCATACCAAATTATCAATAGGAGTATCAAATACATAATGTAGTGCAATCGTTAGTTCTACAACTCCTAAGCTTGCTCCTAGATGCCCTTCTTTACTAGCAACTATATCAATAATAAATTCTCTCAACTCCACAGCTAATCCTTTCAATTCTTCAAATGAAAGATTCTTTAAGTCAGCCGGAGTGTTAATATGTTCAAGTAAGTTTTTAGACATTCTAAATAAAATAAAAACAAAATTACAATTTTGTTTTTACTTTTGACTTTGCATTTATGTTAACACAAAAGAATGGATACATTTTTCACAGATGAATATTTTATGCGTATTGCTCTAAATGAAGCAAAAGAAGCATATGACAAAGGAGAGATTCCCGTAGGGGCAATTGTAGTAGCTAACAACCAAATTATAGCGAAAAGTCATAATTTGACAGAACTACTACACGATGTAACTGCCCATGCAGAAATACAAGCAATCTCTTCTGCTGCCAATTACTTAAATGCTAAATATTTGAAAAACTGTACTTTATTCGTAACTTTAGAACCCTGTCAGATGTGTGCAGGAGCTCTTTATTGGAGTCAAATAACCAAAGTTGTTTATGGTGCATCAGATGAAAAAAGAGGATATAAAGCCATAGGAGGACAACTCCACCCAAAGACCGAGGTAGTCTATGGTGTTCTTGAACAAGAATGTACGGCTTTAATGAAATCGTTTTTTGAAAATAAAAGAAAATAAAAAAATTGCTTATAACTATGAAATTCAGAAACCTACTTATCCTCATCTGCTGTGCTTTTATAGCGCTCCAGTCTTGTAAAAAGAATGGGGATTTAAATGTCAATTTATCCAATCCTAAGCTTTTTAGTGAATATATACTTGCTTTTACGGCAGGTGTGATCTCCACTAAAGATCCTATCGATATCAGTATTCCTAAAAACTGGAAAAACTGGACTCCTAATGAAGAGTTGGACAGCGACCTATTTACAATCACTCCAGCTGTAAAAGGAAAAGTTGTGTACTTACCTACAGATGTAATCCGTTTTATCCCATCTGAACGATTAAAACAAGATCAGAGATATAATATTACTTTTCATTTAGACAAAGTTACAGAGACAGAAGATGCCCTAAAGAACTTCTCGTTTATGGTAATGACCGTACCTCAGACATTCCATACACAGTTATTAGACCTTCAGAGTGTATCTGATAAAGAGTATGTTCTTAATGGTGTACTGACTACAAGTGACTGGTTAACTACTGCTGATGCAAGAAAAGTACTAACTGCAGTACAAGAAAAAAAGAACTTAGATCTAAAATTTGATAGTGATGATAAAACAGAAGCTAAAGAATTTAAGTTCACAATCAATAAGATTAAGAGAAATCCTTCAGAATCATCAATTGATATCGTTATCAATGGTAAACCTATAAATAATGCTGCTAAAAGCACTGAAGTACACACCGTACCTCAACAGAATTACTTTGATCACTTTAAGGTTGAACCTGTAGCTGATGATGCACAGGCTTTTTGGATTAACTTTTCGAACCCTCTTAAGAAAAATCAAGACTTTAATGGTTTAATAGACTTAGAGAATAGCGATGCTAAACTTACCTTCTCTACAGATGGGAATGTATTAAAAGTATTTGCAGACAAACCGTTACAAGACAAAATAAACATTAGAATAAGCTCAGGTATCGAAGATAACAAAGGAAATAAAACCCTTACTACAGAAGTAGTGGAGCTAAACTTCGGTACCCCTAAACCTGATGTACAACTAATCAACAGTGGTACAATACTACCTAGCTCAGAAAACTTAAAAATAAACTTTAGAGCTACCACACTAAAAGCTGTAGATGTAAAAGTTTTCAAAATATACGAAAACAATATTCTTCAATTCTTACAAGAAAATAATATAGATGGGAAATACAGCCTTAATAGAGTAGCTGACCCTATCGCAAAAACTACAATTAAACTGACGAATGCGAATCCTAAAGCATTAATGCAGTACAATACTTATGCTTTAGACTTATCTACTCTTATTAGTCCTGATCCAGGAGCGATATACAGAGTGGAGTTCTCATTTGACCGCTCATACTCGCTATATGGATGTGCTGATAGTCAAGACAGCGAGACTACAGATGAGGATATAGAAGAAGATACAGATGAGGAACTAAATCAAGACGACGAGTATTATGATGATGATTACTACTATTACTATGACTGGAGTGAGAAAGATGACCCTTGTTCAAAATCTTACTATTACTATCACGAAAAAGCAGCTACTAATGTATTAGCTACTGACTTAGGTGTAATCATAAAAGGTGGTAATAATAACATCTATACAACTATTGTTACAAATCTAATTACAACAGATCCTGTTGCAGCAGCTACAGTAGAATTCTATACGTATAGACAACAATTAATTACTTCTGCGAAGACAGACACTAACGGTATACTTACTGTTAATTTAGAGAAAAAGAAACCTGCCTTTGCTATTATAAAAGATGATAGAAATACAACTTATGTAAAGATAGATGAGGCAAACTCTCTATCTATGAGTAACTATGATGTAGATGGTACTACACTACAAAAAGGTATAAATGGATATATCTATACCGAAAGAGGCGTATGGAGACCAGGAGATAACATTTACCTAGATTTCATTCTTGATGATCTAGCTAATCCTCTACCTTCTAATCACCCTGTCAAATTAACTTTCTCTGATCCTTATGGCAAAGTAGTTGACCAAATAGTACAGAAAAAGAATGCTAATAATCACTACGCTTATGTTTTAAAAACAAACCCTGAATCTCTTACAGGGAATTGGCAGGCAGTTGTAAGTGTAGGAGGAGCTAAATTCTACAAACAGATTAAAATTGAAACGATAAAACCTAATCGTTTAAAAATTAAAAATACAATCGAAGGCAAAACTGTTTATAGCAATAGCAATAGCAACAGCGCTAAAATAGATTATAACGTACAATGGCTACAAGGAAGTGTTGCTAAAAACTTAAAAGCAGAAGTAACCCTAAAGTTACTTCCACAAATAACAACCTTCTCTAACTATAAAGCATACTCTTTTAACAACAGCTTGAACTCTTATGGGGCGCAAGAGATAAATGCTTTCTCAGGATCAACTGATTTTGAAGGAGACTTTTCATTTTCTGTTAATCTAAATAATATACCTGAAAACACAGGAATGCTAAAAGCTATCTTCACTTCTAAGGTATATGAAAATGGAGGTGATGTATCTACTGATGTATCTACAGCTACTATCTCTCCATACAATACCTATGTAGGGATAAAGGCACCTGACGCTAATAAATACGGTTATTATCAAACAGACGAACCTCTTAAATTCTCTTTTGTTACTGTGAATGCTCAAGGGGCTCCTAAGTCTCATGATATCAACGTAACTGTTTATAGAAAAAAAGGATATTGGTGGTGGAGTTCTAATAACAACGGAGCTTCTAGTTACAGTAGTTCAGACTACTATTCTGTGTATAAAGATGCTGTAGATTACACTACATCTTCTAATGGTACAGCTACTATGTCTCTGACTATTCCAGAACAAGACTGGGGTACTTATGAGATTGTAGCGCGTGACAAATATGGTAAACATATTGCTTCGTCAGTGGTATATGTAGATTACCCATATTGGTCTGGTAAAACCAAACATTCACAAGGAAAAGAAGCTACAGTACTAGCTCTTGCTACAGATAAAAAAGATTATAATACAGGAGAGAAGATAAAGTTATCTTTCCCTTCTAGTGAAGGTGGTAGAGCATTAATCTCTATAGAGAATGGATCTACTGTATTAGAGACACATTGGATGAAAACTCAAAAAGGAGAAACTACATTCGAAATCGCTACTACAGAAGCGATGTCACCTAATGTATATATCAATGTATCTGCTATACAACCTCATGCCTCTACTCTAAACAATTCGCCTATACGTATGTATGGAGTAGCTCCTATCAATGTATACAATAAAAAGACTAAGTTAGAGCCTGTTCTAACTATGCCTGACAAACTAAAACCTGAGCAAGAATTCACTGTTCAAGTAAAAGAAAAAGCAGGTCAAAAAATGACTTATACTATAGCGATAGTAGAAGATGGCTTACTAGACCTAACTCGTTTTAAGACTCCTAATCCATGGGATAACTTCTATAGCAAAACTGCCTTAGGTGTGCGCACTTGGGACATTTATGACAATGTTATTGGAGCTTATGGTGGGGCTATTAATCAAGTATTCAGCATAGGGGGAGATGAAGACCTTGGAGCTGGTCAAGTGAAGAAAGCAAATAGATTTAAACCTGTCGTTATCCACTTAGGACCATTCGTTCTTGATGGAGGTAAAACAGGAAGTCATAAAGTAAAACTTCCTAAATACATAGGTTCAGTTCGTACAATGGTAGTGGCTTCTAACGTAACTAATAAAGCTTACGGAAGTGTAGAGAAAACTGTCAAAGTAAACAACCCTCTTATGATATTAGGTTCTCTTCCTAGAAGAGCTGTACCAGGAGAGAAAGTAACACTCCCTATCACAGTATTCGCTATGGAAAATCATGTGAAAAATGTTACTGTAAAAGTAAAAACAGATGACAAGTTTAAGATTCAGAATAATGCTACACAGGAAATAACATTCAGTGAACCTGACGAAAAAGTAGTGTACTGTGACCTAGAAGTACAACAAAAAACAGGTATTTCTAAGATAGAAATAGAAGCTATATCAGGAAAAGAGAGAGCTACTTATGTAGTAGAGTTAGATGTTCTAAACCCCAATCCTATCACTGTCAAGACAGAAGATATTGTGCTAGAACCGAACAGTACAAATAAAATCGAATGGGAGAAGTTTGGAGTGTCAGGTAGTAATAAAGCTACTCTAGAATTATCTACTTTCCCAGGAATAAATCTAACGTCTAGATTAAACTTCTTGATTAAATATCCTCATGGATGTAGTGAGCAGGTGACTTCTGGAGTATTCCCTCAGATCTTCTTAGAAGACTTAGTTTATGTAAGTAAGAGCAAAAAAGAAAGTCTACAACGCAATATCAATGAAGGGTTAAAGACATTAGCTCAACGTCAGATGGCAGATGGTAGCTTTAGATACTGGAGCAGTGATTCTTATGCAGATGACTGGACTACTTCATACATCTTGCATTTCTTAATCGAAGCTGAGAAGAGAGGATATGCATTACCTATTGGAAGTAAAGCTAATGCAATCGCTTATCAACAAAAAGCAGTAAGATCATGGTCATACAGCAGTCGTTATCACAATGATATTGCACAGGCTTATAGACTATACACACTAGCACTAGCTGGCAATGCTGATTTAGCTTCTATGAATAGGCTAAGAGAGACTACAGGCATCTCTGCTGATACGAAGTTACGTCTTGCAGCAGCCTATGCTTTAGCTGGTCAAAAAGAAGCTGCTAATAAACTAATCGCAAGCTCACCTATTATAGAGAATAATCAATCTCAGTATTACTATTATGGTTCTTATGAGAGAAGATTAGCCATGGCATTAGAAACACTTATTTTGACTAAATCGAATAACAAGTTAATGCATGAATACGCTAATACATTGGCAAAAAGATTAGGTTCTAACACTTGGATGAGTACACAGAGTACAGCATTCGGACTAAACGTGATCTCCGCTTATATGAAAAACAATAAATCAAAAGAAGGTATCAATGTAGACTTCACCAATAACGGAACGACTACAAATGCTACGACAAAAAACAATATGTATGAGTATGACTTTAAAACGATATCTTCTACTAATGAAGTTAGCTTAGTCAATAAGAATACTTCTACTGTCTATGCTCGTGTGGCTTATAGTGGTATCCTTCCGGTGGGAAAAGAATTAACAGACGAAAGTAATATCAGTATTCGCACCTCATTTAGAGATGCAAGTCAACAAGTGATTAACCCAACTCAATTGAGTCAAGGTACAGAGTTTTCAGCATATATTACGATCACAAATACTTCTGTAAACAGCATTGATAATGTAGCACTAACACAGATTGTTCCTTCTGGATGGGAGATAGTAAATCTGAGATACACAGATGCTGGTGGAGTGAGTAATCCTGTACAACATACAGATATCAGAGATGACCGTTCTAACTTCTACTTTAGTCTTAATCCAAGAGAGACGAAGACCTTAAGAGTAGTGTTAAATGCATCCTACTTAGGTAAATATTATATGCCAGGAGTCTATGCAGAAGCGATGTATGACAATTCATACAGATGTCGTACAGCCGGACAATGGATAGAAGTAGTAAAATAATATATTGACAATCATTAAATAAATACAGGGAAACAAAATTCCCTGTATTTTTATTTTATATGAAACTGAAAACTAACTTTAATTGGAAAACATGGTCTTTAAAGAGAAAAGTGACGACTATCATCACTTTTATTCTCTTAGTTCTCTATTACTTTTCACTGCCTAGCGAATTGTTTACCAAACCCTATTCTACTGTAATAGAAAGTAGTGATAATAAGCTTCTCGGTGCACAGATAGCGACAGATGGACAATGGCGTTTTCCTGAAGTAGACTCTGTACCCCATAAGTTCAAGGAGTGCATTATTGCCTTCGAAGACGACTATTTTTACTATCACTGGGGAGTTAACCCTGTTTCAATGATAAAAGCCTTTAGAGCTAATCTTAAATCTGACAAGGTAGTCAGAGGAGGAAGTACACTTACACAGCAGACTATTCGTTTATCTAGAGATGGTAAGAAAAGAAGCTATTCAGAGAAACTTATTGAAGCCATACAAGCTACTCGTCTAGAGTTTAAGTATAGCAAAGATAGAATATTAAGCCTATACGCCTCTCATGCTCCTTTTGGTGGTAATGTGGTAGGTATAGAAGTAGCGGCTTGGCGTTATTTTGGGACAACACCAGAACAGTTATCTTGGGCAGAGAGTGCTACATTAGCAGTACTACCTAACGCTCCAAGTCTTATATATCCAGGCAAGAATCAAGAAACATTACTAA
Organism: Myroides odoratimimus; assembly: GCF_038039805.1. Classification (GTDB taxonomy): domain Bacteria; phylum Bacteroidota; class Bacteroidia; order Flavobacteriales; family Flavobacteriaceae; genus Flavobacterium; species Flavobacterium odoratimimum_B. The sequence goes on from NZ_JBBPHK010000006.1 coordinate 94,962, forward strand.
AAAAAAGAAATGCCTTACTTAAAAAGCTACTAGACAAAGGTGCTTTTGATGAAAGTACCTATCTACTAGCATTAGAAGAGCCTCTTCCACAGAAGCCTCATGAGTTACCACAGATAGCACCTCACCTATTACAGTATGTAGCTAAGACGAATAGCCAAGAGAGAAATCATACCACGATAGACTATAATATTCAACAACGTGTCAATGATATCGTGAAGGGGTATTATTTTAATTATAGTCAAACCGAAATCTATAATATGGCTGTTATCATCATAGATGTAGAAACACGTAATATCATCAGCTATGTAGGAAATACCCCTACTACTGTACAGCATAAAAAGGATGTAGACATCATCCATGCACAGCGCAGTACAGCGAGTATCATTAAACCCTTCTTGTACGCGAGTATGCTAGATGATGCAGAACTCCTACCAAAAACATTAGCTGCAGACATACCAGTAGTGATATCGGGTTATAAACCTGAGAATTTTAATAGCTCTTATGAAGGAGCAGTATCAGCAGACGAAGCCTTATTTAGATCACTAAATATTCCTTTTGTATTAATGCTTCAGAAATACGGTATCTACAGATTCTATAATCAATTGCAAAACTTAGGCTTCAAGTCCATTTCTAAACATCCAAATCACTACGGACTATCCCTAATATTAGGAGGAGCTGAGAGCAACCTATGGGAAATTACTAAAGCATATACAGGACTAGCCTCTACCCTTAACTATTATAATAAATCCAAAGGTCAATATAGAAATAACGAGATACAAGACTTAAATTGGAACAAAGAAGTTAACCTTGACTTTGGACAGGATAGCAAAGAGAAAGCTCATCTTGGTGCAGGAGCTATTTACAGTACTTTTAAAGCACTTACACAAGTCAATCGACCAGAAGGAGATGAAGCATGGAGATACTACGACTCTTCTCTTAAAATAGCCTGGAAGACAGGTACAAGCTTTGGAGGTAGAGATGCATGGGCTGTCGGTGTTAATAAAAAATACGTAGTAGGTATATGGGTAGGGAATGCCTCAGGAGAAGGACGTCCATCCATAAGTGGAGTGCGTATGGCTGGTCCTATACTATTTGACGTATTTAATTTGTTACCACGTGCGAGTTGGTTTGAACAACCATTGAATGATATGGAAGAGATAGAAGTCTGTACTCAATCTGGCTACCTCGCTAGTCCATATTGTGACAAGAGAACAGAGCTAGTACCCTATCGTGCTAAAAAGACAGAACTATGCCCTTATCACAAACTTGTTCACTTAGATCAGTCGATGAGCTTTCAAGTCAATAGTATGTGCGAACCCATTGATAATATCATTAATCAGCCTTGGTTCATCTTACCTCCTACTATGGCACACTTCTATAAGCGTCATCACAGTGATTATAAGGATCTACCTCCTTATAGACCAGACTGTATAGATTATAACGCACAGAATACGACAGAGTTTATCTATCCTAAGCACAATGATCTAATCTATCTGACGAAAGACTTTTATTCTAATATACAGCCTTTTATAGCTAAAGTAGCCACTAGTAACCCTGCCAAAACACTGTACTGGTACCTAGATGAAGAGTATTTAGGCGAGACCTCCTTATTTCATGAACAGGCTATAAAGGCCGATCCAGGCACACACTACCTAACCATAGTAGATGCTGATGGAAATACAAAAACCATTCAAATCACATTAGCACTCAGCAGTCCTAAATAAAACAGAGGAGCTATAACAGCTCCTCTATTCCTCAATTGCACTCAAAAACAACTTCTCCTCTTCTTCTTTTACTTATCTTCTTGATTCAATTATTTCAGCCAATACATATCTAATTACCTCATTCCATATCATTTATTTAAAATGAGTACTCATTTCCAAACAAGATCATACAACTAAGTATCCTATCAAAAAACTAATTATAATACTCAAGGCTGACATACAAAACAATGCTCTCTTACACTTGCTAAATTACTTTTTTGAGTATTGAATAAATTATAAAAAGCAAATAATAAGATAGAAAACACCACAAATAAACCACTAAGGATAAATATAATAGCCCTAAAGTTATCATATCGCTATACACATTCCCAAAGTTCATTATTTAAAAAAATAATACCCTAAGAGTATAACACCGTGCTAAAAAAGACAAAGACTCGCTTTATGTAGTTTTAAATCAACTTTTTAAGAAAGGATTATTTGATTATTAAAAGGCAAGAATGCTATCAAAAGGTAAGAAACAAAAAAACCACTAATCTCTGACTAGTGGTTTTTTTGTTATTCTGAAAGTTCATTTCCTTTATCATCTAAGAAATGGTATTCTAGATACGTGTAAGCGTCACGTGGAATTACTTTAACCCATTTTTTAAACTCTAAGTACCACTTAGCTCTAATAGATGGAATTCCTTTAGTCAAATAAGCAGCCACAAATGGGTGCGTATTTAAGATAATTTTTTTCGATTTATCTTTCGAAATAATATTTTCTAGGTCAGCCTTTATTTTGTCAATAACAAGAATAGGAGCTTCGATTTCACCATGCTCATTAGGATCTTCTTCTCTCGTTTCAATATTAACTTCAGGTCTAACACGTTGTCTAGTGATTTGAATTAATCCAAATTTACTAGGAGGCAAGATCTTATGCTTTGCTTTATCATCACTCATTTCTTCTTTTAAGAAATCGTATAGTGTCTTTCTATTCTCTGGATTCCCCATGTCAATAAAATCTACTACGATAATCCCTCCCATATCTCTTAATCTAAGCTGTCTAGCTATCTCAGCAGCAGCGATAAGATTAACTTCAAGGGCAGTATCTTCTTGAGACTGAGCTTTGTTTGAGCGGTTTCCACTGTTTACATCTATGACGTGCAACGCCTCAGTATGCTCTATGATTAAATAAGCTCCCTTACTCATAGAAACTGTTCTACCAAAAGAAGTCTTAATCTGACGTTCGATATTATATTTTTCGAAAATCGGAACTTCTAATGATTGATAGTGCTTCACAATAGAAACTTTCGAAGGAGCTATCTCTTGCAAATAGTCTTTCGTTTGGTAATACATATCTTCATCATCAGTCATGATACCCGTGAAAGTATCATTAAACACATCTCTAAGAATAGACGACGCTTTATTAACCTCTCCTAATACTTTAGAAGGATGATGAGCTACGCTTAATTTTTTGCACATATTGTTCCAGCGAGTCATTAGGTTCTGTAGATCTTTTTCGATCTCTGCCACCTTCATTCCCTCTGCTACCGTACGTACTATTACTCCAAACCCCTTTGGTTTGATTGTTTGAAGAAGTTTCTTTAAACGCTCTTTTTCTTCTTTAGATTCTATCTTTTGAGAAATAGAGATTCTATTAGAGAAAGGAACTAAGACTACATAACGTCCTGCTATAGAAAGTTCAGAACTAATACGAGGTCCTTTAGTAGAAATTGGTTCTTTAACAATCTGAACTAATAAAGACTGATTAGCACTTAATACATCACTAACCACGCCATCTTTATCAATTTCTTCCTCAAAAGGAAAGTTTTTTAAGGAGTAATCTTTTAATTTACCTCCGCTTACAAGTTTAGTGAACTTCAGCAAAGTTCGAAGATTAGGACCTAGATCGTGATAATGCAAGAAAGCATCCTTCTCAAATCCTACGTGAACGAATGCAGCATTAAGTCCTGCTACAGGTTTTCTAATTTTAGCGATAAAAATATCACCCACTTGAAAACCATCATCCTCACTCTCTTCTCTCTCTCTGTGTAGTTCAATTAGTTTTCCATCTTTTAATAAGGCAAAATCTACTGTATCAGAATTCGACCTAATAATTAGCTCTTTATTCACACTGTACATTTTTATCCATACTCATCCATTACGATGTCTAATAGACCAAATGAGTTTGTATAGATGGATTAAACATTAATACAGATATTTCTATCTGGAAAACTTACCTTTTGCAAGGCAAGTTTTTTCAGTATCTTTTTTCTACTAAAAGAAAAAAGTAGTTTTAAACTACTTTTTCTTTTTGTGACGGTTAGCTCTCGCTCTTTTTTTACGTTTGTGCGTCGCTACCTTATGTCTTTTTCTTTTTTTACCACTTGGCATAATGTGTGTAATTTAGAGATTAATAAATTATTTTACTTTTACTTCTGTGTTTGACTTTACGCCTTCTACAAACACCTTAGCTGGTTTGAATGCTGGGATATTGTGTGCAGGGATTCTGATAGTCGTGTTTTTAGAGATGTTTCTTCCTGTTTTCTCAGCTCTAGTTTTAATAATAAAACTACCGAAACCTCTTAAATAAACATTTTCACCAGCTTCTAAAGATCCTTTTACTTCTTCCATAAAAGATTCTACTGTTGCCTGTACTTCACCTTTCTCAAGCCCTAATTTTTCTGAAATTTTAGCTACAATGTCTGCTTTCGTCATTTTAGATATAAATTATTTTGTTGTTGTCTGATATTTTTAGAGTGTGCAAATATATTAATTTATATCCCAATAATTCAACCTTAATTGATTAAAATTTAAATATATAAAGTTTTAAGTTTGCGTTCAATACTTTTTACAATGATTTTTTCTAATAAACTCATTACTTGGTACTTAGAAAACAAACGCTTTTTACCTTGGAGAGAAACTAAAAACCCTTACGCCATTTGGTTATCAGAAATAATACTGCAACAAACGCGAGTAGCGCAAGGATTGCCTTATTTTGATGCCTTTTTAACCAGCTATCCTACTGTAAAAGATTTAGCTGATGCACCCGAAGATGATGTAATGCGCTTATGGCAAGGACTGGGGTATTACAGCAGAGCTAGAAACCTTCATGCAACAGCAAAAAAAGTAGCCTATGAGCTAAATGGAGTGTTTCCGACCAACTATAAAGAACTACTTACACTAAAAGGAGTAGGAGAATATACTGCAGCAGCCATAGCATCTATCGCTTATGATGAAGTAGTACCTGTAGTAGACGGCAATGTATTTAGAGTATTATCACGTGTATACGGTATCACCTCGGATATCTCTACCAATACTACTAAAAAAGAATTTCAAGCACTAGCGGCTACTCTTATTCCTCAGCATGACCCTGCAACCTTTAATCAAGCGATAATGGACTTCGGCGCTATACAATGCACTCCGAAGAGTCCAGACTGTCCATCATGTCCTTTTATTAAAGAGTGTGTAGCCTATCAGACTAATCAGGTGGCTGTACTGCCTATCAAACTAAGTAAGGTAAAGGTAAAAAAACGGTATTTAGACTTTATCATTCTTATAGATAAAGATGGCAATACCCATATAGAACAACGTACTGCTAAGGACATCTGGCAACAGCTATACCAATTTCCAGTATTTGACAGCTTCACTCATCACGTAGAAGACATAAACTCTGCACTGAGAGAGCGATATGACACCTTATATATAAAGGAGATAAAAGAACTAACGACGGACATTATCACACACCAGCTATCACATCAGAAGTTACACATCAAGTTCTGGTGTGTACAGATAGAAGCAACACCCTCTGTACAAACACGTTGGAAGGATTTAAATAAATTTGGTTTTCCGATTGTAATTCATAACTTTATTACATCCTTAGATTTAAAAACACTAATATCCTAACATTATGAACGGTACCCTTAACAAAGTTACATTAATAGGCCACCTAGGTGATAATGTCAAGATGCATTACTTCGAAAATGGTAATTGTATAGGTCGTTTTCCGATTGCTACTAACGAAGTTTATGTCAATAAAACCTCTGGAGAAAAATACACTTCTACAGAATGGCATAATCTAGTAGTCAAAAACAAAGCTGCTGAAGTATGTGAGAAATATCTATCTAAAGGAGATCGCATCTATGTAGAAGGAAGAATACGTACTCGCCAATGGCAAGGGGAAGACGGTGTGAACAGACAGACAGTAGAGATAATGGTAACAGAGTTCATGTTCTTAGATACCAAAAAAGAAAATGACTACAGACAAAAAACATCTTTTGAAGATGAAAAAAAAGAGGCTGTAGATAATTTTAATATCCCTAAAGAGACTAATAATGACAATTTGCCGTTTTAAGTAGGTTACCTTAATCGAAATAAGAAAGATGAAATTACAATATATAAGCACTTTACTATTATCTGTAGTCTTCTTCGCTGCATGCAAAGAGGATACTACTCCTAAGCCAAATGCTTTCTTAGCTCTAGACTATCCAAATCAGGAATACAAGACTTATCAAAACGAAAATGGTTTTGAGTTTAGTCAGAATCAATGGTCTACGATTAAAGAGACTAAAAAGAACTCGCTAGAGATACATTACCCACAGATGAAGGCTACCATCTTTATCAACTATAAACCTATAGAAAACAACTTAAATCTGCTGCTAAAAGACGCTCAGAAGCTTACTTATGAGCACTTCGTAAAGGCAGACGAAATTATAGAACAACCTTATATCAACTCTGATGACAGGGTATATGGAATGCTCTATGATGTACAAGGAAATGCTGCTACGAATGTACAATTCTACGCTACAGACAGTGTAAGAAACTTTATAGTAGCCTCTCTATACTTCTATGCTAAACCAAATTATGACTCTATCTTACCCGCTACAGAATATGTAAAGAAAGATATGAGAACACTACTGGAGACGCTTAAGTGGACTGGTAAACAGGAAGCAAATAAACCTACTATTAAATAGAATACATCTCGATTTTTATATTCCGATGGAGCTAATCTTTATAGATTAGTTCCATTTTGCTTTTATAGGATTCTTCTTCGTTATGGCAATTGAGTACCTACATCACAGGTACATCACTACTCCGTTAAAACACTTAAAATAACGGAGTCGGTACAGACTCATAACGGACTCACAACGGACTTAAATCAAACGAAACTAATACAAAAAGCGAGTATGTATCAACACACTCGCTTTATATCAAATATTTAAACAGATGGACAGTACCTCTACTTTTATATTGTATTTATTATTTAGTAGCACTAACACTCTCTACTTTATAGATCCCATTAGCGATCTTCTCTACAGTACCTACTAATGATTCTACACTCTGCTTAGATTCATCATAGTCTATCTCTGCAGTCTTAGTATCAAAGTCTACCTTAGCTACCTTCACACCATCTAGCCCTGCTAACTTACTCTCTATAAGCTTCGCACATCCTATCTCACATGTCATCCCATCGATCTTAAATGTAGTGTGCTCCACATTACCAGCTACTTCTGTAGATGCAGTAGATACAGACACATCAGCTGTCTTCTCTTCATTCTTACACGATACTAATAATATAGCTCCTAACATCATGAAGCCTATTGACTTTACTATTTTCATCATAGTGATTTTTAAAAATTACATTCTTAATGATACAAAAATAAAAAAAGCAACTGACAAATCAGTTGCTTTTTCAATTCTATTATTTAGATAATCAATTATTTAAAATCTTCATCAGTAACTCCTTCATTGATTTTAACATCAGAGATCTTGTTTATGATCTCTATACCTACATTCATTACATTCTTAAAAGGTATTTTAATTCCTTTTACCTCTTTATAATCTTCGTATGTAGTTACGATATTCATCACTTGCCCACCTTGCTCTTGCGTAGCCACAGATGATACCTTCAGTCCTGTCTCTAGATCATAGTATGTTACTACTTTTCCAGATTTGATACCTACAGCTTGTTTACCATTCACTACTTCTACTCCAGCGATAGAAGCATCGTTATTACTCTTTAATTTCAACTCTGGGAAAGGTGTTGCCTCTGACTGTAATGCTTTTAACTCTTCACCTTTCATCTCCATTTTTTGTCCTTGAGCTACGATGTATGCACCTTGAGGATTCACTACTTGTTTAGAAACAGTATTCCCCATCATCTTTTGTTCAGATAATAAGTATCCCTCTTTTAGTTTAGTAACTGACTCTAGCTTCATACCTTGTACTTCAGCTTCACTAATGATTACAAGAGATTTTACCTCAGATAATTTCTTCGCTCCACCGATAGCGTTAATGTACTTATCTACAACACTAGCAACTGTAACATCTTTAGACAATTCTTTTTTGTCAGCTGGCTTACTAGCTTCATCAGCCTCTTTAGTATAGTACTTAATCGGGTAACCTAATTTCTCTAACCCTGGTAATACGTCACTACCTTTACCTACGATAACGATGCGCATATTATCCTTAAGAAAATACTTCTGAGCTGCCTTCTGTACATCTGCTATTGTTACAGCATTGATATTCTTAATGTAGTTCTCATAAAAGTCTGCTGGTAGTTTAAACAATTCCTTATTAAGAGCATATCTAGCTACAGTAGCAGGTTTCTGGATTTCCATCACGAAGTTCCCTACATATTTAGCTTTGGCTAACTTCAGTTCATCTTCTTTTACAGGAGTCGTACGGATAAGATCTATCTCTTTTATAAACTCTGTTACTGCACTATCTGTAACAACGTTACGCACTGCAGCTGTAGCTCTGAATTTACCTGGGTATTTACGAGCTGTACTTATAGAAGAATACGCTCCATATGTCCATCCATGAGCTTCACGCAAGTTTAAGAAAAGACGGCCTTCTCCTCCACCTCCAAGAATTTGGTTAGCCAGAATAACAGCAAAATAATCCTTGTCAGTCATCTTTAATTCCACCTCGTTCACTAATGCTATTTCTGATTGAACAGCATTAGGCATATCTACGAAGTTAATCTCTGTAGCACTAACGTTTCCTTTATAGACAACATCTTTATACTGTGTATTCGACTTATTCCAAGCCTCAAAAAGTCCTTTGATAGATTTCTCTGTCTTTTTATAATCAATATCTCCTACCACAACTAAGTAAGCATTCTCAGGTGAGTAATACTTCTTAAAGTACGCTTGTACATCAGCAAAAGTTACATTGTTTAATGTCTTCTCTGTTTCGAATTCTCCCACTGGAGTATTCTTTCCGTATAATAATGCGTCTTCTACCCTATATGCGATATTAGTCACACTGTTCTCACCTGACTTTACTCCTTCAATAGCTTTTGCCTTAGCCTTGTCAAATTCTTCTTGTGTCAATACAGAGTTGATTACTCCATCTGCTAATAAATTTAGAATAGTCTCATTGTGTTTAGACAATCCATTCGCTGAAGCACCTCCTGTATGAAAATTAATTCTAGCCCCTAAGAAGTCAATTTCTTCTAAGAACTGATCTTTATTCATCTTCTTAGTCTCATTCCCTAACATCTCTGATAAGATAGTAGCTACTCCCGCTTTATCTCCATCATAGACTAGTGGATTATCAATACTCAATGTATAAGATACTCTAGGTAATTTCGTATTCTGAACAACCATTACCTTCATACCGTTCTTTAGTACAAAAGAGGTCGGCTGTCCTACATGTACTACAGGAGCTGGTCCTGGTACAGGCTGTTTTCTATCTTGAGCTTGTACTTCTAAAGCTGCTAAAGCAAACACTACACTTGCAGCATAAATATATATTTTTTTCATTTCTAGTCTACAGTTAAAATTAGTTATTAGCTTTCTTTGTAGGGATATAATCCAAAATTAACCTTTGATTTTTATTCAGGTATTTTTTAGCTACATCGCGAATCTCCTCTCTAGTGATACTTCTATAAATATCTATATTAGTATTAATTAGATTAACATCACCATACAATAGGTAGTAAGAAGCTAGATTCTCAGCTAATCCTTCTACATTAGAGTTAGAATCAACATATTGTTTTTCGAAAACATTTTGAAGTTTTTGGAAGTCACGCTCTGAAATTAACTCAGTCTGTAATTTCTCTATTTCTTCATCAATCTCTTTAATTAAATCAGCAGAAGTAAAACCTTGCATCGGAATACCGTAAATAAAATAGATACCGTAGTCTTCTTGACTAAAGCTAAAAGAGGCCATTTCTAAAGCCATTTTCTTTTGATCAACTACTTTTTTATACAATCTAGAACTTTTTCCACCAGATAAAATAGACGAAATCATATCTAATACACGTGCATCACGAGTCTTCATAGATGGCGTACGATATGCTTCTACTAACATTGGAAGTTGAATATTCGGATCCTGAAACTCAGCATGAATTTCTTTTGTAATAGGATCTTCTTCAAACTTGTTTTTAACCACAGGAGTACCCTTAGGTATAGGTCCGAAATATTGTTTAATCCATGTTTTCGCTTGATCTTTCTCAAAATCACCTGCCACAACTAAAACAGCATTATTAGGCAAGTAAAACTTCTTATTAAAAGCTAAGAACTCCTCAAGAGTAGCCGCATCTAGATGTTCCATAGAACCGATAGGTGCCCAACGATAAGGATGCTTAACAAATAGATTTTTTTTCACTTCTGAGAATAATTGTCCATAAGGTTGATTATCTACACGAAGCCTTTTTTCTTCTTTTACCACTTCATTCTGAGTAGTTACTCCTATCTGATTAATGATAGGGTGCATTAGACGCTCTGATTCCATCCAAAGCCCTAGCTCCAGATTATTAGAAGGGAATACTTCATAATAGTAAGTACGGTCATCAGAAGTGTTAGCATTATTATTACCACCATTAGCAGTTACTATCTTAAACCACTCACCGCGCTCAATATTCTTCGTCCCTTCAAATAGTAAGTGTTCAAAGAAGTGAGCAAATCCTGTTCTATCCGGATTTTCATCTTTAGCCCCTACGTGGTACATCACTGATGTCACTACTACAGGAGCTGATTTGTCTTGATGTAAGATCACGTGTAATCCGTTATCTAAAGTGTACTGCTCGAATTCCACTTTTTGAGCTAAGGCAGATATTCCGAAGAATAAAGAGCCTAGAACCAATAAAGATTTTTTCATTCTACAATATTTTGAAATTAGGTTATAAACTAATAAGTAGCAACTTTTTAAATTATGTTACACTATTTCTAAAAAATTTTCAAACTTTATTAAATAAACACTCAGGTAATATATAAAAATGACAATCTACGTCAGTTATAAGCAAGACCTATACACCCCGCAATATCGTTATCAAAAGTTGATATCCACTACTAATGATCTATCACAATCCGCCTTAAACAAACTTTATAAGATAATAAAGTATATCAGAACTAACTCATTTACACCAAAATAGAAATAAAAAATATTATAAATGGGAGCTGTAAAACTTTTGTAAATAAGAAATTAAATGTATATTTGCACCCTTAATAAACATTTTAATTTTTTGTTATGTACGCAATCGTAGAGATAGCAGGGCAACAATTCAAAGTTAGCAAAGACCAAAAAGTGTATGTACACCGTTTAGCAACTGAAGAAGGATCAAAAGTTACTTTTGACAAAGTTCTTTTAGTTGATGATAACAACAACATCACTCTAGGCGCCCCAGCTATAGAAGGTGCTTCTGTGGAAGCTAAAGTTTTACAACACCTACAAGGTGACAAAGTAATCGTTTTCAAAAAGAAAAGAAGAAAAGGTTACAAAAAGAAAAACGGACACAGACAAGCTTTAACTCAAATTGTTATTGAGGGAATCAATGCAGGAGGAGCTAAAAAGAAAGCAACTAAAAAAGAAACTGCTGAAGCAGCTGAGTAATTAACAAACTAAATTTAAAACGTCATGGCACACAAAAAAGGTGTAGGTAGTTCTAAGAATGGTAGAGAATCAGAATCGAAACGTTTAGGCGTTAAGATTTATGGTGGTCAAGCAGCTATCGCTGGAAATATCATCGTTAGACAAAGAGGTTCTAAGCACAATGCTGGTGAAAACGTTTACATGGGGAAAGATCATACTTTACATGCAAAAGTTGACGGTGTTGTTAAATTCCAAAAGAAAAAAGACAACAAGTCTTACGTTTCTATTTTACCATTTGAAGCTTAAGAATCAAACTTATTTATTTGTTTAATACAAATAAATAGAAAACATAGAGAAGGCGCTATAATTAATTATAGCGCCTTTTTTTGTGCACTTTAGTCTAGTATCATATCCCTTACTTTCTTTGTTCTTCAAAAAAAGCTAAATAAAGCTCCTTAGTCCATCTACTTTATTTAGATTAACTACAATAAACATTAACTCACAGAAACAACACAAATACCTACAAATCAGTATTTACTATTAATTATTTAGACAAAATAAAAATAGTTATTGTGGGTTTAGATATTTTATTTACATTTGTTCTAAATAATTAAACAATCTAACTTATTAAAAATGAAGATTAAAAAAGTACTTTCGTTATTTGCAATTACTGCATTTTTGTTGACGAGTTGTTCTAGTGATGATAATGAAATCATCAGACCAGAAGTCAAAGATCAAGTAGAAGTAAGTAAAGAATCTCCTGTAATTGGAGAATATTCTTTCAATCATGCAGGCAACCCTATTCCATTTGAATTTCAGAAAAAAACGATTACTATGAAAATGTCAGGGATGGCTGGTAGTGGTCAAGACGATGATATATTTGATGTTATAACAACATACAAAAATAAAGAAGGTGTACTAAAAACAGTTGCTAAAAACAAACAAAACGAATATAAAGCATTCTTTTTTAGAGATATAAAAGATGATAATAGTGAATTCATGTTTAACATGGATCTAACTGCTAAGAATGAAAACGAAGCAATAAAAGCTGCTTATCCTGCTAAAGATATTGTAGTAGATCACGATGCGGGTCAATTCGGATGGTTACCTTTGACAAAAGGTACTGTAGTAGAACCTATTGCCTTACCTGTAAATGGTAAATATGTATTCTCTGCTACTACTCCTCAAGGAACATTCACCTACTATTATAATTTCTCAAATGACGTAGTAAACTTCAATGGAGATTATGATATGACGGTTATTTCTCATAACAAGAACACGAATAAGATCTTACTTCAAGGTAAGGATGAAAAAGTAAAAGATTTTTACTACGTTATTCAGCTTAAAAATATTAAGGATGATAATGTAGATATCGCACGTGCAACTTATAAGGCTGACAAGGATGGATTAACACCAAAACAACAAGCTGAAAAAGAATTTGCTAGTCAAGAAGAAATAAAAGCTAATTTCACAACATATACTAAAGATAAAGGAACAAACAATACAGCCTTCGCTAACTTAAAAGGAAGTTATGTTATAGGAAAAACTTTAGAAGAAGCTAAATTAATTAAAGCTCCAGAAGCGAACAAAGTATTCATTCCTAAAGATGGAATGTCAAAATACGCACATCTTTGGATACCTACTACAAGAGAGTAATTTAATTTCACTGAAATTTTAAGCTAAAAAAAGAGGTAATAGTTCTAATACTATTACCTCTTTTTGATATTATTATAAATGATATAATCTTATCTATCGTTTCCCTTTATCATATTATATAACTCTAAAGCCTTACCGTCAGTCAGCATAGAGATAAAGTGACATATATTCATTAAGCGTATATACACACTATCACTCTCTATTCTATACTTGTCTGGTAATAGAGACATAATCAATAGATCATACTGACTCTCTTCTCCATAATAGACATTATTTACAGCAGAAGTAAACGCTTCTAGCAAAGCATTGATCACCTTATACCCTACTATTTCCTTTTCTATCACTTCACGGCTCTGGTATACTTTATTAATACTCACAGAAAGAATATCTTTCATCTGAGCGATATAACTACACTTCTCCGTTAAGGCATAAGGATATTCACCTGCTAGTATTTTCTCTTCATTCTCTAAGAATACTCTACATACATCCTGTATCAAACTCCCTATCGCTAATGCTCTTAAATAACTTACCCTATCCTCTTTAGAAGTTAACTGAGCATAAGTCTGTGAATTAATACTATTCTGAACAATCTTGATTAGAAACTCTAGAGCGTGCTCTTCTGGTATCCATCCAAGATTAATACCATCTTCAAAGTCAGTAATAGTATAACATATATCATCTGCTGCTTCAACCAAGAAAGCCAAAGGGTGTCTAAAATATGCTGCTTCAGCACGATCATTCTTAGATATAAGACCTAACTCGTTCGCTACATCAATAAATGCCTCTTTATCCTCTTGAAAGAAACCATATTTCTTATCTGATATATCTCTAGTTAATTTCTTAGGCAAACTCTCTTTAGGATACTTCATAAAGGCTCCTAGAGTAGCGTAAGAAATTCTCAAGCCACCTGCCATACCTGGGCGGCTCTTCGTCAGTATAGCAAAACCATTTGCATTACCTTCAAAGTCAATCAAGTCTTGCCATTCCTTATCTGTTACCTGATCTCTATACTTAGCTCCTAGTCCTCGTTTAAAGAAATCACCTATCGCACGTTCACCTGAGTGTCCAAATGGAGGATTACCGATGTCGTGTGCCAATGAAGCAGCTGCTACTATAGCACCGAAGTCATTTACTGTATATCCGTATTCTTCTGCTAAATAAGTATATTTATTTAAAAGACTAGAACCTACTATTCGTCCTAATGAACGCCCTACCACAGATACTTCTAAACTATGTGTCAATCTAGTGTGAACAAAGTTCGTCTTAGACAGAGGGATTACTTGTGTTTTATCTTGTAAACTTCTAAATGGTGATGAAAAGATGATTCTATCATAGTCCACCTCAAACCCTATACGAGTCTCTAGCTCATCTAATCTATTTCTAACAAAAGTGTCACCATACTTCTTTAGTGATAGTAACTTTTCCCATTTCATCATAAGCAAATGTTCAACTAGTTATTTTGATCAGCCTCTAACAATAATTGGCTGTTTATAATATTATCTTTTACTGTTTTGAATACATGATTTTTTGCCTCTGCATAAGACACCTCATATATCCTCGTTAATGATCTATATTCTTCTGGATATTCGTTAAGTAACTTATCGTAATAGAAGTCAAGAGCCTCTTTATTCGGAGCCGTATATTCTAACTGTAACTCAAAGCGTCTTACTAAAGCCTCATCAATCATGTGTATCTGATTCGTAGCTGCCATAAGAATAGACTTTTGCGGTAAATTATCTATCAACTGTAAGATAGCATTCACTACACGTTTCATCTCACTGTTATCCTTATTGTCATAATCTCTAATCTGACCTAATGAATCAAACTCATCAAAGAATAGCACAGAACTCTCGTATTGAATTTCTTTAAACAAACTCTCAATATTCTTAGCCGTCTCTCCCAACTTAGAAGAAACAATAGTAGCAAGATTAACAATGATAAGTTTCTTATCTAAATGCTTAGCAATAGCCTTAGCTGTCATTGTCTTACCACATCCTGTCTTACCATAAAGCAATATCTTATTACTAACAGGAAGATTATACTTCATCAGTATATCACGGTATTTATACTCTTTTAAAAATTGAGTAATCTCAGCTTTTACGTTGTCATTAAACATGACATCGTCTAAAGAAATCTTAGTGCGATCTATATAATATAAAGAACTCATATTAAACAATAAATTTGTTGTGTGTTAATCCACAAATATACTGCTTATATTCCTCGATTAACTCCTCCAGAAAAGAGAAAAAAAGAACATTTTAGTATATTCACAACTAACCCCCTAAATAAAACCATTCTTCCTCGATTAGAAATAATGAGCGCGAATAGTAATCTGATAAAGAGTCATTCCGCCTTCTTTATTTCTATAGAAATCAAAGTGATTAGATCTCGTCTGTTTACCTTTAACTTCCTTTATATTTACACTAAACACAGGAAACTCAGCACTTCTCCATTTGCCTTCTTCATCTAAATATAATTTTCTGTCTTGCTCAGATGTAATTTCTGTATCATCAGTTATCACCCCATCTTCTATATAATAATCTATGTGATAACGACAATTATCCCCCGTTCTAATTAAGTCAAATGCTTGAGTTATTAGTTCTTTCTTATCTTCTAACAACTCTTTTTTATCGATGATTACATAATCTCCTATATTATCATTATCTATTTCTAAGTTCACTTTCAGGTTATCTGATAAATATTTCTCCCATCTACTTCCTTCTGTACTTGGTAAGAATACCTGTTCTGTGAAATGCTGTAAATACTTTTCTAATTGAACGAAGTTATAATACTTACCATTTACCCCCTTTAAGCTAACGTAATAACTATCTTCCAGAGGTTCGTCAGTAATTTTTAAGCTAAACATATCTAAATCAATATAAGGTTCTAGCATATCTTCGATTAATACCTCTCCTTTTGTATTTAAAAGATAGGTATCTCCTCCTAGAAGTACATTATGTCTATCACCATTCCTTCCTATATTATCTTTTACAGCACCTTTTAGAGCATATAGCATACCGTTATGCACTTTGGTTAACCCTGAATATACAGGTTCTATAACTACTTGTCCTTTATCATTATATAGACCTACTAACTCTCTGTTTTTATCTGTAAAACGAATATAATTCTCACTAGAATAATCAGGAGCGACGACATCATAATAATATACATGATCTACTCTTATATCTTCTCCATTATCTTGTTTGATTAGATAATATATATCTAATCCTATATCTTTTTCATCTATTATAGTACGGATACGATTACTATTTTTTACAACTTTAGGTTTAGAAGGGTAGTTGTTCTTCTGATAATAATTCTGATACACAAAAACACCAATACCCAATAATAACAATCCTCCTACAATAGAGAATATCTTTCTCATAGCTTATTTCTTTAACAGTAAATATAACGATTATCTTACAGAACATAAACAAAAAAAGGAGTGACTATTCATCACTCCTTACCTATTCTTATCTATAGCTCTGGTATAACTCCGTCTCTATAATCTTATTCTTCACCTGCTAAGAAGAACTTCATTGACTTCATTGGGTAGTCTTCTCTACTCATATTACTAGGGTTAGCAATAGCTTTCTTAATGCTGATCACATCACCTACTTTGAAGTTTGCTTCTGTATATTGGTAATCTAATAAATAAGGCCCACAGAAATAATTCCCTTTAGCATCTTTCTCTATCTCTCCTTTAAAAATACCTTTTTTAGTTTCTTTAGACATAGTATATAATTGTTAATGGTGCAAAGATACAATACTAATTGTCAATTTATCAACTTAAGAGAATTGAACAACAAAAAAAGGTAGCCATAATGAGGCTACCTTTATATTTTATAGTGCTTTATATTCAATTAAGAACCACACATTTCACAATCTTCATCATTCATAGAAGCTTCTTTTGCTCTTCTCAACATCGCTTGATAGTCTTCTACAGACACCTGCTCTACTTCTTCTATTGCATTTGGATTAACTTTCTTCTCGTTATTTAAAGTAAACTTAATCGCATCTACAGCAGACTTCGTACGCAAGTAATACATTCCTGTCTTTAAGCCTGACTTCCAAGCATAGAAGTGCATAGAAGTTAACTTAGCATAGTTTGCTCCTTCCATAAACAAGTTTAGAGATTGAGACTGATCGATAAAATATCCGCGTTGACGAGACATATCAATGATATCTTTCATACTAAGTTCCCATACTGTTTTATACAATTCTCTAATATCAGCAGGTATAAAATCAATATGCTGAATAGAACCATTCGCACGCATGATCTCTTGTTTTAAATCTTCATTCCAAAGCCCTAACTCTACAAGGTCTTTCAATAAATGTTTATTAACAACAATAAACTCACCTGATAACACACGTCTAGTATAAATATTCGATGTATAAGGTTCGAATGCCTCATTATTTCCTAAGATTTGAGAAGTAGATGCTGTAGGCATTGGAGCTAATAGTAAAGAGTTTCTCACTCCATTAGCCATCACTTCTTTTCTCAAAGAAGCCCAATCCCATCTTCCACTTAATTCTTCATCTTTCACACCCCACATATTGTACTGGAACTCTCCTTTAGAAATAGGCGAGCCTTCAAATGTAGAATAAGCTCCTTCTTCTTTAGCCATCTCCATAGAGGCAGTTAAAGCAGCGAAGTATATCGTTTCGAATATCTCTTGATTCAATTGCTTTGCTTCTGGACTAGTAAATGGCATTCTCATCATGATAAATGCATCTGCTAATCCTTGTACTCCAAGCCCTACAGGTCTATGACGCATATTAGAATTATACGCCTCTTCTACAGGATAGTAGTTTCTATCGATTACACGATTCAAGTTACGCGTAATACGCTTCGTTACATCAAATAAAAACTGATGATTAAATTGACCATCCTCTACAAACATTGGCAATGAGATAGACGCTAGATTACATACTGCTACTTCATCAAGAGAAGTGTACTCCATAATCTCAGTACATAAATTAGATGATCTAATTACACCTAGGTTCTTCTGATTTGACTTTGCATTAGCAGCATCTTTATATAACATATAAGGTGTACCTGTCTCTATTTGAGCTTCTAATACAGCCTCCCATAACTCTCTTGCTTTTATAGTACGGCGTCCTTTACCCTCATTCTCATACTTCAGATAAAGTTGCTCAAACTCTTCTCCATAAACATCACATAGACCTGGACATTCATTAGGACACATTAGAGTCCATTTATCATCAGCTTCTACACGTTGCATGAATAAATCATTGATCCATAAAGCAAGGAACAAATCACGCGCACGCATTTCTTCTTTACCGTGGTTCTTTCTCAATTCGATAAAGTCAAATACATCTGCGTGCCATGGCTCTAGGTAAATAGCAAAGCTACCTTTGCGCTTACCTCCACCTTGGTCTACATATCTAGCGGTATCATTATATACACGCAGCATAGGCACAATACCATTAGAAGTCCCATTCGTCCCTCTGATATAAGATCCTGTTGCACGTACATTGTGAATAGAAAGACCTATACCACCAGCTGATTGAGAAATCTTAGCTGTTTGCTTTAGTGTATCGTATATTCCCTCAATACTATCATCTTTCATCGTCAATAAGAAACAAGAAGACATCTGAGGTTTAGGTGTTCCAGAATTGAATAACGTCGGTGTAGCGTGTGTAAAATACTTCTTAGACATCAGTTCGTATGTCTCTATAACAGAATCAATATCATCTAAGTGTATCCCCACTGCCACACGCATCAGCATATGCTGAGGACGCTCTACAATCTTACCGTTCAAACGCAATAAATACGATCGCTCTAAAGTCTTAAAACCAAAATAATCATAGTTAAAATCACGTTGATAGATAATAGTAGAATCTAATCTCTCACTGTGCTTTTTTATCACCTCATACACATCATCAGCTATAAGTGGAGCTTCCTGTCCAGTACGAGGATTGACATATCTATATAAATCTTCTACTGTTTCCGAGAAGACTTTTTTTGTATTCTTATGTAAGTTAGACACAGCTATTCTAGCTGCTAACAGTGCATAGTCTGGATGTGTAACCGTCATAGAAGCCGCTGTCTCTGCTGCTAGATTATCTAACTCAGAAGTAGCTACTCCATCATATAATCCTTCGATAACTCTCATCGCTACCTTTACCGGATCTACAAACTCATTTAGCTCATAACACAATATTCTAATTCGGTCTGTAATCTTGTCAAAACTTACAGGCTCTCTTCTTCCATCTCTTTTTATTACGTACATCTACTCTTTTTCCTTTTTTAAGTTAACAATTAAAAATCTGCGTCGAAGCTAATCTTATTACCTCCTTCTTCTTTAGAAATCACTCCTGCCTTTTGGTATTCAGACACACGCTTTTCGAAGAAATTTGTCTTCCCTTGTAAAGAGATCATATCCATAAAGTCAAAAGGGTTTCCTACATTATATTCTTTCTCACATCCTAATTCTACTAACAATCTATCTGTGACGAACTCTAAATATTGAGTCATTAAAGTAGCATTCATACCGATCAAGCTAACAGGTAGAGACTCTGTAATGAATTCTCTCTCTATATTTAAAGCATCTACTAAAATCTCTCTAATACGTTCTTTAGGAACTTTATTAATCAAGTGATGGTTATGTAAGTGTACTGCGAAGTCACAGTGTACTCCCTCATCTCTAGATATTAATTCATTTGAGAAAGTAAGACCAGGCATAAGCCCTCTTTTCTTTAACCAGAAGATCGAACAGAACGCTCCTGAGAAGAAGATACCTTCTACAGCAGCAAAAGCGATTAAACGCTCTGCAAATGAGTCAGACTCTATCCACTTCAGTGCCCATTCTGCCTTTTTCATAATAGCAGGGAACACCTCAATAGCTCTAAACAACTTATCTTTTTCTTCCTCATTCTTCACATACGTATCGATAAGCAGAGAATAAGTCTCACTGTGGATGTTCTCCATCATTATCTGGAATCCATAGAAGAACTTTGCCTCAGCGTATTGCACTTCATTTACAAAATTCTCTGCTAGGTTTTCGTTTACAATACCATCAGAAGCAGCGAAAAAAGCAAGGATATGCTTGATAAAATAACGTTCATCTTCATTTAGCTTATTGTTCCAATCAGATAAATCTTGATGTAAATCAATCTCTTCTGCTGTCCAAAAGCTAGCTTCCATCTTCTTATACCAATCCCAAATATCATGATGTTTGATAGGAAATATTACGAATCTATTTTTGTTTTCAGTTAAAATTGGTTCTTGAACAGCCATACTATATTGAATATAAAAGATTAAAATATCACGAGAGTACTCCTCCTCTCTTTTACAAATATGATGCTTTTTTTGCTCTATAAAAAATTAGTGTACAAGCTACTTATTCACAAATGGTACAAGTTATTAACAATTACTAACAATCAACAACTTACACAAAAACCTAATTTACAATACTTTACAAAAAACAATATGAGTACTTTAAATAGCCCTACCCTACTAGCACTAAGGGATAAGACCCCCTATTAAGGCAGCAAACCAATAGACTAAATATTGCGAAATACAGCTTAATTATTTAGCACAAAAAGTTCCGCTATGTGGAATATATAACATAAAAAAAACGGCAACTATAAATAGTTGCCGTTTTATATATTTCAAAAAGTTTCTAACTACTAAAGTTCGAAAGCTTTTTTAGGATTATTACCTAATAATAATTCTGTTGGGTTCTCTAAAGCTTCTTTAATAGCTACTAAGAAACCTACTGACTCACGTCCGTCGATGATTCTGTGGTCATAAGATAACGCTACATACATCATTGGGTGAATCTCAACTTTTCCATCTACAGCGATAGGACGCTCAATGATATTGTGCATACCTAAGATAGCAGACTGTGGAGGGTTGATAATTGGAGTAGATAACATAGATCCGAATACACCACCATTAGTAATAGTGAATGTACCACCTGTCATCTCATCTACAGTGATTTGTCCATCACGAGCTCTGATAGCTAAACGCTTGATTTCAGCCTCAACACCACGGAAAGATAATAACTCAGCATTTCTCACTACTGGTACCATTAGACCTTTTGGTCCTGATACAGCGATAGAGATATCAGCGAAGTCAAACTTGATTTGGTCTTGACCATCGATCATAGAGTTCACGTCTGGATATAATTCTAGAGCACGAGTAACCGCTTTAGTGAAGAAAGACATAAATCCTAATCCTACACCGTGCTTAGCTTTGAAAGCATCTTTATACTCAGCTCTTAATTTGTTTACGTTAGTTAAGTTAACTTCGTTGAAAGTAGTTAACATAGCAGTCGTGTTTTTAGCCTCTACTAGACGCTCAGCTACCTTACGACGCAACATAGACATTTTTTTGCGCTCTTCTCCTCTTGGTCCACCAGTTGGCGTACCCATAGAAGCTTTTGCGTTTACTGCATCTTCTTTAGTGATTCTACCATCTTTACCAGTACCAGTTACAGTAGCAGGATTGATGCTTTTCTCTTCTAAAATTTTCTTAGCAGCTGGAGATGCACTTCCAGTAGCATAAGTAGTAGCTGCAGCTTGCACAGGTTCAGCTTTAGGAGCTTCTGCTTTAGGAGCCTCTTGAGCTGGTTTAGCTTCTGTAGAAGCACCTCCTGCAGGTTTTGCAGCACTCATATCGATTAAACAAACTACTTGCCCTACAGCAACAGCGTCACCTTCTTCTGCTTTTAAAGTGATAATACCACTTTCTTCAGCTGGTAATTCTAAAGTTGCTTTATCTGAATCTACTTCAGCAATAGCTTGGTCTTTTTCAACGTAATCTCCATCTTTTACTAACCATGTAGCGATTTCAACTTCAGTAATTGATTCACCTGGCGAAGGAACTTTCATTTCTAAGATGCTCATCTGTATATGCTTTAATTAAATATTGTTATGTAAAAATACGTTTTTTTCTATTATAAATTCTTGTCGAACACTTTTGCGATAGCTTCTGCATAACGTTTTTTAGAACGTACAGAACTTCCTGAAGCTGGCGCACTGAATGCTTGGTTACCTGCATAACGCAATGGTTTCAAGTCAAAGTTCATTAACATATGTCCATAAGCACCCATGTTACGTGGCTCTTCTTGACCCCATACGAAATCGTCTGCATTAGTATACTTCGCTAATACTTCAGCTATTTGTTCGATTGGCAATGGGAATAATTGTTCGATACGAACAAATGCAATATCCTTTCTACCTAATTCTTCACGCTTAGCTACTAAGTCGTAGTAGAACTTACCACTACACAATACTACTGATTTTACATCTGCAGCATTTACATTAGCATCGTCTATCACGTATTGGAATTTACCATCTGTAAAGTCACTGATAGAAGATACCGCAGCTGGGTGTCTTAATAAACTCTTAGGAGACATATTGATTAATGGCTTTCTGAAGTCAGTGATCATTTGTCTTCTCATTAAGTGGAAGAAGTTAGCTGGAGTAGTTACATTCGTTACGAACATATTACTTTCAGCACATAACTGTAAGTAACGCTCTAATCTAGCAGAAGAGTGTTCAGCACCTTGATTCTCATATCCGTGAGGTAATAACATCACGATACCGTTCTGGTTACTCCATTTATCTTCAGCAGCAGAGATATATTGATCCATCATAATCTGAGCTCCGTTAGAGAAATCCCCGAACTGTGCTTCCCAGATAGTTAATGTATTAGGATTAGTCAATGCATAACCATACTCAAAACCTAAAACAGCGTACTCAGCCAATAGAGAGTTGAATATTCTCATTTGACCATTTTGCTCTTTTAATTGGTTTAATAAGATGATTGACTCTTCTGTATCTTCTGTTTTCACTACAGCATGTCTGTGTGAGAATGTACCACGCTCTACATCTTGACCTGACATACGCACATCGTATCCCTCTGTCAATAATGTACCATACGCTAATAACTCACCCATAGCCCAGTCTAAAGCATCTTTCTCGAAGAACATTGCTTTTCTATCTCCGATAAGTCTTGTCACCTTATTGATGAATTTCTTATCACTTGGCAATGCTGTAATAACTTCAGCTATAGCAGTCAATTTCTCTTTAGAAACTTTAGTGTCATAGTCAGCTACCATTTTGTCACGACCTGCGATGTGGAATCCATCCCAGTTCTCTTCCATAAATGTTCTAACCTTAGCAAATTCTTTTTCACGAGAAGTGCTTAACTCTTGTTCTAAAGCATCTTTATATTGTTGCTCTAAAGATTTTACGAAAGCATCATCTACCACCTTATCCTCTAATAATCTAGCGTTATAGATATTACGAGAGTTAGGGTGTTTAGAGATTAGCTTGTACAAGATTGGTTGAGTGAACTTTGGTTCATCTCCCTCGTTATGTCCGTATTTACGGTATCCAACTAAGTCAATAAATACATCTGTACCAAACTGCATACGGTAATCTAAAGCGAATAAGAATGCTCTTACTGCAGCTTCAGTATCGTCAGCGTTAACGTGTAATACAGGAGATTGAGTTACTTTAGCAACATCTGTAGAATAAGTAGAAGAACGACCATCAGAATAGTTAGTCGTAAAACCAACTTGGTTGTTTAATACAATGTGAATTGTACCCTCTGTCTTATACCCTCTAAGTTTAGCCATCTGTACAATTTCATAAACAATTCCTTGTCCAGCGATTGCAGCATCTCCGTGAAGAGCGATAGGTAATACTTTAGATGGTTGATCTACAAAGATAGTATCTTGTTTCGCTCTAGCGATACCTTCGATAACTGCTCCTACTGTCTCTAAGTGAGAAGGGTTAGGAGTTAAGTTAACATGAATCTCTTTTCCAGAACGAGTCTTACGCGTAGAAGTAAGACCTAAGTGATACTTAACATCTCCGTCAAACCCTTCAACTGCATCATAATCTTTACCGTCAAATTCAGCAAAGATATCTTGTGCAGGTTTGTGGAATACGTTAGCTAATACATTAAGACGTCCACGGTGTGCCATCCCTACTACGATCTCCTCTACTCCTTTTTCAGCAGCAGCGTCCATCATAAAGTCCATAGCTGGTATTGCAGCCTCTAGACCTTCTAGCGAGAAACGTTTTTGTCCAACATATTTTGTGTTTAGGAAGTTTTCAAAAGAAACTGCCTCAATTAACTTGTGCAGAATTTCTTTTTTCTCTTCACTATCAAATTTTGCCTCTGTAGCCTCATAGTGATTTTGAATCCATTGTACAGCAGCATCATTAGTGATGTACTTGTATTCAATACCTAATGTAGTACAGTAAATTTTCTCTAATTGGGCAATGATTTGTCCCAATGTAGTAGTTGGTAGTTGTATTGTTTTTGCAGCCTCAAAATTAACATTCAAATCTGCTTGAGAAAGACCAAACTTCTCTAAACTCAAATCTGGATGCTCTACTTTTCTGTCTCTTAATGGGTTTGTTTTAGTCAATAAATGCCCATAAGTTCTGTAAGCGTCAATTAATTTTAATACAGCAAACTCCTTTTGAAGTTGCCCTAACTGCGCTGAACTATCTACACCAACACTATTACTTGACGTATAAGCTTGTGATAATTGCTCAACAGGCCCACCATTGTATTCATTTGCAAAGTCAAATCCCTGAAAGAAAGCTCTCCAGCTTGGCTCTACGCTATCTGGGCTCTCTAAATATTGATCATATAAATCTGCAAAAAATGCAGTGTGTGCCGCATTTAAAAAGGAATATCTATCCATAATTTCGTCTAAAGACCTTTTGTTTAAATATTATATCTACAAAAATACAACTCTTTATGACAAAACTATAAACTTTTGCTTATTTTTATCTGATAATTATTTTATAAAATTGAAATGAAAAGATTTAACATCAACTATTTACTGTTTTTTTTATCAATATCATTTTTTTTAGGTGGCTCCTTTTCCATTCTTGCACAAGATCAAGGAAATAGCTCCAAAAATTATGATTTTAACAAAAGGTGGAAATTTGGTGGTGGTCTTGGAGTTGGCTTCGGAAGTGGTTACACAGATGTCATGGTTGCTCCAAGTGCATTATACCAAGTTAACCCTTATTTTGCAGCTGGTGTAGGACTACAGGGAAGCTATATCAGTAGTAAAAACAGAAGCTACTACAATAGTAGTATAAAGGAATACAACTCTTGGCTATATGGAGGTAGTATAATAGCACTGTCGAACCCCATACCAGAAATACAACTTTCTGCAGAACTAGAACAGCTAAGAGTAAATAACACCTATAAGTATCACACAGGAGAAAAACTAGATGACAACTTCTGGAACACTGCTCTATTCTTAGGTATAGGATACAGTAACGGACCTGTCACCATCGGTGTGCGATACAATGTCTTATATAAAGAAAAAGACATGGTGTATGGAAGTGCCTATATGCCTTTCGTTAGATTTTACTTCTAATCATTATAATATAAAATAAAAGAAGCACCTTATAAGGGTGCTTCTTCTATTTTATATTTACAGTGTACTTCGTATATACACCTTTTGATACTCTCTCTTTAAAATCAAGTAAGTCACTTGCTTTAAGTAATCCTCTATATCTACACTCTTAATAGCCTTGATATCTGCCTCTGCGATATCTATTCTGTACAGTAGACTAGAAAATTTAGACACAGAAGTCTGTGTGACTATTTTATGCAACTGATTATAAACTTCATAAACCAACTTAGAAGGTGTATCTGCCACTATCTCTATAGAAGGGTCCACAGTCATACGAAAATCTTTCTCGACTTGCTTTACTAATTCTCCCAGTAGATTATACTCACCCACCTTCTGTTCTATATACAGTACAGTCTCTTCTATCATGACCTAGTCAGTTTATACTCTTCTATCCATTAGTTCATGACTAAATGTTCTCAATTGCTGTTTTTTATCTTCCGCAATGTCCATTTGGTCTAAGATAGCTAATGCTTTAATTGTGTACTCCTCGATCAAGTTTTTAGAATCACTAGCAGACCCTGTCTCTATAAACAACTCCTTCACACGAGTTACTTTCTCCTCTGCATTCTGTTCTGTACTAGAGAAATAGTTTACTAATTCCTCACGTTGTGATTCATTTGCATTCATTACTCCTTTTAGGTATAAGAATGTCTTTTTATTTTCTAAGATATCACCTCCCACTTGTTTACCAAATGTAGCTGCATCACCGAATGCGTCTAAATAATCATCTTGTAACTGGAACGCAATCCCTAAGTTAATACCAAAGTCATAGATATCCTCCGCATTCTTCTGGCTACTACCTGCTACGATAGCTCCCATCTTTAAGGCTGCCCCTACTAGTACTGCAGTCTTAAACTTAATCATCTGAATATACTCCGGAATACTCACATCGTTTCTATTCTCAAAACAAATATCCCATTGCTGTCCTTCACATACCTCAATAGCCGTTTTGCTAAACAGTTTTGCTAAATCGCGGAACGTATCGCTCTCATAGTTTTCAAAGTACTGATATGCTAATATCAACATCGCATCTCCTGACAAGATAGCCGTATTGGTATTCCATTTCTCATGTACAGTCTGATGTCCTCTTCTAAGAGGTGCATCGTCCATGATATCATCATGCATTAAAGAGAAGTTGTGAAATAATTCGATAGCCGTAGCTGCGTGAATGGCTTTCTTAGGATCAATACCAAAAACATCAGCTGCCATTAAAGTCAATACTGGTCGAATTTGTTTCCCTCCTAATGATAATATATATGAGATCGGTTCGTAAAGTTCCTTTGGAGTACCTGATAAAGAAATCGAATCTATAAATTCAGAAATCTGCTCTTTATACTTAACTATTGATTGCATTACTTAAATTATTTTGTGTAAAAATACGCGTTTTTTTCGAAGATAATCATCTATATCCCTTTTTTAAACGGTTATCACTAATGCTTATCTAAAAATACCATTCTGTTTATCCTCTTCATACTTCACTGTACAGTATGATAATTCTATTCTTAATATCTGTTGATTATGTTATTCTATCTACCACACCACTTTTAGTATAAAGAGAATATCCTTAACACCTAAAGCTATTGCCTAGTTATCCGTCATCAATCTTTCTTCTGTATCAGGTGCTATACGATGTTCAAAACTAAAAGCAAGTGAGCTAGCACCAGCTCGTTTATATACCCTGATCATAACCTTATCTATAGGATGAGCAAATACGATAGACACTTGATTTCTCCCTTTGTGGTGTACACCTTTCTTCACTTTTTTTGTTTCACCTGTTCTAGAGACATCTCTTATGACCTTCCCCTCTTCTGACATCCCATAGACCACGATATAATAATCACTATTATAAGGTAAGTCTAAAGTGACTTCCTTATCATCCGACCTCATCAGCTTTACTTCACCCATCTCTGTTTTTACAAGTGGTTCTCTATTGCTAATCTCATAAGTATCCTGTTTTAGGATATCGATCTTTCCTTTGTATACAATAGATCGTATCGGTCTATCCACTAGATACCCAAACATATTCATAGACTCATCGTACACATCCCACATCTTCATTTCTAACTGTGTCACCTGTTCTGTATCTATATCCGTAAGTATATTATTGCCCTCTTGCGCTGGATGACTACTTATTCGCTTCGTAGTAACATAAATTCCTTCTGCATCAGCAGAAGTACCATCGACATAATTAATTTTATAAGGAGTCAATACTGGTAACAATTCAGGATTATCAAAAAAATAACGTCTATCAGGTACGCCCAATACTTGATTTAAATCTATCATTTGTCTCTTAAATCTAGTAATCACACCAAGTATACTATCTGTAATTACCTCCACCTCTTGACCTGCATATAGTGCACTTAATCTCACTATTTTCTCTTCTGTGGTTAATTCTACTAATTCCCAACCAGAGCTAGTCTCATCCACACTCTCGATAGTCTCCACCATCACCTCTTCTATAGGAGTATCAATAATCACCTGCTCTTCATCATCCTTACAACTGCTAAACAGCAGTGCTAATGAGATCATGTTTATTAATAAAACTCTATACATACCCTATTCAATAATTTAGTAGTACCTCTACTACATTCATTTATACAACCTTAAAACACAATACTTTATTAGAATCTACTATTAATCACTAAACTTTCTTTCACATTTTACACAACCCTCTAATCTCTATTTTCACAATCTTTAATTCCTAAAAACCATCCTTTAGTTAAAAATGCCTATTTATTAAAACATATAAATTATAAACTATAAATATAATTATATTATTTTAACAATTAACTATAAATCACTAGAATAGTCTATTATGGAGATAATAGCTACTTATGGATATATTGCCTTACTATGACTAGCACATATAACCTTAACTCACTAAAAATCAACACACAACACATATTAACTATCATACCCTTCGGATAGTATTCGGTAATATGCAGTATTTACTAGGCTTAAAAGGTTGTTTTCCGAACTGTATTCATCTAACACCCGAATCATCTCATACTAATGAATCTACCATCCCTTATTACATGAACTAAGCTCCTATAGTTACAATCATTTTAGTCTCTCTGCTATCATAAATACATACTCTGTCATACCTTATTCCCATTAGCATTGCTACCATCACGATCGCAGCTTGATGGCATAGTGATCGCATAAAAAACAGCTTTAATTATGTGACCACTATGCGATAACTATCCGATAACTATGCGAGCAGTACCAAAAATTAAAACGCAACTCAGCACTAACAACAGTTTGACTCGCATACTGCATTACTGTACTTCTGAACTCAAATTTATCTTCTAAACTAGCCAATATTGATCATAAATAAGATAGCTATAACCTATTTGTCACTTTCTTAAAAAACTTTTTTATAAACAAAAGTTTCCTACACAAAAAACACCTTAATAACTCATATACAATATATTACAAAAACAAAGAAACTAAACAATACGTTAAAGTTTCCTTAATCACCAAAGAAACTAATTAAGTTTTAAAGTTTCCAAACTATATTTGCCCAACAAATAATTAAGAACATGGAAACCCAAATATTAGAAAAAGCAACCCAAATGTTTCTTAGTCAAGGTTTTAAAACAGTGACTATGGATGATATCGCAGCTGAACTGAGTATCTCTAAAAAAACAATCTATCAACACTATGCTTCTAAACCAGAACTAATAGAGAAAGCATTAGCAAGTATCAATGCAAAGTTTCTAATCACATTAGAACAAACACTAAAAGAAGGTAGAGAGGCAATACCAGAAATCTTAGCTGCTCATGATGATATCAATCAGACATTCTTAATAGACTCTTCTGCCTGCTTCTATCAGCTGACGAAGTATTATCCTAAACTAGCACAGAAGCAAAAGGTATTCCATGAGAAGAAATATGTTCGCCTTATAGAACAGAACCTCGAAAAAGGGATCAAAGAAGGAGTATACCGCTCTGAGATAGATATAGACTATGTGGCTAGATTTCACATCGCATCCTTAGTCGCTATCGAAGACCTAGACTACTTCCCTGACTCAGATTACAGTCATCTAGAGATACATGCGCTGCATCTAGAATATCACATCCGCAGTATTGCTACGGAAAAAGGATTAAAAATATTCAAAGAATTAACTCAGAAGAATAAATAATGAAGACATTTAAAATAACGCTTATTACACTATTAGCGACTTTTATTGTAAATGCACAAGAACCTCTAAGCCTTAAAGATGCACTGCACTATGCCTTACAGCACAAAGCTGAGGCTAAGCAAGCTACCTTAGATATAGAGAATAGCCAGTATCAGATAGAAGAAGTAAGAGCGAATGCACTACCGCGTATAGATATAGAGGCGAACTTACTGAACAATGTGAAGATACAGGAGATGCCTCTAACGATGGGTGGACAGACACAGATGATTCCTTTTAATCTAAAGTGGAACTCTAATATCACTGCTACAGCGTCACAAGTACTGTTTAACCAAGCTGTCTTTATGGGACTTAAAGCGGCACGTACTGCTAAAGAGTTTTATATCATCAACAAAGAACTTACAGATGAGCAGATTATAGAGAAAGTAGCGAGTACATACTATCAGGTATATCAGACGAAAGCCATGCTGAAAACGATAGAGACTACCATAGAGAGTACTACGAAAATAAAGAACATTATAGAAGACCTGCATAGCAATGGACTGGCTACACAGATAGACCTAGACCGTACTAAGGTAAGTCTTAGTAATATCAAAGCTACAAGACAAAAAATCGTCAATGCGATAGACTTACAAGAGAATGCACTAAAGTTCTTTATGGGAATGGATGTAAACACCCCTATCACGATGCCAGACACAACTTTTACAGTAGATGACAGTGGTATACTAGCAGAGAATAGAATAGATGACAGAACAGAAATACACCTATTAGAGAAACAAAAAGACCTACTAGAGTACAAGAGAAAGTCTATCGTTGCGGACTATTATCCATCGTTAGCAGCCTTCGGAAACTTCGCTTATCAAGGGCTTGGGGACAAGCTACCTTGGGGAGGTTCTACAGCAGATAAAGTG
Organism: Myroides odoratimimus; assembly: GCF_038039805.1. Classification (GTDB taxonomy): domain Bacteria; phylum Bacteroidota; class Bacteroidia; order Flavobacteriales; family Flavobacteriaceae; genus Flavobacterium; species Flavobacterium odoratimimum_B. Next base: position 125,621 of record NZ_JBBPHK010000006.1, read on the forward strand.
TATTGGATGAATACCTCAGCAGTAGGTTTACAACTAAAGATACCTGTGTTTAGTGGGTTCGCTACACGCTCTAAGGTAAGACAAGTAGAAATCGAACAAAAGAAAGTGGATGTACAAATACACGATGTGAAAGAGGCACTATCACTAGACTTTAGCAATGCGCAGAAGTCCCTTGAGAATGCTCTAATCACCATAGATATTCAAAAAGACAATGTAGGTCTAGCTAAAAGCATCCTGTCTAATATCCAGAATAACTATAAGCATGGTCTGGCTTCACTAACTGACTTACTCAATGCAGAGAATGCATATACGGAGGCAGAGAATAACTATACTACATCTATGCTAGATTATAAGCTAGCACAGATCCAATTAATAAAAGCTCAAGGAGAATTAAAGAAACTATTAGATTAATCGTACTAAAGATCTAACATAACCATCATCATGAAAAAAATTATTATCGCCTTAGTACTAGTCGTTCTAGGAGGAGGTCTAGTCTATATATTATCAAGTAATAAAGCTAAGAATGACCGCGAAACTGCTATCGTGGCTGAGCGCAGTGCAGAGGTAACTGTGAGAGCAGAACAAGCTAAACTACAGGTATTCGATGCTTCGTATAAAGCAAATGGAAACTTCATGCCAGAACAAGAGGTAACAATCTCAGCAGAAACACCTGGGCGTATCCATAAACTATTAGTAGACGAAGGGTCTCGTGTACAGAAAGGTCAAGTATTAGCACTAGTAAATAGCGATCAGATCAACGTACAGGTACAGAATGCTGAAGCAGCCTTAGCTACTGCTAAAGCGGATGCAACCAGATTTGAGAGTGCTTTTAAGACTGGAGGGGTGACTCAACAACAGTTGGATCAAGTACGTCTTATGCTAAAAAATGCAGAGGCTAACCTGAAGTCTGCTCGTATCACGGCTGGCGATGCTAATATTAAAGCACCTATCAGTGGTATCATTAATAAGAAACACGTAGAACTGGGGTCTTTCGTGGCACCAGGTGCTCCGTTATTTGATCTAGTGAATGTAGCCCAGCTTAAGTTAAGAGTGAATGTAGATGAGAGCCATGTGGCTAATTTAAAAGAAGGAGATATCATTACTGTAAAAGCAAGTGTATTGCCTAACGATACCTTCCAAGGTAAAGTGACATTCATTGCCCCTAAAGCTGACGCTGCACTAAACTATCCTGTAGATCTATTAATAGCTAATAATCAAGAAAACAAATTAAGAGCAGGTATGTATGGCTCAGCGATATTCGATGGAGAGAAAGATGCGGGTACTCCTATCCTATTAGTACCGCGTAATGCATTCGTAGGTAGTGTTAGTTCTAATCAGGTGTACACTATCGTACAAGGAAAAGCAGTATCTAAAAAAGTAATAGCAGGCCGTAACTTCGGAGACTTCGTAGAAGTACTAGAAGGACTTAAAGAAGGTGAGACTGTTATCACATCAGGACAAATCAACCTAACAGAAGGTGCTCCTGTATCAATCATTAAATAACATCCTCTAAAATCAAAGGATCGACTTATGAAAATAGCCGAAATATCAATAAAACGTCCTAGTATCATTATCGTAATGTTCATTGCATTACTGCTAGGTGGTTTATTTAGTTATAAAAATCTGAGTTACGAATTAGTTCCTAAGTTTGAAGTAAACGTAATTACAGTTGCAACAGTCTATCCAGGAGCTTCACCTTCTGAGATAGAAAATACGGTAACCAAAAAAATAGAAGATGCTGTAGCCTCGCTAGAGAATGTAAAGAAAGTAGAAGCCATGTCATTCGAGAGCTTGTCTACCGTGATGATATACTTAAACTCTACTGCTGATGTAGATTTATCTCTTAACGATGCGCAGCGCAAGATCAACGCCATTCTAAAGGACTTACCTAAGGATGTAGATCCTCCTTCGCTACAGAAATACTCACTGAGTGACTTACCTATCCTTACACTGAGTATCACGAGTGACTTAACAGAGAAAGAGCTATATGACTTATTAGACAAAAAAATACAACCTATCTTCTCTCGTGTGAATGGAGTGGCTAAGGTAGAGCTTATCGGAGGAGAAGAAAGACAGATACAAGTATTACTAGATCCTAAAAAGCTAGAAGCGTATGGACTTAGTGTACCTATGGTACAGCAGATCATCTTAGGGTCTAACTTAGACTTCCCTACAGGTAATGTGAAGTCAAATGACAAACAAACCATCATTCGTCTAGAAGGAAAATACAAGGATGTAGAGGAAATGAGAAAGCTAGTCATTGCTTCTCAGGGTGGTATAGATATTCGCTTAGGCGATGTAGCTGATGTACAGGACGGTATTAAAGAGATCGAAAAGATCGCACGTCTGAATCAAAAGTCTACAATCTTAATGCAAGTTATCAAACAGTCAGACGCCAATGCAGTGACTGTATCAGAGCTAACGCATGAGACTATCACAGAAGTAGAACGCAACTACAGTGACCATAACGTTCAAATCAAAGTAGCGAATGACTCGTCAGAGTTCACATTAGAAGCAGCGAATGCTGTAATGTTTGACTTATTTTTAGCGATAGTCTTAGTGGCATTCGTGATGTTGTTCTTCCTACACAGTTTGAGAAACGCGATCATTGTGATGGTAGCTATCCCACTATCCTTGATTGCCACATTTATTGGGATATATTTATTGGGATATACGCTAAACTTACTGAGTTTATTAGCCCTATCCTTAGTAGTAGGTATCTTAGTGGATGACGCCATTGTGGTAATCGAGAATATCCACCGACACATGGAGATGGGAAAAAACAAAGTACGCGCATCGTATGATGGAGCTAAAGAGATTGGGTTCACTGTTACTGCTATTACTTTAGTAATCGTAGTTGTATTCTTACCGATCGCGATGTCATCTGGTCTAGTACCGAATATCATTAAACAATTCTGTGTGACAGTAATTATAGCGACTATGTTATCGCTATTAGTATCATTCACTATTGTACCTTGGTTATTCTCTAGATATGGACGTATCGAAGTGATTAAGCCATCTACCTTCTTTGGCAAGATTATACATGGATTCGAAAAGGGGTTAAACTCATTCACACACGGGATTTCTAATTTACTAGTGTGGTCGTTAAACTCTACTCGTAATACGATCATTGTCATTGTTATCGTAGCGATATCATTCTTTGCATCGATAGCTTTATTACCGATGGGATATATCGGAGCAGAGTTCTTCCCTAAGACGGATAAAGGAGAATTCTTAGTACAGCTAGAATTAGATAAAGATGCGTCATTACAACAGACAAACAAAGTGACTCAAAAGGTAGAAGACTTCTTAAGCACTAAACCTGAGATAGTAGACATGATCACTACAGTAGGTCAATCTTCTGAAGGATATGGTGGAGCACAAGCTACTAAATACAAGTCTGAGATACACGTAATCCTAACAGATAAGAAAGATCGTAAGGAAAACTCATTCGTATATGCTGCACAGCTTAAGAATGAGCTAGCGCCACACATCGCTGACGCAAAAGTAAAGACAGTACCCGTAGGACTAATCGGAGCTGAAGAAGCACCTCTAGCCTTAACAGTAACAGGATCTACCTTAGACGATGCTATGGACTTCGCTATACAAGCGAAAGAGCTATTAGATAAAATACCGGGTACGATGGAGACAAAGCTGACTACAGAAACGGGTAGCCCTGAGATCAATGTACAGGTAAACCGTGATAAAATGGCTGCATTAGGTCTAGATATGTACACAGTAGGGATGACCATGCAAACTGCGTTTAACGGGAATACTGATGGAAAATTTAGAGCTGGAGAATATGAGTACGACATCAATATCAGATTTCAGGAATATGCTAGAACGACGATAGATGATGTAAAAGAAATCAGCTTTAAGAATAATGTAGGTCAAGATATAAAGCTAGCTCAGTTTGCAGATATTAAGTATAGTTCTGGTCCTTCTATCCTAGAGCGTAGAGATAAGAGTCCGTCTGTGACTATTAAATCCCAAACGATAGGACGTGCTCCTGGTGCAATAGCAGAAGAGTGGGTACCGCAGTTCGAACAACTGACTATAAAACCTGGGGTTAAATACTTATGGACAGGAACGATGGAGGATCAAGAAGAAGGGTTTGGTACACTAGGAGTAGCCTTATTAGCTGCTATTATATTAGTGTACTTAGTAATGGTAGCGCTATATGATAGTTTCTCTAAGCCATTTATCGTGATCTTCTCTGTACCGTTGTCATTCATTGGAGCATTACTAGCATTAGCGATAGCGAATATATCACTGAATATCTTCACGATATTAGGTATCATCATGTTGATCGGGTTAGTGTGTAAGAATGCTATCTTACTAGTAGACTTTGCTAATCACAGAGTAGATGCTGGAGATAGTGTACATGATGCATTAATCGCTGCTAACCATGCGCGTCTGCGCCCAATCTTAATGACGACTATCGCGATGGTGATCGGGATGGTGCCTATTGCATTAGCCAATGGTGCAGGTGCTGAGATGAATAACGGGCTAGCAGTAGTAATCATTGGAGGACTACTATCCTCTCTACTTCTAACCTTAGTGATCGTACCTATCATCTACTCTATCTTCGATAAGATAGGAAGCCGATTCTCTAAAAAAGAAAAAGTAGATTATAATGAGCTAATGACCGCTGACTATGACTACAATGAAGGCTTTATCGATGAGTTCACAGCTAAACATGTAGATAAAAAATAACAGTACATCATAACAACAAGCAGAAACCTCTGGGAGATATTATATTCTCTCAGAGGTTTTGATTTTTAATAGGTTACATGTAGTTGCTTTATAGAGGAATAATAATAAAGCGTGCTCTTTCGTTTATTAATCTATATTAACTTCTATCTACAATCTAATTGCTAATTTTAGAAAATAATTAAAACTGTCGATTCATCGTGGATACTTCATATATACAAGTCTATTCTCTAAGCGATATAACGCATCGCTATAAGAATGTTCTAACGGACAAAAGATTAGCTATACTAGATATAGGCCCTAAGCACAAGCAGTATTTCGTTATTGATAAGCCGTATCAGTTTACCACCTTTGGACTTATATTAGTGACGGGAGGTAGATGTGAGATTACGATTAATCTAGAGCCTACTATCATTAAGAAAGACGACTTACTAGTAGTGCTACCTAATCAATTCTTTGAGATCAAAAGACTAACAGAAGACTTCTCTGTAAAAGCGGTCTTTATCGACCCGGACTTATTCTTAGAAGCGGGGTTTCATGTCAAATCTCATAGTTTGATTTCTTTCTTATCATCTGAATACCCAAAGATCATAACTCTGACTAGAGAAGCGTTCAGAGAGTTTAAGAACAATATCAAAAGACTGACACAGCTGTCTTATAACACGGATAATATCTATGCTAAACAGCTCATCATACACCACTTCTCTATACTGATGTATGAACTAGGCAACTTCTACAGCAAAACTGTATTACAAAAAGACAATACTAAACTGATGAGAAGAGAAGAGTTGGCAAAAAAATTCATTTACCTTGTATCAACTCATTTCAAGAAAGAGAGAAGTGTACAGTTCTATGCAGAATCTATGTATATCAGTAGAAAGCACCTTACAAAAATCATAGTAGAGGTATTCCAAAAAACGCCAAAACAGATCATATCTGAAACCATAATCTTAGAGGCTAAGGTGCTCCTTAGAAACCCTAAATCATCTATCACAGACATTATTAATGAGTTGAACTTTATCGATTTGTCAGTATTCAGTAAGTTTTTTAAAACACATACTGGGGTATCTCCTACAGACTTTAAAAATAATCTATAAAGTTTATTTAGAAGCCTTTGGTATAAAAACGTCTTTTAGACAATTATTACCGTTTAATTATCTATTATAAAAATGATAATAATAACGATATTTGATGCATAAAATCTAAAGATAGCAAGAGTTAAGAAGATTTAACTCACTTGAAATAAAGACGCATAACAATATGATAAAAACAACTACTCACAAAACTATATACGCAAATATCACAGCTATCGGTGGGTATGTACCTGAGCAGAAAAGAACTAATGAGGACTTAGCTAAGGTAACAGACACGTCTGATGAATGGATTACAAAAAGAACAGGGATAAAAGAGAGAAGAATACTAGAGAAAGGACTAGCTACTTCTGATATGGCTATCAGAGCCATAGAGAATCTAATCACTACCTATAACAAAAGTGTTACAGATATAGATGCTATCATAGTAGCTACGTCTACACCTGATATGCCGATGCCCGCTACGGCTAATATCGTATGCGAAAAGTTAGGTATAGAGAATGTATGGGGATTCGATGTCAATGCTGCCTGTTCGGGATTTTTATATGCATTAGACCTAGGAGCATCTCTAGTAGAAAGCCAACGCTATAAAAACGTAGTAATAATCGGAGCAGATAAGATCAGTGCTTATGTCAATATTCATGATCGCTCTACTAATATCCTTTTTGGTGATGGTGCAGGTGCTGTATGGTTAGAACCTTCTACTGAGGTAGGTGTTATGGATGCGCTAATGCAGAGTAATGGCCAAGGAAAAGCATTCTTAAACATAGAAGGTGGAGGCTCACTATACCCTAATACTGATCTAGAAGAGGACGATGACAAAAAATATATCAAACAAGATGGTAAAGTAGTATTCAAGCAGGCTATACAGTCTATGAGTGATGCCTGTCTAAATGTTCTACAAAGAAATAACCTTACAGTAGATGATGTAAACTGGCTGGTACCTCATCAGGCAAATAAAAGAATCATCGATGCTGTAGGGAAACAAATAGAGATACAAGAAGAGAAGACATTAGTCAATATCGCTAACTACGGTAATACTATCGCGGCAACTATCCCATTGTGCATCTGGGAAAATACAGATAAGATTAAAAAAGGAGATTTAGTACTTCTAACAGCATTTGGAGCAGGGTTCTCATGGGGAGCTAGCTTATTGCGTTGGTCAATATAATCGATCCCTTAAAAACATAAAAAGTCCTTAGAAATAGATACGCTATTCTAAGGACTTTTTTTATATTATCTCTTCGCAAAAAACTCTCGTCTCTGCGAAAGTTTTTTAATCTAGTTCTAGATATACTTAGCAGGATACTCTATCCCCTTCGCATCTAAATAGGCTAAAAGCTCATTGTGCTTATTTTCTATATTAGAAATACATTCACAAGAAATAGGACAAATAGCTGCAGGAGATATTTCTAAAATCTTAGCAATTTCATACAATACCTCATTCTTTAGCTTTGTTTTTCCACTTTCAATATCAGAATATGCTTTTTGCGAAATTCCTAATCTTTCAGCGACATACTCTTGCGAATAGCCTGAATTCTTTCTTATACTTTTGATTCTTTCAATATCCATAGCATTACTTTTAAAGACTGACTCTCCGTAAAACACTAATTTTACACTAATCTATCTAACAAAAGTACCACTTTTCTACATATAAAGTAAAACATATCAAAAATATACTTAATTTTGTAGAACAAATTTTCATAAACAACAAGCCAGTCTAGCTCAAAATGATTAAAACTTCAATTTGAAATTAATTAATCATATAATCTAGCCTAAGAAAACTGCTTCCCCAAGCAGTTTTCTTTGTTTATAGACCTATTGATTCGTACAACTGTACAACTTTTTTTACTTCCACAGAACATTACTGACCTTTGGTGTTCAAAAAATGTTCATTTTCAGAAAAAAGCTGTTCGATAATGAACAGTACTCTTTTTTAAAACAAACACAAACAACTAAATAACAATAACTTACATTGTTTTTAATTAATTGGCACACAAATAGAATTATACTTTCAAAACAAGTAAACTATAAAACTCAATGAAAGCATTATTTATCTCAACTGCTTTATTCTTAACTGCATTAAGTGTAAATGCACAAAATACATTAAAAGGGTCTGTGCAAAATACAGAAAAAGCTCCTGTGGACTTTGCAGAAATATACTTACTAGATACAAAAGGTAACTTAGTACAATCTGCTTTCACCAATGAACAGGGGACTTTCGAGATACACGATATAGAAAACAATACATACGCATTCCAAATACACAGTTTCGGAGTGAAAGCATATGACAAAAATATAGAGGTAAACCAGTCTGTAGACTTAGGAACTATAACCATACAACAAGATACTAAACTAGACGAAATCGTAGTAGAGTCAACTAAGAAGGTATTCGAACGCAAGGTAGACCGAACTGTGTTTAATATAGAGAACTCTGTACACTCTACAAATAACGATGCTGTGGATTTATTAAAACTTACTCCTAGTCTAAAAGTAGATAACGAGAATATCTCTATAGTAGGTAAAAGTAATGTACGTGTAATGATCAATGATAAACTAGTACAGCTAACTGGTGAACAATTACTACAATACCTAAAAAGCATTCCGTCTGACAATATCAAAAAAATAGAAGTAATCACTACACCTCCTGCTAAATATGATGCTGAAGGGAATAGTGGATTAATCAACATAGTCTTAAAAGAAGCTCTTCCTGATGCGTGGAATAACCAAATCAGTGCTGGATATAAACAATCGACTAAGAACTTATTTAGAATTAGTGACGTGTTTAGCTATAATAAAGATAAAGTATCTCTAAAAGCAGGAATAACTGGTACCAAAGGAGGCTTCAATGTGGTAGAGAATTCGACGGTCTACTACCCACAAGAAACATGGAATGGAAAGAGTACGCGTTATAACAATAATGATTACTTATCAGGTAACTTCCAAATAGATTATCAAATCACTGATAAAACATCTATAGGAGCTCAATACAATGGAGGAACAGGAGATCCGAAGTTTGACGATGGTGGTCTTATCACTGTTAATAACCTTGTTAATAACCCTGTGAAATACATCAAAACTAATGCTAAAAATGACGGAGTTAATAACACTCACTCAGCTAATATAAACTTAACACATAATATTGATAATCTAGGAACTAAGTATTCAATAGATGTTGATTATTTCAACTATATCAACAACAAAGAGAGACTTTTCAACACAAATACAGCTAGTGTTGATAACTCTGTTAACAACATGTTCATAGCGAACTCTACGGGTAATCAAAAAATAGAAAACTTCAGTGCTAAGATTGACTTCGAACAACCATTAAAATGGGCTAAGTTATCTTATGGAGCTAAAGCAAGTTTTGTAACTACAAATAACAAGACAAACTTCTTTAATCTATCATCTGGTACCCCTATAGAAGACTTAAAACAAAAAGACAACTTTGAGTACAAAGAAAATACTCAAGCTGTATATGTAAATGCCGCTAAAGAATTTAATGATCAATGGACTGTACAGCTAGGCCTGCGACTAGAGACTACTCAAACTACAGGAACATCAGTAGTTTATAATCTAAAAAACAAAAAAGATTATACTAAACTATTCCCTACTGTATATGTAGCTTATAAAGTAAATGAGGACAATACACTATCAATTAACTATAATAGACGTATTTCTAGACCTGCATTCTGGGAGCTGAACCCTTTTAAATGGTATATAACTGAATATAGTGTAGCTGTAGGAAACCCTAAACTACAACCAGCCTTTACGGATAAAGTAGAATTTAACTATAATTATAAAGGTAAACTAGACTTTAGCTTGTCTTATGCAGATACAAAAGATAGTTTCTCTCAATATCCAATAGTAGATCCTAATACAAATAACCAAACCTACTTAAGAGATAATATCGCTAACTCTAAAAACTATAATGCGGGTATAAGCTACACATTCAATACATTCCCTTGGTTACAATCTCAGAATGGATTATACTTCTTCTATTCAGAGTCTAAGCTAGCTAAAGATGTAAATCTAGAATTGATTGATGGAGGTGGATATTACTTTACAACAAATAATACAGCTTATCTAAATTCTTCTAAGACATGGACTGCTCAAGTAGACTTCTGGTACCAACCGAGTTTAACATCAGGTATATGGGAAGTAGACCAAGCATACGGTCTTAATCTTGGGATGAAATATGCAATGTTAGATAAGAAACTAAACATCTCTCTATATGCAAATGACATCTTTAAAACTGGATCTACAACTGTACATACTAACACGAACAATGTAAATCAGAAGTACTATAACTACTATGACCAACGTTATTTCAATTTAGGTATAAGTTATTCATTTGGAAACAGTAAGATTAAAGTAAGAGATCACCAAGGTGGTAACGCTGAAGAAAGAAACAGAAAATAATATAATACATCCTACTATAACTAACTAACGATGAAAAATTTATTCACATTACTCTTAACTATTCTATGTAGTCAATTCATACTAGCACAGTCTTCTATCAAGGGGACTGTGCTAGACCAATCTGACAAACCTGTAGATTATGCAGAGATACAACTATTTCGACCTAATGATACTTTTGTAAAACAGAGTTTCTCTGACGAAACAGGTCTATTCAGTATGGAGGATATTGCCCAAGGAGATTATGTACTTAAGATATTCCACTTAGGTCAATTAGTAAATGAACAACAACTAGCAGTTCATAGTGATGTCGATCTGAAAAACATCTCTGTAAAAAATGAGCAACAACTAGATGAGATTGTTCTGCATGCTGAAAAAAGATTAGTAGAACGAAAAGTAGATAGACTGGTGTACAATACAGCAAATAGTATCGCTTCTCAAGGAATGGATGCACTAGAAGCACTAGCTACTACTCCAATGGTCAAAGTACAAAACGACAAAATCAGTATCAGTGATAAAAACAATGTACGTATAATGGTAGATGATAGAATGCTAGAACTACAAGGGGATGCACTAACAAACTATCTGCGTACACTGCGATCAGATGATATCGAAAAAATAGAAGTAATCACAACTCCTTCTGCTAAACATGAAGCGAGTGGTAATGCAGGTATTATCAATATCATCCTAAAAAAGAACAAGCGTATGGGTGTATATGGAACAGTGAGTTCTAACTATTCATATAACAACTATAATTCTGGGGGTAGTAATGGTAGCTTAAATTATCAAAATAAGAAGTGGAGCGTAATGCTTAAAGGAAATATCAATAATAGCAACAATTCTAACACCAATGACAACACTTATCAAGATGATAAGAGGTACTTAGGCAACAACTCTTTAAATGAATCTTCTTATAAAAATAGAGGAGCGAGCATCACTACGAACTATCAACTAACAGACAATGCTGTAATAGGAGGTTCATACAATTATACTAAATTCTCTGGGGATCCTAGAGCCTTTACAATTTCTACTTATAAAAGTTATCCTTTTACAGCAAATGATTCTATTATTAATTCAGTAAACCGATCTTATACTAAAAATAACTATCATACAGCTAATCTATTCTTTGATCAAAAACTAGATACATTAGGAAGTAAAATAGCGGTAGGTGCTAACTATTTCTCTAATTCGCCAGACCAATCATTTGATATCAAAGAATTTGATAATAGCTCTGTACTTAGAAGATATAATACCTATACTAATGCGCTTAAATACAGTGTGTATAGTCTAAATGCGGATTTAACTTATCACTTGCCTTGGGCAGAAGTAGAGTTTGGAGCAAAGTATACTACTTATGACAACAAAGCTCAAGTAACTTATTTCAATATCAAGAATGGCAATACTACATTAGATCCTCTAAAGAGTAATCGATTTAACTACACTGAAGATAACTATGCTGCATACCTAAGTTTTACTAAACAACTAACGGATAAGTGGAGTGTAAAAGGTGGAATGCGCTATGAGCAAACAGAGGCAAAAGGTCATCAAGTAGATAATAATGAGAAATTCACAAAGTCTTATGGTAAGTGGTTCCCTACAGCATATGTATCATTCACGCCTAATGAGACACATTCATTTAGTTTTAATTACTCTAAGCGTATTAATAGACCATACTCTAATGTCTTAAATCCGTTTAAGTATTATTCTAACAGCTATACATATCATCAAGGTAATCCTGAACTTAATCCTTCTTATACAAACAACTACGAATTAAGTTATGTATATAATGGTGCACTATCTGTTAATCTTAATTACTACCATATGACTGATCAGTTTGATTATATGAATAAGTATGTAGATGGTGTATTTATGAGTTCTACATACAATATGCTTAACAGTGATAACTATGGTATGGACATCTCTTATAACAATGCGTTAACAGCCTGGTGGGAGACAAATTCAGGATTAGAATACATAATGTCATCTCCGTATTACAGAAATGAAGAAGCAACACAAGTAGGGTTAAAAGGGAACTTATTTGATTACTATTCACAGAACACATTCTCTGTGAATAACGCAAAGACCTTAAAACTATTACTTAACTGGTATCACCAAATACCACATAAAGAAGACAATACAAGATACAGCTCATATAGCTCACTCTCATTTGGGGCTAAGCTAGCTTTACTTGACAAAAAACTGAATATTAATATGAATATACAGGACATCTTCAATACTGGTAAGAGCAATGGTACTTCTTATTACAAAGACAATGTACAGTCTTTCAAGAACTCTTGGAACTCTCGTAGATTCAGTATAAGTGCATCCTATACATTCGGCAACTCTAAGAACAAAAAAGCAATAAAAGAAGCAAATTTCGAAGATAAAAACAGAAGTAATTAAGTGAATTGAGTTAGTTAGAACAATTATTACTTATCATCCCCTTACCTATCAGTAAGGGGATATTTATTTCCATACATCTTCTTCTAAAATAGGCCGATCAGATAATAGGTTAGCTACAGCTAATAATCTAGTGCGCAACAGCTCTTTTCTTCCTTCAGGAGTTCGGGTATAAATAATATTACACTTCCCTACTGATGCTTTCCATTCAGCTTCAAAGTACTGCACTCTTTTCTGATTCACTCCGATACATTCTGGTACTGCGTGATAATCTGAAGACGTTCCATAAAAGGCAACAAAAGATTTGCGTTCTATCACATAACGAGGATTCTCTACTGGGCTAAGTATTTCTTTTAAACTCTTGATAAATAACTTACGCTCTATAATACTTCCTCCTTTTAATGCGAAGTTTACTTCTCCTACAAAACTAACATTACCTATAATAGTAAAACTCTTATATTCTGTTTTGATTAGACCGAAGTGACATAATGTTTTCAACAAAGTTCTTGCAATAGGAAACAAATCATGGCTTACATCTCTATAGCTTCTCGCTATTTTGAGTGTTTTAATACCTTGTTTACCAAACTTAAAAATAAAACCGAATATACCTCCATTTACTAAAACCCAAATAATCCTCTTCATAGTAAGACCACCACTAATCAAGGAAGTCCATATTAGATCAAATATTTGATTGAAAAAATATAATGAGACTACCCCTACTAAAGAAAATATAGAGGCCTCTATGGTTTTACGAGTATAAAGAGACTCAACTTCGCTAGCCGTCTCTCTCTTATTGCGCTCAATAAAAGGAGCCTCTATAGCATTAATTAAAGAAGTCCCTTTCGCTATTCCTATTTGCCATCTTTTATGTAGTAAATCACGTTGTCTAGCTAATAAAAAGCTTCTGTCATTTTGTTCTTTGATTGCTTCTATAGAGTCCAAATGTAAAGGTAATCTCAATCTACTTGTTCCATTAGATATCTCTACATCTTCTAATACAGCATCATTAGACACACCAACAAAACCTCTAAAGCGTCTTGTTAAAAAAGAAATATCTGTTCCTCCATTTTCCACATAAGGATCAATACTAACCAAATGCCATATATTAGAAGTTTTGTTAGGATCATTTTTTAAGCTTCTAATAGCGCGTCCTCTCATCTGATTAGACATTACAAAAGAACCTACATAACTCGCTAAAATAAGAGAATTAATAGATGGTGCATCCCATCCTTCTCCTAGTAAAGCCTTAGTACCAATTAACACTTCTATCTCTCCTTTTTCAAAAAGCTGTGTTATTAAAGCAACAACTTGATGCCTAGTAGAGTCGCTTACAACAACCTCAACATAATTAGAATCATAAACAATAGGTTTACAGATAATCTCTTTACCAACAGCCGTAATAGACAACTCTAATAGTAAAGGTACTGCTATAATAGGAATGATTACTAATGTACCTGATAATACCCCCATCTTCAGCTCTGTACTGATAGGTGTACGCCTAAGATATTCGAATATAGGCAAGACTCCTAACTTACTTATTTCTATGTCATTTATAGCTGTACTTACATGATACTCTTTATAGATAAAGTCAGCCAAAACGACTAAACGCAAAGAAGACTGAAGCATTGAATATTCTAGCTTTATAATCTCATGAATACTCTCTAACTTATTCACACTAGAGGTCAATAAGTCATTCTGTTTGGTATTATTACTAAATTGGACTTGTCCTTGGTTCATTGCGCCATAGTGACGCAATCGATTAAAGAGCTTAGTTACTTCTTCTTTATGCTCTTCTTCGTTCTCGAAAAAGCCACTCCCTTTAGCTGAATAAAACTGTATAACCTTCTCCATCCACACAAAATTCAGTGGAGGTATTTCTATATCAGTATTCCCAAGGATATACAGCTTACTCTTTGCTAATTCAACATCAAAATGATGGATATAAACTAAGCAAGCAAAGAAGTGCTCTGTATTATCATATATCCAATTCAAATGGTTTTCTGGATCTATTAATAGTTGACTACTACTTAACTCCTCCAGCATCGCCCGCTCCTCTATAAGCTTTTGATATAACTCATATACTTTATTTCTACTTTTGAGAAGTGCCTCTCGCTCATTACTAGCAGGAACATTAAAATAAATAAAATCCTGATGTGGACATAAGTCATAATCCTTTACTAATTCAGGCACAGATATCTCTTCATCTACCTCACCGTTTAGGGCGATATATCTTCTCCATTCTGCCATTGACACATCATAAGGAGGCGTTGCTGTAAGCCCTACTACTTTAGGGTTTATCTCATCAACTAAAGCTGTAATAGCTGTCCACCAAGCGTTTTTTAAATGATGAGCTTCATCAGCTATAATAGTTTTGACTCCCTTCTTCTTTAAGACTTTGATTATTTTAGATTGTTGCTCCTTATTACTACTCTTATTTTCAATAGAATCTTCTTCTGTATCAAACTCCTCTTCTTCTTCCTTTTCTATCGTATTATTAAAAGCAGCATATAGCCCTTGGTAAGTACAAACTGTCACAAATGAAGGGTTATATATATCAGTCGATATCCAATCTGGCTTAGTTTCTACTTGCAGAAAAAGTTCACAGAAACGATCTATCCATTGCTGTTTAATAGCAATACTTGGAGCTAGAATTAGCGTAGGTTTATTTATTCTTAACATGACCTCTAACCCTAAAACTGTCTTACCAGAGCCAGGAGGCGCTATAACGTGTAATTTATGATTATCTAAATGGTATTCTAGGTTATCTAGAACACGTGCCTGATAAGAACGCCAAGGATATTTAAATGATATGTCTTCTGGAAATCTTCGCATGATAACTCTTCTATTAACATTTAAAGATATGGATATTATATAAAAAAAAACAAGTAGAGTAATCTAATTACCCTACTTGTCTTACATAAAATCTCAAAAATAAATCAGTTATAGTTCAGCATTTCTACCTACTATCTCATTATTCGTTTTAAGTTGTTTTAGGTTATCTAATGTAATAAAAGCTATCTGAGTCAGCGCTTCATCTGTAAAGAAAGCCTGATGAGCAGTTACTAATACATTTGGGAATGAAGTTAATAATTGTAAACGTTCATCCTCTAATATTGTTCCTGATAAGTCTCTAAAGAATACCTTCTCTTCTTGCTCGTATACATCTATTCCCAAAGCACCTATTTTCTTTGCTCTAAGCCCTTGTATAATAGCGTGTGTATCGATCAGTTTACCTCTACTCGTATTAATCAGCATTACTCCATCTTTCATTTTACTAATCGTATCTTCATTAATCAGATGCATCGTATCTGGTGTAAGTGGACAGTGTAGTGAAATAATATCAGACTTCGTAAATAGCTCTTCTAACTCTACATAACGAATCCCTTCAGCCTCTAATTGTTCATTTTTATAAATATCATAAGCTAGCACTTCAGTACCTAAAGCTTTCATCATACGACAAAAAACCGCACCTATATTACCTGTCCCTATAATTCCGACTGTCTTTTTATAGATATTAGTTCCTAACAATCCATTTAAAGAGAAGTTCTGTTCTCTAACGCGGTTATACGCCTTGTGAATCTTTCTATTAATAGTAAATAGCATAGCTAGCGTATGCTCTGCTACTGCTTCTGGAGAATACGCAGGTACACGACAAACTCGTATATTATGTTTATGAGCAGCATCCAAGTCTACATTATTAAACCCTGCACAGCGAAGCGCAATATACTTAACATCTTTCTTCGCTAGATTACTAATCACCTCAGCATCTACTTTATCATTTACGAATACACATACCACATCAGTCCCCTCTGTAATCACATTTACTGTTTGTTCATCCAAACCTGTTTCAAAGTATTCTAATTCAAAGCCAAATTGTTTATTCTCCTTATCAAAGAATGTTACATCATAAGGTTGCGTAGAAAAAAAAGCAATCTTCATATCTTACTATTTTTAATATTATTAGTTCTGTCTATATAAAGCAAGGTGTTTGCCTTGTTTCACTTATTAAAGTTACTGATAAAAAACCATTAAACCACGTAATGCGACTTCTTTTACCCAATAAACATAGGGTTAGAAGCAATCCTTTGAATAACAATTTTATATATCTTCATTTATATCAATAATTTCATTAGATAACTCAAGAAAAAAAGAGCTTTACAAAAACATAAAACCAAACAAATCAATTCATTACAAAAACAACTATTTATTCTAGTCTATAAATCGCCTTAACCCGCTCTAATTAATAATATTTTCCCCTAAATACGTAGCACTTACAATAATTTTTCATTATTTTGTGAACTTTCTTGAACGTAAATAAACAAGCCTTTTTCACGAATAAAATGATTGCAAAAATTCAACTTAAATTAAATAATGACGTATTGCTTACAGTCATCAAAATGGTTAAGCATACGGATGACTATATTGTAGAGAATGTCACAGACGCATTACTAATAAGCATCAAAGAAGATTTAATCAATAAGTTAGAAGATAAAGCAAAAACAATACAGAAACAAGTTTCTATTCTTGATCATAATAAAAAGCATTCATTAGTATTGAAATACCATGAAGCTTACTCTATGTATAAGCTTCTAGAAGCTGTTCACGAAAAAGAATTATTCAGTGATAACCTACATATCAAAAAGATAAAAAGACTTATCTCTGAACTACATAATAAGCTAGATATCTTCGCTAAAGAAGAAGATATCACTATCATAGACGAAGACTTAATAGAAGAGAATTCTATTGAGATTACTGAGTCTAAGCCAGAGAGAATCTTAGTACTAGAAGGTACAGAAGACACACATACAGTAGATCCTAATCAAGTAGAGATACCTATCCTATTTGATATGACAGATGCCTTTAGTGATCACGAAGAAGAAATAGATACTCCAAATGAAGAAGTGTCTCATGAGACAGTATCTACTTTGCCTCATACGTTAGAAGAGTTGTTTACTCCTTCTGTAGAGGAAGAAGTAATCCTTGATAACGAGCTCCCTTTAGACCAAACTTCTTGTCAAAAGAACGAGATGGATGTGACAGAAGAAACAATAGTTTCTACAGAGGAATCTAATACTACATCTGAAACATTCCCTACTCAAGAAACGATCTACAGCACTGAGGAAGACTTATTCATGACAAACATACCAGAAAGCCAACCTAAGTTAGATTGGGAGAGAATTACTACAGAAGACCCTGCACCGCCTTTAGAAAAAAAGAATACAGCAGAACAAGTAACCTTCAGTAACCCTAAATACAATGAGTTATTTAATATTGCTAAAACGGGTATTAATGTAGATGAACAAGATCTTATCAATCACGAACCTATCATCTCGTCACAGTCAGAACAAGAAATGAATACGCTACTTACTGAAGAAGAAGAAGAAGACATCCCATATAGTCAAGATGTTATGCAAATAGAAATATTTGATGTAGAAATGATCGAGGTTGAACCTAGTGAACAAAAAGAAAAGAAAGAGAAGAAAAAAGAAAAGAAAATAATCAAAGCTGAACAAGACGGACAGATTAGTCTATTCTAACGATACAGCCACTCCCAAAAAGAGTGGCTTTTTTTTATATAAAAAAAGCAAGACCTCATACTCTGAAGTCTTGCTGTAAATATCTAAAGTCAATAAGCACGTTTAGTTTAATGCCTTATCTACTTCTTGTTTAAAATTAGTATTGTGATTGCGTTGATCGAATCTATCAGCATAATCATAAGCAGTGTCTTTAAAATAAGTATACAAATCAGATAGCTTATACACACCCGACTCTTGATAGTAAGGCAATAGTGGAGATAAGCTTAATGTTACTTCACCTCCTCCTTGCATCAACGGAGCCATTGCTTTAGCAAAGTTATAGATATGTATATCTTCAGCCCCTAACTGCCACTCACAGATACGAGAGAAGAAGCTCCACATCTCAGGATGCTTTGTTTTTGCCATATAAGATACTAACTCTCCCATAGAGTATCCTACAGAACTATCGTATTGATCATGCGCGTGATATTCTTCTAATGCTTTATCGAAGTAGATAGAAGCTCTATCATCACCAGCATCATATAACTTATTAGCAAAACTACAAAAGGTTTGGAAAGGCATTGAATAACAGGTCAACTTCTTATTAATCAAGTCTTGTGCCTTTACTAATGACTCATCTATATGACCTAAGTCTAATAAAGTCTCTACTTTAGTATCTAATTCACAAGCAGGACAGTTAGCCATATCGTCTAAGATCTCTTCATCGGCCAAGCGAATATACTCTTGTGCTAACTTATAATCTCTTAGATGTAGTGCATATCCAGTCATTACATTATAATATGCTCTATCACTATATCCGTTCTTTTTAAGACGTCTTCTTAAGTCATCTCCTATTTCTTTAATTTGCTCTAAAGAAATAGAAGCATTGCGGTAAGCAGAACAGAACATCCACTTATACTCCCATAAAAACTCTGATTCATCGAAGTAATCCTCATTAGAATCACTCGCATTAAGTATCCATGCAAAAGCAGGAAAACTCTCTTCACACTTAGAGGTATTTCTCTCTTTCTGAATCAAGGTTAATCTTAAATCAAACCCCCAATCTAAATCATTGTGTTTATCGGCAAGAGCAATAGCCTCTTTTAATGCCTTTACTTTATCACTAAAACTAGGTAATTCTTCTACCTTTAATAATATCTTCTGTATTTCTAGATTATAATTCATTAACTATATTTTTATTCCATTCATCATTTTTAATTCTTTGTATTCCTTAGAACAAAAATCTGAGCCATTACGCAAGTCAAACTGTAGCGCTAATCTGTTAGCTATATTATCATAATACTTATATAACTGTGCCAAATCATACATTCCATCAGATTCATAATAAGACAGTCTAGGAGATAAAGTTAATGCCTTCACTCCTCCTTGAGCACAAATCAAAGCAGCATGTCTACTCAACATATACTGTAAATCATCTTCTGCGTCTATTTCCCAATCAGCAATACGCTCAAAGGTAGACCACATCATACCATCCTTCAATAAATACATAGCATACATTAGACGTGTCATACTGTATAGCATGGAGCTATTTACTTCTCTTAACGTTTCAAAAGAAGCCTTTGCCTTTTCTAAGTAAATAGACGCTCTTACATCTTCTACTTTTGCCATACAATAAGCCATCGCACAATAAGTCTCAAAAGGTAAAGCAAAATCACTTAGTTTCTTTAATTCTACTTGCTCCATTAATACGATAGCCTCATCAAATCTCCCCATTAAAACTAAATTCTCTATGCGATAATCATATTCCATTATTTCTATATTCTCATCGTCATAAGGCTCTTGCATCGCTAGTTTGATATATTCTTCACCTTTCGTATAATCTCCTATGTTTTGGACATACTCTGCCATAGTGAAGTAGTACCCACGCTTGCTGATATGATTACGCTCTAATCTTGCATACAGGTCATCTGCTACTGCTAGAATCTGTTCTGTAGACAGTGATGCATTACTATATGCAGAGCACAGCATCCACTCGTACTCTAATAAGAACTCTGACTCGTGAAAACGCTCAGGATAGCGATCACATACATCTAAAATCCATGCAAAAGCCAGTACACTTTCTGTACATCCAGAAGTAGCACGTTCTTCGTGTATTAAACTATAACGCAACTCCACTCCCCAGTCGAGATCATTGTGTTTATCAGCAATCTGAATACCTTGACGAATGAAACTTAAACACAGTTCCTGATCATCTATATTTTCATCAATAGCCAATAACAGCTTTTGTATTTCTAACCGATACATACTTAAAATTTAGGTAAGAAATTAGACATTCCTAAGATCATAAACTGATATAAAGCATCGTTGAAAGTATCCATCTCTCTTTTATTAATAGTATAACCTCCTAGCATAAGAGCCTGTACATAAAGCACATTGATTAAAGCTTCGAACAACTCATCATCATCGATAAGCATTACTTTCTCTACCAACTCACTCTGTTGATTAAAACACAGCGTAGGCATTACCTCCTCTTTCTTTTTAAAGTGCTGTAAAGTACTTGCAAAAGGATTTGACGTTTGAGACAAACTCTGAATATTTTTAGAAGTCAAAGCATCCTCATTAGCAATGTAAATCGCTGTCGTATCTTTTGGCTCAAATCTCTTTACCTCTGCTCTACAGAAATGTCTTTTTAATATTTTATTCGCTTTTTCTATAAAGTGCTCTATACGCTTACTATCTTCTATTGCATCTTCGAATTCCTCTAGAATATCATTAGGCGCGATACGTTCTAGCTTTAACTCTGTATGAGAGCGTTTAAGCTTCTCTATCAGATCCGTCTCATAGCTATACGCTGCATTAATCACTAACTTATTCTGAGAACCTGCTATACGACGTATTTGTCTATAATCATCTAGAGATGGAGTATAGTATATATTTTTATAGGTCTCTTTAATTTCTCCGAAAGCCATCATTCCCTGATTCGTCTCAAAAGGAAGGTAATCTTCGAACATAGTCATAATCTCGTTATCAGATGCCGCCAATGCCTTAATAAACATATGGTGAATACTAATAATCTTCTCTAGAATCTCAGGACTAGTAATAGAAAGCGTCTTTAAGTAATCTTTAAAACACTCACTCAGCTCCTTTTTAGATTCTTGTAAGACCGCATTATTCATTAATGACTCTCTAGAAGCCGTAGGTTGTAACGCATTCGAATTAAAAATACAACGCACAAAAGAAGTCCACTCAGGCAACAGATTAGTAGCCTGATCGCATAGATACATCTTTTTCAAAAAGATTTTATGCTCTTTAGTAGCTGTAGTATTCACCTTATTCGGGATAATATAAGCTACTCCTTGTATCTCACCTGCTTCAGAATATAGTCTAAACACGTCTAAGAACTTCGTCTTAAACACTTCCTTACCGTAATCTAATAACTGTTCTTTTGAACTTTCGTTATCTAACCATACAGGATTACCATCTAAGCATTGTTCTACCTCACCTTTTTCGATTAGGTTCACTTCTATAGGTAATGCACTACCATAAAACAGCACATTCTGTTTCACCTCATCACGCTTAAACAGACTACGCCAAGCTTTCTTTGCATCTAAGATTACCTTAGTGCCTACTTCATCTAATAAAGGGATCGTTTCTACTTCATACGTACCGTCCGCTTTACCCGTCCATCTTACAGACTCGTCTTTATAGAGCGAACGCGATTCTACAACAATAGCCTCACTCACTACTAAACATGACAACAACCCAATACCAAACTTACCGATTAAGTCTTTATCAGCTAGTTCTCCACGCTTAGAGCTTTGCCCAATAACAGATAAGAACTGATGCACATCATCTTGTGTAAGTCCTACTCCATTATCTTGAAAGATTAAACGATCTCCTTCAAAGGTAATATTGATCTTTCCCTTAAAGCTTTCATCGATGCCTTTTCGGACTGTCACCGCATCCATACCATTCTGTAGAAGTTCTCTGACGAATACTGTTGGAGAGCTATATATATGCTCTGACAACAGCTCTATCATGCCCTTCATATTCACTTGAAACTGAAACTGTTTCTGATTTTCCATTATCTTCTTCTTTTACGAGGACCTCCTACTATCTTCTGTGCATCTTCATTGCCATTCTCTGCAGCCTGTTGATACCATTCCATAGCAGAGTCATCACTCTGAGGAACTCCTTCTCCTTTTAAATAACAGTTAGCTAACTCATACTGTGCCATATCAAAACCTGCTTCTGCAGCTTGAATCAAATAACTCACACCATATTCAGAATCTTTCTCTGCACCATCACCTTTCACTAACATTAACCCTACATAACTAGCGGCATCCATATTACCTCTATCAGCCACTTGCTTTAAGTAATGGAATGCTTCTACTAGATCTCTCTCAGTTCCATTGCCATAGAAGTAACACAATCCTAGACGGAAAATAGCAGCATCGTACTGTCTATCAGCAGCCAATTTATAGTAGTGGAATGCCTTAGTTTCATCCACCTCTACTCCTAATCCGAATTGGTAACAAATACCAAGTCCTTCAGAAATATAGTTTCTCTCTTCTGCTGCGATATAGTATTCAAAGGCTTTATCATATTCCTTCTCTTCTCCATATCCATATAGATAATAGTCTCCTAGTGACAACATCCCTAGAGGAGAACCACTCTCTACTGATTTCTCAAACCACTCTTTACCTAGTTCTACATTTGTTTCTGCTAGATACCCATAAGAGTAATAAACTCCTACTTTATACTGTGCATAGCTAAACCCTGCCTCTGCACCAACTATCATATATTCAAAAGCCTTTTCATAATCAGGCTCTCCACCATTAATACCTTCTTCATAGAATAGAGCGATATCAACATTAGCGTCTATAAAACCTAATTCTAGTGCTTTAGAAAATAACTCAAATGATTTCTCTTGGTTCTCTTCACCTCCAGTACCATATCTATAACAGCGAGCTAAGTGATATACACCTTCTGCCATATCTTGTTCTGCAGCCAACTCGAAGTGAGCCCTTGCTTTAGCATAATCAGGTTCTCCTACACTACCTTCTTCATAGATAAACCCTAGACGAATAGCCGCATAAGTATATCCTTCATTCAGCGCATCCTCATATAAGCGAGCTGCCTCAGCTACATCCTGCTCTATACCTTCTCCTCTCTCTAATAGCATTGCTAGTTCTACCTTACAGTAATTAGAGTTAAAATATTCTATCCCTCTTTGGTAGTAGCTAACTGCTTTATCTAGATTAGGTTCTCCAGCATACCCAAAACGGTGATAACGACCAGCTAATTCTAATCCTGATAAGTTATTTCGCTCAGCTGCTAACTCAAATAAATATAACGCCTTTTCATAATCTGCCTCTTCTTCAAACTCAGCATTCTGATATGCTAGTCCTAATCGATAAGGAGCATAATCATTACCTGCTGCCATAGCTTGCTCTAACAGTGCTTTTCCTCCTTCTACATCGCGTTCTACCTCTTCGAAATCTAATAAGACAAAGCCTTTTTCAGACATTGCTCTATCGTATTTATACTCTACTCCTCTGTCTAAAAACTCCATCCCTTTAGCGATATCTTTAAACTCTTCATTATACAAGTAGATAATAGCTAGCTCTAGTGTAGCTTCACTAGAATAGTAAGCAATAGATTTCTTGAACATTTCAATACCTGCCTCTTGCTTAGCTTCTAGTCCTTCTGTTCTAGGATAGAAGTAAGAATACCCTAGTACATATCCTGCATGTGTGATACCATAGTCATAAGCATCTGCTAGTAACTCTCTACCTTGCTCTTCTGTATAGCCTAATTCTTCAAAACGACCATTACACGCCATCATTCCTAACAAGTACTTGCAGTAAGCACTATTATTCGCAATACCATCTTTTAAAGCAGCTTCAGCACTAACATTATCATCTTCTCTTAGATAGTAATCAGCTAAGATATAAAGCCCTCTTTTCTTCACATTGATTAGTTCAGAGAACTTCTCTACCACAGCTTTACCTTCCTCACCTGAAGCACATCCTCTAAACTCGATGTTTAACAAAAATAGATTAGCGATATTTGCTCTCTCTCCATCTACGGCAGTTTTTAGAAGTGCTACTGCTCCCTCTTCATCTTTCTCATACCCTTGTGTACCATAATACATAGCATACCCTACATAACATTTACACAAGTCATCTCCTAATTCCACACCTTTCTTTAGATAGCCTACAGCTCTTTCTTCATCTCTAAATCCGTATCTAGAGTTAATGAATAATTCATATTGATAAGCATAAGCATGCTTATATCCCCTATCTATAAATATGTCATTCAGTGCTTTCACATCTGTAAACCAATCTGCATAATCCTCATCACTAAGGCTCATACTACTATGAAGACAGTTAGAGTCTTCATTCAGCTGATCATACAGCTTCTCCAGCACCTCATTATTCTTCCCGATTTGTTCAGCCAGCATACAGATCGCATGCGCTTTATACCACTCATGTGGATTGCTGTAATCATTCTTATTTAAAAACTCTTCAGCATGTGCTGTAATAGACATACTGTCATTTGCAAATTCTCTAACGTAATTTAAATATTCCATAGTAAACTGTTTCATAACTACCTTGTAAACAAGCTGATTTTTTAGTTCTTTTTCATTTTATAGCAAATGTAGGAAAATGGCAATTAATACATCGAATAGTAAATTCCTAAATCACACACATACCACCCCCAAACAGTTAATTAAAATACTACCAATATTTCAAAAAAACACGCTTTTTACTTAAAAATAACAGAAAAAAAAGAAAAAAAGACTCTTTCATAAAAATACTCACAATAAGTAATAGAAGTTAATTATAAAGTACACATATCGCAACTTTAGAACAGCTTACCTACGGACTATCAAAAAGTTACAATACTAATTAAATCAACAAATAAGTAAAGAATTTAAATAAAGAATTTACAAAAACCGTTCGACGAGCTTTCGAACAAACAATTTCCTTCTAAAGATGAAGGCAAATAAATTATAATTTTAAATAACTATTATTTACTCTTGACGAAGAGACAAGAGAGGCTAACAAGCCTAGCACAATAATAGATACTAATACAACGAAGATATTTACCCAGTTAAAAGCAACTGGATAAGCAAGTCCTTCTCGGATAGAAATAAACCCAAAAGCAACTTGTAATGAGACCACGATAGCCCCTAATACCAATCCTATCACACTCCCCAACACACAGATAATCAATCCTTGGAATAAAAATATCTTGCGCAGATCACTCACAGGCACACCTATTTGGTTCAGCGTTTTAATATTAGGCTGTTTTTCAAGAATGATCATAATCATAGACCCTACTAATGTAAACAGAGCCATGATCACCACCAAAACGAATATCAGATAAACAACTAGATTCTCCATATTCAACATACGGTACAACCCATCGTTTAGCTGTGTTTTATTCTTTACGATATACTCTTCACCGAGTACCTCCTTAATCTTCTGAACAGCTTTACCTTCAGACACTCCCTCAGCGATAGCCAGTTCTAGATTAGTCACCTCAGTAGTAGGTATATTCAGTAGTGCACGTGCATTATCTATATCGACGAACACATACTTATTATCCAGATCATCGTTACCTAAGACATATACACCTGTAGGATTTAAATGTCTTTTGATAAAAGCATCTTCAGGATTTTCGATAGTTCCTTTACCAGGTTTTAAAGCCAACGCCTCAAAGGCATTCTCTGTATCGAACAGCCCCATAGATAATAAGTGAGACATACCCACTCCCACTACAGCATCATCCGTATCAGGTTCTAGCCAACTACCATACTCTACCTTTTCGTCAAAGTCAGTCACATTAACGAAGTTAGAGTCAATCCCTTTAATCATAGAGACTGCCTGCTTATCCTTAAACGAAAATAACAAGCGATCCTCTACTACCTTAGCTACACCCTTAAAATAACCTGACTCTTCTAAATCCAGAATCTGTCTGTCCTCGACTACAAAGCTTTTACCCTTTGGGGTAAAAACTTTTAAATCTGGATCTAAATCATCAACGAAAGAAAGACTATACGCTTTTAACCCACTGAATACCGATAACACGATAAACATAGCCATAGCACTCACCACAATACCTACAGAAGATATTGTCGTAATAACATTAATTGCCTTACTCTTACTTTTACTAAAGGCATAACGTTTCGCTATGTATAGGGAAAACTTCAATCTATTTTTTCTTTCTCTTTTCTAATAAATCAGGATTAGCGATAGGGTTTTCGTCACCCGTAAGCGCTTTGTCGATTTGATCGATATACTCTAAGCTATCATCCACGTAGAACAGTAAGTCTGGCACCTTTCTCATTTGGTGTTTTACTCGCTGTGCTAATTCGTGTTTAATTAACGGAGCATTAGATTTTATTCCTTTTAGTAGCTCTTCACCTTTATCGATAGGGAAGATACTTAAGTACACTCTCGCTACTGATAAATCACTTGTTATATTCACTTTAGAAACCGAAATAACTAAGTTAGTTATCCCGTTCTTACGCACCTCACCTTGCAAGATATCCACGATATCTTTTTGCAATAAGGCTCCCATCTTCTTTTGTCTATTAGTTTCCATGATGCAAAAATACAATTTTTTGAATAGCAAACTTTTTTATCTTTGTTTATATAACCCAAAACACTAAGAAATGCGAAAAATAGAACACATCGGAATAGCTGTAAAAGACTTAGAAGCCTCTAATGCCTTATTCGAAAAACTATTCGGTGCTCCAGCTTATAAGGAAGAAGCTGTAGAAAGCGAAGGAGTAAAAACATCTTTCTTTATGAATGGCCCTAATAAAATAGAGCTATTAGAAGCAACTAACCCTGATAGCCCTATCGCCAAATTCTTAGAAAAAAAAGGAGAAGGCATCCATCATATCGCTTTTGATGTCGAAGATATAGAAGCTGAGATGAAAAGATTAGCAGCAGAAGGATTCACATTATTAAACGAAATTCCTAAAAAAGGAGCTGATAATAAATTAGTTGCCTTTTTACACCCAAAAACAACCAATGGGGTGCTTATAGAATTATGTCAAGAAATTAAATAATTTCTTTTAAAACTCTTGCATGAACCAATAAAAAACCATAATATTGCACCCGTTAAACACGTTTTAACTGGTCCTATAACTCAGCTGGTTAGAGTAGCTGACTCATAATCAGCAAGTCCCT
>NZ_JBBPHK010000007.1:0-147699 GCF_038039805.1 Myroides odoratimimus
TTATTGAAGCAATATTGAACAGATATTGTAGCACTCTTGAACAAGACTAATTAAAGTACAGCAACAAAAAAGCCCTAGACTGTATAAGCCAGGGCTGTAAAATTATCTAATATTATTTCTTACTTCTTTAATACTTTTGCTCTAATCCGTTCTCCTCCTACATTTATATTCAATAAATATATTCCTCTTTTCAATTCTCTCATATCAATCACTGCACGATTAGTCGCTGTAAAATTAAATCGTTTTACTAATCGATTACTTAAATCAAAAACTTCTACCTCAGAAACAGTAAATACTTTATCCTTGGTCACTTCTACATTTGCAATATCTTCAACAGGATTTGGCCAAATCACTATATCTTGAGGATCTACTCCTGTAGTACTGGCTACTTTTTCTATTCCTTCTAAATCATCATTACTGATTAATAGACTAAAGTCCTGTCTACCATAAGACAATTTACCTTTATGGCTCACCACTACTTCATATTCTCCTGCATCAGGGTCTATAACCTCTATTCTTTCCAGATTATCGACATCATTGTCTCCTTTTAAAGCAATTAGATTATCACTATTTTTATTTAAATACCATGGAAAATACTCTTCTCCATCTTTATACAATCTAATATCTAAATCATTGATAAGTTTATTATGCTTAAAACTTCCACTTAATTCTCTTGAATCAACTAGCGCTTCGATATCTGTCCAGCTTAATGTAACTAATAATCTATCTGAAGGATTATTCAATTTAAACTTGTACTTAAAATCTTTTTTATTAAGCAAAACACTTTCTTTTAGAACAGCCCTTTCATCTTTTACATTCTTAATGAATTGTATTCCCCTCTCTGCATTAATCATTCCCCAACCTATTTTATTCGTTGGGTATTTTTCTTCCAGATACTCTGCTGTATGCGTCATCAGTCCTCTTAACGTAGCAGAGCGCATCGGAAAATTATATACTTCTATATATCCTTGTTGCCAAAGAGTCAAAATACCAGATACGACAGGTGAAGCCATAGATGTACCACTCATCTCTTTATATATACCTACTGTAGGATTAGCATGATGATATCTAGGCAACTCATATCCTGAAGATATAATCTTTACTCCTGGAGCAGCAATATCGGGCTTAATTCTAAAATCTCCAGTAGGACCATAACTACTAAACTTAGCAATACTTAATTTATCAGAGCTATCTAATCCTACTGCAGCTACTACCACTGCATTCTTTGCGTTAGTATTCCCTAATAATAGATCATTGCCATTCATAGTAGGATTTATTACAGCAAAATCTTCCCTATCATTCCCTGCTGATATTACAGGTTGATAATAAGGGTAAGTATAAGTAAGTTTATCCAACTGATAAGCATCTTTATTATAATATCCAAAATATGTTGCAGGAACAAGCGGTATATCGTCATCATCTAATGCAGCTATCCCATAAGAATGGTTAGATACTAACAAACCTGATTGTGCTGCTGAGGCCATCTCTACTATATCATTATTCCAATCATAACTCCATACACTAGCCTCAGGAGCTATCCCCTTAGCTGGAGCATAAACTCCACTTGCTATCAAAGTTCCTGTTACATGAGTCGCATGATTCTTTCCCTGCTCAACGCGATCTAACTCATCATTATTAAGTTTGGCAATATTACTATCTTGGTCTTTTAAAATCACACGACTTGCAGCCATATTCTTAAACTCCTGATGTTGATCAAAAGCGGGTTTGCCATCCCATACCCCTATAATCATATCTCTACCTTGGAGATTAACACTCTGCCTCCCCCCTTTCGCAATACTATTTACACCTGTAAGACTACGTGACAACGCATTCTGAGTAACATAATAAATGGGAATATCTCCACTATCAATACTTCTCAATTGATAAATACGTCCATCCTTATAAACTCCTTTAGTAGAAACATTATTTTGTTGCTGAAATCGCAATACAGCTTCTTTATCTGACATTACCTCTCTGCTAAACTGCTGAATAAGCTCTCTGTTCTTCTGCTCATTCTGTTGATTACTAATCTCACTTCGCAATTGAGGGCTTTGGGCAAACAGTGAACTACTAAATAATAAAGCATATACTATACTTCTTACATCCTTCATCAATATCAATGTGGTTAGAATTATATTCTTTAGAAGTCCAAAATATAATTGTGTTCTAAAAAAACTATTATTTTGAATATAAAAATACAACCAAAATAAATAATCTATCTAAAAAAGAAGTATAAATATACCTTAAATACTCAATAAAACATATCTTTCTAAGCTACTTCAGATACATATCTCTCCATTTAGAAACAAGGTTATATAGCTGAATCGACATCCACACTCTTCACCTACCCTAACTACAATGCGGTATAATGTATAGAACAGATGTCGTGGGATCAGACATAAATCTTTATATTTGAACAAATCTAACAGTAACCTTAATATTTATGAAAATCAAAAAAACCGTACTTGGTGTAGTCACAGGGGCATCGATTTTGTCTATCTCTTGTGATAAAGTAAAGAACGAAACTGCTTCATCAGGAGATTGGAATGAAAGTAATGCTTTCTTTAATGAAAGCACATTGCCATACTATACAGCAGACTTTGACAAGATTAAAGACAAAGATTTCAAACCTGCTTTATTAGAAGGCATGCGTCGTCAGATGGAAGCTATCGACAAAATAGTAGCGAATACAGAGGAACCTACTTTTGAAAACACTTTAGAAGCCC
Organism: Myroides odoratimimus; assembly: GCF_038039805.1. Lineage (GTDB taxonomy): Bacteria > Bacteroidota > Bacteroidia > Flavobacteriales > Flavobacteriaceae > Flavobacterium > Flavobacterium odoratimimum_B. Next base: position 2,727 of record NZ_JBBPHK010000007.1, read on the forward strand.
TAGAGCGCTCTAGTGAATTACTAGATAGAGTGAGCTCTGTATTTGGTCTATTGACAGGAGCTCATACTAATGATGAACTAAAAGCAATTAACGCAGAGTTGGCTCCTAAATTTGCAGGACATCGCGATGCTATTTACTTAAATGATGGTCTATTTCAACGAATTAAAAAACTTCATGACAATCAAGCTTCACTTAATCTAAATGAAGAACAGAATAGACTGTTAAATGTATACTATGAAGACTTCGAAAAATCAGGTGCTAATCTATCTCCTGAAGATAAAGAGAAATTAAAGCAACTGAACCAAGACATTGCGACTTTGAACAATCAGTTTGGGGATAAATTATTGGCAGCTACGAAACAAGGTGGCGTTAAGTTTACTAAAGAGGAATTAGCAGGATTATCTGATGATGAGCTTAATGCCATCAAACAAGAAGATGGCAGTTATGTAATCGCATTAAACAATACTACTCAACAGCCAGATCTAGATAAACTGACAAATAAAGAAACTAGAAAAAAACTATTTGATCAAGCATGGATAAGAGCTGAAAAGGGAGATGATAATGATACAAAAGCATCTATCTTAGCTCTAGTAAAAAAACGTGCTGAGAAAGCTAAATTAATGGGATTCGATAACTATGCAGAATGGAGTCTACAAGGTTCTATGGCACAGAATGCCACTAATGCTACTAAAATACTAAAAGACCTAAGCCCTTATGCAGTAGGAGCAGCTAAAGAAGAAGCAGCTGATATCCAAGCATTAATTAACAAAGAGGCAGATCCATTCACTCTAACAGCTGCTGACTGGAACTACTATGCTGAGAAAATCAGAGAAGAAAAATATGCTTTAAATCAAAATGAACTTAAGCCTTATTTTGAGATGAATAGTGTATTAGAGAACGGCGTGTTCTATATGGCTACGCAATTATATGGCCTTAGCTTTAAAGAACGCAAAGATATCCCAGTATGGCAAGAAGATGTAAAAGTATACGAAATCTTCAATGAAGATGGTAGTCAAGTAGGGTTATTCTACACAGATTACTACCAAAGAGATTCTAAACGCGGTGGTGCATGGATGAGTAATATCGTAGGTCAGTCTAAATTATTAAACAGACTTCCAGTAATCTACAATGTAGGTAACTTCCCAAAACCAGCGAAAGGTCAACCTACACTATTATCACAAGATAATGTAATCACAATGTTCCACGAGTTTGGGCATGCGTTACACGGGTTCTTTGCTAATCAAACTTACCCTACTCTATCAGGTACTAGTGTGTCACGTGATTTCGTAGAGTTCCCTTCACAATTCCACGAGCACTTCGCATTCGAGCCTTCTGTATTAAAGAACTATGCTAAACATTATAAAACAGGAGAAGTAATCCCTGATGCTTTAGTTCAAAAAATGAAGAATGCAGGAACATTCAATAAAGGATACAGCATGACAGAGCTATTAGGTGCATCTCTATTAGATATGGAATGGCATACTGTGTCTACTGATAAGAATATCACTGATGTACTTGCTTTTGAAAAAGAAGCCTTAGCTAAGTATGGTTTAGACTTACCTACTGTTCCTCCTAGATATAGATCTACTTATTTTAGTCACATCTTTGCAGGTGGATATGCAGCAGGATACTATTCATACAAGTGGTCAGAAATGTTAGACTTCGACGCTTATGATTGGTTAGTTCAAAACGGTGGTATGACTCGTGAAAATGGTCAAATCTTTAGAGATAAGATTCTATCTAAAGGAAACTCTGTTCCATTAGATCAATTATATAAAGACTTTAGAGGTAAAAACCCTACAATAGATGCTTTATTAAAGTACTCTGGTTTTACGAAGAAGTAATCAGAGTCATCTTATAAGTAATTACTATCATAAAAGCCCCTCATTCTAAGAATGAGGGGCTTTTATATTAGGTAATAAGTTGGTCTATTACTTTAACCTATTTACTTAAAATAGCCTTTAGTTTTGTTTGCTTGTGCTTCATCAATTGCCCAATGGATTAAATTAAGTACAAACCAAGCATTGTAGACATCTCCCTTAGTATTACGAGTTGTAGCTGGTTCCCTATTAGAATCAACACCTACTGGATAACCATCAAGTGAACTACCACTTCTTCTACCTCCCATAAATGAGCCATTTCCTACTCCTACAAATGGATACTCCGTATGTCTAAATGCTAAAGTACCACCATTATCATAATTAATTAATGATTCATAGAACATGGGATTTATAGCAAAAGAAATATTCGCATTATTATGCTCAGAACCGTGATTGGATCCTGTAATTCTTCTATTATCAATAAGTACATTCTTATACTTATAGAAATTCTTACCAACCTGACCTCTAATAAGTTTGGACTCTTCTGAAGAAGCTCTAAAAATCCCACCAGGTTTCGCATTTGCATGCGTCACAGGATTCGCAGATATCTGAGAAGACACTCCAAATTTCTTAGTTAAACTTACCATATACTCTGATTTACTTTCACCATAAACTAAAACACCTCCATCATTAATCACATAGTCAGCAAGTGCTTGTAAAGCTCCGTCACTTTTAGGAAATAATTGTGCATTACTATTATTCTCAAAACGACCACGACCACCAATGAATACCATATCTGCTTCTAGCAAATCTATTTTCAACAAATGATAATTACTTCCCATATAATCTAATAAAAAAGTTGGTACACCATCACCTACATTAGGAATAGATGTAAAAATCTTAAAACCATCTACACGTACCTTCCCATTCCAAGCAAAATGGTTTTCATTACTCAATAAGTGTCCTAAACCATCCCATGCTTTATCCACATCATTAAATTTACCAGCAGGATGCCATGCTTGATTACCAATTGAAAGTAACTTCATAGGTTGATAAACAAAATCTATATACACTTCACCTCCATATTGGGCTGAAGATCCATCAAAACTCTTACCCATCACAATAAACTGCAAAGGATCTGAATCATTCTCTGATTCACCATAAGCCTTCAATGTTACAGATATCGTTTTACCAATATCGTCAGTAGAAAATATATCATTCGCTTTAAAATAAACTCCATTCATTTCATTTGTAAAAAGTTCAAATTCACCCGCAGATTGAACTTTAACATCAATTTCAAGAGTTATTTTATCAGTTCCATTAGCTCCCATTTTTGTACGTGGAGTAATATAAGATTTATAATAATCAACACCGGTACCAGTAAGGGACTTAAACGGACTTTTAAAAATTACATCAGAATATGGAAAGGTATATTTAGCAAAATCACTTTCCACATTAATTGTAAATCCACAACTGCTTTCTACAACAGCTGGTACAGGATCTACAAAAGGATCATAATCGTGTTTTCCGTTTGATCGAAGTTCTAACTTACCAGTTAGTTTTCCACTTGTTGTCGGTTTACCAGTTCCATATACTGGATACAAAGCCACAGTCTGAACCCTACCTACATCAGTCACTCTGAAATCAATCATTTCAGATTCATACTTAATTACTTCTGTTTGTTTACCTGATTTACTTACATCACCAAACACTTTTCCTCTACCAGGTTTAGTTACTGTAAAAGGTACAATGATACGATTTGCACTACTTAAAGGTTCGTCAACTTTATACTTTCCTTCAACAGTGATTTTATTATTAGCATCATTACAAACAAAAGCAGCTTGTAAAGGCTCAAAGTCAGGTTTTACGTGATTTTGAACTTGACAAGTTACTTCCTTCTTGTTTAAGAAAAATTTGATTGTATCTTTTACATTTGTATCAGCACTACCTACTTTAGGTGTACCACTTCCTTTGAGTACCAAAAGGAAGTTACCACTTGAAGGAAATACTCCTCTTGCCGTAAAGCTATAACCATTCTCTGCACCAGTAGTAGTATAAGCAATAGCTTCAATCTCGAATGTACCAGGAGTACTCACATTGACTTCTAAAGAAATAATATTTCTTCGTTCGTTCAACAACACACCTTGTATGTAATCTCCACTAATCTTGTCCTTTAATTCATTACACTTATCCAAAGGAATAGTAAAAACTGCAGGTTCAACATCACCACACATATTCATCCACAACTGTCTATTAGTATTGTAGAACTCAATACATCCAATTGTTGTATTGTAGATAACTAAACCAGCAGTTAAGCTTTGTTTAGGAATATTATCTCTTTGTCCGGTGGTTAGTCGAGGCATCAAAAAACCACGTTCTGTAGAGCTCAAATCCAATAAACTAAAAGAAAGGGGATCTAGAGAATTAGGTGTAGAATCATCGGATATTTGTGTACCCTTAGCTGTTCTTTGAGTAACTTCTTGTGCGTATACATCACTATTAAAAATCACACCAAAAGCAAAGATAAAGGTAAATAGGCCTCTAATTATATACTTTAACTTACTATATTTTTTCATACATAAAACATTAAAACAAGCCAGGGCATAGATGCCCTAGCTAAATTATTTACCTTGTTTATTTCTTATGCTCTAATACGTATTCAATAGCCCATTTCAACATATTAGCATACAAAATACTGTTTGAAACTTCGTACTTACTTCCACTATATAAGAAAGGTTTAGAAAATAGTCGTCCACTATTATCATAAGCAGCAGGCCAAATAGTCAAATCGGGATGCCCTCCTTCGCTACCTGAAAAAGCTCCACCATCACCTATAAAAACAAATCCATACTCATTATGTCTAAAACAAGAAATCCAATTTTCGTCTTTACTACTTACAATTAATGGTTTATAATCTTTCTTACTAAGATTACTAAAATACCAACCATTTCCAGCAGCATCATTTCCTGTATACTTAACACTTCCAAATTCCGTTGACTTAATAATTGGGTCATTTGAAGCATCTGATTTAGCAATATTAACCATTGTGAATGCTTCACTTCCATTTGTAGACTGTACATTCGTAGAACCTAATTGCAGAGCATTAACCAGCATATTAGCTGTTCCAGTTCCTGCCCTATTAAGGTTTAACTCATCTGCTAAAATAACAGCTCCCTTATCATTTTTAATAAAATCTCTTAAAGCCATAAAGTCTGATTCGCTAAATCGTGTTGGATACCCTATAATCACAATATCGATATCATTACTCTTCAAATAACTCGCCAGGTTATCCGGCATTCTATAAACGGGACTATTTTTAAAGATTCTAATATTCTCAATGCTCACTTTTCCATTTGGTCCAAATAAATTAGTATTTTGTATAATAGCATTTGGAGCATATCTTTTAGCATCATCTGTCGGTGCATAAGCGATTGTTCCCACAGCCAATACATTAATAGTTGGTCCTACAAAGTTTACTCTAGCCTCACATACGTGATATACTGAACCATCAGCCGCTAAAGAAGTAACCTCAAAATGATGAACTCCATTATCTACAGGTGTTCCTGTACCTTGCAGCCTAATTCTCACTGTTCCATCAGCTCTATCCTGATCTGTAAAAGTTCCAGACCCTTCAAAAGAAACGCCATTAACAGTATTCGTTTTGATATGGTATTTATCTGCATAGCCAACATCAACACTAACCAAGATTCCATCTTTCGTACCTACTAAAGGCTGTCCTATTTTATATGTACCCGTAGCACTTACTTTACCACAATTCACTGAATACACTTTAGATCGCTCTCTAACGGGTACAGTAGGCATTGTAGAACACATTGTTACAGATTCAGGCTTCATTGATGTAAAAGTAATCGCCGTTGTATTTAAAGGAATTTGAATGCGATCAGCACTTAAAGTAATTTCTTGAATATCTCCTTTTTTCCCTAAAAATATACCAGTCGCTTTAAATTTAGCTTCTTGACTAGAATTTCCACCAGTAAAAGACCCTATTAGTTCAATATCTATTGGCCCTGGATTAATAACCTTTACAGGTATTGTCACCGAATTACCACGACTTAAAGTCATTCCTTCTTGATAATCACCTCTTGCAACAAACTGAGAACTCATTTCACTACAAGCTAACTCAAATGAAGCTTCAAGAGTCGTAATATTAACAGTTACATTAGGTGCTTTATTATTTTTGGAGTTAGTAACAAACTTAAAGTTACTTACACCCGCTTTCTGAGGTGTACCCTGTCCATAAACATAAATTTTTTGTGTTGTTCCAACATGAGTATCGTCAAACTCTCCTGATCCACTTAAACTAATTCCATTGTCTGTTTTCTCACTTTGGATTCTCCAAAAACCAGCCGTCGTAACGCGAACACTTAATTCAATCTTATTATCATCGCCACTTAGAGCAATACCTTTATAAGCATTCCAATTAAAACTTGCTGCACTTAAAACTTCATAATCAATCTCAGAAGATTTAACTTTTACGTTTGTTCCAGAACAGTTAGGATCTGCTTTACCATTAAGCGTAAATGAAACCAAATCTCCCTCTCCACTACTTGCTTCCATAGGTGTTCCAAATCCTTCTAATGCGATTGAATACACACCTGGAGTTTCAAATACCCCAGATTTACTAAAAGAGTAACCGTTAGAAGATACTGCACTAATTGTGTAAGAACCAGAATGTATCACCTTAACTGATACATATAAAATATCAGTATCACGTAAACTACGTCCTTGTGTTAGCTCTTTTTGTCCACTGGCATTCAATGTAGCCTTACAATTATTCATTTCTACTGTAGCAGGAGGCAATGCACCGCAAACGCTTAGCCATTTTCCCTCAAAAGATCCATCAGGCTTTTTCGCACCAGCAGTCTTGCTCCAATAATTAATACAATCATCTGTAATATTATAGATAGCTAAACCATTTCCACGGTCTTTGTCTGTTATTTTAGCGGTTAATGCATCGCGTTCTGATGTAGTCATACGCGGCAACAAAAACCCCTTAGTATTACTCTCTAACTCTAAGATTGCAAAATCAACCGCGGGTTGATTTATACCACTTCCAATACTACCATCTGTAATTTTAGTAGTTTTAACCGGATTCTGTCCTAATGATAGTGTTACATTCATTAACAACGTAATTACTATCAACAGAATCGAATGAAACGGTTTTATATTTATATAGTTACTTTTCATCAATACAAAATTTAATAATTATTACTTCGTTAATAATGCTTCTAATGCTTCTAAACGCTTAGCCATGTCAGATATTTCTGATTCTAACTCCTCTATACGTCCCTCTTTTGCATCTAACTCTTTTTGTTGCTCAATAACGTGTAAGAACAACTCTTCTGTTTTTTCCAGTAATTGGATCGATAATTCAGAAACGTTAAACGAATAACCTGTTTCTGTTTTTTCCAAATCACTTATTGGTGTAATACCTGGTAAGTGTCTATTTGAAGCAATAAAATCGCTCACGCTACTTAAATCATTAAACTTATAGTCGTATTTCAAATTAGAATATCCTTCAAAGTAGCTTTCAAAAACGTAATCGGCATAGTAACTATTAGTTGCAGTTATACTACCATTAACACGTAATTTCTCATTGATATTATCAGCATTTGGAGATTTTTTATCATAGCCAATTCCTACCCAACCTTGTGTGTAGATATCTTGATTATTCTTAGTCGCTTGTTTTGCAACATCATTTGTAGAAGTTTTTGCAACGTACCATGGTTCTTGCACTAAATCGTCAAAAGTATCAGTTTTAGGTATACCTGTTTCGTTGGTATAAGTAATCTGGCGATTAGTATTGTCTATTTCTAAAGTTGTAATCGTCTCAGATTGTTTAAACATATCTCCAATTCTAATAAAACTCTCTTGTTTCAGCTCATCCACATACACTAAGCATGGACCATTTTCTTTATAATTTTCAATAAACAAAAGAGAAGTCAGAGTTTCCAAACCTCCATTAGGATCTGGATTTTCTCCTTGTTTAATCTGACGCATTAAATCACTACCTTTCACTTCTACTAATTCGCCTTTCTCATTCTCATAAACAATTTTATTAGCTTCATATGTATCATGCAATACCTTATTTCCAGGATCTGTTAGAGCGTTATCGTAAACATATGTTACCTCTTCTTCTCCTTGAGCATTAACTTCCTTATATACAAACACTTTATATTTTTCTAAAGCAATATTAGTCAATGTCTCTGCAAATTTAACATCTGCTTCTCCTGCTTTCCCATTATTAAAAGTAAAACCAGCTTTCACTTCATCTGCATTCTCTGCAGCAGGCGTTACTTTCATACTTGAAACGGCACCTGGACCTGCAACATCTTTAGCGATATTCTCGATAATTGTTTTATTCGTACCTGTATTAACAATTGTGGCAAAGTCATTACTTACATCTTCTGAAACTGATATATATCTAGCTTCTGGTGTTTCATTATCGTACTTATAATAAGTAAAGCCATCTGCAGGTTTAGCTGAATTCTCAACTTGAGCTCCTGTAGCATCAAATTTTGTTACAGCAGTTTTTGTTTCATACTCTTTTACTATACTAGACATATCTAAAGTCTGAGGGTTACCATCCTTATCTGTATAATTAAAGATGTGTTTGTTATTCTCAAAGGTATATGTAACTGTTCCTCCTGCTGGTGGATTAGCTGTGAAGTAATCATTAAATATCTTCTTAACGTCTTCATTATTAATAACATCTCCGAAGTTATTCGCTACATCCTCTGTTACATTAATGGTAATTTCTGTACCTTTTTCAGACTTGTATTTATATTCCCCTGTACGAACATCTTTTCCTCCTACATCCTTTAAAGTAGCAGTAATAGGCGTATCTGTCTCTTCTATTAGCGTACTTAAATCGATTAATTCTTTCGTTATAGTTCCTCCTTCATTCTTCACAAAATAGAATTTATCGCCTTCATAAGTAACATTTCCTTCTGCGTTATCTTTTAAATAATTATTAATTACATCCTTGAACTTTTGATTCTTAACAATCGTATCAAAGTTATTCGCTACATCATCTACTACTGTTATCTTAACATCTGTTCCTGCCTCATTCTTATATGTATAGGTACCTTTTGTATCTGATGTTATCGTAGTTAAAGTTTCGTAATCCTTAACTACCTTAGACATATCTAAAGTCTGAGGGTTACCATCCTTATCTGTATAATTAAAGATGTGTTTGTCATTCTCAAAGGTATATGTAACTGTTCCTCCTGCTGGCGGATTAGTTGTGAAGTAATCATTAAATATCTTCTTAACATCTTCATTGTTGATAATATCTTCGAAGTTATTCATTACGTCACCCACTACTGTTATCTCTACAGGCTCATAATTCGAATCTGCTCTCTTTTCGTTATAGTACTTATAGGCACCTGTCTTTTTAGTACCATTCATCACAGCAATTATACTTGTTTCTGTTTGCTTTTCAGCAATAAGCTCTGTTAAATTGACAGTTACAGGTTTATTATCTTCTTTATATCCAATGATAACATCTCCATTGCCATTCTTAGATACAGTGACACTACCTGTTGCACCTGAAATAAACGCACTTAAACTATTATTTACTGTAGGATCTTTAATAATCTCACTAAAACTATTAATCACATCTGAAGTAACTGTAATTTGCGTAGTTGCATCATTTGCACCTGTTTCATCTTTGTAATTATAAGCTATATAATTACCTTGTTTACCATTTTCTGTACCTTTTGTGATCGAAGTTAATGTCTCTGCAAACTCGACAGATGTTGACCCTGCTTTACCATCATTAAATGTAAATACTCCTTTTACATTGTCCGCATTAGTCGCGTTTGTCAACACTAAAGAAGATAGATAAGAGTTGTCTTTTATGATTTCTTCTATACTAACTTCTTTTTGTTCATACGTATCACCATTTTTGATTGTATAATAAAACTTGCCGCCTTCATAGGTAACATTACCCTCTACATTCTCTGTTAAATATGTATCGAATACTTTTTTAAACTCCTCATTATTAATAATATCCCCGAAGTTATTCGCTACATCCTCTGTTACATTAATGGTAATTTCTGTACCTTTTTCAGACTTGTATTTATATTCCCCTGTACGAACATCTTTTCCTCCTACATCCTTTAAAGTAGCAGTAATAGGCGTATCTGTCTCTTCTATTAGCGTACTTAAGTCGATTAATTCTTTGGTAATAGTATCTCCGTCCTTCTTCACAAAATAGAACTTACCGCCTTCATAAGTAACATTTCCTTCTGCGTTATCTTTTAAATAATTATTAATTACATCCTTGAACTTTTGATTCTTAACAATCGTATCAAAGTTATTCGCTACATCATCTACTACTGTTATCTTAACATCTGTTCCTGCCTCATTCTTATATGTATAGGTACCTTTAGCATCTGATACTATCGTAGTTAAAGTTTCGTAGTCCTTAACTACCTTAGACATATTTAAAACTTGAGGCTTACCATCCTTATCTGTATAATTAAAGATATGATTACCACCATCTAATTTATATGTCACAGTTCCTCCTGCTGGTGGATTAGCTGTAAAGTAATCATTAAATATCTTCTTAACATCTTCATTATTAATAACATCACCGAAGTTATTCGCTACATCCTCTGTTACATTAATGGTAATTTCTGTACCTTTTTCAGACTTGTATTTATATTCCCCTGTACGAACATCTTTTCCTCCTACATCCTTTAAAGTAGCAGTAATAGGCGTATCTGTCTCTTCTATTAGCGTACTTAAATCGATTAATTCTTTCGTTATAGTTCCTCCTTCATTCTTCACAAAATAGAATTTATCGCCTTCATAAGTAACATTTCCTTCTGCGTTATCTTTTAAATAATTATTAATTACATCCTTGAACTTTTGATTCTTAACAATCGTATCAAAGTTATTCGCTACATCATCTACTACTGTTATCTTAACATCTGTTCCTGCCTCATTTTTATATGTATAGGTACCTTTTGTATCTGATGTTATCGTAGTTAAAGTTTCGTAATCCTTAACTACCTTAGACATATCTAAAGTCTGAGGGTTACCATCCTTATCTGTATAATTAAAGATGTGTTTGTTATTCTCAAAGGTATATGTAACTGTTCCTCCTGCTGGCGGATTAGTTGTGAAGTACTTGTTTAACTCTTTCTTGAAAGTTGGATTATTAGCAATAGTTTCGAAGTTGTTTACCACATCATCTACTACTGTTATCTCTACAGGCTCATAATTCGAATCTGCTCTCTTTTCGTTATAGTACTTATAGACACCAGTCTTTTTAGTACCATTCATCTCAGCAATTATACTTGTTTCTGTTTCGGTGATACTTGCAGAACTAACGAATACTTTCAGAAACTCATTAAACTCCTTACTATCTTTAAGTAGTTTTGTAAGATCTATTTCTGTATCAGGTGTTGTGCTATCCTCATTTTTATAAACTAAAATAGCCTTTTCAGTACCTGTACCAGGAGCTAAAGTAGTCACTGTTTCAAACTCTTTTACTAAATCACTGATAGAAACCTCTTTCTCCTCTTTAGTTGATTTATCAATCCATTTAAAAGTAAAATTATTATCACCTTCATTAGTAATTGATACATTGCCATCTTGAGCTGTTTCTTTAATATACTTATATAATGTACTATTTGAAACCAAAGCATTCCACTTAGCATTTGACCAAAAGTAAAATCCTGCTTCTAAAGTAGTATTACCTGTATGATATACCATTAAACCAGTCGGGTAATCCCCGCCTGTAATAGTTGTCTTATCTGTTTCACTCTTAAGTTCTAAGCGTGGAATCAGCATACCTTTATTGTTTGAAGAAACTTCTAACTCAGCAGCTCCATGAGGTAGCGGAGTACCTATACCTGTTTGTGCATAGAGACTCATAGTACCAAACAGTACAAATAATGGAATAATTTTCTTTTTCATAGTATATTTTATTTACATACAAAATTAACATAAAATAATAGTAAATACATGTTATTTTTTCATAAAACAAATAAAAACACATATAGTAAATCAAAATAACAACACATAATACATAAAAAACAAAAAATAAATTAAAAATATTTACTTATACAGTAAAACGGATAAAAAAAAACTAAACTTACACTCCTTTAACTGCTTATATAATAAAAATTACAATTAAAAGAACATACATACACAATCTGTCTAGAAAAAGTTATAAATAAAAAAAGAGAGATTTCTATCTAGAAATCTCTCTTCATTATAATAAAAATACTATTTAAAGAGTCATTACTTCACGTAATCAATGACAACGTAATAACTCCCCGCAGGTAACTTCTGACTATCAATATCATTCACTGTGATATACGTCTTGCCATTATTCACCTTCTTATGTAACAAATCTCTTGTAACAGCATTAGTTGTCTCGTTAATCAGTTGAAAATTAACAATTAATCCTCCTATTTCTTTTTCAAATTCTACTACATTAAAATCAGTAGCAACGTTTAGGCGCTTTGCATATCTCAGTAGATCTTTATCTATCCACTTACCTACTACCTCATCCTCTTGAATCTTCTCATTAACACCTAAGGTATTTGCACTCCTCAGATGATTATCATTCGGATTAAAAGTTCCGTCGATTAACTCCTTGATATAATCTTGAAAGTCATAACTTTCTGCAATTAGTTTAGACAAATCAAATTCGTGAACATCAGCATTTTCATCTTTAAAGGTAAGCTTAGTAGTCTTTTTATCTGGTGTATTAAACACATCTATTGCAGTTACCGTTTCCATTTCCCTTATCCATGTAGGTAAGAACTTACTTTCCTGAAGACCATTTTCTCCCTTCCATATAAAACCTAATTCACCACTACTTACATAAGCTTTCACATATCCCTCTTGTTCTAATTTCTTTTCTTCAATATCAGACACTATATACTCCAATAAACTTTTCATAGGGGGTGCCGTAAAAACTTCATAGCTCCCATCTATAAAAGACTGTACCAAGTCTATCTCATACTTTTTACCACTTTCACTTATATAATTATACTTCCCTGTAAATTCACCATTCTCACGTATTTCTTCTATACTCGTATCTGTTTCGACAAGATTATTAACTTTAATCTCTTTTAATTCTAAATTCCCTTGTTTTCTAACGACCTCATAAAAAGTATCATCCTTATAAACAATACTATTCTCTACCCATTCAGTATTCTGAGAAGTAAACTTCTTTAATTGTTCTTGTACCTTATTATCTTTTAAAACGTCTTGAAAATTATTCTTAACATCTTCTACAACAGTTATTACAGTGGGTACCTCTTCTCCATCTTCCTCTTTCTTATTGTAAAAATTATATACCCCTGAATGTTCACCATCATCATTTAACTCAGGTTCTAATTTCGATACAATCAGATCTAAAGAGGCAAAAGCCCCCATTTCCTCCATCATACTTTCCTTAAAGCGAGGATTTTTAAAGAACATCTCTGTCAAATTAAACTTCGATTCATTACTATCTTCATCTTTATAAGTAAGTATCACACCATCCTCTTGACCTACAACCTTCAAGGAGGTCAAAGTCTCAGATCCCGTAACAATATCCGTCAAGTTAATTTGTTCAATTTCTCCACTATCGCTTTTCCAAGTTATGTACACTTTACCCTTTTCTTCTTTAATAGAAACCTCACCTTCTTCTTTTTCAATCAACTTGATAATTTCATCTTTAACTAATTTCTGTTCAAAAATTGTTTTACTATTCTCTATCACATCTTGTACGATATCAAAAGTAAATACCTCCTTTTCTTCATTAACATACTTATAGCGACCTGTGTACTTTCCATCTCGATCAACAATGGCTGACAACTCTGTATTAGTCTCCTTTAAATCCTCAATATCAGAAGCAATAATTAAAAAATCTTGGTAATTGTTGTTATCTTTTTTGGTCACGTAGAACTTACCTCCAAAATAAGTTACAGCATCCTCTTGATTTCTTTTAAAATATTGATCAAACTGATTCTTTACATTTGGAACTTCCAATAGCTTTCCAAAATTAGTTGCTACATCTCCGATCACATTAAGCTTTGTGGGTACATAAGTGGGATCACTATCTCTTTTTTCATTATAATAGTAATACACTCCTGTTCTAACATTATCCACTACATCAGGTACAATTTCAGTAATGGTTTCTTCTTTAGATACCTGATTAACGTAATCTATAATATACTTTTCAAAAACAGTACTTTTTTTGAGAATGTCCGTTAAATCAATTGTTGTCTTATCTCCTTTTTCATCTTTATAAATAATTTGAGCTTTTCCTTCCTCAGCCGAACTAGATAACGAAGTCAAATTTTGGAGATTATTCACAATTGAAGAAATACTAAAATGCTGATCTAAGTTATTCTCGTCTTTCCAATGAAAAATATAATCATCTCCATTTTGCTCTACTCTCACTTCTCCTGAAACACTATTACTTCTAATAGCACGTGTTTTTGAGGATGCAATATATTTTTGAATAGTTGAATTTGACACGAGAGTGTTCCACTTCTTACCTTCCCAACAATAAAACCCGGCATCTAATGAAGGCGTCCCTAAATGATAGACAATTAAACTCTCAGGATATGGAGCTCCATCTATCGTTGTAATATCTGTATCTGAACTCAGTGTGACTCTCGGTATTAAGACCCCTTTTTTTGTAGATTGTACTTCTAACTGCACACTAGGATGGGGCAAGTCTGTCCCTATTCCAATTTGAGCTTGTGTTGTTATTGTTCCCAACAAGAACAACATTGGTAATATATTTAACTTCATACGTATCAACCTTTAATATCTATTGTTTTTTTAGATAATCTATTATCACATAATAATTACCTTTGGGTATTGTATTATCAGAGTCTTTTGCGTTTTTTAAAAAAAACTTAGCCTTATCTCCTGAACTACTTACTAACTCTATTTTATTGTAAATCAAATTAGAATCTTCATTGATTATTTTTACTTCTAATGGCAAGCCGTCTTTCCAATTAGCTAAAACCAAGTCATCAGTATCACTTTGCTTTACCACTCTCTCCATATACCTAAATCTCTGCTGGTTATTGATCTCTCCCACATAACTTTCTCCATCCAACAAATACTCGTCTAATGACTGATTAACTAGTTTAGTACTCTCTCGATGCTGATCAACATTGGTCGTCTTTAACTTCGCTTTTGCTTGATCAATATATCCTTGAATTTGTTCGCGTAAGGTTTCGTTTTCCGTCAATTTTTTTGCCAATTCTCCTTGATTATAGGCCAAGCTTTCACTTTCCAAATACAATATCCCTTGATGAGCGCTAAGCATTTTTACCTTTCTGTACATTTGGTAAACTTCTTTTAAAAGTCTTCGTTTAGTGATAAAACTAATATCTTCACTATACTCATCCATAGTTATCCACTCATACCCTATTTCTCCATTCTCCACAAAGAATTTTGGTCGCCTTTCTATGCCGTCAACACCACTTTCAATAGCAGTTAAGACTTTAGGAACACTCAATATTCTATCTATAGAAGACTTTACGGCATCACGAGATCTTAGTGGATATTCTTTCTTTTTCTCATTTACATAAACATAGTCTACAGGATAATTATTCGTTTCTTCTTTTCTAAAGAAAGTCTGGTTTTGTCCTAACATATTCATATTGACTGGTAGAAAGACATCTTTATTATCTTCTATTACATAATATTTAAAACTATCATCTTTAAATAACACTAAGTTCTCAGGTAGAACTGTTAGTTTTGAAAAAAAATCTGAAAGAAGGCTCTGCACTTTAGCGTCATCGAAGACAACCTCTGAATTATTTGTAAAATCATTGAGTACATCCATTATGGTGTTATCATTCATACTATCAAGTGACCAATTTTTAAACTTATATGGCACGTATGGTTTAGTAGGATCTCTATAATAAAAGTAAGATGAATTTGGTATCATCTTTAAAAACTTTTCGTACTGTACCACAAGCAAGGGGTCTTTTCCTACCCCCTGTAAGTAAGTAGAGTAATCTTTCGCTTCAATGATCTCATCACTAAAATAAATAAAATTAGTATTCTTCTTTTCATCCAAATACTTTAAATTATAATAATTTGAAGTATCCCATCCAATTCCAGTTGATTCTAACTTTGTTAATGTAGGTTCGTTATCTACTATATTTGATAGCAAAAAAGTCTTTATCTGATTATTACTATCTTTCCAAGTAAACTTAATATCACTACCATTTACAACTTCTACTGTTATTGGGGCATTATTTTTCCGAGCATTCTTTACTATTTCACGAGTATA
Source organism: Myroides odoratimimus (assembly GCF_038039805.1). Classification (GTDB taxonomy): domain Bacteria; phylum Bacteroidota; class Bacteroidia; order Flavobacteriales; family Flavobacteriaceae; genus Flavobacterium; species Flavobacterium odoratimimum_B. The sequence continues at coordinate 18,840 of NZ_JBBPHK010000007.1, forward strand.
CTCATTATCAAATATTTCCTCACTTCTATTGACAATATCACCTAAGACATGGATCTTATAAGAGAGGTTATTCTCTTCTATATATTCAAATCCAATAGTATCTTTTCCCTGTTCGTCTTTAAGTGAGCGTATACTCGTTGCTGTTTCCTTAAAGTCAAACAACTCTTTATAATCGACCTCTTTCTTTTCTAATTTTTTATCTGTTAAAGTAGTAACCCAAAACTTGCCATTCTCAAAGGTCAATTTCTTATCCTCTGCAGAAAGAGCAAGTTCTTCAAAACCTCGTTTAACATTTTCATTATTGAGAAAACTACTAAAATTGTTCTCCAAATCCTTAATTACATCGATTTCTAATGGAGTGTAATTTAAAGACAGGCGATTCTCATTATAGAATTTATACTTTGCATCATAAGTAGATACTATGTCTGTTGTAGTCTCTTTAATAGCTTCTTGCTGTATAAAAGACTTAATATAATTTTGAAATTCTGAACTACCTGTTAACAAGGGTGCTAAATCAATGGTCGTATTCTGAGCCTCCTCATCCTTATAGATCAGTGCTACTCCCCCTTCTTTATTAGTAGATGTCAAAGAGGTGACTTGTTCTAAAGCTTTGACAACATCACTTATAGAAAACTCTTGAGCAGCATTAAACTGATCTTTCCATTTAAATACATAATCATCCCCTACCTTTACAATTTGCAGTCCTTCACTGGGAACCACTTCAGTAATGTAATCTTTGATATTTTCGTTGGTTACAAGAATATTCCAACGCTTATTTTCCCAATAATAAAACCCCGCAGATAGAAATGAATTTCCGCTGTGATAAACTAATAAGCCCTCAGGATAAGGATACCCTGCTACTGTGGATTGATCGCTCACTGATTTAAGTAATAACCGAGGAATTAATACTCCCTTGCGATCAGAACTAACCTCAAGCATCGCAGATTTATCTGGCAATTTTGTACCTATACTTGTCTGGCTGTATCCTGTTATAACCCCCAAAAGAAATGTAACAGATAATATCCTTCTTTTCATTAACCATATTTTAAGACAAACTTAAGTTAAAAATAAATACAAATAATAATTTATAAACAACAATTAGAATAATTGATTAAAATATAAACTAATTAACTTTATAAAATTCACTAAAAAACAACAAATACAAAATATTTACCAATAACAATTAAACAATATTACTTTTACTTCTAACAAAAGCTCAATCCTGTTTGAATTTAAAAAAAACATAAGCAACTACTATTAAACCACTTACTATGTATATTCCATTTATTCATTAGTAGTTTTATTACTAACAAAGTATCCTTTTAGGATACTTTAAAAGAATCAACTTCATCGATTATTTGTTTATTACTATATCTAAAATCATTATTTTTCTTATTCTACATTAAGTTTTTGAAGAACCAACATCATCTATCTTTGTCACATCAAAACATTAAGATTACAAGATGAATATACTAGCTTTTGCTGCTACTAATAGCAGTACTTCGATAAACTTAGAATTAATTAAAAGTGTTGTCAATCAATTGGAAGGACACAACATTAGTATACTAGACATTAACGATTATGAAATGCCTATTTATTCTCAAGACAGAAATAACCAAGGTGTACCTCAGCAAGCACTAGACTTTAATAATGCTATTAAAAATGCTGATGCTATTATCATAGGATTAGCAGAACACAACGGTACCTTTAGTACTGCTTTTAAAAACATATTTGATTGGGGATCCAGAGTGGAGAAAAATTTCTTTCAAAACAAACCAATGATGTTATTATCTACATCACCTGGTCCGCGTGGAGGACAATCTGTCATGGATAGTGCTTCAAGTATATTTCCTTATTTTGGAGGGAATATCAAATGTCAGTTTTCATTACCAAGTTTTCAAGATAATTTTAGTAATGGAACAATTAATAAACCTGAATTAGCTTCTCAATTAACAGAGAAAATTAATAGTTTTAAACAACAACTTTCTTAAGTATTTAAAGTAAAAATCCCTACAAGAATTTGTAGGGATTTTTTATTCTAAATACTCTGGTTGTTATAGATTGCCGATAACCATTTAATCACTTCCTTTAAGTCTTCACTTATAAAACTCAAAGTGATGACTTCTCCAGTTCTTATCCATAATTTTAATCTTGAATGAATAGTGTCAATATCTGTAATAGAATAAGAGATTACTTGTTTTAACGGTAATACCCTGTATTCGACAGCACCTCCTGCTCTATTAAAACTAAACATGAATTGAGAATAGGTCAATGCGAACTGCCCATCAACACCCTTATAAGCAATACTGAATTTACTCCGACTTGCAAACCTTTCAAAAGTAACTTTAGCTACACTGTTTTCTACTTTCTTTAGATCCTCGATTACATAGTTAACTTCTCCCATATTCACTTTTTTATTTTAAAGATATACATTTATACTTATATTTTTTACTTCAATAAAAAATTGAGTAAATAAGACTATAATAAGATGTAATAATCACGATACTTATCTAATTAATCTCTGTCATTTTACTTCTTTCATTCTATTTCCTTACCTTTGTGTTGTTCAAATGCTTATCAATACTAAAGAATAACTTATCTCTTATACTTACATGATAAGTAAAAGCATTTCCACAGCACTAATCTCAATTGAGATAATTTTTAGAATCAACGAAATGAAGAATAACTTTTTTGTCAACTTGTTACAACAAGAGAGCAAAACACTATTTAAATTAAAACACAGCGAACGACTTTGGCATATCCCTTTAATGGCTATGCTTGCCACAGGGCTTCCCCTATTAACAGGGTGGTATTGTGACAATCTTCAAGCCGGCCTGTTAGCCTGCCTAGCTGGATTAGTCATCCTATACCTTCCTTCTAATATTCCTACACCTCAGCGCATGATCACCATGTTGGTCTGTTCCTTTGGTTTTATGCTATCTTTTGCTGTAGGAATATCGTTTAGTTTTAACTTTATTGCCTCTGCTATAGCCTTCGGTATATTTGTTACTGCAATACACTGGGTAAATCTATATTTTAACACTCGCCCTCCTGGTAGTTTCTTTTTTATTATGGTAGCTTCTATGTCTAGCAATATGCCTTTTAATCTAGAGACTATCCCTACACGCTTAGGATATGTAGTAATGGGAACCATGTTTGCTTGTACTCTAGCGCTAATCTATAGTGTACTAGTAGGTAAGAAATACAATAGTAAAACAACAATACGTCTAGTACGTCCCGTCCCTGTAAAAGACCAATTCGATTACCTTGTCAAATCTGTTATAGTAGGTACCTTTATGTGTATTTCTTTACTCGTAGGTCATCTATTGAAATTTGACAACCCCTATTGGATTCCCATTTCTTGCGCTGCCATTATGCAAGGGATTTCTCTATACCACGTTTGGCAACGTGCACTTCAGCGTATCGCAGGTACTTTTATCGGGTTAGGGCTTTGTTGGGCACTTATCTCTATCTCAACAGCACCTCTATATTTATGTATTTGTATCATGGTGCTTCAGTTTATTATAGAAATGTTTATTTCGCGTAATTATGCCGTAGCAGTCATTTTTATTACAGCTCTTACTGTACTCCTCGCCGAGGCAGGTAATCCTATTATCACAACACCTAATGTATTAATCCAAGCCCGCTTTATCGATATCGTGATTGGAAGTATTATAGGAGGTATCGGTGGTTGGTTCTTACATCATGAGTATCTGAGAAAACAAACACGAGATAGTCTACGCACTACACGATTACAATTACTCAAGAAGAAAAGACTAAAAATGTTTCAACAGCACCTATAGACCAAAAAAGCCTATACAGATAACTCGTTTACTGTATAGGCCTTTATCTTTTTAAGAATTAGTGTTACCTCTATTCTTTACTCACTCTGTTTCCCTTGTAAACTAAAATATCTTTTCCAGGGTGAAACTCTTCTCCATTTAATAAGTTAATATAAAAGCAATTATATACATTCTTCAGCTCATCCTTCTCTCTTTCTAACTCTACTTCAGCCAAATATTCTGTTCCATTTTTCACATTAGTGAATACAGGATCATACACCACGACTCTAGTAGTAATATCTAATATTCCATACAAACCATTTTCTTCTAATTGGAATACACAAAATTTGATATTATCCATCAAACGCAAAGAATAAAAATCAGGCGATAATAGCCACTCGCGAAGATCTACATTCCACACTCCTACTCTACTTATCTGATCTTTTTTTATTGACACAAAATAAAGAGGTTCTTTTATACTACTTATTGTTCTTATCTTCTCTAGTAAGAATCCCTCTGGAATATCTTTTTCATCTATTAATAATTCTTTAGCAGGCCATAGTACCTCATTATAATAAGAGGTAATGGAGTAATCGCTTGGCTTCTCTAAACAATCTTTAAGTACTCCATGCTTTGTCAAGATATAAAACTCATTTACTCTACTTTCAACGTTAACAGGTACTACTTCTACTATAAAAAAATGCTTAGAGACTACGGGATATATATTCAACACATTCTTCCATATATCCTGTATACTGCGTTCGCTTTTTATATCTATTACTTTTAGATGAACAGGAATATACATATCAAACTCATAGTTGACATAATATCTCCCATTTCCTATCGTATCTCTACAGATAGTAGGTTTCGACATTAAGTGAGACTTAGCTGTCTGCATATATACCTTATATTCCTTTCCTTTATAAGTAATAGGAAAAATAGGTTGAGGAATTACTTCATAAGATTTAATTTTTTTACCTTTCAGATTATACACTCTTACCTCATCATCATTTACTTTTCGTACCCAGCGCAACCCATTGTCATACGTACTCACTACTTTTTTGACTATGCGCTTTAACCGATCTTTTTTAGCAAAATACAGATCATCTTCTACCTGCACTAATTTACTACCTATCTGTTTGATTCTAACAGAAGTACCACTTCTATAGAGCTTATCTTTCGTAATTGTCTTTGTATCTAATACCTGTTTTGTATCTAATACTAATACCGTTACTTTCTCTCTTATGACCTCTGTTCCCCACAAGGGTTTAAAGGAAGAACTAGTACTCATGATATTAAAGTTAGGCAAGAACTTCCATTGCCAAAAGCGGCTGTGAACAGTATATGACTGCACAATATTAGCTACTGTAAAACGTCCTACCTCATACAGCTCTATTCGATCATATCTGCACTTCAACACCTCTTTATTCTCTAGGTCTATTACACCATACCTTCCTTGCTTATCTCGCACAACAGCATAACCCGACTTAGTGAATAATCCTCCACTAGCATACTGCTGACTGATAACAACTTGTTTATCTTCATTACAATATCCATACATTCCTTTCTCATCTACAAAAGGGTATATAGCAACGGTCTTATTAGTTAATGTGGTGTTCATAAGCCTGAAGTTTAAAAAGTCTTTTAAATATAGTGATTTTTTTAAACTTCTTCTTTAAAAACAAAAACTTAATTAGCTAAAAAGCAACTATTTTAACACTCTATTATTTCTTTTCCTACTACATCCACTAATTAAGCACATATATAAAATACAAAAAGGTTATCTAATGAAAGATAACCTTTTGTCTTTATATAATATACTTTGTCTAATAAGACAGAATACTCTTAATATATAATTCATAATTAAATTAGTATCCTATAGCGATATCATCTCCACGTGTATCCGCTCCTGCTTGGTAAGTACCATTTTTATTTACTAAAATACCCTCTACGCGTCCATAAGGTTTGCGCTCTTTTAGGATATATCCTTTATCTGTAAGTGCTTTGCGAACACCAGCCGTAATCGCTGTTGGTTCATAATCGATATGATCAGGAAGCCATTGATGATGAAAACGAGGTGCTGATACCGCCTCCTGCATATTCATTCCAAACTCAGTAACATTCAGAATCGTCTGAAATACAGAGGTAATAATAGTCGATCCACCTGGTGTACCTACTACCATATATAACTTGCCATTTTTCTCTAAAATTGTTGGAGACATTGAACTTAACATTCGCTTTTCTGGTTCTATCGCATTCGCTTTTCCTCCTACTAATCCGTACATATTAGGTGTACCAGGTTTTACAGAGAAATCATCCATCTCATTGTTCAACAAGAATCCTGCTCCTCCTACTATCGTTTTAGAACCATAAGAATCATTTAATGTAGTTGTTGCTGATACAGCATTTCCCCATTTATCTACTATACAGTAATGCGTTGTTTCATCACTCTCGTACCCACCTATCTCTCCTGCTTTAATATCAGCACTCCTCGTTGCTTTATCAAAAGACATAGATTCCATACGCCCTACATTATACTCTTTATTGACTAATTGATTTACAGGTACTTTATAGAAGTCAGGGTCTCCTAAGTGCTCAGCTCTATCCGCATATACACGTCGTTCTGCCTCTACCATTACTTGCACCGCTTTTTCTGACTGGAACCCCCATTTTGCCAAAGGGTATTTCTCTATAGATTGAAATAAAGAGATTAGCGCTATTCCTCCACTACTAGGAGGTGGCATAGAGATCACCTTCATTCCCTTATATTCTCCTACTATAGGAGTTCTCCACTTTGCCTCATAACGTTTTAAGTCTTCTAGAGTTATCATTCCATTCCCTCTCTTCATCTCAGCCACAATTAGCTCAGCTGTCTTACCCTCATAGAATCCTTTACGTCCTTCTTTTTGAACACGCTTCAGCGTTTCAGCCAAATCTTTTTGAACAAACAATTCTCCTTTAGTCCAATTCTCTTTAGCTGTTAAAGCACTTTGTTCTGTACTATATTTTACAAAATTACTATACTGTTCTTTAAACTCATTAGCTTGTTTCTCAGTAATGTTAAATCCTTTCTCAGCAAGCTCTATAGCAGGTTGTACTAACTCTTCCCACTTTAGCGTCCCATACTTAGCATGTGCTTTTACCATTCCATCGATTGTACCAGGTACACCTGATGCTAAGCCCCCTTTCATACTTAACTCTGTTATCGCTTTTCCATCGCCTCCCCAGTACATATTCTCTCTTGCTTGTATAGGCGCTTTTTCTCTATAATCTAGCGCATCTATCTTTCCATCGTGACTGCGGTACACGATGAACCCTCCTCCACCGATATTACCAGCATTTGGATATACAACAGCTAATGCTAGCTCTACTGCCACAGCAGCATCTATAGCATTACCTCCTTTTTTTAGGATATCTACTCCTACTCTACTTGCCTCTGGGTGTGCTGATACAATCACTCCATTCTTATACGCTTGAGGATTTTGTGCCACCACTTGTAATAAGCTACCACATAGGATAAAGGCTGATAATATTACTTTTTTCATATTTTGTTCTTTTGTTACCGCAAGATAAATATTTTGAATTTATTATTAAAATAAGTGTTCAGTTATAGACAAAAATTTAAAAATATATCAACATCAAATAAATACACTATTTACTCTTATCTTTACAATAAATCACAGCTATGAAACTATTTAACTTCCAAAACAATAAAAAAGAAAAACAAGATCACCTTCCTACTGAGGAGATGCTTTTAATGGATGAGTTAATTAATCAGATCACTACGTTAGACTATGCTGTATTAGTAGATGAAGCTACTCAGATTATCATCGTTAATGATCAATTATTAATAGAGTTCAGAATCATCAGAAATCCTGATTATGCAAAAGAACTAATGCACCTCATGATTAATACTGCTCACCCTACTCATTTTCCTGACGGTATTATGGAAAGCATCGCTGGGATAGGCGAAACGGTACAAGACAGAATAGCGTCTGTAATAGAGAACTATATCACTTCTACCTTTAAACCCATAGCAGAGAGCCTTACAGATACTCATTCTCCAGAATATGATTTTACTAGTGACGACGTGTTATGGCATCCTGCATTAAGTGACTTACGTATTCAAGGTTCTTTTAACAGAGAGCTAAGTGGTGATGAATTATATTTACTATTAGCTTCTAAACTTGAGTCTATGTTATCTAGAAATCAGAAGTTTCATTGGCTAAAAATGTATATATCAAAACAACAGTCAGGAGAAATAATAGGTGACTGCCTCTTAGATAACGAACCTTGGGATGAAGGATTAGATATATTAGCTGACTATATCAGTACATTCCCTGTAGAAAGCACATTTATAGGCATCAAACAATTCGCAGTGTTTAGACGATGTGATAAGTATGATTAATACAAAAATTAAATATCACAAATAAGCCCATACTCTTACTAGATTATGGGCTTATTTATTATTTATGTCATCATCACTTATACAGCTACTTCATCAGGTAAATGACCTATAATCTCTTTCAGCATCTTATCACCTTTGACAGTTGTGATAATAAGATGATCTCCTTCAAAGTCAATACTATTACAATACTATTACAATACTTAAACACATAGTATATGACACCAATAATAAAGAAAGGTAATACAACTAATAAAAACCACTCTACTGTATCTGGTATTTTATTAGTAAGAGTTAATATCATACTAACCATAACACCGATACCTCCAAACCATACTAACTCACAAACCATACTAACTCAACTAATACAAATACTATCAAATGGTTATATGGTCTTTTCATATTTTTTTACAAAAATATGAAACGCATAAACTCTTTCTCTATGAATATATAAATAGTACCATAACTAATCTGATTATTACCACCAATACCTAGGGTACTTTCTCAGTTTGCTAATATTGTTAAATAACAAGGCTATTACTGTGATAATAACAGATCCTGCCAATACAGGATTAACAATAAAAGACCAACTCACTCCTCCTAGTATAATGACTAAAGGATCTGCACCTGCTGGTGGATGTGTAGTCTTAGTCACCAGCATTAAGCCTATCGCTGCACCTACCCCTATCGCTAGAGAATACCACTCTGTCCCTAAAAAAGTAAGACACAGTAGTCCTACTATACTCGCTAACAGATGGCCTCCTATGATATTACGAGGCTGAGCTAAAGGACTATCAGGTACTCCAAATGCCAATACACAAGTCGCTCCAAAGGGAGCCATGATTAAAGGCATTTCTAATTCTTTAGTCATAAAAGCTATCACACCTATCGCTAACATACCTCCTATCCCAGAGTATATAGAATGCTTAGAAGTAGCTGATTGTGGACTAGTCTCTGTTGTTTTAAACTTTGCTATATATCGTTTCATTTAGATTAAATCTTGTTTTAGTAATTCTATTGTTTTCTTTACGCAGGCTGAGTTCTGATAGACTTGACTCTCTGTCAGCCCTGCCTCAAACAGCATATATAACATAAAAGCTCTATTCTGATCTGTCACCAATGCCTTAAAATACGCTTGTAATTCTGTCTTATGCAGATGGATGACTTCATAAATTTTTCCTTTATGCTCAGGTAGCTCTGACAGCATATTAAGAAATGCACATCCTCTATACCCCTCCTTCTCATTCATCTCTATAATATAGGTAAACGCTGCTATGATACGTTCCTTAACTGTACGCATCTTTTCTACAGCTGCTGTCAATCCCATAAACCAATAGTCATGTCTAGCTTTTAGATAGGCTACAGCTAGATCATCTTTCGTTTTATAATGGTCATAAAAGCTAGATTTGGCCACTTTCGCTTCTTCTATCACAGCATTGATCCCTGTGCTATTGTATCCATATTGGTGAAAGAGTAAAGTAGCAGCCTCTAATACTCTCTCTTTAGGTGATTTATTCTTCATGAAGCAAATATATAAATAAAAACAGACAAGTCTGTCTTTTTTGCCTTTTTGATTGATCATATTTTGGTTGAGAGAAGTCATTTGTGACCATTTTAGGCCATTTATGTCCATTTTTTCCCTTCTCCCAAAAAAACAAATTCATAATTCAAAACTTTGTAAAGAGAACAAGCAAAAATAATAACAGAATAGAAGCTGCTTTTACATTTGACTTCTGCTTGTATTCTAGTAGGGTTTCACTTGAGTTGAGTCCGTAGTAAGTCCGCTATAACTGCGTAGTGCCTCCGTTAAATCAAACAAAAAAACGGAGACGTATCTCAAGTAGTACTCACATAATAATAAATCAACCAAATCAACAGTCAAAGAAGACTAATATGAAAGTAAAGTATAACCAATAAATTATAAAAATTATGGCAAAAATAGATGTGCATGGGAGACCTCAAGGAAAGTACTTAAACTCTGTATTCAGAGTAGTAGATGGTAAAGTAATCATGCAAGGTAAACCCTCTAAACAAAAACAAACCCAAAATACAAAGCAAGCGGCTACAGATTTTGGCACTGTACAGAAATGCAATAGACAGCTCAGACACCTTATCCAACTGGCTATGAATAACAATCATTGTAAAAAAATGCACCTTAGACTGAACACGCTTGCATTAGCACAGCTACGTAATAATGAATTATTCCCATTAGGTCAACGCACTTACTTTAATACTGATCTAAGCGGGATGGTAGGTTTTGACTTTAATACGAATACTCCTTTTGTAGAGTATTGTACCCTACCTATCGCTTTTCAGAAGTTAGATAGTCAAAAAACACGTATTAGCATAGATACCTCTACTATCAATGACTATTTTAACTTTGAGCATAATACGTCTGAGATCAAAGTAGAGTTATTTATACAGCATCATCAACTTAACTATCAAGAAATCCACAAAACAGAAAGTATTTCCTTCACTGTCAAAAAAGGAGAAATCCTCTCTGCTAAAGAGTGGATCATACAGAATACGTTAGAGAGCAGTATTACCCTTGTCGTAGGACAGCTCTGGTATCTAAAGCAGACCTTAACTGGTCAATACATTATGATTAATAATCGGGAATTCCATCCTAGTAGTATTCTCTATCTAGATAATGGCCTTTAAAACACAATGAAAAACCCAGTAGATAAAGGTAGAGAATCACTGATATTCTCTACCTTTATCTTTTTAACTGTAAGTGTATGGGATGGTTTTCGAATAAAAGTAAATTTCCAAAAGAGAATAAGGATAGAGGAATCGTAAAAATAACAGATAACAAAATTATTATCACCAATAGGTCTTATGAAAGTGAAGATGAAATAATCCTTATCCCTAAAATAGAATACATTTATCTAGAGACCTCTGACTATAGTGAGCCAAGTATGTTTATCTATCAAGATAGACAGTACTACATCCCTGGTGATTATGTAGGTACAGAAAAACTATGGCTATACTTAGCCGAACAGTTTCATTTCGATATCAACTTAGTGATTCAACACCTCAACGATAAAACAAATAATATACATAAGCTATACAGAACTACCTACAAACAGAATTATAAACTAACGAATACATCTCATAATGATTATCTCGAGGGCTATGAAATTCTAGCCCCTACCCCAATATTTATACCTTGGAACACGACTAAAGAAGAATTATTAGCACAGGAGTATATTTATTCGGATGGATTCTATGCAGAAACAACTTCTCCTGTACGCATTGGCAATATGATTATAGATAACTTAGGTACCTATATAGATGATGTACGTGCTGATGTAGCTCCTACGAGTTACTATGCTAAATGCTATGCTACAGATGGATCTGACACTAGCTTATACCAACTAAAAGAGACTCTAGAACACGATCTAGGTGCTACTGCTAACTATACGTTTTATGATGAACACCACTTGTTTTTCTATGCAGAATCTGACCATATCACATTTGAACTAAACTATACTATAGATGATCCTGAGTTTAGAACTGTAGCATATAGCTTCACTTCACTGAATATCAATACTAAATATGATTATCCCGACCTATTATCAGATGACATATATACACCGAAACTAGTATTATCAGCTACTTATGTTTTTAACTACTCTCTTAGTGCTCCAAGTAATTACCTAAGGAATGAAAGAATCAAAAGTACTCCTGATATTGTAAAATTACAAAGTAAAAACAATCCTGTTATATGGATAGATAAGCCGAATAATATTATAGGGTTTGGGGATAAAGTCTTTGCTATTACGTTTAATAGAGAAGAAATAGATTCTCTTACACTCTGGAATACCCTACCTGCTAAAGGTGGAGGATTCTGCATATTATCTGTAAATTTAAAAGAGGGTAATGCTGTCACTGTCTTTGAAGGAGCACACGATACGATTAAGCATGACTTAGAAGATTTAGAACAATTCTTAGATTTACAAATTAGCTTTTATGAAGATTATAATTGTTGATTTTACAGATTAGACACCATTATTTCATTAAAATTTCTTAGTTTAGAAGAAACTAACTCCTCTTACTATGGGATTTATATCAAGACTATTTGGGAAAAGAGAAAACACCCCCATCTCTGCTAATACATCGACAGTACCTAGTGTATATATTGACCTATCAGAGGAACAAAAAAACGCACTGAAACAGTCTATACTTCCTTTAAGAACAGGACAGCTGTATATGCACTATTGGGAGGAGGATTTATCAGCCGAAGACTATGATAATGTAGACTGGGCTCATAGGGTAGTTCACTTTTGGGAAGCAGAAGAAGTATTTGAAAAGAAATCACTACCACTCCCGTTTTTAGATCTAGAAGAGATGTATTTCTTATTTAAAGGAGACTTGACTAATATAGAATTTGAGATTGGAAAAGCACTTCCTTGGTCTGGTTTTCCAGGAGGCGCCACGAAATATACTACCTATCTCAATGAACAACGAATCTCTATACCCCAACTATCTACCTACGGAAATATAGATTATATAGAACACATCCACCTTAACGAACACAACTTAGATATACTCACTGAGAGCAATGACCACCTGTTGCTCCTCGATGAAAGAATAGTTCAATACAATAAAGGTGAGTTTCTATTAGACAATGCTATTATACCAATAGATGTAGCGTATAGTATAGGTGGACTGCATTTAGTTAGAAAGCTTATTAAATAAATGATTAGGTTTAGCCTATTTTAGAAATAAACATAAAAAAGACGACTCTTTCGAATCGTCTTCCTCATATTATTATAATTCTACTTATATAAAATAAGCAGCTACTACTCCTAATATTATAGCAATAAGCTTATTGATATTAAATGAATGTCCTTCGTTACTCTCAAAGATAATAGTCGATGAGATATGGAATAAAATACCTACTACTATAGCAGATATCTCTGCGTAATACTGAGTTAAGAACTCCACATTACTAGAAACTAATGTTCCTAATGGTGTCATCAGAGAGAAGACAACCATAAAGAAGAACACTACCTTCTTATTCATATTCGCATTTATAAAAAAGGCGGTCAATATCACTGCTATTGGCAAGTGATGTATCGCTATACCCCAAGCTAACTCTTCATGCTGGCTAACTGGCATTCCCTCAAATAAGGCATGGATACACAAACTGATAAATAAAAGCCAAGGTACCTTGTCTAATTTATCATGGGTATGTACATGACCATGCTCTGCCCCTTTAGAGAAAAACTCTAATATAATCTGGAAAACAATTCCGATCATAATAAAGAAACCAATATTACCAGAACTGTGGTCATGTCCGTGATCATGACTGTGTCCCGCATGCTCTGCTAAAGATGCTGCTTCACTAGCTGCATACACATCAGGTAACAAATGGGTAACTGTCAATGCTAATAGGAATGATCCACTAAAGGCCATTAGCAACTTTAAATTCTTTTTGTTTTTGGGCTGTAATAACACTGCTATTAGATACCCTGCAATAACTGATAATAAAGGTATAATATAAACCATTGGCTTATTTGAAAATCATAATTAATCGATCTGATTCTTTTTTATAAAACTTGCGTAACTTATAATCACCAAAAACATCTAGAAGATAAATTTCTTTCTCATTCATCATAGCTTCAAAATCTTCTAACCTTAACGCTTTAACACGTTCTACATATTCGTGATGTTCTCCATCTGCATCAAAGACTATCTCTTTGATTATAAACCCATCTTCATATTTTCTAGTAATATGGAAGTCAATACCGTCTACTGTTTTAACCTCAGAAGGCACTAAATTAGCAATTACTTTATCAACATTCATAAAGTCAATTACAGCTAATCCGTATTCGTTTACACTCTTATGTATAGCATCTAATGTACGCATATTATCAGCTGGATCAGGAAAATATCCGAAACTAGTAAATAAATTAAAGATTGCATCATACTTCTCTGTAGAAGGCTCTCTCATATCACGCACTTCAAAATGAAGTGTATCTGTAGCATACTTGCTAGCTTCTTCTATACTATTAGGCGACAGATCTACTCCAGTAACATCATAACCTAAAGAATTTAAATATATAGAATGTCTTCCTTTGCCACAAGCTAAATCTAACACTTTTGCCCCTTCTTCTAAATTTAAATAATGAGTTAAATTATCAATTAACACTTGTGCTTCTTCGTAATCCCTATCTTTGTATAAAGTATGGTAATAAGGGGTGTCAAACCACGACTTATACCAATCTTTGTTCTCTTTTGACATACTTTTATTTTAAAACTTTTTAATTAGCCTGCAAATTTACTTTATTTTTGCGGATTAAACCTAGGATATATCACAGACATATCAGGATTTTATAACTAGTTAAAATAGTCTTAAAATAATGATATAATGCAGTAAATTATAGCGTTTTTATCAAATGTAGTATATTAGTTTAAAGCAGAATAGTCAATTATTCCTTATATAAGAAGAAAGATGGAAAATTTTAAAATGGTAGCTAAGACCTTCTTCGGTTTTGAAGAAGTATTAGCAAAAGAATTACAATTATTAGGTGCATTAAATGTACAACAGGGTACTAGAATGGTAAGTTTTAAAGGAGATAAAGGTTTTATGTATAAAGCCAATCTATCTCTGCGTACAGCTTTAAAAATCTTAAAACCTATTGCTACTTTTGCAGTATATAATGAAGCAAACTTATATAAAGGAGTTCAAAGTATTGACTGGAGTGAGTATCTAACAGCTAATCAGTCCTTCGTAATAGATGCTACAGTATTCTCTGATAATTTTAACAACTCTCAATTCGTTGCGTTGAAAGCAAAGGACGCTATCGTAGATCAGTTTAGAAATAAAAGTGGAGTACGCCCAAGTATAGATAAAGATTATCCAGACTTAAGAATTAATGTTCACTTACAACAAGATCTTTGTACAATATCACTAGATTCGTCGGGAGCTTCTCTACACCACCGTGGATATAGAACAGCTACTAATATAGCTCCTATCAATGAAGTATTAGCAGCAGGAATGTTATTAATGTCTGGATGGGATGGTAGAAGCGATTTTATGGATCCAATGTGTGGTTCTGGTACAATTTTAACTGAAGCAGCTATGATTGCATGTAATATTCCTGCAAATATCAATAGAAAAGAATTTGCTTTTGAAAGATGGAATGATTGGGATGCAGATCTTTTTGACAAGGTACAAGAGTCTCTACTAAAAAGAATACGCGAGTTCCATTATACAATAAAAGGATACGATAAGGCACCTTCTGCAGTATTAAAAGCGATAGATAACGTAAGAAATGCTAACTTAGACGAATATATCGAGATAAAAACTGCGAACTTCTTCGATACTCAAAAAGAGACAGAAGGCCCACTACATATGGTATTCAATCCTCCTTATGGAGAACGTTTAGACATAAATCTAGAACGTTTTTACAGAGAGGTAGGTGATACATTAAAACAAGGGTATCCTGGTACAGAAGCTTGGTTTATCACAGGTAATGTAGAAGCTTTAAAATTCGTAGGCTTAAGACCTTCTAGAAAAATTAAATTATACAATGGAAAACTAGAAGCTCGATTAGTAAAATACGAATTATACGAAGGAAGTAAAAAAGGAAAATATATTAATAAAAATGATTAAACCATGAGTGTATCTACTAAAACCATCCTCTTACAGTTTGTGAGTTTTGCTGTACTATTCATTTTATGTCGTTTAGCATTCTCTACTTTTACAGCATTAAGTGGTTTCTGGTTGCCACTGACAAGTGCTGTAACCGCTACAATCTTAGCTCCTCAATTTAAAGTATTCAAAACTGATAAAGGAGACAAAATATGTATGCGTTGGATATTCTTAAAAGGTGTGAAAATTTTAAACTAATAAAAGAGCAAAAAGATAAATAAGCTCTATTTTACCTTTTAATTACACAGATTTACTCTATTATTGATAAAAGAGTTTCATCTTACAAAAAAGACATTTTTTGGCTTTTATACTAGTTATAAATGCACTACATTTGTCACATATCCCTTTAAAAATTTAAATACTAAAAGCCAATTGCTCATAATTAAATGAACAATTGGCTTTTTTTCTTTATCTAAAAATATAACTCACTATTTATCAGTTAATATAGATAATAACTCTGCATCCACATATCTACCCTTCTCAAAAAAGTAATCTCTAAGAACACCTTCTGTTTTCATCCCATTCTTCTGTAAAACACGACGAGAAGCATTGTGCGCAGGATCAATAAAAGCTTCTATACGATGTAAATCTAATGTATCGAAGCCAAACTCTATCATTAAAGCTACTGCTTCACTAGCTATTCCTTTTCCCCAGTAAGCAGGAGTTACTTCATATCCGATCTCTGCTCTACTGTTCTCTGGCGATAAACTATGAAATCCACATGTTCCTATTAGTTCATCATTCCCCTTTAAAGTTATAGCCCATCGAAGACCTTGTCCATTTGTCGTTCTAGTATTCCATATTTTGATTAATTCTTCCGCTTGGTCTACAGTTGTAAACGTTGCTAAATCGTAGTACTGTGTTACTTCATCTTTAGAGAAATAATGAAATACCTGAGGAGCATCACCTACTCTTAATTCTCTTAACACAAGTCTATCACTTTTTATGATTGGAGTTTCTTTTATTATTTTCATCTTTTTACTTTTTACAAATTACTACAATTTAATTTAGACTATCATAGTTACTTTATACAAACACCATTGATATAAGCTATCTTATTTACAACACTTCTAAGGTTCATTTTGAGAAATAATTAACTGTTTTACTTTTTATTCAACTACTTATGCTCTATTTTTGAGTTCTAACCTATTAACTATAACTATTATGAATAGAAGAGCATTTCTTCAAAATACCAGTATGGCTGGTATAGGTGCATTAATCGTACCTACTTCTTTATTTAGCTTTTCCAACAACACTAAAAAAGTACGTATCGGGATGATTGCTGTTGGGCTGAGAGGGCAAGTGCATTTAGATGAATTACTAAAAAGAGAGGATGTAGAAGTGATCGCAATGGCTGATCCTGATGACAGAATGATTAAACGCGCTCAAAAAATCGTAGATAAACACAATAAGAAACAACCTATCGTATATGACAAAGGAGATTATGACTATCAAAATCTTCTAAAACGCAATGATATAGATGCTGTGATCATTTCTTCTCCTTGGGAATGGCATGAAAGACAAGGTACAGAAGCTATGCGTGCAGGCAAAATAGTGGGTATGGAAGTATGCGGAGCGATGACTCTAAAGGAGTGTTGGAATTATGTGAATGTGTATGAAGAAACAAAAGTACCTCTGATGATGCTAGAGAATGTATGTTATCGTCGTGATATTATGGCTGTCTTCAATATGGTCAAAAAAGGTAAGTTTGGGGAATTAATCCACGGTACTGGAGGTTATCAGCACGACCTTAGAAATGTCTTATTTAACGATGGAGTACAACCTTATGGTGGAGGTGTAGAATTTGGTGAGAAAGGATTTAGTGAAGCGAAATGGAGAACAGATCACTATGTCAATAGAAATGGAGAGTTATACCCTACGCATGGTGTAGGCCCTTTAGCTGCTATGTTTAATATCAATAGAGGAAATAGAATCACTCATCTTACTTCTATGGCATCTAAAGCGAGAGGACTACATCAATACATCGTAGAGAATGGTGGTCAAGATCACCCAAATGCAAAAGTAAACTTCAAACAAGGAGATATCGTCACTACAACGCTTAAATGTGAGAATGGAGAGACAATGGTACTTACTCATGATACTTCGCTACAACGTCCCTATAATTTAGGTTTTAAAGTACAGGGTACTGATGGTATCTGGCAAGAGATAAGTTCTGGTGGATTAGACAAAGGATTTATCTACTTCGAAAAAGAGATGAATCATTCTCATCAATGGGCTAATTCTAAGGATTACTTAGAACAATATGATCATCCACTGTGGAAAAATAATGAGGCTAAAGCTGTAGGAGCAGGTCATGGTGGTATGGATTACTTTATGATTAATGCTTTTGTGGAAAGTATCAAAAGAAATATAGAATTCCCTTTTGATATTTATGATTTGGCTACTTGGTATGCTGTGACGCCTCTAAGCGAAAAGTCTATAGCAGCACATGGTCAAGTACAAGAGATGCCTGACTTTACTAAAGGCAAGTATGTAAATAGAGAGACAGTATTTGGTTCTAATAGTGAATACTAATTGATAAAAAAATCCCTGTTATGTATAACAGGGATTTTTTTCCTTTATTTTAAGTGCTCTGAGATAAAGCCCATCATACATTTATAAAAAGCAATACTGTTCTCTTCTTTTGCAAAGCCATGCCCTTCATCATATTTTACCATATAAGGTACTTCAAAACCACGCGCTCTTAGTGCTTCTACAATTTGATCAGACTCTGCTATTTTTACCCTAGGGTCATTTGCTCCTTGAACAACAAAAAGAGGCTTGTTGATTTTATGTAATTGATAGACAGGAGATACTTCACGAGCAATCTCTCTTTCTTGTTCATTATCTAAATCATACCATATCTCTTTAACCATATCTTTATAAGGCTTCCAATATTCTGGGAATGACTCAAAGAATGTGAAAATACTAGATACACCAACATAATCTACTCCACAAGTGTAAAGCTCAGGAGTTTTCACTAATCCCATCAGTGTAGCATATCCCCCATGGCTAGCACCATAAATAGCAATCTTAGAAGCATCTACCCATCCTTGTTCAATAACGTATTGTACACCATCTTCTACATCATCCATTACTTTTCGTCCGATTTGTTTAAAACCAGATGTAAAGAATTCTTTCCCATAACCTCCTGATATACGGAAGTTAACCTGTAGCGTAGCATATCCTCTACTTGCAAATAATTGTGTCTCTGGATTAAAGCCCCAACTGTCTCTAATACCTTGTGGTCCTCCATGCGGGTTCACTATTAAAGGGACTTTACTTCCTTCTTTAGCAGATTTAGGTAATGTAATATATCCGTGTAGTTTAATCCCATCACGACTCATAAACGAAATAGGTAACATCTCTGCCATATCCTCTTCTTTTAATTGAGGCATTAAATCGTAAAGCAGAGTAATATCACCTGTAGCTTTATCATAGTTATAATACTTACCATAAAGCTTATCACTCTGTACTATTATTAAATAACGGTCTTCTTTTTCTGTCTTAGCGGCTATAGAGTACTCATATTCTCCAAAATGTCTGTCTAAATCAGCACTAATCTTTTTAAAAGTCTCACTTACTGGCTCTATCACAACTTTCTCGCCTTCGTACCCAAGATAGTCAATCTCCCAATTTCTATTACGAGATAATCCAATAATAGACGCATCATATTCTGCATTGGCATATACTTCTTTAACTACCGACTTTGTTCTAAAATTATAAAGTACAATGCGTTGTTTATCAGAATCTAAATTAGTCAAAACATAAGCTTCATCTTTATCTGTAGACGCATAATTAAACGCCATAAGCGAGAATGTATCTGACCAATTTATAGTATGAAATAATTGGTAAGTTGTTTCTCCTTCTGCTTTGTAAAAATACTGTGTTTGTATTCCATTATACATCTTAGAATACCCTCTAAGATTACCATCTTTATCAAAATCATAATCAGAAACAGGATTAGATGGATCATCATTTGTAAACAACTTGACATATTCACCTGTATTGATATTAATCTTATAAGGCTCAAATATTTGAGCATTTTCTAGATTCATTGTTATGATAATATAATCTTTTTGTTCTTTAAGCATATTCAGAATGCCTGCTTGAACCTTTTCGAATGGGGTTAAATCCATATTATTAGTACCATCGACATTCACAGCATAGATATGGTAGTTCTCATCTCCTCCATTATCCATTACATACGCTAAACGATCATCATTAATCCATCCATACCCTCTTACTAACTGTTCTCCTTCTTCTATTACACGGATGATATTACCTGTCTCAATCTCTTTTACATAGACATGGCGTTTATTCTTCTCGTCTTTCTCTCTATAGGACAAATACTTCCCATTAGGTGAGAGTTGAAATCCAGATGATGTAGGACGTTGAAAATAATCTTCTACTTTATACTTATACTCCCCTTGTTCTTTATTAGCTAAGACCATTAATTCATCTTCCGTAGATACTAATGAAGGATTTCCTGGTAGAGTAATCACTGTTTTTTCAAAAACGATAGGTAATTCTTGCTCCATTTGACTCATCTTTCCTTCTATTCTATCTTCTATATAATGACCCACAAAGCTCATTCCAATAGCTGATAGAGAGAAACTTAAATCGGATTCTTTATAAACTATATTGGTAGCTGCAATTCCCATCGCTCCTTGACTCGGAAGGTCTAAAGTCACATCATCTATTTTTTTAATATGCAGTACTAGGTCTAGTTTCATTTCTCCTAAGTCTAAGACAGCTTTATAATCTCCTATAATTTCTTTCATAATCCTATTTTTCTTTTCTATTTGCACTCCCTTTCTAGTTGAGAGCTTTACAAAAATACTGTTTTAAATATTCTTTCTAACCTAGTTTATAAATTAACTATATAGACTAAAAGAGTGAATATGACTCTGTAATCATGCTAATAAATACTATTCCACAACAAAAAAGAGTATTATGACCTCACTTCATTCCACAATAATCTACACTATGTGTCATTCGTTTTGTTAAAAAAAGGCTCAAACAGCCTAAAACAGTGATGGCACAACTATTGAAGGTATTTAAATAACTATTTGGTTCATAAAACTTTTATAATGAGATATATTCTCAAATACAAACGCTAAAAATAAATTATAAAACAAACACACAAATAGTATAACAATATTAAAAGATAAGGTTATGCAAAACGACAAAACGATTAATACGCCACAATCAACTCCTTTAGACAAACAAGAAGGAAAACCTTTAAAGACAAAATCATTATCTACAACTGATTATATCGTTTTAGGAGGTACCTTTTTACTAATGGGGGTAGGATTATTTTTAATTTACAAATTACAACCATACTTCGAGAGAATACGTTTCGAACAATTAAAATCATTTTGGGGTTCTACTGTAATTAACTTTGGACTTGTTCTATTTGTTTTACAAATGAGCTTCTTACTTTATATAGTATATCTTTATTTTAGATATAAACCTGTTACTTCATTAAGTGACGAAGAATTACCAACATGTACTGTTATAGTTCCTGCTTATAATGAAGGTCGTCTAGTATATGACACACTACTTAGTTTAGCCAATGGTGATTATCCAATAGAGAAATTAGAGATTATTTCTATAGATGATGGTAGTAAAGATGATACATGGAACTGGATGCTGAAAGCTAAAGCTGAACTAGGAGATAGAGTATCTATATTACAACAACCTAAAAACCAAGGAAAAAGACACGCTCTATATAGAGGTTTTAATATTGGAACAGGTGAAGTTTATGTTACAGTAGACAGTGATTCTATTGTAAAAAAAGATACCCTTAGAAACTTAGTTAGTCCATTCGTACACAATGAGAAGTGTGGAGCTGTAGGAGGAAATGTGAGGGTACTAAATACAGAAGATGGAATTATACCTAAAATGCTAAATGTAAGTTTTGTATTTAGTTTCGAATTTATTCGTTCTGCTCAGAGTGCTTTAGGATCAGTACTATGTACTCCAGGAGCATTAGCAGCATATAGAAGAGAGGCTGTAATGCATTGTTTAGAAGATTGGATCAACCAAACTTTCATGGGACAACCTTCTGATATAGGTGAGGATAGAGCCATGACAAATATGATTTTAAAACAAGGATATCATGTACTATTCCAACGTAATGCTTATGTATTAACCAATACTCCTGAAGAGTACAAAACATTATACAAGATGTTTATTCGTTGGGAAAGAAGTAATGTGAGAGAGAACATTGCTATGAGTAAATTTGCTTTTAAGAAGTTTAGAGAAGGATCGACAATAGGGCCAAGAATTTTACTATTAAACCAATGGTTAAGAGTATTAATGGCTTATCCCCTATTAATTTTAATGATATTCTTCGTAGCTACAAAACCTCTAGTGTTTATCACTTCTGCATTAGTAAGTATTTTTATTTTCTCGAGTATTCAAGTATTTTTCTACTCGAAAAGATATAGCATAGCAGAATCTTTCTGGGCATATCCATATAGTATTTTCTATACGTTTACACTATTTTGGATTACTCCTTATGCTATCGCTACAGCTAATAAGAGAGGTTGGCTGACAAGAACATTACCTGCACAAAAATAGAGTAGTTGAATATATTGATTTTAAGTAAAAAAGACAGCATGCACTTCGCTGTCTTTTTTCGTTTTACTCTATTCATTACTTCATTTTAGAAAGTTACTATAAATAAAGAATGGCTATTCTGTACAGAATAGCCATTCTTTTGTTCTTATCTACTTAGATTATTTCACCTGATCTTCTGTTAGATCAAATCCCCAATCTTTTCCTTTCATTGTTGCAGGTACTCCTTTTACCATCCAAACTGGTGCTTTACCGTCTTTTAGGTAATAATCGAAGAATTGTTGTTGACGTATTTGAATATCTTTTCTATTTTGACGTTTCATCAAGTTGTGCTCATCTCCATTATAGTTTAACATCCAAGCTGGTTTTCCTAAACGTCTTAATGCCATAAACATTTCAATACCTTGATACCATGGTACTGCCCCATCGTTATCATTATGCATAATAACCACTGGTGTTTTTACATCTGGCATTCTAAATAATGGTGAGTTTTCAATATATAAGTCATGTCCTTCCCAAAGTGTTTTTCCTATTCTACTTTGTGTTTTTTCATATTGGAATTGACGGCTCATTCCACTTTGCCAACGGATACCTCCATAAGCTGACGTCATATTCGCTACTGGAGCTCCTGACCATGCAGCTGCATACATATCTGTTACTGTAATTAAATGAGCTACTTGGTATCCTCCCCAACTTTGTCCTTGAATAGCAATTTTATCAGCATTAACCCATTTATTTTGCTTTAAGTATTCTACTCCTGAGTTGATATATTCTTCTGCTGATTTACCTGGATATCCATCTACATAACTAACATCTGGAGTAAATACTAAATAACCATTACTCACAAAATATGGAATATTTAAACGAGATGGTGTTGGTGCTGGAGCTTCATATCGATGTAAATTATCTGATAACTTCTCATAGAAGTATACAATCATCGGATACTTTTTATTTGCATCAAAATCTTCAGGTTTAAATAATACTCCCGTTGACTCATATCCTTTAGGTGTAGTCCAATGCACTAGCTCTGCAGTTCCCCAATTGTACTCTTTTTGTTGTGGATTAATATCACTTAATTGAGTTGCTGATACTAAATCATTGGTAACATATAGATTCATTGACTCTGTAAAAGAACCTTTTAAATAACCATATACATTAGCATCCTTCGCTTTAAACAAAGAACTATAACCACTATATGGTTGCATTAATACCTCTTTAGGGGTTTTTGTACTCTTTATTTCTGTAGTAAAGAATCCTGCATCTTTTGTTTTTTCATTGAATGCAGCTAAGATTATTTGTTCTGTTCTGTTGAATGAACGCTTTTCATCATCTAACTTTAATACATCAAAAGCAATATTATTCTTACGTCCATATCCATTAGTAACCATTCTAGGAGCTTTATTACTATTCAAATAAAATTCCCAAATATCAAAACGATCTCTAATTAAAACTGACTCGTCGTTATCTGTCCATGCTTGGATTCCATAAGAAGAGGCATTGTCAGGCATATCAAAAGTCTCATCAGCAAAAGATACTGACAAACCTTTATTTAAGTGTTTTGTAATCTTTGTTTTAATATCATAAGCATACCAATTACCTTCTTCACTATTATAGTACACCACTGCTGTTCCTTTTGGTGATATACGAGCTGAACCTGGTAAGTCGGCAACTACCTCTACTTCTTTACCTGTATTTACATCTACAATATAATAAGAAGAAACTCCTGAGATATTCCACTGTCTTTCTACTCTTCGTCCAAAGTCTGAAGAATTAAACACAATATTAGCGTTTCCTTCGTCTACTAATTGGCTTCCATTGATTTTTTCATCAGCTAAAGCAACAAGCTTACTTCTATCTTTAAGGTTAATAGTAGCTAAAAAACTTCTCTTTAAGTCCTTATCTAGATTCACTAACTGTTGAGGCTGAATATAGTCTTCATTATAATGCCATATATCTACTACAGCATGATCTTCTGCTATAAGTGTAGTGTCTTTAGCAATAGGCTGTGGTGCAATACCTAAATACAATCTTCCTCCATTCTTACTAAAACGAGGTTTGTTATTTTCTGAAACAACCCAATCTTTAGGCATTCCCTTTGTAGTATTAGAAGCTAATACTGTAGCACCTGTCACAAGATTAGTATAGTACAAGTTATATTTCTTTACTAATACCTTCTCCTCATCATTCGTTCCAATAAATACTAATTGCTTACCATTGTCATCAAAAGAGAACTGAGAATACTTACCTGTACCTTCTAAGATTGTTTTAACTGCTTTTGTTTTCAAATCAACTACAAATACTCCGAAAGGTCCTTTTGCTTTCTCTTCTTTAGCAGTTTCTTCTTTTGTATCTGCTACTTCATTAGTTTCCTCAGTCTTATTTTCTTCTTTTTTATCATCCTTTTTCTTTGCATTAGGATCTTTTGTAACAAAAACCAAGTACTGTCCTAAATCATCAAAATAATAGTCTGTTACATTCTCATAAGAGATTTTCTCTCCTGTTACTAAGTTCTCAAATACCAATTCTAAAGGAGCATCTTTGTCTGATTTTTTAGCAGGTTTCTTTACCTCCTTTTTGTCTTTTGACTTTGCAGTATCTTTAGCTGGCTCTAATAAATATGCTAAGTAATCTCCTTTTTTCTCTGGAACTTTAAAAGACTTAATATCTGATTTCTTTACTAAAGTTCCTGTTTTTAAATTGTATATTCCTAAAGAATCTTTAGCAATTTCATCTTCTTTTTTCTTTTTTGTTCTTACTGCTTTCAAATCAGCATAAGTAGGACGAATAGAGAAAACAGAAAAGTTAGACGTCCCTGTAAATACAGGTTTCTCCCCTCTTGGAACTACAAGTTTTTTAGTTTTTTTTACCGTCTCTATATAAAGAGTCTTATCTCCTTCTTGTGGATTAACTTGATATAAGATCCAGTCTCCATTATTAGAAAAAGTTTTTGTCCCTATAGATTGCCATCCATCATATACAGAATGGTCTAAAGGCTTTTTTTGTGCTTGGGTAGTCAAACTTCCCAAAACAAAAAGACCTATCCCTAACTGTTTCCAAAAATAACTAGGATTAGATCTTCTTGATGGTTTTGTTGTTGATGTTAATTTCATATTACGTTAGTTAATTTACGGCTTGGAAGTTACCGCAAATTTAGTACTTGACCAAACAACTATTTTAATTGATTTAGCTCATACAACTCTCGTATACGTTTCTTACTGATTTTACCAACACTTGTTTTAGGAATATCGTCTACAAATACAAAACGATCAGGTATAGCCCATTTATTTATAACTTGCTTATCAACATACTTTTGCATATGATTTATTAGGTCTCTTTCGGTAATATCTACTTCTACTTTTTTTACTACTAAGGCAAAAGGGCGCTCTCCCCACTTATCATCAAGAATTCCAATTACAGCAACATCTATAACACCTAGATAACTACTTATCATCTCTTCTAAGGCAAGTGAAGACATCCATTCGCCTCCTGTTTTAATCACATCCTTAGAACGATCTACTATTTTTACATCATTATTCTCATTAATCCATGCAATATCTCCTGTATGCAAATAGCCTCCTGCCCATAGCTCCTCACTCTTCTTAGTATCTTTATAATATCCCATGGTAAGATAAGGTGCTCTTACTACTATTTCTCCTAGTGTTTTACCATCTTTAGGTACTTCTACACCTTCCTCATCTACTACTTTTAAATCCACTAGTAATGCAGCTCTACCTGTCCTTGTTCTAATATCTAATTGAGACTCTAAATCATTTTTAATAGTCTCTAAAGATAGATATGAAGTCGTTAATAATGGACAAGTTTCAGACATACCATATCCTGTCACTACTGATATACCTCTTTCCATAGCCCTCCTTGCTAATGGTTTGCTCAAAGCAGACCCTCCTATTAATACACTCCAATTTGAAAAATCAATATCACTAGCGGCAGGACTAGTCAATAACATATTTAATATCGTAGGTACACAATGTGATATCGTAGGCTTCTCTTTTCTAAAGATTTCTAAGAAACTCTGTGGTTCAAATCTACCAACATACACTTGTTTTAAACTTAATGCTGTCGCTACATAAGGAAGGCCCCAAGCATGGACATGGAACATTGGTGTTAAAGGTAAATACACATCTTTTGATGTAATTTTAAACCCTTCATTCATCAGAGATAACACACTCATCTCTACCATCGTATGTAGCACTAATTGTCTATGAGTGAAATATACCGCTTTCGGATCTCCTGTTGTTCCTGTTGTATAAAATAAAGTTGCTACTGCTTCTTCAGAAAAATCCGGAAAACTATACTCTTTCGAAGAAGAAGTAACTAAGTTGTCAAAGTAACCCTTTATATTTAAAGTTGTCTTGACTTCATTAGTGTGGTCGCGAATAATGATAATCTGCTTTACAGTAGTCATTTTGTCCTTAATCGATTCTATTATTGGGACAAAATCCTCATGCACAACTAATACCTCATCTTCTGCATGATTAATAGTATAAAGCATTTGCTCTGGAGCTAGACGCCAATTAATAGTATGCAACACATTTCCCGAAATAGGAACTGCAAAATAATTCATTAAATAGCGATGACTGTCATAATCTATAACTCCTACAACACTACCTCCATCTAATCCTAATTCTTTATATACATTACACAGCTGTTTCACTCTACTATACAATTCATAATAATCGAACCGCTCTTGGTTCTTATAAACTATTTCATGTTTTGGATTAACACGAAGCGAGTTCTCTAATAAATCTTTTATCAACAGTTGATAGGCATGTGCATGACTGTTAGATTCTATTGTTTTTATTTTCATTTGATTGTTTTTTGTTGGTGTACTACAATATAGCAAAAATGTTTCAAAACTCAACCTATCAACTCATTACCAATACTATATGGTAATAAAAGCACTCTACACTAACATGACAACTGAGCATAAAAAAAGCCTGTGAAAGATTTACATTCACAGGCTTTTTTAAAAATATATCGCGATTTCATTAGCTTCTCAATGATGCTATAAACTCTTCCACATCTGCATCAAACGTTGTTTCTTGAATTAATTCAAGAGATAAGGTTGTCATCTTTTTAAAATGTGTTTTAGAAAAACTTCTTCCTCCAAAACTCTCTCTACAGAAGTCTCCTATAATACCAAACACTCCGTTTACTTCGTCTATAGTAACTTCTTTCTGATCTGCGTATCTTCCTCTTAATACAGCAGCACCAACATAAGCCCCAATCTTCACAACTAAATCTGTATCTAGAATTTCCTTTTTATCAGCTAAATAAAATAACTCATCTAAATTATGATGTATTAGCGTTTTTATATCCATATCCTCTACTTCTCTTATTTTAAGCAAAGGTAAAAATAAAAGTAGAGATATACTTATACTTTTAATATGAACTATACTTTACACTAAACCTAAAATTGAGTACAAAAAAAGTGTTGAATCATCTTCAACACTTTTTAATTTTATAATTCGATATTATACAATTTCATTTTATTGTACAATGTCTTTCTATCTATTCCTAATACCTGTGCAGCCTTAGTTTTATTAAACTTAACTTTTTCTAATGCAGTACGAATAGCTTGTTCTTCATTTCTAGAAGAGAATAACTTGAGATCATCCTCTACTGCTTCGTTACTTACATTAGCTTTAATTACTTCTGATTTTGGCACGAGAATCTCTTGTGGCAGTACATCTTTTTCTATTACTTCTCCACGAGTCAAAAGAACTGATCTTTTAATAATATTCTTCATTTCTCTTAAGTTCCCAGGCCAATCATAAGTTAAAAAGATACACTCTACCTCAGAAGAGAATTTTTTTACTTTTTTCTCAAGTTCGATATTAGATTCGTTTAAGAAATGCATTGCGAACATTAATATATCTGCTCCTCTATCCGCTAATCTAGGAGCAACAATACCAAACTCATTTAATCGATGATATAAATCCTCTCTAAACTCACCCTCTCTTACTGCCTTTGGCAGATCCTCATTCGTTGCAGCAATAACTCTAATGTCTACATCTATTTCATTACTACTTCCTACAGGCTTTACTTTTCGTTCTTGAAGTGCTCTTAGTAATTGCACTTGTACTTCGTAAGATAAATTACCTACCTCATCTAAGAATATGGTTCCTCCATTAGCCGCTTCAAAGTGTCCTACCTTATCCGTAACTGCTCCTGTAAAAGATCCCTTAATATGCCCAAAGAACTCACTAGAAGCTAAATCTTTAGGAATAGCACCACAATCTACTGCAATATAAGGTTTATCCTTACGCTTACTTTTTAAGTGAATAGAATGTGCTATATTTTCTTTACCTGTACCACTATCTCCAATAATCAAAACAGACATATTAGTAGGTGCTACTAAATCAATGTACTCGTGTAACTGTTTAGATACATTACTTTCTCCTCTTACATAATCTAGCTCTATACTATTCTCATCTGTATCTTCTACATCTTTTACCACCGTAGCCTTAGCTTTCGATTTTAAAGGTTCGCCACTTTCCACACTAGCTTTTCTTTCGAGCGCTTGTTTAATTGTCAAAAGTATTTCATCTGGGTTAATTGGCTTAGCTACATAATCGAATGCTCCTAACTTCATTGCATTCACAGCTGTTTTAATTTCGGTATATCCCGTCATTAAAATAACTTGTGAAGTTCTACATTTTGATTTTATATATTTAAGTAACTCTAGACCATTACTATCAGGTAGTCTAACATCTGTAAGAACAATATCATAGCACTCTTCATTAATACACTGTTCTGCTTCTGTACTACTAAATGCATTAGATACTATATACCCTTTTTTAGATAAAAAAGTTTTTAGCATTTCGCAGAAAGGAACATCATCATCTATAACCAGAATCTTGTGACTCATATTTTTATTTTTTATGTGCTAAATGCAAATTTAAACTTTTTATCATTCATTCCCAATGTAGACCATAAATTAACCATTATAAACAGCAAAAGGGAGCCTAAGCTCCCTATTCACCTGAAGATTTCTCTTCTTCACCTTACTAACGATCTAACTTGTTATCTCTCGATAACATAACTTTTAAATAAACACTTAAATTTTCTTTTTCAAAAGCAGGAAGTTTTACAACTTCTTTACTTTTTTTATAACACCTTACTGTAATAGTATATATACAAAACCATGCCAAACCCTATAGACATAATAACAAACCACATATCTGTTTTATATTCAATTCATTATGATATTTTAAAAAAAACTCCCCAACTTTCCACAATAGGAAAAGATGGGGAGTTTTTTGTGTATTGTTTCCACACATATTAGAAAGGATACCCAATAGCGAAGTTAAACATCAGATTGTCTTTTCGCCATCTACTACTTCCAAAATTGATATCATCTATTACCCAACGTTCGCCAGGTGCATGATAGGGCACACGCAATGGAAAAGCAAAATCAAAACGAAGAACTAAGAATGTTACATCAAATCGAAGACCCGCTCCTGCTCCTATAGCTAATTCATTTAAAAAATCACCACTAAACTTACCTCCTGGGCGATCTGATACTTCGTTTAAGTTCCAAATGTTTCCTGCATCAACAAACAGTGCTCCATGAACAATACTAAATAATTTTTTTCGATATTCTAAGTTCATTTCTAACAACATATCTCCTGATTGATCTGGTATAAACTTAGCATTGTTAATCTCTGGATTAAATGAACCTGGTCCTAAAGTACGTGCTCTAAAAGCTCTAATACTATTAGACCCTCCTACATAGAACTGCTTCGTATAAGGCATCTGTTTAGAATTACCATAAGCTACACCTATACCTGCATGTACTCTACTTACTAACTGAGAAGTTCTACTTAGTTTTAAATAATATCTAAAGTCATGTTCTGTTTTCACATACTGGCTAAAAGGTACACCTATCAAACTTTTTTCCTTATCCTTATCCACATTCGCCCCCATTAATAAACCTGTGATATTAGCAGATAAATCTAATCCACCACGATAATATATTGTCCCTTTTTTAAACTTCTTGCTAGTATTTGTATAAGTATAGGTATAAGTAGGTCCAAAAGTCAATTGCTTATCTAATACCCTTTCTAGTGATGGGTTACCCTCCGCATACTCTTTATAGTAATCAGTGACATGCCCAGGTTTTACATAATTGATATCAAATATTTTCAAATCATGTTCTCTAAAAGCGCTTTCCTTCCATAAGTATCCCCAAGAGGCTTTAAATGACTGTAATGAATATAATTGACTACGTTCTAGATATTCTCCTCCAAGAATAGCACGAGTTTTAGGGATGTAAGCACTAGTAGATTGTAGATTAAATGGAGAAATTATCTTAGGCCAAGTCAGACTAGTCTCAAGACCTACCTTGTATACATTGTATCCATTATTAGCTGATGACATCTGAAAGTCTGCTCCTCCATAAGCAGACACAGAAAACACCTCAGCTCCTCTCATAAAGTTCTTATTACTCCAGTTCAGATTTAATTCTGCTCCATTGTAACTAGCGGAATTCATCTTACCTAACAACTCAAGTCTAATAGCCTTAGGATTATCAGGAGTTAAAAAATAATAAGCATTTAATTTATGATTTAAACTATCTGATATCTCAAACTGATTCTTCACAAATTTAAAAACACCTAAACTTACCAATCTGTTTAGAGATAAATTATGGTCATTTCTATTATACGTATCTCCATGTTTTAAATGAATTGCTCTATCATAGATAGATGGTTTAAACTTTCCTTTAGGATCTACTATTTTAAAATCTTTATATACTTGTGCAGAGTCAAGAGCCTGCATATAATTCGTATCAGACAAAACATAGTCTGAAAATATATAAATATTATCGATGGTATAAGGCTCTAGTGCTAATTTAGGTGTATTCTCTTTGATTTTTAAAGCCAAGTCTACCTGATGATGCCCCACACTACTATCTACCTGTACTAATAAGTTATCAGCACTGAAGTAATAATATCCCTTATTCTTTAAGTAATTATCAAATCTAGTACGCTCATCTTTAATAACATCTAAATCATAAGCTCTTCCCTCTCTTAATCTTGTATAAGGCATAGCTTGAGACAATACTTGCTTGATACCTGTAGAGTCTTTTGCAAAGGTAAACTCGCGTATTTTATATTGTTCACCTGGAGTTACAGTGTATTCCACCCCTTTCTTCTTATCACTAGGTCTAACGGTATCATAAGTCACATCTACATTAAAATATCCTTTATTCTCTAAGCGATTAGATAGAATAGCTTTATTGTTCTCCATATCTACTTGGTCAAATAATACAGGGGGTTCACCTAGTTTATTTCGCATCCAACGACGTAGTTTATTACTCTTTTCAGGATCTCCTGCTAGATTATAAAAAAACAATTTAGGATGCATACCTAACAACGTGGCATTAGGAATAGGACGTAGTAAACCATGAAGTTCATCATTCATCTCAGACTTTTGAGACTTGGATAATGAGTCACTATTAATTACTACTTTCCCTCCTGAGTACAGATACTCATCTTCTGCCAGATGACGAGTTGTATTACATGAAAATATAAATAATAATCCAAGACATCCTGCTAATCCATTATATATTTTACTCTGCTTTAGCTTCATCTCTTAATTGCTTTTTTAATTGTCTTTTATCTTTACTACGTTCAAATAATTCGCGGAATCTCTCATAACTCATTGTTATTATAAATCCGACACCTGTCTCTACAATTTGACCTTGAAGAGCTACCTCATAACGGTTTTTTCTATACACTTTCATTAAATATCTACCGTCTTTTGACAATGCATATTCTAATTCAATATCACCTGCTATATTAGCTGCTTGCTCGTTCTCACGAGCATTCCCCTCTACTTCGAAACTACTTCCTACTGTCACTTTTAATCGATCAGAGAATAAGCGTTTTGACACTGCAACATTTAAATCTGTCCTATTCTCTTTACTTCCTGAAGAGTAATCCTCTGAAGATTCTAAATTAAAGTTAAGTTCTACACCTGCAATTAAGTTACCTGCCAAGTTATTCAACTGATCTGATAATAATCTACTCACACTCTGTCTAGCCATAGACCCTGCACTCATTCCTCCAGCACTACTCTCAAAAGGATTCTCACCTATAAATCTGTTTAATAACAATAACGCAAATACTTGTTTATTTAGTTCAGACTCATTCTGTCTTAACTGTTCTAACTTCGTCTTCGTATTGCTTAGCACATCTCCTGATACACTTGTAATTCCTTCTTTTAGTTGCACATCGAAAGATATCTCGGGTTTCAGTAATTCTCCTTCCATCTTTAATAAAGCTTGGAATGGTATCTTCTGCTTATACATATTTTGCTGTGTAGGAGATAGACTGCTTAGCTGATTTCCTAATAGATCTATCGGAGCAGTCTTTGTCTCATAGATAGCAGTTAAGTGTAGATTAGCATCTGTAGGATCTCCTGCCCAGATAATATAACTTCCTTTTTCAATCTCAAATTTTCTCTTCATCATATTGAAAGACAAATCATAAGAACCTTGAGAGAACTCATATCTTCCAGCCAAAGTTACTTTACCTGATGGATCAATTCCTCCTACTAAGTCCGCCTCTCCTTTTAGAATGATCTTATCTCCACTTGATTTATCCATTATCATAGTAAAACTAGCTTCTTTATCTACTTTAATCGAAACAGATACATCTAACCCTTTTAATGCTGAATTATTAAAATCTTCTTCATACTTTCTCATTTCAGCTAATTGTAAGCTATGCTGATCTACGAACTCTACAATACCTTCTCTATCTGCTATACTAGGATCTTCCTGTGGTAATACAAATGAGAAATCTGTCTTCTTACCGACTTCTATTCCTCCAGTAACAATAGGTTTATTTAAATCTCCTTTTATCTTAATATCACTGTCAAAAACCAATTTACCATAATACATCTCATTATCTTTAGACGTAGAGTTCACTGCTTTAAAATCAACTGCCTTAATACTTAGGTTAAAAGCAAAATCTTGATATGATTTAGTAAGTACCTGCCCATCTACCACTAGTAGATTTCCATCTGTATCTGTGATACTAAACTTATCTAATTCTATCCCTCTATTTGTAAAAGAAATCTTTTCGTTAATTTTTCTAAAGTCAGCATTTAATCCATTTACATGAAAACCTATATCATTAAAGTTCATAGCTCCTAATATTTTAGGATCTGTAAACTTCCCTCCTATTTTTAGATTACCCGAGAAGAATCCTTCTGCTTCTGATAACTGTTCTTTAGCAAAATACTCTATCGCTGCCATTTGAAACTTAGCTAAGTTCACATTCATATTCATCTCCTGAGTATCAGCATCAGCCCATCCGTCGATAGATATCTTATTCTCTCCTCCTTGTAAAGTAATATCAGTTATAAACTTACTCGCACTCTCATTCTTAACGCCAACATGTAAGTCTCCTAGCCCTATTTCCATCACGTGTAGTTTAGAAATATCAATATCTGAGATAAATCTAAAGTCTGTTACCAAATCTTTTAGATACACCTCACCATCAATAAATCCACTAGCTAAAAGCACATCTTTTTTAATCATTTTAGTCAAACTCTCAATGCTAAAATCATTGAATGACAACTTCATTGGACTATTGGCTACTTCATCTTTAGATTCTATTGCTAAAAGACTATTATTATACGCAAGTTTAAAGTCTTTTGCATAGAAACCATCGGGTTTAAGTATAAATCTATTATTAGGGTCAACAGTCCACTTTTGATAATCTAACACAAAACCATCAGGTCTCAAACGATGAATCAGATCTCCCTCTTTTGTACTGACTTCTCCAGCTATTAAATAACAAGGAGCTCCTGTCTTATCTTTTAAATTTAAGTTGTAACTTAAGGTATTATTTTTAATATCCCCCTCTAGAGCCAGACGTTTTAATGCTATACTAGCATTAGCAATGCGCTCTATGTCTAAAGCGTAGGTAAGGGCGCCATCGACTGGCTTAACATCAACAGAAATATTATTTATCTCATTCTCTCCATATTCGATTAAAGGAATAGTACCTTGCAAACTGATGTAATTAGAATCAGACTCATATCGTCCACTAAACTGTATAGGTTGTAATTCTTTTAAATCAGGCAATACAGAATGGATAATACCATTATCCTTAACCTTCAGCGTATAAGCAAAGAAATGGTTTGGCAAAGGCTTAGAAGCATCCTCTATTAGCTCTCTTTGCTGTTTTTCTTCTACCTCATTATTGAAATAGCTCTTCAATGAATTAGTAAATAAATCTGCCAATAGAGTCATCTTATACTCTCCTTGCATACCAAACTCTACTAATTCAGAGTTTAAGTGTAAAGATTTTTTTACTCCATTTGTTACAGCCTTAACTTCGATCGGTTTTAGTGTGATTACCTGTTCTTTTGTACCATAAGACAAATCGCTAACTACTATTGCTCCGTCTAAATCATCTGGAACGATATTACTTAGCTCTGTCTGTATTTTAGCTTTAAACACTGCAGGAGCATCCACTAGTTTTAGTCGATATAAATCAATATGCTTAAAGTCTGCTAATAAGTCTAAACTGATATTATAATCTGTCCATTTTCCATTTGCATCAATAGCAAAGTTTAAATTAGGATCGTCATTAACTGAAGTGACTTGATAACTTCCTTTCTCTAAGACAGCATCTAATTGTATATTGTTATAAGTATAATCATTATACGTAGCACTAACTACTTTTACACCACCTTTTGCTACAGCTTTATCTGGATCAAAACCAACACCATTAGCCTTAAAAGACATCGTTAAAGCTCCGATAGAATCATTCTTTAAAATATGCCCTAATTCTAAATTTTGAAGGTTTGCTTCTACACTATATTTCTCACTTCCCTTTTTGTGTTGATCGAAGAACACTTTTACATCTGCATTACCAGAAGTCGTTTTAAGGGCTAATTGAGACTGTATAGCCTTCATTCCTCCCTTTACATTACCTGATAGCGATAAGTGCGAAGGAATCGCTATATTCGCTGGCAACACACCTTTTGGTGCGATGCTAAAGATATCCTTAGCAGAAGTCTGAAATTTATTCAGTTTTAAATCTACTATTGCTTTTTCAGGAGTAGTAGCTCCTTTTATATTTCCAACCACATTGATAGTTGTTGACTGTAATCCAGTCAATAAAAACTGTTCGATAGACAAATCCCCTACTATACCTTTTGCTTTGATGTCTACAGCTAAATTTTTATTGGTTAAACTTGTTAATCCAGCTTCTTCAAAAACAGTAGGCATGGCTAGGTATACATCTCTTAGTCCTAGATAAGACTCTTTTATCAGTACGTCCACAGAGGTATCCTCTAAATGCTCTGACAGCTTATTTACATCTCTATAATTCAACGTTACATTAGCGTCAAACTTAGAGTTAGGAGTTTCTAAAATGAAGTCTTTGATGAAAGTAGTTTGATCGCCGTATAGAAAATAAGTTTTGAACTTATCTACTTGCAACCCGCTCTTTTCTTTAAAAGAAAACCCCTCTAGATTTCCTCTTATCACATTAGGAGAAAACTGAAAATCTTTTAAATCAAAATTAATATCTGTAAAAGCGATATGATTAGGGTCTAACCCAAAAGATAATGCCTTAAAATTATCGTTGTCAAACTTGACATCAATAGAGTTTAGAGCAAATTCTTTTATGCCTAGTTTCCATGGAGCAGCCTCATCCACTACAGGAGCACTTTCCTCTTCTTTTACAGATTCAGCAGCCTTAATAGTTATAGGAAGTAAATGAACTACAGCCTTAGTATCATCTAAGCGGATCTCTTTTAAATCTATCTGTTGATTCTTTAAATCAATTTGCTCAAATGTAGTTTTAAAAGCTCCTAACGCAAGATTAGCATATAACCTACTCTCCTTATCCTCAAAAACGATATTACTATCTGTCCACTCTATAGTTCCTAAATCTACTATAGGCATCACAGAAGTATTCGACTCTTCCTCTATCGGCTCTACAACTAACTGTGCTGCCTCAATAGAAGCCTGAGAAGGCAATTCTTTTTTATAATTTAAATCTATTCCCGCAATCGCAATCTTAGGAATAGCAAATTTCATCTCCTCTAAATCAAATTGTTTAAAACGTGTAATAAATCTCTTTAAACCAAATGAGACGTGATGACCATCATAATCATCATTGTACTTCACCTGGATATCGCTAAGGCTTATCTCGCCTACATCTATAGCCATAGAACTACTGTCCTCTTTATCCTCTTCTTCCTCTGAAGCGAAGGCTTCGATGATATAATCAAAGTTAAAGCGTCCTAGACTATCGCGTTTAATATCTGTCTTTAGTCCATCTAACTGAACACTATTGACATTGACAGAGCTCTTCAGTAGAGCGAATAAGCTAATATCTACACCTAGATAATTAGTATATAACAAAGTATCCTTCTGCTGAGACTCAACATAAAGATTCTTAACCACTATTTTTTTAGGAAAGGCAATCTCTATCCTATCTAAGGACACAGGGGTACCTATCTTATCCTGTACAAAGGTGATTGCAAAATCCTTCACCTTATTTTGGACAGCAGGTATCTGTATCGCAACGATAAGAAGTAGTAATATTAGAAATAAACTAAGTAAGAACCAGCCTAGTACCTTACCTATTTTAATTGTTATCTTCTTCAAAACAAATTTTTTATACAAAAATAACAAAAATCGTACCTACCCAACAACGATATTCAAAGTAAAAGGAAAAAACTTTAGGGCAAAAAAAAATCTCCAACACGGAGATCTACTAATAAGAAAAAAATGGCAAGCTACCTACATCGCACCGCTACAACCTCAGACCTTTGCTGCGTTCCCACCCTGGAGGATTAAGAGGGAGCTGGTCGTGTAGGACTTGCCACTGCAAATATACAACGGTTTTTTATTTTTCCAAGCTTTTTCAACTATTCGCATTAGATTTGTATATTGTATCAAATTAAAAAATGACAATGAAAAAATATAACATTCTAGTTCCGTTAGTATTAGGAGTAGCTTTTATGAGCTGTTCGAACAAAAAAAATTTAGAAAAAAATGTTTTATCTATTGATACTACTCATCTAAAACAGCTATATAAGGGAAATGAAGACATAAAACTGAGTCTAAAAACTACCGAAAATGCGCAAGTAGACTCTGTAATTTATTACTTCAACGACAAAAAAGTAGGTGCTTCTATTAAAAATGAGGTGTTAAATCTAAACTTAGGTGAACAAAAGTTAGGTAAAACAACGATTAAAGCTATCGCGTATGCTGAAAACTCGAATAAAGAATTCACTACAAATATAGAAATAACAGCTCCTAAAGCTCCTGCTTTTTACAGCTATAAATTAGTAAACACTTATCCTCATGACCAAGATGCCTATACACAAGGTCTAGAATTCTACAATGGTATTTTATACGAAAGTACAGGTAATGGTGAAGGCGGAGGAACAACGAACACTGGAAGAGGAACAGGTAAAAAAGGAATCTCTAGTGTACGTCAAGTAGATTATAAAACAGGTAAAGTCATCAAGATTCACAAACAACCAGCAGAAATCTTCGGTGAGGGGTGTACTATCCTAAATGGCAAACTATACCAACTAACTTATCAAAACAATGAAGCTCATGTATTCAATGCAGAAACATTAACAGAGGAGAAAACACTTCCATATTTTCAGAAGATGGAAGGTTGGGGACTTACGAATGACGGTAAACATCTGTATATGACATCAGGTTCTGAGTTTATCTATAAACTAGATCCAGAAACATTTAAAGAAATAGACAGAGTAAGTGTATATACAGATAAGAATGTTATTCCATACGCTAATGAACTAGAATGGGTAGATGGTAAGATATATGCTAACTTCTATGGACAGAATGCAGTAGCAGTAATCAATCCTCAAACAGGAGCAATAGAAGCTGTTATAGACTTCAGCGAATTACTAAACCTAACTACATATCACGAAGACAGAGATGTAATGAATGGTATCGCTTATAACCCACAGACTAAGACATTCTTCCTGACAGGTAAAAACTGGGACAAGATGTTCGAAGTACAGATTATTAAATAATTTAGGGAACTGAAAACAGAAAACAGGGAACTATAAACTGATAACAAAAAATGCTGACCATGGTCAGCATTTTTTATGATATATTTTTTTATTTTATGAACAAATATCTTTTAAGATTCAATCTTATATAATACTTAAATCTTAAAAGATAAAACATTAATATTTTCCTCTAAACATATATTAAATTGAAAATAGTAACATGGAACTGTAATGGTGCATTCAGAAATAAATTCAAACAAATTTCAAGCTTAAATGCAGATATTTTTATCATACAAGAATGTGAGAATCCTATGGAAACAAATGATCAAAGCTATAAACTATGGGCAAAAAACTATACTTGGATTGGAGAGAATAAAAACAAAGGACTCGCAATATTTGCAAAACCTAATATTAAACTACAAAAATTAAATTGGTCAAATCAATTTAATGATCATACCGTTAATTATTTTTTACCTTGTAAGATTAATGACAATTTTAATTTACTAGCTGTTTGGGCACATTACAACAACTCTCCTAATTTTGGATACATTGGGCAGATTTGGAAATATATACAAATCAATAAGAACAACCTAAATAATTCTATAATAGCCGGAGACTTTAACAGTAATGCTATTTGGGATCAATGGGATAGATGGTGGAATCATAGTGATGTAATAAATGAATTAAAAGAAATCGGTATTAATAGCTTATATCATCATTTTCACCAAGAACTTCAAGGACAAGAAACAAAACCCACATTTTTCTTACAACGTAAACAATCCAAACCATATCATATAGACTATATACTTGGTTCCGAAAATTTCATTAATAAAACTAGTACTTTTGAAATTGCTGATTTTTACAAATGGATTGAATTTAGTGATCATATGCCTATCATATATGAATACTAAATTATTCTGATACCTATTCGCAAAAAAATACTAACCATTACTATACACTCTAGACCTCCATTGAGGATAACTAACCACACAGTATGTCTTGCTGACAAAGGAAGCATCTCACTAGTAACTCTACAGCTATAGAATGAGATTCTTCGCGAGCTCAGAATGACATACGATACGGATATACTATTGGTCATATATTGTCGGGCGTATGTAATACGCCCCCTACAACTATGTGCCAACTAAGCGAGATATACACCTCTTTTCTGAAAGACAAACATCTCTAATTTTTACTCTCTCTAAAAGGAGCCCTTTGTTTCCTGTTCTCACCTTCACAAAAATCCTCTACTCATACAGACTCACCCCATTCACATCGGTAGTCAATACATCTGACATATAGTCAAACAGTGGTCTCATCGCTATAAATGTCTTGATCACCTCCTCTTTAAAGTTAGGCGCTAATACCTCTTTATCCGTAAAAGAACGCATCACAAGATACTGCTTCTTGCGCAATAAGTCGATAGCAGGATGCTCCTTGTCAAATCCCTTAGGAGCTGTCTTTAGCTCCTCCCCTTGTAGTTCTCCGAAGTACTTCTGAAATTGCTCCTCTGCTATAATCTCACGAAGTTCACTATCATCCATAGCGATCTCCTTGCGGATGCGCAGTAAGTCTTCCTTATTAGGCTCCCAAAAGCCACCTCCTACAAAACTTCTATCTGGTTCTATATTCACATAATATCCTCCTCTCAGCATCGGCTTGGTACGTCCTAAGTGCAGTCCAAAATAAGTCTTATAAGGTGTCTTGTCCTTAGAGAAGCGTACATCTCTATAGATGCGGTGTACGTGTAATAGGTCTATACTATCGTGCTGTAACATCTCATCGTGCACTACTTTAAAGAAAGCCTTCACCTCAGCGAATAGCTTATCGAATTCTGGCTTATGATCTGCAAACCAAGGTTTATTATTATTCTGACTTAACGTCACTAAGAAGTCTATATGTTCTTTTTTTAACTGTTTCATACTTTATTTTTTAATTCTTGCCAATGAGCTAATTTTTCTTGAAAGCTCATTCTTGCATTTGCCCCACTCGGCGAAGGTAAAGTTAACAAGGAAACACCATCTATTTGCCCTATGTATTTATCGAAATATTGTCTTGCCTTTTGACTGGAGAATACGATTGTATCGATATGGGGATATTCTATTAATAACCCTTTGATATCATTAGCTTTTTCTGCGATAATATCACTGTCTAAGCTACTCTTGCGTTCGCAAGACTGCAAGACATCCCATAAGGCAATTCTATTTCGCTGAAGCAAATCGAGCTTATCCTTATACACATCGCTATATTCTTCTCTAAAAACACTAAATAATAACTTCCAAAACACATTCTGCTTATTGCCGTAATACTCCTGAAAGTCTAACGATTTAATACTCGGCATCGTACCCAATATCAATACTTTAGCCTCATTAAACACCACAGGCTTAAAAGAATGTATTCTACCCACTTCACTCATATCCCAAAGATATTAATTTTTATCTCAACGAAATAGCTATCAATTCTTTGCTGCTTATTTTGCTATAATTTAGAACAATTCTCTAAGTTTCATTTTATTTAAAAATTGCTTTAGAGCTACTCCCCTATTTTTGATAAGCACAGTATTTCTTCAACAACAACACACTAAAAAAAGCGTCTCATTTTTTTATTTTTCACTAAAAAAGCGTTCTAAAAATGACTCTTAACTATTTTATTTAATCACTTTTTTACAAAAACACCCTGAAAATAGCTTCTATCACATTAATATTTTAAAAAAGAGGTGCATTTTTTTTAGCACCAAAAAACAACTAAAACACTATATAACAACACATTAAACCAAAACAATATAAAATCTATTAAAACATAAAACAGCTCTTAACCCTAGTGAATACAAGCCTTATTTTGATTTCCTTCGACAATACATGGACAATAACCCGAGAATGGTGGACTAGAGAGGTTATTTGTCCAAGAATTGTTCTTTTACTCTCCTGCTATTCTCCTTTTATTAAAATTTAAAATACATTGAAGATTCTATCTAAACTGAAATAGAATAATATCCACATAAAAACTATGTAGTACCAAGAGTGTTTTTAAGTTTACTCCTAAAAGAATGAATATACTTCCCTCTAAACTGAGTGCTTATAGATGTGCTTGTCTATACGCTAAGGGAGATAGACCTGTAGATTTTTTAAAATAACGACAGAAGCTAGTCGCATCTAAGAAATGAAGCTCTTCAGCTATGGTGTAGATAGGTTTATCCGTTGCTATAAGGTAAGACTGCGCTTGAGTGAGTACAAGCTCATTAATAATCGCAGATACCGTCTTACCCGTCTGCCTGCGTACCAAAGTCGTTAAGTACTTAGGAGTGAGCTTTAGTTGATCAGCATAAAACTGTACTGTGCGCTCAGCTAAATAATACTGATGAACCAAATTATACAGCCTAAAAACAGTTGTTTCTTTCTTAGAACTTGGTTTCAGATTCACTTCATCTTGTTCATAGAATCGGTTGATATGAGCAATTAAAGAATACAATAAATACTTCATCGCATCAGCATAAAACACAGATGTATCTGTACTACGATTAGCCAGCAACAACTGGTAGTAATCGATGAACACGCCCTGATCACCCGCATTCAAATGAATAATAGGGTGTCTCACCAATTCGTTTAAAAACTGATAATTAGTTGGTAGAATAAGATCCTTTATACTATCTAGATCAAATAGCACACATAGATACTTCCCCTTGCGTTCTGTGATGGGAATAGAGAATAAACGCTGGGGAAACACGGTCAATAGAGAACCTGCAGAGAAATCTTCTATTCGATTGTCTACTTTAAGCTCATTACTTCCCTCCATACAATAAGATAGCAGTATTCCTTTCTCTCTATATGTAGTAGTAGAGAATAAAGAAGGAATAATACGATCCGATGTGATAATCTGAATAGGAAAGTGCTGACTCATCACGCTGTAGTTAATAAATCAAAGTTAACAATAAAAACAACTTCTTGCACATTTATAAAACAATACTGTCAATAGATAAACAAGGTCTTATTCAGAACTTTGCTCCAAATAAATAAGAATTATGATCAGCAAATCAGTAAGTATAAAAGGAACTCCTTATACCCTATATATCAACTATCAAGATGATAAACAAAAACGAAAAGAGTTCAATCGAATGTGTCAGGAAGTATGGGAGTTTGATTTTGAAGCCTTTTACCAATCGGGATACTGGGGAGAGGAGTGTATACTATTTTCTTTATTCCAAGAAGATAAGATAGTCGCACATACAACTTTAAGCCTATTCGAAATAACGAAAGAAAATAAAACGTACAAGGCAGGACAATTAGGCACTGTGATGACAGACTCTGCCTATCAAAACAAAGGGTTGTCAAGGTTCTTATTAGAATATATAGAAGTAGCATATAGAGATATCGTAACAGGCTACTTCTTGTTTGCAAATGATACAGTACTGGACTTCTATCCAAAGTTTGGTTATGTGCCTGTTGAAGAGTATCAAGCTACACTAAAGGTGAATACCAAATATTCTCCTCTATCGAGTTTAGAGAAATTAGATTTAGACAACCCTGCATCGCTTGCTTTATTTGAAGAATATGTCAAAAGTGGTTATACCTATAATAGATTGATTACTAAAAATGTAGGCTTAGCTTTCTTTTATTGTTATGCAGACTACGACTTCAGTTTTAAAAACGCTATTTATTACAGCAAAGCATTGGATACCATCATCATCTATGAACAAGAAGAAAGTGAACTGACAATCTATTCTATTTATCAAAGAGATCACCATGTCAAACAACTCGATGCGATAATAGATGCATGCTGTACAGCAGAGACGCAGACTATCAATTTTGCATTTAGCCCTGAGGCAGAACAAGCTACTTATAGTCTATATAAAGAAGATGACGATATTACACTCATGGTGACAAAAGAGCTAATAGACTTATTCTCTGATCAGAAGACTATGGTAGCTTCACTATCCCATACATAAATGCTAAATATTCAGAGTTCAATAAAAAAGGCAGTACGAAAACTTATCTTACTGCCTCTCTGTTTTATTTATACTTTACTGCAAGAACATCTTGTGCTTGTAAGATAGCCATCGCATTCATCTCTTTCAATCCATGAAGGTGAACATATCGCAATACTTCAGATAAGAAGTTCATGCTTGTCTGGATAGCTTCTTCGATCGTACGCCCCTTCGTTAGCTGTGCAGAAAGTGTTCCCGTAAACAAATCGCCTGTTCCCACTACTTCGACAGGTATATTATCAGCATAGAAATGAGTCAACTTACCTTGATTAATCAATATGACTTCTACTTGGTGATTTACATTCTCTTTCATTTCGGCTGTAGTCAAAACAATGATTTTAGAAGATAATACCTCATCCGCCTGTACAGCTGTTATCAGTTCTTGCTCATTCGTTATACGCTTTCCTAAAAGGTATTCTAATTCAAAGTGATTAGGTGTCAAGATATCACTTAACGATAATAATCGTTCTTTTGAATAATCTGCCTGTTCTTTGGGGATATACAGCCCATCTGTACGTGTATCACCAAATACAGGATCATAGATATAAGTAATACTATGCTGTGCTTTTAGCTGCTTTATGAACTTTGCCGTAGCATCTATTATCTCTTTGCTCTTTAAGTATCCACTTACAACATACTGTGTAAGCTGTGCAGTGTTAATTTCTAATACTCCACGTGCCAGTTTATCGAATAATTCTTTGGGCACTGCTTCTCCATAATAAACAGGCTTGTCTGTGTGACTTGATAAAAGAATGGTAGGCATCGCTACGCAATTAATTCCGTGAAGCTGTATAGCAAAACTGGCTGAGTT
Source organism: Myroides odoratimimus (assembly GCF_038039805.1). GTDB lineage: Bacteria > Bacteroidota > Bacteroidia > Flavobacteriales > Flavobacteriaceae > Flavobacterium > Flavobacterium odoratimimum_B. Next base: position 63,108 of record NZ_JBBPHK010000007.1, read on the forward strand.
ATTCCCCACATACCCTGTAGACACAGTACTCTGTATGGATATAATATGAGGTTCTATTGTATTATTTGTCATGATAATGAAATGAGAAAACACTTCTATATTCTTGCTTATTCACTTCTGTAAAACATAGAAAATATACAACTGTGCTTCTTAAATTATTTCTTACAAAAATACAACTATAATCAGCAAGCGAGATAGTCCAGTTTAAAGAAAATTAATTAAACCTAGAATCGTGATAGACAGATAAACGAAAAGTAATTATACAAAATAGCTCTGAATTAGTGATACAAGTATACTATAGTATGGTTGTAGAGCTAATGAAAGAGATATGAAGTAGAATTGCTTTGTAATATTTGGCTAACGCTTATTCTGGGTTAAAATAATACCAATAAAAAAGCAGACTGTAGTCTGCTTGATTCTATCTTATGGTATAAGGCGTTCTGCTTTTAACTGTTCAAATAATGCAATGAAAGAGTCTTTTGTCGGTTTAAAAGCAGTAAAACTATTTCTTGGTAATAAATAATGTATATGGTATAGATGAATCCCAATTTGTAATTTCAATATCCTTAGAGTTTCTAGAAGTTCCTTTTAGATCAGCTCCAAATGGTTTATTCTCTGTATTTTGTGTCCTATTCAAATGTATACTTATCAAATCGCCCGCTTTACAACTATAAACAACTGATGGAAAATTAATAAGAACTGATGACCCATCAATATGTGGTAAAACAGCACTGTGATCCCCTCCAGAAACAAAATTCCAAGTATTACCATTATCACTACTACTCACAATTCTCATTCCGAAATAAACTCCAGTTTTATTATCATCACTAGCCAGAAACATACTTACAAATCCTGAAAACAGATAATATCCATCGTATTTAATCCTAAATGTATTCGGAAGATTCCCCTGCTCAATACCAAGGTTATTAACTGTTGCATCCTTAATATTTATTGGAAGAACTACAGTTTTTAAAGTATTATAATCAGCTATCCCATTTGGGATATAGAATGCTTCTGATTTCTTTACTATAAAAACCTCTGTTTCAATTGCTTCTTCCGTTTTTGTAAAAACTGTTCCCTTATCATCAATAAATAATTTACGCTCACCAACATTATCAAATTCACTAATCTCCCTCATTTTAACTTTACCATTTACATCGAGTTTTTCTAGTGGCAAATCAGTACCTATTCCAAGATTTTGCGTATAACCAACTAAACTAAAAAAAAACAAGTAAACTATTAATATTTTATCTTTCATAGCTATAGTTTTAATATTATAATAGTATATGGGCTAATCTTATTTGTAGCCCCTAAAGTAAATGACCCCATTGTTGAAAATCCTGTTAAATTTCCATTATTATCTTTTACTCTTGCTAATTTCATACGTACAAGATCACCTGCGTTATGTTTTACAATACCACTAGGCAAAAGAATAACTGCATTTCTAAAAACACCTGCAACAAGCATTTTTGAAAAATGTATACCAGAAACAACATTCCAGCTTGTTCCATTATCTTGACTTACTTCTATTTTTGCAATAATATCAAAAAAAGGATTCGTTGTTGACGATATTGGTTGCATATATAAATTAAGAAATGCATTATACTCATAATATCCTTCAGTAGCAATCCTTAAATTATACGTATTTTCAGGTTGTGTTATCCCCAGATTATTATTCTCTGTCTTAGCAAAATCAATAGGAATAATAATATCCTTTCCAGAATTATATTCACTACCTAAAGTATTCTCTGGCAATGATTGTCTAGCTACATTAGTATAAACTTGTGTCATTAATACTGCATCTTCTTTTTTTCCTATTAAACCATCTTGTCTAATATACAACGATCGTAATCCTTCTGCTTTGCTCTCTTTAACATCTCTCAATCTAATTTTCCCCTGTACATCTAACATTTCTGTTGGTACATCTAAACCTACTCCCATTTTTTGTGAGTAGATTATGGGTATTGAAAAAAAGAAAGTTAATAAAACGCCTATATACCTCATGCTTCTTAATATTTTAATTTTGTTACATTTTACTAATTATCAAATTATAAGTTTTTAACCCATTATCATTAAAAAGCTCAAAGGCAGTCACTTCATCACCTTGTGGTAAACCACTACCACTACCACTAGCAGCTCTAACAATAAATATTCGAACTAAATCACCTTTTTTATGTTCATAAACAATAGAAGGTATCACCAAATTTCTAATCTCTCCATTATATGAAGAACCAGTAGATGACTGATTTATTTTCTTGATTTTATGTAAACTAAGAGACCTTGTTTCCCAATTTTGTCCATTATCACTACTTGTTTCTAAACCAGTAAATACCCATACTCCATCCTTCTCTGTATTAACTTTGCTACGTATATTTACTGATGTTTTATAATTATAAAACCCAGGAGTATTTATTTTTAACGCATCACCGACATGACTTAACCCAAGATTATTTACAATAACATCATTTACATTTATAGGAACATGAATTCTTTTTCTAGAATTAAACTCAACACTTCCTCCTAATGGGGGAGCATTATTCAATCCTTGCGCTGAAAAAACTTGAGATTGTACTTCTTTAAATACTTTTATCCCTAAAACCCCTTCATTATTTATAAACAAAGGCTTTAAACTTTCATCATTCAAATAATCTGTATTTCTAATACGCATCGTACCATTTACATCCACCATCTCTGTAGGAACCTCTACTTCTACACCTATCTGAGCAAACACCAGCGAATTAATTAACATAAAAAAAAACAAAAAAACACCTCTTATCATAACAAAATAAATTTAACTGCTAAATTAACATAATATTTAAAAAACCAAACATTGTAGATAAAAAAAACAGACCGTAGTCTGCTTAATTATATCTTATGGTATAAGGCGTTCTGCTTTTAACTGTTCAAATAATTCTATGAAAGAGTCTTTTGTCGGTTTAAAAGCAGTAAAACCTAACTTTCTACTTTTAGACATATCAGTAATTACTTCTATTGGACGACCTAAATCAGCATCCGTATGCCAAGGAGAAACTAAGGTATCTAAATCCAAAGCTTGCAGTTTATGCTTCGATATAATAGTCTGCCATACCTCACTCTTCTGTAACAAGGTTGCTTCTAATGGTCTGATCGTATCCTTATACCCTTCAAAAGGTATGTCAAAATAATTAGCGATCTCTTCCCATAACCACTTCCATCTAAACACATCTCCATTGGTAACATTGAAGGCTTGATTCTTAGCTATATCAGTAGTGGATGCCCATACCAACTGTTTTGCTAATACACTTACATCTGTTACATCTGACACCCCATTCCACTGTGCTTCTGATCCTGGCCAAACCATAGGAAGTCCTTCTTCCTTACAGATACTCGCATACACAGCAAGAGTAATCCCCATATTCATCAGATTACCTACTGCATGTCCTATCAAAGTATGAGGTCTATGCACACTCCAAGTAAAACCGTCTCGCTCAGATGCTTTATATACCTCATCTTCTTGAGCGTAATAGAAATTCTCTAAATCTAAACGAGGGTGTTCTTCTCTAACAGGGGTAATGGGCAATATACCAGACTTCACATAAGATTCAAAAGGGCCTAAATAATGTTTTAATCCAGTCACTAAGGCTACGTGCTTTACGCTCTGTTTAGGAGATAATACATCTAGTAAATTCCTAACTAAAGTAGCATTGACCATGATATTCTCTGCCTCTGTGTCCTTACGCATCCATGTGGTAAAGTAAACATGAGTAGGAGCTATATCTTGTAAGGCTATAGCTAAACCTTCTGTGTCTAATAAGTCCGCAGCAATGGGAATGACTCCGTCTACTACACCTTTTGGATTTCGCGCCAATCCATATACTGTCCAATTTTGAGCGATAAATTCTTTTGCTAGATTACTACCAGCAATACCACTAACGCCTACTACTAATGCTTTGTTCTTCATATTTTATTTCTTTGAATACAAAGCTAAAGCAAGTAAAAAAGCTGTGCCTTGACTTAAAACAAGGCTTTCTATTGATCTAAATCAAGTAGTTTACTTCATTTTTTTCTTTATGCGGCTAACCGTTTCTGGAGTCAGTCCAAGATATGAGGCTAAGAGGTGTTGAGGAATACGATTGACTAAATCTGGATAACAAGTAATAATCTGAGCATATTTTTCCTCTGCATTATAGGCTATATTACTCAATATACGCCTATCTTTATTAGCTAAGCTACGTTCATACAGTATTCTGAAGTAGTTACTCATTACTGGCATATCTATCATTAACTGATCATATTGCTCCTTTGAAATTAACAAAAGCTCTACATCTTCGATCGCATCAATATTTAGTACACCTTTTTCACCTGTAAAGAAACTATAAGAATCTGCTACCCACCAACCTTCCCAACCGATGAAGTTAATATTCTCTATTCCTTTTTCGTCTATCACATAAGACTTCAATACTCCTTTCGCAACAAAAGCCATGTACCTACATACTTCTCCTTCTTGTAGTAGGTATTGCTTTCTCCTTAGTTTTTTAACTGTAAAATAATCTTCTAAACGAACAGTTTCTTCTGTGGTCAACTGCACTTTTTCTTGAATGTGTTGAATTAATAAATCGAACATGGGAAGTAGTAAAAATATCCTATCTACAAAAATAAGCAATTAAAAAGCGAAATGTTTACCTTTAGGTCTTCATTGTAACCTTATGCCAATTATAACTCAACAAAACTTACTTATTCCTTATCCGCAAAAAGTAGCACTATCTATACAGTTTGACTATGCTATCGTGGATATACACAATAGTTTTGACTACTTAGAAGAACTATGGGATGATATTGTTTTGACGATTACAAATGCTTTTAATGATAGAGGAATTACAATCTTAGAAGGCACAACCAATATCAATGAGGATTATACTGTTATCAGCTATGAAGTGGTCGCTTTAGTCACACCTCCTTATATAGACTTTTCCTTCGTTTTTGATAATTTGTATGATGTTGACTTACCTAGTGCATTTCTAATAAGTACTCCTAATTATTACGACAAGGAGATAAAAGACATTTTACTACAAACAAAATAACGATGATAAAACCAATTGATAGTACCGACTTACCCCAGACTTTACAAGTATTAGAAGAAGTAAAACAACATATGTTTACTCAAGGTATTGACCAATGGGATGAATCCTATCCTAATAAAGATATTATCTCTAATGACATTCAAAAGAAGCAAGCTTATACCTATACAGAAAACGAACAGATCTTAGCCTATATGGTCTTAAACGAAGAATATGATGTAGAGTATAACGACTTACATTGGACCAGCCCTGTTCCATTTATTGTTATCCACCGATTATTTGTCAGCCCAAAGGCACAAGGTAAAGGCATATCCACTAAGATGATTCTATTCGCAGAACAATACGCCAAAGACAATAACTATGCGTCTATTCGCTTTGATGCATATACACTAAATACTACTGCTAATGCGGTATATACTAAAAAAGGATATCAATTAGTAGGTACAGTTCAGTTTAGAAAAGGGGTATTTAATTGTTATGAGAAAACACTATAGTAAACACTAAAAAGTTAATTACGCTCAGAATCAACTTCTATATTTCAAGTACAAACAAAAAAACCGAGCCCTTACAGACTCGGTTTACTATTATTTCTCTGATATTCTTCTCTATCTTCATTGACATACATCTTATGAGGAGATTGCTTGGTATGAAAGATATCCAGAATAACAATATTCTCTTCAGTTACCTCATATAGAATTTTATACTCATAAACTAAGAGATATCTTCTCTCGAATCGACTATACATCATACCTTCTTTCTGTCCTAAATAGGGAAAATTAATTAACTGCTTGATTGCTTTAATAATATTATCCTTTACCTCTTTAGCCTTGCTTACACTGACATGATTAACATAATAGAAGTATATATCCCTTAATTGACTGGCTGCAAAATCAGATAATATTATTTTCATACTACTACCATTTAGTACTCATCTCTTCTACTTCCTCTAAGGTATAATACCTTCCCTCCTCATAGTCTTTACGAGATATGGACAATCTGCTCTCTAACTCCTCTTCTGTCATAGGTACAAACATCTCCTCTTCCACTCGTTTTAGAGCATTGACATATTCATTTATTTGGTCGATCAATGCCTCATCGTTAATATCCATAAGGGATTTAACTATTTGTTGTCTCTTTACCTCTACACTCATAACTAATTCATTTACAATACAAAGGTATACAAAATAAATAAGCACATCCCCGTCTACCTATAAATTTACCACATAAAAAAACCGAGCCTTTACAGACTCGGTTTCTCTCTTTATAACTATATAAGTGGGTTTACTTCACTTCTTCGTATTCTACATCTTGTGTACCATCAGCATCACCACCTTGGTTTGGCTGTCCTTGTTGAGGACCTGCTTGACCACCTTCAGCTTGTGCTTTGTACATTTCTTCAGATGCTGCTTTCCAAGCTTCGTTGATTTTATCTAAAGCTGGTTGGATAGTATCTAAGTTCTTCGTTTCGAAAGCTGTTTTTAATTCAGCTAAAGCTCCTTCGATATTAGATTTATTTCCTTCAGATAACTTATCTCCGAATTCTTTTAATTGTTTCTCTGTTTGGAAAATCATAGCATCAGCTTCATTGATTTTCTCTACAGTTTCTTTTGCTTTTTTATCAGCATCAGCATTTGCTTCAGCTTCTTTTTTCATTCTTTGGATTTCTTCTTCAGTTAATCCAGATGAAGCTTCGATACGAATATCGTGAGATTTACCAGTTCCTTTATCTGTAGCAGATACTTTGATAATACCGTTAGCATCGATATCGAAAGTTACTTCGATTTGAGGCACTCCTCTTTGTGCAGGTGGTAAACCATCTAAGTGGAAACGACCGATTGTCTTGTTATCGTTAGCCATTGGTCTTTCTCCTTGTAATACGTGGATTTCAACCGATGGTTGGTTATCAGCAGCAGTAGAGAACACTTGAGATTTCTTAGTAGGAATCGTTGTGTTAGACTCAATCAACTTAGTGAATACACCTCCCATAGTCTCGATACCTAATGAAAGTGGTGTAACGTCTAATAATAATACGTCTTTTACATCTCCTGTTAATACACCACCTTGGATAGCAGCTCCAATAGCTACAACCTCGTCTGGGTTAACTCCTTTGTGTGGTTTTTTACCGAAGAATTTCTCTACTTCCTCTTGGATTCTTGGGATACGTGTAGATCCTCCAACTAAGATTACTTCATCGATATCTGATTTAGATAAACCAGCATCTTTTAACGCTTTCTCACATGGGATCATAGAACGACGTACTAAATCATCTGATAATTGCTCAAATTTAGCTCTTGTCAATGTTTGTACTAAGTGTTTTGGTCCTGAAGCCGTAGCTGTAACATAAGGTAAGTTAATCTCTGTCTGTGTAGCAGATGACAACTCAACTTTTGCTTTCTCAGCAGCTTCTTTTAAACGTTGTAATGCCATAGCATCTTTACGTAAATCTACTCCTTCAGCAGCGTTAAACTCGTCTGCTAACCAGTTGATGATTACGTTATCAAAGTCATCTCCTCCTAAGTGAGTATCTCCATTAGTAGATAATACTTCGAATACACCGTCTCCTAATTCAAGGATAGAGATATCGAATGTACCACCTCCTAAGTCATATACTACTACTTTTTGGTCTGTTCCTTTTTTATCTAATCCGTATGCTAACGCAGCAGCTGTAGGCTCGTTAATAATACGTCTTACTTTTAATCCTGCAATCTCTCCAGCCTCTTTAGTCGCTTGACGTTGTGCGTCATTAAAGTAAGCAGGTACAGTAATTACAGCTTCTGAAACTTCTTGTCCTAAGAAATCTTCAGCTGTTTTCTTCATTTTTTGAAGAGTCATTGCAGAAATCTCTTGTGGAGTATATAAACGTCCATCGATATCTACACGTGGAGTATCATTATCTCCTTTTACTACTTGGTAAGGTACAGCATCAACTTCTTTAGCTGATGTACTGAACTTCTCTCCCATAAAACGCTTAATTGAAGCAACTGTTTTTGTTGGGTTAGTTACCGCTTGACGTTTTGCAGGATCACCTACTTTAATCTCTCCACCTTCTACGAAAGCTACGATAGATGGTGTAGTTCTTTTTCCTTCAGCGTTTGAAATTACTACTGGCTCATTACCTTCCATTACAGACACACAAGAGTTCGTAGTTCCTAAGTCAATACCAATTATTTTACTCATAATATTTTCTATAGTTTATTTTTATACTTAATTCATTTTTGTGAGCTTCAAGCTCGGTTACTCTTAAACAATCTTTGTGCCAACAGAAAAAAAGGAAACTTTTGTCTGTTTTTAGTCAGTTTTAACCATTTTACAATGTCATATTGTCACCATTTCACGTATTCATCGACTAAATTAATCCAATTTCGTCAGTAATTTACTGACATAAAAAAACCAGATTAGAGTTTCTAATCTGGTTCTTATAGTTATAATTTTCTTTTTCTATATTTTTAGTACTTCGTTACACTTAGATTAGTCAATACACCTTTTCCAGCTGACCCTTCTTGAACTCCCTCTAAAAATACATTTCCATTTCCATATGGATTATTCAAAAAGACCATTGGATAAACCTTATCCCCTTTCTTTAGATTAAGCAAAGTAGTATAAGAGGTAAACCCTCGACTTTCCCCTGCCCCTGATAAAGGGATTCTATAAACACCACGTCCGATCCATAAATCTTTAATATCATTGTTATCCTTTGGAAAACGACTTGTAAATCCTATTACAATATCTTCTTCTAACAAAGATTTTGTAACAATATCAATACTCCCTGAACCACTTAATCTAACACTTTCTTTGGTACTATTACTATTAATATAAGTTTTTGGAACAGCTAACCCTACCTGTAAAGTCATTAAGTAGTTTCCATCTTCTAAGACTGTTAAGCTGTGATCTGTAGTACTCCATTGTATTGAAGGAGAGTTGAATATTTCTCTTTTAAATACAGTGATTTTATTGTACCTTTCATTCAAAAGCTGAGTTCCCTCTGAAGATGCAAAAAACTCTACTGAAGGAATAGTTAACGTATTTAAATACTTTTGGAACAATTCATCTACATTGACAGCAGTAGAATTTCCATTGCCATCTAACATTAAAAAAGTATAATCTTTCACATTTGTCATATCTCCTTGCTGTGCAGCCTCAGGTTTATACCATTTAGGAGCTTTACCAGCTCCTTGAGACATGAGGTAGGCCCCCTCTTCACCACTTGTTTTGTCTATCGTAATCTCACTGTTAATATTTACCTTTCCTTCTACATTAGCATCTCCCTTGACATCCAGTTTAACCTCTGGAGTAAGTGTACCTATACCTAACCTTCCCTCTTCATCTACTACCACATCATTCTTAATTTGCTCTGCAGTAGGCGTACCTGCTGTCGAATTATCTTTTTTCGCATCAATATGAAATGGTTTCATAGGTAGGGTAGTATTCACTCCTACTTGAGCAGAGATACTACTAAACGCTAATAAACTTAATAATACATAAAAAATTCTCATAACTCCTAATTTTACCAATAAAAACAAATATACAAAAACAAATTATGTTAAAAACAACAATATAATTTAATTAAAACAAAAGTATTCTCTTTACCTTACATTATACTTCCTTATCAATAAATGAATAGCCCATAATATTAAAGAGACACATTCCATTCATACCTTGCGTTAAATAAACCTCTAAAAGTTGTCTCTGATTAGAATTTAGCTATCTTCGTATTATTAAAATCACTACTATTTTATGGAATGTATTTCTGTATTTGACATGCTTAAGATTGGCGTAGGCCCCTCAAGTTCACATACTTTAGGGCCATGGAGAGCCGCTGAGCTTTTTTTGAAAGAATTGCGCGAACGCCAAATCTTTGATCAAGTTTCTTATTTAAAAATTGACCTATTTGGTTCACTTTCTTTGACAGGAGTAGGTCACGCTACTGACCTAGCCGTTATGCTAGGGTTGAGCGGAGCAGATCCTGAATATGTACCTGTAGAAGATATTAGTGGCATTATTGACAAGATCAACACATCCCAATCTTTGCATTTAGGAGGAGAAAAACTAATTGCTTTTAATCCTAAAGAACATATTGTATTCAATAGAAACTTCTTACCTTTTCATGCTAATGGTATGACTTTTACAGTAAAATATGGAGAACACAATGTATATGAATCTACTTTTTATTCTATAGGTGGAGGTTTTGTTGTAAAAGAGGAAAATCCAGAAAACCAAGAAAAGGAAGAAATAAAAGCAGCTTTTCCTTATCCAATCGAAAAAGCTACTGAATTATTAGCCTACTGTAAAGAGCAGAATATGTCTATCTCTGAGTTAGTATATGAAAATGAAAAGTCTATACGCTCAGAAGAAGAAATACATAATGAATTATTACGCGTATGGAATACCATGCTAGAGTGTATGTATATCGGATGTCATACTGAAGGTATACTACCTGGAGGTCTTAATGTACGTCGTCGTGCTTATGATACCCATAGTAAATTAAAAGGAGAACTACCTTATAATACACCTCAAGAATGGTTACAAACTATTCGTAAAACAAAAGTTTACTTTAGACAGATACTGAAATGGGTAAGTTGTTTTGCTTTAGCTGTTAATGAAGTTAATGCTTCTCTAGGACGTGTAGTAACAGCCCCAACTAATGGTAGTGCAGGGGTTATTCCTGCTGTATTAATGTATTATCTAGTAATAGAAAACCACAAAGCAGGAGAAAAAGAAATCAAGCAGTTCTTAATGGTTGCTGGTGAGATAGGAAGTATCTTTAAAAAAGGAGCAACTATATCTGCTGCTATGGGAGGGTGTCAAGCTGAGATAGGTGTATCGAGTGCAATGGCTGCTGGTGCCTTATGTGAACTAATGGGTGGTACTCCAGAACAAGTAACTGTAGCTGCTGAGATAGCTATGGAGCATCACTTAGGACTGACATGTGATCCTATAGGTGGGTTAGTACAAGTACCTTGTATAGAAAGAAATACTATGGGAGCTATAAAAGCTATTAATGCTGCTGAGCTAGCCTTAGATACAGATCCTAAAAATGCAAAAGTTCCTTTAGACAAGGTAGTTAATACCATGTGGGAAACTGCAAAAGACATGAATAATAAATACAAAGAGACTTCAGAAGGTGGTCTTGCTGTAGCTGTAAACTTATCAGACTGTTAAACAGATGAAACAAACGATTGGAATATTGTGTTTCCTAGTCTCTGCCTACGCTTTAGGACAGAGTCAACTATATGTAACTACTCCTACTGTAGCTTACAGCGATGCTAATGGCACTACGCAAATAGGTGTCTATACACGTGGTGCATATCTAAATAAAGTAGATAAAGTAAGTAACGATGTTTTTAAAGTAACTAATGAACTATTAGGAACCACCTATATATTAGATACTGATCATCTAAAAGAAGTATTGTCTGCAGAAGACAGTACTGAAGCTTCTCCTTCCCCTATTATTGACTTTGATGATTACTATGGAAGTCCTCATCTATTTACTGTTGTAGGTGGGCTTAAAGTAAGAACAGCACCTAATCATCAATCAGAAACAACAGGAGTTCTATACAACGGAACACCTGTAGGAATTGATTATTTCCCTTATGATAAAGAAGCTTGGATTAAGATAAACTTTAATGAAGGACAAGGGTATATACCTGTTAAATACTTAGGAAAGAGACCAAACCTAAACAACCTAATTGCTAGTTATAAAAAGGCTACTGAACCTAAAGAGCAAAAGCGCTTTATACAGCGTATTATCGAGCTTGGTTGGAATAGTAACAACGATGATAATGCTAAGGCATTATTAGTCTTTGCTGACTATGCAGATAAAAACAGTCAACCAGAGCGTGCTACCATTGCGAGACTACAAGCAGAAGTATTAAAAGCAATTCCTGATGAAGGTATTTATGACAAAACATCAGATTTAGTTACAAATAAATTAATTGGTTTTACCCTAAACAATGTGATAGAACCAAAAAAAGGTTTTAGTTTAGCCACATTAGAAAAGACCTTTGGAAAGGTAAAAGAGAGCTATAGCAATTTAGAAGATTGCGCTCTAGACAATTACGAGAGTAATATTATATTCAACACAGCAGAGTGTATTGGACATGATGTAAACAAAACATATACCCTGAGAATTGTCGAGATGGGCAATGGTGCTGGATTTAAAATCAACAATAACATTCTAAACGAGAATACAACAGAAACAGAGTTTTTAAAAACAGGAAAAGGCTTAATCAATACCATTTTAAATACCGAAAAAGCTTATCAGATCCCTGCTGGAGATTCTGCATATAGATTCACATTTAAAGAAGGTAAATTGAGTAAAGTGGAATTGATTTATTTCTGCTAATTCCTTTTTTTATTCTTTAATAAAATTTACAATAACCCAAAAAAACAAGAAAAATGTCTGTAGCAAAAAAAGACTATAAAAAAGTGACAACTAAGTCGCTAATAGATATGAAAGCCAACGGAGAGAAAATATCAATGTTAACATGTTATGACTACTCTATGGCTAAAGTATTAGAAGCAGGTGGAGTTGACGTAATGCTTGTAGGAGATTCTGCTAGTAATGTAATGGCTGGTCATGAGACTACCCTACCGATTACATTAGACCAGATGATCTATCACGCACAGTCTGTAGTACGTGGAGCTGACAGAGCGCTAATTGTTGTGGATTTACCTTTTGGTTCTTACCAATCTGATCCAAAAGAAGCATTGCGTTCAGCTATCCGTATCATGAAAGAAAGCGGAGCTCATGCAGTAAAAATGGAAGGTGGAGAAGAGATTAAAGATGGTATCAAACGCATCTTAGACGCAGGTATCCCTGTTATGGGACACTTAGGTCTTACTCCTCAGTCTATCTACAAATTCGGAACTTATACAGTAAGAGCTAAAGAAGAAGAAGAAGCTAATCAACTTATCAAAGATGCTAAAATGCTAGAAGAAATAGGATGTTTCGCTCTTGTACTAGAGAAAATACCTGCTGCTTTAGCAAAGAAAGTTGCTGAGAGTATCTCTATCCCGGTTATCGGTATCGGTGCTGGTAATGGTGTAGATGGACAAGTATTAGTAGTACATGATATGATAGGTTTAACTCACGAGTTTAGTCCTAAATTCTTACGTCGTTATATGAATATTTTTGAAGATATGAAAAATGCAGTATCTCAATACGTTGACGATGTTAAGTCTGTTGATTTCCCTAACGAAAACGAACAGTACTAATAGATTCTAACTTATTTAAAATACAAAGAATATCCTTTTTACATATAAAAAGGATATTTTTGTTTAAAATTATTACAAATGAAAATCGTCTCTACACCTGACAACCTACAAGTACTACATGAAGATAATCATATCATCATCATTAATAAACGCGTAGGCGATATCGTACAAGGTGATCAAACAGGTGATATGCCATTAAGTGAAATAGTAAAGCTATACTTAAAAAAGAAGTATAATAAACCTGGTGAAGTGTATCTAGGTGTGGTACATCGCTTAGATCGTCCTACTTCTGGGTTAGTTGTATTTGCAAAAACTTCTAAAGCACTGAGTCGCTTAAATGAATCATTCAAAAATAGAGAAACACAGAAGACCTATTGGGCAGTAGTAAAAGATGCTCCTCCTAAAGTAGAAGACACATTAGAGCATTTTTTAGTGAGAAATCCTAAAAATAATACTTCCAAAGCACATAAAAAAGAAGTACCGAATAGCAAAAAAGCGAAGCTAACATATCGAATGTTTCACCAGCTAAAGACCTACTCTACTCTTGAGATAGATCTACACACTGGTCGTCACCACCAGATAAGATGCCAGCTATCAGCTATAGGATGCCCTATTAAAGGAGATTTGAAGTATGGAGCAGACAGAAGTAATCCTGATGGAGGTATTCACTTACATGCTCGTAAGCTGACCTTTATTCATCCAGTGACCAAAGAGGCCCTTACTATAGTAGCCCCTACTCCTGATGAAGTAATATGGAATAATATAGAGAATAAATAACCTCATCACTATAAACGTTTAGTTAGTCATAGCTAAACGTTTTTTTTTGCTCTATCAAAAAGATATCTATTCATTATTCTCCTAAATAAGATTTTTTTAAGCACAATGTAAAAATTAATAAAAAATATTATCTTTCGCTTTTACTTAACATTATCATAAATGACTGATACACCAAAAAAGAGTTTAGTAGATAGGTTTCTATCTAGCGTTGAAAAAATTGGTAATATGCTACCTCATCCAGCAACACTATTTGCTAGTTTTGCCCTATTAGTAATTATTGCTTCATGGATAGCTAGTTTCTTTGATCTCTCCGTAATACACCCCGGTACGAAAGAAGAAATACAGTCATTTAACTTAGTAAGTGCAGAGGGACTACACATGATTTTAACAAAGATGGTTACTAACTTTACCAACTTTGCTCCTCTAGGTACAGTACTAGTATCTTTACTAGGTATTGGTATTGCAGAAGGTTCAGGATTAATAGGAACTATCCTAAAAAAGATAGTACTATCCTCTCCTAAGAAGCTACTGACATTCGTTATCGTATTTGCAGGAATCTTATCTAATACGGCTAGTGAAGTAGGATATGTTTTATTAGTACCTCTAGCTGCAATTATATTCTTAGCGGCAGGGAGACACCCTATCGCAGGATTAGCAGCTGCATTCGCAGGTGTATCAGGAGGATATAGTGCTAACTTATTATTAGGTACTATAGACCCTTTATTAGCAGGATTATCTGAAGAGGCTGCTCGAATTATAGATCCTACTTATGTGGTAAATCCAGCAGCTAACTACTATTTCCTATTTGTCTCTACATTTATAGTAGCTCTTTTAGGGACATGGGTTACTGAGCGCATTGTAGTCCCAAGATTAGGAGAATACACGGGGGATGAAAAAGCTATCTCTATAGATCCACTTACAAAAGAAGAAAAGAAAGGTCTGATCTATGCTAGTATTGCAGGGATATTATTTACAGCATTTATACTAGGAGGTCTGATCCCAGAGAGCGGTTATTTAAGAGGTACTGATGGTGGGATTCTTAAGTCTCCTTTTATGTCAGGTATTGTTGCTTTATTATTTATTGGAGCAGCACTAGCAGGTATCGCTTATGGTATCGGAGCTAAAACCATCAAAAATGATACTGATGTCATGAAAGGAATGTCAAAAGCAATGGAGACACTTGGTTCTTATATCGTATTAGTATTCTTTGCAGCGCAATTTGTAGCTTATTTTAACTGGACTAACCTAGGGTTAATATTTGCTATCGAAGGAGCAGAAACCTTACAAAAATCAGGTTTAGGTGCAATTCCTTTAATGCTAATGTTCATAATTGTATCAGCATTGATCAATCTTATTATGGGAAGTGCTTCAGCTAAATGGGCGATTATGGCTCCAGTATTCATACCTATGTTTATGCTATTAGGATATTCCCCTGAACTAACACAAGTAGCATATAGAATTGGAGATAGTGTAACGAATATTATCTCTCCTATGATGAGTTATTTTGCCTTAATTGTTGCCTTTATGCAGCGTTATGACAAAAAAGCAGGTATAGGAACTATTGTTTCCACTATGCTTCCTTATACATTTGTATTCTTTATCGGATGGGCAATCCTGTTTATCATCTGGTTATTATTAGAATTACCACTAGGGCCAGGTGCTCAACTATTCTACAATGTTCAATAAAAATTAAAACATAATAAAAGAGGAACTAATTCTTTCAGATTAGTTCCTCTTTTCATTTTTATTAATTTATCTATTCTCCTGT
This sequence comes from Myroides odoratimimus, assembly GCF_038039805.1. Taxonomy (GTDB): domain Bacteria; phylum Bacteroidota; class Bacteroidia; order Flavobacteriales; family Flavobacteriaceae; genus Flavobacterium; species Flavobacterium odoratimimum_B. The sequence goes on from NZ_JBBPHK010000007.1 coordinate 78,924, forward strand.
AGCAATAGGCTTGTTACTTCTAGACCACTCACTCCACGAGCCTACATATAGCTTAGGTGTTGGGATACCAGCTACTGTAATAGCTAATAGCGTATGACAGGCTGTAATACCAGAACCACAGTGTACTGCTCTATTTTCTAATGGATAATCTTGTAGAATAGCAGTATACTTTTCTCTTAACTGTTCTTCTGTCAAGAACATCCCCCTCTCATCTAGATTAGACATAAAAGGAACATTGATAGCTCCTGGGATATGTCCTGCTATTTGATCTATTGGCTCTGTTATTCCTTTATAACGATTCTCCTCGCGTACATCTATTACTACATAATCTTCTCTCCCTACATTTGCTTCTATTTCATTAATATCAGCTAGTGGTAGTTGCCACTCCGTTACTGGATATACACCTACTTCGCTTGGTTTTACCACCTTGTTATTACTTGAAAAACCCGCTTGCTGTGCAGCACTCATGCCTCCGCTAAGCACCTGTACTTTCTGATGACCTACAGCTGTCAGCATCCACCAAAAACGTGCCGCAGAATTCCCTCCGAATACAGTGTCATAGATAATCACATGTGAGTCAGGAGTTATACCTAAAGATTGTAAACTATGAGCAAACTTATCAAGAGGAGGTAATGGATGTCTCCCTCCCTTAGAAGCATCTTCTCCTATATGTGCTAACTGTGTATTTCCATCTACAAATAATGCTCCGTCTAAATGTTCTTTATCATATTCAGTTCTAGCCACTTTACTATTTGTAGCATCTATTAATATATAACTACTTCCTTGTTCTTTTAAAGACAATAGTTCACTAGGTAGGATAATTGGTTTCATATTTATAAGTATTGTTTGTTCTGTATCTAACTTTATAAGCTCAGCGGTGCAAAAACACTAGCTAACCGTTCTTCTAACTTAGCTAAATCCTCTTTCGCTTTAGTACCATAAAATCGTTTAGTAGCCAATATAACTGTTTCTTGTTCTAACAACTTTCGTTCTACGATCATCTCTGCCTCATACACCATTTTCATAGCTTGAGGCACACTAGGTATCTCCACTTCTAGTTTTAAGACACCACCTTCTTCATTTATATAATAAGGCAGTACTTTATTGATAACAGGGTTAAATAACTTACTTGTATAGAGTATCACAGATTCAGGTAAGTTCTTCTTCTTGTTCTCTTTCTTACGCGTATAGATAACTTTCTCTACCTCATAACCAGCTACATTACTTACCTCACCAGTAAGTTTACGATCATAATTCTCTAAAGTAATATTAGTCTGCAATAATTCTTTTGCAAAAAAATCTTTTTTGTATGAAAAATTTAATTCTGTATTCGGAACTATTGTTGACGCCGTATACACAAATCCTTCATCTAAAATATCATTCCATTTATTCTCTAGAATATAAGTAGCTCCTTCTCCTTTGTACACTACTTCATAGCCCGCCACATATACATTATTTTTAATAAATGCTAATGTACCATACTCTTCTAAAAACTGAGGATTATCCGTCAAAAACTGATTCAATCTATCTCTATCTTCTACGGATAGCGATTCTATATACTTCTTCGCTAGTTCCTTACTATACAGAGGATCTTGACTGATATACTCTGCAAATTGTTCTATAAGAGGATCAGTTAATGACATTTTATACCCTAAAACTCCTTCTATAAACTTATCCTTCTTTATAGTCGTTTTCTCTTTAGGCACCACAGCTATATCAGTAGCCTCTTGTTGTTTATTTTCCTTACACCCTATCAGCGCTACCCCTACTATCAACAATCCTAAACTTAGTCTTTTCATTCTACTTTGTATTGAAAATCTAAAGTACAAAAAATAACTACGCTCACTTATTCCTTCTCTCTATAATAAATAATGAATAAATGATTTATACCTAGAATTAACATTATAAAAGAAAAAGACAAGAAAAATAGCATGTACACTAGTGATAGGATTATAAAAACAAGTGTATAGTTAAAAGCAGGACTATAATCAATTACTATACAGCTATAGTAGGACGAGACATTGTTAAATTCTGTGGTCGCATAGTGGTCGCATAGTGATTACATAGTGGTCGCATTAAAAACGGGCTAATCTATGCGACCACTATGTGATCAATATCCTATAAAAATACGGTCAGCAAAATTCATAACATGAAGCAGCAAAAAAAATAGAGAACAAATCTGAATTAGTTAATCAATAAAAATAAATTCCCCTCATATTGATACAAAACTATATAACCCTTCTTCAAAATTGTATAACACTATATATGTCTTTTTATTCGTACTTTGTATCTGCATAAAAAGAATTACTGTACAAATGAAAAAAGAATATAAAGTAAGTGGTATGAGCTGCAATGGTTGTAGAACCAAAATAGAGGATACCCTAAATGAAATACACGGTATACAAGCAGAAGTCTCATTAGAGAATGAAAATGCTCAAATAGAATCTCATCACGATATAGATACATTAACCTTACAAAAGGCTTTATTAAAAAAAGGGAACTATATCCTTCAAGAAGTAGTAACTAAAGAAGATGGTACACAAGAGATTCTACCTGCTGTAGAAGTATCAGAAGAAGATATGTATCAACAGGAACTGCCTAAGGGAATGGAAGACAAAGCTGGTAAATATTTTTGTCCGATGCTATGTGAGGGAGATAAAGTCTATGATACCAATGTAGGTTGTCCTGTATGTGGTATGAACTTAGAGCAAATCCCTGCTCCCAAAATAGAAAAAACAGTTTATTACTGTCCTATGTTATGTGAAGGCGATAAAACCTATGACAAACCAGGTAATTGTCCGAAGTGTGGTATGAATTTAGTGCCTAAGACTGTTCTAGTAGAACAAGAAGATACTACCTATGCAGATATGCTAAAAAAACTGCGTATCTCTGTAGCCTTCACCATTCCAGTATTTATTCTTGCTATGGGATCAATGATTCCAGGAGACCCGATTGGAAAAATAGTACCTCATGAATGGAATAATTACATTCAATTATTATTCACCATTCCTGTAGTGTATGTGTGTTGGATGTTTTTTACTAGAGCTTGGATTTCTTTTAAAACATGGAACCTAAATATGTTTAGTTTAATCGGTTTAGGATCTGCAGCAGGATTAATCTTTAGCGTTGTAGCCTTATTCTTCCCTAACCTATTCCCAGACGATTTTAAAGGAGAGCATGGTATCCATCTATACTTTGAATCTGTAGCTGTAATTCTTACCCTAGTATTAGTAGGACAAGTAATGGAAGCCAAAGCACATAGTCGTACAAATACAGCTATAAAAGAATTATTAAAACTTTCTCCTACAGAAGCAACTTTAGTTACTGAACAAGGAGAAGAAATAATACAAATAGATAAGATTATTAAAGGAAATCATCTACGTGTAAAACCAGGAGAAAAGATACCTGTAGATGGCGAAATTATAGAAGGAGAATCTAGTATAGATGAAGCTATGATCACTGGAGAGCCTATCCCTGTACACAAAATAAAAGGAGATAAAGTTGTATCTGGTACTATTAATGGAAATAGTTCATTCATCATGACTGCCGAAAAAGTAGGTGACGAGACACTACTTTCTCAGATTATTGAGATGGTAAATAATGCTAGTCGTTCAAGAGCCCCTATTCAGAAACTAGCTGATCAGGTAGCAAAGTACTTTGTACCTATCGTGGTGATAATTGCCATAGCTACTTTTATTCTATGGAAGACATTAGGACCTGAACCTAGATTAGCCTATGCCTTTGTCAATGCATTAGCAGTATTAATCATTGCTTGCCCTTGTGCTTTAGGCTTAGCTACACCTATGTCTATAATGGTCGGAATCGGTAAAGGTGCTCAGAATGGTATTCTGATTAAAAATGCAGAAGCATTAGAAACAGCTAATAAAGTAAATGTATTAATCACAGATAAGACAGGTACGCTGACGGAAGGTAAACCATCAGTAGAAAAAATAGTAAGTATTTCTTCTGAATATACAGCAGAGGATTTACTATTGCTGACAGCTTCACTTAACCAAAATAGTGAGCATGCTTTAGCTACTTCATTTACTAAAAAAGCAAAAGAAGACGGTCTAAGTCTGACATCTGTAAAGATGTTTAATAATATTACAGGAAAAGGAATACAAGGCTTAGTAGATAAAAAGCGAATTTCTCTAGGGAATAAAGCACTTATGGACGTAGTGAACGCTCCACTAACTGATGACTTACTACAACAAGTAGAGAAAGAACAAAGCCAAGGAAAGACAGTGTCTTATATCGCAGATAATAATATTATAATAGGGTATGCTGTACTCTATGACAAAATAAAAGAATCGAGTAAACAAGCTGTAAAAGAGCTTCAAAATAAAGGAATTGAAGTAATTATGATTACTGGAGATAATCCTAAAACTGCGCAGGCTGTTGCAACAGAATTGAATATTAAACATTTCTTAGCTGAAGCAATGCCTGAAGATAAATTAAACGAAATAAAGAAACTACAAGAACAAGGAAAAATAGTAGCTATGGCAGGTGATGGTATAAATGACGCACCTGCTCTAGCCCAAGCAAATGTAGGTATCTCTATGGGTACTGGAACGGATGTGGCTATAGAAAGTGCAGAAGTAACCTTGCTACAAGGAGATTTGGCAGGGATACCTAAGGCTATTAATCTAAGTCATGGGGTAATGAATAATATTAAGCAGAATTTATTCTTTGCCTTTATCTATAATAGTGTCGGTATACCTATCGCTGCAGGTGTACTATACCCTATCTTCGGAATAGTATTATCACCTATGATTGCAGCTGTTGCAATGAGCTTTAGTTCTGTATCTGTTATTACAAACTCATTAAGACTAAAGAACTTGAAACTTTAATCATCATTTTTTTTTATAATACCTTTCATTTTTTTTAACCAGAGCGATAGCAATAGCTCTGGTTTTTTTTGCTTTTTAGTTTACTTCAAATTAGGTGATTGATACATAAACGAAAGCAATTATACGAAATAGCTTTGAGTTGGTAATTTCACTATTATAGCATAGTTATAAACTAATAAAAGAACAGTAAAGCAACATTCCTTCTACTGTATTGAGCTAATATTTAATCTAGACTTGAAACAACAAGTATAAAAACAAAAAAGCCTGGGTAGTTCACCCTGGCTTTTTACTCACCTTAAAAACTAAAATTGCAAACACAAATACTAACTTTTAGTTTATTAAACTTAAAAAAAGGCCATCCAAAAGAATGGCCTAATCAGAATCATCTATATAAAAAAAAACAAGTCCCCACTCTGTTTTTTATTAAAATAATTAGATGTTCTTAAATATCTTCAAAAGTTTAACAGTGCTAATATACAAAAAAAACACAAACATTAACATTTAAAATAACTAGACGTAATAAATTAATATAAAAACAGAATATCACTCAATAAAATAACATTTAAAAAAACTTATAATCAACTACATACATCTTTTTCAAAAAAACTTAATTTTATTCAAAAAAAGATAATTTCATATCTCTTTTGGCGTTTCACCTAAGTCATAGAAACAATACATACACTAAAAAAACAAAAGCTTACCACTACAAAGGTCATGGTAAGCTTATTATCAATTGTTTATTTACAAAAAGTGATAAGATTAATCCTGTTCTACTACTCTAGTCTTAGCAAATACAGCAGATAAAACTAAATAACCTGCTGCAACTAATTCTATTACCAACCACCAGGTATGCTCTATCGGGATAACATAAAATGGTTGAAATATTCCAATAATAAGAATATACATTCCCATTTCGATTAGTTTCTTATTAATATGAGAATTATAAGCTAATATTCCTAAACCTACCATTACGATAAATCCTACTAAAAGATCAAAATCTGATGAAGAAGTAAATGCACTTAAAATTAATAGAAGTGCTACCAATATTTTAATTGCTCTTTCCATACTTTAATTCTTTATAAATTAGATTACTCTAAGATACCAAAAACTATAATCAATTAAAAATCAATAACAAAGAATTATATATAATAAAACAAAGCATATTCTGTCAATATTATAATTAATTCATACTACTCCATCAATCTCCACCTAAAAGCACTTTTATTTGAGGTAAAAAAAACTTACTTTAGCACCTAATTATAATTAAATCATTAACAACACAATGAAACAAGTAACTTTAAACCATATCCATGAAGCTTTAGGAGCGAAGATGGTTCCATTTGCAGGATTTAATATGCCAGTACAATATGAGGGAGTAAACATTGAACACGAAACAGTTAGAAACGGTGTTGGTGTTTTTGATGTATCTCATATGGGAATCTTCAAAATTTCTGGACCAAATGCTTTGGCATTAATCCAAAAAGTTACTTCTAATGATGCTTCTGTATTGGTTGATGGTAAAGCTCAGTACTGCTACTTCCCTAATACTTCTGGAGGAGTTATAGATGATATCATTACTTACAGAGTAAATGAAAATGAATATTTAATGGTAGTAAATGCATCAAATATTGAGAAAGACTGGAACTGGGTAAGCTCTCACAATGATATGAATGCGACATTAGAAAACCTATCTGATGGCTACTCTATCTTAGCTATACAAGGGCCTAAAGCTATCGAGTCTATGCAAAGCTTAACTGAAGTTAACTTAGCTGATATCAAATTTTACAACTTTGTAATTGATACTTTCGCTGGAGTAAAAGACGTAGTAATCTCTGCTACTGGATATACTGGTTCAGGTGGTTTTGAAGTTTACGTTAAAAATGAAGATGTAGAAACAGTATGGAACAAAGTATTCGAAGCGGGTGCTAACTGGGGAATCAAACCGATCGGATTAGCTGCTCGTGATACATTACGCCTAGAGATGGGATACTGCTTATACGGTAATGAACTAAACGATGAAATCTCTCCATTAGAAGCTGGATTAGGATGGGTAACGAAGTTCACAAAAGACTTTATCAACTCAGATAATTTAAAAGCTGAAAAAGAAGCAGGTATCAAGAATAGATTGATTGGATTCGAATTAGTAGGTAAAGGTATTCCTAGACATGACTACGAAATCGTAGATGCTGAAGGTAACGTAATCGGAAAAGTGACTTCTGGTACTCAATCTCCTTCATTAGGTAAAGGAATCGGTATGGGATATGTACCTGTAGCACTAGCTGCTGAAGGAAGCCAAATATTCATCCGTATTCGTAAGAATGATGTTGAAGCAAAAGTGGTAAAAACACCTTTTTATAAAAAATAAGACAAAAGAATAGGGAGCTTAAAAATAAGCTCCCTTTTTTTTTATGATATATTTGAATAATGAGTTATTTTTGCATTTATAAAATTAAGTAACAAATTATTATGGGAAGAGCGTTTGAATTTAGAAAAGGACGTAAGCTAAAACGTTGGTCTGCTATGGCAAAAACGTTTACAAGAATTGGTAAGGATATCGTAATGGCTGTAAAAGAAGGTGGACCTAATCCCGAGGCTAATGCTCGCCTTCGTGCCGTAATACAAAATGCTAAGGCAGCTAATATGCCTAAAGATAACGTAGAGCGTGCCATTAAACGTGCTACTGATAAAGATACTGAAAACTATAAAGAAGTAATATTCGAAGGATACGGACCTCACGGTATCGCTTTCTTAATCGAATGTGCTACAGATAATAATAATAGAACTGTTGCAAACATTAGAAGTTACTTCAATAAATGCAATGGTACTTTAGGTACACAAGGTTCTGTTGAGTTTATGTTTGACCATACATGTAACTTCAGAATCCCTGCAGAAGAAGGTAGAGATTTAGAAGAGTTCGAATTAGAATTAATTGATTTTGGTATTGATGAGATCTTTGAAGATGAAGATGGTGTAATGATTTATGCTCCTTTTGAAAGCTTCGGATCTATCCAAAAAGAATTAGAGGGTAGAGGAATTGAGATTTTATCTTCTGGATTCGATAGAATACCACAAGTAACAAAAGAACTTTCTGAAGAAGAAATAGCTGACGTAGAAAAATTATTAGACAAAATCGAAGAAGATGACGACGTACAAAACGTTTTCACTACTATGGCATAATCCGTAGTTTCGTTTATAATATTAGAAAGACGGAATACTTCACTATAAGTATTCCGTCTTTTTTAATTAGTATTACTAGGTTAAATGAAATCTCTTAGGAGGATACCCAAAGTGCTTCTTAAAAGCTTTAGAAAAGGCTACAGAAGAAGAATAGCCTAAGTCAAAAGCTATCTCTGCAATAGTATGATGTGCTTCTTCTAACTTCTGTATAGCAATATTCATACGTCTATGTTGAGCATATTCGAATAGTCCTAGATTGTATAAATGTTTAAATCCTTTCTTTAGTTTATATTCATTCATAAAGAATAGCTTAGACAGCTCTTCAGTAGTATAAAACTCACGGTAATTAAGATCTATAAATTCTTTTATATTAGATAGTATTAGTTCATCTTCTGGTGTCAGCTTTACCCCTAACTGTAACTTAGAGCACTCCTCTATTCCCGCCTCTCGCTCATGTAATAACACGGATATCACCTCTAACACTTTTCCTTTTGTATACATCTCTTTTGCCATCCCTTTATAACTACATGTTTTGATTTCATTTAGTAATACTAAAAGTTCTTGTGTCAGTTTAATATCCTTAATTAATCTACAGGTCTGGTCATTCTTTATCGCAGTAGTAAATTCCGCTATAGTCTCATCTTGCTGACTCCATTCATTAAAAAAGTCTAAAGGTAGATAGATATCTAAATGTTCATACACAGCATCTTTTTCAAATATAACATCTGCTGTAGAACCTGTGCTTAAATAAGACAAATAACAGTGAAAAGGTAAATACTTATTAGGTGTTCCATTAATTACATCTCTGACGATATGCTTCCCGAAAAAGAAGCTTAGCTCTACATACTCTATTTCTTCAAAAACATAGTGCAAGGCAAAATCTTGTGTATACTTCAGATAATACTGTCGAATAATAATATCAGCAGAATCAAAGATATGATAAGTCACAAAAGTACCTGAGTCATTTACTAATTCCTTTTTACTCTGATACATCTCATTAGTTACCATATTCTCTAACTCAAAAAACTCAACGATTTGATCACCTTTTCTCATAAAACTACCTATTGATTACTAAACTGCTAATTTTTACTCCCTTTTGGCTAAGTCATTCCATGATATAGAATTTACTTTTGTTTCCGCATTCAAATTTATTCAATCTAAATTAAGTATCAGATGAAAAGATTTTTTTTAATCAACACAAGTCATAAATTATTACTTAGCGGTCTACTTTTGATCAATATAAGCACCTATTCTCAAGAAAAAGGGAATATTAAAGGAACTGTTGTTAGTCATACTCAGGAGAAATTGACAGGAACCACAATTACTTTAAACGATAATTTATTTAAAACCATTACAGATAACAATGGATATTATATACTAGAAAATATAGAATCTGGTAAATATCTTATCACTCTCCAATACAGAAATACTATTACAAAAGACAGTATAGTAATACCTGCGAATCAAACTATCACAAAAGATTTCATGTTATTTGATGATAACAATGAAACTCTAGAGGCAGTAGTGATTAATACAAACAAAAATATCCGTTCTTCTTCTTCCTTGCGAACAGCAGCTAACCTATTAGATGTACCACAAAACATCCAAGTGATTGATAAAGGGCTAATGGACGACCAGATTAGTATGACCATGAGTGATGCTATTGCTCAAAATGTCAGCGGTGTAAGATCGGTATTACATCAAGAGCAAGCAAGTGCTGGTATATATGTACGTGGTTATGGCGCTAGTAATCTGAGAAATGGTATGGATATCTCAGGAAGTTTTGGTCCCATTAGAGAAGACAATACTTTTATAGAGCGTGTCGAATTTGTAAAAGGGCCAGCAGGTTTTATGATGGGAAACACACAGCCAGGTGGTTTTTATAATATCGTAACCAAAAAGCCGACAGGTAGTAACAAAACGACAGTTAAGACTATTTTAGGTAGCTATAATCTATATCGTGCAGAAGTAGATCTAGATACTAAACTGACAAAAGATGAGAAACTATTGTTCCGTATTAACGGAATGGCAACAAAAGCTAGCTCATTCCAATTGTATAATAAAAATAACTACTTATCATTAGCACCTTCATTAAAATACAATATTAGTGAAGATACCAATATTACCTTTGAATATATATTCAACTCTAATGAGTTTGAAGGTGGATTCTCTAAATATGCTTATTCTAAAAAGGAGTTTAAAGAACTTCCTCGCAAATTCACATTCACTGATCCTATTGTAGATCCTACTATGATTAAAGAACACAATGTATTCATTAATCTTAATCACAGACTAAGTGACGATTGGAACCTGACAGCCAAACTAGGTTATGTAGAAGCTACTATGGAAGGAGAGAGTTTATATTCTATCTATAACTCTATAGACGATAAAGGTAATGTACAAAGAGCACTTTCTGTAAACGATGCGTATAACTCAGCTAAGGTTGGTCAAGTCTATATGAATGGTAAATTTAATATCACAGATAAGATTAAAAACAATGTGCTATTTGGTCTAGATATGGGACAAAAAGAGCATATGGCAGACTGGTCTCTTGTTTCTGATGCTAAAGGAAATGCTATTCCTGTAGGTCCTTTATTCAATATCTACAATCCAGTGTATGGTAAACTTACTAAAAAAGATATTCCTACATATGACCGTTCTCGTTCATTAAGAGAAAGAGCAGCCGGTAATATTCAAGAGTACAGCTATATCTCTTTATATGTACAAGATGAGTTACTATTACTAGACGAGAAGCTTAGATTAGGACTTGGCGTACGCTACACCTCAACAGAGAAAACGACAAGTGCTTCTAATGGAGATGTAGTAAAGAATCAAGCGTATACTCCTCGTTTTAGTATCACCTATAATATCTCCCCATCATTCTCAGCTTATGCTTTATATGATCAGAGCTTCCAAGAACAAGTTGGCCAATTAGAAAACAACAAAACTGCTGATCCTTCTAAAGGAACGAATAAAGAATTTGGGTTAAAGAAAACATGGTTTGATAAAAAACTATTTACTTCATTAGCTTTCTATCAAGTAGATAAGACAAACATCCTAACCCCACGTGATGCCTCTGCCAATAATCAAATCATGGTACAGAGTGGTAAAGCTACATCTAAAGGGGTAGAGTTTGACTTAAATGGACACATTACAGATGGTTTAACCTTGACAATGAACTATGCTTATACTGATGCTAAGATAACGAAAGATAATAATCCTGCTAAAAAAGGACAACTATTACCAGGAACTGCCAAGCACAGTACTAATGCATGGCTTACTTATAGAGTGCAATCAGGTACATTTGAAGGTTTAGGTTTCTCCCTTGGGTACCAATACCAAAAAGACCGTTCTCAAGCTCCTGTTCAGGCTAAGAAGTTCTTACCAGATGACTACTTTACACTTGATGGAGGAGTATCTTATAAAAAGAACAACTATGCATTCAACCTAATAGTTAATAATATCACAGATAGATATAATTATGTAGGTCACTTCCCTGGTGCATGGGGATATACACACTATGGGTGGAGAGCTACTACTCCACTATCATTCAAACTTAGTTTAGCCTATACATTCTAATAAGATAAAGTTACATAAAGATCACCTCTTTCTAAAATAATTAGAAAGGGGTGTTTTGTTTTAAAACACTCGCTCTTCTAGCAATATTCTCATATATTGACATACACTGCTCTATTTTTCCTATTTTTGCAATAAAAATTTTTCATTATGAAATGGGAAGGTAGACGCGAAAGTAAAAACGTTACTGACAATAGAGGTAAATCTTCAGCTGGAAAAACAGCTATCGGAGGTGGTTTAATTGGTATTATAGCGATGTTGCTATACCTATTTGGAGGAGAGACAGGAAAACAAATAGCTCCTGTATTAGAACAAATGGGTGAAGGTCAACAGACAGAACAAGTAGAAACTAGAAACCTATCACAGGAAGAAGTTGAGATGGGTAAGATGGTAGCTGTAATGTTTGCTGATACTGAAGATGTATGGCATAAGATATTTAAAGAAAATGGAATGCAATACCGCGAGCCTAAGATGGAACTATTCGATGATAAAGTCAATACACAATGTGGTAGCGCCACTGCTGAGGTAGGTCCTTTCTACTGCCCTGCTGATGAAACAGTATATATGGACTTGCGATTTTTTGAAGAACTACACACTCGCTTTGGAGCTGAGAGAGGTAACTTTGCTATTGCTTATGTTATCGCCCATGAAGTAGGTCATCATGTACAGACTCTATTAGGTACCAATAGTAAAGTACACCAAGCTCAACAAAGTATGAGTAAGAAAGAAGCAAATAAACTATCTGTTGGTTTAGAGCTTCAAGCAGACTTCTACGCTGGTGTATGGGCTAAGTATAACCAAAAATATTTAGACGCTAAAGATATTGATATTGCCTTAAGTGCTGCTCAAGCTGTAGGGGATGACGCAATACAAAAAAGAGTAACAGGTCAAGTAAACCCTGACTCGTTCACACATGGTAGTTCAAAACAGAGAAAAGAGTGGTTCATGAAAGGATTCGAAACTGCGGATATCAAACAAGGAAATACTTTTGACTTTATCCGATAGCTTCACCCTATCACAGACAAACTAATATTTATAGACATTTAAAAAGACTCTTCTTAAGAGCCTATCCTTATGACAAATTTAAAAGATATACTAGACAATATTAAACAGAATAGTTTTGCATTAGCTCCATTTCAGGTAATGAGTGAAGCATTTAATTACTACAGAAAAACATTCTTATTAGTAATTACAACTTTATTACTAACCTTTTTTGCAGCTACATTACTAGGTTCTATGATATTAAGTCAGTTCGTTACATTAGATCCTAACCAAGATGTTCTCCAAGAACAAATTCAGGAGATGACTAGGCAGTTAACAGAACCTCCTTTTTTCTATTACTATCTTATATCATTTGCTGTATTTAGTGCTCTAGGGAGTATCCTTATAGGTGGTTTTTATAAATTAAATGCACAAGTACATTTAAATGAAGTTCCTTCTTTCTTTAATGCATTTAAGTACTTCTTTAATATAAAAGGGCTCTATATCTTTATATCACAATTATTGATATCACTTGTCTTTATGGCAATTACTATTCCTTTAAAGTTACAAAACCTTGAAATGGTTTCTATGGCTATTAACTGGATCATTAGTACCTTGACCATATTCACTATTCCCTTAATTATCTTTGGACACCAGAAACCTATTACAGCGATAAAGAATAGTATTATGGTAGTGAATAAACAACCTATACCTATCATCCTAACCATTATACTGAATTACTTTTTTTTAATTAGTGGTTTACTATTTTTTGTTATTGGTATTCTATTTGTCTTACCATATTTATTCGCAGTATACTTTGTATTGTATAAACAAGTTATAGGATATAACCTAGAAGAGAATTAATGGTACTAACCTAACCATCCTTCTCTATCTAGACTACGATATTGTATTGCCTCAGCTATATGCTGGGGCTTTATATTTTCTGACTTATCTAAATCTGCTATTGTACGAGATACTTTTAATATCCTATCATACGCTCTCGCAGATAGATTCAGCTTATCCATCGCAGTCTTTAACAAGTTTAGCGAATCTTCTTGCAGCGCACAGTATTTCCTAAGAAGCGCAGTAGACATCTGAGCATTATAATGAACTCCATTGTGAAGTTTAAATCTTTCTAATTGCACTTTTCTCGCCGCTACTACCCGTTCCCTAATATCATTACTTGGTTCTGACAATTGTTTATCTGACAATTTTTCAAAGGGCACAGGGTTTACCTCGATATGTATATCTATTCGATCTAGCAGTGGTCCAGATACCTTGCTTAAATAACGTTGCATCTCTAATGGTGTAGATTTAACTGGTGCATTTGGATCATTAAAATAACCACTTGGACTAGGGTTCATACTCGCGACCAACATAAACGAAGAAGGGTACGTTATCGTAAACTTTGCTCGTGAGATAGTCACCTCTCTATCTTCTAGTGGTTGTCTCATCACTTCTAGTACCTCTCTTTTAAACTCAGGCAACTCATCTAGAAAGAGTACACCATTATGTGCTAGAGATATTTCACCAGGTTGTGGATAACTTCCCCCTCCTACTAGAGATACAGAGGACGCAGTGTGATGAGGACTTCTAAAAGGCCTAGCCCTCATCAGTCCACAGTCTTTGGCCTTCCCTACTACACTGTGAATTTTAGTTGTCTCTAATGCCTCTTCTAACGTCATCGGAGGTAATATACTAGGGAGTCTTTTAGCGAGCATTGTTTTTCCAGAACCTGGAGGTCCTATTAAGATAATATTATGCCCACCAGCTGCAGCTATCTCCATGGCTCTCTTAATACTCTCTTGTCCCTTCACATCCTTAAAGTCTATCTCTAAATGATGCTCAGACTCTTCACTAAACATCTCAGCGAAGTCTAACTCCACAGGTACTAACTCTCCCTTTCCCTCTAAGAAGTCTATTACTTCCTTTATATTACTGACACCATATACCTCTAATCCTTCTACTATAGCGGCTTCCTTCTCATTCTCTTTTGGAATTATAATTCCTTTATACCCCTCTTCTTTTGCCTTTATAGCGATAGGGAGTGCTCCATTAATGCACTGTACAGTACCATCTAGAGATAGCTCCCCCATAATAATATAATCTGACAACTCTTCTTGTAATGACATCTGATTAGAAGCTGCCAATATACCTATAGCAATCACTAGGTCATAAGCAGAACCTTCCTTGCGCAAATTTGCAGGTGCTAAGTTAATCGTTATCTTCCTTCCTGGGAACTTATAACTATTATTCTTCAATGCTGCTGCTATCCTATAGCTACTCTCTTTTATCGCATTATCAGGTAGCCCTACTAAGTGATATCCTACTCCTCCATCTATGTGTACCTCTACTGTAATAGTTGTAGCTTCGATTCCAAATACAGCACTCCCAAACACCTTTATTAACATAATTTATGAGTATTAATTAATGTTTACTTAATAATTTAAGCTATTTCTTACTATTCTAAAAACGTTATCTTTGCCAATATGTGGAGCGATACCACAAAAAGCAACAACTTTTATAAATAAGATTAGCTAAATTTAAACAATAACAACTATTACTCAATAATACAAATCAAACACAAAAACCTACAAATCAAACATTTAAATTCATTAAATTAGTTTTTAATTATAAATAAAGTCTTTTTGGCATTAGTATTGAGTAAGGTTATTGTGGAGATAGACTCTCACCTACAACAACAAATAGTATTTAAAGAATTATGATTACAAGTAGAAAAACAGTTTTAGTAGCATTTTCAGCGTTGATTATGTTTGGTACATTGATAGGAATTAACAGCTGCAATATAGGTTCATCTAAAACACTAGATCCTAAAGAAAATGCTTTAGCCTTACCTATCATAAAAGTAGATACAACAACTGCAATTACAATCAAAGATTATATAGGAAATATAGAGGGAAAAGTAAACGTGGAAATCAGACCTCAGGTAGAAGGTATACTTGAGAAGATTTTCGTAGATGAAGGTGCTTTTGTAAAAGAAGGACAACCTTTATTTCAAATCGATCCACTACCTTACCAAGAAGTCTTGAACAATATGATCGCTACAGAGAATGTAGAAAAAGCAAAGCTTAAAAACGCAAAGCTAGAAATAGATCGTCTAAAACCGCTTATCGATAATGAGGTTATCGCTCAAGTACAATTAGAAACAGCGAAGTCTAACTATGACATCGCTAAAGCCTCTTTGGCTAAAGCTACTGCTGCTGTTAATAGTGCTAAGATTAGTCTTGACTATACTATTATAAAAGCACCTGTAAGTGGATACATCGGACGTATGCCTAAGCGTATCGGTAACTTAGTGTCTAAAGGAGATAAAGAACCTCTAACTGTATTATCAGACGTGAGTGAAGTATATGTGTACTTCGGGATGAGTGAGTCTGACTTCTTATACTTTAGCAAAGACAATAAGAAAACAGATACTGCTAGTATCAGTAATGGTCATTACTTACCAGACGTTTCTCTAATCTTAGCAGATGGACACGAATACCCTGAGAAAGGGAAAGTAGACATGATCAATGGACAAGTAAACAGAACAACAGGTTCTATTTCTTTAAGAGCGTCGTTCCCAAACTCTAAAGACGTAATGAGATCAGGTAATACGGGAACTATCAAACTAAAAGAAACAAATCCTCGTGTTATTTTAATTCCACAAGAAGTAACTACTTCTATCCAAGACAAGACTTTCGTTTATATCTTAGATAAGGAAGACAAAGTAAAGTTACAGTCTATCGAATTAAATGGAGTGTCAGGAAATAACTTTATCGTGTCTGAAGGATTACATATCGGAGACAGAATTATCAAAACTGGTTTTGATAAACTTACTGAAGGAATGTATGTAAAACCTTTAAACTAAACAAAGCCCTATTCAAAAGACAAAAACAGAATTTAGAGTATTTGTACTCGCCTTACAAAACAATTTAATATGTTAAAAGCCATTATAGAACGCCCCATATTAGCCACTGTAATCTCAATTATGTTTGTGTTACTAGGACTAGTAGGGCTAACCTTACTGCCAATTACAAGGTTCCCAGAGATTGCACCTCCTAGTGTAAGTGTATCAACTTCTTACCCTGGAGCCAATGCGGAGACTGTTGCTCAGAGTGTTTTACTTCCGATAGAAGAATCTATTAACGGGGTAGACAATATGACCTATATTAGCTCTAAAGCGAGTAACAGTGGATCAGGAACAATCAACGTATTCTTTAAAGCTGGTACTGACCCTGATCAAGCTGCGGTAAACGTACAGAACAGAGTAAGTAAAGCTGCTGGTGATCTTCCATCAGAAGTGAATGAGAACGGTATATCTGTGACTCCTCGTCTTAGTGGTAACATTATGACGATCAACTTCTACAGTGATCACCCAGAAGAAGTATATGACGAAACTTTCTTACAAGCTTATACGCAGATTAATATTAACCGTGAATTACTTCGTGTACCTGGAGTAGCTTCTGTAAGCCGTATTGGTGCTCGTGACTACTCTATGAGAACTTGGTTAAACCCTGATAAGCTTGCCTTATATAGTTTAACTCCACAAGATGTCATCAGTGCGATCAAAGATCAAAACTTTGAGATTGCACCAGGTAGTTTTGGAGAGACATCTGATGAAGCCTTTGAGACTGCTTTAAAGCACAAAGGGAGATTTAACTTACCTGAACAATATGAGAACATCGTTATTAAAACCAATAAAGACGGTTCTGTTCTACTGCTAAAAGATGTAGCCAGAGTAGAGTTCGGAGCATCTAACGTAGGTAGTGATAACAGTGTGAACGGGTACCCTGGTCTAACGATGAATATTACACAGACCAATGGTTCTAACGCACGTGATATCGATATCGCAGTAAGAAAAACATTAGAGAGACTGTCTAAATCATTCCCACAAGGAGTTCACTACGATATTAGCTATTCTGTAAAAGCACAGATAGACGAATCTATTAGCCAAGTAAGAAGTACACTATTCGAAGCATTCTTCTTAGTGTTTATCATTGTTTACTTGTTCTTACAGGATTTCCGTTCTACGATTATTCCAGTTATTGCTATTCCTATCTCGCTAGTAGGTACTTTGTTCTTTATTTATTTAATGGGCTTCTCTATTAATATATTGACCATGTTTGCCTTAGTACTAGCCATCGGTATCGTGGTGGATGATGCCATCGTAGTAGTGGAAGCCATACACGAGAAGATGCATCATACAGGAATGAAGGCAAAAGAAGCGACGATCACGACGATGAACGAGATTACGAGAGCTATTATCTCTATTACGTTAGTCATGTCGGCAGTATTCTTACCTGTAGGATTTATGCAAGGGCCTGCAGGGATATTCTATAAGCAGTTCGCCTATACCCTAGCCTTCGCTATTCTTATTTCTGCTGTGAATGCCTTGACGCTGAGTCCTGCACTATGTGCTTTATTTTTAAAGCAACCATCAGGAGAAGAATATGCTGCTCAGAAACCTCAAACAGGATTTAAGAGAGTGCGCAATAGATTCTTCTTTGCATTTAATACTGCATTTGACAGTTTTACAGAAAAGTATGTCGTAACGATCAAGAAGTTAATTACTAACAAGAAGGTAGCTATCGCAGGATTAGCCCTAATCATAGGAGTTGGAGTTTTATATTTATACAAGACCCCTTCTTCATTTATCCCTAGAGAAGATGACAGTTATATCACCTACTCTCTAGCGATGCCTCCAGGGGCTTCATTAGCGCGTACTAAGGTAGTATTAGCAAAAGCAGATAGTATCTTAAAACAACGTACAGATATCGAAGGGATGACAGCTATCTCAGGATATAATACGATAGACGGTAATGCCAGTCCATCATTTGCAGTTGGGTACATTAACCTTAAACCGTATAAAGAAAGAGGTAAAGTAAAGAATATAGACAAGATTATCGCAGAGATACAAGGCGATTTATCACAGATACACGAGGCTTCTTTTAACGTATTCCCTAGACCTACTATTTCTGGTTTTGGTGATTTCGGAGGAATTGAGTTCGTGTTACAAGATCGTATGGGAGGTGGATTTACAGAATTCAACCAAGTGAGTGATGAGGTAATCAAACAATTAAATGACAGAGAAGAAATATCTAATGCCTTTACTTCATTTAAAGCAAACTATCCTCAGTATTTACTTGAGATCGATTATGTAAAAGCAAAATCATTAGGTGTAAGTGTAAAAGACCTTATGACTACTATCAAGAACTACTATGGTCGTGTAAAAGCAGGAGACTTTAATAGATTCGGTAGAACGTACCGTGTATATATGCAGGCTGACATTCCATTTAGAGAGAGTCCACAGTCCTTCTCTTCTATCTATGTAAAGAATAAAGATGGAGAAATGCTACCTGCTAATACCTTGATTAAACTGAAGAAAGTATTAGGTCCAGAGACCGTGACTAGATATAACTTATATAACTCTATCTCTATCAAAGCTAACCCTGCACCAGGATATAGTACAGGAGATGCGATGAAAGCGATAGAAGAAGTAACAGAACAGCTACCTGGTAACTACTCTTATGAGTACACAGGTATGTCATTAGAAGAAAAAGATTCGGGTAACCAAGCGATTATCATCTTTGGGCTAAGTATCATCTTTGTGTACTTCTTATTATGTGCTCAGTATGAGAGTTACTTATTACCAGTAGCGATTCTATTGACTGTACCTACAGGATTATTAGGGGTAGCCCTATTCGTTAATCTAGCAGGATTACAAAACAATATCTATGTACAAGTAGGATTGATTATGTTGATCGGGTTATTAGCGAAGAATGCCATCCTTATCGTAGAGTTCGCTCTACAACAACGCAAAAACGGATTGTCGATATTCGATGCTGCCGTGGAAGGAGCTAAAATGCGTCTAAGACCTATCCTAATGACATCATTTGCTTTCGTAGCAGGTCTAGTACCACTGATGTTTACAGTAGGACCATCGGCTCAAGGAAACCACTCTATCAGCTTCAGTGCTGCTGGTGGTATGATATTTGGAGTAATTGCGGGTATATTTATTATCCCAGTACTATTCTATATCTTCCAGACTTGGGACGAAAAACTTAAATCTAAACTTACTAATGAATAAAAGATAGAAACCATGAACACAAAAAGAATTATAACAAGCACTTTATATGTATCGGTGGTTTCCGCAGCTTTAGCCTTACATTCTTGTGCTCCACAGTCTAACTATAAAGCACCTGAGTTTCAATTACCAGAACAGTATAGAGGTCAGCTAGATTCTATCAACAGTACCAGAGACTCAGTAGGAATAGCAGATATCGATTGGAAAACGTTCTTTGAAGACGACAAGTTGATCGAATTAATCAACAGTGGATTAGAACACAACTTCGACATCGCTAATGCTATAAAGAATATCGAAATAGCTGACCAAAAGGCTAGACAAGCTAAACTAGAATGGTTGCCTTCAGTAGATATGACACTTGGTAATGTAGCCTATCAGTACCGCTCTTCTAATTACTATGGATCAGCTGCTAGTAAGTACTATGAAAATAAAGGAAAAGAAGCTCCTAAGAATATGTATGTAAACTCTGCTCAATATGTCTCTTCTCTTAGTATAAGCTGGGAATTAGACGTATGGGGAAAGATGAAGAGTATGAGTGCAGAGGCTCTGGCGAACTATCTACAGACTCACGAAGCTCGTAAGGCTGTACAGACTGCTCTAATCGCTAATATAGCAGAAGGATATTATAACTTACTACTGCTAGATGCGCAGATGGAAGTAGCCCAGTCTAACTATGAATTAACGAAGAATACGCTAAAGATAGTTGAACTACAACGAGATGCTGGACAAACCACCTCTCTTGCTATTCAACAAACGCGTAACCAAATGTTAGTAGCAAAGGCATTAATCCCTTCTCTAAAACAGCAAATAGCAGTCCAAGAGAACGCATTATCCCTACTTACTGGACAGCTACCTGATGCTATCGAACGAGATACTAAACTAGCTGATGTCAACTATCAAGAGACACTTACAACAGGAGTACCACTATACTTAGTGAGTCAGCGTCCTGATGTACAACAAGCAGAACTAGCTTTAAAAGCGAGTAATGCTAGAGTAGGTGTAGCACAGACGAGTAGATACCCTTCTCTTACGATAGATGTAACAGGGGGATTAAATAGTATGTTAGGTAAGAATTGGTTTAATATACCAGGTTCTTTGTTTGGTGGATTAATAGGTGATGTAGCTGCCCCTCTATTTAATAAGCGAAAACTAAAAACAGATTATGAAGTAGCTAAAATAGAAAGAGAAAAAGCAGAAATAGATCTTCAGAAGTCTGTCTATACAGCTATTACAGAAGTATCTGATGCTTTAATCACACTAGAGACAGTAAAAGAACAGATAGAGATAGCCGAAGAGCAAGTAGCTACTTCTAGACTAGGTGTAAAACAATCTAACTTACTGTTTAACAGTGGATATGCAAACTACATCGAGATTATCAATGCACAAAAGAATATGCTAGATAGTGAGCTAAACCTAAACAAACTAAAACTGAACAAACTAATTTCGAGAGTAAAACTATACCAAGCTCTTGGTGGTGGATGGAAATAGTATTCCACATTTATACTCTTATAATCAATACCAAAAAAGGCTGTCCGTGGACAGCCTTTTCTATTATACTTATTCTACTTAGCTTCTAATCTAGTTTCACCTAGATTGCGAATACCTTATTAGTACCTATATCGCATCTCTGTATTCACTCCGTTACTTTATGCGATTTAACGGACTCAATACGGACTGATAACGGACTCAATACGGACTCATTTCATACAAAACAGCACCAACAGTAAGAGTTAACTACTAGCTCAATGAATCCCTACAAATTATAAATATACCATGCTAATAATATATAAAGTTAAAAAAAGCTGTCTAAAATTAGACAGCTTACTTCTTTTATTTTTTTAATTTATACCTGCTTGGTTTAGCCATGCACTATACTTTCTACTATTAGCATTATGCTGAGCTAACGTCACCGCAAACTCATGATATCCTAATCTATCTACACTCGCACAAAAATATACATAATCGTGCTTCTCTGCATTCAATACCGCATCTATACTAGACTGATCTGACATAAAGATAGGCCCAGGAGGTAATCCTGTATTCTGATACGTATTATAAGGTGATGGTATCTGAGTATCCTTTAGGTACACTCTTTTGATCACTTGTTTAAAATCATTAGTATATAATTTCTTAGCATATACTACTGTAGGATCTGCTTGTAGTGGCATTCCTAACTTAATTCTGTTTAGGTATACTCCTGCTACTCTTTCTTTCTCGTCTGCTTTACTCGTTTCTTTCTGAACAATAGACGCTAAGATAGATACCTCTACAGGTGTTAACCCTAGAGCTTTTGCTTTCTCTTGACGTTCAGCGTTCCAGAAGCGGATATACTCTTTATGCATCTTATTGCGAATTTTCAAAGGGCTTACATTCCAATAGAATTCATACGTCTCAGGTAAGAAACATACTAATACACTCTCTTTAGTAAATCCGTTTTCTTCTAAGAAACTAGGTTCGTAGAACGTCTCTAAGAATCCTATACTATCCGTCTCAAACATAGAACCTAACCTTCCTGCGAAATCTTCTATACGCTCAAGATTATTATACGTTAGACGCACAGGTACATTCTTTCTAAGTGCCTCGATGATGTCATAGGTATTCATCCCATTTCTAAGTTTAAAACGACCACTGAATACATTAGACGGATAACTGCGCTGTTCTGCTATTTCTACAAAACCATCCTTATCATTTAGGTAAGGCTCTAATATCTTCAGTACAGAATGAAAGTTGTCTTCTTGCTTAATGTAGATAAACTGTTCTTCATCCCATCCTTTTAAATTAGGCGAAAATGCCTTCCCATACCATATATACAAATATCCTAATAGTCCAAATCCCCCAAGAACAACTAGAATAACTAAGATGTTTTTTAATTTCATAATTTTATTTAAAATAATAATTGATACAACGCTTCGTCTTTATAAACTCCGCCAACTCTTTCCCAATCTTTTTTTATACCTACTAGCTTAAAACCGTACTTTAAAAACAGTTGTTGGCTAGGATAATTATCTACCGAAATATTAGCATACAGCTGGTGCAAACCTAATACTTCTTTGCCATAATTAATAACTAATTCTAATGCTTCTGCTCCTGCTCCTTTTCCTCTATCTTCTGGATGTTGGATTACAATACCTACACCAGCTCTATTGTTCTTAGGGTCAAATTCAAATAAATCGATCAACCCTAATGCCTGTTCTGTATCTATATCACAGATAACTAATCTCAACTGCTTTACTTCATAGATATCAAGATGAGCATTCTCTAAATACTGTCTAATCAAGAAGCGGCTATAAGGTGTCACCGTATTACTAACTTCCCATAGATCAATGTCATTCTCTATCTGATAGATAAACTCTAAATCTTCTGGCTCTAAAGCACGTAAAAATATAGCATTCCCACGAATATGTAACATCTTTTTTATATTTCTATTGTCCCTTCAAACACTAGTTTGGCTGGTCCGCTTAATACTACATTTCTATAACTAATACGATCATCTGTATCAAAACTAATCGTCAGACTACCTCCCTCTACATCTATCTTCACTTCGTTATGATCACACTTCCCTTGAGCATACATCGATATCGCTACTGCTGTAGCACCTGTACCACAAGATAACGTCTCATCTTCTACCCCTCTCTCGAATGTACGTATTCTGAAATGATTAGGACCTTCCTGCTCTACGAAGTTTACATTAGTACCTCCTGGTGCATATAATTCGCTTTCTCTTATCTCTTGTCCTATACCGAATACATCATAGTTACCTAGATCTCTCACTACCTGTACATGATGAGGTGATCCCGTATTTAAAAAGCTATATGACTTCTCTATCTCTATCCCTGACACATTGATCATCTGTAGAGATACTACTCCATCACTACTAATCGTAGCTGTATGTTCTCCATCTATAGCTATAAAACGGCAATTGTCATTAATTATTTTTAATTGTTTTGCAAAGGCCACTAGACATCTACCTCCATTACCACACATGGTACTCTCACTTCCATCGGCATTATAATAGACCATTCTAAAATCATATCCTTCAGCTTCTTCTAACAAAATCAAACCGTCTCCCCCTATTCCAAAGCGTCTATGACATAAGTGTGCCACTAATTCTGTATCTTCTTTTGGAAAAAAGCCAGTGCGGTTATCTATCATTACGAAATCGTTACCAGTCCCTTGATACTTATAAAATCTCAACATATAGCTAATCTTACTTAAAGTGGTAAAAATACAAATAATGTATGTTAAAACACGGTGTTAAGTGATGGTTAAACATCATTTTGTTCAAATTTTTATTTAGTAATTTTAGTTTTATTTAATTAATAGATTTATATATGAAAAAGATCTTAGGTATTTTTTTAATTTGTTTATTAAGTGGTAGTATGACACTGGCTGGTTATAAGTATTTTTTTGAAAATCAAAATGATGCAGAGCTAACTAAATTAGAGGAGATACCGTCTGCACTGTCTACTACTAAGTCTTCTATTATTCCTAATTCGTCTATTGATTTCGTTAAAGCTGCTGAAAACACAGTAAATACAGTAGTTCACGTCAAAAATCTAAGTTATGTATCTTCTCGTTCTAACCCTATTATGGAACTATTCTATGGGTATAAGCCTTCACCAAAACCTCAGATAGGTACAGGGTCAGGTGTTATCATTACAGAGGATGGCTATATCGTCACGAACAACCACGTGATTGCTAATGCCTCTGAACTAGAAGTGACACTCTCTAATAATGAAACGTATAAAGCAAGACTAATCGGTACGGATAAAGAAATGGATATCGCGCTATTAAAAATAGAGCCAAAAGAAAAATTATCCTATATTGTATTTGGAGATTCTGACAATATTCAACTAGGGGAATGGGTTATCGCTGTAGGTAATCCTTATAACTTAACTTCTACAGTTACAGCTGGTATCGTATCAGCTAAAGCACGTAATCTGTCTAAGACAAGCATTCAATCCTTTATACAAACAGATGCCGCTATCAATCCTGGTAATAGTGGAGGTGCTTTAGTGAATACTAAGGGAGAGTTAATCGGTATTAACACCATGATCTCGTCTAACACAGGTGCTTATGTAGGCTACGCCTTTGCTGTGCCCTCTAATGTAACGCGTAAGATAGTTGAGGATTTATTAGAATATGGAAATGTACAGAATGCTACTCTAGGAGTATCTGGATATGAATTAACTCCTCAAATCGTTAAAGAGCTAAACATTAGTACTACCACATTTGGTTTTTATATACAAGATATTATAGCGAACTCTGGTGCAGCTCAGGCTGGATTAAAGACTGGAGACATTATCACGAAGATTAATAATAAGGATATTAAGACCTTTGTAGATCTCCGCTCGATCATTAATACTAAACGCCCTAAGGATACAGTAGCAATAGAATACTTAAGGGGGAATGATAAACACAATACGTCTGTAAAATTAGGCAAAAATGAACCGCGAAAAATAGAATTCAGAGGACTAGAAATACAAGAATTAGATTCAGCAGAAAAAGAAGAATTAAACATCAACTACGGGTTTAAAATAACCAAGGTATTAGACAAGGACTTTGCTAAATATGAAGATGATTTGATTGGCAGTATTCTCCTTTCTATCAATGATTTCAAAGTTTCTAACATCAATCAAATTAAAAATATCAATTCTCAGATTAATCAAAATCAAAAAATAAAGCTCACTTTAATGAATAAAAATGGAGAATATCTTCGTTTACTAATATAATCGTAAGGTTCACCCAATAAATACACTAAAAAGAGTATTTTAAAATTTACAACTTGATTAATTCATTAAAAAAACAGACTTTTGCAGTAATTTATCACAACACAATTTAATATATGAAAAATACTAGTCTTTACGAGAAAGAATTAGCTTTTCAAGCAGATCGTAGAAAAGCATGCGTAGAGTTTATTAAGATTATCAGTGACCTATGGTATGACAAGTCTATTGAACTATTAATGTTCCGTAACCAACTTATCGACCGCAGCGTTAGCGATATCATTAACTTACACGAGTATGCTGCAAAATTTGTTGGTAAACCAATCAATATTTTTGATTCTGTAGAAATAGCTGAAGCGATTCAACGAGCTGACTTACCACCTTCTAGAATCGATATCGGTCGTTTAACTTATGAATATCACTTAGAAGACAACAAGCACAGCAATGCTTTAGACTTTGTTATTTCTAAATTAAAAGATGCTAAAGAAACAGAAGAATTAGTACCTAAAGACGTAGTACTTTACGGATTTGGACGTATCGGACGTTTATTAGCTAGAGAGTTAATGAACAAAATCGGTAAAGGACAACAAATGCGTTTAAGAGCTATTGTAACTCGTGATAAAAACGATGCAGTTCTTTTAGAAAAACGTGCTTCTTTACTTAAATATGACTCAGTACATGGAGACTTCGAAGGTTCAGTAATCGCTGATCCTGAGAACAATGCTTTAATCATCAATGGTACTACAGTACACATGATTTCTGCTAATGCTCCAGAAGACATTGACTATACTCAATATGACATTGAGAATGCTTTAATCATCGATAATACAGGTGCTTTTAAAACTGATGAAGATTTAAAACGTCACTTAACTTCTAAAGGTGCTTCTAAAGTATTATTGACAGCTCCTGGAAAAGGTGTACCAAACATCGTTCACGGTGTTAACCACACTGAGTATGATCCAAACCAAGTAGATATCTGGTCTGCTGCTTCTTGTACTACGAATGCTATTACTCCTATCTTAAAAGTAATGGAAGATAACTTCGGTGTAGTAAAAGGACACTTAGAGACTATCCACGCATACACAAATGACCAAAACTTAGTAGATAATATGCACAAGAAATACCGTCGTGGTAGAGCTGCTGCATTAAACATGGTTATCACTGAGACAGGTGCAGGAAGTGCTGTAGCTAAGGCATTACCATCATTAGCTGGTAAACTTACTTCTAATGCTATCCGTGTACCAGTTCCTAATGGATCACTAGTAGTATTAAACTTAGAAGTTGAGAAAGAAACTTCTGTTGAAGATTTAAATGAAGTAATGCGCAAAGCTGCTCTTAACGGAGACTTAGTAGAGCAAATTAAATATTCTATCAATAACGAATTAGTATCATCTGATATCGTAGGAACATCTGCTCCATCTATCTTTGATAGTAAAGCAACTATCGTTTCTGCAGATGGTAAAAATGTAGTAATGTATGTATGGTATGATAACGAATATGGTTATAGCCACCAAGTTATCCGCTTAGCGAAGTACATCGCTCAAGTTAGACGTTATACTTACTATTAATAGATAGTAAACTTAATATACGAAAAAGTCCAGCAATAGCTGGACTTTTTTTATATCTCTTTGTATTTCATTTTTATTTCAATAAGTCATCTAACATAACTCTAAACTTAGAACTATTCCAATCAGCTGCTCTGAACTTTCGCACTACTATATTTCCTTTTTTATCTATTACATAAGAAGCTGGTATAGATTCTGAAAACAAAACAGCAGGAGCTGCATTCTGCTCAAAATAAATAGGTAAAGTATACTGATGTTTCTCTTTAAATGCCTTTACTTTATCAGGAGATTCTGAAGTGACGAAAAGAAAAACTACTTTGTCCCTATAATCGTTATAAAGCTCTTGAAAACTAGGTTTCTCTGCTAAACATGGAGGACACCACGTAGCCCAAAAGTTAATGATGACTACTTTTCCTTTAGTTTGGTCTAAGTCAAAAGTCTGGCCATATTCATCAATTAAATGCCATGACTCATAACTCACTGTTTGTTGATTTTCGACATTCTCCAAGCTAGGACTCATAGCCACAAGCCTATTCAACCACACCTTTACACTATCCCCTAAAGGAGTAAATAAAAAAACTCCTAATACAATAATAAATATAGCATTAGATATCCATCCTTTCTTTTTGATATTCTTCTCACTCATACTCTTACTTTATTCAATATTTAAATCTAGAATACTCATTATACAAATACTACAAACCTATTCTACGTTATAATTATTGTACAATCACTTTTCGTTTATCTTTTTATAATGTATTCTGAGTTAAATATATAAAGAACTCACCACAACAAAAAATGTACTTCTCTAAAACTGCACTAAGATTTTCTAAACATATCGTCAAAGTCTACATCTACTCTACCAGGTAATACGATATTTAATACTATCCCTATAATAGATGCCAATGCCATTCCTTCTAATGAGAATAATTCTCCTATATGAATAGCTGCTCCTCCGATACCGATAATCAATATAACTGATGAAATAATCAGGTTTCTCTTTATCTTAAAATCTACATCATTCTCAACTAACATACGCAATCCACTTGATGCTATAATACCAAATAAAAGAATAGAAACACCTCCCATTACAGGTGCTGGTATCGTACTTAACAAAGCTGATATCTTACCACAAAAACCAAATAGAATAGCAAAACATGCTGCTCCCATAAAAATATAAATACTAAAAGCTCTTGTAATAGCTAATACTCCAATATTTTCACCATAAGTAGTATTAGGTGGTCCTCCTATTAATGAAGCTAACATAGTGGCTACTCCATCACCTAACATACTCTTATGAAGTCCTGGATCTTTTATTAAATCTTTATCAATAACTTTACTCAATACTAATTGATGCCCTATATGCTCTGCAATAGGAACAATAGCTACAGGTAGCATCAATAAAATAACATACCATGACACAGTAGGCTCATAATGTACAAAAGGCACCATAAAACTAGGCACTTCAAACCAATTAGCATCAATTACTTTATCAAAATGCACAACTCCCATTATAGCAGAAAAACAATAACCTCCTACAATACCTACTAGTACAGGAATAACACTAAGAAAACCACGTGTAAATATTGCTGTAATAATCGTTATAGCTAATGTTACTAAACCAATCATAACATAAGTTAGGTCATATTCTCCTTGAGGATTATTAGTTACCATTCCTATCGCTGTACTAGCTAGTCCTAAACCAATAACCATAATAACTGGTCCAACTACAATAGGCGGTAATAATTTCATTAACCAATTAGTTCCTGCCTTAGCAATTAGTAGTGCCACTAAAGAATAAACAACTCCGACAAGAAAGCTCCCTACCAAAAAACTACCCACTGGCATGCCAGAAGAGGGGTCTGCTTCTAAAGCTTTCATTGCAATAATAGGGTTTATAAAAGCAAAAGAAGAACCTAAATAAGAAGGTACTTTTCCTCTAGTGATAAAAATAAAAACCAATGTACCAATACCACTCGATATTAATGCAATAGCAGGGTTCATGCCTGTCAAGGTTGGAACTAAAACTGTTGCTCCAAACATCGCAAATAAATGTTGGACACTCAATAGAATCCACTGTCCTACTTTAGGCTTCTCATCTACTGCCAATACTATTTTCTTATCTTCTATATCACCCATCTTGTGCTGTTGTGTATTTAAATTACAAAATAACTATAAAATAAAGTAGTTAACAAAATATTACTTAAAAATGGTTTAACAATGTCATATTTTATTACATACATTTACAACAACATTTAAAACACAATAACATATGAAAGGATTTAAACTTTTCTTCTTACTTACAGTAGGCATCCTATTAACTTCTTGTGGGGCTAAACAAATTGCACTTAACAAACAGAGCTATCACAGTGAAAAAAAAGTAGCAGTAATCATAAATAAAACTGAACTTAAAACCATGAGACTTGGAAGTCAAGGTCTGTTAGATATAGCTGTAACACCACAAAAAAAGTATTTAAAAGCACTAAATGAAATAGACAGTATTTATAGCCCAAAAATTCATACTGCCTTAATTAACGAAGTAAAAAAGATATACGATTATACAAAAAAGAATTATCTTATTATAGATGATTCAGAGAATTTACCTACTATAATACAAAACAAGAAAGAAGTATTAGATTACAACTATATCAAGGAAACATATGAAGTAGACGAAATACAAGAAATAACTCTTCAATATGGAATAGCAATCACGTATCATGGTTTTATAGAAATAGAGAAAAAATCATTTGTCAATATTACTTCAACGATTACGAATATCGATATGAACAGTATCATTCAGCGCTATGATAAATTAACTACTGGAAAGTTAAAAGGAAAATGGCAAAATGAAAACTATGAAATTTTACAGAATTCCCTAAAAGAATGTTTAACTATAGCAAAAAGAGATTTTAACAGTCAATTTTAATCTAAATAAAAGGGTATCCATCTTAAACGGATACCCTTTCTTCTTATAAGAGGTTATAAATGACTATTTATTTACCTGCTGCAATTAAGTTTAATGCAGAACCTGCTTTAAACCATTCTATTTGACTTGCATTATATGTGTGATTAGCTTTAATCACGTCTTTAGAACCATCTGCGTGTACAAACTCTAATGACAATTGCTTACCTGGAGCGAACTCAGTTAAGTCTAAGAAGTTGATAGTGTCATTCTCTTGAATTTTATCATAATCTGCTTCATTAGCAAACGTTAAAGCTAACATACCTTGTTTCTTTAAGTTTGTTTCATGAATACGTGCAAAAGACTTCACTAATACAGCTTTTACCCCTAAGTGACGAGGCTCCATAGCAGCGTGCTCACGTGATGATCCCTCACCATAATTTTGATCTCCTACTACGATTGTCGGAATACCTGCCGCTTTATAAGCTCGCTGCACAGCAGGTACAGCTCCATACTCTCCTGTGAGTTGATTCTTAACTTTATTTGTTTCATGATTGAATGCATTCTCAGCCCCGATCAACATATTGTCAGAAATATTATCTAAGTGGCCACGGAAACGCAACCAAGGACCTGCCATAGAGATATGATCCGTAGTACATTTACCAAAAGCTTTGATCAGCAATTTAGCTCCAGTAATATTCTTTCCATCCCATGGAGTAAACGGCTCTAACAATTGTAAACGACTAGAAGTAGGATTCACATCTACTACTACATTTGAACCATCAGCAGCTGGTGCTTGATAACCTGGATCCTCTACTGCAAAACCTTTAGTTGGTAATTCATCACCTGTAGGAGGAACTAATTTTACTTCCTCTCCGTTGTCATTGATTAGCGTATCCGTGATAGGATTAAAACCTAAATCACCTGCTATAGCTAGGGCTGCTACCATTTCTGGTGAAGTTACGAAAGCATGCGTATTTGGGTTACCATCTGCACGTTTAGAGAAGTTACGGTTAAACGAGTGAACAATAGTGTTTTTCTCTTGCTTATCTGCTCCTTCACGATCCCATTGACCAATACATGGCCCGCAAGCATTTGTAAACACTTTAGTTCCCATCTTCTCAAAAGTCTCAATGATACCATCTCTTTCGATCGTATAACGTATTTGTTCAGAACCTGGGTTAATACCAAACTCAGCCTTAGGAGTGATTCCTTGAGCTACTGCTTGTTCTACAATAGAAGCCGCTCTAGACATATCTTCATAAGAAGAGTTAGTACAAGAACCTATTAATCCCCACTCTACTTTTAATGGCCATCCGTTAGCTTCTGCTTCTGCTCTCATTTTTGACACAGGAGTTCCTCTATCTGGTGTAAAAGGTCCATTAATATGTGGTTCTAATTCAGATAAGTTTATTTCTATTAACTCATCAAAGTATTTTTCTGGGTGAGCATATACTTCAGCATCTGCTGTTAAGTGCTCAGCTACCTTATCAGCTGCATCGACTACATCTTGACGACCTGTAGCAGCTAAATATCTTCTCATTGAATCATCGTATCCAAATGTAGAAGTAGTCGCTCCTATCTCAGCTCCCATATTACAGATAGTACCTTTACCAGTACATGACATAGAAGTAGCCCCTTCACCGAAATACTCTACGATAGCTCCTGTTCCACCTTTCACAGTTAGAATGTCAGCTACTTTAAGGATAACGTCTTTAGGTGCTGTCCAACCATTTAACTTTCCAGTTAATTTTACTCCTATTAATTTAGGAAACTTCAATTCCCAAGCCATACCAGACATTACATCTACTGCATCAGCTCCACCTACACCGATAGCTAACATACCTAGACCACCAGCATTAACTGTATGTGAATCTGTACCTATCATTAATCCGCCTGGGAAAGCATAGTTCTCTAGCACAATTTGGTGAATAATACCTGCTCCTGGCTTCCAAAATCCTATTCCATATTTATTAGATACAGAAGATAAAAAGTTAAACACCTCTGATGATTGGTTCTGTGCTGTTTGAAGATCTGTAGCCGCACCTACTTTTGCTTGGATTAAGTGGTCACAGTGTACTGTAGTTGGCACTGCTACCTTTTCTTTTCCAGCATGCATAAATTGCAATAAAGCCATCTGAGCTGTTGCATCTTGACACGCTACACGGTCCGGTGCAAAGTCTACAT
Organism: Myroides odoratimimus; assembly: GCF_038039805.1. Lineage (GTDB taxonomy): Bacteria > Bacteroidota > Bacteroidia > Flavobacteriales > Flavobacteriaceae > Flavobacterium > Flavobacterium odoratimimum_B. Next base: position 110,975 of record NZ_JBBPHK010000007.1, read on the forward strand.
AGTCTTTACCTCTTTCAAATGATTGTGATGGTGTTCCATCCCATAAGTGAGTATATAAAATCTTTTCTGAAAGTGTTAATGGACGCCCCACTACTTCACGAGCTTTCGCTACTCGGTCAGGCATCTTATCATACACTTTTTTAATCATTTCAATATCAAAAGCCATAATAAATTTCTTTTTTTTACAATTTAAATTATTAAGACAATTTACAGTTTTTTACCTCTAATAAATTCTATATAAATGTTAAAACAATATATTTAAAATGATTCTACTTAAACAAAGTAGATTTGCAAGGAATACCCAAATGCAAAGTATAAAGACGACATGATAACAAGGGAATAGATGTGTATTTTGTTTAAATTTGAATAAATCATTGATAGTAAGAGTTACTCTAACTCCACTACTATCTAAATACACAAAACAAAACATTTAGATAAGCCAATACTATGTACAAACATCTTTTTAAAGCAGCACTAAATTGGATAGCGCCCGACAAGCAAAAAGAGTCAAACAAAAAGGTGTATGCTAAAAGCCATACCGTAAAAATAGAGGGAAAAGATATTTTAGCTATTTCAGCAGCCAAAGCTTTTAAAGGAGATCCTACCTTGCTAAATCCAGAAGATTTATTACTGAGTGCTCTTACCTCTTGCCACATGATGTCTTATCTGTACGTATGCCAACAACACAATATAGAGGTGCTTACTTACGAAGATAATTCACAAGCTACATTGGTACTAAATGATGATGGCAGTGGACGTATAACTAAAGTAGTTTTAAATCCGATAATACGCATCAAAGATGAATCGCAAAAAGAATTAGCACTACAACTGCATACCCAAGCCAATAAACTTTGCTTTATTGCTAATTCTTGCAATTTTGAAATAGAGCATCATGCCCAATGTTTCAGTTAAAATATGCATCTTATTAAAATCAAGTATATCATAAAAAAAGCGAGGTAGTCTGTATGGACTACCTCGCTTGGTATATATAAATACTATTCTAATTACTTAGTAGGAATTGGCTTAAACTTAGTTAAGTTAATTCCTTCTACTGAAGCTTTATATTCTTCGATAGTTGGTATTCTTCCTAAGATAGCAGATAATACTACTACTGGTGTAGAAGCTAATAAAGATTCTCCTTTTTTGCGTTCTGAATCTTCTACTACACGTCCTTGGAATAAACGAGTAGATGTAGCCATTACAGTATCACCTTTAGCTGCTTTCTCTTGGTTACCCATACATAAGTTACAACCAGGACGCTCTAAGTACATAATGTTTTCATACTCTGTACGAGCATTGCTTTTTGGCAACAAGTCACTGAACTCAAATCCTGAATATTTTTGTAAGTATTCCCAATCTCCTTCAGCTTTCAACTCGTCGATGATGTTGTAAGTCGGAGCAGCCACTACTAATGGAGCATTAAACTTAACTTCACCACTTTGTTTTTCAATGTTTTTAAGCATTTGAGAAACGATCTTCAAGTCGTCTTTATGTACCATACAAGAACCTACGAAACCTAAGTCAACTTTTTTGTTGTCTCCATAGTAAGAAAGCTCTCTAATTGTATCGTGTGTATAGCGTTTAGAAACATCTTCGTTATTTACATCTGGGTCAGCAATCATTGGCTCCTCGATAATATCTAAGTCAATCACTACCTCAGCATAATACTTAGCATTAGCATCTGGAGTTAAAGCTGGTTTTTCACCTGATCTAATCTCTTCGATACGCTTATTAGCCTTGTCAATCAAGCCTTGAAGCACTTGATTTTTATTATCCATACCTTTCTCAATCATGATTTGGATACGGCTTTTTGCTATTTCTAATGATTCAATTAAAGTATCGTCTTGAGAAATACAGATAGATGCTTTAGCTTTCATCTCTGCAGTCCAGTCAGTAAATGTAAAGGCTTGGTCAGCAAGAAGAGTTCCGATATGTACTTCGATAATTCTTCCTTGGAATACGTTCTCTCCTGCGAATTGTTTCAACATTTGAGATTGTGTAGCATGCACCACGTCACGGAAATCCATATGTGGTTTCATAGTTCCTTTGAAAGTAACTTTAACTGACTCTGGAATTGGCATTGAAGCCTCACCTGTAGCTAGAGCTAAAGCAACTGTTCCTGAATCCGCACCGAAAGCAACTCCCTTAGACATTCTCGTATGTGAGTCACCACCGATAATAATAGCCCAATCGTCAATTGTGATATCATTCAATACTTTGTGAATAACGTCAGTCATAGAATGGTATTCACCTTTAGGGTCACGTGCTGTAATTAAACCGAAGTCGTTCATAAACTTCATCAATTTAGGGATATTAGCCTGCGCTTTTTTGTCCCATACAGAAGCAGTGTGACATCCAGATTGGTAAGCTCCATCTACAATAGGAGAAATAACTGTAGCAGCCATTGCCTCTAACTCTTGAGCAGTCATAAGACCAGTTGTATCTTGAGACCCTACGATATTAACTTCTACACGTACATCAGATCCAGCGTGTAATACTTTTCCTGGAGCTACTCCTACTGCATTTCTATTGAAGATTTTCTCTACAGCTGTAAGTCCTTGTCCTTCCACAGAAACTTCTTTTGAAGGAGCAAATACTGTTGGAGCTGTTATACCCAATACTTTTGCTGCGAAAGTTTGAATTTTTTTACCAAACACGATAGCATAAGAACCACCTGCTTTGATAAACTCCATTTTTTGTGGAGTTAAAGCTTTAGAAATATCGATAAGCTCTTTTTCTCCGTTATAAAGTTTTTTTGTTTTTGTATTAATTGTCAATACAGTTCCTGTTGCTACAGAGTAAACTTCCTCTAAGATAGGCTCTCCTTTTTCGTTAAGGACAACTTTTCCATTTGCGTCTGTTTTCTTTACCCAGTTCTTAAGGTCAATTCCAATACCTCCTGTTACATCCACAGTCGTTAAGAAAATAGGAGAGATTCCATTTGTACCTGCTACAATTGGAGCAATATTAACGAAAGGTACATAAGGACTTGCTTGTTTACCTGTCCATAATGCTACGTTATTCACACCTGACATTCTAGAAGACCCTACTCCCATTGTTCCTTTTTCCGCGATTAACATCACGCTTTTACCAGGATGAGCTGCTTGTAGCGCTTTAATCTCTTGTTGAGCCTGAGGAGTGATCATACACTGTCCATGAAGTTCACGGTCAGAACGAGAGTGAGCTTGGTTACCTGGAGATAATAAGTCTGTAGAGATATCCCCTTCACCAGCAATGAAAGTTACTACATCTATTTTCTCAGCCACTTCAGGAAGTTTAGTAAAGAACTCTGCTTTAGCATAGCTCTCTAAGATATCCTTAGCAATAGCATTACCAGCTAAGAAAGCCTCTTTTAGACGTAATGTATCTGCATCGTATAAGAACACTTGTGTCTTAAGTACTTTAGCAGCTTCTAAAGCGATAGCTTCATCATTACCTAATGCTAAATCTAAAAGAACCTCGATAGAAGGACCTCCCTTCATATGAGATAATAATTCAAAAGCAAAAGCTGGAGTAATTTCTTTTACTACAACCTCACCTAAGATAATTTCTTTTAAAAACTTTGCTTTAACACCAGCAGCACTAGTAGTACCAGGTAAAACATTATAAATAAAAAGCTTAAGAGAATCCTCATGGTATTCGTTCTCAGCATCTTTTACTTGTGCTATAACTTCACTTAATAGTTCAGCACCGTCAATTGGCTTAGGGTTAAGCCCTTGAGTTTTTCTTTCTTCGATCTCGTTGATGTAATCCTTGTAAAGACTCATAGTTATGTCTATTTAATAAAAGGTTGAGGATAGAACCCTGTATCAACCTATACATGTTATTTAGTATTAGTTCTTTTCTAAGCTTAATCCTCACACACTCATCCTTCTTAGTTTAGATAATTATGTTTAGTTTATCACTTCGATTTTTGTCAGTACAAATTTAAGCAAACTAATTTATTTTCAAAAGTTTTTAATGAATCCTACAAATACAAAAAATATTATTTACAAACATTCTTCTTTACTGAATTAAATTCAATAGTTTTAATAAACAGAACCTCTTTTTCTGAAATTAATTAATTTTTAATGCTTAATATATCATATTACGATATTTATCCCTTAAACATAAAAAAAACGACATTCTAGCCAATTGCTAAAATGTCGTTTTCATTCTTTCAGATTATTATATTCTTATTTTTTAAGCCAATTATTACGGAATTTACAATTGCGAAATTCTCCTTGAATGTTAATATAAGCATCATTTACCTTACGAGATACCCATTTATTTACTTCTTCACCTTGCTTTTTATTTAAGGCCATATTTCTAACCTTCGTATAATCCTCTGCAAAATCAATTTTATGCTCAGCATATTTCTTATTGATTGTTACTATGCGATAGTATTTCTCTTGCTTTTGCATATCATTCTTTAATGCCACTTGAGATACTTCGCCTTCTTTTAGATTAGACACTAAGAAGTATAGTTCTCTATCTTCCATATTATTCAATTCAAAACGTGGATCTAATGATCTAGGATCTTTCATAATACCACCATTTTGTTTTGTATCCTTATCATCTGACTCACTAGCTGCTGCAGCTGCGAATGTGATTTCTTTATTCGCAATCTTCGTACGAATATTCTCTGCTCTTTTTTTAGCTTCTTCTAATGCTGCATCAGTCGGTTTTGGCTTTAATAAGATATGTCTTAGATCTAAGTGCTGTCCGCGTATCTTCTCTAAGTATATGATATGATAACCGTACTCTGACTCAAATGGCTCTGAGATCTCTCCCTCTGCCATATTAAATGCTACCTCTTTAAACTCTTTTACGAAAGGAGACTTTTTAGTGATAGAATAGAATCCTCCATTACTAGCAGACCCTCTATCATCTGTGAATAATACCGCTTTACTAAAGAAACTAGCTCCATTCTCTAACACGTCTTTCTTCATCTCATTCAGACGATCGATTACTTTTTGCTTTTGCTCTTTAGAAATCTCTGGTTTAATCACAATCTCAGCTATCTCTACCTCATCACCTACAGTTGGCAACTGATCTTTAGGAATCTCGTTAAAGAACTGACGTACTTCTTCTGGAGTGATAGTTACCTTCTCCACGATATGCTGTTGCATATTCTGTGTCAGTTTATTTTGCTTTACGATTTCGAATAATGCCTCGCGTAGCTCTTCTTCGTTCTTTTTATTATAGAACTGAATAATCTTATCTATAGACCCCACATCCTCCACCATACGGTTGATCTGTTCGTTCATAAAGCTAGTCACCTCAGCATCTGTCACCTCTAAACTGTCTTGTACAGCCTGATGAGCAAATAGTTTATCCTCTAATAGTTTTTCAAATAAATCACATCTTGATAAATCACCTGTAGGAATACGTTGTGCTTTAAGCTCTATCAACGTTTTATCAATTTCTGATTCTAAGATAATGTAATCACCTACTACTCCTACTACTCCATCTATTTTTCTACCTTGCTTAGTCTGCCCTTGCGCAAATCCTACAAAAGAAAGAGCTAGCCCTAGAGCTACCATTACCTTCTTATTAAAAAACTTCATACTTTTTATTTTTTTTAGCATCCTTTAATATATCTTCTTCGTATTGTTTTAGTAATTCCATTTTACGATCATTAATGACCATCATCTTTAGTGATTTCTTTAAATAACTAAAAGGAATTACACTTCCTCTAGATAATACTGTATTCACTTTTACAAAATAAGTACTATTTTCTTCTTCTACCTCAAAAAAGGTATTGTTTTTTAAGTAATTATCTTTGTTATTATTATTTAAGAAAGGGAGTTTCTCATATATCTGCTTCACATCCACCCATATAGAGTCATTTAGAGCATATGATTTCATATGAAGAGACATACCTTCTAATTTTTCATGATCCTCTTTTCGAGATGAGCTAAAATACTTCCTAATAGTATTATAATTAGTATTATCCTTTAAGACATTAGCATAAGACATTTTTACCAACATATCTTCTACAAGGAAATTACTCTTATACTTATCATAATACACTCTCAAGTCTTTCTCTTGAATAATGGTATCTATACTCTTCTGTACTAATTTTTCTAGATAATCCTTGATCAGCAAATCACTTTTAAATTGATCGACTAATTTATCTATTTCTTCTTTCTTATCACTAGAGAGGTTAAATTCTGCTGCATCTATCAATAACTTTTTAGTAGCCCACTTATCTATAAATCGAGTAACAATGGCTAAGCTATCCTGCTTATCAGCACTAGATGGTACGATGCCATGCACCTCATCTCTATCTAAATAAGTATCATTCACCCTTGCTACAGCATTCTCTTTAGTACCACTACTACCAATCTTATCACAAGATACCACCATAGCACCACATAACATACTCAAAAACAAGGTTCCTACTAAGCGATATTTATTCATATACTATTTCTATTTATGAAACTAATTCCCAAAAATACTTATTTTAAAATAAAGTTTTATAACCTAAGATAAGTTACTTTATAATTCTGCCTCCACTCCTTTTAAATTCCAACACACAATAATACAAATCTTTACTAAAGTACATACACTAGTTAACGAAGTATTGATAATAATTATGTAATTATTTTACATAAAGGATAACTCCTTTCCTATCTAAATATTGTATTTCAAAGTAGCTCGACTCTCTTTATTCATTGCACTATTTACGCATACCCCATCACTACTAGCTCATCTAAGGATTAGATACCAACTAAATGTATGCATCATTCTCCAAAAAACAACTTTTAATTCCGCAAAATATAAGTACTTTTGTACCTTAAATTTTTTAATAATGAGTTTTTTAAAGGAAATAGATCGTAGACGTACATTTGGTGTAATTGCTCACCCTGATGCTGGTAAGACAACATTAACTGAAAAGTTACTACTTTTTGGTGGAGCTATTCAAGAAGCTGGTGCAGTAAAAAACAACAAGATTAAAAAAGGAGCTACTTCCGATTTTATGGAGATTGAACGCCAACGTGGTATTTCTGTTGCAACTTCGGTTCTTGCATTTAATTATAAAGACAAAAAGATTAATATTCTAGATACACCTGGTCACAAGGACTTCGCAGAAGATACATTCAGAACACTGACTGCAGTAGACAGTGTTATCGTAGTAATCGACGTAGCTAAAGGGGTTGAGGAACAAACTGAGAAGCTTGTAGAAGTATGTAGAATGCGTAACATCCCAATGATCGTATTCATTAACAAACTTGACCGTGAAGGACGTGATGCTTTTGAACTAATGGATGAAGTAGAACAAAAACTTCAACTAAAAGTTACTCCTTTAAGTTTCCCTATCGGTATGGGGTATGACTTTAAAGGTATCTACAATATCTGGGAAAAGAATATCAACTTATTCAGTGAAGATAGCCGTAAGAACATTGAAGAAACAATCAATATCTCTGACTTAGCTTCTCCTGAATTAGACAAATTAGTAGGTGAAAAATCTGCTAATAACCTACGTGATGAACTAGAAATCATAGAAGGTATTTATCCAGAATTTGACAGAGAAGAATATATCAGTGGTAACCTACAACCTGTATTCTTTGGTTCTGCGTTAAACAACTTTGGGGTACGTGAGCTATTAGATTGTTTTATCCAAATCGCTCCTTCTCCTCGTGCTAAAGAATCTAGTACAAGAGTAGTAGAGCCAAAAGAAAATACGTTCTCAGGATTTGTATTTAAGATCCATGCTAACATGGACCCTAAACACAGAGACCGTCTAGCATTTATCAAGATTGTATCTGGTACATTTGAGAGAAATACTCCTTACTTACACGTAAGACAAGGGAAGAAGCTTAAGTTCTCTAGCCCGAATGCTTTCTTCGCTGAGAAAAAAGAAATCGTAGATGTATCTTATGCTGGAGATATCGTAGGGTTACACGATACTGGTAACTTTAAGATCGGAGACACACTGACTGAAGGAGAAATCATGCAGTTCACAGGTATACCAAGTTTCTCGCCTGAGCACTTCCGTTATATCAACAACGCTGATCCACTTAAGTCTAAACAATTAGAGAAAGGTATCGATCAGTTAATGGACGAAGGGGTAGCACAGTTATTCACCCTAGAGATGAATGGTCGTAAAGTAATCGGTACTGTAGGAGCCCTTCAGTACGAGGTTATCCAATACCGTTTAGAGCACGAATACGGAGCTAAATGTACGTATGAGAACTTCCCTGCTTATAAAGCATGTTGGGTACGTCCAGAAGATCCTAAAAACGAAGAGTTCAAAGAATTCAAACGTATTAAGCAGAAGTTCCTAGCTTTTGATAAATCAGGACAACTAGTGTTCTTAGCAGATAGTGAATTCTCTATCCAAATGACACAAAGTAAATTCCCTACTGTGAAACTAGCATTCACATCAGAAGAGATTAAATAGTCAATATACTATAAAATATAAAATCGCTTAAGAGATAATCTTAAGCGATTTTTTTTATAGTTCTATCTTTATTTAGAAAGTCAAAACAAGAGGTAAGCATCTGAATACTAAAAACTATGTTCTGACTTTTTGATATCTTTCATACACTAGCTACTCATCTTTTTAACACTTCGGATTTATATACATACGTATAAACTAATATCCATCGCTTCTACCACCATTCACCTCTCTCTCACTCTCTATCGGAACAAATATACACTCTATCTAGCCTAAGTATATAGTCACTCCGATAAAACTGTCTATAAAACGGAGTCACTACAGACTCATAACGGACTCACTATGGACTCAAATCGACTGAGATACAAAAAAAGCCACACCTAAGTGTAGCTTTCTATATCTTTAACAAAATCTAAGATTAGAATCTCTTCATTTGTTCTTTCATCATTTTGATTTGGTCTTTTAACATCCCTTGTTTATCAAGCTTCTGTGCTTCACTTAGAAGTTTAGTAGCTTCTAGCTTACGTCTCTTCGTCATTGCGATACCTGCTAGCTGAAGTTTAGCCATTGCTAAATCTTGATCCATGTTTAATCCAAGTTCTACAGCCTTCTTCATATACTTCTCTGAAGCATTTAAGTTAGTCTGAGAAGTCATGATTCCCATTAAGTAGTTATAATATCCATTCTGCTTACGCACTAATGCTGTCTCAGGATTCTTGATTTTATTCAACCATTTTTGGGCACCGTCAAAATCTTGTTTTCTCAATTTTAAGAAAGCTAATAAGATAAACTCATTTTTATAGTAAAGTAATATTACTAATGAAATAAGGAACAATAAGAAAATACCGTTACCAATATTACCTTCTACGAATTGCCAAACTGATACTGCGAATAATACCGCAGCGATACCTAATTTAATATATCTATGAAACATCTACTTAATAAGCTTTTATTATAAAGAACGCAAAGTTAATAATTTCTATCCATTATAAAAATAAAAGAAAGTCAAATTAAACGCCTTTACATTCCTAAATCATTATATTTTTTCTTAACTACTTTTTATCTACTCTACCTTAGAGCTGGATGATATAGTCCGCATCTATCGTCGTAAAATCGTGTACGATATAGTTGGCTCCAGTATAGTCTTGCTGTTTAGAGTTAGCACTCTTATATCCTATTACCTTAATACCTGCTGCATTAGCTGCCTTGATACCATTAGTACTATCTTCTATCACGATACAGTTATCCTTATCACTGTACTTAGCTAGTGATGCTGCCTTTAAGAATATAGCTGGGTCTGGCTTAGACTTAGGTAGATCTTCTCCACTTACGATATGTGTAAAGAACGGATACAGCCCAAAACGAGTGAACACTCTATCTATCGTACTCTTAGATGCTGATGATCCTACGATAAGTTCTATCCCTCTAGCATGTAACCCTTCTATCAAGTCGCGTACACCATCTATTAGTTCTAGATCAGGCTTGGTATCAAAAGATTCGTTAAACAACGCTCTTTTTCTCAATACCATATCCGGAATATTACCTTCTACACCATATATTTCTTTTATGCGCTCATACGTGTTCTTAGTAGAGTGCCCTGTAAAGGAATTATATACGTGCTCTGAAACTTCTATTCCCAATTCTTTAAAATGACTGTGATATGCGTAACGGTGTACCGGCTCAGTATCTACAATCACCCCGTCCATATCAAATATAACCGTCTTGATCATTTTTTTTCTGACAAAAATAATCCTTTATATCAATATACTGACTTTATTTATCTACATTTACTTCTCACATCCAAAAACAAACTATAAAATATCAAAACTCTTGTCAGACGAAATTTCACTCTTAAATCGATTACAAAATAACGACACAAAGCATGAAGCATTTCGTGAATTACTAAGCCTCTATCAGCAGCGCTTGTATATGCATATCCGTACTATAGTGTTAAATCACGATGACACTGATGATGTGCTACAAGAAGTTTTTATAAAAATCTACCAAAACATAGATACCTTTAAAGGTAATAGTCAATTGTTCTCATGGATGTATAGAATAGCGACTAATCAAGCACTAGATTTTCTAAAGTCAAAAAGTAGAAAAATGCAACTAGAAGATGATGAGCTAAATGAGTATCTAGTCAATCAGCTGGAGGCAGACAGCCTATTCGATGGTGATGAAGCAGAGCTCATTTTACAAAAGGCAATAGCATCATTACCACAAAAACAGCAACTCGTCTTCAAGATGAAATATTATGAAGATCTAGACTACCAGACTATATCAGAGATTTTAGAGACTAGTGTAGGAGCACTAAAAGCTTCTTATCATCACGCAGTGAAGAAAATAGAACTTTTTATAAAGTCAAATTAAACCTTTGTACTTTTTAATCGTCTAACTAATAAAGGAGAAGAATATGGACAATAAATATTTAAATACGAAAGATCCTAAAGATACTTTTAAAGTACCTGAAGACTACTTTGCTAATCTAGAGAGTAGAGTATTAGCTAATATTGACTCTTCTATCACCCCTACTCCTAAAATAGTACCTCTGTATAAAAACCGTTATATTTGGACCACCGCAGCAGCGGCTATTGCATTGCTATTTGGTATAAAGTTCTTCTTTTCTCCAGATTCTAATTCCTTAAATAAGGATAGTATAGAGAATTACTTAGAATACAATCAAAGTTTTTCTTTAAACAATGATATTATCAATGCATTAGATGAAGAGGACTTCAATGACCTAAAAGACAATATAGAAATAAAACAATCCCAAATAGATCATTATGTGTTATCACATATTGACATCGAGTATTACTTAAATGAATAATACAATGAAACAATTATTAAGTATTTTAATGGTGCTTATGTTTAGTGTAACTACTTATGCACAAGACAAACATGATCAGATTAGATCATTAAAAGTTGCTCATATTACAGCTGAATTAAATTTGAGCAGCGAACAAGCTGAAAAGTTCTTACCTATCTACATCGCTTATGATAAGAAGATGTCAGAACTACGACATACTAATGTATTTAAATACATCAAAAACGCAGATATACAAGACTTAAACAAACTAAGTGATAAAGAAGCGATTAAGAAAGTACAGGAGTTAATAGACTTCGAAGAGTCTTATTCTTCTGCTCGAATCAAGTTTGTAGAAGATACTAAAAAGATCATAGGTGAAAAGAAAATTCTTGTTCTAAAAAAGGCAGAAGACGACTTTAACCGTCAACTCTTAAAAAAGTATAAAGACAAGAAGTAATTCTCTTTAACTTAAAATAATACTAATCCATACCTATAAAGCCCACAAATCAACGTATATTTGTGGGCTATTTTATATATAATATAATAATGAGATTACACAGAAACCTTGTATTTACAGTTATAGACTCTATTTTAGCTATATTCAACGATGGTGAGTATGCAGATAAAATGGTAGCTAGAGCCTTGAAAAAAGATAAACGCTGGGGAAGCGCTGATAGAAAATTCGTAGCTGAGACTATCTATGAAATCGTAAGATGGAGAAGACTATATGCTGAAATAGCAGAAGTAAAAGACCCTATAAACAGAGATGACGCTTGGAGAATATTCGCTGTTTGGGCTGTACTTAGAGGTTATACATTGCCGGACTGGAAATACTTCGAAAACACACCTGCAAGACGTATCAAAGGTAGATTCGACGAATTAAATAAAACACGTAAGTTCAGAGAGTCTATTCCTGACTGGATGGATGAACTAGGTGTGAAAGAATTAGGTGAAGAAAAATGGACAAAAGAACTTGCTGCTCAGAACAAACAAGCTAGCGTGATCTTACGTGTGAATACTTTAAAAACAACTAGACAAAAACTATATGGTATTCTGATGGATCTAGATATAGAGACTATCTTACCTGAAGAATATCCTGATGCATTAATTCTTAAGGAAAGAGCAAATGTATTTATGACAGATGCTTTTAAAGAAGGATTGTTTGAAGTACAAGATGCTTCTTCACAGTTAGTAGCTAGATTGTTAGATGTAAAACCTGGAATGCGTGTAGTAGATACATGTGCTGGTGCAGGTGGTAAGACACTACACTTAGCTTCTCTTATGGAGAACAAAGGACAAATCATAGCAATGGATATCTATGAGAGCAAACAAAAGCAACTAAAGATCAGAGCTAAACGAAATGGAGCTTTTAATATAGAGTACAGAATCATAGAAGGTACTAAAACGATTAAAAAACTACATGACAAGGCTGATCGTCTATTAATAGATGCACCATGTAGTGGATTAGGAGTATTAAAAAGAAACCCTGATAGCAAGTGGAAGCTTAGACCTGAGTTCGTAGAAGAAATTAAGCAAGTACAGGAGCAAGTATTACAAGATTATTCTAAGATACTTAAAGCTGGTGGTAAGATGGTATATGCTACCTGCTCTATTCTTCCTTCTGAAAATGAACTACAGATAGAAAAGTTCTTAAAATCAGATGCTGGTAAAGACTTTAAACTGATCGAAGATCATAAAATTCTATCTAGTGAGTCTGGTTTTGACGGATTCTACATGGCTTTATTAGAGAAAAAATAAACCTATCGATAACAAAAGCCTGTTTTACCTTAAAACAGGCTTTTTACTTATATACTCCTTTTGATATTTCTGACGTATGAAAACCAACTTCCTTATAGCCTCAATATCTCTTTTAGTACTTACGCTAGGTGCATGTGATAAAAAGAGTAATACAGACTTTACCCCTATTTACTCAACAGGAGAAGTCCTTACTACTGATATTAAAGCCACTGAAAAAAGTAAGGCTACTACCACTGGTATTTTCTCTATTCCTGCGTCTGAACAAGATTATTACCAAGGAGTAGATTTCACTAAAACAGGTCTAGCGCTAAAACAAGAGCTAACAGAACTAAGCACTCGTCAACACGTAAGAGAATTAAGCTATAAAGAAATATGGGAAGCTACCAAAGCAACTGACCTAACACCTGAAGGTAATGAAGTGTATCTACTATATGGTCATAAAGGAGTGCGCTCAGGAACCACAGCATATACTAGAGGTAAACAGAGTAATGGTGGTGGACAAGGACAATGGAACAGAGAACACACTTATGCTAAATCACTAGGTACCCCTAATCTAAACGAAGCTGGCCCAGGAGCAGATGCACATCATCTAAGAGCTGCAGATGTGAAATGGAATAGTATTAGAGGAAATAAACCATTTGCACAAGGTAGTGGTCCTTCTAAGCTAATAGGAGATTACTGGTATCCTGGCGATGAATGGAAAGGAGATGTGGCACGTATGATGATGTATATGTATATCCGTTATGAGAATAGATGTATCCCTAAGTATACTCCTAAAGGAAATAATGGAAGAAATGCTGGTGTAGTAGTAGGCACTTCTAATAAAATAGATCCAAATATGATTAATCTATTGCTAGAATGGAATGCTGAAGATCCTGTCTCTGAAATCGAGAAATATAGAAATGAGTATCATGCTAACACAAAGAATAAATATGCTCAGGGAAATAGAAACCCTTTTATAGACAATCCGTATCTAGCCACTCAAATCTGGGGTGGCCCAGAAGCAAAAAATCATTGGGCAAAAAAGTAACTTTACAATTTTAGATACATTATAAGGACAATCTGACGGATTGTCCTTTTTTTTGGCCTTCTATCTGCCTTATCCCTCTAAAAATGCCTCACTAATTAATACTAAAAAACCTAAAAAAATAGAGTTCTTCTCATACTGACAATAAATAACAATATCATACTTCCTCTTTTTGCGTATATACATGAATATTCATAAACTATCTGTATCAACTAAACTTAGAAAAGAGAATAAGTTAACTTGCAAACTAATAGAATAGCGCAATAATTATTCATTCTATTGTAAAAAAACAGAATAATAAATCACTTACCAAACATGAAAAAAACATTACTTGTATTAGCAGGATTAGCCTTCTTCGCTACTTCTTGTACGAAAGATCCTATTATTACCGACCCTACTGAGTCTACAGAAAAGCCTGGTAATGGCGGAGGAGAAAAACCTGATGAAGGAGGAAATATCACTCCTAATCCTGGAGACTACATCATCCCTGCTCAATACCAACAGTATTACAGCAAGCTAGACTTCACTAAAGAAGGAACACAACTAAAACAACAGTTAGCAAAACTAGTGAAAGATACACATATCCCACAGAGTTATACACCTGGTATCTGGGAAGCTACAGAATTCACTGATCAAGATCCAGATAATAAAGATAATGTTCTTCAGATATATGGTTGGTCTGCTAAAGATGCTAAGGATGATATCACTAAAATGAGATCTGTCCCAAAAGAACATAAAAATAATGGTACGAACCCTTCGATACCAATTACTTCTAAATGGGAAAGAGAACACGTATTTGCTAAAGCATTAGCTGTAGATAAAGCTAAAAACCAAAAAGCCTTAACAACTACATATTCTGATGATAAACCAACAGCAATAGAAGATATCGCAGGACATGATGCACATCACTTACGTGCTATCAATAGATCTACAAACTCATCTAGAAGTAATCACAAATTTGTAGATGGTAATGGGAATTCAGTTAAAAAAGGGAATTACTGGTATCCTGGTGATGAATGGAAAGGTGATGTAGCTCGTATGATGATGTATATGCATATCCGCTATGAAAACGAAAATGGAGGAGGATATACTAAAGCTACTAAAGTAGGAATGCCTATGGACGCTAAAGCTGGCGTATTAAGCGATGAAATGATTGACTTATTCTTAAAATGGAATGCAGAAGATAAGGTATCGGAGATAGAGAGAAGACGTAATGAATATCATGGTAATCCTAATAATCCTAACTATAGATATTCTCAAGGTAACCGTAACCCATTCATTGACAACCCTGAATTAGCTAATCGCATCTGGGGTGGCCCTAAGGCAGAAAACAAATGGAGTAAATAACAAAACCCTATTATAAATAAAAGCTGGAAGTCAGTAGATGATTTCTAGCTTTTTTTATTATATCTAGTATCTACACTATCCTATTAATTCAATTCTTCTTCACAGTCTTAGATTAATTCTACAACTAGACAATAAAAAGCTCAATCATGAATAGAGACTATCTTGTATTGTTTCTTTTATACATCACTATCAAATATTTTTGAATAAAGCCATAAAAAAACCAATGCTTATCACATTGGTTCTATCGTTTATTATTTAAATTAATATTCTATTCAATTGCTTTTTTGCTTTGTACTTTAGCCTTTATAAACTCGTACACAATAGGCAATACAGACACTACGATAATCAGAAGTACAATTTTAGAGAAATTATCTTTTACAAGAGGTATATTACCCAAGAAATATCCTGCTAGAGTAAGTCCTACTACCCACGCTATCCCTCCTACTACATTATAAGTCATAAATATTCCATATCTCATCTTTCCAATACCAGCTACAAAAGGGGCTAATGTACGAACTATAGGGACAAATCGAGCAATAACGATGGTGCGCTCTCCATACTTCTCATAAAAAGACTGTGTCTTATCTAGATGCTCTTGTTTCACTACTTGTTTACCAAACAACTTAAATTCTGTCAGACGCATTCCTACTTTTCGTCCGAGATAATAGTTTAAAGAGTCTCCAGTAATGGCTGCTACTAAAAGAATTGCAATGGTTAATACTATATTCAGTTCATCTGACTGAGCTACTAACATTCCTGTTGCAAAGAGAAGTGAATCACCAGGTAAAAATGGCATGACCACTAATCCAGTCTCAACAAAAATAATTAAAAATAAAATAACGTATAACCACGTTCCGTATTGCTCTATAAAGATGTGCAAATACTTATCAATGTGAAAAAGATAATCTAATAGTTCCATACCCTCAAAGATATATATCAAAACAATTTCTAAAAGAAATTTCACAAAATTATAACAATGTGTATCTTTTTGAGAAACCACACAAAAACATAGCCCTATACTTTATTTAAAATACAAAAAATAGTGCAAGAAACTTCATTTACCCTTATTCTATCCTCTATAAAAAGTACTTTATAACAGGAAACTGGTGAGAATAAAAATATTTCAAAAAAATGAAAAAATATTTCTACAGTAAACTTTTCATTCTAAACAGGTTAAACTAATCGTGTCATTTATTTTAAAAATATCTATTCAAAACAGTTTGGAGAACCCATAAATACTACTATATTTGCACTCGCAATACGGAAGTAATGCAGACCAAAAATGGCGAGGTAGCTCAGTCGGTTAGAGCGCAGGATTCATAACCCTGAGGTCACGGGTTCAACTCCCGTCTTCGCTACAAGGCAAAAGGACATCTTAATTAAGATGTCCTTTTTTATTTGGTTTATTTTGGACACTTTCCGTCATTATCATTTTAATTAAGTAATTTTGTCATAACAGAAACAATAAAACATAATTACCAATGATTAAAAGATTTAGTATAATACTATGTCTTGCTATATTATCTTTTTCTTGCTCAAAAGAAGATAATACTATAATAGACAAACCTACTTCACCAGTAGATCCTACACCTCCAGTTGTAGTTCCTCCTATTGGCAATGATAAAGACATACCTGATCCTAAAACTTTCAAAATCCCTTCAGAATATAGTGATTACTATAAAAGCATCGATTGGTCTAAAAAGGGAATGGAACTTAAAAAAGAACTAGCTAAGTTAATTACACAAACACATCATCCAATACCCTATACACCAGGTGTATGGGAAGCAATAGAATACACAGATCAAGATCCTGACAATCCTAACAATGTTCTCCTTATTTATGGATGGCCAGATAAGGATGCTAAAAATGTTATACATAAAAGATCTATGCATAAAACTAGTAAAAGTAGTGGCAATGGAAGTAATAGAGATTATAGTTGGGAACGTGAACACGTTTTTGCAAAATCTCTTGCTGTTGTAAAAAACACTAAACAAACTGCTTTAATTGCGAATGTTAAATCTAACTATATTGGGACATCTATTCCTGAAATTGCTGGAACAGATGTTCATAACCTACGATCTATAAATGGAACATGGAATAATACAAGAGGCAATAAGAAATTTGCTGATGGGCATGGTAATTCTGGACCAGTTGGTTCTTATAATTGGTATCCAGGAGATGATTGGAAAGGTGACGTGGCACGTATGATGCTATATATGCATATTCGCTACGAAAGTAATAAAAACGAACCTGATTTTGATAGATATACGAATGCTAGTAAAGTAGGTATACCTATCAACTCTAGAGCTCCTCTTACAGATAGTATGATTGACTTATTCCTAAAGTGGAATGCCGAAGATCCTGTAGATGAAATAGAAAGAAGAAGAAACGAATATCATGGCAATCCTCAAAACCCTGAATTTCGTTATGCTCAAGGAAATAGAAATCCTTTTATAGATAACCCAAGCTTAGCTAATGTCATATGGGGTATGCCTATCTATATAGCAGAAAACACATGGAAATAATATCATAAAAAAACGACTATCATAGCTTGATAGTCGTTTTTCGTTTATTTCTTCTTTTCAAACATAAGTTCTTTTACCTTCTCTTTATCTTCTTTCTCTTTATCTAAGTCGAACATTGTTCCAAATACTCGATCCCAAAAGGTATTACTTACACCGAAGCCCATTTCTTCATCTTTATAGTGATGCAAATGATGGTTTCGCCACAGTGGTTTCATAAACTTAAAAGGTGGTGCAAATGCATGAATAGCATAGTGCATTGATGCATATAATAAATATCCTATTATAAAACCTGGATAAAAACCAAATGTATATCTTCCCATGATCAGATAATGCAATCCAAAAAGTACAGAAGCTAATATAATACTAGGCACAGGAGGCATAAATAATCGCTGTCTATCACGAGGATAATGGTGATGATTGCCGTGCATAATATAAGCAAATCTCTGTGCATTTGGCTTATCACTTATTAAATGAAAGATATAACGATGAGCTAAATATTCAAAAAAAGTCCAGAATATCATTCCTCCAAAGAATAGAAGAATAAGATTCTGGACTGATAAATTGTGATCTGTATATCCTAAACATACTATATATGATAATACAGGTATATACATCCCCCAAATAACTGCAGGATGTCCCTTAGTAAGCATTTCTAAATAAGGATTCTTAAATAATCTAGCCTGACCCTTATTGTGGATTTTATCAAATTTCATAACTACATTAACTTAATTAAAGCTAATATAATTATTTTTTACCACTTAATAATAACACTCCCCCAAGTAAATCCACTTCCAAAAGCTGCTAATACAACTAAATCGCCTTCTTTAATCTTACCTGCTTCCCAAGCTTCTGTTAGAGCTATTGGCACAGAGGCTGCAGTTGTGTTTCCGTATTTTTGGATATTATTAAATACTTGGTCATCTGATAGACCAAACTTCTGCTGAATAAATTGAGAAATTCTCAAGTTAGCTTGATGAGAAATTAACATATTAATATCTGACACTTGTAGACCATTTGCTTCTAATCCTTCATTAATCACCTCACTAAAACGAACTACTGCATTTTTAAACACAAACTGTCCATTCATATGAGGAGTATAACTAACGTCATCAGGATCGTTATCCTTTAAAATATCTGTTACCCATCTACCTCCCATTCCTGGTGCTAATAAGGCTAATTCTTCTGCATGTTCTCCTTGTGAGTGGATATGTGTAGATAACAAACCTTGTTCTTCATTCTCAGAACGAGTCAATACTGCTGCCCCAGCTCCATCTCCAAAAATAACAGAAACTCCTCTACCTCTGGTAGTCATATCTAAACCTGTAGAGTGCACTTCAGACCCTACCACAAGTACGTTTTTATACATCCCTGTTTTAATATACTGATCTGCTATAGATAAAGCATAGATAAAACCTGAACACTGTGCACGAATATCTAATGCCGCAACGGTATTTAATCCTAATTCACGTTGTAACATTACTCCTGGTCCTGGAAAATAATAATCTGGGCTCAAAGTAGCAAATACGACAAAGTCAATATCCTTTGCTTCTACTCCTGCTCTCTGCATCGCTATACGAGCAGCCTTTACTCCCATTCCAGAAGTTGTATCTTCTTCTAATGCTTTATGTCTTCTTTCATGTATACCTGTTCTCTCTACAATCCATTCATGGTTAGTATCCATTATCTTCGCCAGGTCGTCATTGGTCACTACATTCTCAGGAACGTAATAACCTAATCCGCTTATTTTTGATCTAAACATTTTTAAAAAAATTGGTTTACGAGCTACAAAAATACACTAATAACTAAAAACTTAAACATTTTTGCCATAAAAAGGCTATACACTCACAGAACACTCAATAATTTCGTTTATATTAGCCGACCTAACGTTAAAACTAACCATAATGAGAATCATCAAAACAACCTTATTATCCCTATTTTTGATTAGTTCTATGTACGCACAAGAAAATGTTACATATCAAAAACCATCACAAGAAATTCTAGAATTAGCTGACTTCGAAAGAGCTCCTGCTATCTCTATGGACAACAAAATGGAATATATGCTTCTAAGCTATAGAAGTACATATAAGACATTGATGGATTTGAATGTAAACGAAATGAGACTTGCTGGTTTACGTATCGATGTAAACACAAATATTTCAAGCACAGCAACTTATATTACTAACCTAAAGGTTAGAAAAATAAAAGATACTCAAGAAATACAAGTAAAAGGATTACCTGCTAATCCTAGAATTACTAATATTACTTGGTCTCCTGATCAATCAAAATTAGCATTCACTAACACTGCTGAAAACGGTGTAGAGCTTTGGATCTTAGACGTAAAGACTGCTCAAGCAACTAAGCTAACTGAAGCAAATTTAAATGCGAATATCGGCAACCCTATTACTTGGTTTAAGGATAGTCAATCTTTATTGATTAATCAGATCCCTGCTAATAGGCCTGCATTAATCGATACTTCTAAAAATTTACCAACAGGTCCTATTGTATCTGTGAGTGAAGGTGTTGTTTCTCAAAACAGAACATACCAAGATTTATTAAAGAATAAAACTGACGAAGCTAACTTCGAAACTTTAGTTACTTCTGAATTGTATAAAATAGACCTTAAAGGGAATAAAACACTTTTCAAAAAAGGAGATTTATTTGTTGGTTCTAGTTTCTCTCCTGATGGAGAATACTTAATGGTTACTACATTACAGAAACCATTCTCTTACTTAGTATCACTAAACCGTTTTCCTATGAAAACTGTAGTTTATGACAAAGCAGGTAACTTAGTAAAAGAAGTAAATGATATTCCCTTAAATGAAATCATGCCTAAAGGATTTATGGCAACTCGTGAAGGAAAGAGAAATATGGGATGGAGAGCTGATAAAGCCGCTACTCTTTATTATGTAGAAGCTTTAGATGGTGGTGATCCTGCGAAAGATGTACCTTTCAGAGATGAAGTGTTTACTTGGGATGCCCCATTTAATAACGCACCTAAATCTATTGTTAAATTATCTCAACGTTATGGTGGAATCACTTGGGGAGATGATAACTTAGCTTTAGTAGGCGATCAGTGGTATGATACTAGAAATACTAGAACATTCATTATTGATCCATCTAAATTTAATGACGCTCCTGTAAAAATAGAAGACAGAAACTCACAAGACGTATACAGTGATCCAGGTACATTCGAATTAAAAAGAAATGAATTTGACCGTTATGTATTAGCTAAAGAAAATAATAAACTTTTCTTAATCGGACAAGGTTATACAGCTAAAGGACAATTCCCTTTCATCGATGAGTTCGATTTAAAAACATTAAAAACAAAAAGATTGTACCAGTCTAATTACACAGATAAAAAAGAGACTATTCAATCTATAGAAGATGTTAAGAAAGGATTAGTATTAGTATCTATTCAATCAGCTACTGAATATCCTAACTACTACTTCAGAAATATCAATAAGAAGAATGACTTAAAAGCAATCACTTCATTTAAAAACCCTTTTAGCTCTTTAAACGGAGTACACAAAGAGGTAATTAAATATAAGAGAGAAGATGGTTTAGAATTATCAGGTACTTTGTATTTACCTGCTGGATATGATATCAAAGCTAAGAAAGAGAAATTACCTCTATTAATCTGGGCTTACCCTGCTGAGTACAAAGACAAAAATAGTGCTGCGCAAGTAACACATAACCCTAATGAGTTTACATTCCCTTCTTATGGATCATTTATCTACTGGGTGACGAAAGGATACGCGGTATTAGATGATGCTGCATTCCCTATCGTAGGAGAAGGTAAAGAAGAGCCGAATGATACTTATGTAGAACAATTAGTGGCAAATGGTAAAGCAGCTATTGATGCTGTAGATGCATTAGGATATATCGATAGAAAGAGAGTAGCTGTAGGAGGACACTCTTACGGAGCGTTTATGACAGCTAATTTACTTACTCATTCAGACTTATTTGCAGCAGGTATTGCACGTAGTGGAGCTTACAACAGAACATTAACTCCATTTGGTTTCCAAACAGAACAAAGAAACTATTGGGAAGTTCCTGAAGTATACAATACAATGTCTCCATTTATGAATGCTAGTAAAATGAAGACTCCAATGTTATTAGTACATGGTGAAGCTGATAATAACCCTGGAACATTTACATTACAAACAGAGCGTTACTTCCAAGCTTTAAAAGGATTAGGTGCGCCAGTTAGAATGGTTATCCTTCCTAAAGAAAGTCATGGATATGCTGCTAAAGAAAATATCTTCCACCTATTATGGGAACAAGATCAATTCTTAGAAAAAAATGTAAAAAACAAAAAATAGTATATTTTAAAAGCTCAGCAATTGCTGAGCTTTTTTCGTTTATATATACAACAAAAAAACGCCGCTTAATTAAAGTGGCGTTTTTTATTATTGAAATTTCTTCAATGCTAGTTTAATCTTAGTCCCTTTTTCGATATTAAAAGGATGGTCAAAGAATACTACTCTATCCTCATTAAAGAAAGTTTTTATCATATAACCATCTCCCTTAAAATAAGCATCAAGCACCTCTACCTCTATTTGGCCCTTTTGTTTTGAGAGCATTAATTGATGAGGATAAATTAGCAATAATTCGTCTTCTTCAAAAGAATTTGTAAAGTCTGAAATATATAACTCATTAACTTCTCCAAATAAAGATGCTACATATTTATTCAATGGAAACTCATATACATCTTTGGTTTCCCCCATATCCACTAACTCGCCATCTTTTAGTACAATTGTCTCATCAGCAAAACTCAATGCATCAATACTATCATGAGTAGCCACTATACACGTAATTCCTTTTTCTTTTAAATAAGCAAATAGATTACGTCTAAGCAGACTTCTTCTCGAATAATCAATATGACTAAATGGTTCATCTAATAATAGAATCTCTGGCTCTAATGCAAGTACACGAGCTATAGCAACACGTTGTTGTTGTCCACCACTTAAATGTTTTACTTTTACATCTGCATAGTCATCTAAGTCTACTAATGTCAAAAGCTCTTTTATACGATGCTCTTTCTCTTCCATATAAAAGTTAGAAAGATACTTACCTATATTTTCTTTTACAGAAGTAAAAGGCATTAAATCGAAATCTTGAGCTAGGTATCTCATTTCATCTATTCCAGGAACCAAATGATATGCAGGCCCTAAAACTTGCTTATTATTCCAGTGAATTTCTCCTTGATCTAGATCCTGTAAACCATAAATCAATTTTAACAGAGTACTCTTGCCACATCCACTTTCTCCCAACAGAGCAACATGCTGTCCTTTTTCGACAACCAAGCTAAGGTTATTAATAACTGTTTTTTCTTCTAAGTAACTAAATGATATATTTTTAAGTAAAAGCATTTCTATTTTTTATGAAAAACAAATATAATAATATCCCTTTAAGCACTATATAATATTAACTTTTAATAATAAAAAAGGGAACCACTATTGGGTTCCCTTATATACTGTTTTCAATACATATTACTTAGCAGCTAAATAACGCTCAGCATCTAATGCTGCAATACATCCTGAACCTGCAGCTGTAATAGCTTGTCTGTAATCTTTATCTTGTACATCTCCACAAGCAAAAACTCCTTCAACATTCGTTTTACTAGTCTTCCCTTGAGTGATTAAGTATCCTGTCTCATCCATCTCTAATTCTTCTTTAAAGATGTCTGTATTAGGCTTATGACCAATAGCTACGAAGAAACCTGTAGCTTCAATGTCTTTCTCTTCACCAGTGATATTATTTTTCACACGAACACCTGTTACTACATTACCATCACCTAATACATCTACAGTAGACGTATTCATCAAGATTTCGATGTTTTCAGTATTACGCACACGTTCCTCCATAATACGAGATGAACGGAACTTATCACTACGCACTAGCATAGTAACCTTTTTACATAATTTAGATAAGTAATGAGCCTCCTCACAAGCTGAATCTCCAGCTCCTACGATTACTACTTCTTGATTTCTATAGAAGAATCCATCACAAACTGCACATGCCGATACTCCTCCTCCTAAAGATAAATAGTGTTGCTCTGATGGTAATCCTAAGTACATCGCTGTAGCACCAGTAGAAATAATAACAGTATCAGCATGAATCTCAGTTGTTTCATTTACCCATACTTTCTTTACGTCTCCTTTTAGTTCAGCCTTCGTTACCCATCCATCACGGATATCAGCACCGAAGCGTTGTGCTT
Organism: Myroides odoratimimus; assembly: GCF_038039805.1. Taxonomy (GTDB): domain Bacteria; phylum Bacteroidota; class Bacteroidia; order Flavobacteriales; family Flavobacteriaceae; genus Flavobacterium; species Flavobacterium odoratimimum_B. The sequence continues at coordinate 135,047 of NZ_JBBPHK010000007.1, forward strand.
GTGCCTGTAATTGCATCATCATTTCAGGTCCTGTAACTCCTTCTGGATATCCAGGGAAGTTCTCTACTTCATTTGTTGTAGTTAATTGTCCTCCTGGTTGCATTCCTTGATAAAGTACAGGTGCCATATTAGCACGTGCCGCATATATTGCTGCTGTATAACCAGCAGGCCCAGAACCTATAATTAAACACTTTACTCTTTCTATATCAGACATAATGATTTGTTTTATTGTTAGTGTAACAAAAATAGTTTTTTTATCCTCGTTTCAAAACAACAAACAAGAGAAAAAACAAATAGTCAAATAATTTTTATTTATTCCTTTTTTTTCTTGCACACAAAAAAAATTATATTACCTTTGCACTCGCAATGACAGAATAAGTCTAGCGGGGTGTAGCGTAGCCCGGTCATCGCGCCTGCTTTGGGAGCAGGAGGTCGCAGGTTCGAATCCTGCCACCCCGACTTTTTCGGCATCAAAATGTGCCTAAATCCGTAAGTATCAATTACTTACGGATTTTTTTATTTTTAAATATATCATAATAATCCATTGTAAATCAATCTAAATGTGAGCTATTAGGTGAGCTATTTTTAAAAGGTAAATTAGCTCACCGAATCGAGTTTAACTAATTGTATTTCAATAAACTAAACACAATTTATTTTAGTTTAATTCAGTGCTTTTTGGTCTTGTTTGAGTACTATTCAGGTGAGTAGTTTATAAAAACCATATCAAAACAGTTCGGTTAACATTAAAATAGATTGATATGAAAACAAAAAACACATTTGGAATACACTTCATTATACGTGTTTCTAATTCAAACAAAACAGTCCCATCCCTTATATACGCTAGGGTTACAGTAAACGGGCAACGAACAGAAATTTCTTTAAAACTAAAAATATCCCCTACTTCTTGGGATAACATTAAAGGAAGAGCAAAAGGAAAAAGTGAGGACACGGTTCGAATCAACGCACATATTGAGCGAGTACGTTCCCTCATTACAGATGCCTATCATCAATTAGTTCAACAAAAAAGAGTTGTCTCTATTGGAGCTGTTAAAAACATCTTTCTTGGACATGATGATACAGAATCATCACTTTTAAAGCTTATAGACTATCACAGAGAGATAGCTACAAGTAAATTAGCTTATGGTACACTTAAGAACTACTTCTCTACGGAAAAGTACCTTAAAAGCTATTTACGTAAAGTACACAATCGAACTGACATCTATTTAAGCGAGATTAACTACAAATTTATCTTTGACTTTGAAAACTTCTTGAGAAGTTGTAAACCTATTCATAAGCATCAGCCACTGAACAACAATGGCATTATGAAGCATATTGAAAGGTTTAAAAAGTTAATCAACTTAGCTATCACCATGGAATGGATGGAGAAAGATCCCTTTACCAAATATAAACTTCAATTTGAGAAGACAGAAAGAGGACACCTAACTAAATCTGAACTTGAAATCCTTGTCAACAAGAATTTCGCTATTGAACGATTACAATCCGTTCTTGATATGTTTTTGTTTAGTTGTTATACTGGTTTAGCCTATATAGATATCTTTCACTTAGCACCACAAAACATAGCAAAAGGAAGTGATGGAAAAGATTGGATTATATCAAGTAGAGAGAAAACTAAAATACCTGTTAGGGTTCCTCTCTTACCTGAAGCCTTAGAGCTAATTGAAAAATACAAAGAGCATCCTGTGGCTTTTGCCAAAGGCAAACTATTTCCAGTTATTAGTAACCAGCGAATGAATGGTTACTTAAAAGAGATTGCTATTATCTGTGAAATAGATAAGAATCTATCTTTTCACTTAGCCAGACATACATTTGCCACAACCATTACACTAAACAATGGTGTACCTATTGAGTCAGTGAGTAAGATGCTTGGGCATACGGCTATTAAAACAACTCAAATCTATGCGAAGGTATTAGAACATAAACTGGGTGAAGATATGGACAACTTAAGAGAAAGAAGACTTATTCAGGAAAATCACAAATACAACTTTGAAGAGTCAAATTAAACCTCTCAAAGACAACAGAACTAAACCAGTACATACAAATTGTTATTTAGGGTTAGAACTAAGCTTGTAGCAGCTTAAAACAAATCAGAACTAACCCTAAATACTATTAATTATGAAAGTAGAATTTATTACAAAAGAAGACCTTGAGATTTTTAAACAAGAGATTATTACTGAGATAAGAAGGTATAGTCCTTTTAATAGAAAGAAAGATCAAGAAATAAAACAATGGATTAAAAGCTATGAGGTAAGAAAGCTTCTTGGTATTTCTCCTGGTACCTTACAAAATATGAGAATAAATGGTACGATACCATTTAAGAAGATTGGTGGCTTGATGTTTTATAGGTACGAAGATATTTTAAAGATGATGGAGAGTGAATAAAATAAAACACCCCAACTATCGTGTGGTAGTTGGGGTGTTTTTATTTTATTGGAAAAAGAGGGATATCCCCCCTACTCCGTATGTCTTATAAATAGTAACTTTCAGGTTTTTGTATTATTGCATGCCATGAAATAGCTGAGCTTTTAAATCGATGATTTTTAGTGCATTAATCGATTTTCAAAAATTAATATTATTTCTAATAAAATCAATAGAATTATAGTTAATTAATCAATTGTGATAAAATGAATCATTAGTATCCTGATATTCCATTCACAAAAGTATCAACGAATCCCATAATCTTTCCTAAAATACGATCTCCTGTTTCTTTAAACTTCAAAACACTAGGCTTCCCATCTTTTCTTAAGCTAAGCAAATCGTCTCGCAAAGGTTCTCTTTCAGAGAATAAATAGTTTTCAATTAGTTTTTCTGTTTGATCTCTGTATAAATTTTCTGTCTGAACTAATTTAACCAATGCTGATTCCTGTTCCTTAACCCAGAATTTATCGAACTCTTCAGTGATATTATCCGTATCTTCAATTAAGGGTAAATTTTCTTGAATAAACTTCTCTATTAATTCTCGTTTACTTCGAAGAGATACTTCTGTATTTAATAAATTAGAAATCTCTTTTTCAATAGTTTCTTTATCCTTATCTGTTTGTTTTGATTTGAATGTAATTAATAATTGTAAGATATAATTTACATTAATTGTATCTCTTCTTATAAGTTCAAGTTCAAAATCAATATCATTTAGAATTGAAGTTTTCTCTGGTGTAGAATTATCAGAACCTAATTTATCTTTTAAATCTAAATACTTACTAGTATAATCAGCAAATATTTGTTCTTCTAAATCTAAATCTTCCCAATTAAACTCAGTAAAATGAGTCATCTTCTTATGAAGTCTTATAAGAGCACGAAATGCTAAGATAAATTTCAACTTTTCATCCTCAGAATATAGTCCGTCTACAGCATCAACTATCGGAACAAGCTCTAATAGTTTTTCTGTAGCCTCATTAAATTTATCAACATATTTCTCATAAGGTTCAACTATAATCTCATCAATAGCTTCTTTATTACTAAATAAAGCAATTGCTTGATCTGTCTTCTCCTTCAAATTGCGGAAGCATACTATATTCCCTTGTGTCTTATTCTTATCTAAAATTCTATTTGTACGACTAAAGGCTTGAATAAGACCATGATACTGTAAATTCTTATCTACATATAATGTATTTAAATATTTGCTATCAAATCCGGTTAAAAACATATTGGCAACCAAAAGAATATCTGTTTCATTTTGCTTAGATTTCTTTGCCACAGCATTGTAATAGTTATAGAAACCTTCTGTATCCTTTATATTGTGTTTCTCTTCAAACTGATTATTAAAATCGTCGACATATAACTCAAGCAATTCTCTTCGATGAGGAACATAATTGCTCTGATATTCAAGAGGTGATTCAGCAGCCATATTTAGCTGATTTACAACTTGCTCTTCCATCTCATCTTCATTTTGAGCAAAACTAAATATAGTAGCAATCTTTAAATCGTGTTCTCCATCCTGTTTCTTTCTTTTAAAAATCTCATAATATTGGATAACTGCGTCAATATCCTGTACACACATCATCGCACAGAACTTTTTATTTTGTGTTTTTTGATTGTGATATTGCACAATATAATCTACAATAGCTTCTTTACGCTCAGGAGCTTCATAAACTTCAGCTTCATTAATTTGCTCTATTTGTAAATCAATGATATGATCCTTCTTCTTAAATGTTTGAATGTACTCAACCGAAAACTTCAAGACATTCTCATCGCGTATTGCATCAGTAATAACATACTTATGCAAACAGTTTCCAAAAAGACTTGCTGTTGTTTTCTCTCCATTAGCATTCTCAGCTAATATTGGGGTTCCTGTAAAACCAAATAATTGAATATTAGTAAAATATTGTACTATATTTTTATGGGTATCACCAAATTGAGAGCGATGACATTCATCAAAAATAAAAACCATACGCATGTCCTTTATGGATTTCATCTTTGATACGTTTCTACCAGATATAGCATTATTTAATTTCTGAATAGTAGTTACAATAATACTAACATTCGGATCAATAAACTTCTTAATCAAATCGTCTGTATTGGTCGCTGAACTAACTGATCCCTTACTAAACTTATCATATTCTTGATTAGTTTGATAATCTAAATCCTTTCGGTCTACAACAAACACAACTTTTCTAATAGCAGGTATATTAGATAGAATTTGACTCGCTTTAAAACTTGTCAATGTTTTTCCACTACCTGTAGTATGCCAGATATATCCATTCTTTTCAATATTATAACCATTGAGCACCTCATTTTCTGTTACTTTTTTAATAATACTCTCCACAGCATAATACTGATAGGGACGAAGAACCATTAAACGTTTATCTGTCTCATTAAGAACAATGTATTTACAAATCATCTTACTCACATGACAAGGTTCTAAGAATCGATCCGTAAAACCGTTTAAAATATTATTTAAAGGATTATTAAGCTCGTCTGTCCAATGAAAAGTCTGTAAAAACTCTGGTGTATGAGTTCCAAAATTACTGTAATACTTTGTATTAATCCCGTTACTTATTACAAACAATTGTACATATTGAAACAAAGCTTTTCCTGAACCATAGCTATGCTTTTGGTAACGGTTAATTTGATTGAAAGCTTCTTTTAATTCAAGTCCTCTTCTTTTTAATTCAATTTGTACCAGAGGAAGACCATTAATTAAAAGTGTAACATCGTAGCGATTTACATATTTTCCTTCTTGCGTAATCTGATTTGTTACTTGGTATTCATTCTGACACCAATGCTCAACATTTAGAAATTCAAAATATAGATTATCTCCGTTATCTCTAATAATATGGTGCTTTTTCTCTCGTAAAGTTTTTGCTTTTTCAAAGACAGATCCTTTGTTAAGTATATTTAGTACTTTCTCGAATTCGCTATCACTAAATTCAATTCGATTATGCTTTTCTAATTGTATTTTTAAATTAGCCAGCAACTCTGCTTCATTGGCAATAGAAACATATTTATATCCCATCTTTTGCAATTGGATTACCAATTGCTCTTCTAAAAACTGTTCAGACTGCTTACTCAAAATAATTATGAATTAGGAGTTAAAAAGGTGAATATTTGATTTGTAAACAAATTTAACAAAATATATATACTCCCACTCATTTCTCCTAATTCATAGTGATAATAATTTTACCTTAATGTCTTAAACATTTGTTCAATTGCCTTTTTTTTCTGCTCCATATTAGGATGAACATATAAATTTAAGGTTGTACTAATATTAGAATGACCTAAAAGCACACTAACTGTTTTATAATCACAATTACTCTCAATACAACGAGTCGCAAAGCTATGTCTTAATCCATGAAATTTTAATTCAGGCATATCTAATTCATTCATCAGTTTTTTATAATAGCTACGATACGTTCTAGGCTCTGTAGGTTTAGCATCATTAGTTAGTACAAAAAAAGTAGGGTTGACTATTTTTTTAAACGGCTTTAATATTCTTAATAAATCCTTACTAATTGGGATATCACGAATGGAATTTTTTGTCTTTGGTGTGTCTAAAATTAACTCAGTTCTTCTGACACCATTCTCTATCAAATAAATTCTTTGAATAGTTCTATTAATACTTATAACACCATTATCAGTATCTATATCTTCCCAAGTAAGGGCACAAACTTCTCCTATACGGATCCCTGCGCTTAAACAGATATAAACTCCTAAATTCTTAAATGTAAAATGATCTTGTATGTAGTTCATTATCTTTTTTTGTTCAGCACGACTAAGTACTTCTAAATTTTGCTTTTCTCTTTCTGTTGGGAACTGTATATCAAAAGACGTATAACTCAACCACTTATTCTTAGCTCCAAACTTCAATACCATCTTTAAGACAATCAAAATATCTTTAATTGTTTTATGACTCAATCCTCCTTCTAATTTTTGAAGTACAAAACTTTGTACATCTGCTTCTTCAATTTCATATTGTTCTCCAAAAATGGGTAATAAGTGATTTTCAATCAAAAGAGTATAAGCTGAAAAACTTGATTTTTTCACATATTGCTGTTTGTCTATTTTCCATAGCTCAATTACTTCTGAAAGTTGTTTTTGTGTATTCATTCTGTATTTATATTTTAAAACGCCAAAGGAAAACAATTAAGGATATTTAATCCTAGTGATAGCTTAGGTTCTAAGGTTCCTAATTTGAGATTTCCTGGGTTTGAGGGAGAATGGGAAGTTAGGAAAATAGAATCTTTAGGAACATTTAGTGGAGGTGGTACTCCAGATACAAGTATAGATAGATTTTGGTCGGGAGATATTCCTTGGATATCAAGTTCGGATTTAATCGAAGGAGATATTCATAATATTATAAAATATAGATTTATCACTAAGGAAGCTATAGATAATTCTGCAACTAAGATTACTCCAAAAGGAAGTATTTTAATGGTTTCAAGAGTAGGTGTTGGAAAATTTGCAGTTGCAGACGAAAATTTATGTACAAGTCAAGATTTTACAAATTTAATAACTGATGAAAATGAATATTTTATTTGTTATTATTTTCAAGCTAAAATAAATGTATTCATCGGATTAAGTCAAGGAACTTCTATCAAGGGTTTTACCACAAAAGACATAAAGTCAGCAAAGTTTTCTATTCCGAAACTTTTAGAACAACAAAAAATTTCATCATTCTTGACTCTTATAGATAAACGTATCAACACCCAAAACAAAATAATTGAGGAGTTAGAACAGTTAATTAAAGGACTTTGTATTAATCTTATTCTAAAACAAGTGCCAAATACAAAATTAAATCAATGTGTTATATGTAATACTTCATCATTAACAGAATCAGAGGTTATTAATCAACAAGGAACTCATCCAGTTTATGGAGCTACAGGAATCATTACTTATACAGTAGACTATCAAATTGATAAAGATGCTATACTTATTATTAAAGATGGTTCTGGAGTTGGTAAAGTTCAATATGCTACGAATAAGTTCTCAGTTATAGGTACTTTAAATTATTTAACAATTAAGTCACAGGTAAACTTAAGGTATATTCTATATTCTTTAAAATTTTTCAATTTTGAGAAATATAAAGTTGGATCTGGTATTCCCCATATTTATTTTAAAGACTATGGTGAAGCCTTGATTTATTGTCCTTCTCTTGCAGAACAATATAAAATAGAAGGCTTATTATCATCTATTGATAAAAAGATAGAAATAGAGAAACAAAATTTAAATCAATTAAATTTACAGAAACAGTTTTTATTAAAAGAATTATTCATATAAGTAATTAAGGCAAGAAATATTGATTATACTTCTTGCCTTTTATATTAGATAAACATTTGTTGTAAAAAGTGTTTTTTCTGATTCTTTAGCCTTTCTAGGATATTCATTTCAACTGTTTTTTTAGATTCAATTGCACTTAATAAAGAAGATATTTTCTTTATTTCTTTTTCATCTATTGGTAAATAAAGCCTCTTTTTTAAAAAGCTTTGGTTTGTAATACTAATAGTATTCTTAGCGCCTTTCTGAATTATACTTTGTAGATAATTCTGTACATTTATAGGATTACTAAAATAAAAATGTAAAATATTTGCCATATAAAAGTTTTTTACTTTAAACACTCCATATAAAGGAGACACAGCTACTCGCTCTTTTATAAAACTCTGTTTGATAATACCATATGGAAACTCTCCTGTTGGACTTTTTGTATATACGATATCACCATAATGAACAACATTATAGTTCTTGGTATCTTTAGCAGCAAATGATCTTCCCAAGTATTCTATTTGATTAATCACTCCTTTACTTACTGATACTGAATGTACAGTATAATTATCTGTATTTAATTCTTTACGTTCTTCTAATACATCTTCTAGGGATTGTTCAGACCAATCTTTGTTATTTCTATTATGAAAAAGTTTTTGACAAAGTCCTTTAATTAAGGATTTAAGATCCTCTGTGGATACAATTAGTAGTAAAATTTTTAAACAAGAGATAAGTTTTAAAACTAATAAAAAAGAATCGTTTCCTATTTGGAATAAAACGGTACTTAGTAATCTATCAACAATAACAACAGGTTCATCAAATAGAGAAGACTCTATTTTAAATGGTAAGTATATTTTCTTTGATAGATCTCAAGATACTAGAACTAGTAATAAATATTTATTTAACAAGGAAGCTATAATAGTACCAGGAGAAGGACAAGAGTTTAAGCCAAAATACTATAATGGAAAATTTGACTTACATCAACGAACATATGCAATTTTTGATTTTAAAAATATTATAGGAAAATATTTGTTTTTTTATATGCTTAATAATAATCAACACCTTCAATCTCAAGCTGTAGGTTCTACTGTTAAATCGTTGAGATTACCAATGTTTTTATCCATGCCTATAAGTTTACCTTGTAAAGAAGAACAAGAAAAGATAGCATATTTTCTATCTTCTCTTAACACGAAAATAATAACTGAATATCAAATATTAAAACTTTTTAAAGATAAAAAGAGCTATTTACTAAGCAATTTATTTAAATAAATTGCTTAGTAAATAATTTTTCTGCTTAGTTAAAAGCACATTTTTTTGCGCTTCAATATCTTGTTTATTTTGAATTAATGTTAATAGATTAGCAATCTTATTTTGTTCATTTTCATTAGGAAGTATTAAAAATAGTTGTTCAACTTCTGATATATAATGACGTTTATGTTCACTTGAAGCTAATTTCAAAAAAGATAGATATTCAAATATGTATTTTAAGTTTATGTTATCTTTTGCAGTTAGAATCTTTATTGCTGAAGATTTTACTTTAAATGGAAAATCGACAAATTTTATAGCCATTGTAAAATCATCAAAAATTACACATTGCCCTTTACTATATATGTCGAAGTTCTCATTAGTATAGCCGAGTATAAAAGCCTTGTTTGCAGTTAATACTGGAGTTAACTCTGTGTCAGAAGAATAATCAGTATTTATCACAATATATTTAGAAGGTTGTTCGTAATTTAAAACTTCTTTAATTTGAACAGTATTATTTCCTTCTTGAGACATTTGTTTAAATAATAAATTTCGAAGTGTATCCCTTAAAGTTTCTAACTCCTCAATTATTTTGTTTTGGGTTTGGATTCGCTCATCAAGCAAAGCTAAAAATGAAGAAATTTTCTTTTGTTCATTTAGTTTAGGTAAATTCAATGACAATGTAGCTAATTGACTAGAATATAGATGTACTACTGAAACTCCTTGAGCTAAACTAGCTATTTTGAGCTTCTTTTTATTATTCAAATAATATGCTAAAAACACTCCATTATTATTTGTCTTAATTATATTTAAATCTCCACCTAAAGCAACTTTATCTTTCAAAACACAAGAAGCTGTTGCAATATCCTCTGCACTTTCTCCTGATGCAGGAATAATAACATCATTTACTTCACTGAATATGAGATCAGCTTCATTTACATTAGTCAAGGATTTTATCTCATTGATTATTTCCTTATAATGTGTATAGAGTTCCCCATATCTGATACATTCAATTTTTCCATTATCTTCTATATCAATTTTTGATATTCCTTTCCCTTTTGAAAATGTAGCTATTTCCCCTAGCTTCTTAGTCACCCATTCTCCCTCAAACTCAGGAAATCTCAAATTAGGAACCTTCTTATCTTTTAATCTTTTACTTGTCATTTTAGTCATTTAATTTTCGTTAGTAATAACATTAAGGATATAAAAAATTAAAAAACTAGTCCTAGTTCTTTGAAATAAACATCAATTTCCTTGTCTAATTCAGCACGTTTAGCTTCCAAAGACTTTATTTCCTTCATTACAGCATGTATATCGATCTCTTCTTCTTCTTCAAAAGTATCAACATACCTGGGGATATTTAGATTATAATCATTTTCTGCAACTTCTTCTAAAGTAGCTAAATGGCTATATTTTTCGATTACGGTCCTGTTGCGATAAGTATCTACAATTTTCTCAATATGTTCCTCACGCAACATGTTTTGGTTCTTTACCTTCTCAAAGTCTTTACTTGCATCGATAAATAAAATATGATTAGGATCCTCTTTACATTTCTTAAACACTAAAATACAAGTAGGGATACTTGTACCATAAAAGATATTAGCAGGAAGCCCGATAACTGCATCTAAGTAGTTTTTTTGCTCAATAAGATACTTACGAATATGTAATTCTGCTGCTCCTCTAAATAACACACCATGAGGTAAAACAATAGCCATCGTACCATTCTCAGCAAGGTGATAAATCATGTGCTGAACAAAAGCGAAATCAGCTTTACTTGCAGGAGCTAACTTACCATATTGACTAAAGCGATCGTCACTTAAAAATAATGGATTAGCACTCCAATTAGCTGAGAAAGGTGGATTTGCAACAATAGCCTCAAAAGGCATATCATTCAAATGTTGAGGATGCTCTAACGTATCTTCTTGTTTAATATCAAATTTTAAATAATGTACACCATGCAAGATCATATTCATCCTTGCAAGGTTATACGTTGTTCGGTTCATCTCTTGTCCATAAAAATTATTGACATCTTTCACTTCACGAGCAACACGTAACAATAAAGAACCAGATCCACAAGTAGGATCATATACAGATTTTAATCTATTCTTTCCTGTAGTAACGATCTTTGCCAGAATCTTAGAAACTTCCTGAGGAGTATAAAACTCTCCAGCTTTTTTACCAGCACCACTTGCAAATTGACCAATTAAATACTCATAAGCATCACCAAGAACATCCAATTCGGTATGTTCTAATTTAAAATCAATTTCATCTAAGTGAACTAAAACCTTTACAATAATTTCATTACGTGCTTCAGCCGTTTTACCAAGTTTAGTACTATTAAGATCCATATCTTCAAATAGGTTATCAAAGTCTTCCTCACTTTGAGTTCCCATAGTACTTAACTGAATATTCGTTAAAATTTTCTGTAAGTCTTCTAAGATAAAAGTGTTAGTACTTCCACTTCCTCTTTTTGCTATCTCACTAAAAAGCTCAGAAGGCTTTAAAAAGTAACCTAAGGTTTCCAAAGCTTCCTCTCTAATTGCATCAATATATTCTTTTCCTACAGCTGAATTTTCATCAATACTGCTAAACTCAATATTATCTTCTTGCAAAATGGAGTTCGCATAGATTTCCATTTTTTCTGCTAAATACTTGTAGAAAATAAATCCAAGAATATAATCTCGGAATTCATCTGCATTCATCTTTCCTCTCAACGTATTGGCAATATTCCAAAGCTGTTGTTCTAATATTTTCTTTTGTTCTTCTGACATTTTTTGAAATAACTTTTATTTAATTGAGGATATACAATCCTTAAAGTGGCACTAAAATAGTAAACTTTTACATCTAAAGTATAATATAAGGCAAAATATACTTCTTAGATTGTATATACTAAAAAAAGCCCTTAAAAAAAGGACTTTTTGATTTGTCAAATCTTTAAATAGTCTACTCTTTTTGATCTTAAAAGGTCTGAATTCTTCACTTTCAAAATCTGGCTCCTAACACCATTCTTTTCTTTGATGTCAATTAAAAGCACCTGTTTATCAGACAGCGTAAACTGATCTAATATAAAAACATTATCTTGTTTACTTTGACTATTGATTATTTGAGCATCGCTTAAGCTTCTAATTGGCTTTAAGCTCACTTCTTGAACTGTGGTTCGTTTAGTGGTTCTTCTATCCTTGATTTTAAAGCTTACATAGTCAACTTCATATGGTAAATTGCTCTTGTTGTTTATAGACAAGTGAAAGTAGAGCTTACCATCTTGGGTGTAGATACTCTTTAACCTTGCTTCTACTCCATAATTTTTGCTTTTAATGTTTAGCTCTTTCCTGTTCTTTTTGATGATTGCTTTCATAAAAAGATCAGCTAAGCTTGGACTGGTACTTCCTAAGTCTTTAAATAACACTTCGCTTTGCTCTTTATTTACTTGTTTTTCAAATTTGGTTAAGTCATAACTCAAGTGTATTGGCTGCTCTTTGTAGCTAGCACTGAAACTGTAGAACTTACCATTGTTTGTAATAACTGTAAAGTTTGTCGGTATTATGTCTTCTTTTGTAGTTTTTAAGCGAAGAACGTTGGAAGTAGCCTCTACTTTACTAGCTATAATTTCACTACTACCTAAATCCACATACTCAATACTTGGAGAATCCAGTGAAATTGACCACCTAATTCCGTTAAAAGTGACCATGTCATTC
>NZ_JBBPHK010000008.1:0-131282 GCF_038039805.1 Myroides odoratimimus
AACTCGCGACAACCAGCTTGGAAGGCTGGAGCTCTACCAACTGAGCTACTTCCGCAGACGATGTTATTTTAAAACCTACATCAGGTTTATAGAGCGGAAGACGAGGCTCGAACTCGCGACAACCAGCTTGGAAGGCTGGAGCTCTACCAACTGAGCTACTTCCGCTTTTGTGGATGCAAATATAATGCTATTTTTAATTTTGACGCAAGCATTTTTGTTGATTTTTTTTAAATAATTATACAACTAAATGTTTTCTCTCATAATATCAAATAGATGCAAAAAATAATCCACTATAAAAAACACTTTATATAGACGCCATCTAAATAATTAAGAAACTTTTAAGTTTTGTTGGTTCGGTAAATACAAAACTAACCGTATATTTGCCTCTCTCAAAACATTAAAGTAAAATGCAATACGACCAAGATTTAGTAGACTTATTCCAAGATTGTTGCGCTCACCATGAACTGGTGCACCACTTCTCACCATTGACTGCACAGATTTATACATATATTATGTTTAATAACAACAGAGATGGCGTGACTTTTGATGAATTAGTTGAAAAATTAAATGCAAGTAAAAGCTCTGTTTCTACAAGTTTAAATTTACTAATATCAAATAATCAGATTGAACATTTCAACAAGATTGATGAAAGAAAGAGATACTTCAGACAGAATCCTAATTACATGACTCTTAGATTACAAATTATCAGAGATGTATTAGAACGCGAGCATGCATTATGTCTTAAAATGCGTAAATTCGTTGATGAAGGCATTTTAAAAACAGACAATTGCAATAATAAAGTAGAACTTTATATAGATCATTTAGCAAAAAGTAAAAATCATTTAGCAGATACAATAGAAAAATTAAAAAGTACAAATTAAGTAATTATATGAAACGTTATTTACAATCGATCACTTTCGCTGCAATCGCTATCACTGTAGCGTCATGCGGAAACAAAGATCAACAACAAGGGGGGCCTCAAGCATTACCTTACAAAGTAATCGAAGTACCTACTCAAAATGTAACAGGTTATAAAAACTACCCTACTACCATTCAAGGAAAAGTTGCTAGTAGCGTTCGTGCTAAAATAGCTGGGTACATTCAAGAAGTTTATGTAGACGAAGGTGCTATTGTTAGAAAAGGACAACCTCTATTTAGACTTGAGACTAACACTTTAAACGAAAGTGCTGATGCGGCTAAAGCAGCAATCAGAACAGCTGAAGCTCAAGTAAATGTTGCTCAAGTAAACGTTGACAAATTGGTACCTTTAGTAAACAAAGGAATTATCAGTAAAATCCAGTTAGAAACTGCTGAAGCTAACTTAGCGAGTGCAAAAAGCCAAGTAGCTAATGCTAAAGCACAACACAAAAGTATAGTTGCTAATATTGACTACGCTGTAGTTAAAAGCCCTATCGATGGTATTGTAGGTCAAATTAACTTCCGTGAAGGAGCGTTAGTTAGTCCAAGTGATCCTCAGCCATTAACTGTGGTATCTGATGACAGTGATGTATTTGCTTATTTCACTCTTAATGAAAAAGAATATTTCGACTTCTTAGAGAAAATAGAAGGAAAGTCTTTAAAAGAGAAATTAAGCCACTTACCTACTGTAAAATTACAGCTAGCTAATGGACAAATATATGAGCAAGCTGGAAAGATTGAAACTATCTCAGGACAGATTAATCCAACTACAGGAACTGTACAGTTAAGAGCTGCTTTTAACAACCCTAATAGATTATTATCGAATGGTAATAGTGGAACATTATTACTTCCTAATGAGTATACTAATGTATTAGTAGTTCCTGAATCAGCTACATTCGAACAACAAGGTCAGGTATATGTATATACTGTGGCAAACGATACAGCTAAGGCTACTAAGATCGAAGTAATCGATAGAATCAACAAGTTGGCAATCGTAAAAGAAGGTGTCAAAAAAGGTGAAAAAATTATCGGAACAGGATTAGGTACACTACGCAGTGGATCACCTATCACTCCAGTACCAGAGAAATTTGAAAAAATTAACGAAGACATCAAATCAACATTCTAAAGTATGTTAAAGACATTTATTGAAAGACCTGTATTATCTACAGTTATTTCTATACTTATAGTAATACTAGGGGTACTGGGTTTAACAGTACTTCCAGTGACGCAATATCCTGATATTGCACCTCCTACTGTACAGATTGCGGCTTCATATCCTGGAGCGAATGCTGAGACAGTAATGCAATCTGTAGTTATTCCTATCGAAGAACAGGTGAACGGGGTTGAAAACATGGACTATATTACCTCTACAGCATCGAATGATGGTAGTGCTAGTATACAAGTTGTATTCAAACAAGGTGTTGACCCAGATATTGCTGCGGTAAACGTACAAAACCGTGTGGCACGTGCTACACCACTTTTACCAGCAGAGGTAACACGTTCAGGGGTTACTACTCAGAAACAACAAACAAGTGCATTAATGTTCTTGTCTTTCTATTCGACAAGCCCTAACTACGATGCTATCTACATCCAAAACTACATGAATATTAACGTTATTCCTGTACTTAAACGTGTAAGTGGTGTTGGAGATGCAACGGCATTTGGTTCTCGTAACTATTCTATGCGTATTTGGATTGATCCAGCTAAGATGAAAGCTTATGGATTAGTTCCTTCTGATGTAGTAAGAGTACTAAATGAACAAAGTTTAGAGGCTGCGGCTGGTCAGTTAGGTGAAAATAATGCTGAGGCATTCCAATATGTTATTAAATATAGTGGTAAATATAAAACTCAAGACCAATACGAAAATATCGTAGTAAAGTCATTGGGTAATGGACAAGTTCTATACTTAAAAGATGTAGCTAAGATAGAATTAGGCGCAATGTCTTATGTAGGTAGTTCTGAGCAAGATGGTCACCCTGCAGTAGCGATGGCTATCTACCAAACACCAGGTTCTAACGCTCAAGAGATTATTCAGAACTTACATACTGAACTTGAGAATATGAAGACTACGTTCCCTGATGGTATTAACTATACAGTACTGATGGATACGAACGAATTCTTAGATGCATCTATTAGTAAAGTAATCAGTACACTTATAGAAGCATTCTTACTAGTATTCGTAGTAGTATATATCTTCTTACAGGATTTCCGTTCTACGTTAATTCCTTTGATCGCTGTACCAGTTGCTATTGTAGGTACATTCTTCTTCTTAAGTGTATTTGGGTTCTCTATTAACTTGTTAACACTGTTTGCTCTTGTACTGGCCATCGGTATTGTGGTGGATGATGCCATCGTAGTGGTAGAGGCCGTGCATGCGAAGATGGAAGAGACAGGCCAAGATGCTAAAGAAGCGAGTTTAAACACCATGAGTGAAATCTCAGGTGCTATTATCTCGATTACATTGGTAATGTCTGCTGTATTTATACCTGTAACCTTTATTCCAGGTCCTACGGGAGTATTCTATAAGCAGTTTGGTATTACACTTATTGTTGCGATCTTAATCTCAGCTGTTAACGCCTTGACATTGAGTCCAGCATTATGTGCTTTATTTTTAAGACAACATGATCACCACGAAGGAAAGAAAAGAAACTTTGTTCAACGCTTCTTTGATGCATTCAACGTTGCTTTCAACAAATTAACTCACAAATATGGTAACTCATTTAAGTTCTTATTAAAACATAAATGGACTACGTTTGTAATCTTACTTGCGTGTTTAGGTATCACATATTATGCTGCTAAAACAATGCCTAGTGGATTCGTACCTAACGAAGACCGTGGATTCATCATGGGTAATATCGAATTACCTGCAGGTGCTTCTCAAGACCGTGTAACGAGTTTACAACAACAGTTCTCTAAAGTAGTACAGCAAATCCCAGGAGTAGAAGGAGTAACTATCGTATCAGGGTTCTCGTTCATCAACGGACAAGGTTCTAACTACGGTATGGCGATGATTAAGCTAGATGACTTTAAAGATAGAACTACACCAGAGTTAGCTACTGACGCTATTATTGGTCAACTGTTTGGTATCGCTGCTACACAGTTCCAAGATGCTAGAATGATCTTCTTCCAACCACCAAGTATACCAGGTTTCGGTATGTCTTCAGGTTTTGAGATGAAATTATTAGACAAAACAGGAGGTGCACTTACTGACTTTGATCAAAAGTCAAAAGAGTACTTAGGAGCATTAATGCAACGTCCTGAAATCTTATATGCTCAGTCATCATTCAATACGAACTATGCTCAATATGAATTAGATCTTAATATTCCTCGTGCAAAAGAATCAGGAGTATTAGTAAGTGATATTTTCTCTGCTCTTCAAGGGTATATTGGAGGAATCTATGCAGCTGACTTTACACGTTTTGGTAAACAATACCGTGTAATGGTACAGTCTTTACCTGAGTACAGATCAGATAAGAATAGTTTAAACGAGATCTATGTAAGAACTGCTTCAGGAGAAATGACACCAGTAACTCAATTCGTTGATTTGAAAAAAGTATATGGTCCACAGTCAGTGAACCGTTACAACTTATTTACATCTTCGAATATTACAGGAGCTCCTAAGCCAGGTTATAGTTCTGGGGACGCTATTAAAGCGGTTCAAGAAGTAGCTGCACAAACATTAAGTACAGATTACGGAATTGACTTTACAGGTCTATCTCGTGAAGAGATTAGCTCTGGTAACCAAACTGTAATGATCTTTGCTTTATGTATTATTTTCGTTTACTTCTTATTATCTGCTCAGTATGAAAGTTACTTATTACCATTAGCTGTAATCTTATCATTACCTACTGGTATCATGGGAGCATTCATCGCACAGAAATATGCAGGATTAGAAAACAACATCTACTTCCAGATTGCACTAGTCATGCTGGTCGGGCTTCTTGCTAAGAATGCTATTCTTATTGTGGAGTTCGCTTTACAGAGACGTCAACATGGAGAGTCGATAGCAGAATCTGCAATCAACGGTGCTAAAGCTCGTCTAAGACCGATCTTAATGACCTCTTTTGCCTTCATTTTAGGTATGATGCCATTAGTATTCGCTAAAGGTGTTGGAGATGTAGGTAACAGATCTATCGGTACTGGTGCAGCATTTGGTCTATTGATTGGTACTATACTTGGAGTATTCGTAATCCCAGTACTATATGCTATCTTCCAGTACATACAAGAAAAAATTAAACCGATTAAATTCGTAGAGCACAAGTCAGAATAATATGAAAAAACAAACTTTATATAGAGCTTTACCTATTGCTGTTTTAGCTGTTACTATGCAGTCTTGTATCGTATCTAAAAATTACGAAAGACCTGAAGTAACTAACGAAGCGCAATTCCGTACTGATAACATATCTCAAGATACTCTTTCTATGGCAAATATGTCATGGAAAGAGCTATTCTCTGATCAAACGCTTATTCAATATATTGAACACGGATTAGAGAACAACTTAGATATTAGAATCGCATTAGAGAATATCAATGCTGCTCATGCTTATATGCAACAAGGTAAATGGGGATACGCTCCTACATTAAACCTAGGTGCAAACTATACTCACACTATCATGTCTAAAAACACACAGATGGGACGCATGATGGCTGCTAACGGATCTAATGACCGTATAAAAACAGATCAATATGACATAACAGGGCAGTTCTCTTGGGAACTAGATGTATGGGGTAAAATCAGAAGCGATAAAAGAGCTGCAGGTGCTAGCTACTTACAAACTCTTTCTGCTCACCAAGCTGTAAAAACTCAGTTAATCTCTAGTATCGCTACAACGTATTTTCAACTAGTAGCTTTAGATGAACAAAAACGTGTGACAGAACAGACTATCGTTAACAGAACTAACAGTTTAGAAACGATTGAAGCTTTAAAAGAATCTGGACAAGTGAATGAAGTTGCAGTTAAACAAACTCAAGCACAGTTGTTCAATGCTAAAGCTCTTTTAGTTGATCTTGAAAACAATATCAAATTAACAGAGAACGCTTTTAGTATTCTTTTAGGAAACAACCCTGGAACTATCACTAGAGGAGAACTTAAGAATCAAAAACTTAATGCAGATCTTTCTGTAGGTGTTCCTCTTCAACTATTGAGTAACAGACCTGATGTAAGAGCTGCTGAATATGGGTTAATTAATGCTTTTGAAATGACTAATGTTTCTAGAGCTAATTTCTACCCAGCTTTCAGACTTACAGCTAACGGTGGATTACAAAGTATGGATTTTGATAACTTATTCAACACAAGTTCTCTATTTGCAAACTTCATCGGTGGTTTAACTCAACCTTTATTAAATGGTAGAAAAGTTAGAACAGCACATGAAGTAGCTAAAGCAAAACAAGAATCTGCATATTTAAGTTATAAACTATCCATTCTTAATGCGTCAAAAGAAGTTTCTGATGCATTATATACTTACCACAGTTCTTCAGATAAGTTAAAACTTAAAAAGCAAGAATACGAAGCATATAACCTAGCTACTGAATACTCAGAAGAGTTATTAGTACAAGGTATGGCTAACTACCTAGATGTATTAACAGCTAGAGAAAGTGCACTTGCTGCAGAATTAAGTTACATTAATACAGAATTAGCACAACTTACCTCTATCGTACAGCTTTATAGAGCTGTTGGAGGTGGTATAAAATAATTTTATAGTTAATTGTTATTCATTAAAAGAGAGTAGTTATTTAGTTAACTACTCTTTTTTTATACATTTGACTTATGAATATATCTAAGCTACTTCTGCCACTTCTTTTTCCAAAATACACTTGGAGAAGACCAGTTAATCAAAAGCGTATTTACTTAACTTTTGACGATGGTCCTATACCCGAAGTCACAGAATGGGTATTAGATATACTGAAGCAGTATCAGGTAAAAGCTACATTCTTCTGCATAGGTGATAATGTGAGAAAACACCCTACTATATTCCATAGAATCTTACAAGAAGGCCATCAGGTAGGAAATCATACTTTTAATCACTTAAATGGATGGAAAAACACAAATGAAGTATATCTGAATAACTTCTGCTTATCAACGGAAGAAATGTCTAAACACACTAGCTTTGAGAACAGAACACGACTATTCAGACCACCTTATGGTAAAATAAAGAAGCAACAAGCTAAACAGATAATATCAGAAGGATATGAGATCATCATGTGGTCACATCTTACCAAAGATTATGATAAGAAAACCTCTCCTGAAGAATGTTATAAAAGAGCCATAGAGAATATGGCTCCTGGAAGTATTATTGTATTTCATGATAGTATCAAAGCCAGCCATAATTTATACTATGCCTTACCTAAGACTATCGACTACTTATTATCTAAAGGGTATACCTTCTCTACGTTATAGCGTCTTGGTAACATTGATAAGAGAGTTTGCATCCATAACACCACTTTGGCGCCAGATCATACTACCTCTTTTATACAGCATCATAGTAGGTACTTGCTTTATTCTTAAAGCCTCTACTAATTCACCATTTTTCTCAACATCTATTTTTACTATACGCAACCTATCCCCCATGGCTGCAGCCACATCGATTAAGACAGGATTCATAGTAGTACATGCTTCGTTCCACTGTGCATAAAAGTGGATTAAAACAGGAACATCTGCTGTTACTAACTCTCCGAATTTTGACATATAATATAAATTAACTTTACTATAAACTTCTTTTAATATACAAAAATATTACTTTTTAGCAATATTCTTTACTTTTTTCGCCTTAATTCTATCACTGTGATTTCTGGCCAGATACCCGTACGCCCTTGATAAGCATGATATCCAAACCCTCTATTTACATAAATATATTTCCCCATCTTCTCATAAAGCCCTGCCCACTGCTTATACACGTACTGTATAGGGCTCCATTTTATAAATTCAGGTATCTCTATACCGAATTGACTACCATGTGTATGACCTGCTAGAGTCAACTGAAAATTCTTTTTGTGTTCTAATATTTTAGCTTCCCAGTGTGATGGATCATGACTCATTAAGATCTTAAAGTCTTTAGAACTCACTCCTTCTGTAGACTTATCTAAATCTCCTAGTTTCTGAAAGTGTCCGCGTACTCCCCAGTTCTCTACTCCTACTACCGCTATGCGCTGACCATCTTTCTCAAACCACACATGCTCATTTCTCAATAACCTAAATCCAAGCTTTGGACTGATATCACAGATATCCTTAAAGTTCTTTTGTCTCTCTTCCTCTGTGTCCCAGTGTGCATAGTCTCCATAATCATGATTTCCTAATATAGAGTATTTACCATATTTATAATGGCGTATCTTATTAAACACATCATACCACGGAAGCATTTCATCTGCTAAGCTATTCACTAAGTCCCCGGTAAATAAAAGTGCATCTGATTCTTGACTATTAATCAACTCTACTGCGTATCTAATCTTCTCTTCATTGTCAAAACTTCCACTGTGTATATCTGAAATATGCGTAAACTTAAAACCATCAAATGCCTCAGGCAAATCTTCAAATTCTATAATACTCTTTCTAACTTCAAATTTATATCTCCCTATCGTGATACCGTGTAGCACAGAGATAAAAGGAATAGACGCTATCCCAAAAGCAAGATGAGATACAAACTTTCTTCGCCCTGGCACGAAAGATTCTTTATCTTCTTTCTTGATCTTAATTCCTTTACTATAATTCCAAATACCTCTACCTATTCTTACTACATCCTCAGTAATTAGTAATATGGTAATAATCGCTTTAGGCAAATAGAATAAGATAACTAAAGCCCCTGCCACTAATGACTGATGATTCCTAGCGTGATTGCGATCAAACTGTGAAAAACCGTATATAATATACATAATACCTAATAAAGATACTACTATATAACCCCATCTCATTAGTTTATTTTTCGTCACCTGACGAACGGCCTGGAAACAATAAAACTCTATTATAATAAATACTAACAGTAATACTATAAATCTCCCCATTTCAATAATCTATAAATAACAAATTTAATTTTTTCCAAATGCTTTCAAAGTATCTTTAACAATATTTAATGATATTTATCAAACATCTAAATCACAAAACTTTGGTTCTCTCCTAAGTCCTACTACAAATTCATTATCTTTGAACTTATAAATAATTACCCTTAATAAAAAACCACATTATAGATGGCTAATAAAAATCGTCTTTTCTTACTAGATGCTTATGCTTTAATATTTAGAGGATACTACGCATTTATAAAAAATCCTAGAATTAACTCTAAAGGTCTTGATACCTCTGCTATTCTAGGGTTTATGAACTCACTAATAGACGTTATAAAAAGAGAATCTCCTGATCACCTAGCTGTTGCTTTTGACAGAGGTGGTAGTGATTTAAGACTAGATTTATTTCCAGAATACAAGGCTAATAGAGATGAGACTCCTGAAGCCATCAAAATAGCTGTTCCGTATATTAAGCAAATCTTAGAAGCCATGCATATCCCTATCGTAGAAGTTAGCGGATTCGAAGCTGATGACCTTATCGGAACATTGTCTAAACAAGCAGAGAAAGAAGGCTTCGAAGTATATATGGTGACTCCAGATAAAGATTATGCTCAGTTAGTATCTGAGAATATCTTTATGTATAGACCAGCTCGTATGGGGAATGGTATCGAAATATGGGGAGTAGACCAAGTAAAAGAGAAATTCGAAGTAGACTATCCAGAACAAGTGATAGACTTCTTAGGAATGATGGGAGATGCTGTAGATAATATCCCTGGACTACCTGGTGTAGGAGAAAAAACAGCGAAGAAATTCATCAAGCAATACGGTTCTATGGAAAACCTATTAGCCAATACACATGAGCTAAAAGGTAAAATGAAAGAGAATATAGAAGCGAATAAAGAGAAAGGATTACTTTCTAAAAAACTGGCTACTATCATCCTAGACTGCCCTGTACAATTCAATGAAAAAGACTATGTACTAGAATGTCCTGATATAGAGAAATCAGAAGCGTTGTTTATTGAATTGGAGTTTAGAAGAATGAAAGAACAGTTCGATAAACTATTCAACAAAGGAAAAGAGGCTATCCCTACCCCAGCAGCTACTGCTACAACTAACAGTGGAGCTGATGAGCAATTCTCTCTTTTTGGAGATGATTCGAGTAATACCTCTTCTTCTACTGAAGCTTATTTTGGTAATCTAAATACAACTAATCACGTATACCAACTGTGTAATAGCGGTATGGCTATCCGTTTATTAATCCAAAATTTACTAAACCAAAAGTCAGTCTGCTTTGACACAGAGACTACAGGTTTAGACCCCTTTACAGCAGAGCTAGTAGGTATTGCTTTCTCTTTTGAGAAAGGGACAGCATTCTACGTACCTTTCCCAGAGAACCAAGACGAAGCAAAGGCTCTTGCCCAGCAATTCGCTCCTTTCTTTGAATCTGAAAGTATTGAAAAAATAGGACAAAACCTTAAATACGACATCAAGATTCTAAAACAATATGACATTGTAGTAAAAGGTCCTCTGTTTGACACGATGATTGCACATTATTTAATTAATCCTGATATGCGCCATAATATGGACGTATTAGCAGAGACTTATCTTAAATATACACCGCAACCTATCGAAGAACTAATCGGTAAAAAAGGAAAGAATCAAAAGACTATGCGTGACATAGAAGCCGAATTAGTCAAAGAATACGCAGGAGAAGATGCAGATATTACTTATCAACTAAAAGAGGCTTTCGCTCCTCAATTAGTAGCTACACATACACAAGAGTTATTTGACAATATCGAAATACCTCTAGTTAATGTGTTAGCAGATATGGAAACAGAAGGTATACGCTTAGATACTGAATATCTAAAATCCTTATCTGATACCTTATCTACTGACATTAAGCTACTAGAACAACGTATATTCTTAGAGGCTGGAGAAGAATTTAACTTGGCGTCTCCAAAACAATTAGGCGATATCCTATTTGAAAAACTTCAAATAGGAGGTGCTAAACCTAAGAAAACAAAAACAGGCCAATACGCTACTGGAGAAGAAATATTAAGTGATTTAGCGCCTAAACACGAGATAGTACGAGACATATTAGAATGGAGACAGTTAGTAAAACTACAAAATACTTATGTAGATGCACTACCTGACCAAGTGAATATAAAAACGAATAGAGTACACACAGAATATATGCAAGCTGTAGCTGCTACAGGTCGTCTTAGTTCTAACAACCCTAACTTACAGAATATTCCTATTCGTACAGAGAGAGGTCGTCAGGTAAGAAAAGCCTTTGTAGCACGTGATGAGAACTACGTACTACTAGCAGCCGATTACTCTCAGATAGAACTGCGCATTATAGCAGCACTAAGTCAAGAGCCTAATATGCTAGAATCGTTCCAACGTGGAGAGGATATTCACCGTTCTACTGCCGCTAAGGTATTCAATGTACCTTTAGAAGAAGTAACTAAAGAACAACGTAGTCATGCCAAGACTGTTAACTTCGGTATTATCTATGGAGTATCTGCTTTCGGACTAAGTAATCAAACTAATCTATCTCGCGCAGAGAGCAAGGAGCTAATCGATGCTTACTATGCTACCTATCCTAAACTGAAGAGTTATATCGCTACTCAGATAGATTTCGCTCGTGAGCATGGATATGTACAGACTATCTTAGGTCGTAGAAGATATCTAAAAGATATTCACTCTCATAATGCTGTCGTGAAAGGTGCAGCTGAACGTAATGCTGTCAATGCTCCTATACAAGGTAGTGCGGCAGACATTATAAAGATAGCGATGATCAATATCAACAAGAAGTTGACTGCTGAGAATTGGAAATCTAAGATGCTACTACAAGTACACGATGAGCTTGTCTTTGATGCTCATAAAGAAGAACTTGAAGCACTGAAGACTATGGTCAAATCTGAAATGGAAAACGCTTATAAACTAGATGTACCACTAATAGTAGATCTAGGTACTGGTGATAACTGGCTAGAAGCACATTAATCAAATATTTTATTACATAAAAGCTATTCATTCTTTTGAATAGCTTTTTTATTTAGACTTATTCTTTATTACTTTTGCGATAACATTATAAATTCAATCTTATGGGCGCTAAAAGTATTCTATTTATTTCCTTATTAGCTTGTGCAACTACTTACGCACAAGACTTAAACACTACAAGGGAGGTCACAACCCCACTTGATACAATCAGTAGTTCGCTAGAAGACATTGTCATCGTCGCTAATAGAAAACCCACTAAGATATCTGATATACCAGGCACTGTATGGGTTATCCAACCACAACAAATTCAACAGCAATATAAAAATGGAGTCCCGTTAAAAGAGATGCTAGCCATACTCGTTCCAGGATTAGACATTGGCAGTCAAGGTCGTTCTAATTATGGACAGAATATGAGAGGTAGATCTATGCTGGTAATGATAGATGGGGTATCTCTGAATAGCTTAAGAAGCATAAGCAGACAGTTAGACGCCATTGACCCTTTTAATATAGCGAAGATCGAAGTGCTTTCAGGAGCAAGTTCTATTTACGGAGGTAATGCTACTGGAGGGATTGTCAATATCATCACAAAACAGGCTCAACAACATGGTTGGACAGGAGACTCTGAAATCTCTGCTCGTAGTGGATTAGCAGGAGCTAAGGATAGAGACTTAAGAATAGCGCAATCGATTAACTATAAAAATGATAAACTTTCGACTCGCATTTCTGCTGCACTTCAAGATAACGGTGCTACTTATGATGCCAATAGAGATCAAATTATGGCAGACATTGCCCAAACTGATTTACAGTACAATAGATCACTAGATCTAATGGCTACAGGTACCTATAGCATTAATGATCATCATCAGATTACAGCCTTAGTACAGTACTATAACTCTAACTTTCAAGGAGAGACAAGTGCATATTTAGGAGATAATCTAGGCGCTTTTACCAACGCTGACCAAAGTCAAATAGGTATGCGCAAAGGTTTTTACACTGATCACAAACCTGGTACAGAACGCTTCATGACTTCTGTCAGTTACAATGGCAACAATATATTAGGAGGCCAAGATCTATATATCCAAGTCGCTCATAGATCAGAGAACCTTACCTTTTACCCTTTTCCTGGAACTATAAACCTGCCTAACGAAAAAAGAACATATATGTCTGCTTCACAGCAAAATACCAAATACACAGGTATCAAAGCTGTCTTAACTAAAGATCTTAACTTCTTAAAATTCACCTATGGGGTTGATTTTGACTTTGAGAAATTCGAAGGTAAACAAAATGTATTTAATCACGCTAAATCCTTAGAAAGTGGCGGACTAATAAACAAAACAGACTTCACCATCTCTAGATACCCAACGAACAACTCATTCAGCGTTGCAGGTTATGCTCAAGCCATATATAACATTACTAATCAGCTACAATTATCAGGAGGAATCAGATTCCAAAATATAAATATCAAAGTAGACGATATCATCGGTTCTGTACAGAATACACAAGTACATATGGGCTATGGCAAATCAGCTGATATAATACCTGGTGGCAAAAGTTCATATAATATGACCACAACTAATTTTGGGATATTGTATAAGCCTACAACTAATCAACAGATATGGGCTACTTTCTCACAAGGAGTTAGCTTAGCTGATCCAGCTAAATATTATGGTTACGGAAACTACAAGCTCAATGAAGCAACACAGAACTGGGATTTACAATCTAGCCTTAATGTAAAAGATCAACCCCTAAATGGATTAAAAACAAACCAGTTCGAATTGGGATATCGCTTTAAAACTGACAATGGTTTTAAAGGACAGATATCAGGTTTTATAAGCCAATCAGATAAAAACCTAGCTGTAGACAGAAAGACCTTTCAAGTTCTGCTATTAGACCAGAAATTAAGAAATATGGGAATTGAAGCCGAATTGTCTTATACCAACAATGGATTTTATATAGGAGCCAACACCTTAATCATCACTTCTGAAGTAAAACAAGATGATGACTGGACTAAACAAGACATCACTACAGCTAGCCCATCTAAGCTAGTTGGCTACACAGGTTATACTTATAACAATTGGTCATTCAGATTGCAAAGTACACAAAGCCTAAAATTAACTGATGAAGCAAATAATACGATAAAGGCATACAATACCTCAGATTTAATGGTGGGGTATAGATTGCCTATCGGACATTTAAACTTAGGGATCCAAAACTTATTTAATACAGATTATCAAAGCATTTGGAGTAAAAGGTCACAAACGTTATACTCTGTTTACAACCTACCTGCTTTATTTGATTATAATGGTAGAGGCAGAACATTCACTCTTACATATTCATACTCATTTTAGAATACCTAATGGTCATATAGATTTATATGGCCATTTTTTATACTATAATTAAATGTATAGCTATCAGTCTATGCTGTGAAGCTGATGACAGCACTAATTAGTTATCATCAAAAGATAATCGCAAAACCAAAAAATATACTAAAAATCACACTTATTTCTTAAAAAACACAACCTATATAATACGTAATTGATTTATTCTATCTTTGTCAATATTTCTAAATAAACAACAAGATGAAAAAGTTACTAGGCAAAATAATGTTAGGAATCACGGGATGGAAGTACGCTCCTAATAACTTTGACCCAAAAAAAGAAAGGAAGACTGTGCTAATCTGTGTTCCTCATACTTCTAACTGGGACTTCTACTACGCGTTAGCCTGCTTCTGGATTATGGGAGTACCTATACGCATGTTTATAAAAGATTATTATACTAAGGCTTGGTTTGGCTTCTTCTTTAAAGCACTTGGCTGCATCGGTGTAGATAGAACCAAAAGACAAAATCTAGTAGAATACGCAGTTAATGTCATTAACACTACTGATGACATCGCTATCATTAACACACCAGAAGGCACACGTGGTTATTCTGATCAATGGAAACAAGGATTTTACCACATTGCCAAATCTGCAAATGTGCCTATCGTATTAGGATATGCAGATTATAAAAAGAAAGAATGTGGTATCATTAAACTTGTTCACGTTGAAGATAAAACATTCGAACAAGTACTAGACGAAATCGCCCCTCACTATAATGCAGAGATGGCAAAGTATCCTGAGAACTACAATTCCAAATTATACTAAACAATATTAAAGCTAGAACAGAGTCCTAAAAGAGCATTCTAAAACTTTTAGACATCTCTCCTCTTCTATCACTCTGCTATCACTTCGATAGCAAACAGACTCGACATACGACCTTATTATTTCAACATTAAATCCGTATTAACTCCGTTATTCTAATTGATATATCGGAGTCAATACGGATTCATAACGGACTCACAACAACCTAAAGCGCACTCCTACTCTAACAACAGTAAGAGGTAACTGAAGCAAAATCACTAATCAAACAAATCTAATATCTACTGCGCTAGGTTATAAATCTACCTTGATAACTTACTCCTATTATTTAGTATAAAGACAACCATCTAATAGGTTTATCGTTAGACTAAAATACATAATTCAAATAAGTCACTCTATCACAGAAACACACTTCTCTTATAAAAAACAAATATATTTTTATACTGATAGAACTTCCTATTAACTCTACATAATCACAAACTCTACCTCCTTACTAAAGCTGCCATTATCAGTGGCTAGTTGTTTTACAATCTTATAAGTCCCTTTATCATATTTTAGTTCTTTAGTAAACAAATCTATATCAAAACCGACTCCTTCGTCAGGTCCTATAGGATGAATCATTCTATCAAAACCAATCCCTTCCATATCCATCGCTTCCCAAGACTCTCCTTTTAGAACGTAGATAGAATAGTCAGAGCCAGTACTCACTTCTACCAATGATTGATTCGTTATGGTGAGGTGAACTGTTTTAGGCACATTAGCATAAGCCACTCGTTCTAATGTTAATGCTACTTCATTACTGATACTATCTAAAGACTCTTTCGCCTTAGGAACTTC
This sequence comes from Myroides odoratimimus, assembly GCF_038039805.1. Taxonomy (GTDB): domain Bacteria; phylum Bacteroidota; class Bacteroidia; order Flavobacteriales; family Flavobacteriaceae; genus Flavobacterium; species Flavobacterium odoratimimum_B. Next base: position 15,888 of record NZ_JBBPHK010000008.1, read on the forward strand.
GGTAATGACTTCATCGATTATCTCTTCTTGTACTATGAGCTCTTTCTTTTGCGGGCACCCAGCCATGATCAAAGCTAATGCAGCCATTAGAGGTATTGTGATCTTTTTGTTCATCCCTTTTATTTTTAAGCACTAAATTACTCAAAACAAACGATTTATAATTAAACAAATCAATGAATTTAGGTTTATAAACAAGTTGCAAAAATTACGGTCTTAAATCAGGTATTGGATATCGTAATGAGAGGAGCGATACAATTGTTAGTCAAACAATTGAGCGCCAATATTTTCTAAAAAAGGGAATAGAAATTTGTAAAGTACAGAAATAATTGTACTTTTGCACTCCCTTAATTGGGAATGGAATGTTTAATTAAATACAAATTTATTGTGGAAAGTTTAAGCTACAAGACAGTATCGGCTAACAAAGCAACTGCTCAAAAAGAGTGGTTAATTGTTGACGCTGAAGGTCAAAATTTGGGACGTCTTGCTTCTAAAGTTGCAGTACTTTTAAGAGGTAAGCACAAAACAAATTACACACCGCACGTAGACTGTGGAGACAACGTAATCGTTATCAACGCAGAGAAAATCAACCTAACAGGTAACAAATTAGATGACAAGACTTACATCCGTCACACAGGTTACCCAGGAGGACAAAGATCATTAACTGCTAAAGTAATGCAACAAAAAAACCCTGCATTATTAATCGAGAAAGCAGTAAAAGGAATGTTGCCTAAAAACAAATTAGGAGCACAATTATTCCGTAATTTAAATGTTAATGTAGGTTCTGAGCACAAACATGAAGCTCAACAACCTAAGGCCGTTAATTTAAACGAAATTAAGTAATGGGAGTTATTCACAAAATCGGTAGAAGAAAAACCGCTGTTGCTCGTGTTTACGTTTCAGAAGGAACAGGAAACATCACAGTTAACAAAAAAGATTTTAAAACTTATTTCCCAACTGGTACATTACAGTACAAAGTATTACAGCCTCTTACAATGACTGAGAACGCTGAGAACTTTGACGTAAAAGTAAATGTATACGGTGGAGGAACAACAGGTCAAGCTGAAGCAGTGCGTATGGCTATCGCTAGAGCAATGTGTGAACTTGATGTTGAGAACAGAGCAGTTCTTAAACCAGAAGGATTATTGACTCGTGACCCTCGTATGGTAGAGCGTAAGAAATTCGGTCAGAAGAAAGCTCGTAAGAGATTCCAATTCTCTAAACGTTAATATTTATTTATTATTAAAAATCTGGGTTTTTGTTGCCCCACTTACAACATGCTGTAAGAGGTAGTTTAGCATCTAAATAATTGAGACCAATTTATTGCTACTCGATTATTGCTAAAGTAACAGAACGTAAACTATTAGAAAATGGCAAACAAAGTAGAAGTAAAAGATTTACTAGAAGCAGGTGTTCATTTCGGACACATGACTAGAAAATGGGATCCAAACATGGCTCCTTATATCTATATGGAGCGTAATGGTATTCACATTATCAATCTATATAAAACTGCAGCTAAAATAGAAGAAGCTAATGAAGCTTTGAAAAAAATCGCTGCATCAGGAAGAAAAATCCTTTTCGTTGCAACTAAAAAGCAAGCGAAAGACATCGTAGCTGAAAAAGCAGCTGCTGCTAACATGCCTTACATCACTGAAAGATGGCCAGGTGGTATGTTAACAAACTTCGTTACTATCCGTAAAGCTGTTAAAAAAATGGCTTCAATCGATAGAATGAAAAAAGACGGTACATTTATGACTCTTTCTAAGAAAGAGCGTTTACAAGTTGAACGTCTTCGTGCAAAATTAGAGAAAAACTTAGGTTCTATTGCTGACATGACTCGTCTACCAGCAGCTCTATTTGTTGTAGATATTAAAGCTGAACACATTGCGATAAAAGAAGCTCAAAAATTAAACATTCCGATCTTCGCTATGGTTGATACAAACTCTGACCCACGTCAAGTAGATTTTGTTATTCCAGCAAACGATGATGCTTCTAAATCAATCGATAAAATTTTATCATTAGTGACTTCTGCTATTATCGAAGGTAATGCAGAAAGAAAGTCTGAAAAAGAAGAGGCTACTAAAGTAGAAGCTCCTGCTGCTAAGGCATAATTTTTTAACAATATCATAAAGTCGTTATGCTGATAGATGTCTACCTTTGTATACAACTGTCCATAACGACTTTTTTTTATTAACTCATTAATACTCTTTTAAAATGGCAAATATTACTGCTGCAGAAGTAAACAAACTAAGACAACAAACAGGTGCCGGAATGATGGACTGTAAAAAAGCTTTAGTTGAGGCTGAAGGAGATTTCGATAAAGCTATCGAAGTTCTACGTAAAAAAGGACAAAAAGTTGCTGCTAACCGTTCTGACCGTGAGTCAAGCGAGGGGGCTGCTGTAGCTTTAGTTAATGCAGACAAAACTAGAGGTGTTGTTATCACATTAAACTGTGAGACTGACTTCGTAGGTAAAAACGAAGGATTCCAAGCTTTAGCAAAAGAATTAGCTGAAAAAGCAATCAACTTCAATACAAAAGAAGAATTCTTAGCTTCTCCATTTGATGCTACAATGACTGTTGCTGAAAAATGTGTTGAGCAAACTGGAGTTATCGGTGAGAAAATCGAGATCGGTTCTTTCGAAATATTAGAAGGTGCTTTCATTGGTTCTTACGTTCACGGAAACAAAATCGCTGCTATCACTGCTTTATCTGAAGCTGTTGCTAAAGCTGACGAGATTGCTAAAGACGTATCTATGCAAGTTGCTTCAATGGGTGCTGAAACATTATCTTACAAAGATTTTGACCCAGAATTCGTTGCTAAAGAAACTGAGGCTCGTATCGCAGTTATCGTAAAAGAAAACGAAGAATTAGTACGTTTAGGAAAAACTCTTAAAAATGTACCTCAATATATTTCTTACGCTCAACTTACTGAAGAAGTATTAAAACAAGCGGAAGAAGATGCTAAAGCTGAATTAAAAGCTGAAGGTAAACCAGAAAACATTTGGGATAGAATCTTACCAGGTAAAATCCAACGTTTCATCAGTGACAACACTACTTTAGACCAAGAGAAAGCTTTATTAGACCAAAACTTTATTAAAGATGAGTCTAAAAAAGTTTCTGATTATGTAAAAGGTTTCAACGTAGAAATCACTGGATTCAAAAGAGCTTCTTTAGGTTAATCAATAACCTTTTAGCAATATTTATAAAAGCCTCAGTTAATTCTGAGGCTTTTTTTTATTACTTTTACCCGACACAACTAATTTTTGTTATGAAATTATTAAAAAACAATCTGTTAATACAGATCATTATTGCTATCACTCTTGGTAGCGTGTTAGGTAACTATCTACCAGAGTCAATAGGTAGAATATTCAGTACTTTTAATAGTATATTCGGTGGCTTTCTAGGCTTTTCTATCCCACTTATCATTTTAGGACTAATCGTTCCGGCAATTGGTAATATTGGTAAGAATGCTGGTAAGTTACTTATCATTACCACAGCTATTGCTTATGGTTCTACCCTATTTGCTGGGTTTATTTCTTATGGAGTAAGTATCACTACTTTCCCTAATATATTGGCTACGGAACAATTGGGTAATGTTACAGAATCTACTAAAAGCCTAGAACCATATTTTAATATTGCTATGCCTGCGATGTTTGATGTCATGAGTGCATTAATCATATCATTTATATTAGGGATAGGAATCTCTAAAGGCAATTTTAAATACTTAGAGGGTGTTTTTAACGACTTTCAGAGTATTATCATGTCATTGATCAATAAGGCTATTATTCCTTTCTTACCGCTTTTTATTTTCGGTATATTCTTGAATATGACTTATAACGGACAAGTATTCATAGTACTAGATACCTTTATAAAAATTATCGGAGTTATCTTCATCTTACATATCTTCGTATTAGTATTCCAATACGTAATAGCAGGTACAGTAAGTAAGCAAAACCCCTTTAAACTAATGAAAAATATGCTACCTGCTTATTTCACAGCTTTAGGAACACAATCTTCTGCAGCTACCATACCGGTAACGTTAGAACAAACATTAAAGAATAATGTAGATCCTAAAATAGCTGGATTTGCAATACCTTTGTGTGCGACAATACACTTAGCAGGAAGTACATTAAAAATTGTAGCGTGTGCTGTTGCATTAATGTTAGTACAAGGACAAGCTGTAGACTTTACGCTAATGGTTGGTTTTATCTGTATGTTAGGAGTAGCGATGGTAGCAGCACCTGGTGTACCAGGAGGGGCTATTATGGCATCTTTAGGAGTACTAAGCTCTATCTTAGGATTTGATACAGAACAACAGAGTTTAATGATAGCCCTTTACATCGCTATGGACAGTTTCGGTACAGCGTGTAATGTGATGGGTGATGGAGCTATTGCTATCATAGTAAATAGAATATCTAAAAACACAGCTATAACAGAAGCATAATGTTCTAGCGAATTAATAATTATGTACGAAAAAACATATCCGAGCAAGAGATTTAAAAAGACAATGGAATTTGTCACTAAGCACATTTCAAAAGACTCAAGAATACTAGACTTAGGTGTAGTCAATCCTCTTTCTAAAATTATGCAAGAAGATAGGTATAAAGTAACCAACACCATAGGAGAAGACTTAGATGAGGATCAAAGCGCTTTAACTAATGGAGATTACGATGTCTTAACCGCTTTTGAAATTGTAGAGCATTTACTAAATCCTTATACGGTATTAAAATCGTGTAAAGCTTCTAAAGTAATGATTTCTGTTCCCTTGCGTTTGTGGTTTAGTACTGCATATAGAAGTAAAACAGATATGCTAGACAGACATTATCACGAATTTGAAGCTTGGCAATTAGATTGGCTAGTAGAAAAAGCAGGATATAAAATCGTAGATAGAGATATGTGGACACACCCTATTAAAAAATTAGGGTTACGCCCTATATTGAGATGGTTTACCCCTAGATATTATATCATTTACGCTGAAAAAATATAAGTAGACAAACGCTGAGGAATTCCCTCAGCGTTTTTTTTTATTATATCCCGTTATATCTACACCTAATTTGCACAGTTCAAAAAAAGACCTATATTTGCCTCAAGCTTTAGGGGTGTCTACAAGACTTTGTAGGCTGAGACTTCACCCTTGGAACCTGATCTAGTTAATACTAGCGTAGGGAAAAGTAAGATGACTTCATTAGATAGGTACGACCGTACCCTATTGTAGCCATTCCTAAAGTTATATATCAAAACGAAAAGGAATGGAACTAAAAATCAACAATCACAAAGTACAGTTTGACGTTGACACACTCAGTGTTCAACAGATGTTAGATATGCATCAACCTACTAAGCAAAGAGGTATAGCAGTAGCCGTTAATCAGAAGGTTATCTCTAAGGCCTGCTGGACAACACATCTATTATCTGCAGATGACCACATACTGATTATCACAGCTACTCAAGGCGGTTGATTCCATTCGTTAAAAAGAACTAAATAACTCATAAAACTAAAAACAATGGAACAACACAGTATTTCACAAACCCCTTTCCCTAACTCAAAAAAAGTGTACATCAAGGGAGAGCTCTTCCCAATAGAAGTAGCAATGAGAGAAATATCTCTTAGCAGCACTAAACTATCTAATGGGGGTACAGAAGAGAATCCGCCTGTAACAGTATATGATACCTCAGGGCCTTATACAGATCCAAATATCACAATAGATATACGCAAAGGTATTCCTCGCCTACGCGAAGAATGGATACTAAATAGAAATGATGTTAATACATTATCTTCTATCACATCAGAATATGGCAAAGCTAGATTAGCGGATGAAAAACTAGATCACTTGCGCTTTGAATTTAGACATAACCCAAAGGTTGCTAAAGAAGGAGCTAATGTTACTCAACTACATTATGCAAAAAAAGGCATCATAACTCCAGAAATGGAATATGTAGCCATCAGGGAAAATCAAAGAATAGAACAGCTGAACAAAGCAACCTCAGCGATGAAGCAACAGCATCAAGGCAATAGCTTTGGCGCCAATACTCCTAAAAACTTTATTACACCAGAATTCGTTAGAGAAGAGATTGCTAGTGGACGTGCTATCATCCCTAATAATATCAACCACCCTGAAAGCGAACCTATGATTATAGGCCGTAACTTCTTAGTGAAGATCAATGCTAATATCGGGAATAGCGCTGTGACATCGTCTATAGAAGAAGAAGTAGAAAAAGCAGTATGGGCATGTCGCTGGGGAGCAGACACAATTATGGATTTATCAACAGGTAAAAATATCCACGAGACAAGAGAGTGGATTATACGCAACTCTCCAGTACCTATCGGAACGGTGCCTATCTATCAAGCATTAGAGAAAGTAAAAGGAATAGCCGAAGATTTGACGTGGGAGATCTTTAGAGATACCCTGATTGAGCAAGCAGAGCAGGGAGTTTCATACTTTACCATACATGCAGGTGTACTACTGCGTTATATTCACTTGACTGCTAATCGTGTAACAGGTATTGTATCGCGTGGAGGGTCTATTATGGCGAAGTGGTGTCTATTCCATCACAAAGAAAACTTCTTATATACTCACTTTGAAGAGATATGTGAGATTATGAAGCAATATGATATAGCGTTCTCTCTAGGTGATGGACTAAGACCAGGCTCTATAGCAGATGCTAATGATGCAGCACAGTTTGCAGAGTTAGAAACACTAGGTGAACTAACTAAGATTGCGTGGAAACACGATGTACAAGTCATGATAGAAGGACCAGGACATGTACCTATGCACATGATTAAGGAGAATATGGAAAAGCAATTACGCGACTGTGGAGAAGCTCCTTTCTATACTTTAGGCCCGTTGACTACAGATATCGCTCCTGGTTATGATCATATCACTTCAGCTATCGGAGCGGCTATGATAGGATGGTACGGAACGGCTATGCTATGTTATGTAACCCCAAAAGAACACTTAGGTCTACCTAACAAAAAAGATGTAAAGGATGGAGTGATTACCTATAAACTAGCCGCTCATGCTGCAGACTTAGCGAAAGGACATCCTGGAGCACAATACAGAGATAATGCACTGAGTAAAGCCCGCTTTGAATTTAGATGGGAAGATCAATTCAACCTATCACTAGATCCAGATACAGCAAGAGAATTTCACGATGAAACTCTTCCTGCCGACGGAGCTAAAGTAGCTCACTTCTGTTCTATGTGTGGGCCTAAATTCTGTTCTATGAAGATATCACAAGAGATTAGAGATACGGCAGAACAAGGAATGCGCGAGAAGTCAGAAGAGTTTATAGAACTTGGAAAAGAAATATATCTATAAAAGAGAACAGAGATGGTGGTCATAACCTACCCTACTCCTATAGAAAATGAGACAAGCCTTATCAACAAAATGTTTGAGAAAGGCTTGCCTCTACTTCATGTTCGCAAACCGAATATGTCCTATGAGGAGCTAGTAAAATGGGTGAATAATATCGATAATTACTATCATAAGTACTTAGTTATACACATACCAACAATAGTTATTAACAACAATGAACACGTTTTTAACCAATATAAAGCACTTATCAACAATATAAATAGTATTTATACACACTTATCAACAAACAATTGTTTATATGTTAATAACTATAGTGTAGAACTACCTAAGTTATCAACATCTGTTCATTGTATAAGTGAGGTTAATAAGTTATCAACAAGTATAGACAGAGCTTTTATAAGTCCTATCTACCCTAGTATATCTAAGAGAGGATATGTCTCAACTATTAATTGGACAACAGAATTAAAGCAAAGAACTAATAATAGAGTAACCTTAGTTGCTCTTGGTGGTATCACTCCTTTTCACATCGAATCTATTCATACAATGGGATTTGATGATTATGCCTTATTAGGAACAATATGGGAAGCTGAGCAACCCTTAAAACAATTTGAATTATGTCAATATTACGACCAATTGCATTGGCAATAGCTGGCTTTGACCCTACTAGTGGTGCTGGGGTTATGGCAGATATCAAAACATTTGAACTTCATCAAGTGTACCCTATGGCAGTACTATCTGCTAATACGATACAAACAGAAGACAACTTTATCCATGTAAGATGGGAAGAAGAATATACCTTCCGTCAATTAGCTACTATACTTGAGAACTATACTATAGCAGCAGTAAAAATAGGTATTGTCAAAGATCTAGACACATTGAAGCTATACGTGGATACTATCAAAGGTTTATCTCCAACGACCAAAGTTATTTGGGATCCAGTATTGCGTTCATCTAGTGGTTTTGACTTTCAGACTATTGAACTAATAGATTCTTTAACTACTTTATTACAACAAATAGATCTTATCACGCCAAACTACCTAGAGATACATCAATTAATCACTACGAATGACGATGCACTTCAAAAAGCACAGACTCTGAGTCAATACTGTGATGTACTGCTAAAAGGAGGACATAATCCTAATGCATTGGGCTTTGACTACTATGTGAGTAAAGAGGTGATACAAACTATACCTCCAACTCAACTATCTGATTATCCTAAACACGGTTCTGGCTGTGTATTATCCTCTGCGATAACAGCTAATATTGCAAAAGGAGATCACACATTGACAGCTATTCAGAAGGCTAAAGCCTATATAGAGACATTCTTCAATTCTAATCACACCTTACTCGGATATCATGCTAAATAAAATACAATACATCAGTCATGGAGATACTCCACAAGAACAATTATATCACATAGAAACTGTATTAGGAGCAGGACAACAGTGGATACAGTATCGCTTCAAAAATACGACGAACACTACCCTGTGGCAAACAGCAGAACAGGTCAAGAGGCTATGCGAACAATATCAAGCTACTCTGATCATTAATGATCATGTAGACTTAGCTAAAGCCATAGAGGCTGATGGTGTCCACTTAGGACTTACTGACCTAAGCATCATACAAGCCAAAGCTTATCTGCCTAACAAGATTATAGGAGGTACAGCTAATACGATAGAGGATATCCAACTTAGACATACAGAAGGTTGTGATTACATCGGTCTAGGCCCTTATAGGTATACAACCACTAAACAAAAGCTGAGTCCTATACTTGGTCTAACAGGTTATCAACAGATCTTAAAACAGATGCAGGAACTAAATATCAACATCCCCGTAGTCGCTATAGGAGGAATACAATTAGAAGATGTAGAAGACTTAAAACAAGCAGGACTACATGGCATAGCGATATCTGGCTTACTCCAAAACAGCACTGATAAAAAATCATTACTACAACAACTAAACAATATACTCAAATGAATACACAACCACTTACAATAGCCAATAAGACCTTTCAGTCACGCTTATTCTTAGGGACTGGTAAATATGGTTCTAACGCAGATATGGAGAGCGCTACACTAGCATCCGAAAGCGAGTTAGTTACAGTCGCTCTGAAGCGAATAGACACGACCACTGACACTAATGCTATACTCTCTCATCTACAGCATCCACATATCCACCTACTACCTAATACATCAGGAGCAAGAAATGCTAAAGAAGCAATCTTCGCAGCACAACTAGCTAGAGAAGCGCTAGAGACCAACTGGCTTAAACTAGAAATACACCCAGACCCTAAATACCTACTTCCCGATCCTATCGAAACCCTTAAAGCTACAGAAGAACTAGCCAAATTAGGCTTTGTTGTCTTGCCATACATACACGCAGACCCTGTATTGTGCAAACGACTAGAAGAAGTAGGTACAGCTGCTGTCATGCCTTTAGGTGCACCTATAGGTACTAATAAAGGGCTGAAGACAATGGACTTCTTAGAGATTATCATTGAGAATAGCAAAGTTCCCGTTATCATAGATGCTGGTATCGGAGCGCCTTCAGATGCAGCTAAGGCTATGGAGATAGGCGCTGATGCTGTACTTGTCAATACTGCCATAGCAGTAGCTGGTAACCCTGAACAAATGGCTACCGCCTTTAAACATGCTGTCAGAGCTGGTCGCTTAGCCTATGAGGCTAAGCTAGCTACTGTAGTAAATCACGCTCAAGCTTCTAGCCCACTAACTGCATTTCTAACAGAGTAAACTATGTCCTTTATACAAACTTATGAACAATACGACTGGGAAGAGATCAAGAATACAATCTATGAGACAACTTCTAAACAGGTAGAACAGAGCTTAGCTAAGAATAAGAAGACCCTGACAGACTTTATCCATCTTATCTCTCCTGCTGCTATGCCTTATCTAGAAGAGATGGCTCAGCAGAGTCAACAGCTTACTCAGAAAAGATTTGGCAAGACGATATCACTATATGCTCCGATGTACTTGAGTAATGAGTGTAACAACATCTGTACTTATTGTGGCTTCAGCTTAGATAACAATATCCGCAGAAAGACTCTCTCTCCAAAAGAAATAGAACAGGAAGTCAAAGTAATCAAAGCACAAGGATACGATCATATTCTACTCGTAACAGGAGAAGCTAATCACTTAGTCAATATCAATTACTTCAAGCAGAGTATAGAACAGATACAGCAGTCTTTTTCTACCATCTCTATAGAGGTACAACCCCTAAAGCAAGATGAGTACGAACAGCTAGCTGATCTAGGTGTATATGCCGTTCTAGTATATCAAGAGACTTACCACAAGGAGGTCTATAAACAATACCACCCAAAAGGGAAGAAGTCTAACTTTGAATATAGATTAGATACTCCTGATAGAATAGGGAGAGCAGGTATACATAAGATAGGACTAGGCGTTCTCCTAGGGCTAGAAGACTGGCGAGTAGACAGCTTCTTTAATGCGCTACATATCGACTATCTACAAAAGACATATTGGCAAACCAAGTACTCTGTATCCTTCCCTAGACTAAGACCTGCAGAAGGTGTTATAGAACCTAACTTCATCATGGAAGATAGAGATCTCATACAGCTCTTATGTGCATACAGAATATGGAATGAAGACCTAGAGATATCTATCTCTACCCGTGAGAGTGAGATACTGAGAAACAATGTATTTAAACTAGGAGCTACTACCATGAGTGCTGGTTCAAAAACTAACCCAGGAGGATATAGTGTGGCAGAAGACTCATTAGAACAATTTGAGATCTGTGATACCAGAAGTACATCAGAGATATACCACCTGATAAAAGAAGCAGGATATGATCCTGTATGGAAAGACTGGGATAAAGCCTATCAATAACAAAACAATTATAGTATGGATACAACAGATTTCTTGCGATATAACAGACAGATGAATCTACCAGAAGTAGGTATAGAAGGTCAGATGAAGATAAAACAAGCTAAGGTATTAGTAATAGGTGCTGGAGGGCTAGGCTCTCCAGTGCTAACTTACCTTGCTAGTTGTGGTGTAGGCACACTAGGGGTAATAGACTTTGATACTATCGAACATCACAATCTACACAGACAAATACTCTTTACAGAAGCTGACATCAACAAAAACAAAAGTAGTATCGCCAAACAGCGCATCGAACAAATCAACCCACATATTCACTTTACAATATACGATGAGCAGTTAACCTCTGATAATGCAGTAACTATTCTGAGTTCATTCGATATTATCGTAGATGGCAGTGATAATTTTAGCACGCGCTATCTAGTGAATGACACATGTGTAACCTTAGATAAAGTACTAGTCTATGGAACTATTATGGGATTTGAAGGTCAGGTGAGTGTATTTAATCATCATAACAATGCCAACCTCTGCGACCTCTTCCCAGAACCTCCTGCTCCAGAAGATGTGCCCAACTGTAGTCTTAATGGAGTACTTGGTACATTCCCTGGTATAATAGGGACTATCATGGCTCATGAGACACTGAAAGTCATCTTAGACCTTCCCTCCCTTTCTGGTCAACTTCTTATCCTGAACACCTTGACCTGGGAAATAAATAAACTGATGTATGGCAGTGCTACCTCTTAGGTAGATACTCTAGAAATACCTCTCTAGGTATCTCATAAGCACCTAAAGAGCTTAAATGATCATTATATACTTGACAGTCTAGTAGCTTATACTTTTTATCTCTTAGATATTCACATAAGTAGATAAAGGCTACTTTACTAGCATTTGGTACGAAGGAGAACATGCTCTCTCCGCAGAACACAGGTTTCATATCTACACCATAGAGACCGCCTACAAGTTCTCCATCTTGCCAAACCTCTACAGATTTAGCGATGCCTAAGTCATGTAGATTACAGTATGCATTGATCATATCATCTGTAATCCAAGTACCCAGTTGTCCCTCTCGCTTAGCGTTCTGACAATTATTAATTACATCTGCAAAACAAGTATTAAAAGTAACCGTAAATATATTTTTCTTTAAGATACTACGCATACTCTTAGAGACATATACCTCATCAGGCTCTAGAACCATACGCATACTAGGAGACCACCATGTAATAGGCTCTCCATCTTCAAACCAAGGGAATATCCCAGACTTATACGCTAATATCAATCTATTAGCAGATAAATCACCTCCTATGGCTAAAATTCCAGATTCATGCGTATTTTCTACTGCTGGAAAATATAAATAATTACTATCTAAGACTGTTATCATAAGAAAAAAAAGTCCCTAAGAATAATCTTAGGGACATCTTAAAAGAATATTTTTTAGAATGGTAAATCATCGTGATCTTCCTCCATATAGCTAGAAGCAGGAGGAAACTGTTGTCCCATATTACTCTGTCCTTGATTAAAACCTTGTTGGTTTTGGTTTTGATTAAACCCTCCCATTTGTTGAGATTGAGTATTCTGTGCAAAGCCTTGTTGTTGGTTTTGGTTAAATCCTCCTTGTTGCCCTTGGTTATTTTGAGCAAAACCTCCTTGTTGTCCTTGATTAAACCCACCTTGTTGTGGAGCTTGATTGTTTTGAGCAAAACCTCCTTGTTGGTTAGATTGTTGTTGCATACCAGCATTTCCGTATTGAGACTGCATATTATCTTGTTGTCCCATATATGGTTGTTGGTTTTGTCCCATGTTACCACCTTGTTGAGCTGGCATCATGTGCTCTATTCTCCACCCTTGGATTGTATTAAAGTATCTGATTTCTCCTTGTGGACTTTGCCACTCTCTTCCTCTCAAATTAATAGATACACGTACTTGCTCACCTACTTGATAAGAGTCTAATAAACTTACTTTATCTTGTGTAAACTCAATCATAATGTGCTGAGGATATTGCTCTTCAGTAGTTACTACTACTTCTCTCTTTCTGAATGATGAACTGATATCTTGTGTATGTCCAATTAATTTGATTCTTCCTGTAACTTCCATTTTAATCTCTTTTTTTAATTACAATCTATTTGGCTAAAATTGTTTTCCAAGCCAAAGGTACATTATTTTCTTCTAAATATTTTTTTGCTAATTTAAATTTATTGATTTGATTATTAGCAACCAAAATTTCTTTTAACTCTTTATTTGAATTCACAAAAGTAGCAACCTCTTCTTCAGTAGGCAGCTGTTCTACATTACCTAATATTCCAAGATCATTACCTGTGAATACTCCACTCTCTACTACTCCTGCTGGTAGTGCATCTACTCCTAGACCTAGTGTAGTCAACGGTTTTTCTACCTCAAATATTCCGTCATTGGCACGAGTATACCAGTTCGCTCCCATACGTGCTACTAGATCTATCTTATGCTGATCTATCTGTCCGTTCTCATCTAATACATCCTCATTGACATGTATTTTCACCACTTCACAGATCACTAGATTACCAGCACCGCCTTCATTCCCCAGTCCGATTACCTCCTGTACAACACACTCATACTGCACTGGACTTTCTTTGACTCTAAATGGTTTTACGATATCAGATGGTACCATAGTCAATCCTGATTTGATAAACTCGTTTACCCCATCTTTATACTCTGTACTAGATAGAGAAGTCTGCTGTACCATATCATAAGTCACCACATTTATCACCACTTGCAGATTAGCCTGTACGTTAAATAAAGTATGCTTATTCGTATTATCCCTTACACGTCTAGACGGAGAGAACACTAATATAGGCGGATTAGTACTCACCATATTAAAGAAGCTAAACGGAGATAGATTAGGTCTACCATCAGCATCTACGGTACTTGCCAGCGCTATAGGGCGTGGCCCGATAGACGTTTGCATCAGTCTCTGTAATTCTACTACAGATATATCTTTAGGTTCTATAGATTTCATATATATATTTAGTTGAAGAAAAGTAAAGTTACAAAAGCTTTTAGGAACGATAAAATTTTTAATACTTCATTAAACTAAATTCAATTCATTTATTTTAATTACTTTTAAATGTTCATAAAACCCATATCAGAACTTGAGAAATAAAAAAGAAATATTTCGTTGGTCAGTAATTACTGCAGCCTTAATCACCTTAGTAGTCATCCTGTGGAACACCTATTCCTTTTTTCAAACCTATAAGACAGAGGAGAGAACCAAGATGAAGATCTGGGCAGAAGCGCTGAATACACTTGATATAGCCACTTCTATAGAGGCTGACGTATCTCTACCCTTTCTGATCATTATGGAGAATAAGACTATCCCTATTATCCAGACAGATGAGCATGATAAGATCATCTCTCTAAATAATATAGATGAACAGATAGTCAACACTCCCGAAAAAAAAGAAGCACTGCTGCGCAAACTCAAGTTTCAGAACCCACCTATTATCCTAAAGGTAGGTAAACAAACTCAGTATGTCTATTACGGTAACTCATCCTTACTGACCAAGCTAAAGTACTACCCTGTCACGCTAGTACTGATATTCTTATTCTTCACAGTACTGCTATTCTACTTCTATAGAAGTAATAAGATCGCTACTCAGAACAAGCTATGGACAGGAATGGCAAAAGAAACAGCCCATCAGATAGGTACACCTCTATCCTCACTACTAGGCTGGGTAGAGATCATGAGATTAGATAATGTAAGCCCTGAGATCACAGAAGAGATAGAAAAAGATGTCAAAAAACTTCAGATAATAGCAGATCGTTTTTCTAAGATCGGGTCTATACCGAAGTTAACGAACGTAGATATCGTATCAGAGACGAGGAAGTCATTTGATTACTTCTCCCTGAGAAACTCTAAGCAGATTATCTTCACACTAGACTGTCCTGACTACGAAATTAATATTCCTCTAAACAAGGAATTACACAGCTGGACTATAGAGAACCTAATCAAGAATGCTATCGATGCCATGAAAGGAAAAGGGAAACTAGCTATCCTGATCCAAGATACTGATAAGACTGTCAATATCTATGTGACAGATACAGGAAGTGGGATACCGAAGAAGATGTTTAATAAGATCTTCGAGCCTGGATACACGACTAAGAAACGTGGATGGGGGCTAGGACTATCTCTGACTAAGAGAATCGTAGAAGAATTTCAAGATGGAAAGATTAAAGTAACGCAATCAGAAGTAGGTAAAGGAACTACATTCTGTATCACATATCACAAAAAAAAGGCTGACCTATAATCTAGACAGCCTTTGTTACATTATCCATACAGCCTTATAAATGACTGTTAATAGCTTTAGCTACACTCTCGAACTCTTCTGGAGTTAGCTTTTCTTTTTTAGTGAAGCGCATATCATCCATTTCTTGAAGAGGGATTAAATGCACATGTACATGAGGTACTTCTAACCCTACTACTGCCATCCCTACTCTCTTACACGGTACAGCTAGCTCTAATGCCTTAGCTACCTTGCGAGAGAATCTCATCAATTCCATATAATGATCCTCTTCCATATCAAAAATCTTATTGATTTCCTTTTTTGGAATACATAGCGTATGTCCCTTCGCATTCGGATTAATATCTAAAAATGCAAGGAAATTATCATCCTCTGCTACCTTATAGGCAGGGATCTCTCCAGTAATGATTTTAGTGAAAATAGAACTCATACTATATTTTTTAAAATTAGTCTCTAGTGATCTCTAGAATCTCGAACTTCATGATTCCATTAGGAACTTGGATCTCCGCAACATCTCCAACAGATTTGCCCAGAAGTCCTCTTCCGATAGGTGAAGTTACTGAAATTTTTGCAGCTTTTAGGTCTGCTTCACTTTCAGCTACTAATGTATAGGTAATCTCCATTCCATTAGCTTGATTCTTTATTTTCACTTTAGATAATACTAATGCCTTAGACATATCTAACTGAGATTCGTCTATCAACCTAGCATTAGCTACTACTTCCTCTACTTTTGCTATTTTTAGTTCTAATAAACCTTGTGCTTCCTTAGCAGCATCATACTCTGCATTCTCAGATAAGTCTCCCTTATCTCTCGCATCTGCAATAGCTTGAGATGCCTTTGGACGCTCCACACTCTTCAACTGCTCTAACTCGTCTTTTAGTTTTTTAAGACCCTCCGCAGTATAATACGAAATCTTACTCATAATTAACACGTTTATATAAATAGAAAAAATCCCATAAAAACGGGATTCTTCGCTATAAAGATATTTTTATTTTTATCGTTAAATCAATAATTAACTGTTCTACTATATTTGTCAAAGTTAAATAATTAAATTTGTTTTTCAAATAGTTTATTAAAATGAAAAGATTATTTCTAATCCTATTTACTTTACTAATATCTACAGCATGTAGTAAAAGTGGTAGTGGATATCACAACCCTTATCTACCCAATATAAAAGTCAATCTTATGGTAAATCTGTACCAAGCAGATGCAGACTTTTTAAGATATCAGAACGGTACTTATGTAACCTATAATCATGGCATTATAGGTGTAGCAATATTTAACGCTGGCTCACAATACTTTGCTTATGATCTAACCTGTCCTGATCATGCTTTTGACCCTGTCACGTCTAGATTAGTACAAAAAAAACCTAATGATCCTTATGTATACTGTACCAATAAGCTTCAGCATAATGGAGAAGAACCTGCCTTCTATCTAGGCAATGGTCAATCTATAAAACCAGGATTAAAATACAACCAACTGAAGCCTTATCCTGTAAGACAAAGTGGTGATAATATCTTTGTGACTTACTAATAATTAAACCTGATCATTCTATATAAATACTCTCTCATCGGAGTATTTTTTTTGTACATTACTCTCCTGTAGAGATGGTTCGGGTAGAGATTTAGTACGGTTCGGTAAATACCCACTCAACCCAAGTAAACACTGATTATTACCGAATAGCTTCCAAACAACATAAAAACAAAAAAGAATAAATATCTATATTTCAACCATTTAAAACCAAAACAATTCTCCATTATAAGTCAAAAAGAGTAAATAGAGTCGTTATCTCCATATCAGCTCATTAACTCTTATAAAACCTACAGCATATTACTAGAAGCAACATTACGATAAAACAAGGTCAAAAAAAACCACCATATCGCTATGGTGGTCTCTATAAATAATCTAGCCTATTAGATTGTTTATTATTATGGATTAGAACTTAATAGTCAGTCCTGCTAAGATATTAAACTCTGCCTGTGGATAATAAGCAGGTCCCCATTCTGGGTCATAATATCCATTAGACATATACTTCACATTGAATATATTATTTGCTAATACAGATACACCTACTGATCGTACCCATCCTTTAATCGGGAACTCATAAGTAGCACTTAGATCGTTGATAAAGTAGGAATCAAGCTTTGATTCTTTAGTATCTATGTTGGCCATATATTGTTCTCCCACGAATTTCGTTAGAAGAGATACACTCATCCCCTCTACAGGTAAATAAGTAATGGCATTAGATGCAATAAAATCTGGAGAGAACGCGATATTCGTAGTACCTAGATTTACAGGTAGTCCATCTACTGTCGTCATAAAGTTCTTATTCTTATTAGCACTAATAGTCATACTAGGTGCCCAATATAACTTATCTAATACTCTCACATTCGCATCGATCTCGATACCTGCTCTATAACTATCACCACTATTCGCTCTTAACATAGCTCCTACGTCGTTTATTTCTCCTGTTAAGATAAGTTGGTTTCTATACTTCATATAGTAGGCATTCACGTTCACAGTAGCACGGTCTCCTTTATATCTCCATCCAAGCTCATAGTCATCCATGCTCTCAGACTTAGGCTTTCCTTCTCCCTCATAGTCCTTTCTGTTCGGCTCTCTATTCCCTTTAGCATAAGAGAAATATAGTTGGTTCGAATCATTCAGCTGATAAGTAATACCTCCTTTTGGGTTAAAGAAGTTAAATTTATCATCTACTAACCCTGTCTCGATACCGTTAGCCTCATAAGTAACACGTCTATACTGCATATCTCCAAATAAACTCCACTGATCGGCGAACTGCCAAGTGGCCTTCGCATAGAAGTTAAGGTCTGTCTTTACAGCATCATCTCTGTAGTACTCATAGTTAGGTGCTATCTTCACAGGTTCTCTAGTCCACAACACATTACCGAAGTGGTCTCCTTCATACTTATTCGCTCCTCCACCTAAGATTACATTAAGCTTATCCGTAGTATAGTTCGTATTAAACACCATACCGTAGAAGTGATTCGCTAGGCTCTTCTGTCTGATAAGGTCTGTCTTATTTACCTCCTTGCCATCTACGATAATAGGTTGGAATCCATAAGTCTTAAACTTCTGGTTCGTCTTATAGTTCTCATAATATCCATCGCCCTTAGTATAGTGAAGTGATACGTTAGATGACCATGCTGATGACCACTTCTCACTCCAGTGTAGCTGATAGTGTGTCTGGATATAATTATCTGTTTCATTGTCATAGAACTGTGTATTGCCTTGATCATCTTTATACTTCCCTGCAGGGTTATAACGACGACCATACTTATCTATGTCTGCCTGAGATACACCATTCCACGCTTGATACGTCTTCTGTTTTCCTCCGAATACGACAGCCTTCACTAATGATGTCTCACCTACATACACTCCCTGTAAGTAGTATGACTTCATCCTAGAAGACGCACGGTCTATATACCCATCAGACTTCATATCTGACAGACGACCAGCAATCTCAAACTTATCATTGATCAATCCTGTACTAAACTTCACAGTAGACTTACGCGTGTTATAACTTCCAAAAGAATTAGAGATTTCTCCATTCGCCTCATGTGAGAAGTCATCTGTCTTTAGATTAAGACTCGCACCGAATGCGGCTGATCCGTTAGTAGAAGTACCTACACCACGCTGTAACTGTAGATTCTGGACAGATGATGTAAAGTCTGGCATATTTACCCAAAACGAACCTTGTGACTCTCCATCATTATAGGGAATCCCGTTTAAGGTCACGTTGACACGTGTAGCGTCTGATCCTCGTACTCTGAAACTAGAGTACCCTATCCCGTTACCAGCATCTGTAGTAGTCACTACTGAGGTCATATAAGACATGATGGTAGGGATATCTTGTCCGAGATTGCGCTTTCCGATCTCGTTCTTAGACAAGTTAGCATAAGCGATAGGCGTCTTCTCATCTGCACGAACAGCAGATAATACGATCTCGTTAAGTGTTGATTGTTGAACAGACTCATTAACTTGTTTCTCTTGTGCATAGGTCGAACTTGCACAAACAGCAGTTAACAATAAAGATTGAAGTAATGTTTTTTTCATTCGTAAAAAAAATATCTACAAATAAAAGGGGCAATTATTCTTATTAATTAATAATTACACTAGTCCATAACAGTTCTAGAATGAACTGTATATACTCCCTTGGCAGCATTACCCGCCCAGGTTCTATGGGTATGATCTCAGCCGTATGGCACCCCTTTGAGATTTATAATGCAAATATAGGCTGTTTTTCAAGAGAAAAACAACTATATCTAAGAAGAAGAGATGTTTAACACCTTTTTGGTTAAAACACTCTCTTTCTCAAGGCTTTCTTTAAAGAATTCTGTTGTTTATTGTCTTTTCTTTTTTGCAATACTCTACGCGGAGTTTTTGTCTCTCTACGTTCTTTCTCGATGTGTAGTCCTATCGCTAATAACTGAAAGAAACGATCAATCACAATCTCTTTATTCTTAACCTGACTACGTGTATTATCTGCGTCTAGAATAAGTACGCCTTCTTTATTAAATCTATTCTTCAGACGTTCTAATAGCAGTGTTCTCTCTTCTTCTGTTACTCCTTGAGAGTTTAGACAGTCCCAAGACAGAACCACTTTAGACGATACTTTATTTACATTCTGACCACCAGCTCCACTACTGCGTACAGCCTTAAATGTCAGTTCTCTTTCTATTATTTCTCTAAGCATTTTTCTCTATTTATTGTTTTATACCACGATATATAAGCCATAATAGCTAATACTGTAAAGATAGCAAATTGTACTGCTAATATCCCATATCCTCTATAAGCATATAGCGGAACAGAGATAATATCTCCTATGATCCACAGTGTCCAGTTCTCTATCTTCTTTAAGGCCATATAATACATTCCTGTGAAGAAGATACCTGATGTGATAATATCTATATAGTTCTCAGGTAGGATCTCTTTGCCAGAGAAGTGATATACGCCATAGATGATCACAAGTGTAACTGCGAATATGATAACTCCCTTTATCTTCTCACTAGTGTTCGTACGACTAATCTTTAGAAGAGTATCTCCGTCTTTCTGTCTAGACCAATTATACCACCCATAAACACTCATGATAGAGTAATATCCGTTCAAAATCATGTCTCCATAATATCCTATCACATAGAGTAAGTAAACAGTGATAATTGTAGCGATAATACCTGTAGGATAGACAAGGATGTTCTCCTTACCTGCATACCATACACTCATAATCCCAAAGATAAACACTACTGATTCTAATACTATCTGAAGCATACTAGCCTCTCTATATGCTCCAAAAAAAAAGTCAATCATAACAAATACACTTAAAATAAAAAACCGCACTCTTCATGGAATGCGGTTCAAAAGTATAATATATCTTTCTAATTAGTTGTTTCTACTCATTACAATTCTCAGAATATACCAGAAAAGTAACATTAACGAAGCAAATAATGATAGAGCAGCTGGTACGTGTTGGTTAGCTGCGTATTCATTTTTAATCTGCCATGTAGAGTATAAGATCGATCCAGAAGCTAAAGCTACCATCGCTAAAGAGAACCATAACCCAAGGTTAAATCCGAAGATCATACCACAAATAATAGTACCCAACGCTAAGAAGAATCCAATACTAAGGATAGATCTCATAAAAGAGAAGTTAGCATTAGAGCTAAATACTACTCCTGTCAATCCTCCAAATAAAGCCAATGTCATAATACCTGCCTGAGAAATCAGAGTAAGGTCATTAGTCATAGACATAGCGATATATAAAATAGGCACAAAGATAAATGCCTCTGCTAATACGTATAGAAATAGTCCAGCATACTGAACCTTCTTATCTACTGAGTTATCAGCAAGTTTCTGCGCATACCAAGTGATCCCCATAAAGGCACCTAGCACGATCAACCATGAGAACTTACCCATCCCAATAATAGTAAACATCCCTTCTACAATGAAAGGCGTGTTTAACATGATAGCTTCTAATACAATAAAAGCTAATACCCCTGCTGCTAAAGTAGCATAAGTCTTTTTATAAAACTGTGCTCTTACTACTTCAGATTCCATAGCTACAGGAAGCGTGTAATCAACATTTTTAAAATTATTTTCCATTATCTATATTTTTTTCAAAAGTACTAATTATCTTTTTAAAATTACTATTGCATTAAGACTCTAATGCATAAACCAACATAAAGTTATCTAATTCCACTGCTTTATACTTGAATTCTTGATTAAAAACCTCATTATTAACAAAACATTTATTCTTTTTAAGTTCTACCTGCATATCTTTTTTAAAGCTTAGACTGCGTGATTCACACATCTTAAACATGGCTTCTTTCGCACACCATATCTCTGTCAATGCATCAATCTCATCCAAAGAATTTAAAACTGTGTTTAGCTCTTCTTCATTACAAAACTTATTTGCTATACGCTTTATCTTATCGCGCTTCATCTCTACATCTATCCCCACATTCTCCTTGCCGATGATAATACTAGCATACTCAAACGAATGCGAAATAGAAATAAATGAACCATCACTAAGACTAGGTCTACCATTTGTATCATAACATAAGTCATCATCACTATATCCTCCATAGCGCAGTAACTGTCTGACTGCCATAAATCCCTTTTGGTGTACTTCAGATTTCATCCCTTTTAATCGCTCAGAAGAACGCTCTTGTAGAACAACACCATTCATCAGCTCCTCAAGATTCTCTTCTACTTTCCATATTAAAACCTTGTAAGTTTCTCCTTTGATTTCTTTTACTAAAGGCATCTTATCTATATCTATTAATTACTCAGACAAATATACTTGAATAATAAAAAATCTTAAAAAACATTTTACTCAACCGTAACGACCTCTTCCTTAATCTACCAAAAAAAGCCACTCGAATGAGTGGCTTTTTTGGTATTATCACAACCGTAATATTATTGTTTCTTTAACAAATCTCTGATTTCTGCTAAAAGATCTTCTTGTGTTGGAGCTGGTGGTCCTGCTGGTTCAGCTGGTGCTGCCTCCTCTTTCTTTCTCAATGAGTTAACTCCTTTAACCAAAAGGAATACACATAGAGCAAGTAAAGTAAAGTTAATTACTTCTGTGATGAAACTACCGTAAGCGAATACAACATTTCCATCGATTTCTCTCGCTGCTGTCAAGGACGCTCCAGTTGGTGCATCACCTTTTAGCACTAAATACATATTAGTAAAGTCTGGTGTACCAATAATAGATGATACAATAGGCATAATAACGTCGTTAACAACACTTGTAACGATTTTACCGAATGCTCCCCCAATGATAACCCCTACTGCAAGGTCCATTACATTCCCTTTAACAGCGAATTCTTTAAATTCTTTTACAAATCCCATAATCTTGATTGTTTAAGTTTTGAAGTGTTAAAAATATAACTTTTTTACTCTATAAAAAAAATTCTTTTAACGCGAAGTGCAATACTCGTTAAAATCTCATATGGTATTGTTTTTATTTTCTCAGCTATAATATTGACTGGTAAGTCTTTACCAAAAATAATTACTTCGTCATTTTCTTGACAATTTATATTTGTCACATTAATCATTAACATATCCATACATATAGATCCTGTAATCTCCGCTTTTTGCCCATTTACCAACACATAGCCCACAGGTCCCCATGAGCGATGTACTCCATCAGCATATCCTATTGGTACTGTTGCGATACGTGTTTTGCCTTCTGCACGAAATCTTCGACCGTATCCTACACTGTCTTTATCATTGATTTCTTTGATTTGCATAATGCGAGTTTTAAGTGTGCTAACATTAGCCAATTGTTGCATTTCTTCTCTATCATTACCTACTCCATACAGTCCTATTCCCAATCGGACCATATCAAATTGATATTCAGAAAAATTAAAAATACCTGATGTATTCAGAATATGGCGTATCGGGTTAATCCCTAATTCTCGTATTAATTTATCTGAATTATGAGTAAACATCTCTATCTGCCCTAGCGTAAAGTCTGTATACTCTGGCATATCACTTGATGACAAATGTGAGAATATAGATTTGACTTCAACTACATTAGTATGTCTAAGTACATCTATTAGCTCATCTATATCTTCTGTCAAGAAACCATGTCTATGCATCCCTGTATCCAACTTGATATGGATAGGATATTCATAACAGTTGCGTTCTCTAGCTACCTTTAAGAATGCATTGAGCTCACGTACAGAGTACACCTCTGGCTCTAGATCATACGCTATCATTGCTGAGAAAGCATTAATCTCAGGATTCATCACTATAATCTTAGTATTCACACCAGCTTTGCGCAATTCTATCCCCTCATCTGCAAAGGCTACTCCTAGGTAATCTACCTTCTCATGAGCTAAGAGTTTTGCTACTTCATAGCTACCATTACCATACCCAAATGCCTTGACCATCACCATCACTTTTGTCTCTGGCTTTAGCTTTGAACGGTAAAAATTAAGATTGTGACACATCGCAGTAAGATTAACTTCTAGTACAGTCTCATGTGTTTTTTTCTCTAACATCGTGACAATCCTATCAAAGCGGAATCCTCTAGCTCCTTTGACTAAAATATTTTCATCACTAAAGTCCTCTACCGATATTTTTTGTAAAAACTCTTCTGTATCTCTATACAGATAAGTATTTGTCATTCCGACTAAGTACTTACTTATATGCTCCCCTATGCCGATCACACGAGTTATCTGATGTGTAGACAACAGTTCTTTTAGCTGACCATATATCTCTCCTTCCTCATATCCACTCTTAAACATGTCAGATAGTATCACAGTCTTAGATGTACTTACCTTGTGCTTTTCTAGAAAGTCCAGAGCGATAGATAGCGACTGATAATCTGCATTATACGCATCATCTATTATCGTACAGTTATTCACACCATTCTTTACCTGCATACGCAGTTCTACAGGATAGAGTCCTTGTATACGCTGTGCTATCTTCTCTGAGTCATACCCTAAATAAGACATCGTGCTAATACAAGTCATGATATTACGCACAGAACTATCATCTGTAAATGGAAGTTCTACAGAGTACGAATCTCCTTGATCAATAGATACCATAAGAGTAGAAGAATGAAGCTCTCCATAGACTTTTGCTGACTTATCTATCAGGCTCCAAGTATACACAGAGGTAATAGGACTGAAGTATTGTAGTAACAACTCATTCTGCTCACAGATAACCACCTCAGCATCCTGGAATAGTATTGCTTTCTCACTCACTTTTTCTTCTAAGGAGTGAAATCCTTCTCCATGCTCTTCTGTAAGTGCTGTAAAAACACCTATAGTAGGTTTGACCACCTTAGTAAGTCTCTCCATTTCACCCACAGTAGAAATTCCGACCTCGAAGATACCTAAGTTGTGCTTCTCCTCTATCCCAAATACAGATAGCGGAACACCCGTCTGAGAATTATAACTCTTAGGGCTCTTGATGATCTTATACTCTTCACTCAGCAGATAGTTAAGCCACTCTTTTACGACTGTCTTTCCTTTACTACCAGTAATGCCTATAACCGGAAATCCGAAACGATCCCTATGAAAAATAGCTGCACCCTGAAGTGCAGCTAATGTATTATTAACCTTAAAGAAAAGCACTCCTTCTATAGTACGTACTTTAGTCTGGTCAGAGATGACGATATATCTAACTCCTTTATTTACCAATTCTTCGATATAATCATGTCCATCATGATTACTCCCTTTTAATGCAAAAAATAAAGTGTGCTTATCATTCTGTAATGACCTGCTGTCTACGGATATATTCGAAATATCTATATATTCATTCTTACTATTACCTATAATGTCTGCCCCAATGAATGAA
This sequence comes from Myroides odoratimimus, assembly GCF_038039805.1. GTDB lineage: Bacteria > Bacteroidota > Bacteroidia > Flavobacteriales > Flavobacteriaceae > Flavobacterium > Flavobacterium odoratimimum_B. The sequence continues at coordinate 41,162 of NZ_JBBPHK010000008.1, forward strand.
CAGAACGCATCCGTATTAAATTTCATTATTTTGCCTTATTTGATACACAAAGGTAAAGAGAGTCATACCACTCTCTATCTATATAAAATCTTAAAAATTACATTTTATATAAGACCAACCTTCTTCTTGTTTTTCGATGATATAAACTAATCCAGAAGGAACGAATCCTACATTCTCGATAATATCTGATTTGTCTATTTTGCGAGCGTTGATTGTATTCTCACACGCAAAGAATTGTATTCCTTTTTGCATCACTGCCTTAAGAGGTTCTCCTACCATCGTCTTGCTTTTTCTAAGCATTCCGATACCAGGTCCATGCACTACTACTTGTATTGTTACATCCTCTTTCCAGTGATTTCTAACATTAGTTACATAAGTCATTAGTGCATTCTGTTCGTTAATGTTGTCTGTGTTTAATTGAAATACAACGTTGTGCTTTGTATTTTTCATAAGTATATCTATTTTTAAGTTTTGGGTTCTATTTTTTAAGTTCTATAAAACTACTAAAAACCACTCATATCGACTAATAAACTCTCACAAACTTTTGCCACTATTCTCTTTAAGATTCTATTCAGGTCAAAACCTATACATTCAAAAAAAGAAATTACTTTTTTTTGTTTTCAGCCTAAATAAACTCCTGTTTATACCCTAAAAAAACTTTTATTACCTACTTTTTTAAAAAGAATACCACAAAAACCACCTTCAAAGACAATTTAATCAAAAAATCACATCCTTTTTTTCTTCATCAAAAAAACCATAACTACCTAAAATACAAAACAATAACCCCTTAACACTCCTATGATACATTTATAACTACATTGCCCTTAATCCCAGTAAAATAAGGGTTTAGAAGCGTTCCCTTGGACAATAATAGGACAATAACCCGATAATAGTGGACATAGCAGTACCTCTGCCCAATAATTCTTCTTTTATATACCTACTATTCTCCTTTAATGAGAATGCTAAACATCCTCAATACTTACTCTTAGGCTTCTATAGGTTTGCCCTACATTATATCTTGTATAAACACAAAAAAGAAGTTCTCTGTATCCTAGGTTACATTTCTTCTCAATTTTAATCGAGAACTTTGTCTTATTAAATTAAATATTATGGAATGGATATATGGCCCATGGCCTTGGTATGTAGGAGGTTTATTCATCGCTACTACACTTATATTACTTTTATTAATGGGCAAATCTTTTGGTTTTTCCTCTAATCTGCGCACCATGTGCTCTATGATGGGAGCAGGTAAGAGTTGTGATTTTTTCTGTTTTAACTGGAAGGCACAGACCTGGAACTTACTCTTTTTGGTAGGAACCATACTAGGAGGATTTATCGCATATCACTACTTGAGTGTAGAGCCTGCAGCGATACCGTTAGCCGATAAGACGATAGAGAAGCTACATACACTAGGTATAGAAAGTGCTGGCAAGGCATATATACCTACAGAGCTATTCTCTAATGAAGTATTCGGTTCTATCAAATCTATCGGACTACTACTAGTAGCAGGGTTCTTCGTAGGCTTTGGCTCTAGATATGCAGGAGGATGTACATCAGGACATGCGATCAGCGGACTGAGTAATCTACAGTTGCCTTCCTTAATAGCAGTAATTGGTTTCTTTATAGGAGGGTTAATTATGGTACACCTGCTGTTCCCTTTTATTTTTTAATACAAATGATTAACAATATTTATATCAATAAGATACAATGAAAAAATTAGCCTATTTATTAGTCGGGATGCTTTTCGGGATAGGAATGTTTAAATCTGGAGCGGCTTCATGGTTCAGAATATATGAAATGTTCCAGTTCGACAGCTTCCACATGTATGGTATTATGGGAACAGCATTAACCATAGCTGTTATCGCAACCTATATTATCAAGAAAAAGAATATTAAAGACCTGTCTGGTACCCCAATAGAGTTTACCCCAAAAGAGATGAGTGTACCTCGCTATCTAATAGGAGGAATCTTCTTCGGATTAGGATGGGCACTAGGAGGCGCTTGTCCAGGACCTATGTTTGCCTTATTTGGAGCAGGTTTTTTACCTATTTTGATTGCCATCATCGGAGCATTATTAGGGACTTGGTTCTATGGACTGATCAGAAGATGGCTTCCTCATTAATAAACAATATGGATTAAAGGAACGAATACTTTTGATATATTGTCTCGATAAAGTAACTTAGAACCATTAATTCATTTGTTTATTCTTTTATGGAACATATCATACGAAATAAGTACCGCTCTATCTTTGAAGAAAAACTACTAGACGAGATCATAGAGGTATCCACTATAAAAGACTTTAAAGAGGGAGAGAAATTGATGGAGATAGGAGAGTACATTAAGAAGATTCCTCTACTCCTAGAAGGTGCTATCAAAATCATCAGAGAAGATCAGCGAGAAGGAGAGATCGTGCTATATTATATAGAAGAGGGCGATACCTGTGCGATGACTCTGACCTGCTGCTTAGGGGAGACTAAGAGTCAGGTGCGCTCTATAGCAGAGCGCGATGGTAGCGTAGTACTAGTCCCAGTAGGAAAAATGGATGAATGGCTGGTAAAATATAAGACTTGGCGAAACTTCGTACTCAACAGTTATAACAACCGTATGAACGAAATGCTGACGGCTATAGACAGTCTAGCTTTTATGAATATGGAAGAACGTCTGTGCAACTTACTGAGAAGTAAAGCGAAAATATACAATAGCCGCTTTATCAACAATACACATCAAGAATTAGCTGACGAACTAAATACATCTAGAGTAGTAATCTCTAGAATACTAAAAACCTTAGAAAACGAAGGTATTATACAGCTCAATAGAAAGTATATAGAGCTACTTAAGCCTTAAGTACAGATATGGATTATACAGCATTAATAGGGTATGCTCTAGCCTTACTCATCGGGATATCACTAGGTCTTATCGGTAGTGGTGGGTCTATACTCACTGTGCCTATCCTTGTGTATATCATGAAGGTAGAGCCCTTCATAGCTACTGCATACTCACTATTCATAGTAGGATCTACTTCTCTAGTAGGAGGTATAAAAAACTATATCGATAAGAAAGTAGATCTAAAAACAGTATTGCTCTTCGGGATACCCTCTGTTATCGCAGTATTTATCACGAGAGCCTACTTACTCCCACTCGTACCAGATGTGATATCTATCGGCAGCTGGAGTATAGATAAGAATATTGTGCTCATGATCTTATTTGCCTTAGTGATGTTCACTTCTGCCACTAAGATGATCAGACCAAGAAAAGAGATAGAGATACAAGATGCTAAACCTGCCTTATCAGGGTTAGTACTACAGGGTATCTTGATCGGGCTACTAGCAGGGACAGTAGGTGCTGGAGGAGGATTCTTAATCATACCTGCCTTAGTCTTATTTGCCAAGATGCCTATGAGACAGGCTGTCGGCACTTCATTGTGTATCGTGGCTATACAGTCCTTAATAGGATTCTTAGGTGATCTAGGTCATACGGCTATGGACTGGGCGATGCTACTCACTTTTAGCGGAATATCTATTATAGGGATCTTCATCGGGATCTATTTAACGAGGTATGTCCCTGACAAAAATTTAAAAAAGAGCTTTGGTTATTTCGTACTGATCATGGCTATTTATATACTAATTAAGGAAGTGTTTTTATAGTTTGTAACCTAAGTTACTGTCATTTTAAAAACATCTTCTTACTTTTACTTCAAACAAAGAAATAAATTACAACATGAAAATAGAACAAATTTATACAGGATGTTTAGCTCAAGGAGCTTACTATATAGAGAGCAACGGAGAGGTTGCTATCATCGATCCACTAAGAGAGGTACAACCTTACTTAGACAGAGCGGCTAAAGATAATGCGACGATTAAATATATCTTCGAAACACACTTCCACGCAGACTTCGTGAGTGGACACGTTACATTAGCTGAGAAAACGAATGCTCCTATCGTATATGGGCCAAATGCTAACCCTACATTTAAAGCGCATATCGCTACAGATGGAGAGGTCTTTAAAATAGGAAATATCACGATCACAGCATTACACACTCCTGGGCATACGATGGAGAGTACTACGTACTTACTAAAAGATGAGAATGGAAAAGATCATGCTATCTTCAGTGGAGATACATTATTCTTAGGAGATGTGGGGCGTCCTGACTTAGCTCAGAAAGCGGCTGACTTGACTCAAGAGCAATTAGCAGCTACATTATACAATAGTTTACGTACGAAGATCATGCCATTAGCAGATGACGTTATCGTATATCCTGCTCATGGTGCTGGGTCTGCCTGTGGAAAGAATTTAAGCAAAGAAACTGTCGGTACACTAGGAGACCAAAAACAAACGAACTATGCACTACGTGCTGATATGACTGAGGCAGAATTCGTAAAAGAAGTGACAGACGGTCTACTACCTCCTCCTGCATACTTCCCACTAAATGTGAAGTTAAATAAAGAAGGATATGAGAATGTAGAAACTATCATCAATAATAACAAAGCCCTTACTCCAACAGAGTTTCAAGCTTTAGCAGAAGAGTCTGGTGCATTATTATTAGACGTACGCTCTGCTGCAGACTTCGCTAGTGGTCATATACCAGGGGCTATCTTTATCGGATTAGACGGTCAGTTCGCTCCATGGGTAGGTGCATTAATCACAGATATCAAACAGCCAATCTTATTAATCACTCCTGAAGGACGTGAAGAAGAAGCTGTGATCCGTCTATCTCGTGTAGGATATGACAATACGCTAGGATACTTAAAAGGAGGATTCTCTACTTGGAAAACAGAAGGATTTGAATACGATACAGTACAACAAGTAACAGCAGAAGAACTAGCTGATAAAATAGCTAATGAGGATATCAAGGTAGTAGATGTGCGTAAACCAGGAGAGTATAACTCTGCTCATATCAACTATAAAAACTTGACTCATTCTCCATTAGATTATATCAATGAGAACATCGCTGACTTCCCAACAGAAGGTAAATTCTTTATCCACTGTGCAGGAGGATACCGCTCATTAATCGCTGCTTCTATTTTAAAAGCTAGAGGATACCACAATATGATCGATGTAATCGGAGGTTTTGGTGCGATTAAGAATACAACTATCCCATTGCAAGAAGGAGGTAGCTGTACAGCAACATGTCCAACAACTAAACAATAATACAATGAGTAATTTTCAAGAGTTAATCGATAGAGATCAGTTAACTTTAGTTGATTTCTTCGCTACGTGGTGTGGTCCATGTCAGATGCTAGCTCCTGTACTGGAGGAAGTAAAAAAAGAGCTACAGGATGACATCTCTATTATCAAGATAGATGTAGATAAAAATACTGCTCTTACCACCCAATATAGTACACAATACCAGATGAGAGGTGTGCCTACACTAATGCTTTTTAGAAAAGGTAAACTACTGTGGAAACAGTCTGGATATATGGATAAGCAGACGCTACTAGGTCATATCGATCAGTATAAGCATAATTACTAAAATAAGGCTACTCTTGATAGAGTAGCCTTATTTTTTCTAATACTATTCAAATATTTTAGCATCCCTATTTATCATATTTTCAGTTTATTAGAATTAATATTCTATATTTATAACAATTAACCTTAATTACTGATTTATGAAAAAAATAGTGTACACACTTATGTTTGCATTGACAATAAGTGCTGCAGATTACGCTTATGCACAACAGAAAGAAAAACCAACCTTCGTAACTTCTGTTGAAGACATTAAAGAGTACAAACTGTCTAATGGACTGAAGGTACTACTACTTCCAGATGCGACTCAGAATAATGTGATCGTCAATATCGTATACAATGTAGGATCTAAACATGAGGGATATGGCGAAAAGGGTATGGCTCACTTATTAGAACACATGCTTTTTAAAAGTACTACAAAGCTGGGAGACATCAAAAAAATGCTGTCAGACAAAGGTGGTCAAGCCCAAGGGACTACATGGTATGACCGTACAAACTACTATGAGATATTTGCTGCATCTGATGAGAATCTAGCATGGGCATTAGAAATGGAAGCAGATCGTATGATCAACGCTACTATACTTCAATCAGATTTAGACAAAGAATTCTCTGTTGTCCGCAACGAATTTGAGATAGGAGAGAATAATCCTGGTAGAGTATTAATGGAAAGAACAATTAATACAGCTTACTTATGGCATAATTATGGACTAAGTACTATCGGGTCAAAAGAAGATATCGAGCGTGTTAAGGCACCACAATTAAGACGATTCTATGAGAAATATTATCAACCAGACAATGCGACTCTAGTAATAGCGGGTAAGTTTGATGAAGCTAAAGCATTAAAATATGTAGAGGATTACTTCTCTGTCATTCCTAAACCAAAACGTGTACTAGATGAGATCCTAACTGTAGAGCCTGCTCAGGATGGTGAAAAGTTTGTAGAAGTAAGACGTGCAGGTGATTCTAAGCACATACAGACATTGTATCACACAGCATCGTATGCAGATAAAGACTTTGCAGCACTTGTAGCATTACAATCTATACTGACCAATGATCCTTCTGGATATTTGTACAAAGACTTAGTAGAGACTAAAAAAGTGTCTTCACTATACTCATTCAGTCCTACAGTAAGAGATGCGAGTTTTATCTTGTTTAACTTTGATATTCCACTTGATAAGGATCAAAAGGAAACGCTAAAAGATATCAAGACAGCATTAGCTAAAATAGAAACTATTAAATATACACAAGAAGACTTAGACAGAGCTAAAACTCGAATCTCAAAAGGTCTAGAGGATTTAAAGAACAATACTATCCGAACTGCTATTAACTTAACAGAGATTATCGGGGCAGGAGACTATCGTCTTGCTAATCTATACAGAGATAATGTGGAGAGTTTAAAGCTAGAAGATATCAATAGAGTAGCTAAGAAGTACTTTAAAGATAATAATCGTACTGTAGGTATGTTTATTCCTTCTAAAGATGAAACAAGAGTAAAGCCAACAGAGTTCTTAGATAAGGATATTAAGGCGCTAGTAGAAAACTATAAAGGAAAAGAGACTGCTGAAGAATTAAGACCATTCGAAGCATCTATTGCTAACTTACAGAAGAACTACTCTACTGCTAAACTTAGTAATGGACTTAAATATGGTATTATAGATAAGGATATCAAAGGTGAGAAAGTACAAATAAGCATGACATTACCTGTAGGTAATCAGAAAGACTTACTTAATAAACAATATATAGGTTCTTTTGCGGCAAGTCTATTAAATGCAGGTACAAAGACTATGACTAAACAACAAATAAAAGATAAGTTAGATCAATTAAAGTCAACTATATCAGTTAGGTTTAGTGGTCAGAACATTAACATAGGAGTATCATCATACCGAAACACAATAGATGAAACGATGGTTATTCTTAAGGATTTATTGACTAATCCTATTTATCCAGATGCAGAATTAGAAAAACTAAAACTAGATTATATTACAAGTTTAGAGTCTAAATTAAGCGACCCTCAAGCTATTGCTTTTAATAAAATCAATCAATTAACAGAGCAAGAGGAAAAAGGAAGCATCTTCTACACTCCATCAACTCAGGAAGACATTGATGGTATCAAGAAAATTAAACTAGAGGAGATTAAAGAGTTCCACAAGAATTTCTTTGGTGCTAATAACGGTATTGCTACTGTAATAGGTATGAAGGACAAAAAAGCTGTGGATAAATTACTAGAGAATACTTTCGCTAACTTTAATAGTAAAGCTAAATATGAAAAAGCATATCCAAAGTTTGTAGATACTAAACAAGTAAAAGAAGTGTTCGAAACTCCAGACAAAGAAAATGCTGTAGCTGTAGGTAAGCTAAACTTTGAGATGAATCAATCAAATCCTGACTATGCTGCATTAGTATTTGCAAATGAAGTAATGGGAGGTGGGTTTATGACTGCCCGTATACCTCAACGTTTACGCGAAAAAGAAGGTATTAGCTATGGTGCTGGTACTTCATTAAGTGTACCTAGTGATTCTAAAAGTGTAAATGCTTCTTGGACGATCTATGCGTTTATGAACCCTACTAAACGTGCAGATGTAGAAAAAGCTATGAATGAAGAATTTAATAAATTAATTGCTTCTGGTATTACTGAAGAAGAATTAACTGCTAACAAATCTTCATGGAAGAACGCAAGACAAACGAATTTAGGTAACGATGGATACTTAATGTATTTATCTTCTCTATTCCTGTTATACGAAACTCCATTTACAGATCATGACAAATTAAATGCTGAGATAGAAAAGCTAACTGTAAAACAAGTGAATGACGCTGCTAAAAAATACTTGCAGCCTTCTAAATTCACAACAATCTATGCCGGTGATTTTACTAAAAAATAAAGTAAATAAGCTCTAAATAAAAAGCCGATTGATTACTCAATCGGCTTTTTATTTTATATACAATAGTACCTTGACTAACAACTAAAGTCTACAGATATAGCTCCTGCTAAATAGATAAAATGCTGAGCCCCTTTAGATAAGTACACTTCTACAGACTGTATCTCGTACTCAGGTGAAGTATCGAACACAAAATCCAAGTTACCATCACCGTCTAAATCCCCTACAAACAATAGCTGTACGAAGGTGTCATTAAAGCTTGGGATATCTAGGATTAACTGTTCTGCCTCCCCATTTACTGTTAGATATAACTTATAATCTTTATATTTCTTATATTTTCTAGTCTTACCACTATCATCTGTATAGTCATAAGAGTCTACCTGCTTACCTTCTGCTCTCAGAATATACTGTTTCCCATTAAATAGATACTCTTGTGGAGCATCAGGCCATAACGGCTGTTCTTTAATATTTAGAGCAGTCTTAGTCCCTTTCTTAATCATTGCATTTGGCCCTAAAAAGAAAATAGGTTCCACTGGACCGGTAGAAAAGATACCTAGTTGCTCACTTTCTGTACACTCATTCATCTCTTCGCTGATGGCATAATCTGCTTTTACGACTTGAAAAAGACCGTTCTTTTCCTCAAAAGCTAACCATTTATCATTAACCTTATTGAATTCTTCTTGGTGAAAATCCTTGTCGTAATATCTAGGAATAAGAATATCTAGAACAATGTTTTCTTCCTTTCCATGTACTGTTAGAGCAGGTTTTTCTTCTTCTGTCTCAGTTATCACTTCTTCTGTAGAAGGTTTAATCTCAGGAATCACTTCTTCCTCTTTTGTTTCTTTACACCCTACTAATACAAGTAATGTGAATATGAACAACGTTTTTTTCATATAGTATATTAGTCTAATCTATTTACATTTTGAATCAAAAAAAAAGACTACCAATGTTGATAGTCTTTTCATTAAATATTTTAAAAACTGTGTTTAGTCATTTAACTTTAATACAGCCATAAATGCCTCTTGTGGGATTTCTACGTTTCCTACTTGACGCATACGCTTTTTACCTGCTTTCTGTTTTTCAAGTAATTTACGTTTACGAGAGATATCCCCTCCATAACATTTAGCTGTTACGTCTTTACGAAGTGCTTTTACAGTTTCACGAGCAATAACTTTTACTCCGATAGCAGCCTGAATAGGAATATCGAACTGCTGACGTGGGATAAGTTCTTTTAATTTCTCGCACATCTTCTTACCGATATGATAAGCGTTATCAGCGTGCATTAATGCTGATAAAGCATCCACTACGTTAGCATTAAGCATTACGTCTACTTTCACTAAGTTAGAAGTACGCATACCAATAGGAGAATAATCGAATGAGGCATATCCTTTAGATACAGTCTTCAATCTATCATAGAAGTCAAATACAATCTCTGCTAATGGCATATCAAACATTAACTCTACTCTATCTTCTGTTAAGTAAGTTTGATTAGTAATGATACCACGTTTATCAATACAAAGGCTCATTACTTGTCCAACGAAGTCAGCTTTAGTAATAATAGTCGCTTTAATAAACGGTTCTTCTACTCTTTCTAATTTAGATGGTTCTGGTAAATCAGAAGGGTTATTTACTATAATAGGTGTATCTGGTTCTTTCTTAGTATATGCCAAGTAAGAAACGTTAGGTACAGTAGTAATAACTGTCATGTTAAACTCACGCTCTAAACGCTCTTGGATAATCTCCATGTGTAACATTCCTAAGAAACCACAACGGAAACCAAAACCTAAAGCTGCAGAACTCTCTGCTGCGAAAACTAAGGAAGCATCGTTAAGTTGTAACTTTTCCATAGAGTTACGCAATTCTTCATAATCTTCTGTGTCTACAGGATAGATACCCGCAAATACCATTGGTTTTACGTTCTCAAACCCTTCGATCATATTCTGAGTAGGTTCTTTTGCATCTGTGATAGTATCCCCTACTTTTACTTCTCTTGCTTCTTTAATACCAGAGATTAAGTAACCTACGTCTCCTGTTTTAATCTCTTGTTTAGCTACTTGGTTTAATTTAAGCGTTCCGATTTCATCTGCGAAATACTCTTTATTAGTAGCCATGAACTTAATCTTCTGACCTTTCTTAATCGTACCGTTAACCACACGGAATATTACCTCAATACCACGGAATGGGTTGTATACAGAGTCAAATATTAATGCTTGTAATGGCTCCTCAGGATTTCCTTTAGGTGCAGGAACTCTCTCGATAATCGCTTCTAAGATATCTTCTACTCCTAAACCAGTTTTACCTGATGCAGGAATAATTTCTTCATAGTCACATCCTAATAAGTCTACGATATCATCGCTTACCTCTTCTGGATTAGCACTTGGTAAATCAATCTTATTCAATACAGGAATAATCGTTAGATCATTCTCTAATGCTAAATATAAGTTAGAAATAGTCTGAGCCTGAATACTCTGAGCAGCATCAACAATCAATAACGCACCTTCACACGCTGCAATAGACCTAGAAACTTCATAAGAAAAGTCTACGTGTCCTGGGGTATCAATTAAGTTAAGTATATATTTCTCACCTTTATGAGTATATTCCATTTGGATCGCGTGAGATTTGATAGTAATCCCTCTTTCACGCTCTAAGTCCATACTATCTAAAAGCTGAGCTTGTTGCTCACGGGCAGTTACAGTTTGTGTAGCATCTAGTAATCTATCAGCTAACGTACTTTTACCATGATCAATATGAGCAATAATACAAAAGTTTCTAATGTTCTTCATCTTCGTTATATCAAAGTTTATTGGATTATATGCCCATTAGAAGTATTGAAACCACTTTCAATAATCATATAATCTAGATTCTAAGGCTCTTACATTCTTTTAATTAAAGAATCTACCTAGCCTATATTTTGCAAATATACTTTAAAGTTTCAATTTTTAGTTATTTTTCTGTCTTACAATCTTCCTTTATTTTAAAGAAACTGGTTATATTATCTATTGTATTAGATTTAGTAGTCTATTCTATGTTTTATAATAACACATTTAGTAACTTTATATTCATAAAAGAATATACTATGAAATCATTACTTACAATATCCTTATTCTCTCTAGCGACCTTAGTAAGTTGCGGACAAAAGAGCGATATAACGAAAGATCATATCATACTTCCTAACAATCTTAAAGAAGTATCAGGACTATACTACGACGCTGCTTCAGATTCGTTCTGGGCACTACAAGACAGTGGTAATAAGAATGAGTTATATCAAATAAAGTCAGATGGTAAAATAAGCCATACTCTAAAAATAAAAGATCAGAAGAATATAGATTGGGAAGAATTAACTGCTGATAAAGAAGGTAATCTTTATATCGGAGACTTTGGCAACAATAAGAATACGAGAAAGGATCTGCGTATCTTAAAGATAAACAAAGAGGATTTGCAGAAAGATAAAACAGAGGTAGCTTCAGTAATCTCATTTGAGTATCCTGAACAAAAGGCTTTCCCTCCTAAAGAGACTGAACTATTATATGATGCAGAAGCTTTTATCTTATACAACAATAACTTCTACATCTTCACTAAAAATAGAAGTAAAGGCTTCGATGGTACGTCATTAGTATATAAGGTACCTAATCAAACTGGACATCACAAGGCTGAACATGTACAAACATTTAATGGCTGTAATATCTATAAACACTGTGCTATCACAGGTGCTGCTATCAGTCCTGATGAAAAAACGTTTGTGTTATTATCTCATTCTAAACTTTGGATAATAGACGGGTTTAATCCTAACGCTATTATGGATGGGAAGATTAGTGAGCACAAACTACACCACGTCTCTCAAAAAGAGTCTGTGACTTTTGGAGATAACAACACTATCTATCTAGCTGATGAAGTAAAAGATAAAAAAGGTGGTAAAATTTATAAAGTGGATTTGGGTACATTAAAACCCAAACCCTAATCCAAATACAAAGCGACCTCCATCTACACTGTTAAAGAAAGAACAGTGTAGAGTCGCTTGTTCTACAGCACTTATCCACAGTCCTGCTCCATAAGCGTTATGCCACTTATTAGAAGACTCCCCCGGTTGCCATACTCTACCGTAATCAAAGCCTCCATAGAAACCATAACTCATAGGGAGAAATCCTGCAGTGAATTGACCTGCATTAAATCTTAAATCTGTTGTTTGTACAAAAGATGATTTACCTGTAAAACGCTCTGGTCTAAATCCTCTTAAGTTAGCATTACCTCCTATAGTGGCTGCGTGATAAAAGTCATAATTATCATTAAACCTAGTTTGGTATGTAAAATTAGTCGCAAGTACTACTCTTTCTCCTTTATCAATATAGTGTAAGAAACTCGCTTTAAGGTCTAAATAAGCAAAATTCTGTTTAGTCTCTTCTAAGTTCATTCTCCACCCAAGTTTTGAATTAAAACTAAAACCAACTGTTGGATTAGCAGGATAGTTATACTGCTCATAATTATACTCTACCTTAAGACCTCCATACTGTTGAAAATCGAAAACCTTAGCATCTACGCCATTTACATCATCTGTTATATATCTATCCGTTTGATGTTTTACCTTTAAGGCATCATATTCTAAATTTGCTTCAAAGCTAGCGCCCTGTTTTCCTTCATATCTATATCCAGGAGAAACAGAATAGCTCTCAATGCGTACTCTCTTATAATCTTTGCCTTTTTCTTTATCAAAGTAATATGTCTCATTCCCCAATCCGTAATAATTCACTGCAAAATTAGGACTAGTCGCTCTACCGCCTATCGTAAACATCCAGTCATTAGTAGCGTTAGGGAAATACCCTTTATACTCTGCCTCTAACCCTTTTGTATTAAAAGAGTAAAAACCTTTCAACACATGCTTCGCTGTATAAGGATCTTGAATGAACTTAGAACGTGTAGAACTGTATAAAAAACCAAGCTTAACACCGTCTTCTGGATTAAAACCAATATTTGGCAATAACATATTCAAGTTAAGAGGCACTCGCTCATAATTAAAATTATTGATATCGTACTTATTAGTCAGTACCGTTCTTCCATTAGCACCTTCCATCTTTACTTCATTCTTCTTATCCGCATAATCATACACGATTACTTTAGAAGAATTGTCTACTAAGAAAGTGTCTTGATTCTTACCTCCTATTAATCTAATCTTAATCTTTGCTTTCTCATCTCCACTTACTTTAAAAGTATCTTCATCATTCAGTCCATATACCCAAATCTCTTTAGTCTCTGTAGCATTATATACCTTATCGAATACTAGTTCTTCACCTGTCTTTTTAGCTCTATATTGTTTTACACGAACACTTCCTTCTGCCAATCTCTCAATGTCAAACACTTCTTTCTTATCAGTTCCTGATAAGATGACATACTCGCGTAACTGTTTATAATATTTGGGCAAGAAAGCGTCTATCTTACTACGTCTTGCTTTAAATATTCTTTTAATCTCTTCTACTTCGTCTGTTTGTACTTCTTGAGGTAATTTACTAAACGCCTCGTCTAATGCCTCATCGTCTAACTTCTCTACAATATCCTTAGCTTCTCTTAACCAATCTTCTAAAGTAGTCCCTTTTAATAAATATTGATCTAATGGAAAAGCTGTTTTATTAATCCATCTCGGATTAGCAAAGTCTTCTGTATAATTCTGCATATGTCTAAGTGGAGGAAGCTTCTTTATCAATGATAACAAAGCACCATCTATCTTAGCAAAAGCCTGATCTCTATCTCTAGGTATTGGTCTATAGATCACTTTATCCCCTTCTGCAAACTCTGACCATCTCCACTGATCTCCATGTCTATCCCAATCTCCAATCAACATATCAAAGATCCTAGCGCGCATATAAGCGGTCTGATCCACCTCATATTTCTCATCTTTTCTCAACTTCGCAATAACATCAGTTGTACTAATGATATTACTAACGTTCCCAAAGCTTACTTCATCCTCGTATCCTGACGAAGGTCTTTCTTCTATCATATACAATTCATCCCCATAGTTATCATTGAACCTACCTAAGACAGACTGCTTAGGCACATAATACAACTGTGGATTAGTGTGATACATCCCCATCTTATCTGCTAAACCATCAAGTATAAATGGCGTATAAGGATGAGAAGTAGTATAGAAGTCATATATGAATCGCTCTGTCCATGTATTATCAAAAGCATTCATTACATAGTGATCCTTAAACACAGCAGTCTGTGCAAAACGAGATACACTCTTACGCACACCACGCATCACATACTCTTTCCCATCATTATCAACTAATCTTAGTGACATAGACTGATTACCTCCTCCAGATATAGTGGGTGTCAGTCCTCCTTTTAAAGTAGTCAAATCTGCTATAGGAGCAGTTATCGGCGTACCATATACCTTGCGATAATGCTCACCCCATAAGAATCGATAGAACTTACTCTTTTCTGTCCATTTCTTAGGATATACACTAGCTTCTGCTGTTTGTTGTTCAAGTTTTTTATTATCTACAATTCGGTTTTCTTTACCTCCTCCAAAGTTATCTAGCATCACTGTAGTATATAGAGGTGTATAATCTCCCTCTTTATAACCAAAGAATGATAGCTTAGCACTCTTGTCTTCTCTAATCTCTAACTTAGAATACCCAAACACGCCAGCAGAGAAGTCTCCGTCAACAACAGCTCTAGCAGGAGTAAGATTACTCATCGCTCCACTTATTATCTGATTCACTCCATTTCTTTCTATATACTGTAGATTGTGCTCATGACCTGATGCTATCACAACATTTGTATACATCTGCGCGATTGTTCTAATGCGCTTATTTAATTCATTGTATTTTTTACTTTGAAGATCTTGAGGATTTATACCAGACATCTGTCTAGTATAGTTATATACACTTCCTATAATGGGTAGTGGGATATTGTTACCTATAGGAAATAAATGATCTTGTACAGAGAACTTTCCTCCGTGATTACCATTACTATATACAGGATGATACATCGCTAATACCACCACCTTATTCTGATTCTTATTAATCTCTCCTCTTACTTCTTCGAAAAAATCTTCTCTTGTCTTAATATCACAGTCTTCATTGATATTCGGATGATGATCCCAATTCTCAATATACCACTGACTATCGATTACAATTAGAACAGTGTCATCATTTATTTTAAGCCTTTCTAAACCACATACTTTACGAGGGAGTAGAGCTTTCTTATTTCCTGTTCTTTCTACCAAATATTTATCTAAATTCTTTATTCCCTCATAACTACCTTGCCAATCTGACTCACCATTAATGAATACTGTCGTTCCCTTATTACTTTCCATTAACCCCAGTTGACTCGCTAACCCCTCTTCTGCTTTCTTTCTCTTTTTTGAAGAAGTACTAGGCATCCCTTTCTTTGTATTATTCCCTAATAATATTAATGTTGAATTTTTATTAGTCTCATTACTCAACATCTGTTTAAAAGCTTCTAAATGTTCTTGTTCCTCTGTATTATTTGCTTGACTTAAGTTTCCAACTAAATAATATGTATGTACAATTTTTTGATCACTACTGCGTTCTTTAGGTAATGCTCCGCTTTTGGTGCCATATTGAGGCTCAAATGTTGCACAAGATACTAGACCTACTAAAGAGGTTAAAGAAAGTGCAACAGCGATTTTTGAAAGCTTTAACGGTGTTTCAAAAAATATTTTCATATTTTAGAGGTTATAAAGGTTATGACTATGACGATTCTACAAAAGATTGAAGAACACATCTTTCAGATACACAAAGATACACTATCACATCAATATACGTACCACAATTTTAACCATACAGTACGTGTTGTTAATGGTTTAGAAGAAATTTTAAATCACTTAACAGTAGATAGTCATAATGCCAATTTACTGAGATATGCAGCGTGGTTTCACGATATAGGTTATATTAATTCTTGGGAAGGACATGAAGAAAGAGGTGCCCAGATGGCACAGACTTATCTATTAGAGAACGGTATACCTCATGATGATGTATTGACAGTCATGCAATTAATTAGAGCTACTAAGCTAGACTATGTACCAGAGAATGACTTAGAGTGTATTATTAAAGATGCTGATTTCGCACACTTCTCTGATGAGAACTATGTAGAGACAAGTAACCTACTTAAAAAAGAAATAGAAACCCTATGTTCTAAAACATTTACTAGACTAGAATGGTTAGAACAAAATAGAGATGTAATGCTATACAGACATCGCTACTACACCACCTATGCTCAGCAAAATTGGCAACCTACCAAACAGAAAAATCTACTAGATGTACTTTCTAAAATAGATAAAATCAACTCTAATAAAAAGAAAAAAGAAAAGATAGAATCAAATAGAACTATAGATACATTGTTTAGAACAACACTGCGTAACCATACTCAACTTAGTGCCATCGCAGATAGAAAAGCGAATATACTTTTATCCGTTAATGCGATTATTATTTCTATCTGTCTATCTACGTTAATACCTAAGTTAGATAGTCCTAGCAATGCACATTTAATTATTCCGACTTTTGTTTTGCTTATCTTTAGTGTAGCCACTATTATCTTTGCGATACAATCAACTAGACCAAAATTAACTTCTGGAAAGTTTACTAAAGAAGAAGTCGAAAATCGACAAGTAAACCTATTATTCTTCGGTACTTTCCATCAAATGCCTTTTGAAGAATACGAAGAAACGTTAAGTGAAATAATGAAAGACAAACAATATTTGCATCATGCCCTTACTAAAGATTTGTATAGCCTTGGCACAGTTTTAAATAAAAAATACAAATTTCTACGTATCACATACGCTGTTTTCACCTTAGGTATTTTACTATCGGTTATAACCTTTACATTAGCATTTAGAGGTATTGGCTTTTAAGAAATCTATGCATTAATGTATCATAATCTAATAAGTCTATATCATAGTCTGTATTCACACCTATGCGTATACCTATTAATCCTGAAACACTTTGCATATCCTCGATAAGGAACTGTTCTAAATTATCGTCTAGAAGACCTATCTTTTGTCCAAATTGGATATAATTAAGATACTCTTCTAAGTGGTAATTTGAAGCAAATGCGATAGTTATCTTACCGGGCTGTACTATACGCTCAGTAGATCCTTTTATACATGCCTTATCTAATCTCTTTTTGATAATTTCATAACGCGTACTATAAGAACCATCTATATCAAAGCGCTTTTCATCCATCCTAAACTGGATACCTAAAGATGAATCATATACAAAAATCAATACAGTAACATCCATCGTCAATGCATCTTGTAGATTATTTCGATAATGTACACACATCAGTTCACTCATCACTTGTAATTGCCACAAACGAAGATTGTGTAAATAGGTAAAATCAAATGACTTATTAGGTGTTATCGAGCTTCCAATATATAGATTATGCTCCACCCCGTCCGTTTTAAAGCGCTCATAATAGTGAGGGTAGATCTTTTGAACTACTTCTTGACGAGTATCTAGTAAATCAGAAAAGCACTTATTCATCTTTCCTACTTGAGTATCATAGATCTTTCGATATCTATAATAGATACCTAACTGTACATCAATATAATTAAAATAATCTTCTAGATCACTTCTATTAAAGATCTCATTCTCTTGATTAAGATAAGGGTGTATTTCTTTTGTGATATAAGTCTGAATACGCTGTTCCAAACCAGATACAAAGTTAGTATCTAACTGACGCAAATAAGCTTGTAATTTTAAACAATGTCTTTCTAATATTAGAGCATTATCGGTCAAACAGCAATTGTTAAATATTAATATTAATCTCTCTAATTGCTCTTTTAAGTCACTTAATATTGCTTCATTTCTAAGTGCTCCTGACCCTTTTATATCTATCTCTCCATATAGCGGATATACATTCTTAAATACAATAGGATTAATGAAGTAATCTTTCTCTGCTACACTATCGATATAGTTACGTCTAGCCTCTTCTAAGAACTTCCAATAAACACTAGGATGTATCGTCGTGAACTCTCTCTGTATAATAGCTTCTACATGATTCTTCATATCTAACTTAACACGTTCAAAAGTTTCAGACACAAAGGGCATTACCGCATTTAGTTTCTGCACATTTACACTATTGAGTACTCTTTTTTCACTAGACACTATCTCTAATACGCCCTCTACACCACTCGAAATTACAACAGGGCTAAACAGACAACTCTTTACACCTTTCGCTAGCAAACGCGCACACATTTCTGCCTCTTCTTCATCTAAAACCTCTCTATCTACATCAGAAATACTGTAATAACTCTCCTTCTTTACGATAGTTTGATAGGCCTTTTTTGACAGTTTTATAGTGCTTGTATTTTCATCCAATAAGAAACTAGACATTGCCATCATCTCATTCGTTTCTTTTTGCACTAATAGATCTGGTTCTAAGGGTGTATATCCAATCCTTAGATTAGCCACCTTAAAAATAGAGCTAAATAATGGCTCCATGATATCGCCTATAGGCACACATTGTAATTCTGGTTTTAGAAAATTCTCCTTAAGTAACGACAGGGCATTTTCTATCGTAACATCTATCAGATTGATAATACCAAAACCATTTAATTGCCAACTATGCTGAGGGAACTTCTCTATCCATAATTCTAGATTGTCAAAGTTATCCTCTAACAATTCAATATCCTCTTTGGTAAGCATAACAGCGTTTTCCTTTGGAATGACCTCTACAAAATCAGCATTATACAATACACGATAATGGTGAATAATCCCTTTTGAATCAGGTAAGTCAATAAACAATGGTCGCGTTAAATCAAAATTAGCTTTAAAATAATGATTCATGATAATACAACAGCTTGCTATATAATACTGATGTTGATTGAAATCACGAATTTCCATATTATAATTGCCTCCACTCTCTTCTATTATCTTCTTAAACCTTCTACTATGATTAAACATTAGATTCTGAAAAGGCATACCTACTGCTTTAATCTCATTGTCAGTTAAAGCTATTGGAAATAAAATCTCTAACAATTCATTTATTAAAGTTGCATTATCTCGTAATATTTGAGGATCTACGATCGGCTCTAATAAACAGGGAACTTGACTAATACGCCCTAATAAATCCCTAAAATATGTTTTCTTTAGTTCATTCTTCTCTGGGTCTTCAATAAATAAATATATTGCTTCAACTAAGCGATGAAAAGAAAACTTTATTTCAAAAGGTGTAAAATCAAACGTTGCAAGTCTCATAGTGGCGGCTTATTTTAAGACATAAAGATACTAAATAACTAAATGCAGACCTCTACAGCAGATCCTAAGTTATATCATTTATAGATAACATTAACTAAACTAAAAATCTATAACCTAAAAAAATTGTACTTTTGCATCAAATTTCTAGAACTAATATGATTAAAATAGGCAATATAGAACTTCCTGATCATCCATTACTTTTAGCGCCAATGGAAGACGTAAGTGACCCTCCATTTCGCCGTCTTTGTAAAAAACACGGGGCTGACTTAATGTACTCAGAATTTATCTCTTCAGAAGGATTGATTAGAGATGCGATGAAAAGTAAGATGAAACTAGACATTTTCGACTATGAACGCCCTGTAGGAATACAAATATTTGGAGGTGATGAAGAGGCAATGGCAGAATCTGCTCGAATCGTAGAGACTGTACAGCCAGATTTAGTGGATATTAACTTTGGTTGTCCTGTAAAGAAAGTAGTGTCTAAAGGCGCTGGTGCGGGTGTATTAAAAGATATTGATTTAATGATTCGCTTGACGAAGGCAGTAGTGAATAGTACTAACCTACCTGTGACAGTAAAAACTAGACTAGGATGGGATGAAGACTCTATCAATATAGATGAAGTAGCTGAGCGATTACAGGATGTAGGTGTTCAGGCATTGACTATTCATGCACGTACTAGAGCGCAGATGTATAAGGGACACTCGGACTGGACACATATAGAACGTATTAAAAACAATCCTCGTATCCAGATTCCTATCTTTGGTAATGGAGATATAGACAGCCCTCATAAAGCTTTAGAGTACAAAGAGACTTTCGGATTAGACGGTATGATGATCGGTCGTGCTGCTATCGGATATCCTTGGATATTTGATGAAATTAAGCATTTCTTTAATACAGGAGAACTATTGCCTCCTCCTACTATAAAAGACAGATTAGATGCCGCCAAAAATCATTTAATATGGTCTATGGAATGGAAAGGCGAACGACTAGGTATCGTAGAGATGAGACGTCACTATACTAATTACTTTAAAGGTATCCATGGTTTTAAGCCTCATCGTTTACAGTTGGTTACTACAGATGACCCTATCGAGTTATTATCCTTATTTGATAGAATAGCAGAAGAATATAAAGACTACGTAATAGAGTAAATCTTACACACATAAAAAAAACCACCTAACAATAGGTGGTTTTTTTCTTTTTCAAAACAATTTCTATGCTGCAATCCCTAGTTCATGGACTTACTACATAAAATTATCTACATAATTACTAACGCATAATTATGCTATCACTAACTATACCAAAATAATCTCAGAAACGAACTTTTTTATTGGTTTCTATTTACAAACGCATTTCTTGTTCCGTTAGTATTACGCCGCTGGAAAAATACCATATTTAAACAGCTGAAACCATCTATCTACATATTCACTATTAAATTCTAGCACCTTCATCACTTCTCTACTAAACTCTGTAGCTCCTACACCACTAGCTGTTACTACATTCTGATCTCTAACCACGAGCTGATCGACATAGTTCATCTCTCCGCGATAAGTAGGTACTAACCCCTTCATATAGAACAAGGCATTACTCGTATGCTTCACATAGTCTAACATTCCTTTCTGTGCTAAATATAGCGTAGCTCCGCAAATAGCAGCTATTGGTAACTGGTATTTATAAATCCCATAAACTACCCTATCAATAGCATTAAAGTTATTTGTACTCTTCTCCCACATCTCTCCTCCTGGCAGTATTAAAAGTTTCAGAGTAGAGATGTCTATATCCTCTAGACTACAGTCTACCTTTACCTTTAATCCTCCTACCGAAGTAACATCAGCACCTGTATCAGAGACAGTTAATACCTGGTATCGACTATCTTGTATTAATTCAGGCATCAGATATCCAATCTCCCAATCTGAATATCCATCAAATAAGTAAATGTAAATATGATTTGCTTCCATCTTCTTCTTTTTTTCAAAGATATAGAAATATTATATCAACCGAATTAAACTAGTCGCTACAAATCATAGCAAAAAAAACTCCTTTCAAATTGAAAGGAGTTTTAATCTTATTTTGTTTTATCTGATATAATATGCAAATCTCTTTGTGGAAATGGAATCTCGATATTTGCCTCATCTAAAGCATTTTTCACTATCTGCTGTATCACGAATACGGTATCCCAGTAATTAGCTTTATCCATCCATACACGTACATTTAAGTTTACAGAGCTATCCGCTAAACTGTTCACAAAAATGATAGGCTTCGGATCTTGTTTGACTGCTTCATGTTTGGCAAGAGCCTCTTGGATAACATTCTGTGCTGTCTTAATATTAGCATCATACGAGATACCTACTACGAAGTCATAACGACGAGAAGTAATATCACTATAATTCGTAATTACCGAGTTAGCCAACGGCCCGTTTGGACAATAGATCTTTAATCCTGTAGCTCCAGTTATCGTAGTATAAAGCAGGTCTATTTTCTCAACTGTTCCTTCTACACCTCCAGTGTTAGAGATATACTCTCCTACTTTAAAAGGCTTAAACAACAAGATCAACACCCCTCCAGCAAAGTTAGATAAACTCCCCTGAAGTGCTAGACCAATAGCTAAACCTGCAGAAGCAAATATCGCTAAGAATGAAGATATCTCAATTCCCATAGTATTAGCAGCAGTCAACAGTAATAGTATATACAATATCGCCTGTATAATACTCAACAAGAAACCTCTAAGAGACTTCTCCATATCACGCTTTTCAAATCGATGGCGTAAACCTCTTAAAACAGCTTTAACTATAAACCCTCCAATAATTAATATTAGAATTCCTACCCCAATTTTAGGTAGAGCTCCCATAATATTAGTTATCATATTCTCTAATCCTCCAGCAAATTTTTCCATAACAATTTTTTAATTTCTATTTACAATTTCATTTTTTTAGCTATTCCCTTAGGGATACCATCTTTATGGATCATGATATCCGTCGTTTTATACTTCACGAACTCTTTACTCATATACATATATCCTTTATAGTCATTCGTAGTTCCCCAAGAGTTCTTGATGATATAGTACTCTCTACCTTTTTGATCTTTAGCGATACCTACGATGTGCATCCCGTGATCATCTGTAGTCGTATAGTTATCGAATGCCTCTTGACGCATCTCAGGAGTAACTTTTCTCTCTGGTTTTGGCCCGTTAAACATTTCTTCTTTCTCTTCAGCAGACATATCCTCCCAATCCTTTTCAGGAACGAAAGCTACACCATTTTTCCAGCTAAAATATTTCTCACTCACATCACCAGCCCATGCTACAGTAAAACCATTATTCACTGCGTGATCGATGATCTCTGTTAGCTCCTGCATCGGTACATTATACACTTGATTAAAAGCCCAGTTATCAGGCACTAATAATACGAACTTCTCATACATAGGGTAATTTAGGTCTGATCCTATCTCTACATAATCATCAGCGTTGATTCCTATTACATCTTTTGCAAAGCTCTGTGGAGTATACTTTTTACCTTCCCATGTAAACTCCTTAGGAGCCTCTCCTAAATAAGCATCGATAGCTGCTGTATACGCTTTCTCCCAGTTCGGAGTTAATTTTTTATTAGGGTTAGACACTACTGCTTTTAAGATACCCTCTTGTACCGCAGCCATCTCTCCAAATTTATTAATAGTCGTTCCATAATTCAGTCCATCATATACAGACTGAGGCACTGCCCCATACATTCTATACATATTCATCACATCGTGGAACGCACCACCATCCCCTAGCGTTACAGCACCATGCATTCTTACATACATTTTCCCTTTTTCGATATATGCATTACGAGCAGAGAATATCTGAGAAATCTCTACAGGACGTTTTCCCATTCTCATCATTTCTGACTCGATAAATGAGTTCGCTGAATAAGACCAGCATGTCCCAGAAGAACCTTGATTCTTCACAGAAGTGTTTTCAATATTCACTACATCCGTAAACGTGTAAAGCTCTTTACTCTTTGCACTTGCATTTAATTTTAATGAGTTTACTAAATTATCCTGAGCTACAGTAGTAACAGAATATCCAGCTGAAAGCATAAGGGCTAAAACCCATGCTTTTAATTGATTTTTATACATATCGTTAGGTTTGTTAGAATCGTAAAGATAAAAAAAGTGATTTAAACAGCCTTGCATTAGCTTCTTAAAATTAGGTTTATTGTAGTGATTAACTTGAGTAAAGATTTCATTTCACCTAAATCTCTAAACTAAAAAAACACCTCTACACAACATATAGACTCCTCTACGCAGCTCTTAATCACCCTCTCACACATCTTAATTCCCTACCATTATCTAAGTCTGTATATTAGTTATTTCTCTTATCTATTTTCTTTCATACTGCATTTCGTTCTAATTAAGACCTGTATTATTCGCTGTGAAGACAGGATGAGTACGTAGTGACTCCGTAGTAAGTCCACAATAACTCCGTTATTTGACGTAAAAACAACGGAGTCAATATAGAGATAAACCCCACATATCATCGACTCACTAGAAAGGAAAACAATTATAATATTTAAAAAACTTTATTCAACAGTAAAACAGTATCTCTGCTTAAGTGAATAACTAAAAGACGAATACTTCATAGTTCACTAATAATAACAAAAAAAGCCCTTAGATTATCTCTAAGGACTTCTATATTTAAAAACAGAGTCATTTATTTCTTATATTCAAACATTACTCGTCCACTCTCTGAATAAGGAATATACTTAACTTCATTCTGGAAGTTATAATCTCTCTCAATACCAATATTAGTAACTACTGCTGACTTAGGGTATAATTGTTCATCGAAGTCATAAGTAACAGTAGTGGTACGAATAAGTGTACCGTCTTCTAAGTATACTTTCCCTTTAACCATATTATTAACCGAGATTAATTCGCTTAACAGCTTGTTTACTGGATTACCTGTAGCATCATTAAATATAACATTTACCCCTTTTATTGCATCTATTATCCCCATAGCTCTCATAGTATGGAATGTAAAGTTAGGGTTATTATCATACTCTAATTCTAATATCCCTTGTTTAGTACCACCTAATTCTTCAAACAAATATTCATCGTAATACATAAGAATTTTTGTAGGATTTCCTTTTTTATCATACTCAAGTACTTTCCCATATTTATATAAACTCTTATTGCTGTCTAATAACAATTGAACAGGGAACAAATCACCTCCTGCTTTTACTTCAGTCAGCTTTGTTTTCTCTTCATACTTAAATGTCGCCTCTCCTACAAAGTATTCATCGTTAGACTCATTTCCAACTACAGAAGTAACTTTAGAATCATTATCATAATTCACATTAAACGTAAGTTTATCAGCAGGATGTGCATCATCAACAGTAACTACTTGACTAATAAGCTTAATATTCTTATTAGGAGGAGTAACACCTCCATCACCATTACCAATACTATTATCATCTGAACTACATGATACTCCGACAAATGCAAGTGCTGCTAAAGCACTAAAAATAATCTTTTTCATAGCTATTATATTTTATGCAAATTTAAGTTAACAAGCAGCTACTTTAGACAGATGAAATAATTATTCCATTTTTATCACAGGAATATCCTCTCATTTACACTAATTACCATATTTAAAAGTTCTTTTTAACATAAATAAAACAATTATACCTAAACGATAAAATAAAAATATTGACATAAAAAAACAGTGTATCTCAGATATCAGAGATACACTGTTTTTAACTATTAGTGTACTATATATTACAACGTTTCTTTCAACCAACGGAAGAATTCACCTTGCCATACTTGTGCATTTTGTGGTCTTACCACCCAGTGATTTTCATCAGGTAAATATAAGAATCTACTTTTCACTCCTCTTAATTGAGCAGCTTGGAACGCTTCTTGTCCTTGTCCAATTGGCACACGGTAGTCTTTACCGCCTTGGATAATTAAGATAGGTGTATTCCACTTATCTACATTATTAATCGGGTTAAAGTTAGTGTATGCGTTCTGAGCATCTTTATTATCTTTTTCCCAGTATGCTCCACCTGTATCAAAGTTAGGGAAGAACACCTCTTCTGTAGTACCATACATACTTACTAAATCAAATACTCCACAGTGTGAAATAAACGATTTGAAACGGTTCTCATGGATACCTGCTAAGTAGAATACTGAATATCCTCCATAACTAGCTCCTACAGCTCCTAATCTATCTCTATCTACATATTTCTCTTTAGCTACGTCATCGATAGCTGCTAAGTAGTCTTGCATTGGTTTTCCAGCCCAGTCTTTAGAGATCGCTTCATTCCACTCTACCCCATGTCCTGGCATCCCTCTACGGTTAGGAGCGACTATAATGTATCCCTCTGCAGCCATTAACTGGAAGTTCCAACGGAAAGAATAGAACTGAGACAATGCTGACTGCGGTCCTCCTTGTGCATATAATAACGTTGGATATTTTTTGTTTGGATCAAAGTTAGGTGGATACACTACCCAAGTAACCATATCTTTACCATCCACAGTCTTCACGATTCTCTTCTCACTCTTGCTCAATGCAATCTTAGAATAAGCATCATTATTCACTTTAGTCACTTGATTCCAAGTCTTCTTAGCCATATTATAAGCATATACCTCAGAAGCATGGTTAAAGTCTGTACGAGTCACTAGTGCTACATCTCCTGTCACATCTACGATACTCGTCACATCAAAGTTACCATCAGTGATTTGTCTTACATTAATAGCGATACGTGTTCTACCAGGGAAGTTCACTTCGAACAACTGTACAGTACCTCCTACAGCTGCGATAAAGTAAATCTTCTTACCATCTTTACTCCATCTGTAGCTATCTACAGTACCGTCCCATCCTGCAGTAAGGTTCATTTTGATTCCATTATAGTCTACAATGATATCATTCTTATCAGCCTCATACCCATCACGCTTCATCTGTAACCAAGTTAGGTGTCCTTCTGGAGAGTATGTAGGATGTGTATCGTATCCTTTATTTTCTTCTGTTAAGTTCTTAGTCTGTTTAGTAGCTAAGTCGTATAAGTATAAGTCAGTATTCGTACTTGTAGCGTACTCAGTACCGAATTTCTTTTTAGACACGTATACGATACCTTTACCATCAGGAGTCCACACATAGTCTTCGTCTCCACCGAATGGCTTCTGTGGTGAATCATAAGGTTCGTTACCTAAGATATCTATCTTAGCGTCTTTATTATCTATAGGAGCATATAATACGTGGTTATGTGTACCATCGTTCCACGTATCCCAATGTCTATAATCTAATCCATCATATACATATGCATCAGACTTCTCCATCGCAGGATATAGGTCTTTACCTAATACTTTATTGATTTTTACAGCCTCATCAAATAAAACTAATTTTCCATCAGGAGAAATGTTTTTATCATTAAGCAAGTGTTTGTATTCCTTAATTTCAACAGGAGTACCTCCAGTTACAGGAATTTGATAAGTCTTAGAATCAAACTTATCTTCTGTCATATTAGCGTGGCTTACTTTGTAGATTAAGTTTTTACCATCCTTAGTAACTCCTACTGGACTTACTCTACCTAATTTCCACAAAAGCTCTTTAGTCATTACTTCTTGAGAAAAAGTAGCTAAACTCGCTAAGCTTAAAGCAAATAAGAATATTTTTTTCATTGTTAGGGTTTTATTAAAGCGTAAAAATAGGCTTTTCTTTTGATTTTGTTCAAAAGTTAACTAATTCTCTTAGTCTAGACATTCTTTCTTATACAAACAACAATAAATAGTGTACTCTTATAAACAATGCACTTCTATAATACTGACTGTACATTTAATTAATAGTATTATTGATAATAAAAAAGTAAAAAAAACAACCTAAACGATAATAATTGAATTTCACATCATTATAGTACGTTATTTTTTTTTTAAATCGTCTTGATTTGAAAAAAAAAGAGGTATTTTCACGCTCAAATTTGATTTACATGAAAAACAATAAACTTTTTATAGCGATCATCATTGCGCTAGTACTTGGTGTAATCGTAGGAAGTATTTATCATTATTCATTCCCAGAATACAAATTAGGATTTGCAGAAAACATTAAATTACTAGGTACTATTTTCATCCGTTTGGTACAGATGATTATTGCTCCACTAGTATTCTGTACTCTAGTAGTAGGTATTGCCAAAATGGGAGATATGAGTATGGTAGGCCGTGTAGGTGCTAAAGCTATGGGGTGGTTTATCTCAGCTTCATTAGTCTCTTTAACGATAGGTTTAGTATTAGTGAACTGGTTCAAACCAGGTGTAGGAGCTAACTTTGATTTAAACAATGTCTCTGGAGCAAATGACTTATTGTCTAAAACAGACTCATTAAGCCTACAATCATTCGTAGAGCACTTAATTCCAAAAAGTATATTCGAAGCCTTTGCTCATAATGAAATTCTGCAGATAGTAGTATTCTCTGTATTCTTTGGAATCGCACTATCTACATTAGGGAAGAAAGGAAAATCAGTAATCAAATTATTTGACAAAATATCAGAGGTAGTCTTAAAGATGGTAACCTATATCATGTGGACTGCTCCTCTAGGTGTATTAGGGGCTATTGCTAGTGCAGTGGCACTCTATGGCCTTTCTATTTTCTTAACGTATGGTAAATACTTACTAGCATTCGCAGCAGGATTAGCTATCTTATGGGCTGTCTTAATCTTAGTAGGGTATCTAATCATAGGTAAAGATGTATGGAGACTATTAAAAGCCATCAAAGAACCTCTATTAATAGCATTCTCTACAACAAGTAGTGAAGCTGTATTTCCAAAATTAGTAGAGCAATTAAAAGCTTATGGTTGTTCGCCAAAAATCGTATCATTTACCTTACCTTTGGGCTACTCATTTAATCTAGATGGAAGTATGATGTATCTAACATTCGCTTCTATCTTCATTGCTCAGATATATGATGTACACATGAGTCTAGCAGATCAAATCCTGATGTTGTTAGTACTTATGGTTACGAGTAAGGGTGTAGCTGGTGTACCTCGTGCATCGCTAATCGTTATCGTAGCTACCTGTGCTATGTTTAATATCCCTCCAGAAGGAATTGCGTTTATTTTACCGATTGATCACTTCTGTGATATGGGAAGAAGTATGACTAATGTATTAGGAAATGCTTTATCAACTGCTGCAATAGATAAATTTGAAACAAATAATGAACAAACTAAACAATTAAGTTAGATTACAGAACATAAAACACTATGGACGAATTTTCAATAGCACAACTTATAAACCCTGAATTCTATATAAACTTACAGATAGCAGGACATTCAATAGGTATATATGTCGTATTATTTATTGTATTTGCAGAGACAGGCTTATTCGCAGGTTTCTTTTTACCAGGAGATAGCTTATTATTCTTATCAGGTATATACAGTACAGCCCTAATGGCTGAAGTAGTACCGATAGAAAGTGACTTCTTAAATGTAGCCTTATTATCTACTCTAGTCGCCTTGGCAGGTATCCTCGGTAACAGTTTTGGATATTGGTTTGGTAAAAAGAGTGGTAACTACCTCTACAATGTAAAAGACAACTTTATATACAAGAAGAAATACTTGTACGAATCTAAAGTGTTCTTCGAGAGACATGGAGGAAGAGCAATTATATTTGCACGTTTCTTACCAGTAGTAAGAACATTCGCTCCTATTATTGCTGGTATTGTACACATGGATATTAAAAGATTCATGTTATACAATGTTATAAGTTCTTTCTTATGGGCTACTACACTAATCTTTGCAGGTCATTACCTACAAGTATGGTTGTTAGACAGCTATGATATAGACTTAAAACACTACATTGAATACATTATCTTATTCTTAGTACTAGTTACTACATTGCCTATCGTAATGAAAGTGATCAAAAGCAAGAAGAATAATAAAGAAGAAAGTGAAGAGATATAATAAATAAAAAAGGAAGTAAAGTACGTTCTACTTTACTTCCTTTTTTTAATCCTTTACAGCTACTTTTAATAAGAAAAGATCTCTATACATGAGACCATAAAATAAGGCTTGTATCGTATGATACAAGCCTTATTTTATTAAGATATATTAAATCTCTATTCTATCCTATCGGTGCGATTTCGAAGACTAATCCTTCTACTCTCTCATCTACAGGTATCTGACAACTTAGTCTACTAGTAGGTTTAACATTACGAGCATCCGAATCCAACAAAGCATCTTCTTCGTCACCCTTCTCTGGTAATTCTACTTCATCTCCATTAATCATATAGCATTGACAAGAAGCACACATCAACATACCTCCACATATACCAAATGTTCCGTCTTCTGCTAGTTCATAAGCACGAACAACTTCCATCATATTCATCCCCATATCCGTTGGGGCATCTATAACGTGAGTCTCACCTTCGCGATCGATAATGGTTACTTTAATATCCTCAGCCATAACTAGTCTATAGATTTCACTACTGCTTTTTCTGCTTCTTTACGCGTACCATCGAATCCGTTGATACCAGATACAGTAGTATATTTTAATACAAATTTCTTACCTGGATTCAACATATTGAATACACTCTGACACATCAAAGTCGCTTCGTGGAATCCACATAGAATTAATTTTAATTTACCAGGGTAAGTGTTGATATCACCAATCGCGTAAATACCAGGTATATTCGTTTGATAATCCAATGCATTATTTACTTTAATAGCATTCTTCTCAATCTCTAATCCCCAATCTGCAATAGGTCCTAACTTAGGCGTTAAACCAAATAATGGAATAAAATAATCACAAGCTATTTCGCGTTTCTCTCCATCGATATCTACGACAACTGCTTCTAATTTATCTGTCCCTTTTAACTCAACAACTTCTCCTGGAGTTAACATATTAATCTTTCCTTGGTCTTTAAGAACCTGTACTTTTTCTACAGAGTCTAATGCTCCGCGGAATTCATTACGTCTGTGTACCAGACTTACTTCAGCAGCTACATCTGCTAAGAAAATACTCCAATCTAGAGCAGAGTCACCACCACCAGCGATAACTATTTTCTTACCAGCGAACATCTCTGGTTTTTTAACAAAGTATTCTACTCCTTTATCTTCATAGAATGCAAGATTCTCTATTTCCGGTTTACGAGGTTCGAAAGACCCTAGACCACCAGCAATAGCGACTGCTTTACCATGATGTTTTGTCCCTTTGTTAGTTGTAACGATAAACGTACCATCTTCTAACTTCTCAATATTTTCTGCTACTTCATTTAATGTAAAACCAGGTTGAAACTGCTTTATTTGTTCCATTAAATTATCTACTAGCTCACCAGCTCCAACGCTAGGATATCCTGGGATATCAAAGATTGGTTTTTTAGGATACAATTCCGTTAATTGTCCTCCTGGTTGTGGAAGTCCATCGATAAGATGGCATTTTAGTTTTAATAATCCTGCTTCGAATACAGCGAACAGACCAGTAGGGCCCGCTCCAATAATTATTATATCGGTCTCAATCATGATGTAGTTCTTTAGTGCAAAGTTATTCTTTGCGAAATTTATTAAAAATGATAAAAGTCAATCTTAAGTAACTAATGCCAGCAAAGGCATAAATCACTCAAGATTGACTATGTTATTTTTATCCCACATTAACTACAGATTCGATCTCTGGAGCATACTTTTTAATCGTTGTCTCTACTCCAGCACTTAAGGTCATTTGATTAACACTACAAGCTGTGCAAGCGCCTTCTAAGCGAACTTGTACAACTTTGTCATCTTGAATATCAATAAGAGTGATATCTCCACCATCTGCTTGTAAAAATGGACGGATCTCATCTAACGCCTTTTCTACATTCTGTTTTATAGTTTGTGATGCCATATATTTTTCTTGTATTAAGTCTTATTTTTTAGCAACTGATGAACACCCTGCCATCGTTGTAATTTTGATAGCTTCAGTAGCAGGTAATGACTCATTTCTCAGCACTACTTGTTCTACTACATTTCTACTTAAATCTTCAAATACTTTTGCGATGATCGTATCGTTTTGTAACGCTGCTGGACGACCATAATCACCAGCCTCACGGATACTCTGTACGATAGGCACTTCTCCTAAGAAAGGAACATCTAAGTCCGCTGCTAAATTCTTAGCACCATTCTCACCGAAGATATAGTATTTGTTATTAGGTAATTCTTCTGGAGTAAAGTACGCCATATTCTCAACGATACCTAATACAGGAACATTGATACTCTCTGACATAAACATTGATACTCCTTTTTTAGCATCAGCTAGCGCTACTGCTTGTGGTGTAGATACTACTACAGCTCCCGTTATAGGAAGAGACTGCATAATAGATAAGTGAATATCTCCTGTACCTGGAGGTAAATCTAATAATAAGAAGTCTAATTCACCCCAATCAGCATCAAAAATCATTTGATTTAATGCCTTTGCTGCCATAGGTCCTCTCCAAATTATTGCTTGATCTCCTTTTGTAAAGAATCCGATAGAAAGGATCTCTACTCCATACGATGATACAGGTTTCATCTTAGAACGTCCATCTACTTCTACCGAAATAGGTTTAGCTCCCTCTACGTCAAACATAATTGGCATAGATGGCCCATAAATATCAGCATCTAATACCCCTACTTTAAAGCCCATATTAGCCAAACTAGCAGCTAAATTAGCAGTAACTGTAGATTTACCTACTCCTCCCTTACCAGAAGAAATAGCAACAATGTTTTTAATACCAGGAATAGCTTTTCCTTTAATCTCAGGCTTTTCAGGAGCCTCTACTTTTATATTTACTTTTACTTTCGCCTTGTCATATACTTGATCGTGAATTACTTTCATCACGTCAACTTCTGCTCTTTTCTTAATGTGTAAAGCTGGTGTACTTAGTACTAAATCTACTACTACTTCGTCTCCGAAAGTCATTACATTACTTACAGCTCCACTCTCCACCATATTCTTTCCTTCTCCAGCTAGAGAGATACTCTCTAGTGCCTTAAGGATTTCTTTTCTATCTAATTTCATTATATGCGATTCGTTTTCAACAATTTAATATAAATTCTGACTAACGCAAATATAATAGGAATATTTGAACTTTTAATGTTAATATATTCTAAATACAAATAATGTTATAACTAATATTTATAGTGTATTTGTATTGAAAAGTTTAAGCTTTCGTTCCATAAAAGAACGATTATAGGCATTCTTAATTAAAGCAAATTGAGAGGTCAATAATTGATTTTTAGCAGCATTAAATGAGAAAATATCAACCTTTCCATTCTCATATTTAGCTTGTGTAGTACTAAATGATTTTTCTGATAGCTCAATGCTTTTTTGAAGCTGTTTTGCTATATTCTCTAGCTGCGTAATTTCAGTTTTCAACTCCTCAATCTGATTGTTCAGATTAACTTCACTTTCCTTTATACGCAAGGTGTTTAAGCGAATTTCCTCATTCTTTACTCTTACTTGTCTACGTACATTTCCTCCTTGAAAAACAGGTATACTCAACCCAAAACTAACATACTGACTTTTGTTATCCCCCATCTGTTTAGAGAAAGAATTAGTACGCAATTCTATATCGCTATTAAAAGGTTTTGAATAGAAAGAACCATATTGATAATTTCCGACTAATCGAGGTAAATTCTTCGACTTAATCAGTTTCCTCTCTTGTTCTAAAACCTGTTGTCTTAATCGATTCTTTTCTAGTGTTGGATTAAACTCATATCCTTCTAATTGTGCTATATATTCCTCCTTTTGTACCAGACTAAAATCACTTGCTTCAATACTATCTATATTTAACAAGTGAAGCAATTTTAACTTCTGATTATATAGACTATTCTCTGTTTGTTCTATACTAATGGTCTCACTGTGATATATATATTCTATATCATAGAAGTCACTTTTGGGTTTTGCACCAGCCTCTACTTCTTTCTGTACACGCTCTAAATTTGCCTTACTATTAATTAGTTGCTGCTGTTGTATCTCTAAAAAAGACTGTGAACCAATAATTTCATAAAACAACTCAAGAATAGCTGTCTGATATTGAAATAAGACATCTTCACTCTCTAATTTAGCATAATCAATAGCTAGGTTATGGTTCTTGTATTGTATAAAATTACTAAAATCAAATAAAGTAATACCCGCATCTAATGAAGCTCTTGTAGACTGTATATTAGAACTCACGCGACTATTCGTATTGGGATCAATAGCTGAACCAAAATTATAAGACTGTATTCCATTCAACCCTATATCGGGTAAATAATAAGAAGCCACACTTTGTTTTCTACTTTCAGCCACTTTAGTCTCTAAAGCAGATACCATCAATCTTAAACTATTCTCTTTTCCTTTTTCTACGCAGTCCTCCAAAGTCCACTGCTCTTGAGCTACTACAACAACACTAAACAAAATAGTCAATACTAAACACCAACTCTTACTCATACTTTATATATTTTAAAACGTCAATACGCGAAGCTTTCCAAGCTTTCCAAAACACCAACAACATTGAGAAAAGCATTAAGCTTACAAAAGCGATAACAAATGGCAACACGGTAATCGAAATACGATAAACAAAGTCCTCCAACCATATATTCATCACATAAATCACAGGATAAATAGATATGATAAATCCAATTAAACAATACAAAACAAAACGCGCAGATAATTTCAGAATCAAACTAATTGAGTTTGCTCCTAGCACTTTTCGGATAGCAATTTCT
This sequence comes from Myroides odoratimimus, assembly GCF_038039805.1. Lineage (GTDB taxonomy): Bacteria > Bacteroidota > Bacteroidia > Flavobacteriales > Flavobacteriaceae > Flavobacterium > Flavobacterium odoratimimum_B. The sequence continues at coordinate 75,390 of NZ_JBBPHK010000008.1, forward strand.
TTTAATTTACTTTCAATACTAAAAGAAACGATTGCCATCAAACCGAACAAGGCTATAAATACTGATACCCCCATCAAACACACAAATAATGTACGTTGATATAATGTCTTTTGGTAACTTTTAGCAAAGTCTTCATTGACAAATTTGTATTGTATTGGATAAGTAGAATCAATTCTCTTATTCCAAAACTCTTCTAAAGCTTGTAAGGTTGTTTGCGTATTGTTAGTGTCTATTTTTATCGCTATATGATTTGTTAAATGATAAAACCAATCCGCTGAATTAGGCATAAAATAAGTTACAGGATTAGTATTCTGACTAACTCCTTCTACCTTCATATTCTTTACAACACCTATAACTTCAAACTCTTTTCCATTCCATTTAATCTTTTTTCCTAATATTCCATCTGAAAAATTAAAAGTTGATTTAAATGTTTCGTTAACAACAACTTTACTAATACTATCTGTCGCCAAACTACGATCAAAAAAACGTCCTTCTTTCAATTCTCCATCAAATACTTTCAGAAAATCATATCCTACAGGAACGTTGTTACTTTGTACAGAAGCTTCACCTATTCTATTCGTTGAAGCACTACTATACCCACCTCCAATAACCATGGAATGAAGTGTTACTTCTTTTACTCCTTTAATCTTTTTTAAATCAGACTCAATATCATAGTAAAGATTATTTCGCCTCTCGATATCTTTAATCTTAAAATTAATATTAACAACCTGATCTCCATCAAAACCTAAATCCTCTTGAAGAATATGTTCTACCTGTTTATCTATAAAAACAGCCGTTGACAAAAAGAAAAAAGCGATTACAAATTGTAGAATCAGAAACATATTTCGAAGACTAACACCCGCTTTCCCTCTTAAATAATTTCCTTTCAACACTTTTAACGTATCAAATGACAATAAAAACAAGCTTGGTAATGTACCCGATAATAAAACAACTCCTAAAACTATTCCTAAAATAGGCAAAGCAAATACCCAAACATGGAAGGATATAGTTCTATTAACCAACAAATTAAAATAGGGTAAAAATATCTCAACAAACACTAAGGCAATTACTAAAGCTACTAATACACAAATAATAGATTCGAAAATAAACTGCAGAAATAGTTGCCATCTTGTAACACCAATAGCCTTTCTTATACCAATTTCTTTTGCACGTTTAAAACTGTTTACTAAAGCTAAATTAACTGCATTTATAATACTCAACATTAGCAGTAACACAGAAGATGTCATCATTATATTCAACACCTTAGAAGCTGTTGCTCCTCCTCCTAACCCTTTTGAAAGTGGGTTCAAGTGAATTGAATCTAATGAATTAAAATTAAGTATAATATTATCACTAAAATTCTTCTTCACCTCTTCTAAAGTCATGGTCTCATTCTTCATATACATCTGAAAGACATCATCATAAATTACATCTCTTATACGTTCTTGAACATCTTTAATCTGAACGCCTTCTTTTAACTTTAGTAATAGAGTGTAATTATGATCTCCCCAGTTATCCTCTCTATTATTAGCAATCTGATCTTCCGTAACAAATGAAGTCAATCCTTTAAAATTAACTGAACTATTTCCTGGAATACGATAAACAAAACGAATAGATAATACCTTTCCATTTTCCAATATAACTGTCTTTCCTATGGGATCAATACCTTTACCAAACAAACGCTCTGATTGATCTATATCTATTGCTAAAGCATCTTTATAATTCGTTTTATACTCTTCTGCACTACCATAAATGGTCTCGAAAGGAAAGAATTCAAAAAAATTAGCTTGCTTCTCATCAATATCATAGAGAAATTCCTTACGTCCATCCACCTCAACACTTGAAATATCATCAAATGTAAAGCTAAAATTATATGCTTCTACAATATCTGATAATTTGTCTAAATTGTTAGCAACAGGCGCAGGAAACCAATTTTTAAAGAAAGACTCTGATGTTCCTTCAACTTCATAAACTCTCTCTTTAAAAGAATTCCAGTGATTATAACTATGCTCGTTATGCCAAAACAACAGTACAAGTATAACAGCTGTCATACCAACAGCTAACCCTAAAATATTTAGAATAGAAACCACCTTATTCTTCCAGAAATGTTTCAGGTATAATTTAAACCAATTATTAATCATAAGTATTCGGATGAAGAATTACACTACTCAATGCATATATACTAAGATAAGTGATAGATAGTCATTATAAACATACCTATCACTATTCTAGAAGCTATAAGAATTAATCTATATTTTTCACTTGTCCTGAAGACGAAGTATTTGAACTAACTATCTTAGCTCCTCCTGTATATTGAACACGTCCTGAAGAACTCGCTCTACCAGATACCTCCTCAGTTACATTAAACACCATAGAACCTGATGAGCTAGCTTTACCTTCTAACGTTTTAGTTGTGAAGCTAGATCCTTTAATAGAACCACTACTAGAAGCAGAAGCGTTCACAGAATCAGCGTTTCCAGATAAACTCAACCTAGCAGAACTACTAGCTCCAAAGTCTCCAGTTTTAGTCTTTAATGAAATATCTACACTTGCTGAAGAACTAACACTTGCAGATGATTTCTTTGTCACCTCAAAGCTACCTTCTATTTTAGAAGAAGAACTTGCCTCTATAGATAAGTTATCTGCTTGTACTAACTCTCCTCTAAACCTTGCTGAACTACTAGTTTTTACATCAAATGATTTAGCCACAGCTTTGTTTAACAAGTTAAACTTAGCAGAAGAAGACAGCCTAACTTCCTCTAAGCTAGGATTATTTATAGTCACCACTACTTTTCCAAAATCTCTTATATTGATACCATTCTTCCATTTTTTATTAGTCTTTTGATCAATGAAGATATCTAACCCTCCAGTAATTGTCGTTTCCGTTTTGACATCTTTCATATTCTCAGACTTCTCTACTTCCACCACTACACTCTTAGCTCCTCCATAAGTAAAGTTCACTTCTATTCCTTGAGAAGCTTTTACAGATTTAAAATCACTTACTTGACGTGTTTCTTTTGATTGTGCGAACACACTTCCTCCTACTAATAAGAAGAACATGACTATTTTTTTCATATTTAAATTTGTTTTATGGTTATTCATATTTTATATATTTCAGTACATTGATCTTCGTCGCTGACCACGCCTTTAAGAATACAACACCCCCTGTTAGTATGAGTATCACAATCAAGCAAATGATAAATGGTTCTACACTAATATCAATTCTAAAAGCATAATCACTCAACCATTTGTTTAAGAAATAATAACTAGGGAATATAGCAATACCAAAACCTACCAGACACATCACTACATACTGTACTGAAAGTTGTTTTAATAAGCTAGATGAACTAGCCCCCAATACCTTGCGAATAGCTACTTCCTTTAAGCGGTTATTAATATTAAAAGAAGCCAAGCTATACAGTCCAAATAAGGCGATAAACACAACAATTGCGTTAAGCGTTAGAAAAACGTCTCTCTCTTTCTTTACATTATTAAATGTCTTTGCATACTTTTTATCCAAAAACTCATAACTAAAAGGCTCTTCTGAAACATCTCTTCTCTCCCATATCTTTGCTATTTCATTCATAGTTTTTTCAACATTATCTCCTTTAACTTTGACTGTGATCTGTCTGCTATTTAATCCCACCCATGAAATGGTTTTTAAATTAAAGAAAACAAGAGGAGCATAACTAGCTTTCAAATTATATAGATTAAAATCTTTAACGACTCCCACTATAGTTAATTTTCTATCGTTCCACTCTATAGTTTTTCCTACAGGATTCTCTTCTTTCATTTCATAAGCAGTACGTTCACTAATCAATATATTAGAGATAGAATCAGTGGAAAATTCAGATGATAAGCTTCTACCCTCTTTCATTTTAATATCTAATACATCTAAATAGTTATAATCCATTCCTACATTGATCCCTTGTACCCTATTGCCCTTATACAAAAAACTAGATGAACTACCGAAATCACTACCGATACCAATAGAAGCAATCGAAATATCTTCAACACCATTTAGTGTCATTATCTCTTCTTTAAGAGAGTGATAAACATTCAGCTTCTCTCCATGAGGCCCTTTATATAAATAAGGAATAATGACAACTTGATCTCCCTTAAATCCTAGATCCTTATTCATCATATATGTCACCTGCTCATATACGATATAACTACCCACCATAAAAAAACAAGCCACCGTAAACTGCACGACTAACATAACGTTCTTTAATGTCTTACCTTTCTTACTCTTATTTACCTCTCCTTTTAAAACGTCTAACGTTTTAAAACTCGCAGTAAATAAAGCAGGAATAATACCCACTAATAAAACAATGATCAAAATGAAAAATACTAACCAAGGTAATATATAGAATGTATCTATTTCCATCTGTGAATTGAGAAAAACCCTTAACCAAGGCATCACAAACTCAATCAAAACAAAGGCTATGATACAGGCTAATGCTGATGTGATGAAAGCTTCAAATAACCCTTGAAAAATAAGGTTCTTCTTGGTCGCACCTAATGTCTTTCTAATTCCTACTTCTCGTGTACGACTGATTGCCTGAGCAGTACTTAAGTTGATATAGTTAAACACTGATAATATCAATATCAGCAGAGAAAGTCCGATAATTATATTTAATCTCCCAACATTAGTTGCCCCTTCAGGTGTACCACTTAATTCAGATCTCTTCTGCATTCTTTGTTCTGATAAAACATGTAATTTATACCCTTTGTCCTTTAGTGCTCTAAATTCGTCCAAGGTCACTCCTTCTTCTTCTACCATGTACTCCTCTAAACTCATACCTTTATCCTGAGCCAATGACGCATATACATACCTAATCAAAATATCTTTTATAAGTCCTTCCACTTCAGCTGTATACTTAGCATCATCTAACTTTAACCAAATAGTTGAATTATAGTTACCCCATTGTTCTATCCCCTCTTTTTCATACTGATCTACTGCATTAACTAGAATGTTAGCCATCACAGAACTTCTTCTCTCTTTTAACTTATAAATAGCACTAATGACATAGTTTTCTTTATAACAAACTACAGTTTTACCTATTGGATCTTCATCTCCAAACAATTGCTTTGCATACTCCTCTGCAATCACTGCAGTATTAGGCCCATTAAATGGATTACTTCTATCTCCTTTTATAATCTCTGATGGAAAAAAGCTAAAAAAGTTAGACTTTACAAAACCTACCTTCTCTACCTCTCTTTTCACTCCTCCTATAGCTATTTTTCCTTCCCCATAATAATTGTCCATATACGTATAATCAACGATATGAGAAGACTCTTCTTTTAGCTTAGAGCCAAAGGGATAAGGCAACTTCATCCAGCTTGTATCTGCATTCAGAATAGACTCTACTGTGAAGATATTGTCCTTATTCGGGTTATCTTGATCATAAGAAACCTCTTCTCTATAATGTATAAAAGACAGTATAACAGAAGCAAACCCCACCCCTAAACTTACTAATGTCAGAATAAAATAAATTTTATTCTTCAACACATTAGACCAATATACTTTTAACCAGTTCTTTATCATACTACTCGTATTTAATATATTTTAATACATCTACCCTAGTCGCTTTATAAGCTCGACTGATAACAATTAGTAATGTCAATATCATAATGATAACAAAACAAAATATAAATGGCCATACACTCATCTCTATTCTAAAAGCATAATCACTCAACCATTTATTCAAGAAGTAATAACTCGGGAATATAGCTATTCCAAAGCCTATTAAACAAAACACAATGTACTGTCCTGTTAGCTTCTGTATCAGATCTTCAGGTCTCGCACCTAGTACTTTGCGTATAGCAACTTCTTTTAACCTAGAGTTAATCGTAAATGATGCCAAACTATACAATCCAAAAAGAGCAATAAAAACAACCAATAAATTCAAAACTAAAAATACTTTGCGCTCTTGTAGAGAACGTTCAAAACTCTGTGCAAAACGCTTATCTACGAACTCATAAGTAAAAGGAGAATCAGAGATATTATGTTTTTTCCAAATCTGTTCTATAGCTTCCATCGTCTCTTTAACATTCTCTGTGTTTATCTTAATAGACATCTCATTCATATTACTTCCCCATCCTTGTTCAAAATCTAATGACATAAATATCATTGGGCGATAATCCTCATGCAATCCAAACAAATTAAAATCCTTTACAACCCCAACAATAGTGACTTTCTCTTCATTCCATTCAAACTCTTTTCCTAAAGCATTGTCAGTAATACCCATCATTGCTATTGCCTTTTCATTTAGCAATACATTTTTTATACTATCAGAAGCAAAATCTTGAGATAGTGCTCTTCCTTCTTTTAATTTAATATCAAATAGTTTTAAAAAATCATCATCCATAGCTGCTACACCTGCCTGTATTTGTTTGCCTTGGTAAGAATATCCTACAGATGAATAATTTTTTCCGCCTATTGCCAATGACCACGCACTTGCTCCCTCAACACCTTTTATTTTAAGAATATCTGCCTTTAGTCTTTTATAGATAGGTAGAGTATTCTCTACAAGATCTCTTTTAAGATTATATGGTACTCCTACTATCTGATTTGCATTATAACCTAAATCCTTATTAAGCATATAATTCACTTGCTGATTGACAATCAAAGAACCGATGATAAAAAAACAAGCAACGATAAACTGAACTGTTAGTAATGTATTCTTAAACCAAACTCCTTTCTTACTTCTTTTTATATTTCCTTTTAAAACTTCTATTGTTTTAAAACTAGAAATATAGAACGCAGGCACTGTTCCCACTAAAAAAATCACAGTTATTAAAAACAATAAAACCTGAGGCACAAATTCCAAAACATTAAACAACAATTTAGCTTTAAAAAACACTCTCAGACTAGGAAGAGCATATTCGACTATAACTAAAGAAATGATAATAGATATAAGTACTGTTACTCCTGATTCAAAATAGTTTTGCAGCATTGTACTTGCTTTATTAGCTCCTAATACTTTGCGTACACCTAACTCTTTACCCCTATTCATTACTTGTACTGTAGTAATATTGATATAATTAAATACTGACAATAACATGATAAGACTTGAAAGACCTATAGCAATATAAATTCTATTTCTATTCGCTATTCCTTCTGGTAAAGCGTTTTTTTGATTCGAATTAATTAACCGTTGTCCTTTTAAATCATGTAAATAAAATGTCAATACATAATCTTTTTCTTTTTTTAGTTCCTCTATCGTGAGTCCTTTACTTTTTGCTACAGGAGCAATCACTTTTTCGTCGTATATACTTAATAATTGTTTCTCTATCAACTCTTTTGACTCTGGACTTTTTAATTTAATCCAAAGCGCTGAACTATAATTTCCCCAACCGTTACTTCCTATAGCATTTTCTACTCGTTCATCCAAAACATTAAATACCATATTAGGATTTATAGAACTCAATGTTTCTGCTTCCTTATACACTCCTTTCACTGTAAATGTCTTTCCCCACAAAAGGATTACTTGCCCTACAGGTTCTTCATCCTTAAATAAATACTTCACATAAGTATCCTTGATAAATACTTGATCACGCCCATCAAAAGGTTTTATTTTATTTCCTTGTACAATCTCAAAAGGAAATACCTCAAAAAACGCTGATTGACCAAAACTAGCTTTTTCAAAAGCTTTAGACTCTCCATTAACTAATACTACACCTCCCTGGTAATGAGCATCTAAATAAGTATACGTTTCTACACGGTCAGAAATATCCTTTAAAACCTCTCCATAAGGATAAGATAATGATGGCCAACTCTCCTCTTCACTAAACTTAGTCTCTACCATAAATACACGATCACTATCCTTGTGCCAAGTATCGTAAGACATTTCTTCAGTATAATATAAATACGAAATTATCACAGCTGATATCCCTATCGCCAACCCTACTAATGTCAACAAGAAATACATCTTGTGTTTCATCGTATTGTACCAATAAATCTTTAACCAGTTCTTTAACATCTCTATTCGTATTTAATATACTTTAATACATCTACCCTAGTCGCTTTATAAGCACGACTGATAACAATCAACAATGTCAATCCTAAAATCAACAACAAACTATACACATATACACTCCATCCTATCTCTATGCGATACGCATAATTCTCCAACCACTTATTTAAAAAGTAATAACTAGGAAACACTGCTATACCGAACCCAACTAAGCAATAGATTACATACTGAAATGACAACTGTCTTAACAGTCCGAAAGTCTCAGCGCCAAGTACCTTGCGGATAGCTACTTCTCTTAGCTTTGTTCCTATTGTAAAAGACGATACAGCAAACAATCCAAATAAAGCAATGAATACAACAATATTGCTCAATACACCAAACATCTTTCGTTCTAATAATACCCGGTCAAAAGTCTTGGCAAACTGCTTGTCTACAAACTCATAATCGAAAGGAATCTTACTCTCATTATTGTACTTTAGCCATAGTTTCTCTATGTCCTTCAATACTTGTTCTATTCGCTCTGGTTCTACTTTGATTGACACCTCTTCAAACAGTCCCTTAGCACCCTGAAAAGTTGCGTGATGTGCAAATACTTGAGGGTTAATCCCATTCTCTACACCACTTAAATTAAAGTTTTGTATAACTCCTACTACTGTGTATTTCTTTTTATTACTGACTATTTCTGAATTAATAGGTTCTTTGATATTAAACATTTCGATAAATGCCTCATTGACTAAAACATTATTGATACTGTCTGATGCAAATTGTTCTGAGAGCATTCTTCCCTCTTTAAGTTTAATCTGCATAACATCAAGATAATCATAATCTAAAACAATGCGACTAACCAATAATTTGTCCTCTCCTTTTTCAAAAAAAGAAAACACGTTTCTACCACCTAATGGACCAAAAACCATTGAAGAAGCTGTTACATTAATTACACCAGTTACATTCTGTACTTCCGTTTTAAAATTATTGTACTTATCAAAGCGAATGCTATCGTATTTTGTCTCTGATAAGAAAGGAACTGAAATAATTTGATCCCCTTTGAACCCGAGATCTTTGTTGAGCATATAATTAACTTGTTTATTAATAATTATAGAGCCTATAATAAAAAAACAAGCGATAACAAACTGCAAAACTAATAAGCTGTTACGCATTAAGCTACCCTTTGCATCATTAGCAATACGCCCCTTCAGCACACTGATTGCTTTATGTCTTGAGATATACATAGCAGGGACAAATCCGCAAAGCACGATAACCACTATCAGAATAGCTACTATAATAAATATATGCTGTATAAAAGAGATACTAATATTTACATTCAAGAATATATTGATATAAGGCAACAGTAATTCCATAACGCAAATAGCCAATACAAAACTTGTGAGAACCATTAAGGACGACTCAAAAATGCATTGTAAATAAATATCCATTCGCTTTGCCCCTAATACTTTACGTACTCCTATTTCTTTGCCTCTTTCCATCATTTGGGTTAAACTCAAATTGATATAATTAAAAATCGAGAGTAGTAGTAAAGCAACAGATAAACCAATTGTTATATACAGCAAATTCAAATTTGCGCTCGCCTCTGAAAAGAAGTATTTGCCATTCATCATATGTATATCTTTCAAAGAGTAAAACGTAGGTCTGGTAAGCATATCACCAATTACGGTTTTCTTATACTCATCTAAACTCATTCCTTTATCTTTGGCTGCACCTGCATAGAGATTGTCATCTATCACACTTTCGATGATTTCACTTACTCTATGAGTATCTTTTGTTTTAACAAGCATTGGAGTACTGGCTGATCCCCAATCATTGTTAGTCATTGCTTCTTGCGTTAACGAATGAGTCACTAATTCAGGCATTAACGAACTTCTCTTCTTTCCAATTTCGTATACACCTGCTACAATATAGTTCTGATCATCGAATAAAATCTCCTGTCCAATAGGGTTAACCCCTTGACCAAATATACGTTCAGCCAAAGTCACTTCTAATGCTACATCATTCAAATTAACTAATGCTGTCTGTGCATTACCATAGACAAAATCATAGGGAAAGAATGAAAAAAAGGTATTCTGTGAATCAAGTGCTTTCTTTACTTCAAAAGACTTTCCATTGCGATTGACAGTCACTGATCTATAATATCCATAATACATATAAGATTCTACAGCGCCTGAATTATCGTGAATATACCTTCCTAAAGTCAAAGGTTGTGAACTATACATCATTCGTTTACCTAAATTCTCAATTACATAGACCTCATCCTTATTCGGATTCCATTGATTATAGCTCTTCTCTTCCAGATAATACAATGATGCCAATGTAATTGACGCAATACCAATCGCCAATCCTACCACTGTCAACAAGAAGTACATCTTGTGCTTCATCGTATTGTACCAATAAATCTTCAACCAGTTCTTTAGCATCTCTATTCGTATTTGATATACTTTAATACATCTACTCTAGTCGCTTTATAAGCACGACTGATAACAATCAACAATGTCAATCCTAAAATCAACAACAAACTATACACGTACACACTCCATCCTATCTCTATGCGATACGCATAATTCTCCAACCACTTATTTAAAAAATAATAACTAGGGAATACTGCTATACCAAATCCAACCAAGCAATAAATTACATACTGAAATGACAACTGTCTTAACAGTCCGAAAGTCTCAGCGCCAAGTACCTTGCGGATAGCTACTTCTCTTAGCTTTGTTCCTATTGTAAAAGACGATACAGCAAACAGTCCAAATAAAGCAATGAATACAACTACAATACTTAGAATATTAAATATTCTCTTCTCCATCTGTACTTTATGGAAAGTCTCTGCAAACTGCTTATCTACAAATTTGTATTGAAACACATCCCTATCTTCTATATTGTACTTCTTCCACAGCTTCTCGATATCAACAATAGTCTTACTAAAATATTCTGGAACAATCTTTATATATATGACAGAATACATCCCATAGCTATGCTTAGTCTCTGGCATATAAGAATATACAAATGGCAATATTTTCTCTTCAAGCCCTTCAACATTAAAGTCTTGAATTACTCCCACTATTGTTTTCTTCTTGCCTAGCAGTTCTATAGAAGTATCAAGAGGCTTAGCCAAATTCATCGTATGAACAAAAGTCTCATTCACCACCACATTATCTAAACTATCAGAAGATAATTGAGCAGATAACATCCTACCTTCTTTTAGCTTAATCTCTAATACATCGAAGAAATCATAGTCTATCATAGCATTATTAATCATCACATTTTCTTTCCCGTTGTTGTGATAAGTACCAAATACACCTCCTCGATTACCTACAAAACTTACATTACTAGTAGACACCGACTCTATTCCTGTTATTTTCTCTAGTTCGGCTTTAAAGCTTGCATATTTAGTCGCACGTTTCCCTGTATAACTATTATGATTAAGAAACTCTATATTAATAACTTGATCTCCTTTAAACCCAAGACTTTTATTGAGCATATAACTTACTTGTTCATTGACTATGATAGAACCAATAATAAAGAAGCAAGCTATAGTAAATTGAAGAACTAAAAATCCATTACTAAGCCACTTACCTCCTTTAGTCCCTATTACATTTCCTTTTAATAATTTGACAGTCTCAAATCTTGAAACAAAAAAAGCAGGAATGCCACCGCATATCAGAATCACTAAAGTGGCAATAACGATAAGAACAGCTAAATCATTGATAAATGAAAATGTGATATTCGTCTCTAAATAGACATTGATATAAGGCAGAATGAGCTCAATAATACAAATAGCTAATACTAAAGAAAGAATAACCACAATAGCAGTTTCAAAAATACTCTGCTGATAAAAACTTCTCTTACCTCCACCAGCTACTCTTCTCATTCCTATTTCTTTTCCTCTACTCACTACTTGCGTTAATGATAGATTGACATAATTAAAAATAGAAAGTAAGAGTATCGTCATAGATAAGAAGATACTAATGTTTAGCATTTGCACATTTGCGCTACCTGCTGGGAATAATAACCTTTTATTCGGTAGCATACGAGAATCTGCAAGCTTATTTAATACAATATCTCCTGTATAGTATTTAAAAGGCTCTTCTTCTTTATATTGCTCTAATGTTAGACCATCCTTCTTTGCATTAGGAATAGCAACATATTTATCTCTAAGCTCCATTATAGCCTTTTTAATTCTATTAGGCTGTTTAGTCTTCACACATAGAATTAATCCAAATTCCTTCGTCCAGTCATCACTATCACTAGGCTTTACAGGCAAATTATTCATAACTGCATGAGGAGCAAAAGAACTGCGTAGGTCTCCTATTTTGTATACACCAGAGATTATAAAACTAGTGTTACCCTGACTATCATATTCTGGATTAATAGCTTCTATTGTCTTACCTATTGGGTTTACTCCTTCCCCAAATAGTGCTTCAGAGATCTTAATATCTATCGCTACATCATTAGGGTTAACTAACGCTTTTTCAGCATTGCCATATACAAACTCGAATGGAAAAAACTCAAAGTAGTTATCTTGTACAGCATATGTATCCTTTACATCTATTGTCTTCTCATTATAAATAAAATTTAAAGAACCATTATATCCAAAGTACATATAATCATCTAGTTCCTTATAATTATCCTTTAGATACCTTCCCATAGGACGGAACTGATCTGTCATAGAGAAATTCGGAGCTACAGTCTCTACGAGATACACCTCATCCTTATTCGGATTCCATTGATCATAACTAGACTCTTCTAGATAGTATAATGATGCTAATACAACTGACGCAATACCTAGTGTCAATCCTATGACTGTCAACAAGAAATACATCTTGTGCTTCATCGTATTGTACCAATATATTTTCAACCAGTTCTTTAACATTTTTATTCGTATTTGATATAATTAATAATATTGATTTTAACAGCCTTATACAGCTTACTTGCTAAAACCACAAAAACTAAAACAGAGAGTAGCACTAAAGAAAGTACAAATGGATAAACCGCAATATCTGTATGATCTATAAACCTATCTAACCATTTACTCATCAACCAATATGTAGGGTATAGCACTAATACATAAGTAATCCCTAGAGCATATATAAAAGGTTTTAGTAACTTCAGATAGAGTTCTTTCTCACTAGCCCCTAATACTTTTCTGATCACGATTTCCTTTAATTGTTGTTCAATTGCAAAGGACATCACCGCATAGAGTCCAAACAGAGCGATCAACACTACTGCTCCATTCCACAGCATAAACATATTGCGCTGTGATAGTGTTTTCTGATAAGTCTGAGCAAACTGTTTCTTCACAGCCATCACCTCAAACGGATACTCATAATCGACATTCACTATCCAGAACGCTTGTAGACGTTCTAGAGTTTCTTCCTTTATCTCTGGATCTATCTGCACAGATAGAGACTCTATACCATAAGGCAAAAACTCTATATCTCTCCAGTGAAACAGAAGCATTGGCTTTATACTCTCTTCAAATCCGTCTCGGTTAAAGTCCCCTATTACCCCTTTTATGATAAATGTATTACTGTCATACGCTATGACCTCTCCTACTACATCACTAGGTTGTTTACCTAGTTGAGTAACAAATTTCTCATTGACATATACGGTTGGGAGATCTTCATCTATATCCTCCTGAAGCGCCAGCATATTGAATCCCATCATCTGTATATACCCTTCATCCACGCCATCCATGATGAAGTCCGTTATTTTCTGTTGTTGATAATAAGCAGTATGATTCGTATTCATACTATTTCCTTTAAAAGAGATCGTAGACAGCCCTACACCTTTCACCCCTTTTATATCCGCTATTTGCTCTATGACTTTAGATGATCTATACATCTTACGTCTGATCTGTTGTGTATATAGCTTGACTTGATATACCTGTTCTCCTTTAAATCCTAATTCTTTGCTTTGCATATAATCCACCTGATTATACACTAGCCATCCAGCGATTAAGAAAAAGAAAGCAATCACCAACTGTATTCCCACGAATGCCATTCTCCACTTAGAGATACTTAAGTGAAGCTGTACTTGTCCTCCCTTAGTGTGTTGTCTAGCGATAATACTACCGTATAAAGCAGGTAGCAAACCTCCTAGACAAATAATTCCTCCACCTATCAGTAAAATCACAATCCCCATAGCTTCCCAAGAGAACACTAAGTGTTGATGTAAGAAACTGTTGTAAATAGGTAAGCTCAATTCTACTAAAACCAAAGAAATACTTAACGCAACTAAGACATTCAGTACCGTCTCAAAAAGTAGTTGTAATACCAACTGTCCTTTTGAAGCTCCTATTATCCTTCTTAGAGACAGCTCCTTTGCTCTACTTAAGACATTAGACTGATTCAGACTGATATAGTTCACTACAGTCAGTAAAAAGATTAAGAACGAACACCCACTGATTAACCCTATTGTTTCTCTCTTTGTATTCCCTTCTAATAGAGTACTCTGCTTAGATTCAAATCGAGCTTCTGCTAAAGGAACTAACTTAGAAGTAATCTCATCTCCCTTATCATCGAAGTATTTATTCTTCTTTTTCTTATTATAGTAAACCTCTTCTAGCTCTTTTAATAACTTAACTTGGTCTACTCCTTCTGCTTTTTTAAACACGAGTCCACCTACATTCTCTTGCCATAACTCATACTCTTCCATTTCATCAAAGTCTATAGAAGCAAGTACTACATTAGGCATTATCGTAGCACGTTGATTTAATTCATACACCCCTCTTATCACATACTTCTGATGTGCTAACGACAGTGTGTCACCCACGGGATTTGTGTCTCCAAAAAATCGAGTGGCTAGATTAGAAGATATCGCTATAGAATAGTCATCAACGAACAATTGTTCTTTATCACCGTACTTAAATTCAAAAGGAAAAAAGTGAAAGAACGTCTCCTGTGTATTTAATATCTTACTTACAACTCCTTGTTCTGTTTTACTCTCTCCATAGAAATCTAAATACTCTAATGCGTAGTAACAGTAGTCTTCAGCTAATTGATTCTCTAATAAATAAGGCCCCACCCCTGCAGGGATATAGATAGAATTGGATTGTTTTCCCATCTCTAGGTTTACTTCATACATATTACCTACCTTAGGTATCCATCTATTATAGCTATACTCACTCTTATAGTAAGTCACCGCAAGGATAACAGACGCCATACCAATAGCTAGCCCTATGATATTCCACAAAAAGAACAATCTAGAGTTGCTGATATTTTTAATATATATTTTAAACCAATTCTTTAGCATAACACTAATTTCCTGCCTTAACTGATCCCATAGAATCCGTATATTTCTTTAATTCTTTTGGCGTATTATAGTACACCACTTTACCCATAGAGTCTGCATAAGCATTTAGACTTTCTGTAGGATATACTTCTGCCTTCCCCATAGAGTCCACCTCAGCTTTTACCGTTTTTGCTTTTAAGCCTTTGCCTGCGAATGTAGCTGCACTATCCACATTGACTACGAGTGATTCTACATCTCCTGTCACTTCCACACGACCTGCCGAGTCTACATTAGCCTTCATTGTCTTCGCTGTTACATTACCTACATACTTAGAGGCTGAGTCCACATTAATACTGATTGTATTCACAGAGAAATTAGCACTGACATACCCAGTAGCATCCGCTACTATCTTAGCACTATCACCTGATACTCTACCAGATACTACTATCCTTCCTACCGTACTAGCATAATACGTAAGTATGGACTTCTGAGAGATATTCACTGTTACCTTTCCTAGGTTTCTTATCCTATTATTCATACTCTTTAGATCCACTACTAACTTTGTCCCTATCTGTCTTACTTGTACTAAGTCTGCAGAAGAATCATAGTCTGCTATAATCTCTACAGTATTAGAGTCCTTACTAGCATCTACATTCACTGTTAATGGAGCAGATACTTCTATACTCTGTACTCCCCCTGCTATAGTAACCGTTTGCTTACCTTGTCCATACATGATGAAGGACAATAGCACAGCTACAAGTGTTAATAAAAAACGTATCATAATTATGTGTTTTTATTCTGCAAAAACATCTACGATTTTAGTATTCATTTTCTCTGATAAGATCATTCCATCTTTCATTAAAATCGTGCGTTCTGAGTACGAAGCATCGTGATTCGAGTGAGTCACCATGATGATTGTAGCTCCTTGTTGGTGCAGTTCTGTTAATAATTCCATTACTTCGTTACCATTCTTACTATCTAAGTTACCTGTAGGCTCATCGGCTAGGATAATCTTAGGGTTCGTTACTAAGGCACGCCCTACAGCCACACGTTGTTGTTGTCCACCTGATAACTGTTGTGGATAATGTTTTAATCTATGTACTATGTTCAAGCGCTCTGCTATCTCCATCACCCTCTTCTTGCGCTCACTGCTAGGTACTTTATTATAGATTAGAGGAAGCTCTATATTATCATACACGGTCAACTCATCGATTAGATTAAAGTTCTGGAAGATAAATCCGATGTTTTCTTTTCTAATCTGTGCTCGCTGACCTTCTGTTAATCCCACCATCTCCTTGTCTAATAATAGGTAGCTTCCACTACTGGCATTATCTAATAGTCCGATGATATTTAACAGTGTTGACTTTCCACATCCTGAAGGTCCCATAACAGAGATAAACTCCCCTTTTTTTACATTTAAAGAAACCTGATTTAAAGCTGTTGTCTCTATTTCTTCTGTCTGAAATACACGAGACATTTGATTAATAGTTATTACCATAATTATTCTTCTATGTTTAAATGTTCTACTCTTAAATAATCTTTATAACTTGATACGATCACTTCCTCCCCTACTTCTAAGCCTGATATGACTTCATAGTAAGCAGGATTCTCGCGTCCTATCTCTACATTTCTTCTTGTAGCCTTATTGTTTTTTACTACATATACCCATTCTCCTTTTGTGTCTTGAAAGAAATTACCTTTAGGTAATAAGAGTGCTTTCTCTTTTCCAGACAAGAATAACTTCACTCCGAAGGTCGTCCCTTCCTGTAGTTTTAATTCCTTTTCTGTATCGAAAGCTAAGTGTACTTCGAATCTTCCACTCTTCACCTCTGGCAACACTTTGATCACTTCTACATTCGTGATCTGCCCTTTCATATCGATCTGTCCTCTCTGCTTAAGCATTATTTTATCGAGATAGAACTCATCCACTTGAGCGACTAGCTTATACCCTTCCATCACATCTATCTTACCGATACTCTCTCCACCGTTATACGTCTTTCCTAATATAGCCTCGAACGATGACAGCCTCCCCGATACAGGTGCTTTTAATAAGAAATTCTGTTTATTCTCTCTTAGCTGCTCTAAGCTTCTATTGATAACAGCTATCGATTGATCTATTTGCCTTACTTGTAGCGCATTGCTTTGTTTCTCTTTTTGGATACTCTCTTCCATCAGCGCCTTACGCTTTTTTTGATATGTTAGCGCCTCTCTTGTTTTGTTCCAATCACTCTCTGACAATATCTCTTGATCATATAATTTTTTATTTAGATCATACTGTAGCTCTGCATTCTTATAATCGTACTCTATGCTTATCAAATCTTTCGTTAAATTTAACTCTTGATTACGAATATTCATCTTATTCACATTCAAATTATTCATTTGATCGATCAGAGAAGCTTCTTGAGACATAAAATTAAACTCAGAACTCGGATTATACAGTCTTACTAACGGTTGTCCCTGGACTACCATACTTCCATTCTCTACTAATCTCTCCATTACCGCTCCTCCTTCTGTGATATTAACTAACAAAGAATGCAAGGGCTCTACCTGAGACTGAAAAGAAATATACTCTTCGAAGAAGTTCTCTTCTACAGGACGAATACGTATCTCTTTCTTAGAAACGTTTAAAGCGATATGCTGAAAAAAAGTGATATAACTGATCAATAGCAAAGCGATAATACCAACTGAAACAAGTATTATCTTAACTTTTTTTCTATTTTTACGAGGAATAGTACGATCCATTATTAATTGTTTTATAGATATAATAACAATAATGTGCCAATCATTAATGAACACATTACTCATTACAAATCAACAACTTAATATTTGATCAAAAAATAAACTGTTCAGTTTCGGACACTAAAACGTTCGCTTTTGAAATAAACCTTTTAACCATGAGAAAAACTAACGCTACAATTCTTGTATTAGACGACAATTCTGAAGTTCTTATCGCAGCAAAAATGTTGCTAAAAAGACACTTTGAAACCATATTGACGAATAATAACCCAAAAAAAATAGCAGAAATACTTTCTCAACAAGAAGTAGATGTGATTATCCTAGACATGAATTATCGCGTAGGCTTCGAGGATGGTAAAGAAGGGATATTTTGGTTTAAAGAGATTAAGAATATTGCACCGAATACACAGATTATACTGATGACTTCTTATGGTAATGTAGAGACTGCTGTAGAAGGTATCAAACTCGGAGCGGTAGATTACATCCTAAAACCATGGAATAACGAAGCGCTTATAGAAACCGTAAAAGGAGTAGTCAAACAGCTGCGTAAAAAAGAAACGCTAGTAGACAAACCACAAAAAGAAGATAACGTATTTATAGGTCAGGCTCCTAGCATTCAGAAAGTATATACGATGGCTAGTCGTGTAGCTAAAACAGATGTTAATGCACTAATATTAGGAGAGAATGGTACAGGTAAATATGTATTGGCAAAACATATACATGACAATTCTCCTCGAAAAGAGCAACCATTCATCCATGTAGACTTGGGCTCTTTAAACGAAAATCTTTTTGAGAGTGAGCTATTTGGTTATGCTAAAGGAGCTTTTACAGATGCTAAACAAGATACGGAAGGTCGCTTCGAAGCTGCAAATGGCGGTACTATATTCTTAGATGAAATCGGCAATGTACCTCTTCACTTACAAGCCAAACTTCTTCAAGTCATCCAATCTAAAAGTGTGATTCGACTAGGTGAGTCTAAAGCTCGTCCTGTAGACATACGCATCATCACAGCTACGAATGCTAATATAGAGCAAGAGGTCAATGAGAAGTCCTTCAGAGAAGACTTGTATTACCGTATCAATACTGTAACACTACAGTTGCCTCCATTAAGAGATCGCCTAGAAGATATCTTACCTCTACTACAATTCTTTGTAGAAGAGTATGCACATAAATATGGTCGTACTGTGCCGAGTATTAGCGAATCTACTCAGCAAGCCTTAACGTATTACGATTGGAAAGGGAATATACGCGAAATGCAAAACCGTGTGGAGCGCGCATTAATCCTAACAGAAGAGGATGAGCTAAACCTTCATGATTTCGGTATTTCACCAACTATGATTAATGATACCTCTACAGAAGAGAATACTTTACAAGATATGGAGCGTATCTCTATCCTTAAAGCACTAGAGAAGTACGATGGCAATATCTCTCAGACGGCTGAAGAGCTAGGGTTATCTAGAGCCGCGTTATACAGAAGACTAGAAAAGTACAATATCAAAAACTAAGTTTAATCCTATGCAGTCATTTCACTTTAAAGCCTTCTTGCGCATTATAGTCATCCTTCTATTAGGATTGTTAGGCATGTATTTGTTCACTAAGAGTCTTGTGTATTCCTTTGTCTTGGTATGTATACTGATAGTCGCTTTATTCATTGAACTTTTCTTTTTTCAGAAGAAATATTACACAGCCATAGACCGTATCGTACTAGCGATGATGTATGATGACTATTCGCTTAAGACTACAAAAGAGCAACCTAATGAGACACTAAACAACTTACAAAAGCTCTACCATAAACTACAAACACAACAACAACAAAACGAAATACGCGAGCTAGTCTATCTAAATATTTTAAACAATATAGAAACAGGTATTCTAATCCTAGAGAAGAAGACTGATAAGTGGGAAGTATTCCTTATCAATGATTACTTCTCTTCCCTATTCGACATACCGAAGATTAAGTCTTGGACAAACCTAGAAAGACTACTCCCTACACTGACACATCATCTACAACAGCTAAACTTTAAAGAATCTAAAGAGTCTATCGATATCAAAATAGAGCATGAAGAGAAACAAACCTTTATGCTCCAAACTTCTAATACAATAAGTCAAAATCAAGAGTACTTCATCGTATTATTAGATTCTATTCAGAAAGTATTAGAGAAAAAAGAGAAAGACACCTGGGAGAACCTAATGAAGATTATCTCTCATGAGATCATGAACTCTCTTACACCTATTCACTCACTTGCTCATAATACTCAGGAGATACTAGAAGAGGAAGAGTTGTCAGAAGAAGATATGGATGATATCAAAGTAAGTATCAACACAATCGTTAACCGTACCAATCACTTACAGCAATTCATAGACAACTATAGAAAGTTAACCATGCTGACTTCGCCTAAAAAGCAGTCAGTCCCTGTTAATCGCATCATACAGATGAGTATAGAGACCCTGATGCCTCTATTCCATAATAACGGTATCAAAGTACAAACAAACTTGAATCTTCAGATCAATCTAGAGTGGGACGTTAAGCAGATGGAGCAAGTATTTATCAACTTACTAACTAATGCCATACACGCCACTGCCAAACAAGAGGTAAAAGAAATCCATATCAACTTATACGAAAAGAACAATCGTATCTACATAGATATAGAAGACAGTGGACTAGGAATCATCCCTGAGATTAAAGAAAAGATATTTATTCCTTTCTACACCACCCGTGAAGAAGGTGCTGGTATCGGACTACCTCTATCTAAGAATATCGTAGAGATGCACAATGGGTACCTAACGTACCACAGACGAGAAGACAGAACAGTCTTCAGTCTTAACTTCCCACTGTATTAAATTAATTTAGGAATTTGGAGTTAGGAATTGCCCCTATGGCGTTTATTAATGACGGATTTCAAATGACGAATTATTAACACAGGCTTTTAGTCTGTGCTCTATCTAATCTTCAACCTTTTCTATTTCACTTTTTTTAGTTTTAACTCTACGCCTTGAAGTGCTATTCCATTATTGACAATAGTATTCGCTAGCCTTCTATAAAAAGAAAACGTATCGGCAGATAATTCTTTAATCACCACCATCTCACCCAAGTCTAACTCTCCTTCACTATCAAGTGTATAAATACAGTCATCTCTCAAATCGTACTTTACTTTTTGACTCACTTCTATGCATTTTCCTTCCTTATCTATCCCGTTATACTTAAAATACTCTATACTCTCTTCATCAAAAGTTATGATCAACAACTTACAGTGATTAGGACTCTCTTCTTCCCCCCTTCCTTACAATGTTCCCTTCTATATCATATACCTTAGAAGACACATATTCCTAAGTCCCTAAGAGATCTTTCTTAAGATAAGAGGAGTAATACCTTCACTAGAGTAACAACTAGTCACGACCGAGAAAAAAGATAACAATAAAAACAAAAAGCTCTTCATAACTGTTTTTTTTTACACCTAAAAATACACAATAAAATGCAATAACTCGTTCCTTGTATCTTACATCCTTTTTACCTCTTCAACACTGCCTCAACATATCTTCAAGACTTCTTCAAGAAATAAGCCCTCTACTAGAGCAATCTTGGGGAAATGTTGAAGAACTCTTGAAGAAGTTCACTCTAAAGCGCGCTGTATATAGGATTAAAGCCTAGTATACTTTTTAATCGTTAAAAACACAAACAATTATACACTACTAACAATCAGCAACTTAACCTATTACAATCTCAATATGAGTGCAAAAAAAGAAAGCCTCTTTTTAAAAAAAGAACACAAAAAAAGGCTTCAATAGCCTAAATATGTGAAAAAACATTAAAGAAAGAGTCCTCTCAAACTCATAAAAAGTAAATAATAGATACTTAAAAGAAAATATTAAGCATTTATTTGTCAAAATAAGCAACAAATCAACTAATTCAAAATATGAACCAATAACATATATTCGACAAGATCAAAATACACGAATAGAGAAAACAAGTAATCTATAAGCTTATCTATTCACCTTCATACACGGTAGGTTCCCAAAGGAGTTCTTTAAAATTGACTACCTTATTATCTACTACCTCCACACTTTCATTCTCTAATAACTGCTGCATCAGATTAGTTCCTTCAAAATGAAATTTACCTGTCAATAATCCATTTCTGTTGACTACGCGATGTGCAGGTACTGTATCATCATCATGAGATGCATTCATAGCATAACCTACCATACGAGCCGAACGCGCTGCCCCGATAGCTCTCGCTATAGCTCCGTAAGTAGTCACTCTACCTACTGGTATCTGTCTTGCAACAGCAAAAACACGTTCAAAGAAATTATCTTGTTTACCCATTATTTCAATAACTTATATATCGTGATCAAGCAGATAATACCTGTAATAGTCCCAATTACGTAGTTAATATTGCGCAAGATGAAAGCATCTTCTCTAGAGGGTTTCTTAAAAAAGGAAATATAGAGATAGAACATCATCGCTGACCCTATCACCACCCCTAAAGAAAAGAATACAGTACATACAAGATCAAAGATATGATAATCGTAAGTAGCCAGTGTAATACTTAAAAAAACATAATACGGAATTAAGAAAACATTGATCGAAGCCAAGAAAAGTCCGTATACAAAAGGTGACTTACTCTTCTTAGGGTTATTCTTTTTCTTCATCTCTTTTTTCTTTGCGAAAAAGAAGAAGTAAATCGTCAATATCGCAAAAATAGCTAAACCAATTTCGTGTAAAGCCTCAGTAATACTGGGACTAGAATCAATAAGCTTAGAAAAGAAAATGGCGATAAATGTCTGTATAAAAATAACTGTCGAAGCTCCTAAGACATACGAAAAAGCATTGCGCCCTCCTTCTTCCTTAGCGATCTTGACAGCCGTCATATTAAGCAACCCTGGAAGAGAAACTCCCAAGGTAGCTGCTAAAAAACCAAAAAATAAAAGTGTGACAACTTCTACTCCCATCTTACTTAATTCTAAATTGAATGTAAGTTATAGGTTTATTTTGTTCTAAATACTGTGATTCGTAAAAAGTTTGAATTTCTGTTACTACCGCAGGTGCACCTTCATTTTTATAAATGTGGTGATTAGCATAAATAACTTCGTGCCCTTCTCCGTGTAGAAGTCCTAATGTATATCCATGCATGAACTCACTATCCGTCTTTAAGTTCATAATACCATCCGCTGATAAAATATTCTTATATCGCTTAAGGAATTCACTATTCGTTAGACGGTGTTTAGTACGTTTATACTTAATCTGAGGATCTGGGAAAGTAATCCAGATTTCGCTCACTTCACCTGCTGCAAAAGCATGCTCTATCAATTCGATTTGTGTACGTAAGAAAGCTACATTAGTCATTCCAGACTCCACCGCCGTCTTAGCACCACGCCAAAAACGAGCACCTTTAATATCAATACCAATAAAGTTTTTCTCAGGAAAACGCTTCGCTAGCTCTACTGTATATTCCCCTTTTCCACATCCTAGTTCTAATACGATAGGATTATCATTCTTAAAAACATCTTTATTCCAATTCCCTTTTTGAGGTAACTCTCCTATCATGTCTTCTCTAGTCGGCTGATATACAATATCAAAAGTTTCGTTCTCTCTGAATCGCTTTAGTTTATTTTTACTTCCCACGTGATATACTTCATTATAAATTTGCGCAAAATTAAGTAATTATAGTGAAACTATACTATTTTAATTTTATACGCAACAAATAGATACCTTATTGGTTAATAATCAATTATCTGTAGAGTCTACAAAAGCTTTCTCTAAAGTGAAAGAGAACTCCGATCCATAACCAAAACTACTCTCCACATAGATATGCTCTTCATGAGCCTCTACGATATGCTTCACTATAGATAATCCTAAACCTGAACCTCCCACTGCTCTAGCTCCACTCTTATCTATGCGATAAAAACGTTCGAATAAACGAGCTACGTTCTCTTTCTTTATTCCAAGACCATTGTCAGTCACTCGAATAATTAATTTATTGTTCACTAAGTCTTCTATAGTTACTTCTGTAGTTCCCTTTTCTTTGCCATATTTAATAGAGTTATCTATTAGATTTGTAATAACTTGACCTATTCGTTCTTTGTCTCCAACTACATAGATAGGCTTGTTATAATTCAGGTCAAAGATTAGAGATATATTTCTTTTCTTAGCTTTATAATCTAAAAAGTCAAAAGCATGTCTAATCGTCTCTACGATATCAAAAGTCACGATATTAAGATGTAGGTCACCAGACTCAAGCTTAGTAATCATATCTAAGTCATTAACGATATAGATAAGACGATCTACACTCTGAGCGGCACGCTCTATATAACGATCTCTGACCTTAAGATCATTGATCGCACCATCTTGTAGAGTCTCTAGGTAACTCTGTATCGTGAATAGAGGAGTCTTTAGTTCATGCGATATATTACCTAAGAACTCTCTTCTATACTCTTCTCTCACCTGAAGAGACTCAATCTCGATCTTCTTGTTTTTAGCAAATTTCTGGATTTCTTCTGTCAAGGTCTGCATATCAGTCGTCACAGCTCTACTTCTTAGATCGGCGTGTTCTAATAAAGAGACATTGTCATATATTTTTTTTATTCTTCTGTAAATAAAGTGTTCTACGCGATACTGAAGAATAAAAAAGGACATTGTGAATAAGATTACTAGATATCCTAGCACTATCCAAACTGGAATATTTAGATAAAATACACCTATAGGGAAGGTTACAATAAAGCTTATTAAGGTAATAGATGATGCAGACTTTATTGCGAACTTATAAGAGTTTTTAAATTTAGTTGCCATTAACTATTCTGCGTGGTCAAATTTATATCCTACTCCTTTTATTGTTTTAAAGTAACTGTCTCCGATCTTCTCTCTTAGTTTTCGGATGTGTACATCTATGGTTCTTCCTCCTACTACTACTTCATTACCCCATACTGCATCTAAGATTTCGTCTCGAGTAAATACTTTGCCTGGTTTAGCCATTAGTAAATACAGTAGTTCAAATTCTTTTCTAGGGAATACAATTTCTTCTTTGCGAACAAATACTCTATATTCATCTCTATCTATTCTAATATCCCCTACCTCTATAATATTACTAGATGTATCATCACTGAATCGGGCACGTCTAAGTAATGCTTTTACTTTACTCATCAGTACTTTTGGTTTAATAGGTTTTGTGATATAATCATCTGCTCCAGCTTCAAAACCTGCTACTTGTGAGTAATCTTCCCCACGTGCTGTTAAAAAAGTAATGACACTATTAGATAAACTGCTATTTTTTCTGATTAACTCACATGCTTCTATACCATCCATCTCAGGCATCATTACATCTAATATGATAAGATGTGGTTTATTTTGATTTGCAGACTCCACTGCTAGCTTACCATTTGTTGCAGTAAATACTTGATACCCCTCTTGCTCTAAATTATATCCAATGATATCGATAATATCTTGCTCATCGTCAGCTAAAAGGATCTTAATTTCAGAATTCTTCATACTTATGTTGTGTGTTTTAGTAGGTCAAATATAGAGCATAATACATTATTAAATGTAGACTTTACAATAATTTAATATGTTAACGATTTGGTAACCTAATGTACGCAAAAAATTAAACTTAGATTAACATTCACGATACATACATCTAGGTTCTTTGCACCAATAATACAACACACTTATTTATATGAAAAATTTCTTAGTGATCTTAACCTTAATGGTATCAGCCACTTTTTATGGACAAAAGGCCGAAATTAAAGGAAAAATAACAGATGACTCTACGCATGAACCACTAGCCTATGCTACCGTGGCAATTAAAAATACTTCTGAAGGAGTAAACACAGAATTAGATGGTAGTTATAGTATCTCAGTAGAAGCAGGTACTTATATATTACAATTTCAATATATGGGTTATGTAACTCAAGAAAAATCAATCACAGTTGCAAAAAAAGAATCAAAAACAATAAATATAGCACTAGCCTCTGAACATGTAGAACTAGAAGGAGTAGTGGTAGAAGCTACGCGTTCTAAATCTAGAGAATCAGCTCTACTTATAGAACAACAGAGATCTAGTGAGATCAAACAACATATAGGTTCTCAAGAACTATCTCGTAAAGGGGTAAGTGATGTGGCTTCTGCAGTAGCGAAAACAACAGGAGTAGCTAAACAAGAAGGTACCGGAACAATATTCGTACGTGGACTAGGAGATAGATATAACAGTACTTCTCTAAATGGACTACCTCTAGCGTCAAATGATCCTGAGAAAAAGAATATTGACCTAAATTTATTCTCTACTGATATCGTAGAATACATCTCAATAGATAAAGCATACAGTGCAAGAAACTCTGGAGACTTCGCAGGAGGAAATATAGATATTATCTCTAAAAAACACAGTGGAGAGGGATTCTTCAACATTAGTTTAGGGTCAAACATTAATTCTAATGCTGTAGGAGAGGATAAGTTTAGATCTCTATCAGACAGAAGCTTTTTAGGGTTCTCTAATACAAAACAACCTAGTAACGCACTTGAAAGTTTTAGTTTTAAAAACTCTGCACAGACAAAAAACAAATCTCCTTATGGAATGAGCTTAGGACTAAATGGAGGTAAATCATTCTACTTCGGAGCAGAGTCTTCATTAAACATCTTTGCTACTGTATCTTTTGACAACAATTACAAATTCAAAGAAGGAATTAATCGTACTGCTCAAGCTCAAAACAGCTTTACAAAAGATTTATACTTGAAATCTTATGAGTATAATACGAATACTACTGCGATGTTAAATGCAGAATACAATATCAACTCTAGAAATAGTATTAAATACAATACTCTTTTAATCAATGGTACTCAAGAAAAATTAGATGAGTACACTGGATACATCAGAGATATCACAGATAGAAAAGACTACTATGAAAATACGCTTCTATCAAGACAAAACTACAGACAAGATCGTCTATTCGTAAACCAATTATTAGGAGATCATAAACTAAATGATCAAATAGACCTAAACTGGGGGTTAGCTCTTAATAATATCTCTGCACAGACTCCTGACAGACAGATGTACACTTTAAACAAAATTAAAGGACAAGATAACTACGAATTTTCGACTAACTCAAGATCTGATAATAACAGATACTTCGAGGATCTAATCGAAAACGAAGTAGGTGCAAATATCGCTGCATCTTATAAATTCGGTAAAAACAGTGAGAATCTATACGATGGAAAGTTAACAGTAGGGTATAACTTACGCCAAAAGAACAGAGAGTTTAAGGCTACACAGTATGTATTTCAGATCAATGCTGATTACAACAAAAACATAAATCCGTATGCGCTAGATAACTTCTTTAACCAACAAAACTTCAACAACGGATACTTCGAAACGTATACTTTTAGAGGAGGTGCGAATACACCTAATGCATTATTACCTCAAACGTATGATGGAGATATGACAGTACATGCAGGTTTTGCAAATGTTGAGTACAAATTATCAGATAGATTATCAGGTACTATTGGGGCTAGATTTGAAACTATCACTCAAAAAGTTACTTGGCAAACCCAATTAGATGCAGATAAAAACTCTAATACATTGGATAAAAATGCTTTCTTACCAAGTTTGTCTTTAAAGTATGCTGTAGATGATAGAAACAACCTTCGTTTTGCTGCATCTAAAACATATACTCTACCTCAATTCAAAGAGAGAGCTAGATTTATCTATGAGGATGTTACAGAGATTAAAGTAGGTAACCCAGACTTATATGCATCTGATGACTACAACGTAGATCTTAAGTGGGAATTTTTCCCAACTAATGATGAAGTATTCTCTGCTTCTGTATTTGGTAAATATATTAAAAATCCTATAAATGAGATTGTTTCGGCTTCTTCTTCTAATGATATCACATACGCGAATACAGGTGATTATGGATATGCAGCGGGACTAGAAATAGAAGTACGTAAAAACTTAATCAGCTTCGATGATGTAAATACCAATAAACTGACAGGAGGATTAAACGCTTCTATCATGAAGACATACCAAAAATTAGACAATGACAAAGTAAATAGAGAAAACAAATATCTGTCTACCTCGTTTACTCATGACAACTCAGACTTCACAGGTGCATCAGATTTCTTATTAAATGCTGACTTATCTTATATCAAAGAATGGGGTGAGAAAAACTTAATGACTACTGTATCTTATGCGCATTTCTCTGATAAACTATACTCTATCGGAACAGAGCAAAGTGGTAACCTAGTAGACAAAGCATTTGGTATGTTAGATTTCACTTTCAAGATGAAGTTTAATAAGAGGTTTGGTATTGGTTTAAATGCTAAAAACTTATTAGATCCAAAAATCGAAAGAGAACAACAAAACTCGACACAAGATGTCTTAGTAAGATCATATAAACTTGGAAGAAACTTTAGCTTAAGCCTAAACTATTCATTCTAGAATACAAATACCATATAATACCCCACAAGCAAAGCGAGAGCCTTCTAATAAGGCTCTCGCTTTATTTTTTTAAAAAAGGATCACTTAAAATCCTAATCTATATGACCTATTTTAAAAAAACATTTATCTCTTAATAACTTACAAAAGCATTCATCCCTCTTTCCTATTTACACACACTTAAAATACAGGTTCTACCACTATTATAATTAACCTACTTAACATCTATTTAATACTAAGGAAACAAACTGTTAATTATTCAATGACAATGAGTTAACATGTATTTTCTGTTTTCTAGACATCTTTGTATCAAACAATATAAAAAACTATATTACACATGAA
Organism: Myroides odoratimimus; assembly: GCF_038039805.1. Taxonomy (GTDB): domain Bacteria; phylum Bacteroidota; class Bacteroidia; order Flavobacteriales; family Flavobacteriaceae; genus Flavobacterium; species Flavobacterium odoratimimum_B. The sequence continues at coordinate 104,107 of NZ_JBBPHK010000008.1, forward strand.
AAAATTATTAAGAGCAGGATTCAGTATTGCATTAGTTACATTAACATTAGCAAGTTGTTCATCAAGTGATGATAATAACGGAGGAGGAACAACAGATCCAGGAACAACTACTCCAGGAATAAACGGAGACAAATTAGGTGGAGAACTTAAAAAAGGAGATAAACTAAACTTAGAAGCAAACAAAACATATAAACTTACATCGAAACTAATCGTTAACGACGGGGCTACATTAAACATCCCAGAAGGAGTTAAGATTATCGGTGAAGGAGGTACTTCTGCTTATATCGCAGTAGGACAAGGAGGAAAAATCTACGTAGAAGGAAAACAAAACAATCCTGTAGTAATGACAGGTGCAGAAAAATCTAGAGGAAACTGGGGTGGTTTAGTAATATGTGGAAAAGCTCCTATTAACAAATCAGAAACAGCAACAGCTGAAGTATCAGACTTGACATACGGAGGAAAAGAAGCTAATGATAACTCAGGTTCTATTAAATATTTAAGAATCGAATACGCAGGAGCTAACTACAACACTGAAAAAGAATTCAATGGACTTTCTTTATTCGGAGTAGGAAGTGGAACTGTAATCCAATATGTACAAGCACACGAAGGATCTGATGACGGATTTGAGTGGTTCGGAGGAACAGTTAGTGCACAGTACTTAGTATCATCTAATAACGATGATGATCAGTTTGACTGGACTGAAGGATGGAATGGTCAAGAAAACAAAGCTTGGTTCTCTAAACAATCTGGTACAGCAGACAAAGGCTTCGAAGCAGATAACAATTCTAAAAACAGAGCAGCTAATCCTTATTCTAACCCTACTATCACAGGAATCACATTACTACCTGCTGTAGATGGAGAAGGAACAGCAATGAAGTTACGCGAGGGAACTAAAGGAAAATTAAATGATGTAGTAATCGGAAATTATGCAACTGCATTTGATGTAGAGCATGATGAAACTATCAACAACGTAAATGATGGTTCATTGTTGTTAACCAATGTGAAATTAATCAGTACAACTACTAAGCCTACTAAAGGTAAAAATACTAAAGGAGATGCAGTAGATGTATCTAAAGTATACACTACAGGAGAGGCTAAAGGTGCAGGAAATGGTGCTGAAGTACCAGATTGGACTAAAGGTTGGACAGTAGGTCTATAGTAATTCAAAAATAAAAATGTTAAAAAAAGTGCTTATTTTAAAAAAATAGGCACTTTTTTGTTTTTTTATGTCATTTTAAATAATTACTTTTATACCATAATTTTAGTTAGATGGCAAAAAAATACTTTTATATCACAATGTTCATTGCAATGTTAGGCGGAAGCACAGCATTTGCGCAAAGTGGTTTGCGCTATAATAATGAACCTCGATACGCTAATCAGAGTATCGAAGGGCTATCTATTTACCCTAACCCAGCGGTTTCGAATGGTAAATTGTACATTGAGTCTACTAAAAATGAACCAAAAGAGGTAGAGCTTTATAATGTAGTAGGAAAAAAAGTATTTACAACTACTGTTAATAACAGAGAGTTGAACTTACCTTATAGTGTAAATGCTGGTATTTACATTATGAAGATAAAAGAAAGTAATGCTACTGCTACTAGAAAAATAGTAGTAAAATAAGAAATACATTTTAATGATTTTATATTCTTAAAAGAGTATCACTAAAGTGATGCTCTTTTTTTATTTGTATTTTTGTACTTAAATATAATAGACCGTGTTTAAACCTGAAGAAATCATCCAAATACAAACAAAAAAAGATTTTCATAGAGTAGCTATGAAAGTCTTTAGATTCCAGTATGAACATAATCCTGTTTATCAACAATTCTGTAATCTTCTAAATAAAACTCCTGAGCAAGTTAAAACATTGACAGAGGTACCTTTTCTACCTATCGAGTTCTTTAAGAGCAAAGATGTTTTATCTTCAATAGATCCTATAAAAATAACATTTACAAGTAGTGGTACTACTGGAATGATCACTAGTAAACATCATGTGACTGATCTAGACTACTACGAATATAGCTTTAGAGCAGCATTCTCCCACTTCTATGGAAACATTGAAGACTATGTTGTTTTAGCTCTTTTACCTGCTTATTTAGAACGAGAAGGTTCATCTCTTATATATATGGTAGAAGATCTTATAGAAGGTTCTAATCAGCCTGAAAGTGGCTTCTACCTACACAACTATGAAGAACTAGCTAAAATGCTAATCGACTTAGATAAACAAGGTAAAAACGTCTTATTAATAGGTGTTACCTATGCCTTACTAGATATGATAGAAATGCAAAAGTTTAACCTTAGCAATACTATTATTATGGAAACCGGAGGTATGAAAGGTCGACGCAAAGAAATGATACGAGAAGAGCTACACCAAGTACTGTGTGAAGGTTTTGGGGTATCTAAAATACACTCTGAATATGGAATGACTGAGCTATTATCTCAAGGCTATTCTTTTGGTGATGGTATCTTTGAATGTCCTCCTTGGATGGATATCTTAACTCGTGATCCAGAAGACGCTTTAACCTATGTAGAAGAAGGCAAAACAGGTGGAGTCAATGTAATCGATTTAGCTAATATTAATTCTTGCTCCTTTATCGCTACACAAGACTTAGGAAAAAAATACAGTAATGGTTCATTTGAAATCTTAGGAAGATTTGACCATTCTGACATCAGAGGTTGTAATCTTATGGTTGTATAATAAAAGAGGCTTATACACTTGAACGTATAAGCCTCTTCCTTATAATTACTTTTCTAAAAGATCTAATTTCTCTGCAAAATAATCACAGAAGTCTTTCATTGTTGCTGCCATCTTCTCATCTTCTGTAGCACGCTCAAATGTGTCTGACATCGCTACTAATGTTTGATGAAAGAATTTCTTCATTTCATCTACAGGCATATCCTTAGTCCACAAGTCTATACGCAATGTCTCTTTAGCTTTATGATCCCAAATAGATAATAACATTGCTTTAGAACTAGCTTTCTCTACACCTCCATCTTTAGCTGTCCAAAACAATTTATCTGGCACTTTATTTTCGTCTAACTCTACTCTAATATTTATATCAGAAACGTGATTTTTACTCATTACTTCTTTGGTTTATACTTTGATTTTTCAAATATTTCTTTTGCATCTGTATTAAACAGATCATGCAAAGTTACATTATTATTTTGCATATACGCATTGACAATTTGCCAACCTAACCAAGCACCAGTTCTCCCAGGGCTATCACTATCAATATCTAGATAATACTTAGAAAAAGGAGCAGCTGTAAGAAATCGGCTACTCAGCTTACTATCTGTATCAAATAATAAATTATTCTCTATAAAATATCTCCACATCTCTTGTTCATTCTCTTGACACCACTTGATCTGCTCTACAGTATATCCCATGATATAAGCATCATTAACCTTAGGCAACAATAATTTCTTAGCGTATAATACCTTACCATACTGTATCATACCTCCTAAGAAAGTACGATCTCTATTGCCTCCTATCTTCTGTAGTACGAAGCTCTCTGCTAAATCAGGCAATATCTGTGTCGGCTCAAAAGATGGTCTTAGGTACTCTGGAAAACTAACATAAAAACGATGTTCTTTTCCCAAATAAGTATCTAAAGCAATTAGTGCTAATGAATCTGCATAAATAGCTTTAGCTGTAACATCTACTTCTGATATTAATGTGATTACTTTTTTCTTTGAAGACTCATGTGGATAATAATATTTTACATGTTTAAAGAAATCTTCTAATTGCTTTGGCAATTCACCTAAATCTTGGTACTTCTTCTCCACCTCTTCATTTAATTCTATGAATATGGAATCTTGTTTTTTCTTCAGCCAAAACTCATCAGATAAATTTTCATTAAAGAAATACGGATACTGTTTTTTAATACCTGCTAGATCAGCGTCTTCTGACTTGAAGAACTCTTGATCAAAGCGAGTAATAGTCATATCTATAGGAATAGCATTAATCTCTTTATCAAGTTCACTCTGCTTATCTCCACAGCTAGACCAAAAAACACAGCTCACTAGTAATACAGCACTAGATAAATTAGTAAATTTGGAAAAAGTCATTCTATCTTTTTTTATTTTCAATGTACAAATATAATAAGATAGATATCAACCTATTCCATAAAATATTTAAAGTCATGGTAAACAACACTAAAATGAATACTACAGCAGTAACAGATTATATAGTTAATTGGTTAAAAGTATATGCGCAGAATGCAAGAGTAAGTGGATATGTAATAGGAATATCAGGAGGTATTGATTCTGCGGTAACCTCAACACTATGCGCTATGACGGGACTACCTCTATTATGTGTTGAGATGCCAATACACCAAGACCCTTCACAAGTATCAAGAGCTAAAGAACACATCTCTTTCTTAAAAGAAAAGTTTACTAATGTATCCTCTACCGTAGCAGACTTGACCTCTACATTTGAAACATTAAAAACAGCTGTTCCCTCTTCAGATGATGAAGCTATCTTAAATCTTACACTTGCCAACACACGTGCTAGATTGCGTATGACCACACTATACTACTATGCAGGACTACACAGAAGCTTAGTAGCAGGAACAGGAAACAAAGTAGAAGACTTCGGAGTAGGTTTCTTTACTAAATATGGTGACGGTGGCGTAGATGTAAGCCCTATCGCAGACTTAATGAAATCAGAAGTACGTGCTATAGGTGAGTACTTAGGAGTACCAAGTAGTATTATAATAGCTAAACCTACTGATGGACTATTTGGAGATGAGCGATCTGATGAAGATCAGTTAGGTGCTAATTATGACGAACTAGAAATAGCTATGCTAGCACACGAAAAAGGAGCTAAAGCAGAAGACTTCACAGGAAGAGAAAAAGAAGTTTTTGAAATATATAGTAGATTAAATAGAATCAACCAGCATAAGATTAACCCTATACCTGTTTGTATAATTCCTATAGAATTCAAATAATCACTATTCAATAAATACTTTTTCATCATCTATATCTTAAAAACAAATACCTTTGTTAAAAAAATATTAGTTATGAAAAAGTATTTATTGTTTTTACTTACAATATTATCAATATCTCTAGTAGGATGTTCTTCAAATGATGATTATTGTGGTAATGAAACCTATAGATCATTACAGTTTAATGAGACACATAATTTTAGCCCTTTAAATTTCTATGTAAAAGGACTCAAAGGAGATTCCTATATCGTCATTAGAAATGAAAGAGACTTCCAAAATAAAGTGTACGGAGCTCAATACTATAGAAATGTTATAGATTGGAGATATGATGAGCTTATTATTGGACAGAAATATGAAGAGCGCTTCAGTAAAATTATAGACATATCAACATTCTATAAAGAAAGTTGTAACTACAACTTTCAAAACATTCTAAATGTAGAAATTAAAGTGAACAAAGGCTCTAAATATAATGGTTTTATTACTTACCATACCATTGTTCCTAAAACAAAAAGTGAGCAATATGATGTAATAACTACTGTTCAATTTTATAAATAATACAAAAAGAGGCAATAGCCTCTTTTTTTAGTCTTCTATCGTTTTAAACCTTGATGTTACTTGACCTAGTCGCTTAGAGAACATATTCATCAGACTTGTGTAATCCATAATTAGTGTCAACATCTCATAAGATCGCTTCTCATCACTATCTTTCAACTTAACCTTATACTTTTCGATCATAGTATTCAATAAGAACATTCTTAGTGTCAATATCGTTTCTGTCACGTATTGAGATACACCCTGCTCCTTCTGCTTCACTATGATATTCTGAGACTCCCAATTGTGTAAAGCTTCCTTTTCATCCTCCATGATAATATTAGTCACTTCCTGCGCCATTTCTGGATCTAATGTCTTTAAATACTTCTCCAGATCCCAAGCATTGTGATGATAGTAATCCATAATATCTTTATATATCACTTTAAACATTGGATTAGTCAACTGTACCTCATCCTCTTGTAAACTAAGATAAATACGCTCATAGACCTTCTGTTCTACTTTATGCTCTACCTCTATTACCTCATTGTCTTCATTCACATCTAATAGAAGCTCTATAAACAACTCATCCATATTACCGTACAACAGTAATATCTCAATAATCTTGCGTTCTAAATTATATTGTGGATCAATTGCTTCTTTTGGTTGTTGCTCTGAATGCACCACCTCCATCTGCTTTCTCTCCTGTGTATATTTCTTATTTGCCTCAGCTAATTCTTTTCGACCGATTTGAGCTAAAGAATTAAAGATTACATCTTCAGAAATATCCATTATACGAGCACATTCCTGCACATAGATTTCTCTCTGTATCTGATCAGGAATCTTAGAGATACTCTGTACCATATCTCTAATTAGCTCTGCTTTCTTAATAGGGTCGTTTTTCGCTTCCCCCATTAATAGATTCGCCTTATAACGAATAAAGTCAGTAGCATTATTCTTGAAGTACTCATCTAGCTGTTCTTTAGAATGCTTTCGAGCAAAACTGTCTGGGTCTTCTCCATCAGGCAAAGGACATACGCGTACGTTCATCCCTGCCTCTAATATTAAGTCTACCCCTCTAAGAGAAGCCCGAATACCTGCGGCATCTCCATCAAATAACATTGTAATATTCTTAGTCAATCGACTAATCAAACGAATTTGGTCAGGCGTTAATGCAGTACCAGAAGAAGCCACGACATTCTTTATACCTGTCTGATGCATCTGTATAACATCAGTATACCCTTCTACTAAGAAACAGTTATCTTGTTTGGCAATTTCTTGTTTAGCATGATAGATACCATATAGTACCTTACTCTTGTGATAGATATCACTCTCAGGAGAGTTTAGATACTTAGCAGCTTTCTTATCGGCAATTAGAATACGTCCTCCGAATCCTAATACTCGACCAGACATACTCTGAATAGGAAACATAACTCTTCCCTTAAATCGGTCAAACTTACGGTCTTCTTTTACGATGGTAAGCCCTGTTTTTTCTAAGTATTCTAAAGAATATCCCTTCTGAAGAGCTGCATCTGTGAAAGCACTCCACTGATCTGGAGAATATCCTAATCCGAACTCTTTAATTGTCTCTTGAGTAAAACCACGCTCTTTAAAGTAAGTCATTCCTATAGCCTTACCTTCTTCCGCATTGAACAATGTCTCTTCAAAGTACTTCTTCGCAAACTCAGACACGATGAACATACTCTCCTTTTCATTCAGTTGCTCTTTCTCCTCATCGCTCTGTTCTGTCTCTTCTATTTCGATACCATACTTCTTTGCTAAATATCGTATTGCCTCAGGATAAGAGAAGTGCTCATGCTCCATAATAAAGCTAATCGCATTACCTCCCTTTCCAGAACTAAAGTCTTTCCATATTTGCTTCACAGGTGACACCATAAATGACGGAGTCTTCTCGTTTACGAAAGGGCTTAAGCCTTTGTAATTACTCCCTGACTTTTTCAGAGTTACAAAGTCGCCTATCACCTCCTCTACACGAGCAGCGTCAAATACGGCATCTATGGTACTTTTGGAAATCATATATTAAGTTTAGTTCTTGATACTTGCAAAGATAAAAAAAGAAGTCGCTTAAGGTAATATCAAGCGACTTCTTTATATATCTTGTCAGTTTATATAACTATTTTTTTCTTTCTATAACATAATTCACCATCGTGAACAGAGCTTCTCTATAAGTAGATTCTGGAAACTCCTGTAGTATATTTAAAGCCTCTTGTTGATACTCTACCATCTTAGTAGTAGCGTACTCTAGACCTCCTTTTTGTTTGACGAATGCGATGACTTCTTTCACACGTCTTTTATCCTCATTGTGATTTTTCACTGAGTTAATCAACCACTTTTTCTCTTTAGGCTCTGAGGTATTCAAAGCATAAATAAGAGGAAGTGTCATCTTTTGTTCTTTGATATCAATACCTGTCGGCTTACCAATAGGCCCATCCGTATAATCAAATAAATCATCCTTTATCTGGAATGCCATACCGATTAACTCTCCGAACTTACGCATCTTCTCTATAAGTTCTGCATTATCTGGATCGACAGCAGCAGCTCCTAATGAACAACAAGCCGCAATCAATGTAGCTGTCTTCTGACGAATAATCTCATAATACACCTCTTCTGTAATGTCTAATCGTCTAGCTTTCTCTATCTGAAGTAACTCTCCCTCACTCATCTCACGTACAGCTACTGAGATAATACGAAGTAAATCAAAATCACCGTTGTCAATAGACAATAAAAGTCCTTTTGCTAATAGATAATCACCTACTAATACAGCTATCTTATTCTTCCATAAAGCATTAAGGGAAAAGAAACCTCTACGTTTATTACTATCATCTACTACATCATCATGTACTAGAGTAGCAGTATGGATAAGTTCTATAACAGAAGCTCCTCGATAAGTACGCTCATTAACCTCACCCGCCACCATCTTCGCTACTAGAAATACAAACATAGGACGCATCTGCTTCCCTTTTCTATTTACAATGTAGTAAGTGATTCTGTTTAGTAAGGCTACCTTAGTAGTCATTGAGTTGCGGAACTTCTTTTCAAAAAGCTCCATCTCATTCTGTATAGGCTGTTTTATTTGCTGTACTATGTTCATTGCACCCAAAAATACGACTTTTTTATATCATACGATAGTTTCCCTCAAATAGAAATCATTAAGAAATTGCTAAACAATTCTTTACGCAATTTTCTATAAACTAAACTTATGATTTATTAGCCAACTGACCACAAGCTGCATCAATATCTTTACCACGACTACGACGTACCACTACTGTGATATCGCTCTTCTCTAAAGCCGCTATATAGCTATTCGTAGCACGTTCATCCGCTTGTTGGAACTCTCCATCATCGATAGGGTTGTACTCGATCAAGTTTACTTTACACGGTACATATTTACAGAACTTCACTAATGCATCCACAGAAGCTTTGTCATCGTTAATTCCTTTCCAAATTACATACTCATACGTAACGCGACTCTTCGTCTTACTATACCAGTACTGAAGTGCTTCTCTTAAATCTGTCAAGGGAAAGTTCTTAGTAAAAGGCATAATACGATTACGTGTCTCTTCGATAGCAGAGTGTAAAGACACTGCCAACTTAAACTTCACACCATCATCTGCCAACTTCTTAATCATCTTAGGCAATCCCGAAGTAGACACTGTGATACGCTTAGGAGACATCCCTAGCCCTTCGTCAGAAGTAATCTTCTCGATGGCTTTCTGTACGTTATTATAATTCATTAACGGCTCTCCCATTCCCATAAACACAATATTAGACAACGGGTGTCCATGATTCTGTCTACTTTGTTGGTCGATTGTTAATACTTGATCATAAATCTCATCAGGATTCAAGTTACGCATACGCTTAAGGCGTGCAGTAGCACAGAACTCACAGTCTAAGCTACACCCTACCTGAGAAGACACACAGGCTGTAGTACGTGTTTCTGTAGGAATCAAAACAGACTCCACAATAAGACCATCGTGTAACTTCACACCATTCTTGATAGTACCATCAGTACTTACCTGCATGCTATCTACTTTGATATGATTAATTACAAAGTTAGCATCTAACATCTCACGGGTAGCCAATGATAAGTTACTCATATCCTCAAAGCTATGAGCCCCTTTACTCCATAACCACTCGTACACTTGGTTTCCTCTAAATGCCTTATCTCCCTGAGAAACAAAGAAATCCCTTAATTGTTCCTTAGATAAACTTCTGATGTCTTTTTTGTCTATTTGCATGGCGCAAAGTTAATCTCAAATTATCCGACTGCCAAATACTGTAATAAAATTATAACAATAATGTAAAGAAGCTAAAGTAAACCTTCTGTCTACAAAGATTACATTAACACAGATTGTGTTTGCACGGATTACGTTGGCGCGGATTTGTAATCCGTGCCATGCCGTATAAACTCAAAATCAACTCTTTGACGTCATCTTCTTCACTGCCAGCACATGTTTACACATCCCTCTATCCCCTTGGTACTTACCATACCACTCACAAGTACATCGCTCTTGGTCACCATCTAAGATTACAGTATGTCTCACACCTCCACTTCCATCTACACGAGCTTCTACCCGTCCATTAGCTTGGCTAATAATCTCTACCTTATTTTCAGCAATTAGTTTTTCTGCATTCTTTAGACGAGGATTTAGACTTAGAATGCGCTCTAACTTAAAGGGTAATCTTCTGTAAAAGAAAGCATTGTCATCTAAGTCAAAACCTAACAACCCCATAGCGGCTAATCGCCCTGTCAGACTATCTGCATCAGTGAAACTCATCCCTTCTTCCATCGCAAACATCGTCGGGTTAAAGCGTTGATTCGCATAAGCATATTTATCCATCGCATCTATCCACTCGTCATCCACATCATCTATTAACGACTCTAAAGCCGCTCCCTCTCCCGAGAACCCTCTAAAAGCTTCACGAGATAAAGACAAACTAAATCGAATATCTCCAAAATACAACTGCCAAGTGGTGCTTTGCATATCAGGATGAGGAAAGACCTGCATATAATCCATATAAGGCAATAGAGGTTCTAATAATCGTAAACGGTGAATACCTCCTACACAAATACCATTATTTGATTTAACAGGAGAAAAAGAAGGCATATTACCTCTCAATATCAAGTAATAATCATTCTTCACAATCCCTTTCGGAATACCTCTAAACAGCTGTTGTGCCTGTATTTTATTAAACGTATGTACACGTTCTGCCTTAGACAGGTAAATCTGTACCGTGCTCAGTCCCTTAATCCACTTAATCGGAAGAGGCACTTTGCGTTCCACTATTTTTTTATTCTCCGTCTGAATACTAACTTCCTTCTGACCTATTGATAGCAGTACACTCTCCTTTTGCTTAATGCTATTCAGCGCAGTAAGCATCGGTTGGTTAAAGTCTACATTCGTAGTCCCATTCTCTAAGAACTCTCCATCTAACCCATCTGGCAACACATCTACTCTTGCATACACTCCTGCACAGTGAGAAAATCCCTCAAAGCGCACTCTACCATCCCCAGCCGTAGCGATAGGGTCTTTTAGCTTAGCCAAATCTGCAGGAGATAAATTAAAACTTGACTTTACCACATTAGACAACGCGATTAAACAACGAGCCATAATAAATGGATCTTTCACATTACCCCAAAAAAAGCATGGAGCATCAGTCTTCTTCTGTATCTCACTGTACTTCGCTAAGAATAATTCGTCCCCTCCCTTGCCTTTCGTTAAGCTTGAAGGATTATTGTATATATAAGATAATAGATCGTTCATGGTACTTAAAAATGAGTAAGCAAGGTACTAAAATTCATATAAATATAACCTTCTAGAACTGTACACATCTGTCAAGCATTACTCTCTTCCATAAATGGATAAGACAACGAAGCCCTATTCTTTACTAGAATAGGGCTGTTTATATTATTCTTCAAGCACTTATATTGACTATATCCATGTATGATATACTAATATGATTCCTCCTATCGTCGGAATAACAAAGAGGTAGTAATATTTGGAAGTTGCTACTAACCCATACCTTACCAGTTCTTTTTGTCATCTTGACGTAAGGAAAGATCACACACGAGATGTAGAAATAGTCGTGAGAATAAACTAGTGCAATTCCTCCTATCGTCAGAATGACATACTGTATGCTATACAGTATGTCAATAGGAAGTGACGCAGAACAGAGCCTTAAAAAACATCTGTTTGACACCGTTAGTGAATAGAACACTCCTAATTACTAATTAAAAAAAGCCGATACTGTCGCTAGTATCGGCTTTTCATTGTCGTCTATAAATTGTTAGTTTATTCTGATTATTATAGATCTGCAAAGAAGTCATTTCCTTTATCATCAGTGATGATGAAGGCAGGGAAGTCTTTCACTACGATCTTACGCACAGCTTCCATTCCTAATTCTGGGAAGTCAACCACCTCTACGCTTAAGATATTCTCTTTTGCAAGGATAGCAGCTGGTCCACCGATAGAACCTAGGTAGAAACCACCGTGTTTTTTACACGCATCAGTTACCGCCTGACTACGGTTACCTTTCGCTAACATAATCATACTTCCACCTACCGCTTGGAAACTATCTACATAAGGGTCCATACGCCCTGCTGTAGTTGGCCCGAAGCTTCCTGATGGCATACCATCTGGAGTCTTAGCTGGCCCTGCATAGTACACTGGGTGATTCTTGAAGTATTCTGGCATCTCTTGTCCATTGTCTAACATCTCTTGGATCTTAGCGTGAGCGATGTCGCGCGCCACGATAACAGTTCCGTTTAACATTACACGAGTTTTGATAGGATGCTTCGTTAACTCTGCTAATTGTTCTTTCATTGGCTTGTCCAAGTCGATTACCACAGGCTCTTCTAAGTGAGGAGCTACTGCAGGTAAGAAGCGTCCTGGATCAGTCTCTAATTGTTCTACGAATAATCCCTCAGCAGTGATTTTCGCTTTTATATTTCTATCTGCCGAACAAGACACTCCTAATCCTACAGGACATGAAGCAGCGTGACGAGGAAGACGGATCACACGTACATCATGAGTAAAGTATTTACCCCCAAACTGTGCTCCAATCTTAGACTCTTGACAGATTAATTGTAATTTTTTCTCCCACTCTAAGTCACGGAATGCTTGACCTCCCATATTACCAGAAGTAGGTAAGTTATCATAGTATCCAGCAGATGCTTTCTTTACAGCCGCTAAGTTTGCCTCAGCAGATGTACCACCGATCACTAAAGCTAAGTGATATGGAGGACAGGCAGCAGTACCTAAATCCATGATTTTCTCTTTGATAAATTCCGTTAAGTTTTTATCATTAAGAAGAGATTTTGTTTTTTGGTATAAGAACGTCTTGTTAGCAGACCCTCCACCTTTCGCTAAGAATAAGAACTCATATTTAGCTCCTTGTGTAGCATAGATATCGATCTGTGCAGGTAAGTTAGAACCTGAGTTTTTCTCCTCAAACATACTGATAGGTACAATCTGAGAGTAACGCAAGTTTTTCTTTTGGTACGTTTCGAAGATACCTTTAGATAAACTCTCAGCATCATTCGATCCCGTATATACGTTTTCACCTTTTTTTGCCACTACGATAGCAGTACCTGTATCTTGACAAGAAGGCAATTGCCCTTCTACTGCTACTTTTGCATTTTGCAATAAGTTATAAGCTACAAAACGATCGTTATCTGTCGCTTCCGGATCGTCTAGGATAGCTTTTAATTTTTCTAAGTGCGATGTTCTTAACATGAATGACACATCTGTCATCGCTGTCTCAGCAATCATCTCAATCGCTTTAGGATCAACCACTAATATCTCTCTATCTCCTAATTTTTCTACTTTTACATAGTCAGAAGAAATCTTTTTGTACTGCGTATCATCTTTCTGAATCGGATACGGATCTTGATATATGAAGTCCATTGAATTGTTAGTTTATTTTTGTTTAGTAAAATTACTAATTAAAGTCCTTATAAAATCGTAGAATGCTTCTAAATAGCCAGTGTTTATAAGGGATATAGATCATTTACACTTTACAGATTAATATTAGAACTCTTCATTTTATTTCTCTAAGAATGAACACTTTCTTCGCATATTAGACAACGATTTTATATTCTCATTTTATAATATGTAGCAATATCTAATCCCATCACTTCATATCACACTTAAAATAAACACATTACTATACTTTCTATTTCCTTCCTAAATTGACTGATCGCATAGTGGTCGCATAGTGATAGGATAGTGGTCGCATAATTTTAGCCTGTTTTAATGCAATCACTATAGCATCACTAGCCCATCACATCCTGACCATCTGCTAAAAAAAAGTGTTTTATTCCCATTTATCATCCACTAAAGCTTGAGTTGCATTTTATATTAAGGGGTAAAATCTATCTCTTACTGAATATAAAAAAGCCTTGAATCTATTGACTCAAGGCTTTTCGATAACTTACTGCTTAATTGTTACCTATAAACTACGCATATAGGCAATAAGCGCTTCCATTTCTAGATCACTAAACTTCTTTGTGATCTCTAAGTTAGCTTGCATAATGATAAACTGAGAAGGATCAACTATAGGTTCCTCATTTCCTCTCAAAAAAGAAACCAGATCAGCGTTGTGTTTATCATACACTTGCAATATTTCTTTGACACTAGGTCCTATTATTTTTTTATCTGTCTGATGACAAGAAGCACAGTTCCCTTTTCCTTTAAAGATGTCTTCACCTAGCTTGATTTTTTCAGACATAGTCATTTCAGCTACTTCTCCTCTCTCTGATTCGTACACAGCTTCAGGTTGTGCTTTATCATCCTTACCTCCACATGCTACTACACTAATAGCAGCAAGAAGTAGCAAACTAGTTTTTATAATTTTTGTCATTGTTGTTGTTTATTTATTTCCATCAAAAATAGAGAAACAAAATGAACATTATAGTATACAAAACAGTCCTTTTAGTGCAATAAACGGACAAATAACATATGATAGACTTAAATCTTTTAGTCAAAATCTATAAAATCATCTATCGTCAGGTAGTAATCTAATGCCATGATGAGTTCTTCTACCTTCACTGTAGGTTTCTGGCTCACTGCTAAGTCTACTACATCTTGTATATCTTCATCAGAGCACAGATACCACATATCTAGTTCTGTAACAGCGTCTGGATATATCTCTTCATCATCCTCGGTCACCTCAACAGGATCACCAACATAAATCTCTAATTCTACATCCGCCTCATCTTCTACAGCATAAATAGCATACTGATAGGCTGGATCATACTCCGTAGCTCTTTCTTTTCGATCTTTAACAAGTAAGATAAACTCTGCTAATCGATATGTTTTATTTTTAAAATCAGGCGTCATATATTCTATAATTTTACTAGTGGATAAAGTTAAAACACTTCTTACTACAATTTAGAAAAAAAGTTATCAATAACTTATAATGAAAAAAGCTCGTTGACAAAATCAACGAGCTTCTTCTATTTATGATACTTATTCTAACTATTTATTCAATAGAATAGACGCTTCTTTAGCAAAGTATGTTGAGATAATACTTGCTCCAGCGCGTTTGATACAAGTTAATTGTTCCATCATGATCTGATCGTGGTCTAGCCATCCTCTCTCTGATGCAGCCTTTACCATAGCGTACTCTCCAGATACTTGGTACACAGCTACAGGCACATTCACAGCGTCTTTCACTTCGCGTACGATATCTAAATAAGCCATACCCGGTTTTACCATAAGGATATCTGCTCCTTCTTCTACATCGTATAACGCCTCTTTTACAGCTTCGATACGATTAGCATAGTCCATCTGGTATGTTTTTTTGTCTTTTGGTATCTCTACATCTGCTCTCGGTGCACTGTCTAGTGCATCGCGGAATGGTCCGTAGAATGCAGATGCATACTTAGCAGAATAACTCATGATACCTACATTCGTAAACCCTGATTGGTCTAATGCTTCACGCATACGCAAGATACGCCCGTCCATCATATCACTCGGTGCTACGAAGTCTGCTCCAGCCTCTGCATGAGATACGCTCATCTTCGTCAGTGCATCTACTGTAGGGTCATTCACTACTACTCCATTCTCGATAATACCATCGTGTCCGTATATAGAATATGGGTCTAATGCTACGTCAGGCATTACGATCATACCTGGACAAGCGTCTTTTATCGCTTTGATAGCAGTCTGCATTAATCCATTAGGATTCCATGCTTCTGTACCTGCATTGTCTTTTAAATGATCGCTTACTTTTACATAAATATTCACTGCACGAATACCTAATGCATAAAGCTCTTTTACTTCCTTTACTGTCAAATCCACAGAACGTCTAAACATACCTGGCATCGAAGGAATAGCTTCTTGTACATTAGTCCCTTCTGCTATAAACATAGGGAACATAAAATCTTGTGGAGTCACGATAGTCTCTCTTACCAAACTACGAATAGACTCATTTGTTCTTAATCTTCTACCTCTTTGTAATGGAAACATAATTTTCTTCAGTTTACGGTTTACGGTTTACAGTTTACAGTTGCTCTCGACATCTATAAACAGACCGTTGACCTGTGTTCTTATTTTGATTTACGGTGAACGGTTTACGGTTTACAGTTGCTCTCGATATCTATAAACAGATCGTTAACCTTTATTTGATTCATTATTTATTGTTATTTTAATCTTATTAATTAGAGAAGCGAGCATCTTTTTAATACTTACAATATCATTTTGAAGCACATAATAGTCCTCATCTCTAATATATCGTAGATCTCTTGATAAAAGAAGTAAATACTCTACCTCATGAGCAGAACCAGATGCTATATATAAATACCTAACTAATTCTCTCTGTGTATCCTTACCACATCCTTCTGCGATATTGGTAGGAATTGATACTACCGCCCTTCTTATCTGATCTATTAAATTTCTTTCCTCATACTTAGGATATAAATTTAATAATGGATAGGTCTTTAATACTAATTCATGGCTCAGTTTCCAAACATTATAATTTCGATAGTCTATCATATAGTTTATGATTATTTATAGTACCATAAATTGCAACAACAAACATTCCATTATACACAAAATCTAATAACTTAATAATTTGTTTATATAACTAATTATCTCTATTTAGTAATTTCATACTGTAAACTGTCAACCGTGAACTGTAAACTATTTAACCCAATCAATTGGTTCTGCCAATACTTTCAACAGTTTTTCTTCCCAACTGTTTTCTTCTGGATGGTGGTCATATACCCATTGTACATGTGGTGGCAGACTCATTAGGATAGATTCGATACGTCCATTGGTTTTTAATCCAAATAGAGTTCCTTTATCATGAACAAGGTTAAACTCTACATATCTACCTCTTCTGATCTCTTGCCATGTACGGTGTTCATCACTATAAGGTGTATCCATACGACGTTCTACGATAGGTGCATAAGCTTCTAAGAAGCTATCTCCTACTTCGGTTACGAAGTCATACCACTGTTGCATAGACATTTCTTCTGTTGCTTCTAAGCGATCAAAGAATAGTCCTCCGATACCACGTGCTTCATCTCTATGCGCATTCCAGAAATATTCGTCACATTGCTTTTTATACAATGGATAAAATGCTGGATTATGTTTATCACAAGCTGTCTTACATACAGTATGAAAATGCGTAGCATCCTCATCGAACAGGTAATAAGGTGTAAGGTCTTGTCCTCCACCAAACCAAGAACGCACTACTGTACCTTCTTTGTCATACATTTCGAAATAACGCCAGTTAGCATGTACTGTAGGTACCATAGGACTCTTCGGGTGAATCACTAACGATAATCCGCAAGCGAAAAAATCTACATCTCCTACATTAAAGTACTTTTGCATCGCTACTGGTAACGGTCCGTGTACGGCAGAGATATTCACTCCTCCTTTTTCGAATACTGCTCCATTCTCGATCACACGTGTGCGACCTCCCCCACCTTCAGGACGTTCCCAAAGGTCTTCTTGGAATTTTGCTTTTCCATCTATATCTTCAAGTCCTTTCGTAATGGTATCTTGAAGCTGTTGTATATATTGATAAAATTGTTCTTTCATATTATAAATAGTACATACCCTCTCTCTGTAAGGATACTCATCATTAAAAAAACTATTGTTCCGTAGTTCAGCCAATACATTATATTGCACCTCTCCACCTTATCTTTAAATAAACAATAGTGAGCAGACTCCTCTAGTCCTACATATCACTATCATAGTGCGTATGACACCTCATCCTGTTTCTGCTGTAAATAGTACTCTCTTAAAGGCGACTAATCTTAGTCATGATATTAAATGAGAATGCTTTACTCTCATCTTGGATATATTGATAGACAGCCTTTGCTTTTGCTTTTAATGAAGGCTCTTGAGAAGACCACTTCACTAATAGATCTGTAAACTCTTCCATCTTGTCCCAAGGGAAGTTGAATTTATGTAAGTGCAAGGCTAAGTCCTTACCTTCTGTTATCAACAGTTGTTCATAACTCAAGCCTATCTTTTGAAGCTCTACGTCTAGATCTTCTATAAATTTCTTGTCCTCTGGTGTAAACCCAATAGAAGACAACTTCTGAACAATAGACTCTATACGTCTTTCTTCTTCACTTTTTGTTCCTTTGTTTAACATAGGTCAAATGATATAGTAAAACAAAAAAGCCTACGTCATACTTCGGCAGGCTTTTCTGTCAATATTTTACTTGTGTTCGTATTCTTTTACCGCTTCGATAAATGCTTTTGCATGATCTACTGGGATATGAGGTAAGATACCGTGACCTAGGTTCACTATATATTTATCTTTACCGAAAGCATCGATCATCTCGTGTACCATCTTCTTAATAGTAGGGATTGGTGACATTAAACGGCTTGGGTCAAAGTTACCTTGTAATGTGATATCTCCTCCTGTGAATAGACGAGCGTTCTGTGGGCTACAAGTCCAGTCTACTCCTAATGCAGACGCTTTTGACTTCGCCATCTCAGGTAATGCAAACCAACATCCTTTTCCAAATACGATAACTGGAGTGATATCAGCTAATGCTTCTACTATTTGGTTAATATACTGCCATGAGAACTCTTGGTAATCTACTGGAGATAACATTCCTCCCCATGAATCGAATATTTGTACAGCATTTACACCTGCTTTTACCTTTTCTTTAAGGTACAAAATAGTTGTATCTGTAATTTTTTGTAATAACGTATGTGCAGCTACTGGGTCAGAAAAGCACATTCCCTTCGCTAAGTCAAAGCTCTTAGAACCTTTTCCTTCTACTGCATAACAAAAGATAGTCCAAGGTGAACCAGCGAATCCAATCAATGGTACCTCATCGTTTAACATCTCTTTCGTTACTTTAATAGCATCCATTACATATCCTAATGTCTCTTCGATATTAGGTACGATAACTTGCTCTACATCTTTAGCAGAACGGATAGGATTAGGTACCCATGGCCCTACTCCAGGTCTCATCTCTACATCAATGTTCATAGCTTGCGGTACGACTAAAATATCTGAGAATAAAATAGCAGCATCTGGTTTTACAATACGAATCGGTTGTACTGTAATCTCAGCTGCGATTTCTGGCATTCTACAACGTGTAAAAAAATCATACTTATCTCTTAATTCGCGAAACTCTGGTAAGTATCTACCTGCTTGACGCATCATCCATACAGGTGGTCTCTCTACTGTTTCACCTTTTAACGCTCTTAAGAATAAATCATTTTTAATCATTTCTATTCGATTTTAATACGTCAATTTTTAGCTGACTCTATTTATAATAATCCACACAAGCTTGTAATGTAGCCTCCACTGTAGGTTGCTTCGCTATTACAATATTCTGTGTAACTCCTTTTAATGGTTCTGCTGTAGTATCTCCTATACAGAAGCACACTTCTGTCGTGATGCTGTTCTGCTGAAGATAACTCTCTATCGCTGAAGGACTGTAAAAGCACAATCCATCTACTTTGTATTCATTCTTTACAGGGTTAAGCACAGTCTGATATACTGTGAACTCATTAAAGACTACACCATTTGTTCTAAAAGCATCTGGCAATAGATCTCTTCTGATACTTCCACTAAAGAATGTTATATTTCTATCTTTATAGTCTTGAACAATGATAGGAGCTAATTCTTTTGCATAATGTGCCCAAGCCTTAACTTCCCAACCGTTCTCCTCCAACAATTCTTTTGTTTTTATCCCCACACATAGCGCTGGTTTCTTATTCAGAGCTTCTCTATACCCTTGACTAATCACACTCTTCACTGCATTCTGACTCGTAAACAATACATACTCATGTACAGCATCCAAGTCGAATACCAAGTGTTCTGTCAAGATATAATCTTGTTCTACTAAATGCACCTTCCCTAAAGCTATAGCTTCTAATACACTCGCTTTAATCTTCCGTGTAGATAAAATAGTTGGATTAAAAGACATTTTATTTTTTTAATTGTTGACGTAGTGTTTCCATTAATTCACTACCACCATTCTCAAGAATTTCTTTAGCTGCAAAGAATCCAAGCTTCTTCCACTCTGCGATATCCACTACTTTGTTCACTTCGAACTTCTGTTGGCCATCTAAAGAGAATAGTACCCCTTTAAAATTAATCGTGTCATCGTGATCATTATAAGTAGCTAAAGCACCGATAGGAGCTGTACATCCCCCTTCTAATGTTCTTAAGAACTGTCTTTCTATATAAGTAGTCATCTCTGTTTCATAATCATTTAACTGAGCTACTGCGTCTAAAGCATGATTATCATCTGCATTTACGACTACTACCATAGCTCCTTGTGCAGGTGCAGGTATCATCCAGTCAAGATTAATGAAGTTCGATGGTTTCTTTTTAATACGATCTAATCCAGCTGAAGCGAAGATTGCTCCATTCCAGTCGCTGTTTTGCAGTTTCTCCATACGAGTATTTACATTTCCTCGTAGGTCAACTGTTGTATGTTTTGGGAAACGGTTTAACCATTGAGCTTTACGTCTTAAACTTCCTGTAGCTACTACTGCCTCAACCTCTTCTGACATAAAAAATGTATCTCCTTTATGTAATAAGATGTCTACAGTATTAGCACGTTTAAGTACTGCTCCCTGTACGATTCCCTGTGGTAGAGCTGTTGGTACATCTTTCATAGAATGTACTGCGATATCCACCTCTTTTTTTATCATTGCCACATCTAGAGTCTTAGTAAAGATTCCTGTGATTCCCATCTCATATAGTGGCTTGTCTAACACTAGATCTCCTGTAGACTTAACAGGTACTAACTCTGTTTTGTACCCCAATTTCTGAAGAGATTGTTCAACTGTTTTTGCTTGCCACATTGCTAGTTCACTATCACGTGTACCTATACGAATAATTCTACCCATTTTAATTTGATTCTATATGAAACACCTTTTCTATCCATTCTATACTCTGATCCACTACTGTATCTTCATGACGAAGATGGTTTGCAAAGTGCGTAGTGATCTTCTGTATGATGCGCATACTGATTAGTTCAGCCTGCTCAGAATCAAAGTTATCATATTTCTTTTTATGATAATCTAATTCCCCATCTTTTATCTGCTCTAGCTTAGATTTAAGAGCATGTATAGTAGGTGCGAATTTTCTCATCTTCGTCCAAGCGATAAACTCAGACATGATCTCTTCTATAATTTCTTCTGCTTGTGGAATGAACTCTCTTCTTCTCTCGATAGTCTTATCTGTCATTTGAGATAAATAATCAAGGTGTATTAACTCTACGCCCTCTATCTCAGTCACATCATCACTCACATTCTTAGGTATAGATAAATCTAAAATAACAAGAGGTTTTGTCAAGTTAAGTAGCGCCTTATCTACTGTAGGCTTCTGTGCACCAGTCGCTACGATAAGTACATCTGATTTGCGTATTTCAGCTTGTAAATCTGCATAATCCTTTACGATAAGATTAAATTTACCTGCTACTTCTAGCGCCTTCTCTTTTGTTCTATTAATAAGTGTGATATGATCATTCTTTGTATGCTTCACTAAGTTCTCGCATGTATTTCTACCGATTTTACCCGTTCCGAATAACAAGATATTCTTATTAGAGATATCTTCTACATGATCCATAATATATTGTACAGAAGCAAATGATACAGAAGTAGCTCCAGAGCTAAGCTCAGTCTCATTCTTAATACGTTTACTTGCTTGGATAACAGCATTGACTAATCTCTCGAAGTAGTTCGTTGTCAGTTCTTTCTCCTTCGCTAAGTAAAAAGCGTTTTTAATCTGACTGATAATTTCAAAATCACCTAATATCTGACTATCTAATCCTGTTCCAACGCGGAATAAGTGTTCTATCGCCTCCTTAGTCTTATATACATAAGCTACGTTGCGGAAGTCATCCACCGTACCATTACTGTTATCACATAATAATTTAATCAGTTCGAAAGGGTGTTGTGCGAAACCAAATATCTCCGTTCTATTACATGTAGAAATCACGATTAAACTCTCGATTCCTTCACTTTTAGCTTGAGTTAATAAATTGTCTTTGGCCTCATCACTTAGACTAAACTTACCGCGCATTTCAGCGTCCGCTTTCTTATAACTTAATCCTACTGCATAAAAAGTCGCAGGCTTAGTCTTATCTATTTTGTCCATACCACAGAGTTAATTCAAAAAAGTAAACAAATTTAATATTAAAGAATCGACAAAAGTAACGCTAGAAGGACTATTTATATCGCTAAGGGATTTCTTAAAAAAAAAGCATTGCATTTCATTATAATACAGTACATTTGTAACAACGACAAGGGTTAAAAGACACTCTATATAGAATCATTCTAAATAAAAAGTAACTAAATAAGTTTCTAACTTAAGTTTAAAAAGTATCGCTATGAGTCCTACGGAAGAAATAATAATTGATGATAATTTTTCGATGTTAAGGTTCGAAAACAACCTGACAGAGAATATTACTTTTCAACGAGAAATGGGAACTGGTGTTATCCAATTTTACTTTGGATTAAAAGGATCTGCTAAATTTGTATTCAATCAAGGAGCGTACTCTCTTCCTCTTAATGAAGAAAAGTTCCTGATTCTTTACAATCCTCAAAAACAACTTCCTGTTCACTTAGAGATAACACCAAACACTTGGGTAATTAGCATTTTAATCTCTATTAAGAAATTTCACGCCTTATTTTCAACTGAAGCAGAGTTTATCGGCTTCTTAACTGGCGAGAATAGGGATAAAAAGTATTACTCTGAAGAAGAAATCACTCCTTCTATGGCTATAGTCCTAAATCAGTTATTTAACTTCTATATGAATCCGACTATTAAGAAGTTATATTACACAGGCAAGACATACGAATTACTTAGTTTACTATTTAATCAAAATGAAGATCAAAATATAGAGAACTGTCCATTCTTATCTGATGAAGATGATGTCGTTAAAATCAAAAAAGCAAAAGACATCATCATCAGTAAAATGGCAGAACCACCAACACTTCAAGAGCTAGCAGACTCAGTAGGTATTAACATTAAAAAACTAAAAATGGGCTTTAAGCAGATTTACGGTGATTCTGTATTCAGCTTCTTATTTGACTATAAGATGGAATACGCACGCAAGCTCTTAGATAATGGTAGTTATAATGTAAATGAAGTAGGACTAAAGATTGGTTATAGTTCTGCTAGTCATTTTATTGCTGCCTTTAAAAAGAAGTTTGGCACTACACCGAAAAAATACTTAATGTCTCTCAACACAAATAATTAACAACATGCAAGGTATATTATTAGTTAACCTAGGCTCACCTAAAAGCCCTACAGCAAAAGACGTAAAACCTTATTTAGGAGAATTCTTAATGGATGAAAGAGTAATAGACATGCCATACATCCTAAGAAGTTTATTAGTTAAAGGAATCATACTGAATACTAGACCTAAGAAATCGGCAGAAGCTTATTCTAAAATCTGGTGGGAAGAAGGTTCTCCACTAATCGTAATTTCTGAAAGACAACAAAAGAAAGTACAAGCAAAAGTGGACATACCAGTAGCACTAGCCATGAGATATGGAGAACCATCTATCAAAACAGGCTTACAAGAACTAAAAGACAAAGGCATAGAGGATGTACTTATGATTCCTTTATATCCACAATTTGCAATGGCTACAACAGAAACGATAACTGTATTAGCAGAGGAAGTAAGACAAAAATACTTTCCGCAAATGAACATCACCAGTTTACCTGCTTTTTATAATAAGAAAGAGTATGTGGATGCATTAGCTCACACTATACAAGGTCATTTAGAAGGCTTTGATTACGATCATATAATATTCTCATATCACGGAGTACCAGAAAGACATATCCGTAAGTCAGATGTAACGAAGGGACATTGTACTATAGATGGGTCATGTTGTCAAACAGCTTCTAAAGCACATGAATTCTGCTATAGACATCAATGTTTAGAAACAACAAGACAAGTAGTAGAGAAGTTAAACATCCCTGCTGACAAATACACTAACTCATTCCAATCTAGATTAGGAATGGACAAATGGCTACAGCCCCCAACAGACACAACTGTAAATGGACTAGCTGAAAAAGGTATTAAGAAACTAGCTGTAGTTACTCCTGCCTTTGTAGCTGACTGCCTTGAAACGTTAGAAGAAATAGGAATGGAAGCACATGATGAGTTCTTAAAACACGGAGGAGAAGAGTTCAGAACAATCCCTTGTATGAATGATGATGACATGTGGATCGATGCAATGGTTACTTGGATAAAAGAATGGCAAAACAAATAACATTATGTTGTACCTATATCTAAAAGCCTTACATATAATTTTTATCGTATGCTGGTTTGCAGGACTATTTTATATTGTACGTCTATTTGTCTATTACGCTGAGACAAAGGATATGCCTGAAGTACAATCCAACATCCTAAGAGATCAATACACGATTATGACTAATCGCTTGTGGAATATCATCACATGGCCCGCAGCAGTATTAGCAACAGTTTTTGGGATATGGATGCTGATAGTAATACCAGCTTGGTTAAGCCAACCCTGGATGCATGTAAAACTATTATTTGTAGTAGCATTAATTGCTTATCATCTAAAATGTCATCAGTTCGTAAAACAAATCAACAATAGAACGATGACTAAAACATCTTCTTTTTTTAGGATTTGGAACGAAGGAGCAACCTTGATTTTATTTTCTGTAGTATTTTTAGTAATTTTAAAAAGTACTTTTAATTGGATATTTGGAGTTGTAGGACTAGTAGGTTTATCAATACTATTAATGCTAGGAATACGCCTATACAAACGAATTCGCGATAGCAGAAAATAATGAAAGATGACTTTATATTAAAGAACTTTTCTCTGAGAAATAGAATATTTTTCTCACTTATATTTTTGAGTATTATCTCATCTGTATTGATATCTGCTGTATCAGTGTATCAATTTAGAGAAGAAGCACGTACGTATCATCAATATAGACTAGAGAGAACGGAAAACTCTATCAATGAGAATATAAACTACATCTTAACGACCTCAGAATATCCTTTAACAACAGAAAATATTCCGCGCATCTTTAGAGACAAAATACATGAGCTAGCAGCCATACACAATACAGAAATCAATATACACGATTTACAAGGACGCCTCTTGATCACCTCAAGAGGTACCTTTTCTGTAGACAGCATCTCTAAAAATATCTCTCCCTTAGTCTTAAAGACAATACAATCCTCTCCTAACAAACGCTTTGTAGATATAAAAACGGTCGATAGCAACCGCATACGTATAGCATACAGCTTTTTAAAGGATTTAAAATACAAACCTCTTGGTATACTTAAAATACCATATGAGGAAAAAACAGAGTTTTATGAAAATGAGATCCAGAACTTTATGATTAAGTTCGGACAAGTGTATATCATTATGCTTATTATGTCTATTGCCATCTCTTACTTCTTGTCAAACTATATCACTCAAAGTCTAAACAACATCAGTGTCAAAATCACCAGTACCAAGTTTGGACAAAAAAACGAAAAAATCGATTCTAGCAACACCAGTAAAGAGATTTCCGCACTTATCACTGCCTATAATGACATGGTAGAGAAACTCGATGATTCCTACGAAAAACTAGCTCAAACAGAAAGAGAACAGGCCTGGAGAGAGATGGCTAAGCAAGTAGCTCATGAAATAAAAAACCCTCTTACCCCAATGCGTCTGACTGTCCAGAGCTTCGAAAGAAGATTTGATCCTAATGATCCAGATATCAAAACAAAGCTAAAGGACTTCTCTCAAGTATTAATACAACAGATAGATACCATGACCTCAGTAGCTACTGCGTTCTCAAGTTTTGCAGCAATGCCAGCACAACAGGACGAGACACTTGATATTGTCAACACTGTAAGATTAACACTTGACATCTTTAATGAAGACTATATATCGTTTGAAAGTTCAGATCCAGAGATTATATCTAAAATAGATAGAACACAACTAATCAGAATTATTACTAACTTAGTCAAAAATGCAATACAAGCTATTCCATCTGAGCAAAATAATCCACAGATAAAAGTAAGTATTTCAAGAACAACTGAAAGTGCCATTATCAAAGTAGCAGATAATGGAACCGGTATAAAACAAGAAGATCTAAATAAGATATTCCAACCTAAATTCACTACCAAAACAAGCGGTATGGGATTAGGTTTAGGTATTATCAAAAATATAATTACAAATTACAACGGTACAATAATCTTCGAAACTGAAGAGGGTCTTGGCACCACATTTATTGTTACCTTGCCCATTATAAATAATTAATCAAATAAAAAATATTATGGATTTTGAAAATATTCTAGTAGAAAAAGAAGGGAGCCTGGCCATTATAACCATTAATAGACCAACTAAATTAAACGCTTTAAACAAGCCTACAATTGAAGAGCTTCACCAAGCCCTTAAACACTTTGAAAAAGACCGCGAAACACGTGTTATCATCCTTACTGGAAGTGGAGAAAAAGCTTTCGTTGCAGGTGCTGACATTAAAGAGTTCTCTAGCTTCAACACTAGTGAAGG
This sequence comes from Myroides odoratimimus, assembly GCF_038039805.1. Classification (GTDB taxonomy): domain Bacteria; phylum Bacteroidota; class Bacteroidia; order Flavobacteriales; family Flavobacteriaceae; genus Flavobacterium; species Flavobacterium odoratimimum_B. The sequence goes on from NZ_JBBPHK010000008.1 coordinate 130,586, forward strand.
TTCGCAGTTAGCTGCCAAAGGACAAGAGCTTCTATTTGACTATGTTCAAAATTACAACAAACCAGTAATTGCTGCTGTTAATGGATTTGCCTTAGGTGGTGGATTAGAACTTGCAATGGCTGCACACTTCAGAATTGCATCTAACAACGCTAAAATGGGACTTCCAGAAGTAACCCTTGGTCTAATACCAGGATATGGTGGGACGCAACGCTTACCTCAACTTATAGGAAAAGGAAGAGCTATGGAGTTAATCATGACTGCAGAAATGATAACAGCTGACAAGGCTCTATCTTATGGTTTAGTTAATCATGTTGTAGAACAAGAAGAACTATTAACATTCACAAAGAAAATAGCAAACAAAATAGCTTCTAACTCAGCTTCTGCTATCGGACGAGCTATAAAGTCTATCAATGCCAACTTTAAAGACGGAGTAAACGGATATCACGAAGAAATTAAGAACTTCGGAGAATGCTTCGAAACAGAAGACTTCACAGAAGGAACTACTGCTTTCTTAGAAAAGAGAAAACCTGAATTCAAAGGTCAGAACTAATCATAAAAAAAGGTCAGAGCGCGCTCTGACCTTTCTTATTTCAATTCCTTATTCTTGAAATAAAAAAACCTCTTGATTACTCAAGAGGTTTTTGTTGGCCTACTAGGACTCGAACCTAGAACGACTGAACCAAAATCAGCTGTGTTA
>NZ_JBBPHK010000009.1:0-126144 GCF_038039805.1 Myroides odoratimimus
CGGAACTTTCGAGTACTACAATGAGAAAGCAATAAACAAAGACGGTAGCTTAAATGAAGATTTAGCTGTAAAGTTTGATGCCAATACTTTAAGCATTGTAGAAGTATTAGCTGAGGACGAGAGTGGTACTGGAGTATTTAACTTCTATGACAAATCTCAGAAAGAGCCTATAGCTACTATCAATGTACCAGAGAGTGTAATTAACAATATCGTAGAGATCTTAAATGATGAAATAGTTCAAAATAGTATCTATACAACAGTAGCTAATAAGGGGAAAAAGGTAACAGGAGATGAAGCTATTGCAGTAACAGGTGGAGATAAAGCTGCTTTACAGGCGATGACTATCTCGCTAAAAGACGGAGGAGTTACGCCAAAGAAAATTCAAGCAGGAGGTAAAAAACAAATCTTGATTACCAATGAAAAAGGAGAAGTAGTATGGGGAGATGCAACTGATGAAGTGATTATAGATGCTGTTCAAAAGAATGAACGTATTACGCTTTTAGAAGTTCAGGATAATGGAACCTTTGTTTACTATAACGAATTGGCAGTTAATTCAAAAGGAGAAATTATAGGAGAGGGTGTTGAGTTTGATGCTAATACTTTATCTATTGAAGAAAACACACCTGGTATTTTTACTTTCTCAGACAAGAAAGGCTTTATTAAAGATATAGATATTCGTGCAAGTAATATCATTATTGATGATACTACTATTAATTCAGGAAATGACAATGTACAAGATGTTATAGAGACAATATTTGAGATTATCAAAAATATTGATAGTCAGAAAAGAGATTTGAAAGGAAACGGTATTTTAGTTAATAATGGGGAAGTAGTTGCAAATGCTCTTTTAGAAGAAGTAGAATTGTCTATAGCAGATAATGCAATTACAACAGCTAAACTGGATACCAATGCGGTAATAAATACCAAAGTTGCTAATCATGCCATTACAGAAGACAAACTGTGGGCAGGTCAAGGTAGAGAAAATCAAGTAGCTGTAGTACAAGCTGATGGTTCTGTTAAGTTTCAAGAGGTTAATGCTATTGTAGATGGTAAAGCACTTACAGTAGATAATTCATTAGATATTGAAGGTGATGCTTCTAAAGCACTTCTTTCTCCATTAGCAATAAAAGTAAATGACTTAGGGATTGTAACAAAGCATATTGATCACAATGCAGTAACTGCTGATAAAATAGGTTCAGAAGAGGCAAGTAAAGGATCAGTACTTATGGCTCAAGGAAATGGGAATAGCTCTTTTGTTACAGCTGATTCTATTATTGAAGGGATAATGCAGGCTGACTTGAAAGGTGATGAGGAGACCATTCACGTTAAAGATGGAGAGAATGTTCTTTTCGGAAATAAAGATAAAGAAGTTAAGATTAGCATTATAAAAAGAGGAGTTAAAGGCAGTCATATTGCAACAAATACAATTGTTGATGAAAATATTGCTGATACAACAATTACTGCAGCTAAATTAAACGGAGGAGAGAATAATGTCAATGCAGTTGCCACAGTTATTGATGCGAAAGGAACAGTAGCTTATCAATCTCTAAAAGGGGATGCTATTTCGGATAAAGCAGCTCTGAAAACGGATGGTATTATTACAATAGGAGGTTCAAATGAGCAAGCAGGTACCTTACTTAAAGAAGCGACATTAAGTATTGCTCCAAAAGGGATTAATACTACTCAAATTGCTGATAATGCAGTAAATAATTTGCAAATAGCTGATTTGGCTGTTTCATCTGATAAAATTACTTCAGGTACTGTTGGTACAGGAAGAGTATTGTTAAGCGATGTAGATGGAAAAACGAAGTGGGGAGAATTAGATGATATAACAACTCAACTAGCTGGGGACTTAACTACTGATGACATTATTCAATTGACTTCTCAAGACGGAGAAGGAAAAAAGGCATTATTAAAAGATGTAAAGTTAAGTATAAAGGATAATAGCATTACGAAAGATAAGTTAAGTTCTAAAGAAAACGATGTTCCAGTAGGTAAAGATAAAATATTAGTTACCAATGATAAAGGAGGATTTGATTATGTGTCTAAAGGAGCTTTTGAATCTGGTGGTGAGGATTTGTATGTAGGTGATGCATTAGAATTTACTGTAGGTGACGGATTGAATACAGTATTAGTTGAAACAAAGATTGATGTAAAAGAGGGCGGTATTCACACCGGAAAGTTAGCAGAAGGAGCTGTTACGGTAACGAAAATATCTTCTAAGGGAGCTGATAACAATACAGTTTTAACCGCTGATGGAGAAGGGAATGTAGCGTATAAAAAACTTACAGATAGTGCCTTTGAAGGAAAAGGAAAAGACTTGAAAGGAGATAATTCAATTACTGTTACTGCAAATAATAAAGCCCTTTTGAACGATGCTACAATTAGTATTGCAGAGTCTGGAGTACAGAATGAACATATTGCAGGAAGAGCAGTTACAGCAGATAAGATAGGTGCAGAAGGGACAAGTAATGGTTTGGTATTGGTAACTAAAGATGGAGGAGCGGAATTTTCTCCTATATCGGATGCAATTGTTGAAGCTGGAAAAGAAATTAAAGGAGGCAGTGCTATTGAGGTAACAAAAGGAAATAAAGCTGCATTGCAAGATGTAAGTATTGATGTTGCTAATCTTGGGATTACGAATGCAAAAATAGCAGAGCGAACAATTGAAGCCTCTAAATTTAATGCAACAGGTTTTGATAAAGGAACAGTATTGACTTCTTTAGGAGATGGAGAGGCCAAATATGTACCAATGAATAAATATGGTAAAGAATTAAAAAGTGATTCTTCTATTGAAGTATCTTCTAATAAAGCGTTACTTGAAGGGGTAACTATTAAAGTAAAGAATCTGGGGATAGTTACAGATCACCTAGGACCTAAAGTCGTAACAGCAAATAAGATAGGAGCTGATAAAGATAAAGCAGGATATGTATTAACTGCAAATAGTGATGGAGGTGCTACTTGGGAGGCAGTATCTGGAGGTAGTGAAGTAAATAAGGCTAATATTAACGAAAGTAGTACAATTACCGCAACTAAAGGTAGTATAGGATCAGTTTTACAAGATGTTGCATTGGAAGTGAAGGGGTTATCTATAGAAGGTCAGCACATTAAAGATAACGCTATTTCTCCGGCTAAGATTAATGCAAAGGCTGTAACAACAGAGAAGATAGATGTAAATGCTGTAACAACAGAGAAGATAGCTAATAAGTCAGTAACAATCGCAAAGATTGATTCAGAATCAGCGAATAAAGGACAAGTGCTTACTGCCCAGGGAGATGGTACTGTTAAGTATACTAAAATGTCTGATAATGGTAGTTACTTAAAAACAGACCAGGATGGGCCGATATCAATTAAGGCACCAGATCATGGACGCATACTTTTAGCTGAAGCAACAATTAATATTAAAGAAAAATCTATCGATACTAAATATATAGCGAATACTGCTGTTGGTTATGACCAATTACAAACAGATGCTGTTTATGGATCTATTATTAAAGAAAAAGCAATAACACAAGATAAAATAGCAAAAGATGCTGTTGGTCAGGACCAATTACAAATAGATGCTGTTTACGGCTCTATTATTAAAGATAAAGGAGTAACAGAAAAGAAGATTAGTTCTCACGGAGCTAACCAATACAAAGTTTTAACGTCTGATGGAAAAGGAGGAGCAAGTTGGGAATATGTGTCTGTAGATAGTGGTTCTGGAGATTTAGAAAATAGTAAAACAATAGAAGTAGCAGAGGGTAAAGGTAAAGGAGCGTTGTTTAATGATTTAAAACTTGAAGTAATTGGCGGATCTATTGATACGAAGCATATTGCAGATAAAGCAGTTGGTACAGCTGAATTACAAGATGAATCGGTAACAAAAGAGAAGATAGCAGATAATGCTGTTGGTTATGACCAATTACAAATAGATGCTGTTCACAGCTCTGTTATTAAAGATAAAGCAATAACAGAAGAGAAGATAGCAGATAAAGCAGTAACAGAAGATAAGATTAGTTCTCACGGAGCTAATAAATACAAAGTTTTAATGTCTGATGGAGCAGGGGGAGCAAGCTGGGAATATGTGTCTGAAGATAGTGGTTCTGGAGATTTTGAAGAAAGTGAGACAATAAAAGTAGCAGAAGGTGAAGGTAGAGGAGCGTTATTTAATGATATCAAACTTGAAGTAAAAAATGCTTCTATTGAAAACAAACATATTGTAAATGAGTCAATCAGAGTAGAGAAAATAAGTTCTCATGGAGCAAATGAATTCGAAGTTTTAATGTCTGATGGTGATGGAGGAGCTCGTTGGGAGAAAGTATCTGGAGGTGGAAGTAATATCGCATCACCGAAGTTCTTTTACTTACCAGCTATTTATGTTGAAATGGTGTCTGGACAAAGTACTTCTATAGAGCTGTACAATGAGTATAAAACACAGTTTGGTTCACCAATGTTATCAAGCAATGGGAATTCTACTTTACCAGTATACGATCAGGATGAGTTAAACTACTATGTAACCTACTATGACAAAAATGTATTTGAAGATGTAAAATTAGATAGTGATGGGGAATTACATTATAAAGTAAAACAAGGAGCTAAGCCAACAGGTAGAACATTCTTCAATATCGTGTTAGAAGTGAAATAATAATTAATATCCCAAAGAAGATTATATCTTCTTTGGGGTTTAAAAAATGACGTATGAAAAAGTATTATTATTTATTGATAGCGTTTTTAACTCTGCTGACTGTAAAGGCTCAGACTACACATGAGTATCCTTTAACTGATCTTGACTATAATAATTTACCTTCTTGGATAACAAATGATTTTGGGAAAGGAAGTTTGTCAGGACCTACTGGGCAGTCAAGATATACTTCTGAAGGAATTGTATTAACTATAAAAAGAGCTACAACAAGTGCTTTTGCTATTAAAGATTTAAATCTTGATTTGCGCAAAGGAGCAAAGTTTGAGTTTGAATATGCAATGGCTTCTGTAAACTGGAATGATGCACAAGGAGCCCAATATGGAGGAGGAGGAATGACCTTTTTTATTTATGAGGCAGGTCAATCACTTAGTATGGGATATCTTGGAAGTGCCTTAGGATATTCTTTTAATGGATCAACAGCAAATGGGTCAACAGCAATCAAAACAGGACTTAATGGTGCTTATTTAGGTATAGGTTTTGATTTAGATGGGAACAACAAAGAGAGAAGAGGTTTCGAAATGGGAAGTTACGAAACCCGTGAAGGACTTACTGCTCAACGATATGTAGATGCAGGGTTTGATATTAATGATGTAAAGTATGACTATGGCCGTAATGTTTTTGGAAGCTATTACAAAAATCACATTACATTAAGAGGAGCGGGACAAGGTAACAGTTATAAAGGAAATCCTTTGTTGTTGACCAAATATTTTGGAGGTCAAAATGCAGCAAATGAAGTTGCGATGGCAACTCTGGATTACAATACTGGTGATTATAATTTTAGTGGAAGTTATGAAGGAGATGACTTTAATATAGCTGATGGAGGATTCGATTATAGCCCTAAATTTCAAAAGATTGAAGTGGAAGTAAGACCAGATGGAGAAGACGGAGTATATGTGACAATAAAAGGTAATGGCAATGTGTTAATCGATAATTTTTACTACAAACATTCGTTTAAAACCTATGGAGATGGTAAAGTAGTAAACAATGAATATGAAGATTATCAATACAATTATAATTCAAGTATTCCAGATAGAGTTAATATTGGTTTTGCTGCTACTACAATGAATAATCATACTCAAAAAACCATTATTAGAAATGTCAAAGTATCACCAATTGACGAAGGAGAAGACGAAGGTATAGAGTTAGAAGATGAGTATGAAGAAATTTGTATTAGTGAAAATATAGACAGCACAGGAGCTGTTGCTTTTATTGATATACTAAAGGATACAGATTATAATGTAGATTGGAATAGTTTTAAGTTTGTAGATAAAGATGGAAATAAGAAGGGAAATACTGATGACTACTTTAAGGACTACTATGCTGAATGGGAGTATGATAGGTCTAATCGACAAGTTAAAATGACTGTTCAGTTTGATTATTATAAGCCACAAGAAAATTTAGATATTTTTTATACAGTAAAAATAGATGGTGTAGAATCTAAGCCAGCAAATATTTTAGTTAAAAGTATTGAGTGTGGAGCAATAGCTAATCCGCATATTAGAGCGAAGAATGAAAATGAAGAGTATTTGCCTTAAATGACAATGGAGTAAGATAGAAAGGAAGCTTTTAAGCTTCCTTTTTTTTGTCTTATAGAGAGTCTGTTTATGAATCTGGAGCACTAATAGACGGAGTTTTGATGACTTTTTGTAAGTGTGTAGTGAATGTGTAGGTGCTAAAGTATAAAATAGGAATAACCACCTAGTAATAAGGATAGTTTTTTTGGTGAAAATATTGCAGAATATGCTAGAAAAAAGGAAAAAATATTCTGTAGAAAAGCTTTTTTATTTGTCTGCTTTATCAAATCTGTAAAAATGTGTTTAGTATGTATAAATAGGTAAAAAAGCATGTGTTTGTGTATTGATTTTTTTGTCTTGTAATTTATATTTGTATACTTTTTATTTGTTAATGTATGGGTGATTTTGAGATAAATCCATTTTATGAGTTAATAATAGACGATTTAGTTAATCGTAAATACTCAGTGGTTGACTGTTTTTTTTCGGAGGAAGAGGTTAACTTATTAAGAGCAAATTTGCTTTTAAAACAAGATCTGCACAGCTTTAAAAAAGCAGCGATAGGACAGGCTAACGGTGAACAAATAGTAGAAGAAATACGTGGGGATTCTATCTTGTGGCTAGACGAGAAACAGCCCGATGAGGTAGAGCAAATGTACTTCAATAAAGTGAATTACTTTTTAGAATATGTGAATAGAACTTGCTATTTAGGTATTCAAGAAGGGGAGTTTCACTATGCGTGTTATCCTCCAGGTACATGTTATAAAAGACATTTAGATGTTTTTCAGACGGATAGTCGTAGAACTTTATCAGTAGTGCTATATCTAAATGATCAAGATTGGACACCAGCCTATGGTGGACAATTAGCTTTGTATTTAAAACAAGAAGACGGTACAGAGATAGAAGAGATTGTACATGCGTTACCAGGGCGTTTAGTAGTATTTGATAGCAAAAGTATTGAACACGAAGTAAAGATGGTTCACCAAACGCGTTATAGTATCACAGGATGGTTAAAGACTAGATAATAAAAAAAGCCTTTATGTACTACATAAAGGCTTTTTTATAGATTATAATTGTTCTATTCTGTGATGGCTATTTCTTCTTGAGATTTTTTTTCATGTTTATTACGAATTAGTTTCCAAGAGTATAAGGTGATAATAGGAACAATAATCCAGAATAAGTCAATTAGCAAGATATCATGATATCCCTTAGACCAACTTACCCATATCCAATTCCCCGTCATAATACCATTTGCAATAGGAATAAATAACCCAATGATACTACCGATTAATAGACAGTCTCTATTGGTTTTATATATACTTTTACGAATACACAACAAGATAGTGATAGCTAGCCAAGTCCAGAAGTAGAATGAATACACAAAGCTCTGTCCACCAGTAGGGTTAATTTTAACAGCGATAAAGGCTAAAGCCGTTACAGGATACATAGATAGACAGATAGCCATATAAATGTTTGCTAACCAGAAGTTAAACTTGCGTTTGTGCTCTGGTACATTCTTTTTATCTCTTGCTACTAGCCAAATCAAAACACCTGATATAATTACGATACATCCAGCTATTCCAACTAAGAAATAAACAATTCGCGTAGCATACCCTCCAAATGACCCAAAGTGTAATAGATATACCAGATTAGAAAATACATACGTGTAACCGGGATTCACATTTGGATTACTAATTTCTTCCACTTCTCCTGAAAAGACGTGATACTTTATCTCTCCACGACTGTTTAACTGTTTTTCATTATGAGCTCTTCCTAAGAATTCTACAGTCATACTCTCGTCTCCATAATTTTTAATAGAGATATTAGAGATATAAGGATCGTCCCATCTCTTTACAGTTTCTTCTATATAATAATTAAGGTTCAAGTCATGTTCTATAGGCTTGTTTTGATAAACAATTTCTTGAGCTCCTCTATTCTCATAAGCGTCTTTATTAAATTTATCAGCATCACCACCATAACCTAAGGCGATAATAGTAGCTGCTACTATACGGTAGTTTAATAAGAAATAAGCTCCAGTAATGGCAAATATTAATTGAAAAGGAAATGTGATAACTCCTAATGCCGTATGCAGATCAGTCCAAACAGTCTTTAATTTTTCCCATGGTCTAAAGACATAGAAGTTGGAAACTATCTTTTGCCAATGGACTAATAATCCTGTGATTAGGGCAAAAAGATAGATAAAAGATACTAGCCCTGCTACGAAATAACCAAACGGTGAAATATGAATATTCACTAATCCATTTAACTGAGCTAAGAAGTGTAGTCTATATAAGAACTCACCTAGAGAATAAGCATCTTCATAGCTATTTTTCTCTTTTGTTATCGGATCGTATAGTCCGAAGCTGCGCTCTTTGGCTTTCGGAACTAAAGTATCTTGGGCAGAAGAAATATTGTAACCAAAAACTCTACTTCTATCATTCATACGGAATGATATATTTCTGCTCTGTAACCCAAACTGAGTATCTAGAGAATCTAGTAATACATTATAGTTTATTGATGCTATATCAACTTTTTGTTGAGGTTGGTTACTCTGCCAATTGCCAATCTCATTTCTAAAGAATGCAAAAGAACCTGCAAAAAAGATGATGTAAAGTAGTACAGTAATGATAATTCCACTTATCGTGTGTAAGTGAAAGTATTTATTGTAGTTTCTAATATTCATAATGGCTGTGTTGACTTGTTTTTAAGTATGAATAGGGGAGATTAAGTAAGGTGAATAAAATAAAATAGATAAGCAGATATACAAAAGCCATATTTTATAACCATTACCTAGAACGAAGGCTACTATGAATAAAATAGCCCAAAGGGTATATCCTGTAACAAACATCGTTGTGAAAATAGGAGCAGCAGGAAAGAAATACATTAAGAACATATGAAATGTTATACTCACTATAAATCCACCAAATAAACCTGCTGTGATCTTTAAGAAGCGTTGCCAAACGGACGTTTCTAAGTGTTTTTTGTTTGCTGGCATGATTTAAAACATTACAATTTCAATAAATAATCCTAATCCTATTAAACTGATGATGTGCTTTGCCTTAAAAGAAAGCATAGGATACAACGTCAGAATACTAGATCCAATAAACATTAAAAAGATGAAGAAGGTCAAACTACCTACCCCAATACCTTGATAAATAGACTCAATAATTAAGGTCATGGCTAGTAAGGCATAAGCCATTATTTTTGCTGTCTTAGTATTCGTTCTAATCCAAGTAGTTAATGAACATTTCTTCTCATATTTTACTTTTTGAGAAGTATTATAGAGCATAAAGAATGCAAATGCTGTAATTGAAAATAATATAGTATGCATTTTATTTAGATTGAGTAAAAACAAAGGTATAACATATTTTATTGTTTTCAATAACAAAATTTTAAACTTTTTAAGGATAAGAATTATTGTATTTATCTATTGAATTATAGGTATTTATGATTGTTTTTTATAGTGTGATAAGAATTTAAAAGGCTAACTGTATTTACAATTAGCCTTTAAATATTAGGTAATTAATGCTTATTAAATGGTATGAGTCTAAACTATTTTGTCTTAATTAACCCATTTCTATATATGTCTAAAGTTTGTTTTAGAATTTCCAAGATAGTGTCTATAGGCAAATCTTTAGTAGCATTTAGCGATAAGGTTTTCATGCGTTTACGACTACCTATTTCCAGTAGAGGATGGTCAACTAATAGACCTTCCACTATTAATAAATAAGGAGATTTAGGAACTTTAGTTACTGCCAGCAAACAGAACATTCGATTCTTATAACTAAAACAAGGTGTTCCCCATTTAATAGACTCTGTGATATGATCATCTAACTGTAGAATAATACTTCTTAGAGCCTGTAAACAACTTCTATTTGGTTCGTTTTGTCGTAAATAGTATTGCTCCGTTTCTTTCATCTTATTCTCGTATAGCTACATAAATGCTTACTTCAGCATACTGTGGATTCATAGCTTTCTCGTTGTATATTTCGAAATCAGCTGTATATCTTCTATCCCATTGTTGTTCCCATATTTTAAGCCACTCGTTAATTACTAGTCCTTTTGTTAAATCTCCAGTAACAGTTATTTTGTTATAAGTACTCGCCTCTATAGTATGTCCTATCATGCCTTCAGGGATATCAGATAGATTAGATACTTCACAGCCGATAATCGTGGTATACGGCATCGTATGATCGCCTTCATAATTCGTGTACATAGAGTAGACAGCATTACATACTTTATTAGGTATGCGATCTAGCACATTTTCTTTCCAAAAGCGTTCCCATAGTAAAGGAATATCTTGAGCTGATTGGTTTTGTTCATTTGTAGTGCGTACTTCTATTCCGATGATGTGAAATTTCTTTAGAGTTACTTGATTCATATCGATGTTTATTAATTTTGTATAGCAAAAGTAGGTGCTTACTATGACATAGGTATGTCAGGGGTATTCTCATTCGGATAATATTTTTCTCTACATGCTTTTAAATATTGTTCCATCGTGATTTGATGAGGTTCGAATGTCTGTAAGGTATCTTTTAAATGTTGAATACAGTCTAATCTAAACGCTCTAAAGTCTTGTCTTAATCTACAGTAAGCTATTAATATCCAATTGTCCTGTGTAGTATAGATGGCGAAGGGTTCTATGTCTCGTTGACTCCTTTGATTCTCCAATGATAGATAGTCGATAGCAAGCACCTGATGATTTACGATAGCAGATTGTATCTGTATCAAGTAATCACTTGTCTGTGCCTTATCAGGATTGTCTCTTACAATGATGCGTTGAGAGAGTAGATCAGCTTTGTCTTTTTGTGTATAGCGAAGCACAGCTTTTAGTTTGAGTATAGCATTTTGATATTGCTTGATGAGGGAGGCATCTTTGTTCTTTAAGATCAGTTGCTCAGCAGTGATAAGTGCATTTGCCTCTTCTTGTGTAAACATCACAGGAGGTAACGCATACCCATCTACTAGAGAATATCCCTTGCCTTCTTCTGTAAAAATAGGAATACCAGATTGTTCTAGTGTTCTTATATCTCTATACACCGTACGTATACTTACATTGTGTTTTTCGGCTATCTCAGTAGCGGTTACGATACGCTTAGATTGTAACTGAGTGACTATAGCAGTTAATCTATTTAGACGTGGCTTACTTTCAGACATATAGAGATTAAAGAGAATTATTTGACAAAGATACATTCTTGTCACTTGCTTTGCGTTAATAGAGATAAGTATATTTACAACTTCTAAATATTCGCACTATGGCTCAACCAGTAGGACTTCTATCTAAAATAAAAATAACAGATACTAATTATAAAGCATTCTTTAAAACTAAAGCTGTCACAGTGATTAGTGAAGAAATGTATGACTGCGTTCATTATAGATATAAAGACCAATATTTTTATCAATACAACAAAAAGAAAGAAGAATTACTGTGTTTAGTATTCTATAACCACGGCAATAGAGAAACGCTAATAGGTAACTTTTATCAAAGTATAAAAGAGGTAGTCTTATTGGCTTTAGATCACAGTTTTATTGCTTTGACCTTAGATGCGTTTAATTGGACTGAGGTAGATACTTATGAAGTTTTAGAAGAAGATGTTTGGAATATTAAGCAAATAACGAAAGAAGAATTAGCTATAGTACAGTCTATTGCACTGACTTGTTCAGAGCAGTTCGACCAACCTTTTGTAGAGAAATTATTCAACTCTAAAATAGTGGATAGCAATGTAGTGAAGAAAGTTAGCGCGCTACAAGAGAAACACAGACTAGCCAACCTAACTACTTTTGCTAAAGAGGCTACCCCTCTGCGACCTATTCATCTTTTCGGCAATTATTATTATAATGGCAAGGTGGTGTTTAGTTGTAAGTCAGGAGGGCATATATACACAGATATAGACTTAGCCACTTTTAAGCCTACAGTATATGGAGCAGCAGATGCAGAGCATGTATTGTTTCTCGATAAGTGTATCAAGACCAATCCTAAGAAGTTTAAAAGAGTAGCGAAGTATGAGACGGTCTATTATTTATCTGAAGAAGGCGTATTAGATGAGAAAGGCGTATGGATAGAGGGCAGTGATGCAACTACTTTTAAGTTAAAAGAAGACTACCTAGCAGAAGATAGTATTAATCTGTATTATTGGGGCAATGTAGTTTCTAAATCTTCTTTTTCGACTTACAGAGTGGAGAGTTATCCCTATCAGACTGACTTTTTGATCACAGATACAGCAGTGTATTATACTCAATATAAGCTAGAGGTAGATGCTCAGAGTTTTCGTTTTTTAAAGCGGTTAGAAGGTTTGGCTTATTCTTATACTGGTTTTGTAGGAGAGGATAAGGAAGGGCTGTTTGTGTATTTGATAGAAGAGAATAAAGGTCAAGTTATTCGTTCAACAGGATTGTCTATTGATCAGTTGTTACAACTATTTCAAGATAAGTATGGCAATAAATACTGGCGAATGGAAGAAGATGAACGCATCTGCCTAGAGAAACCAAGTGCTACATATTATAAGGAGTTTGCTAAAAAGTGTAAGACTCCATGGGTATTTTATCAAATAAAGGAATTGCGTGATTATGCTAAATTGATTGTTCAGAAATATGAGGATAAGAAGGACGAGGAAGAATTAATTCCGTTTTGGAAGATCTACAGTCTAGTAGAACCTTATTTATGGATAGAAGCAGATAGTTATAAATATGTGACCCTGATGTATTGTATAGAAGGAAAACAAGAACATGCATTAGATACTCTGAGAAAAGCCATTATGTATGGGGCATTTGATGTGATGGAGTTCTTTGACCATCCTTTATTAAGCACTATCCAAGAGCATGAGTACTTTTTAGAATTAAAGGAATATGCTACACAGAATAAGCCGATAGGTTATAAAATCCCAATGCAATTAGAGATTCTAGAGAAGCTCTTAGCACTTCCTCAGTCGATGTATACAGATGGGACGATACTGTGGAAGTATCACTTATACGATAATGTCGATATAGAAGAAGCTATGCGTGAGCATCCACAGTTGACAGATTATTATACGCGTTATATCACTTTAAATACAGAAATGTTTAATCGATTCTTTAAGCGTCATAATCTGATAGATATGGATTATACTCCTTATGAAGAATATCACTGTATGCCGATAGAAGCTTCTATCATTATGCTTAAGTATTATATGCGTATGGCTGATATACCATCGGGCAGTGTAGCTTATATTATCCCACAATTAATACAACGCATGGATAAGATAAAAGAGAGAATTAATCGATTAGAAGGAGAAGAGTATACTCACTACCAAATAGTATATAATAATAATGAAGTTGTTCAAATATTAGAGCAGTATTTCTAAAAGTAAACAAATATTATATTGCTTATTTTTATTGTTAATAAATATATTAGATGAAAAAATATAAAAAATGAAGAAACTAATTGTTTTGTTAATGTTATTGCTGCCATTGCTGATGACTGCACAGAAAGAAAATGAGTATAAGAGTTGATTCTATATACAGACTAACTTTTTAGGAGTAGATGCAGGAAGAGATTTTTTGATAGGTGAGAATATATTCGTTCAGACGGGTGTGGGAATAGGCGCAGGTTATGATGTATGGAATAATAGTATGTCAGTTTCATTTACTTTTAAGAAGCCAATTCCTTATCTGAGAGGGGGACTAGATTGGTATTATAATAAGAATAAGAGAATAGAGAAGAACCGTACTTTAGACAATAATTCAGGTAATTATGTAGGGTTTCAAGCTAAGTATAGTTTTGGAACAGATAGTGAAGAATATATGAATTCCTTAAATAGTGTTCTAGTAAGTGAAGTACATTGGGGAATAAAACGCAAGTTAGTAGGACCAATGTATTACAAAGTACAGTTAGGCGTGGGACATTTTAATGATTACGATTCTAAATACTCAGAAGTATATCCTGTAGTAGGTGTGTTTTTAGGTGCTACGTTCTAAGAAATAATATAACGATACTTTAATAAAAATAAGGCTGTTCAAAAGGACAGCCTTATTTTTATTAAAGTATTTCATACTTTCCGGCAGAAGTTAATATCTTTTGTACTTCTTCTTTCGTCACTTCAGGAGTTCTAACCTCTATACTATGTGTATCTAGAGTGACTGTAGCTTCTATATTAGGATGCTTTTTTAGTTCTTCTTGAATCTTTCCGACACAACTACTGCATCCCATCCCTTTAATTTGATATACTGTTGCCATTTCTTTTTTGTTTAATAATTTATATTACAAATGTAGGATAGTGGGGCATTATCGCTGTTATACGATTTGAAGTAGTTGTTATATAATTTTTTGAAGAGTTTGAAGAAGTTTTTTTTATCACCTTGATGATTCGTATTCTTTGTTTCCTAAGAAATAAAGAATCTTTTTTTTTGTTTTCAAGTCTTTATTTCGTCTTTAAAGCAAATAAAATGAGTTTTTAAAACCTATTTTTAAAAAAAATAATAGGTTATAAGCCTATTTAGGTGATTATCTAAAAAAACAGCTATACTTTTTTTAAAGAGGTTTTATTGTAAGTTGTTGATATTTATGTGTTTATTTGTTTTTGGCTTTTATTAAGTTGATTTAGATATCACTTTAATGCTAGTAAAATAGGGTGTTGTGTTATTCTTCTTCGACTATTGATGGACAATACCCCGTATATAGTGGAGTAGAGTACCTGTTTGCCCAACAATACTTCTTCTATTCTCCACGTATTATCCTTTTACTAAAGGGTATGATAAAATAAAGAAGAGTATCGTACATACCAATGAATATGTCTACAAGAATGAATCATTGTAACAAGGAATGAGTTCTGGAGATAAGATTTAAGAGATTATGTACGATGGGATTAGGATAGCTGTGTTATCCGTAGAAAATAAGCAGTAATACAGAACTCAATATGCTCATCGATAAAGGAGATAAGTCCTGCTTACCGCTTGGTTAAAAATTTGTGTGATGAAGATGTATTGTCTGTGCGATTACGAATTATGATATCTTACTAAAAGCATCTTCACACTGTAAGACCATAGTATCTATAATAGGC
This sequence comes from Myroides odoratimimus, assembly GCF_038039805.1. Lineage (GTDB taxonomy): Bacteria > Bacteroidota > Bacteroidia > Flavobacteriales > Flavobacteriaceae > Flavobacterium > Flavobacterium odoratimimum_B. Next base: position 15,231 of record NZ_JBBPHK010000009.1, read on the forward strand.
ATCTTTATATCAAGAGAGTTAAATACTAAGGGCAATTCTGTACAGCCTAGAATCACTCCTTCTACAGAGGAATAATCTTCTATTAATGTCGTAAAGAATAAACACATCTCTTCTGTGATGGTTCCTGTAGCGAGTATAGTTTGGTATTGACCTATTTGAGCTATTTCTTCATTGTTAGGAATGATTACTTCTATACCTGCTTGCTGTAAAGGAGATTTAAAATAATCATCTTCCATCGTGAAGGGTGTACCTAGTAGAAGTACTGTCTTCATATTATGTTTTAGAATGTGATTTTTGGTCAGTTCTATACTGTGTGAGATCGGAATATTAGTTAAGATTTCCTGTTTGATTTCATCGTAAGCTTTGTGTAAGGTATTATTTGCTATCAAGAAACAATCTGGTTGTAGCGATAGTAGGATTTCGATTTCGTGTTTTAAGATGTTAGGTACTTCATCCCATTGGTTAGCATATCTAGTCTTTATATTGTGATAATCTATGCTGTATAAAATAATAGGACAAGAGTGATATCCGCCCCATTTTTCATTGGCCATTTTGTTTAATAGCGTGTAATATAACGCTGTAGAAGGGTATGCTGTACCTCCTAATATTCCTATTCGTTTCATTGAGTTTGTTTTTTAGTTTTATGAAATGACCTTGTCTAAAAAGGACAGTCAAATATAGGTATAAGTAAGGTTTTATCTTTGCGCAAATAGTATAAAATACCCATATTAATTCATTAATTTTGTTGTTTAGAGGAGGAGGAGATGTTGGGAGAGGATTACTTCTATCATAAAAAAGGTTTTATATGTTTGACTTTAGATTAAAGGTGTTTTATACAGTAGCAAAGAGAGGGAGCTTCACAAAGGCTTCTAAGGAATTGTTGATTTCTCAGCCTGCTGTGACTAAGCATATCCAAGAGATAGAGTCTAACTATCAGACCAAACTTTTCGTACGTGATGGGATGAAGATACACCTAACAGAAGCAGGAGAATTACTCTATACCTATGCAGAAGAAATATTCTCTATCTATCGCAATCTTGAGTTCGATATACATGCACTGAATGCTAAGATGGACGGAAGCCTAAGAGTAGGAGCGAGTACTACTATATCACAGTATGTATTGCCTCCTCTATTAGCAGAATTTAGAAAAAAGGTAAATAACCTTCACTTGGATGTAGTATCAGATAATACGAATGCTATCGAGAATCTTCTGCTGAACAAAACAATAGATGTAGGTCTGGTAGAAGGGTATTCTAAAAATCCTCAAATAAAGTATATCGACTTTATAAAAGACGAAATCGTCTTGGTGTGTAGTAGCAATAATGAATTAGCAAAAAGAGGAAGTATTAAACCTCAAGAGCTTAAGGAATTGTCTTTTTTATTAAGAGAAACGGGGTCAGGAACGCTAGATGTGGTGGATACTACACTTAAAGAAATCGGTATAACTTTAAGTGATTTGACTAATGAGATGAACTTCTCTAGTACAGAGAGTATTAAGATGTATTTAATGCACTCAGATAGCGTTGCATTTTTATCTGTACATGCTATTCTAAAAGAGTTGAGGTATAACGAGTTGAGCATTGTAGATATAGAAGGATTAGACATTAGTAGAACATTCTCTCTAATACAGCGTCAAGGCCAAGAAAGTGCTTTAGTAGAGCTGTTCATTCGCTTTGTACAGAACCATAACTTAAAGTTATAGGTTATAACAATTATGTATTTTCTTTTCCTTACTGTATAGAGGAAATTTGTATCTGTAAATAATGATACAAATGACAACAGAAAATAATACTCGTGAGACAATAGGTAAAGTACTTCTAGTAGGGTTAGCTTTACTTAGTTTATTTCCATTTATTTCATCCGCAACAGCATTAGTGATAGGAATAGTATATGCACAGCTATTTGAGAATCCGTATGCAAAACAAACTAAGAAAGCTACTGGACTTCTCTTAAAACTAGCCGTAATAGGTTTGGGGTTTGGGATGAATGTGTATAGTGCTATATCAGCTGGTAAGGATGGTTTTATACTTACCATCTTCTCTATCTTTTTGACTTTAGCATTAGGATTCTTATTAGGTAAATTATTAAAGATAGACAAGAAAATTTCTTATTTAGTTTCTTCAGGTACTGCAATCTGTGGAGGAAGTGCTATCGCAGCTGTATCTCCAGTTATTAAAGCTGATGAGAAACAAATATCAGTAGCTTTAGGAATAGTGTTTATCTTAAACTCAGTGGCTTTAATTATATTTCCTCCTATAGGACATGCTTTAGGCTTGAGTCAAGTAGATTTCGGTCTGTGGTCTGCTATCGCGATACACGATACCAGTTCGGTAGTAGGAGCTGCGGCTAAGTATGGTGACCAAGCATTAGAAGTAGCTACTACTGTAAAACTAGCTCGTGCGCTGTGGGTGATACCTGTAGCATTCTTATCTATGGTATTCTTTAAAAATAAAGGAGGTAAAGTGAAGTTGCCTTATTTTATCGGGTTATTCGTATTAGCAATGCTAGCGAACTCTTATATCCCAGCTGTACAAAGCATAGGACCTTATATCGTAGAAGCTTCTAAAGCAGCACTTACATTAACATTATTCTTAATAGGTACATCGTTATCCTATCGCACTGTGAAATCTGTTGGTTTTAAACCTCTATTAGAAGGAGTAGGACTGTGGATATTCATCTCTGTGACTTCACTGCTATACATTATGTATGTGAATTAGGTAGAGTAGAACATAGAATTAAAAAAAGGCTTTCACATCAGTGAAAGCCTTTTTGGTTTTTATTATACTTGAATAACTCCTAAGTTAAACGGTTTTTCGATAGGAGCGTGGTTTGCAGCTTCAATACCCATAGAGATCCACTTACGCGTATCTAATGGATCAATGATAGCATCTGTCCATAGACGAGCTGCTGCGTAATAAGGCGAAACTTGGTTATCGTATTTCGCTTTAATTTTATTGAATAATTCTTCTTCTTGTTCTTTAGTTAGTTCTTCCCCTTTTGCTTTAAGAGACGAAGCTTCTATTTGTAGTAATACTTTAGCTGCCTGAGCACCACCCATTACAGCAAGCTCAGCACTAGGCCATGCAAAGATAAGACGTGGATCATAGGCTTTACCACACATCGCATAGTTACCTGCTCCATACGAGTTTCCTACTACTACAGTGAATTTAGGCACTACAGAGTTAGACACAGCATTAACCATCTTCGCACCATCCTTAATAATACCACCGTGCTCAGACTTAGATCCTACCATAAAACCTGTTACATCTTGTAAGAATACTAATGGTATTTTCTTTTGATTACAGTTAGCGATAAAACGAGTAGCTTTATCCGCAGAGTCAGAGTATATCACTCCTCCGAATTGCATTTCGCCTTTTTTAGTCTTTACTACTTTACGTTGGTTCGCTACGATACCTACAGCCCATCCATCGATACGAGCATATCCTGTGATGATTGATTGTCCATACCCTTCTTTGTACTCTTCGAATTCTGAGTTATCTACTAGACGTTTGATAATCTCCATCATGTCGTACTGTTCATTACGAGCTTTTGGTAAGATACCGTAGATGTCTTCTTGAGCTAAAGCAGGTTTGACAGCTTTGATACGATTGTACCCCGCTTTGTCAAAGTCCCCTATTTTATCAATGATATTTTTGATTGTGTCAAGGGCATCTTTGTCATCTTTAGCTTTATAATCCGTTACACCTGATATCTCACAGTGCGTAGTTGCTCCCCCTAATGTTTCGTTGTCAATGCTCTCACCGATAGCTGCTTTTACTAAATAACTACCTGCTAAGAAGATACTACCTGTCTTGTCTACGATAAGTGCTTCATCACTCATAATAGGAAGATAAGCACCACCAGCTACACAGCTACCCATTACAGCCGCTATCTGTGTAATACCCATGCTACTCATGACAGCATTGTTTCTGAATATACGTCCGAAGTGTTCTTTATCAGGGAAGATTTCGTCCTGTAGTGGTAGATAAACACCTGCACTATCTACTAAGTAGATGATAGGAAGTTTATTTTCTATTGCTATTTCTTGAGCTCTTAGATTCTTTTTTCCTGTGATCGGGAACCACGCACCTGCCTTTACAGTAGCGTCATTTGCTACTACGATACATTGTTTTCCTTTTACATAACCTATCTTAACAACTACACCACCAGAAGGACACCCTCCATGCTCTTCATACATACCATCTCCTGCGAAGGCACCGATCTCTATACTATTAGCTTTGTCGTCTAATAGGTAGTCGATACGTTCGCGTGCAGTCATTTTGCCTTGTTCGTGTAGTTTAGCTATTCTTTTTTCGCCACCACCTTGTTTTACTTTTACTAATTTTCTTTTTAAATCAGAAAGCAAAAGCTTATTGTGGTCTTCGTTTTTATTGAAGTTTATATCCATAGTTTGTTGGGTTGATTCACTGTTGTCTGTGGTTTAGTACAGGTTATATTTAGAGAGTAAATAGTGTACTAATCCTTGATCGTTTTCGCTAAAATACAAAATATACTAGAATTTTGGCTACCCAAAAATAAGGAGATGAAGTTTTTAAAGTCCTGTATATTTTCTTTTGTTCATATTATTAGCATTTATAGTGAAAGTTGTTGAAGTAAAAAGAGGCATAAGTTTAGGAGTATAGTTAGAAAACGTGTATAATTTATCGATTTATAAAAGTGTGGTAAAGTATATTCATTACTAACTCATGACGATAGTATGAAGGATATAAAACACTGTGATAACAAAGGTTAGATACTTAGGATATAATCATATTGCCTTTTAAAATTAAATACTAGAAATGGTGAATATTAAAATAAAGTAGAAGAAATACTTGATAAATTGTAATTAATAGGTATGATTGTTGTTACCAAATATGAATATGAGCTAGAAAGAGTATTTTTATTACATAACATTAAATTAATATTGGGAAATAGGTTTATATTTGTAATTCAATCAGTTATGTTTTTAATATAAAGTAGGAGTATTAATAAAGTCGTAAAAATTAACGTTAAGGAAACATTGAGCTAACTTAAAAGAGTTACTTTTGCGCCCGATTATTATCATTTATAAGATGTCATTAAACAATATTTTTCAGTTTTTAGTGCCAAAGGATAAAGTGTTTTATCCATTATTTGAAAAGGCAGCAGGTAAGATTAAGAAACTATCAGAAACTTTAAATGAGGCAGTAAATGCTCCAGCAAAAGAGAGAGAGAAGTTATTAAAAGATGTAGAAGTATTAAAACAAGAAATTGAGGCTATCGCACAAACTACGCGTATGGAGCTTGGAAAAAACTTCATCACACCTTTTGACCGTGAGGATATCCACAATTTGATTACTGCTGTAGATGATATTGCAGACAATTTATCAGATGCTGCATCTCGTATGAGACTGTATCAAATAGATAAAGTAACTAAACCTTTGCGCAAATTAACTGAGGCAAATTTAGAGGCTTGTAGTGAAGTAGCAAAAGGGCTTTTAATCTTAAAAGACAATAAGAACTTTGCGACCTTGTCAGAGATTAGTAAGAATATTTCTCGTTTAGAGCGCAAAGCAGATAAAGTATTCGATAAAGCAGTTGCTGATATTTTTGAGAACGAAAGTAATGCAATCGAAATTATTAAATATAAAGAGGTAATGTCTGCATTAGAGACTGCTACGGATAGCTGTAGAGATGTAGCTAATGTACTAGAGACGATCACAGTAAAATACGCTTAATTAATCAGAAACATTATTTATGGATTTTTTCTTAGGAATGTTTACTAATCAAGCTGGTATTATGCTGATGATTATCATCGTATTGGCATTAGGCTTTGATTATATTAACGGTTTTCACGATGCGGCGAACTCTATTGCTACTATTGTGACAACAAAGGTGTTGACACCATTCCAAGCCGTATTATGGGCAGCTGCATTTAACTTTGCTGCTTATTTTATCTCTCTCTATATCATCGGGGAATTTAAAATTGGTAATACGATAGCGAAGTCAGTGAATGAGAACTTTATTAGTTTAGAAGTTATATTTGCTGGATTAGTAGCCGCTATTATTTGGAATTTATTGACTTGGAAGTTAGGTATTCCTTCTTCTTCTTCACATACTTTAATTGGAGGATTTATCGGTGCAGCAGTAGCTCATGCAGGTGGTTTTGCTCCTGGAGGAGAGGATGTTATTGTGTATTCAAAAGTGATTCCAATCTTCTTATTTATCTTCGGAGCTCCATTTTTAGGTATGATATTAGCTTATTTTATAACTGTAGCTATTATGTGGATTTGTAGAAATGGAAACTCTCATAAATGTGATACATGGTTTAAGCGTTTACAGTTAGTATCTTCAGCATTGTTTTCTTTAGGACATGGTGGTAACGATGCTCAGAAAGTAATGGGTATTATCGGTGCGGCTGTTATCTTCTATCATGTTAATATTGATATGGATGAAGCATATTTAATAGATGGAGTAGATACATTTAAAGTATTCGTAGAACATTGGTGGTGGGTTCCATTAGCCTCATTCATATTCATTGGATTAGGTACTTTATCAGGTGGATGGAAGATCGTGAAAACGATGGGATCTAAAATTACTAAAGTAACTCCATTAGAGGGTGTTGCGGCTGAGACTGCAGGTGCTGTTGCGTTATATGTGACTGAGCATTTAGGTATTCCAGTATCGACTACACATACGATCACAGGTTCTATCATCGGGGTAGGAGTTACTAAACGTATCTCTGCTGTTAGATGGGGAGTGACTATTAATCTATTATGGGCTTGGGTATTGACTATACCTGTATCGGCTATTATAGCAATGGTAGTTTATTATTTGATCACATTCTTTATGTAAGCGTATAGTTTAAAAGATATATAGAGTGGTACAGCGATGTGCCACTTTTTTTATTGGGTGATACAGTCTGCTTTAATAGAATAAAAAAAGGAGCTAATAGCTCCTTTTTTTATTCTTCATCTTTTTGTCCCATCATCATTAAATACGCTTTTAAGAAGTTATCAATCTCTCCATTCATTACAGAATCTACATCAGTAGTTTCGAATTGTGTACGGACATCTTTGACTAGTTTATACGGATGCATTACGTAATTACGTATTTGCGATCCCCATTCTATTTTCTTCTTATTCGCTTCTATTTCATCACGCATTGCTTGTTTCTTCTTCAGCTCTATTTCGTATAATTGAGACTTTAAAAGTTGCATAGCCTTGGTCTTATTATCTAATTGGGAACGCGTTTCAGAGTTTTCAATAATAATACCAGTAGGGTGGTGACGTAATCGTACCGCTGTCTCTACTTTATTAACGTTCTGTCCACCTGCCCCACTAGATCGCATAGTCTCCCAAGAGATATCTGAAGGGCTAATTTCGATTTCGATAGTATCATCTGCTAGCGGATAAACATAAACAGATACGAATGAGGTATGACGTTTAGCATTACTGTCAAATGGTGAGATACGTACTAAACGGTGAACTCCGTTTTCGCCTTTTAAGTATCCGAAGGCAAACTCTCCATCGAACTCTAAGGTTACTGTTTTTACACCAGCAACTTCTCCTTCTTGGTAGTTTAACTCTTTTACATTAACGCCATTCTTCTCTCCCCACATGATGTACATACGCATCAGCATAGCTGCCCAATCGCAACTCTCTGTACCTCCTGCACCTGCTGTAATCTGTAGTACAGCACTCATATTATCTCCTTCGTCAGAAAGCATGTTCTTAAACTCTAGTTCTTCTATGATCTGAAGAGTTTTTTTATACTGTTCTACTACTTCTTCTTCTGTGTATTCACCCTCTGCATAGAATTCTAAAAGGATCTTTAATTCTTCTAAATTAGACATAGCAGATTCATAGCCCTCAACCCATTTCTTTTTGGATTTAAGCGCTTTAACGATAATTTCTGCTTCCTTAGGATTATTCCAAAAGTCAGGAGCAAAAGTTTTTTCTTCCTCGTTTGTTATTTCGATAAGCTTCTTATCGATGTCAAAGATACCTCCTTAACGCACCAAGGCGATCAATAATATCCTTCTGTTGTTCTGTGGTTACCATAATTTTTAATACTTTTATAGCACAAAAATACTTATTCCTATCAATTTATGGAAATTAATTTAATCAGTGATACAATCACTAAGCCTACACCTGAAATGTTGAATTACATGATGAAAGCAAGGGTAGGAGATGATGTTTACAAGCAAGATGGAAGTACTAATGAATTAGAAATTGCTGTAGCTGAGTTGTTTGGGATGGAAGCAGCCCTTTTTTTTCCTTCAGGAACAATGGCAAATCAAGTGGCGATAAAGTTACATACACAACCTGGTGATCACTTAATTTGTGATAAAAGTTCACATATAAGTATGTTCGAAGGAGGAGGAATAGCGGTACACAGTGGTGTGAGTTGCGCCTTAATAGATGGAGATAGAGGACGTATTACAGCAGAACAAGTCTTAGAAAACTATAATGACCCAAATAATATTCACTTACCAATAACTAAATTAGTGTGTATAGAAAATACAACTAATCTTGGCGGAGGAGCATGTTATGAGTTAAGTGAGATAGAGCGCATTCGAGAGGTGTGTAATGAAAAAGGATTAAAGATGCACTTAGATGGAGCGAGATTGTGGAATGCATTGGTAGCTAAATCACAACATCCAAGTCAGTTCGGTGCTATGTTTAATACGATATCAGTATGTTTTTCTAAGGGCTTAGGTGCTCCTGTAGGTTCTGTTTTGTTAGGATCGAAAGAAGATATTAAGAAAGCTATTCGCCTTAGAAAATTAATGGGAGGAGGAATGCGTCAAATAGGTTATTTAACTTCAGCTGCTTTATTCGCTTTAAAAAATAATGTAGGCCGCCTGCAAAGAGATCATTTTAGAGCGAAGCAAATAGAGATGGTTTTAAATAAGAAAATATGGGTTAAGGAGGTTTTGCCTGTTCAAACTAATATCGTCGTTTTTAGACTGCAAGAAATAGCTCAAAACAGAGTCTTTATAGATAAGTTGAAACAAAAGAATATATCTATCAGTGATATGGGAGGTGGATGGCTTCGTATGGTGACACACTTAGACTACCGTGAAGTAATGCATGAGTATGTAATAGAAGCTCTAACTAAGCTAGAATTGTAGAGGGTGAATTAAGATAGTGTAAATCGTTTATTTAGTAATATTTATGTTTTTAGATCAAGTAAATTGATTTACCTTTGTTTAGAATTAAATTAAATAATGGAAAAATTAAAACAACGTTGGGGAATTACATCAAATTGGCAAATGGGTGTAATTTTATTAGTTTTTGCAATTACAGGTTCAACTGCAGCTTATATATCAAAACCTATTTTAACTAGTATAGGATTAGATCGAGCTACAACTAACCCGTTTATATATTGGGTTCTGTATATTGTGTTAATTCTACCTGTTTATAAAGTTATTTTGATTTGTGTGGGTACTATATTTGGACAGCATCGTTTTTTTTGGAATTTCGTGATGAAAATGCTGAGAAGAATGGGGTTTGGTTCTCTTGTACCAAAAGATAAGTAAGAAGTTTACCAATTATTATATTTATAAAAAAGCTGAAAGTGTTTTTGATACTTTCAGCTTTTTTTGTTCTATTTAATTCTTGTGAATGATAAAGATACAAGGTCTTTTGTGTAAGTCTTCTTTTGTGTTTTTCCATTGAGCGGCTGGTTTAGTCTGGATAAACTCAGTCTCTAATGTGATATCGCAAGCCACACAGATAAGGGTGTTGGGATTTAATATCTGAACCATATCTTGTAACAGTTGATTGTTTCTATATGGAGTTTCTATAAATAATTGCGATTGGTTTTTCTCTTGAGAAGTCCTTTCTAAAGCTTTAAGAGCACTCTTTTTATCACTTTTATCTATTGGTAGATATCCGTTGAAAGCAAAGCTCTGCCCGTTCATTCCAGAAGCCATAACGGATAGTAGGATAGAAGAGGGGCCCACTAACGGAGTTACTTTAATATTTCTTTTATGAGCTAGATCTACGATAACTGCACCAGGATCAGCGACACCAGGACAACCTGCTTCACTCATTACTCCAATGCTTTTTCCTTCTAATAAAGGTTTGATGTATTCTTTGTGTTCACTTATTTCAGTGTGTTTGTTTAAAGGAAATAGAATAAGCTCTGATTGTTTTTTTTCAGGGCAGATGCTTTTAATAAAACGCCTTGCTGTTTTTTCATTTTCAACAATGAATATGTCAAGCATTTCGATAGCGCGTTTCACGGTTTGTGGTAAAACGTCCATAGGATTTGTAGTGTCTCCTAAAGTGATAGGGATTAGGTATAGTGTACCTGTAGGTATATTATTTGTCATTTGTCAAATTTCTCTCAAATAGGGTACAAAGGTAAAGATAAAGTATAGTACAAAAAAGAAAAGGAAGAAAATGACTTTCTTCCTTTTGCTTACATATATCTAAGATTTTAAATCTTTGGCTATTACATTACAAACTTCATCTAAAAGATGAAAGACATGTTCGAAACCATCATCTCCTCCAAAATATGGATCAGGTACTTCTAGGTTTTGACCAGGGGTGTTTTCATTAAGAATTAACTTTACTTTATTTTTAGCTTCTTGATTAGGTGCTAATTTAATTACATTTTCGTAATTAGATTTATCCATCACATAGATGCGATCAAAGTTAGTAAAGTCACTTACTTTAAACTGTCTTGCTCGCTGTGTAGTTAAATCAATATTGTATTTTTTAGCAACAGCTATTGATCGTTTGTCTGGTTGACTACCTATGTGCCAATCTCCAGTACCAGCTGAATCAACAAAAAAACTTTCTGTAGAAAGCTTTGATTGTAATATCCCTTCTGCTAAAGGCGAACGGCAAATATTGCCTAAACAAACCATCAATACTTTTGTCATTACATACTGAATTTAATATTTATATCATCGTGGAATTTTTTAAATTCCTTATCCGTTTCTAATAAATTATCCACAGTTTTGCAAGCGTGTAATACTGTAGCGTGATCTCTATCTCCTATCTGTGAACCGATAGAAGCTAAAGAAGCTTTAGTATATTTTTTAGCAAAGAACATAGCTAGTTGTCTAGCTTGTACAATGTTTCTTTTTCTTGTCTTAGAACGTAATGTTTCTGTGTCCATTTGGAAATAATCAGAAACAATTTTTTGAATATAATCGATAGAGATTTCTCTCTTCACACTCTTCACAAATTTCTCAACAACTTGTCTTGCTAAGTCAATTGTTACTTCACGTTTATTAAATGAAGATTGAGCGATTAATGAAATGATAGCTCCTTCTAGTTCTCTAATATTAGAGTTTACATTTTTAGCTACATATTCGATTATCTCTTTTGGCATATCTACTCCATCGCGGAATAATATTCCCTCAACAATTTTTACTCTTGTTTCAAAATCTGGGTGTGATATCTCAGCGGATAATCCCCATTTAAAACGAGATAAAAGACGTTGTTCAATATCTTGGATATCGACTGGTGCTTTATCAGAAGTAAGAATTACTTGTTTGCCATTTTGGTGTAAATGGTTGAAAATGTGGAAAAACACATCCTGTGTTCCTGATTTACCTGATAAGAATTGAATATCATCGACAATAAGTACATCTATTAATTGATAGAAATAGATAAAGTCATTACGTGTATTCTTACGTACAGAGTCAATATACTGTTGAGTAAAGACTTCAGCAGAAATATACAATACAGTTTTTTCTGGATAAAGATCTTTAATTTCAACACCAATAGCATGTGCTAAGTGAGTTTTTCCTAATCCAACTCCTCCAAAGATAAGAAGAGGGTTAAATGAAGTACCACCTGGTTTATTCGCTACCGCCATACCAGCAGAACGTGCCAATCTATTTGAATCACCTTCCAAGAAATTATCAAAAGAATAATTTGAATTTAACTGAGATTCGATTTTTACGTTTCTGATTCCAGGAATTACAAAAGGATTTTTTAATTCTGGGTTTTTGTTCTGAATAGGTACATCTAACTCTTGAGGCTTTACTGGGCCTCTCTGTGTACTAGGTAATTGTTCTGTATAAGGTTGTTTGTTTCCAGAAGGAGTTTCCATCTGAATCTTATACAATAACTTTGCTTCAGCTCCTAACTGTTTTGTTAGGGCTACTTTTAGGATTTTTACATAGTGTTCTTCCAACCACTCGTAAAAAAACTTACTAGGCACCTGAATATAAAGAGCATTCTCTGTAAGCTCAATAGCCTTAATAGGCATGAACCATGTCTTGAATGCTTGTTCTTGGATGTTATCCTTTATGAATTCAAGACAATTATTCCATACAGATTCTGCTGTCTTAATTGTATTATCGTGCATTTTAGGTTAGAATTATAAAAACAGTTACTACTTTTGAGGGATTTTCAAGGGGAGAAAATGACCTCTTATTTCAGTGGCAAATATGTGAACAATTTTTGGGATAAAAAAACCTTTTTGTCATTGCAAAGTATAAAATAATTTGTTAAGTATAAGAAAAAAAATAACTCACAAGTTTATTAGAAAGAATATGAAATATTTTGATTACAAGGTTCGTGTACGTTACGCGGAGACAGATAAAATGGGTGTTGTATATCATGGAAACTATGCGCAATACTTTGAAATAGGGAGAGTTGAGTGGTTGAGAAACTTAGGGATATCGTATAAGAAAATGGAGGAACTAGGTGTTATGTTACCTGTGGTGTCTCTGACGATGAATTATAAGAAATCTGCTTTTTATGATGATGATTTAACTATACGCACTATTTTTAAAAAGCTTAGTTCTGTGAAGATAGAATTTGATTATGAACTATATAATGAAAAAGGTGATTTATTGACAACAGGTAATTCTATTTTAGTGTTTGTCAATATGGAAACAGGAAGACCAATGGCTGCTCCAGATTATGTTGTTAATAAAATTAATACGATACAAGAATAGTGTTGATTATTTAGTAGTTTAAAACAGATTAAACTATCTCTTTTTTTCTTTTTATATGCTTTAAAAGGCAAAAAGATAAAATTAGGTACAGTAATACTTAAAACAAATATTTATATTTACACAAAAGATTATAAATTATGAAACCAGTATATTGGCTGATGAGCCTAGGTACACTTTTATCAATAGGAACATATGCACAAGAATCAAAGTTATTAGATGGTCGTGTACGTCTATATGATGGGAATGTAGTGCCTGTTACTATTGAGAATAAGAGAAGTAAGGAAATGACTAAAGCTGATGGGCGAGGGTATTTTATCATGGATGCAGCAGTAGGGGATACTATTCGTTTTTCTGATAAGAAGTTAGCTTCTGTTAATTATATTATTGGCAAAGAAGATTTGAATGCTAGTAGATTTAATGTACTAATGACTAAAAAAGGGCAGTCCTTAGATGAGATTATCATTGTTCGCAAAGATTTTGGTGATGACTTCTTTGAAGGTGTTCCTAATAAGAATCTAACAGCTGCAGAGAAAAGATATAAAAAGAACAATACTGTTTTTTCTTCAACATCGAACTATGGAATGGGAATTAGCTTAGATGCCCTGGTTAATATGTTATCTGGTCAAAAGAAGAAAGATAAACAGGCTATTCTTTATGAAAAATTAGATATTAAAGTACAGCAGTTTTTAGAGGATTACACTAGAGAAGAATTATTAGAGGATTTTAAAATACCTCAAGAGCGTTTGGAGGCATTTCTTTATTATGTAGTTGCACAACCAAGTTTTGAAAAAATAAAGGTAGAGCGAACAGAAGGTTTTAAACTTTATTTAGCTCAAGAATATATTGACTTTTTAGGGTTTATGGAGTTAGAAGAATAATGTTTTTATTGTAGTATAAAAACTTATTATTATAAATAAAAACTGAGTGATAGTGCGCTATTATTCAGTTTTTTTATTGGTTTTAAGTATAAAGTTAGAGATATCAAATAAAACATTTTTGCTATAAGCTTTACGCCCTTGAAAGACAAATAACCATTTTTTCCATTGGGGCCATTGTGAATCTAGTTGATAATTAAAAGCTTTAGAATTAAGTAAATTATGTGTGCTTTTGGGGTACACTTTGAGTTTGGTATCCTTGTTATTTCTCAATGCAGTGTTTTGTCTATACAGGTCAGCATTGCTTTCAGCATCTACGGTTAGATCTTCACTTCCCCATAAAGCTAGTAATGGTCCTTGCATATTTTGTAGATCAATTGATGAATCTGCCTTGAAATTTCTTGCTATAAATGATAATCTATCAATATCAATTTCAGAACTTTTGATTAGACACTTATTAAAGTCAGAATATAGTTGTTGATCTGCATTAATAGTAGAATCTACCTTATGTTTTATATTTTCATATTCAAGACCTTCGAGCTCTAGTTTTTTCTGGTTAAAATAATTACTTTGATCTTCCCAATTAACTGCACCACCTATAATAACAGAAAAAGCGGGATTGTTCATAATTGCTGCTTTAGGAATAACCCAACCACCTTGTGAAAAACCTAAATAACCTATTCTATCAGAAGAGATTCCCTTCTCATTAACTAAATAATCAAAGGCGTCTTTTGCTTCTATAGCTCTATCTGTAATAGATTGGTGAAGCCAGTTTCCTTTACTTTTATCAACTCCTTTTTTATCCCAAGTAAACACAGCAATACCTTGGTCAACTAGATGATGAATTAGTGGCAAATAAGTGGAATTAGAAGTTTTATTCTGTGGACCATCTCCGTGAATAAATATTGCAACAGGAGCAGTTTTGAAAAACTCTTTTTTAGGAAGATATAAAGTTGCAGACAATTCTTCTCCTTGTGAAATAAAGACTACTTTCTTTTGTTGAATCGTTGTATCATCAAAATCTTGACTTCCTAAAAAGAAAAAATAAAGAAAAATAATGAGAAAGGTAGTGAAGATTGTCGCAAGTATTTTCCAACGCATAGTTATATTTTTAATCAAAAATAAGCTCATACGTAGATAAAAAAGCAATATATTTGACTCAACAGTGTTTTTTTAGCGCTGAAACTACAAAAAGGAGAACGAGCTAGTTGTAGCTAATATAGATTATGGAGAGAATATCAAGAATAAAGCTAGTAAGCCTCATCTGTTTCTTCGAGAACTTTTACTTCATAAAATGGGACAAAAGCAGCAAGAGCTTGTTCATATTCATTTTTGCGTATAGAGAGTTCTATTTCACAACTCATTTCCATCTTTTGATTTAGAATGTTTAAATCTTTTTCTTTGATGATACGCATGACATTATTCATGTCTTTGTATTCAAAGCGAACTTTAAACTTCTTGTCAATTGTTTTCTCTATAATATCTGCTTCTTCCATGGCCATCTGAGCTGCCGCACGATAGGCAGTGATAAGTCCGCCTACGCCCAGTTTGATTCCACCGAAATAACGCACCACTACGATTAAAATATCTGTGACCTCATACGATTGTATTTGACCATAAATAGGAGCGCCAGCAGTATTACTAGGTTCTCCATCATCATTAGCACGATAGTATACCTGCTCTGCCCCAAGCTGAAAAGCATAGCACCAGTGACGCGCATTATAATGCTCTTTCTTGATGCGATCGATAATTTCTTTTACTTCTTCTTCTCGTTGAATAGGAAAAGCATAGCCAAAAAACTTACTATTCTTTTCTTTATACAATACTTCTTCTGTCGGTTTACTTATTGTCTTATATGAATCTAATGTTTCTGCCATTATTTGCGATATACTATTCTTAATTCGTTGTCTAAAATACGATGTTTTACTACTTTATCAAATCTTGAAAGGTGAGGAGCTGGGATACCTTCAATTATTGGTGTATCTCCAATAAAGATTCTTGCCTCATCCCATAACCCTACATCAATAAAATGCTGAAGTGTATGCGAGCCTCCTTCTACAACCACAGACATGATCTGATGTCTGTATAAAATATCGAGAATCTGAGGTACTAGAGGTTGATCAAAATCAGCATATTCATAGGTAAGATTACTACTAGAGTGAGTGTCTTTATTAGCTGTGATACAAATCGTTTTAGTACTATTATCTTTAATGCTAAAGGAGTTGTCTATTTTGCCAACTCTATCTATGAATACACGGATAGGACTTTTGCCGTACCAATCTCTTGTAGTAAGAGAAGGATTGTCACTAAGTACTGTCTGTGTACCTACTAAGAAAGCCATTTCTTCACTTCTCCATTGATGTACTAATTGTTTCGAATAGGCATTCGATATCCAGAAAGGTCTATTAGTAGTTCTTTGTATAGGAGCAATAAAGTGATCTATAGATTCAGCCCATTTTAGGATAATATAAGGGCGTCTTTGATTGTGAAATGTAAAAAAGCGCTTGTTACTATCTTGGCATTCTTTTTCTAACACCCCTACTATTACTTCTATTCCTGCATCACGCATTTTTTGAATACCTCTCCCGCATACTTTTGCAAAGGGATCTACAGTACCGATAACCACCTTAGGTATCTTTTTTTCGATCACCAAGTCACAGCATGGAGGAGTCTTACCGAAGTGACTACACGGTTCTAGACTGACGTATAAAGTACTTTCTTTAAGGAGCTCTTGATTCTGAACAGATGCTATTGCATTAGGCTCAGCATGAGGACCTCCATAAGGAGATGTGAAGCCTTCTCCGATAATTCGATTGTTGTGTATGACCACGGCTCCTACAGAAGGATTAGGCATAGCAGCATAAGTTCCTTGTAGTGCTAACTGAATACAGCGAGAAATATATAATTCGTGTCTTTCCAAAATTGATAATAATGTATCTTTGAACAAAATTAAACTAAAACATTTGTTTTTAAAGAATACTATGCAGATAAAGTACTACCAATCCTGTTTTAAAGAGAGTTTAACTCCTATTTATGATGCTGTGGAAGCGGAGCAATTATTTTTGATTGCTTTAGAAGAAATAGAGGGGAAGACTAGAATTGATCTAGTTATGAATCCAACAATGCAGACAGATAAGGTAGCAGTATGGGAATCTGTATTAGAAGAATTAAAACAAGAAAAGCCAATTCAATATATCTTTGGACAAGCCTATTTTTACGGATTGACCTTTAAGGTAAATGAATTTACTCTTATTCCGAGAGCAGAGACAGAAGAATTAGTAGAATGGATAATAAATAGCGTCAATTCATCTAAACCTGTTAGAATATTAGACATCGGAACAGGGAGTGGCTGTATAGGGATAACACTAGCAAATGAATTACCTCTTGCTAGAGTTACTTTAATGGATGTTTCTGATAAGGCTTTAGAAGTAGCAAAACAGAATGCAGTAAGTAATGGAGTGGCTGTAGAAACGGTTTTACAAGATGTATTACAACTTGAAAAGTTGAAGGGTAAGTATGATATTATAGTGTCTAATCCTCCTTATGTACGCAACTTAGAAAAAGTTGAAATAAAAAAGAATGTATTAGATTATGAGCCTCATCTAGCTCTATTCGTAGAAGATAATGATCCTCTGATATTCTATAGAAAAATAGCTCATCTAGCCAATAACGACTTACAAACAGGAGGTATGTTATTCTATGAGATTAACCAATACTTAGGAGAGGAAACTAAAACATTGTTTGAATCACTTGATTTCACAGCTGTAGAGTTAAGAAAAGATATGGTAGGGAATGATAGAATGATTAAAGCTATTAAACTATAAGTGAGTAAAGGAGTACTATTATAAATACTAAATATTTTCTTGCTGTATATAGCCGAATAATTGCTGTATTTATGGAGTATTGTACGCAATTCTGATGAGATTATAACTAAGCAATAATAAGATTCTGTAGAGCATGATATATGAATGAGTAAAGGCTATCGATATGATAGCCTTTATTTGTTATAACTAGATTAATGAGCGTGTCCACCGCCTCCTTCGTTTTTGATCAAGTGACTTTGGATATAATAAGCACCAGATAACACTATTTGACTGTCTTTAGGAATATCTTGTAAGATTGCTATTTGTGAATATCCTAATTCTGATACTCCTGTTTTTACTTCTATTCTTTGGAAGTGATATGACATACCACTCTCTTCTTTATGAGCTTCTTCTAAGATGAAAATAAACTCACGTCCATCTGCTTTTACAATCGCGTCATTAGGCAGAGCATCTACTGTTTTTTCTCCGATGTGTACTAATGCATTTACATAGAGGCCAGGTATAAGAGTCTCAGGTACATTGTCTATATTAGCATGTACAATTACGGTTTTAGTACCAGGTTCAAAAGATTTATTGATACTAAAGATAGTAGCTGTAACTTCAGATTTATTGATGTTAGTAAAATTAAAAGAGACCTTTTGTCCTATTTTGATAAAAGGCATATCTTTTTCATACACCAGTAGATCTAAGTGAATTCTTGAGTTATCTACAATAGTAAATAACGATTGTCCTGCCATAATATTAGTTCCTATTTTTACAGGAATAGTGGCAATGTTTCCAGATATAGGAGAGACTATTCTCAGTGACTTAGAGATAGATCCAGGAGTTGTATTCACTAAACTTAGTCTATTGCTTAAAGATTGGTATCTCGCGCGTTCTATATTTAAGTCTGATTTAGTCTTCTGATATGTCTTTTCAGAGTTGACATTCTCTGCTCTTAAAGTTTGCTGACGTTTATACTCTAGCTCTAAATATTCTAATGTGTTTTTAGAAACGAGGTATTCCTCTTGTAGCTGGATATACTCAGGACTATCTATTGTTGCTATAGTCTGTCCCTTTTTTACATAGTCTCCTAGATTTACATTGATACTTGTGATTGTACCACTTAAAAAAGAAGATACATCAGCCTGACTTTGCGCAGGAAGCTCAGTATTACCATTTACGCGAATGACATCACTTAAGTTTTTTTGCTGTATTTGTCCTAGTTGAATGTTAGAAGCAGTGTATTGAGCTTGGTTAAGCTCTACCTCTTTATTAGCAGACTCTTCTTTCTCTTCTTTTTTTGTAGTGCTCTCTGTTTTTTCGTTTTCGTGATCATGACCAGAATGATCTTCTTCAGCATTCTTACAACTAAAGAATAGAATACTTGTAGCTATTGATAAAAATATAATCGACTTTTTCATTTCTCTGATATTATTGGTTTACTAAATAATGTAGGGTATTGTGACTTAGGTTATACTGTAGAATAGCATCTAAGTAATTCATCTGAATCGCTAGTGCTGTTTCTACAGACTGAATGTATTCTACATAAGAGATATCCCCATTATTATAAGATTTCTTAGCGTGATCTTTGATAAGAGCAGCGTTCTTTAAAGCATTTTCTTGATAGTAATCGATTACTTTCTCTTGTGCTTTGATAATGTCAAATTGTTGTTGGACATTTTCTTCTAATTGTTTGTGTAGGTATTCTTTTTGCAATGTAGCTTGTTGTATTTCATACTTCATCGCTTTTACCTTAGCATTTTGACTACCAAAGAAGATAGGTATAGAAATTCCAACTGTATAACTCGGTACACGCAATTCTTTCCCATAAGTGACAGGTAGTCCATTACTTCCTGTAACCGTTCCTGAATCAGATTTTATATTATAACCTAATGAGAAATCAGGTAAGAAGTTTGCCTTCTCTAGTTTTCTATTTGCTTCTATTGTTTCTATCTCTTTTTCTGCTAGTTGAATAGTATTGTTTAAACTCAAATCAAAGTCAACGTCCGCTTCGTGTTTGTCATATACAATATCAGTGTTCATAGGAATGAAATCTTCCTCTAAGTTTAATAGAGCTTTAAGTTTAGAAGTCTCGTTGTCTATCCCTGTTTTATTTTGTGTAATCAGCACTCTTAACTCTTGTTCTTTAGCAGCAGCTACATTACTTTCCATCAGTGTTGTTTCTCCTGTTTCATAGCGAAGCTTAGCTGATTTAGAAAAATCCTTTAATAAGTCTGCTTGTTCTTTGAGTAATACTTCTTTTGAAAGAGCATATAATAAGTTTTCCCAAGCTTGTCTTACTGCATACTCCGTCACATTAACAGCCCCTTGCTGTTGGATAATCGCTGTCTCGTAAGCCTTGTTTAGAACAGACTTTTTCTTTCCATAGGTGAATGGAGAGAAAGATTGAGAAATAGACAAGGTAATGTCCTTTTTCTCTTTAGTATCTAAATACCCAAAACCTGTTGAGATATCTGTTTTAGCTAGATCAAAGTACGTTCCTATCATTTGCTTTTGAGCAATTGTATTATACTCTGCTGCTTTTATTCCTTTATTATTGGCTACGCTTAGTTCTAAAGCTTCTTGTAATGTAAGCTTCTTGACTTCTTGTGCTTGTGTACCTATCCCTATTAGTAATAATAGAGTAGAAGCTACTATAGCTTTATTTTTTTTGCCTATTCCCAATCCTTTTTCTTCATAGTAATAGATAATAGGCAAGACGATTAACGTTAAGATAGTTGCAGATATTAACCCTCCGATAACTACTGTAGCTAGAGGTTTTTGTACTTCTGCTCCAGCACTAGTACTCAGTGCCATTGGTAAGAAACCTAGAGAGGCTACAGCTGCTGTAAGTAACACAGGGCGTAGACGTATTTTAGTTCCTTCTATAATTCTTTCATATAAATCCATACCTTCTTTTTTAAGTGAGTTAAACTGACCGATTAGTACGATACCATTTAATACAGCGACTCCGAAAAGTGCGATAAATCCAACTCCTGCTGAGATACTAAATGGCATATCTCTAAGCCATAATGCAGCTACTCCACCAATAGCAGAAAGAGGAATAGCAGTAAAGATCATTAAGGACTGTTTTACTGATTTAAAAGTAAAGTATAGCAACACAAATATTAATGCTAAAGCTACAGGTACAGCTACCATTAATCGGTTTGTTGCTTCCACTAAGTTTTCAAATTGCCCTCCATAAGTGATAAAGTATCCATCAGGCATATCTAGTTTTTTATCTAAGATAGCTTGAATGTCATTCACCACACTTTTTACATCTCGTTCGCGGACATTAAATCCTAATACAATACGTCTTTTACCATCTTCTCTACTGATCTGCTGAGGACCGTCTTCATAGTCGATATTAGCGATTTGTCCTAATGGAATTTGTTGCCCATTCGCTAATGGGATAAACATATTTCTTAGGTTTTCAATATCTTGTCTAGAATTGCTTTCTAAGCGTACGACTAGGTCAAATCTCTTTTCTCCTTCATAAACTACACCTGCAGTTTCTCCAGCAAATCCAGCTCTTACGACTTGACTGATTTCAGATATGGTAAGTCCATATAACGCAAGTTTATCTTGATTATACTTAATCGATATCTGTGGCAATCCGCTTACTCTTTCTAGCTTAGTACTAGCTACGCCAGGTACACCAGAGATTAGACCACTTATTTCATCTCCTATACTCGCTAGGCGATCTAGATCGTCTCCAAACACTTTAATCGCTACATCACTTCTTACTCCGGTCATTAGTTCGTTAAAACGCATTTGGATAGGTTGAGAGAACTCTGTCGTTACTCCCGGTATTTCTTCTAGCGCCTCTTCCATTAGAGAAATAAGTTCTTCTTTGGTTTTAGCTGAGGTCCATTCTTTTTTCTCTTTTAAGATAATGATCATATCGGCAGCTTCCATAGGCATTGGGTCTGTAGGAATCTCAGCACTCCCTATTTTTGAAATCACCATTTTTACTTCAGGGAAGCGCTCCATTAGAATCTGTTCTGCCTTAGTCGTAGTCTCTATTTCTTGAGATAATGAACTACCAGATGAAATGATAATATGTGTAGCTAAATCTCCTTCGTCTAGAGTAGGAATAAACTCTCCTCCCATACGACCGAAGACAAATAAAGCAATGGCAAATAATCCAAATGCAATAGCTAGAACAATTCTTTTTATTTTAAAAGCACCTTCTAATAGAGGTTTATACCAACTGTATAGTTTGTCTATAATCTTATCACTAAAGTTCGGTTTTTCTTTTCCTGCTTTCTTTGATAAGAATAACGAAGAGGCCATAGGTACATAAGTAAGCGATAAGATAAATGCTCCTAGAATAGCAAATGACACAGTCATGGCCATAGGGCCAAACATTTTTCCTTCAATACCTGTTAGTGCTAAAATAGGTAAGTACACAATCAAGATAATAATTTCACCGAATGAAGCACTTGTTCTTATTTTAGAAGAAGCAGTATAGACCTCATTATTCATTTCCTCTTGTGAGAGTGTTCTATTTTTTCCAGCATGAAGTCGATGTACGATGGCTTCTACAATAATAACTGCACCATCGACAATTAACCCAAAGTCAATCGCTCCTAAACTCATTAAGTTACCACTTACACCGAATAACTTCATCATAGAGATAGCAAATAATAAAGCCAAAGGAATAACAGAAGCTACGATTAGCCCTGCTCTCCAGTTTCCTAAAAGCAATACTAGTACAAATACGACAATCAGAGCTCCTTCGATAAGGTTTGTTTGTATTGTGCTAACTGTTTTATCTATTAATTTAGTTCTATCTATAAAAGGTTCTATTGCTACCCCTTCAGGTAGTGTTTTTTCTATTTGAGTGATTCTTTCTTTTACCGCTTTGACCACTTCTTGTGTATTGGCATCTTTGAGCATCATCACCATACCACTCACATCTTCACCTTTTCCGTCTTTAGTCACAGCTCCATATCGAATACTGCTTCCGATGCGTACTTCTGCAACATCGCGGATAAGTACAGGAGTACCATTGTTATTTTTAACTACGATTCGTTCGATGTCTTCTATGCTTTTCACCATACCTACACTTCGGATGAAGTAAGCATAAGGTTTTTTGTCTATGTAAGCACCTCCGGTATTCTCGTTATTGGCTTCAAGTGCGTTAAATATTTCAAGAATAGAGGTATTCATGCTATTTAGCAAGTCTGGTTTTACCGCTATTTCGTATTGTTTTAATTGACCTCCTAGAGTATTTACTTCAGCTACACCTTTTACACCTACCAGTTGTGGTTTGATAATCCAGTCTTGTATAGTACGCAGATCCATACTATTATAGTTGTTTTCATAGCCTTCTTTAGGATATACCACATATTGATATATTTCACCTAGTCCTGTACTCACAGGAGCTAGTTCTGGTGTTCCTACTCCTTTAGGAATTACTTCTTCAGCTGTTTTTAATTTTTCAGATATTTGATTACGAGCCCAGTATATATCTGTGTCTTCTGTAAATACTACAGTGATCACACTTAGTCCAAACCTACTGATAGAGCGAAGTTCTGTTATATTAGGAATAGGCTTTACAGCCTGCTCGATAGGATAGGTGATGAATTGTTCCACTTCTTGTGTTGCTAGTGTAGGAGAACTAGTGATAATTTGAACTTGATTATTGGTTATATCAGGTTGAGTATCCATAGGCAAATTCATCACAGAATAAGTGCCAAGAGTGATTAACCCTAAAACAAATAGTCCCACGATAAACTTGTTACGGATACTAAAATGTATGATTTTATCTAACATGATAGTATTAGTATTAAATGTAAATAAGTGTGTTTGACTTCTATTAACGAAAGGTTAGAGAAGTTAAGTCTATGAAGTAATTATGCCACTATCTTAGGTGGTTGCCAGATAGGGTATTCCATCTTAATCACAGAATCTTTGTGATTAATAGGATCTTTGTGATTGTCTTTTGATGGTAGAAGCTCTATTACATCTGTCACCTCTGCAAGGGTTAAAGACACTGCACAGCAAGAACAGCTACACAGAGGCGAACATGCATCGTGATCTATGTCTAGATCAGTTTGTGCAACTGAAGTTAAATGAATAGACTCCGTATTCTGAGACATAGGTACAGCAGCATAACTATCCGCACATGGATAGAAACTTATCGCTAAGAATATTAGCGATAGGAATAAGTTTAATATGCTTTTGAACTGTTTCATAAGACAAATATAGTAGAAAGAGATGAAATGATAAAACATAAGCTATGTCTTTGCAACAGTGTTGCATAGCTTAATGTGGTAGTGGTAGATTAGTAAGACTATTTTTTTATAGTACAACAGCCTTTGTTTTATAAGAATGGCTTGTGTTATTCAGACTTATATTTGTTATATTTTCTTCAGTATTAGGTTTTTAACATAAGTTTTTAAGTGTTTCATTTTCAATTAAGTAAATTAGTATGAACTTAAAAAAATATAATTATGAATACACAGATAAAATCAAGTATTAAAACAATTAACCCAACTACAGGAAAAGAAGAAAAAGTATATCCTGTTATGTCATCTGAAGAAATAGATAAGATCTTAGCTAAAGCGGACAAGACCTTTCTGACATGGGGCAAAACAATGATAAAAGAAAGAGCAGCTATTATTCATAAAGTAGCGGAAACTTTCAGAGCACGTAAGGAAGAATTAGGAGCTTTAATCACTCGTGAGATGGGTAAACTACACAGTGAAGGGATAGGAGAAGTATTATTATGTGCAGACATTTTTGACTTCTATGCTACTAATGCAGAAACCTTATTAGCAGATGAAAAGATAAACACTCCACACGGAGAAGCATTTATCAGTAAAGAACCTATAGGGACTATACTTAGTGTTCAGCCATGGAACTTCCCATTCTACCAGATTACTCGTTCTGCTGCTCCTAATCTTATGGCAGGGAATACGATGGTGTTAAAACACGCTTCTAATATCCCTCAGTGTGCAGAGATTATGGAAGTGATCTTTAAAGAATGTGGTCTGCCTGATGGAGTATATACTAATTTATTTGTACCAGGAGCATCTATAGAAGCAATTATCGGTGATCCTAGAGTGAAAGCTGTAGCATTTACAGGAAGTGAGCCAGCAGGATCAAGTGTAGCTGCTGCAGCAGGTAAACATATTAAGAAAACGACACTAGAGTTAGGAGGTAGTGATGCTTTCGTCGTACTAGATGATGCAGATCTTAAGAAAGCAATTAAGGGCGCTGTAGAAGGTCGACTATGGAATGCAGGTCAAGTATGTGTATCGCCTAAACGTCTTATAGTAGATAAGAAATTAGCGAAAGCATTTATTGAGGGAGTGACAGAACAAGTGAAAAAAGTGAAAGTAGGGGATCCTATGTCAGCTGATACTCAGTTAGCACCTCTAAGCAGTGAAAAGGCTAGAGAAGATGTATTAAAACAAGTGAAGAAAGCTGTAGAACAAGGCGCTAAGTTAGTCTATGGTGGGAATAAACTAGACAGAGAAGGATGGTTTATGGAACCAACTATTCTAACAGGTATCAAGAAAGGTATGGATGCTTATAGCGAAGAGATATTCGGCCCTGTATTTATGATTTATGAAGTAGAGAATGAGGCAGAGGCTATCGCATTAGCTAATGATACAGATTATGGATTAGGTGGTAGTGTATTCACAGAGAATAAAGAAAGAGGAGTGAAGGTCGCTCGTCAGATCGCTACCGGAATGGTGTATATCAACCATGTGACAGGTATCTCACCTGAACTACCTTTCGGTGGTACGAAGAAGTCAGGGTATGGTAGAGAACAAGCGAAATACGGTATCCATGAATTCGTCAATGAGAAATTGATCAGAGTAACTGATATAGATAAAGCTTATTAGTAGTAATAAGTACTTTTAATTGTTTAAGTGGAGGGTGTTCTTTATAGAACATCCTCTTTTTATTGGTTAATAAATTTATACCATCAAAGAACATGGTATTTTAAAAGAATATATCCTCTGCTAAATACTGTGTACAATTACTAGTGTGATGTTTCGTTTCACTCAACATGACATACTGTGTGGTTAGTTAATCCACTCACTATGTCTTTCTGAGCGTAGCGAAGAATCCCATTATATTAGTTCTGTATAATTAATTAAATTATTGTTGAACGGCGTTGATTTTGTGCATGCTACTTGAAAAAAGTATTATGTATAAAGATTATAATGAAAATAGCCCTAATGGATATCATACTTATTATGTGTATATCTTGACAAATAAGTATAGAACTACATTTTACATAGGAGTTACTAATAATCTTACACGCCGTATAGATGAGCATATCCAATCTGTTAGAACTAAAAAACAAAATTTTACAGCTAGGTATAAGCTTACAGATTTAGTCTATTTTGAAAAGTATACTTGGATATTGAATGCTATTGCTCGTGAAAAGGAATTAAAGGGATGGAAGAGAGAAAGAAAGCTAAATTTAATAAGGTCAGTTAATCCTTTGTTTACTACATTGCTTCTTTAATTTATTAGCTATATTCTTCTTAATGTTGCTAAGAATGCTATTTTGAACGCTTTTTTTGGGAGCAAGTTTTATACTTTAGGAGAGATATTTTACAGTCAAACATTTAACTAAAATAGTATTTTACTATGTTATTCATTGAAGTGCTGTATGTTAGACGCAAAGTATTGCATCTCTACAGGATATTGATTGCATATATATTACCTCTAAATAGAAAATGGTTTATGTAATTAAAATATTTTGCTATTTCAATAATGTATCGTAATATTGCGATGTATTAAATGGACAGATTATGGGAATTACAAAAGCAGAATTGTTTAGCGAGAAAAAGAATCGGTTAGCGAGTATGTTTAAAGTATTAGCGCATCCAGCCAGATTAGCTATTCTTCAGTACATCATTAATCAGAAAGCCTGTATCTGTAATGACTTAGTAGAAGAATTAGGTCTTGCACAAGCAACCATATCTCAACATCTGAAAGAGTTAAAAAACAGTGGTCTTATTAAGGGAAGTATAGAAGGGAAGTCTGTCTGTTATTGTATAGATGATGCTGTATGGAATGAATTTGCTCAAGAATTTGGATTATTCTTTGCACAATCTATTCAAAATAACGAATGCTGCTAAGGCATTTTTTTAAACTAACGTATCGTAATATTACGATGTAATAATAAGTATTAAAATTTAGAAATATGAAATTATCAGAAGTAAAACAAGTGTTAGCAACCATGCAAGACGTGGTATTTAAATTAGAAGACGGTAATAGTGTGCCCTCGCATTTTCATATTACAGAAGTAGGGCAGATTGATAAAAACTTTATTGACTGTGGAGGTACTATTCGACATGAACAGAAAGTAAGTTTCCAGTTGTGGTTAGCTGAGGACTATGATCACCAACTTAAAGCAGAGAAATTATTGCATATAATAGAGTTGTCAGAGCGTTTGTTATCTATCGTTGATGCTGAAGTAGAAGTAGAATACCAGCAGTCGACTATAGGTAAATATAATCTTGGTTTTGATACAACTAATAAGCACTTTGTATTACAAAATACCTTGACAGCGTGTTTAGCAGAAGATGCATGTGGTATACCTGTATCTAAACCTAAAGTAGTTCTGTCTTCTTTAAAAGCAGAATCTTGTTGTTCACCTAATAGCGATTGTTGTTCGGATGAGAAATAAAAGGATGAAATTTTTAGATCGCTACCTTACCCTTTGGATATTTTTGGCCATGATATTAGGTGTCGGGGTCGGTTATTTCTTTCCCCGCATTCAAGATCTTATGGCATATGTCTCAGTAGGTAGTACTAATATTCCGTTAGCGATAGGGTTGATTGTGATGATGTATCCTCCATTAGCTAAGGTGGATTATAACTTATTACCTAAGGCATTTAAGGACAAAAAGGCATTGACTTCATCCTTACTATTGAATTGGGTGATTGGTCCTGTTCTTATGTTTGTGTTGGCTATTATTTTCTTGAGGGATCAACCTGATTATATGATTGGTGTTATTCTGATAGGATTAGCTAGATGTATAGCGATGGTTTTGGTTTGGAATGATTTAGCAAAAGGAAATAAAGAATATGCTGCTATGTTAGTAGCGCTGAATAGTGTGTTTCAAGTGCTTTTTTACAGTGTGTATGTATGGCTTTTTATCAATGTACTTCCTGCCAAATTAGGTTTGGCTACTTATGATGTACATATAGAGATAAGTGAAGTGATACAGAGTGTCTTGATTTACCTAGGAATTCCCTTTTTAGCAGGGTTCTTAAGTCGAAAATACTTGGTGAAATACAAAGGAGAGCAGTGGTATAACCGCAAGTTTATTCCATTTATTTTGTATTGATGTTTGCCATCAGTTTTTGGATGAACTATCGTATG
Source organism: Myroides odoratimimus (assembly GCF_038039805.1). Lineage (GTDB taxonomy): Bacteria > Bacteroidota > Bacteroidia > Flavobacteriales > Flavobacteriaceae > Flavobacterium > Flavobacterium odoratimimum_B. Next base: position 43,185 of record NZ_JBBPHK010000009.1, read on the forward strand.
AAATTACCTTATGATCACAATGCTGCTATCGCTTTCACTGCTTCAGGAAACAACTTTGAATTAGCTATTGCCATTGCTATTGCAGTTTTTGGAATACATTCTCCCCAAGCTTTTGTGGGAGTAATAGGACCCTTGGTAGAAGTACCTGTCTTAATTGCTCTTGTAAGACTAAGCTTGTATTGGCAAAAGAAATATTATCAAAAATAAATATAGATAGAGACGTAGTTCACCACAGAACTGCGTCTTTTTGTTATACTATCTATTCGAGAAAACTATCTGTACTTTTTTTGTTCTCTCTCTTCTTTTTACTGTTTTTTAATGGTAAATAGCGTTTTTTACCCTTCTTTTTCTAGTTAAAGCAGTTATTTTGACCTTTATACAACCAATATTTTAAAAAAATGTATCATTTTTTTTAGATGGTTTTTATGTTAAAATATTGATTGTTAGTGTTTTGTTTGTTTTTTATACTTTACTAATATCTGCTATACCCCTAGTAAAAATGGGGTATGTAGCGAAATCCTTGGACAATTCATGGACAATACCTAGAGAATAGTGGAGGAAAGCGATGGTTTGTCGAAGGATACTCCTTTTATTATCCAGCTATTGTTCTTGAATTAGCTCTTGTGATTCTATTGAGTTGGAAGAGAATTATATTGATAAATAGTCATGAAGATGTGTCAGGATGTGTTTAGAAAAATAGAGTAGTACGATGGATATAGAATATGTGTTTATTATAAGTTATGGGGTTGTTTATTGTATTTAGAATTTATATTTAATTGAAGTAAGTTTTTTATGTTATTAATCTTATAACTTTATAATTGTCAGTGTTTTATTTTTATCTATCTTGGACTATACTAAACACATCTAAATTATATTATGAAAAAAGCATATTTACTAGTATTGATTTTCTTTACATCAATGTATTCATTTGCTCAAGAAAATGCACCCTTATTAACGGGAAAAGTTAATATTTCTATTAAAGAAGGAACCTTTGAATGTGACTTGACTTTATCAGATATTCCGCAGCTAAAGAATTATTATATTCGTTTAAACTCAGGCATGAATCCTTTACATTTTAGAAGTAAGGAACCAAATGACTTTTTAATTTATGCAGATAAATCATTTAGCGATTCAACTTCAACAGGAGAAACATTAGCTTACTATTTTGCAGATAATACTAAGAAAGGCAAGTTTCTACCTAAATCTTTGCAGATAAAATATGTGGGTAAATTTCCTGTAGCTACTGATACTATAGAGAATTATAGTAGAGAGGATTGGAAAGGTAATATAGCTTTTAATAATTATTCTGTTAGAGCAGATGGGAATCAATCAGGTTGGTATCCTGTTTTATACGATATAGATAAGGATGTAATTTATGACAAAGTAAAATATGATATTGAGTTAACATGTAAGGATTGTACTACGCTTTATATTAATGGGAATATACCTGTGAAGAATCAAACTCATCGTTTTAAAAGTGATGTACCTCAAGAATTAGCTATTTTTAGTGGAGACTATAAATATTCAAAAGTTGATAATACCTATTTATTAAATCCTGATATTGATGAAAGTCAAATAAAAGAATTTGGGCATTTGATAGAATCATTTAAAAATTATTATACCAATAATATCGGTATTCCATTTGAACAAGAAACGGTATTTATAAATACTACACCTACTTCCAAGAACAATGCTTGGATGTTTGTATCTTATCCTAGTATATATACTATTGGTTGGGGAAATAATGGATTGAAAAGTATTTTTAAGCCTAAGACACAGAATTGGTTTAGACCTTTTATAGCACATGAATTAGGACATTATTACTTTGGGACTTATAAGGTGTTTAATTCAGAGTTAGGAGATATGATGAGTGAAGGATTTGCAGAATATCTATCTTGGCAATTAACTAAGGATGTCTTAGGTAAGGATATTTATAAAGGGATAGTATCTAGAAAGATAGATGCATTAGATAAGTTTAAAGAGGCTGTTATTCCATTCAGTAAAATAAAGTCTCAAGAAGAGTATTTAAATAGAGAGTTATATGTGTATTACTATGCACCTTTGTTATTCGAGGCAATACAAAAAGAAATTGGAGATATGCAGATGTGGAGTTGGTTAAGAAAGATTCTTATGACAAAGACTGATTTTACAAACTATGATTTTCTATGTTCTACGTTAAAAGAGACAATAAAGGATGAAAAGAAGTTTGAAGAGATAAAAACAAAGTATTTTGAAGGGAAAAACTCTATAAATAATGCTGTTGAACTAGTAAAAAAAGAGTTTTAATTTTAAAATTATATTAATGGTCTCTGTATATCCTTAAAATAGATAACCTCTGTGGAAGATTTATAAATAGGAATTATTATTTTTAACCCTCTTAAAATAGAAAGAGTAAACTAATCATGGACACAAATAATAATTATATAGAGATCAATAAAAAAACGTGGAATGAAAAGGTGGCTTTGCACGTAGATTCTGAGTTCTATAATATGAAAGATTTCTTGGCAGGGGAGACTTCTCTAAATGAGATAGAGTTAAACTTGTTAGGAGATGTTAGAGGGAAGAAGATTCTTCATTTACAATGTCACTTTGGACAAGATACGCTTTCGTTAGCTAGAATGGGAGCAGATGTAACAGGTGTAGATCTGTCTGATAAAGCTGTAGAAAAAGGGAGTGAACTAGCTCAACAGTTAGGACTAGATGCTCGATTTATTTGTAGTGATGTGTATCAACTTCCAGAGGTGTTAGAGGAGCAGTTTGATATCGTATATACCAGCTATGGGGTTATTGGATGGTTGCCAGATATGAATAAATGGGCTGAGGTAGTTTCTAAGTTTGTCAAACCAGGAGGTAAGTTTGTTTTTGTAGAGTTTCACCCTTTTGTATGGATGTATGATTATGACTTTACTAAAGTAGAGTACTCTTACTTTAATGTGGAGGATATTGTAGAAACAGAAAGCGGAACCTATGCAGATAGAAGTGCAGATGTACAGTTAAAGAGTGTTAGCTGGAATCACAGTATTGCTGAGGTGGTACAGAGTTTAGTAGACCATCAATTGCAAATAAAGACCTTCGAAGAACATAATTATTCACCTTATTCTTGTTTTAACCATGTAGTAGAGATAGCTCCTAAGAAGTTTCAGATAGCTCCTTTTGGCGATAAAGTGCCATTGGTCTATGCTATCGTAGCAGAAAAATAAGTATGATGCGGATTATATATATGAGATAATAAAGTATAATCCGTGCCTCTAGTTGAGTCTATATATAGCGTATATTATAGTATAGAGTGAATAGAATATGAGGTGTAAATCTATATCTATAGTGAGGTGGTAATGCGTTTATTCTTTTGGGATTAGGATATTTTGAGTAAATTTGCCTTACTACTTTAAGGTTGTCTTCTATTTTAATGACTTCATTTTTAGAAAAGTTTGTAGGTGCTACTACAGTGATTGCTTTTCGTTTTTCCTAAGAATACCAGTATCAGTAAAAACAGTTTTGCTCTTGTTGAGGTTATCAATAAGAGTGAGTAATACCATATTTTATACATGAACATACCACGATTCTATATATTTACAGGAGGGCCAGGTAGCGGAAAAACGACGTTACTTCATGCCTTAGAAGCTCAAGGATATACCGTAATGCCTGAAGTGGGGAGGGCTATTATCCAGCGCGAACAAGCTTTGGGTAGTGATGTACTGCCTTGGGAGAATAAACAATTATTTTATGAAGCGATGTTGTCTCAGTCTGTTTATGTTTACGAACATTGTATAACGGATGAGGTTATATTATGGGACAGAGGAATACTCGATAGTATAGGCTATGCCGTATTAGAAGGATTAGATATAAGTGAGGCACAGCATAGTATCGCTTCCAGTCTTCCCTATATGCCAACTGTCTTTATCTTACCTCCATGGGAAGAAATATATACACAAGACAAAGAACGTAAACAGGATATGGAGATCGCTATGGCAACTTATGAGACAATGAAAACAACGTATCAACGATATGGTTACACCCTAATAGAGGTACCTAAAGGGACAGTAGATGAACGCGTAACCTTCATAATGAATCAATTAAAAAAAGAAGAGAATGAAAGAAATAATAGAGACTGATAGAGTGATAATTCGCCCTTTAGAAGAAGGAGATGCAGAGGGAATATTGGCTTTAGACGGAGATATCCGAGTGTTAGAGTTCTTAGGTAAGAAGCCGATAGGGAGTAAAGAAGAGGCGCTCGGCGTTATTAGATTTATTCGTCAGCAATATGAAGACTTCGGCATCGGTAGGTGGGCAGTGATAGAGAAAGAAACGAATACTTTTATTGGGTGGACAGGATTTAAGTATTTAAAAGACGGACCTAGTGGAGTGGCTGAATACTTAGATTTAGGATACCGCTTTATCTACGAGGCATGGGGTAAGGGATATGCTACTGAGACTGCAAAAGCGTGTTTAGCATATGCAGATAAACATTTGACAACATTACCGATACATGCTAGTTCTGAAGTAGGTAATGATGGCTCTAGACATGTGTTAGAAAAAGTAGGTTTTAAAGTAGTCGATACATTTTTAGATGAAGGTGTGCCAAATTTTTGGTATATTAGACTTGAGAAATAAAAGGCTATAACGAAGGAACGCTATGAATATGTTAATTAGATTATTCGAGCAATACGGGTATTTATCACCAATGTGTAAAGAAGCTTTGGAGAAAAATACTCAGATATTTTATAAGAGAAAGGGGGAGTACTTACTAAAAAAAGGACAGCTGTCAGGTAGTCTTTATGTTTTAGAAGAAGGCTTTGTGCGTGGATTCTATATGCATAATGATCAAGAGATAGATGTGTGGTTTGCTTTTGAACAAACGATCATGGGATCTACTTATCAGATGTATAAGAGCAAAGCTTCTCTTGAGTTTATACAATGTATGGAAGACTGTGTGGTACATGCGATTCCAAACCAAGTTATATTTCGCTTTTTTAAAGAGTATCCAGAGCTAAATCTTATTATGCGTCGTGCGACAGAAGACTATTGTTTAGAGTTAGAAGATAGAGCTTTTCAACTTCAGACTATGTCTGCCACAGAGCGATACCACAGATTATTAAAAGATCTAGGGAGTGATGTGAATAGAATTCCTTTAGGAAATATCGCATCTTATCTAGGTATTTCCCAAGAAACACTGAGTAGAATCAGAAGAATTTGACATATATCAAAAAAGTAGCCCTCTGTTGAGGGCTATTTTTGTGACGTAAATAAATGATATATGAAGAATTTTATGTTTTTAGCAGTAGCTATCGTTTGTGAAGTAATAGGTACAAGTGCTTTAAAAGCATCAGAACAATTTTCTAAATTAGGAGCTAGTGTATTGACTGTAGTGATGTATGCGGCTGCATTTTATTGTCTAAGTCAGACTCTTCGCACTATTCCTGTGGGGATAGCGTATGCGATATGGTCAGGAGTAGGTATTGTTTTAGTAACTTTGATAGCGATACTACTGTATAACCAAAAGCCAGATGTACCTGCTGTGTTAGGGTTAGGATTGATTATAGCTGGGGTAGTTGTAATCAATGTATTCTCTAAAATGAGTGCACATTAAATAACAAATAGAAGAGTGAGTGATATTAATTTTAAAGAGCTGAGCTATCTAAAAGAGGGAAACAAGGTACAACAGCGAATAGCTGAGGTACTAGAACAAGGATTAGTAATGGATAAGTTACGTAAGTTTGATCCTGTATTAATTGGTACTTTTCCGATAGATATTGCTATTGAAGGGAGTGATTTAGATATTGCTTGTTGTTATCAGAATAAAGAGGAGTTTATACAAACGGTACAACTTTCGTTTTCGTTTATAGAAGACTATACTTTGAGAGAAACAGAAATAGGCGGTATGCTTACTGTAGTAGTCAACTTTACAATAGAAGAATTTCCTATAGAGTTATTCGCTCAACCTAGACCTGTAGAAGAACAAAATGGTTATCGACATATGCTCATTGAATATGTCATCTTAAACGAGAAAGGAGAAAACTTTAGGCAAGAAGTAATAAAGCTGAAAAAAGCAGGGATAAAAACAGAGCCTGCTTTTGCACAGTTATTAGGGTTAACTGGCAACCCTTATGATAGCTTATTAGTTTATGGTAATAAGGAGTTAAACAGAAGGTAATAAAGGAATTGTGGGGCTAATTTATTAGAATGTAGTATCTTCTTAAATATAAAATTACCCACTATAGGTACTAACACCTATAGTGGGTAATCGTTAACAAACATCTCATGTAAACATCTTAGACAACTAATAATAAAGATGCTCTAGTAACTAAACAATACTTGAGAAAGTAATAAGAATGTTTTAGAAAGCGTATTGTTTAGAGAAGTCTTTACCATCTCCTGATAAAGTTAGTTCTTCATTAACCAATACTTTTCCTCCTTTTTCTATTTTATAGTTGATTGGTAAACTCTCTCCATAGTTAATAATCTGTACACTATTAGCAAAAGCGTTGATAGGTTCAGTAGTTTCGATTACATACGTTTTAGTACCAGCACCGAAGTCGTTCTTCGCTAAACTAATAGCAGACTCACCTGTTCTAACTTTACCGTTTACTTTCCATACATCTGTCTTTCCGTTAAGTGTTCCTCCTGCATAAGTTAGAGAAACAAAATCATTCTCACCTACATTAGTTAAGGATACTGTCACTTTGTAAGTATTCTTTTCTAAAGCTGGGCTGTCAGTGCTATTATCATCACTACTACAAGCTGTAGTAGATAAGCCTAATGTTAAAACGGCTAATACACTTAAAAAAGCAGTTCTTAATTTTGAGTTTTTCATGTTTTTTGTTTTGTTTTATATGTGAGTTACAAATATCAGTAGATTGGCTTTTTATGACAATCACAGAATACCATGAATCTGTTTCTAATGGTTTACCATTAATTTTTGAATAGTAAATGATGAATGTGTTTTTATTGTGATATTTGTATTTTAATACGCTATTCCATGTTGAAAAACTTTTATCTACTTATTTCTATTACCTTATTCATTTCTTTTAGTTATGCTCAGCAGTTATTACCTCTAGATGAAGAAGGTTACTTTAAAGAGATAAATAAACAAATCGAGACAAGTAAGAATGAAAAGACAAGATTAGAGAATTATTTGTTTCTATCAGAGCTTTATGCTCCTACAGATAGTGTGAAAAGTAAGGATGCGCTGACTAAGGTATTGTCTTCGCCTCATAAGCATTTGTTGTCTAAAGGTGTGATAGCTTATTATCAAGGGATTTATGAGACTAATCAAGGGAGTAAAAGCAAAGCGAGGCGATATTATGAAGAGGCGATTAAAGACCTGAAGGAGGATAAGGAAAATGTAGATGTTTTAATACGAAGTTGGTATAACTACGCATACGTGCAAGTAGAGGATAAAGGGTATGAAGTCTTACTAAAAATGCTAACAGAGAAATGTATACCTTTAAGTGAAAAGGCAGGGAATAAGTTATATCTAGCTTATGCTAATACACAAGTAGGGTTGACCTTTATGTCAGTGGGACAATTTGATAAAGCAGAAGAGTACCACTTTAAAGCTTTAGAAGTACTAAAGGAATTGCCAGAAGAGGGAACTATTCACTTGATTACCTACTTTAATTTAGTGAGTAATTATTGTTATCAAGCTAATAGCTCTGATGCTAAGGTGTATTTAGATAAAGCTACTCGACTTATAGATCAATATCCTAATTCGAGACAGTATCCCAATTATTATTATCAATTAGCCATGTATCACACCACTAGACAGGAATATAAACTTGCTCTAGTAAGTTTAGATAAAGGGATAGAATTATCTAGACAGATGAAACAACCTAAGCTAACTCAAATGCTTTATTTTCGCGTTTATAATGTATATCTAATGCAGCGTGATTACACAGGAGCTAAGCTTATTTTAGAACAGATCTTAAAGGATAATATCTTGAGTAAAGAAGCCGTTAATCGGAAAATAACTTTTACGCAATTAGCTGCTGTTAATGAGGTGTTAGGCGATTATAAAGAAGCTTATCAATGGATGAAGAAATCAAGTGTATTAGGTGATAGCCTCCAACAACAAAAACTGTTGGAAAAGATGAACGAATTAGAGATTATACACGATACTCATGATAAAGAAAAGACGATTAATCAATTAATGCAAGAAAAGAAGGAAGATGCTTTGATTGCTAAAAATAGAAATATGCGTATGCTGTTTTTAGCAATAGGGCTAGTACTAAGTGTAATCATAGCCATATTAGTTTTTCGAAATTATAAAAATCAACAAAAGCTAAATAAACAGATCAGCATAAGCCATAAACAAGAATTGATAAACTTAGAGAATAAGCGAAAGTATGAAGCCTCTCAGGCTGTATTAATAGGAGAAGAGCAAGAAAGACAACGCATTGCTCAAGATCTACACGATAGTATGGGAGGTATGCTAGCCAATATAAGGATGTCTATTTCTTCTAAAGACACAAGTGAATCAAGTGTACTCTTGGATAAAATAGATAAGTCTATTGTAGAAATGAGAAGGATATCTAGAAACTTAATGCCTGAGACATTAAAAAATCTAGGATTGGAAATAGCTTTAAAAGAACTGTGTGGGTCTATGACGTATGAAAAAATGATTATCCAGTTTGAAGCATTTAATATAAGCACGACTATTCCTTTTCAGACACAGTTAGTTTTATATCGTATAACACAAGAGGTATTGAGCAATGTAATTAAATATGCTAAGGCAGATAATGTGATTGTACAAATTAGCCAAAACGAAGACTTATTGACTCTGACAATAGAGGATGATGGAGTAGGGTTTGACACTACCGAAGTAGTATATGGGTTAGGTATTAAAAATATAGAGAGTAGGGTACAATTAATCAATGGAACATTAACTATAGAGTCTCAAGCGGGGCAAGGAACAACGATAAATGTAGAATGTAATGTGTAGTAAAAATAAAATTACTTTAGCTATAGTAGATGATCACCCAATGATTTTAGAAGGATTGAAATCATTGTTTCAAGTAGGTGAGAAGTATCAATTATTCTTTTTTAGCAATGGGAGAGCGATAGTTGATTTTGTACAAGAGAATAGAATAGATATAGTATTGCTCGATGTAGTACTCAACGATGGTAGTGGATTGGACTTTTGTAAAATTATTAAACAGAAATCCCCTAGTACTGTAGTGATAGGTATAAGCAATCAGGAAGAGAGGAGTATTATCTTTCGATTTTTAGAAAATGGGGGTAATGGTTATATTCTCAAAAATGCTGATGCTAAGGAAATAGTCGAATGTGTAGAAAGAGCTATTAATGGAGAATTAGTCTTGAGTAAGAAAGTACAAGAGATTATGTTGACTCAATTATCTAACCCTGTAGAATTGCCTCGTTTGACTAAAAGAGAACAGCAAGTATTACACGCAGTATCTAATGGCTTAACTTCTGCAGAGATAGCTGATAAACTATTTATTTCTGTTATTACTGTAGAAACCCATAGAAGGAATTTACTGCAAAAGTTTAAAGCAAAGAATATGTTTGAACTTGTAAAAATAGCTACGGAGAACAAATTAATCTAACTTGTCCTCCGTAGGTGTCGCCTGTTTATTGAGTAAATTGAATTGGATAATAGACATTAATTTCTATAATCTAGTTATTATAAGCCAACTTTTCCTTGTACCCAAAAAGGTTGAGTAATTATATTATTAGAAGACACTCCTTTTGCTCTAAGTGCTTTTCTGAATTTCTGAATGCTTTTGCCATTGCCCATTAAATAGAATTGTCCATGTATTAATTTGTTCCATCGATATGGATCAATAGAATCTAGATAATCTACCGCAGGATACACTTCTGTATCTTCTGATTTCTGGATAAATTCCATATTAGGTAAGCAAGTATTCGCATATGCAGTGGATGCTTTGTCGATTTCGAGTAATCCCTCTAGTTTGTGATTGTTTGTTTTCATAGCTTCTTGTAAGGCTTGACAGAAACCAATACAAGTATCATCTCCATAGAAGAAGTGGTAATAAGTATTTGAATCATATACATTTTGTCCTCTAGGAAGACTTGAAATAAGCTTAGAACCTTCAGTTATTTCTTTGAAAAAAGTAGTACCAGGCCCTTTGGCTTTTTGATGAAATATTACCTCAAAGTATCCCTCTTCTTTATTAAAGGTACTAGGAGTGTAATTGCGATATTCTGTATCTGATATCTGGATTAGTATCGCTTGTCCTATTTCATATTTAGAATTTGACAGATCTCCTGTAAATCGTATTCTCAATAATTCATTTGTCAATTGTTCTTTTTTAGTGATAGTTACAGTGATGAACATCTTACTCCATGCTGTCTTAACTATCGTACCTATTAGTTTGGGAATCTTTGGCATATTGTTCTTTTTTTGTTGTTACAAAGGTCTGAATAATCAGTTCTTTAAGAGTAAAACTTTAAAAGGAGAAGATTGGATAAAAAGAGGAGAACGGCTAGTGGGGAGAAAGAGGTAGAACAGAAGTTTTATTAAAAAAGAGCTTAATTCACAAAAAGAATTAAGCTCTTACAGTATCTCTGAATTGTAACGGAGTTTGAAGAGTTAGCTTTTTAAACATACGAGAAAAATATGTATGGTCTTCAAAACCTAGATTAAAGGCAATCTCTTTAACAGGTTTATTCGTATAGTAAAGTAAACGTTTGGCTTCGTCTAGTATGGACTTCTTTAACCAATAACTAACTGTCTGTCCCGTTGTTTTCTTCACACAGTCATTTAGATGTGCTGTCGTAATATTGAGCTCATTAGCAAAATAAGAAGGGAGGTTCAGGTGTGTCTGGTGTGTGATTAAACGTTTAAAGTTACTTGTAATCACTGTTGGTTGTGATTGAACTCCTAACTCGTTGTTTTGTAAATTATGTGTTGTTTGGGAACAAATACTGTACAATGCGGTTGAGAATAGTCCATTAATAATCTGCATCTTATGTTGACTATCCTTAGCAGTGTGCTTCTTCATTAATTCAAAAGTAGTAGCAAGCATTTGCATCTCATCTTCTTCTATGTTTAGAAGTTGCTGACTCTCAGGTAGAGTGTATAACAAGTCATTGATATCGTTAGGAATCCTATACTCTTGTATGCCTAAAAGATAACCAGTGAAGTCATCACTAATGTGTCTAACATTGTGTATTTGATGAGGTTTAACGATAAGTATATTATTGCGTAAAGCAGTGAATGTTTCCATCTCACAGTCCATTCTCATCTCGCCATTAGTTACAATAGAAATCACGTAATAATCATCTCTATGGGTATGGTTAATGATAGCTTTTTTCTGCTCTATATGCGTATGATCTTTTACATAAATACCACCTAAGGCTTTAGGGGACTGGCTGTAAGTGATAATATCGTTAGTATGAGTCATTATATTGTTATTTAATAGACTACAAATATACTATAATTATTTAGAATCTATTTAAATAGAGGATGAATACTTTCGTAAAGAAGTGTGAAATAAGACAATATGTACAAATTATGTCATATAAAAAGGGCATAAACTTGATAGTTTATGCCCTTTAAGAATATTATAAAGTGCTATTAGTTAGCAGCGTTAACGATAGCTACAAAATCATCAGCTACTAAAGCTGCTCCACCGATAAGACCTCCGTCTACATCTGGCTTAGAGAAGATCTCTTGAGCATTGCTAGGTTTAACACTTCCTCCATAAAGAATAGAAGTATTTTCAGCTACTGATTTGTCGTATTTTCTTTCAATCTCTTGACGGATAAATGCATGTATTTCTTGTGCTTGCTCTGGAGAAGCAGTCATTCCCGTACCTATAGCCCATACCGGTTCATAAGCGATAACGATATTGCTCCACTGCTCTTTGGTAAGGTGGAATAAACCGTCTCTTAATTGATTGAAGATCACGTTTAAGAATTGTTTGTTCTCTCTGTCTTTAAGTTCTTCTCCGATACAGTAGATTACGCGCATATTATGACGTAATGCCGTATTTACTTTATCAGCTAATACAGCATCTGTTTCATGGAAGTAATGTCTTCTTTCAGAGTGTCCAATAATAACGGTCTCAACTCCAATAGCAGTAAGCATTTGTGCAGATATTTCTCCTGTGAAAGCGCCTCCTTCAGCTTGGTGCATATTCTGCGCAGCTATTTGTACATTAGTACCTTCTAGGTGAGCTACAGCACTAGCTAAGTTTACAAATGTTGGAGCTACAATCACTTCAACTTCTTTTCCAGAAGGTAATTTTTCAATTAACTCGTCTAATAGAGTGTGCGTTTCTGAATAAGTTTTGTGCATCTTCCAGTTACCCGCAACGATTGAATGTCTCATATTATTGAATTTTTTTAAGTAAGTCTTTTATTTGATCGAAGTTTTTCTCAGTAGCATTGTACAATGCAATTTTACCTTCTTTATCAACAACGATATAACGTGGGATCCAGTTTAAATCTAATGATTTACCGAAGTCTCCTTTCATTCCTTTCCCTTCTTTAGAGTAGTAGTGAAGACCTTCAATACCGTATTTTTCAATAGCCTCTTTCCAAGCTTCTTCTGTTTTATCTAAAGAAAGATTGACAAAAACTACGCTAGGAAACTCTTTTTTAATCTCTTTCATCGTAGGAACAGCTTTGATACAGTCAGGACACCATGCAGCCCATACATCGATTACTACAGCTTTACCTTTTTGTTGATCTAAGATTTGTTGTAACGTAATAGCTTTGCCATCTAGTTCAGCGAAGTCTTGTTCTAATGCTCTTGTGGCAAATGCAGTTGTATCTTTTACTTGTTCTACTTCAGGTGTAGTATCTGCGTCTTCTTGTAGTGTAGTTGATACTTCTTCTGTTTTTTGAGTCTGCTCTTTACAAGAGGCAAATGTAATAGCGACTAATGCTAGGGCTAAAAATATCTTTTTCATTGTTTATATATCTGTTTTATTGTTTCTAATTTAACTTGATTCTCGGATCGAGATAAGCATATATCAAATCTACTAAAATAGTAATGATTACGAAAGAAGAAGAGATAATAAGTACGGCTCCCATAATGACTGGTAAGTCTAATGTGTTTAAAGCATCTACTATTTCTTTTCCCAATCCGTTCCATCCAAAAATATACTCTACAAATACTGCTCCTGCTAACATAGAAGCAAACCATCCTGATAAAGCTGTAACTACAGGGTTTAAGGAGTTTTTTAGAGCGTGTTTGTATATGATTTGTGAGGTACTTAACCCTTTTGCTTTAGCAGTTCGGATGTAATCTTGATTTAAGACTTCTAGCAATGTGTTTCTCATCAATTGAATTACGACAGCTAAAGGTCTTATTCCTAATACAACTGCCGGTAATATAGCATTCTTTAGCATTAGATGTCTTCCTTCGCCAAAGTCGTCTACTTCATATAAACTACCTGTCATAGGTAGCCCTGTGTAACTATGCAGTACATACCCAAATATCCAGGCAAATAAAATAGCACTAAAGAAAGAAGGAATACTCATCCCAAAAGTACTAATAATAGCTATTGTTTTATCTAGCCATGTATTTTTAAATAGTGCAGATATAATCCCTAAAAGTACTCCTATGAATAAAGCTAGGCCTATAGCTAGCACTGCTAGTAATATTGTATTGGGTAGAGTCTCTGCGAGTATAGTACTCACTTTTTTTCCACTTTTCTGAAAGCTCTCTCGTAGATAAGGAGCTTTTAGCATTAGGCTGTATTTCGCAGTACTAAAAAGAGTTGTTCCCGTATATTTATCCGCTGTATTAAAGCTATAATCCTCTTCATTATTGCTGTGAATAGAGATAGGGGATAAGTCGTTTAGATAGAGTATATACTGTTTCCCTTGAGGCTGGTCAAAGCCGTATTTCTTTTTAATTGCTAACAATTGTTCTGAGTTTTCATTTTGATCCAACATCATTCTGGCAGGATCACCAGGTAAAATATTAAACAAAAAGAATACTACAGTAACTACACCTAGTAAGGTGAAGAAAGCGTATAATAGTTTCTTTAAAAAATAACTTAACAAGAGGTATAATGCTTATTTTAAGTTTACAGATTCTCTGTCGTTCCAATGTTTTTTCTCTACAATCACTCCATTTTCTAAAACAACGATACTAGGGTTACCGCGCTCTATTGTTTTAAGTGTCGTTCCATCACAAGTGTAGTAATCAAAAGGCAATTTATACTTCTGAACTGTCTGTTTTATCAAGTCTTGATTAGAAGCTGTCATACCTGCGACTACATATCCTTTAACAATTGCTTTATTGGCAAAGTCTTTCATCGCTTCTAACCCTTTTTCGTCAGCTCTATTTAAGTCATACGAAATAAGCATTACTAATTTTGGCTCGGTTAACATCATTGGCAATTGGTCAAAGCCGTCTTTATCCATAGTCAAGTCATGAATAGGAGGTTGGTATCCCTCAGAGATAAGTTTCTCTTCTCTTCTCAGGTATTTAGCACCTTCTGGTAATTTAGTTAATTCTTTATCAGAGAACTTGCGTTCTTCTCCATTTACATCATAGTAGAACGTAATTTGATAAACAGCTTTAGGCGCATCCTCAGGTATTTCCATGCCTTTAGCGATATCTGTACCTACTTTATAAGCTCTAAAGTCCTTAAAGGGTAAGTGGTTTAGCACCCAATAACCCATAAAACTACATAGTGCTAAAGTTATTATAAGAATACTACTATTGACTTTATTAGAAAAGATGGGTTTAATCACTTGATTGTACTTCATAATGATTAAAATCAATATCAGTAGGACAATATCCTTAGTAAATGACCCCCAAGGTGTTAATGGTACTGCATCTCCAAAACATCCACAGTCTGTCACTTTATTAAAGAATGCAGAGTAGAAGGTAAGGAAAGTAAAGAACACAATCATTAAGAATAATAGAGCAATTGTCAGTTTACGTGCATATCCTATTAACAAAGCTACTCCTAGAATTACTTCAGCAATAACTAGCGTTACAGCTAACCCTACTGCATAAGGAGCCAAGAAAGGAATATTTAAAACAGCCTCAGAGAAATACTCTTCAAGCTTATAAGAGAAACCCATAGGGTCGTTTAACTTTACTAAACCTGATAGGATAAATAATACTCCTACAAAGATTCGAGACAATTGAGCAATTATTTTCATAGTTATTTGATTGTGTTAGAACAGTGATTTATTGGTTTGGTAAATCTAAGTGTATCAATGCAAAAACAGAATAGTTAAGCATGTCTTGGTAGTTAGCTGCTATTCCTTCTGATACAATTGTTTTTCCTTGATTGTTTTCGATTTGTTTTACGCGAAGTAACTTTTGTAAGATTAGATCAGTAAGCGAACTTACACGCATATCACGCCAAGCTTCTCCATAGTCATGGTTTTTATTTTCCATTAATTGTTTTGTCTCTGCTACTTTTTTATCGTAAAGAGCAGTTGCTTCTTCTGCTGATAGATCAGGTTGATTAGCTACGCCAATTTCTAAATTGATTAGAGCCATGATACAGTAGTTCACAATGCCTATGAACTCTGGAATTTCTCCCTCATCTACCTTGCGCACTTCATTTTCTTGAATACTTCTCAATCTTTGTGCTTTGATAAATATTTGATCAGTTAAAGAAGGTAATCTTAGGATACGCCATGCACATCCGTAGTCTTTCATTTTCTTCGTATATAAATCTCTGCATATCGCAATTACTTGGTCGAATTGAGTAGAAGTCGTATTCATTTGGATTATATTTGTGTAATATTTTTTCAAAAATACTAATAATACTAACCCTTTGAAAGAGGCAAAAGTATTTTAGTTGTTTTTATTATATAAAACTACACAAAAAAATAATGTATTACACACGATGACAATAAATTGTAAAGGGGAATTAATTGATTTAAGTATTCCCAAAATTATGGGAATACTGAATATCACTCCTAATTCTTTTTTTGACGGAGGGAAGTATAAGACAGATAATGCCTTTCTGAGTCATGCTGAGCAGATGATAAGAGACGGCGCTGACTTTATCGATGTAGGTGCTTATTCTAGTAAACCAAGTGCGGAGTATGTTAGTGAAGAAGAAGAGGTAGACCGTATCGTTCCTATTGTAGAGTTACTTCAAAAAGAGTTTCCTAACATTCATCTTTCTATTGATACTTTCAGAGCAGGAGTAGCACGTGCTACGATAGAAGCAGGAGCATCTATGATTAACGATATTGCTGCCGGATATTTAGATGATAAAATGTTAGAAGCAGTAGGAGAGTTGCAAGTGCCTTATATCATGATGCACATGAGGGGAAATCCCCAGACTATGCAGTCTATGACTACATATAATGACTTAGTAAAAGAAGTGAAAATATACTTCTCAGAGCGAGTAGCGAAAGCAAGAGAATATAAGATTAACGATATCATACTAGATCCAGGCTTTGGCTTTGCTAAAACATTGGAACAAAATTATGAACTGATGAGTAAAATGGAGTTGTTATCTTCTTTTGAATTGCCTATTTTAGTAGGTATATCTAGGAAGTCGATGATCTATAAGTTATTTGATATTACTCCTCAAGAGGCATTAAACGGAACAACAGTATTAAATACAGTAGCTTTACAAAAAGGAGCTCATATCTTAAGAGTTCACGATGTGAAAGAGGCTGTGCAAACAAGAGAAATAATAAAACAATTGAGTATATGAAAAAAGTGCTACTATTAATACCTGCTTTACTATTATTAGTGAGCTGTAATAAGAAAGAAATGCAATTAAGTAGAGCTTCTTTTATCGTTGAAGAAGGAATAGATGATCATTCACCTATTTACTTTGAAACAGGAGAAGAAGGAAAGAGCTTTAATTTAAATGATGCCAACAGAATTGCTGGTACAAATTATATTGTTTCTGTTCAACGCGATTTGAATGCTAAAGAAGTACTACAAGAGATCAAGAGAATTAAAGATCACAAATATGCAGAAGACAATATGCATAGAGATGAGAAGGGAGTATATCTAAGTTATGCTGATACACTACACAAACACCTTTCTCTTTTTCCAATTAAAGACTTAGACTTTGGTTTTGTAGGACCTACTTCTTTAGATAAAGTAGTATATCTAAAAGATGCTAATAACTTTTTAGTAGAAGGCAAGTCAGTAACTAAAGACCAATTAATAGAAGCTATAAAGGATAAAGATAGTCTACAACTAGGAGTGAATAAAGACGTAACATACGAAACTTATTTACAGACTCGTATTTTCTTTGTAGAAAAAGAAGTAGTAGATAAGTTTTTAAAGACAGATTTAATCTATTAGTCGAATCGTGAAACTGTGAAATCGTTAGTTTGTGAAACCGTGAAACCGTTTTTTGTGAAACTGTCCACTGTAAACCGATTAACTGTTCACCGTAAACCGTAAACTGATTACTGTAAACTGTAAACCGTTCACCAAAAACCTATTCGTGATGATAAGGTTCATTGCGCAGGATAGTGAATCCTCTATAGATCTGTTCGATAATAAATAAACGAATCATCTGATGGGAAAATGTCATTCTAGAAAGTGATATTTTCCCTTTTGCATTTTTATACACGTCTTCTGAGAAACCATAAGGTCCTCCGATTACGAATACTAAGGTCTTGATACCAGAGTTCATCTTCTTTTGTAGCTCATCAGCAAAGCCAATACTAGTAAACTCCTTTCCTTTATCATCTAGTAAGATTAGCTGATCAGTAGGGCCTATCTTAGATAAGATTAATTCTCCCTCTTTTTGTTTCTGCTGATCTTCAGACATATTCTTCGCATTCTTGATATCAGGAATTACCTCTAGGTCAAACTTTACATAAAAAGACAATCTCTTCATATATTCATCCATTAACGTTTGTAATGGTTTACTGTCTGTCTTTCCTATTGCAAGTAATTTGATATTCATCTGTCTGATTTATTTTTTGCAAAAGTAGTTTTTTTATAGAAAATAGCACACTGTCTAAGGTGTATTTATAGCCAATGTAATACTAGGTTGCAGATGTACAACGCAATTTTAGTGATTAATGCGATCATAGTAAGGTGTGTTTAAGTTAATTGGTGTCGTCGAATGGAATGGTGTATCTCTTTGCGCATAAAGGGTATAAATACAAAAAGAGAGATATAAATCCATAGTATTAATAAGGTTATCAAAAAGGAGGTTAGAATGAGAAAGCCAATCGATGAAATATAGTTTTGTAATAGATTAATCGAGTTAAAAGAAGGAGTTATAACTAGTATTACAGGGCCTCCAAGAGCCATAGTAGCCACTCTAGTTAAATACCACTTCTTATTACTTTCTTTATTGATCTGTTTGAGTTCTATCTGCCATCTGACCCCCATACCAATAAAGCTTAAAAGAAGTATAAAAGATGTGATTGTAAATATTTCTAAATAGTAATTAGGCAAAGCTAAACCAATAGTGAAACTCAATAAAAATATAGCTAGTGAAACAATTATTTTAGGAATGGTGAAGAAACTTAATAAGACCATATACATCTGTTTTAAGTAACTATTCGTTGCCAGTTTTATTTTAGAGTCCACTACATCACTAAACCCAAATACCCCAAACTTCTTAAACTCTCTGTCTAGTGCTGTTTCAAAAGTAAGTGAACCATCCTCTTTCCATTGAGACTCTATTCCATTGGCTAAGTGATCGACTAGCTCCAGTTCGATATCATAATATTCTACATAGTGCTTCTTTACGAAAGTGTGTAAAGCTTGTATTTGGTCAGTAGATAGTGTTTTCATAACAGTAGTTATAGGGTGTTAAACTTCTTGATAGTAGCTTCTTTTTCTAGTTTGAGTTTAGGAGATATAACATTGTATGTAATGTATATCCAGAGTCCTACGAATAAGATAAGTACACTTGATAACACAATAGACTTATTAGCTATAAACCTTCCGAAATAATATGTGATGTATAGAGCAGATAAAGGAAATGCTATTACAGATAATCTTATTCTATCCATAAACCATTTCTTTTGAGTCGCTTTATGAAGCTTTTTAATTTGAGTCGCCTCTATGATATAATAAATGAAAACTAGAGGCATTAGACTCCATATAATCACAGAGATTATATCTCTATTCTCAAACATAGTTGATAGATAATTAAGCGATGTATATATGATATAAAAGAGTGCACTCGTTAAGAGTAATTTAGGCCAATGCAGGAAGCGCAGAACTTCTTTTAGAATAATACCAAGATAAAAATGCGATAGACTATTCTCCTTTTTCTCAATGATTGTACTAAACCCAAATACCCCAAACTTCTTAAACTCTCTGTCTAACGCTGTTTCAAAAGTAAGTGAACCATCCTCTCTCCATTGAGACTCTATTCCATTGGCTAAGTGATCGACTAGCTCCAGTTCGATATAATAGTATTCTATATAGTGCTTCTTTACGAAAGTGTGTAGAGCTTGTATTTGGTCAGTAGTTAGTGTTTTCATAAGTGTTTAGTTAATAGTTTTTAATATTCTATCTCTTTCATTTTTGTAGGTTGGCTTGATGATATTAAGACTTACATATATACTAAGTATAGTTAAGGTAATACCTGAGGCCATTAATAAACAATCTCCTATAGAATCATAGGTAGTAGGTAAATCAAAGAGCCTTTTACCTTGCATAATGATATTAAAGAAGATTGTATTCGAGAGTAACGAAAAACTCATAACAGATGAATAAGTACTGTCTAATAGTAGTTTTTTATTCACTTTTTTGCGTAACATTAAATCTTTTGCATAGCTATAAAAGAATACAATAACTGGGCTCAGTATAAATATCATTGTTAAGAATTTAAATTCTTGACCTATCCAATGAAGTAATGCTGCAATGAGTAAAACTATAGCTATAACTGTAACTATTAAAGGAAATGTGAAAAACTCTTTTAAAGATCTAAAAAACATATGTTTATATTCTCTGAACTTTTGTTTTTCTCTACTTTCTTGAATAGATAAGAATTTATAAGAACCAAAGTTGTCATATTCTTTAGCTAATAGGTATTCTAAGCTATTATTGTCACTTTCAGACCATTTCTCTTCTATAGAAGAAGCTAGATGATCAGTAAGTTCTTCTATTATTTCGTAATACTTCACATCTTTACTGATGATAAAATCTTTTATCTCTTCTATTTGATTAATAGTAAGTGTTTTCATAATTATAATATTTTAGATGAAACACTGTTGTATTCTTGACTGTATTCTGAGGTCAAGTAAATGGCTATACTTGATAAGAATATAGCTAGTAGTAAGAATGTTAGGTTTAAGTAAACTATCGAAAAAGTACTCGTGAAACTATAATATAAAGATACCATACCATCTAAAACAAATACACTAAACCAAGCAACGCCTTTGGTATATTCAGTGTAGTAATCCAGTTTAAAGTTTGCGTAACGATTCTTTTTATACTTGAGATAACCCATTACTAACATAGGAAAACCTGTGATAGCTAAAGCTAAACCTAATATGAATAATTGATCTTTGATAAAGACATGAATTATAGAGGTAGTGAATATAGCTAAAACAAATAGTAGCCCAATACTTTGCATATCTTTTACAATTAATGGACTAACTATAAATCTAGGCGTTTTGTTGATCACCCAATTAGAAGGCTTTAGTTGACTATGCCATTTAGCTATTGTTATTTTACTAGCCTCGTGAAAATAAGCACCTTCATCCATTAGCTCTTCTATCTCACAGGCAATATGATCCAATACTTCCTCACGAGTATCTTGATACTTGATATTGTATTTAGAGATTAGAGTATCCTCTATCTGTTTTATTTGGTCAGTAGATAGTGTTGTCATAAGTACCTAGTTAATAGTTCGAATGTTTAACTTGCTTATTTCTAATATGTAATATAGTTGATATAAGGATATAATCAATAGTAGAGGAATCAATTTATACGTAAAACCTCCCCAAAAAAATACAAGATAGAATAAGGAAATACCACTATAACCCAATATATCTTTTTTTAGTTGACTTATTCTATATCCTTTGACTCCATAGTACTTAATAGTTATAAATAATGCTGTCATTATACTAGTCAAGGATGTAAATATTCCTATTGTATTCGCTAAATGATAATCTTCTATTATATTTTTAAAGATATAAGGTACTCCTATACCTATTAGCATGGCTAGGATGATATTGAACACATCTCTTTTTACCCATTGACGACCTAAATAAGAAGGTACATTATTGTATCTTATAAACGGGTGTGGTTTTAAGTCATTATGCCATTTATTAAATGTCTTTTTAAAAGCTGTTTCATATCCAAAACCCTCATTCATTAGTTCTTCTATCTCACAGGCAATGTGATCGAGTACCTCATCACGAGTATCTTGATACTTGATATTGTATTGAGTGATTAAGAATTTTTCTATTTGTTTTATTTGGTCAGTAGATAGTGTTGTCATAGTGATTTTTAGTTACTAGTTAGTTTTTAGTAAGTTATTTTTATCTCTAACATATTTTGGTTTTAGATAGAAGTATGCACTGTACTGTGTAAGTAGTAATAGTGTAAGTAGCACACTCTTAGTTGTATATATAAAGCTTAGTGGTAGTATTCCGTTGTCAGTTACAGACATATAATTCTTTATAGAATGAGTACTTCCAAATACTATTATACATATAACACTAGCTATGATACTATAACTTTTATCATTAAGGGTTTTTTTATAACCATTCATATATCTATACTTTTGCAAAGCTTTAAGTGTTTCGCTAAAAACAATTACCTGTCCTATACCAAAAATTATAAGTATTATTAAGTTAGATAGCGATGCTAACAATAGTGAATGCTGTGTTAGTGTCATTAATGAATATAAAGAAAGAACAACAGCTATTACAGCTAATAGTTTAAAAGAAGTTAAACAATCTTTTACTCCTTTTAAGACAACTAGACCACACTCTTGTATCTTTATGTTCAGGATGGTAGACTGTACTTTGCTTAAACCTTTAATCCCAAATTTATTAATCTCTATAGTCAAGGCCTCTTCAAAAGATACTTGGGTATTAGATTCTCTCCATTGTTGTTCTATACCATTGGCGATATGGTCTGTCAGTTCTTCTATTACCTCTATGTATTCAACCTTGTGGTTGATTAGTTCTTGTCTGATTTTATCTAGTTCTAGTGGTTGTAGTGTTTTCATAGTGTAATTAGTTATATTACTTTAGATTGTGATAGTTCATTCTTTTTTTTAAGTACCATAGGTCTCAGTTTATTGAGAATGATGAAAGGGATAATCAACAAGAGTGTAAATAGAATACTTTTAGGTATCCAGATAAAAGCGCTGTTTGAATAGATAAACTGTTGAGAAGTTTTACTGAAACAAAGAATTATCATAGGTATTAAAGAGAAATAGGTTAACTGCTTTGCTAGTAAATAGTACGCATTAGAAATATACCTTTTTGTATTTCCTAGATAAAGTAATTTACAACTACCGTCACTGTCTATCATGATAACTAGATTAAAAGTTACAATCGTAGCTAAATAACCAACATTAAATATTCTGTCTATAAAATACCATTTACTTGAAATATTAAACAGTAGAAGCGTACCAATAAAAATAGCTAGTAGATAGAACACTTTATAAGTTACAAAGTACTCTTTTATACCTAAACCGATGATACGCAAGTACTCATATATTTGAGCTTTATTCATCTGAGTTTGTACTTTGTTTAATCCTTTAACCCCGAATTTATTAATCTCTATAGTTAAAGCCTCTTCAAAAGATACTTGGGTATTAGAT
This sequence comes from Myroides odoratimimus, assembly GCF_038039805.1. Lineage (GTDB taxonomy): Bacteria > Bacteroidota > Bacteroidia > Flavobacteriales > Flavobacteriaceae > Flavobacterium > Flavobacterium odoratimimum_B. The sequence goes on from NZ_JBBPHK010000009.1 coordinate 65,879, forward strand.
TCTCTCCATTGTTGCTCAATACCATTAGCAATATGGTCTGTCAGTTCTTCTATTACCTCGATGTACTCTACCTTTTGGTTGATTAGTTCTTGTCTGATTTTATCTAGTTCTAGTGGTTGTAGTGTTTTCATAGCATTTTCTTTTTTTAAGCAATCTGTGTACGACGTTGTCTACTATTTTCTCTAGATAACACTATAATATTGATACAGTGGTATAGGGCAACTAATGATAGTAGGTCAAGGTCTCCCATAGTAAAGCCGTTAATCATATACCCGTAAACTTTTATACCAAGTATAAGAGTGAATACAAGTAGTATACTACCAGATACCATAGATTTTAGTATCAAATAAGAAGCTCTATAGTGCTGTCTCTTGCGGTTCTTTATGAATAGTAGAACAGATAATACAAGCCCTATAAAACTGATTGCAAAAAAGCTAATATTATGGGTGGTATGATCTAATTTTAAAAAGAGTGAGTTGATTAAGGCAAACAAGAAAGTGATAACACCTGCTATTCTCCATCTGTTATCATCTCTGCGATACCACGTATTAGAGATAAAAGAAGGGACGTGTCTATACTTAAAATCTTTTCTAGGAGTCAACATTGGATGCCATTTATCAAATACTTGTATAAAAGCTTGTTCAAACTCGTATCCTGTATGATATAGCTCTTCTATTTCACAGAAGATATGGTCTGTCAATTCTTCTTTAAGATTGGCATAACGCACATTATATCTTGCTATCTCAGCAATAATTAGTTGTTGTTGGTTTATAGTAAGTTTTTTCATTGTGTTTTGTCTTTGGTGGTTGCCAATTATGTCAATTTTAGGTTGACAATGTTCTGCATATTGCGGATAAAGCTTTCTAGCTCTTCCATTTTAGAAGTAGTTTCTTTTACTCCAGATTCTGTGAGCTTATAGTACTTGCGTACTCGTCCATCTACACGCTCTAGTTCTACATCTAAAAAACCGTCAGCTTCCAACTTGTGAAGGGCAGGATAGAGAGCACCTTCTGTCAAGCTCATTTCACCTTCTGTTACTTCCTTTACCTTTTGCGTGATTTCATACCCATACATTCGCCCATTCTGATCCAGTAGTTTCATGATGATGGCATTGAGGCTTCCCTTATATAATTGTTGTTGCTTTTTCATACTTAAGATTCTTATGTATAGCAAAAGTATAAAAATATCTGATACCTCCAAATCTTAGGTATATACTTTTTGGGTACTTTTCATATTTTGATGTCTAAATGTTTGTTTAGTGTAAGTAATTAGCGTAAAACATGTGTAAAGTGTTAAGGGTTGAGACTGTCTGAGAATTACCTTTTTGAGTGAGAGGCTGCAGGTGTGTTAAATAAAAGGCTTCTTTGAGTACAGTAACCTAAGTTACAGTTAACCTACAAGGGAAGTCATATCTTTACTCTTTTAAACAACAATGGACTATGTTTGGTTTTATAAACAAGTTATTAGGATTAGATAAGGGAGAGTTACTATTCGCTTATATTCAGGAGGGAGCTATGCTAGTAGATGTACGTACAGTAGGAGAGTTTACAGATGGTTCTGTACCTGGCGCTGTGAATATTCCATTAGATACATTAGGATCACAGTTGCATAAATTACCTAAAGAAAATAAGATAGTCGTATTCTGTAGAAGTGGAATGCGCAGTGGTCAGGCGAAGCGTATGCTAGAGCAGAAAGGATATACACAAGTGATAAATGGTGGAACATGGACTAAAGTCGCTAATGTAAAAGGAAGATAAGCATGAAAGAGTTTTGGGATGAACGATATAAAGAACAAGAATATGCTTATGGGATAGCGCCTAATGCCTATCTAGAAGAAGTACTCAAGCCTAGTCTTGACAAGAAGGTTATATTAATGGCAGCGGAAGGCGAGGGGAGGAATGCAGTATATGCAGCGCAAAAAGGATGGAGTGTAAAAGCCTTTGATCAAAGTATAGAAGCTAGGAATAAAGCACTTCAATTAGCTAAACAACATCAAGTAGAGATTGATTATCTCGTCAGTGATGTTGAATCGCTGTCTTATCAACAGGCATCAGTAGATGCAGTCGCGTTAATTTATGCTCATTTTCCAGAGAGTGTAAGGAGGGCCTATCACAGACAGTTAGGAAGTTATGTCAAAATAGGAGGCACATTGATACTAGAAGCTTTTGCTAAAGAGCATATCTATAAACAAAAAGAGAATCCCGATGTAGGAGGACCTAGTAACCCTACGATGCTGTATAGCGTAGAAGAATTAAAAGAGGATTTCTGCGATTTCGAATTTATTACTCTAGAAGAAGTAGATATCGAGCTTTCAGAAGGTCTATATCACAGAGGAATAGCTAAAGTAATTAGGGGAGTAGCGAAGAAAAAATAAGAAATAAAAGAATACATAGAAGCCTTGAAGCACAAGTTTTAAGGCTTTTTTTGTTGCCATAATATAGTGAATATAGAAAGGGTGGTGTAGAAGTAAACGAAGAATAAAAAGTGTTTTTTCAATCTCTAATCCACAAAAGAGTAATAGTATGTAGATCTAATGATAAGGTAGTTTGAATCTTTACTTAAAGGAAAATATGTGGAGTATAAAAGGAGTATTGTTGGACAAAGCTTGCCTTAGCTCCACTATTCTCGGGCTATTGTCCATGTATTGTCGAAGAATAGGAATTGAAACCCCTATTTTGCTAGGGTTAGAGTACCATTACATATTTCTATATATATAAATTATTTTTGTAATATATTGTTTTTAAGTGTGTTGTGTTTTTTGTGGAATAAAAAAAAGAGGTCATTTATTTTTGTTTTTTTGCTCAAAAACAGATAATTACTGTTTTTAGGAAAAAAAAGTAAAGTAGAAGTTGGTAATACTAACTTTATTAACCGAATACTTAGTGAAATAAGAAAAAAGTAATGCTCTTTTTTTACATAGAAGAACATCAAAATGTTGTTAAAAAGACTTTACAATTGAATTAATTAGTCACCTTTGTATATCATTAAAAAAAATAAAAAAAGATGAGAAGAGTAAGTATTGTTGCTGTATTATTAGTTGGAATAGCATTTGTCTCTTGTAAGAAAGAGAAGAAGGTAGAGACGATAGAACCTTTAGAAGAGGTTATAGAGTTTCAAGAGCCTAAAACTGATGCTGTAGGATCAGACATTGTATTAGGAGTAAGTAACTTTTTGAAGAATGAGTTTCTGACAGAAGCAGATTTGAAGGTGATGACAGATACAGATCGTCAGTTTAAGCTGTATACTGTAGATCTAAATGGAGATGGGAAGAAAGAAACTTTTGTAAGCTTAGAGGGAACATATTTTTGTGGCTCAGGAGGATGCACGATGTTATTGTTAGACTCAACTTATAAGTTAATTACTAAGTTTACAGTGATGCAAGGAGCTATTTTTGTAGAGCCTACTGTAGAAAATGATTGGAAAGTCTTAACTGTAAAGTCTGGAGGGGAGTGGAAGAAGTTGGTATATGCTGATGGAACTTATCCTGCTAATCCATCTATTTTAGAAAAAGCACCTTATGATGCACCAAGTGGGCATGCTGAGGTAATCTTCGATCAAGAGCAGAAATTAGATGTGTATGAGTTTTAGTCATTAAAATAAAATATAACCGCGGATGGATTCACTCTATTCGCGGTTTATTTTTTTATTGCTATTAGGAATGTTGATAAATAGACCAATAGCAACTATGACATCCACTATATTCCAAATACTACGACCAAGAGCGACTTTTAAAAAAGGCTGAAACAGTAGAGCTAGTACAATAAAGATAAACATTTCCGTTCTTTCTTGTCTATAATAAGACTTGTACGCAAAGTAACTAAATCCTATACAGGCCACAAAGCGAACGAATTGATAGAACCCATAAGGTAATTTTAAAAGACACATTAAGAGTAAAACAGCAATAGTGATTTTGATAGCTTTTTCCATGAGTATAATAGATGTGAAATATAGTATTAAGGTACGAAATAACTAGATTAAATGCGATGTCGCTAATTACTATTTTTAGAAAATAGGTTATTCGTATCTATCTTTTATAACTATCGGCAAGTTTTGAAATAAATTATCTGCTTATATGAGTTTTTTGCCGATATCGGCAAGTTTTTAAAATAATTTATCTATTTAGGTAGTTTTTTTGCCGATAACGGTAGGTTAAAGGACACTGTCTATGTATTAATAAGGTTGTGTTCATAAGGGAGAATGGGGAATGAGGTGTCAATATGTGTGATTTGCTATAGAATATAGCCAGTTATAGTTATTTACTTTTTTGCTAAAAGTCTTATCTTTCCTCTTTGAAAAAGAAAGTGATTATGGCTGTAAAGCGAGTGAATATACAGATCAAACAATTGAATAGACTAAGTGATGAGGTAGAGGGACTGACGATAGTGATAGCAGTGCCTACTGAAGCAGTTACGGTAAGAGAGTTTCTTAGTGCCGTAGTGATACAGCAGGTAGAGCAACACATACAGAGGTTCAAACAGCGCGATACTGTAGAACAATTAAGCACTACACAAGAAGCATTAGATACTATTCTGTTTAGTAGTAAACTTCGCTTCAAGTCACCTGAGAAGTACAGAGATATCGATATAGCAGAAGAAGTACAGCGCGTGATACAGGCGTTTGAAGATCAGTTGTTCTTATTGTTTTGTGGAGAGCGAGAGCTGCTGTCATTAGAAGAGGTCATTGTATTAAATGATACTAATGCCTTTGTCTTTATTCCCCTTAATTTTTTAAAAGCTAGTTTTTAAACAGACCCCGATGAATAATAATATTGTAACTATACTAAGAGACTATCAAGTAGATCACCGTACTTACGCAGAGATGCATAAAGAGCTTTATGCGATGGTGTATAACGAGGATTATGTAGGTGTGAAATTAGAACCACATATCGCTATGTTAGGACTACATTTTACTGGCAATAGCAGTGATCCGGAAGATTCTATTTATAGCCCTAAGGTGTTTACACGTCATGATGAGACTTTTGTAGAGATGTTAGCAAGTAATTCTGTTGGGATGTGGCGAGAAGCGGAGTATTACGCTTTATTGGTATACTTTTTTGGAGAGAGGTTAGCGCCTTGGGTACAGGAATTATTAGATCGAGTAGATGAATATATCTTAGGAGAACAATATGATATAAAAGAAGCGACATGGCGTAATCAAGAGCATTCTTTCTTAAAGCAATGTAATGTTATTTCAGGACTGTTATATGGCATATCGTTCTATGACAATCATAACTATGATTCTTATAGTGTAGAGTTGCCACTTCATAAGCAGGTGGAGTATAGTATGCACCTCTCGCTACCTAACTACCTTCCTTATGTATGGGCAGTAGCTTTAGATAAGGGAGATGTGGAATTAAGCAAAACAGTAGAAGATATCTGTGATGGAGATAATGAATATGGGCGATGGACACCTTCTTTTTTATTGATGTTAATGGCATCAAAACAATCAAAGTATTGGGAGAAGGTAAAAGATATTCTTGTAGATGCAGGGCGCGAAGAGGGAATTAGACAAGATATTACAAGGTTGTTATCACATGTACAGGTAGCTAACTTAAAGTATTTTTTAGAAGTTATTCTCTCTCATAATTTAGTGCGTTATGAAGCCGTGCGTACAGAGTTAGCATACCACTTTAGAAGTCATGTAGAGGATGACAAACAAGATAATGTAAAGCGACTATGTGAGTTGATGATTTATACTATAAATCACTATGAGTATTTTGATGATAAAGAATTATCTACATTCAACGAAAAAGAGTTTTACGCATTGATGCACTGTTATCTGTGGATACACAGAGAGATGGCATTTGGCTTTGTAGAGAGTGCATTTGAGGAAGTAGAGCGCAAGTTTCAGCTTGTAATATTAGAGTTCTTACCTAACTTTAATGAATATACGGTAGAGTCTGTTCTATTTAGTAAAGTATTAGCAAGTAGAGATCAAGAGTTTATCGCTATGCTTCTAAACCGAATAAACCAATATTTGGAAGGAAGCAGATCTTCAAGGTATTTTATACAACAAGAAAATTATGAAGAGGTCTATCAGGTATTTTATGACTTATATGAACAGTATAAAAGTGGAGAGACACTAATCTTGAAGAGTAGTGTAATACCAGATTATTACAGAAGCTTTGAATTGAATAAAGAAGAGTTGTTGACTTCATTGTTGTATTTGACAGAAGAATCATCAGAAAAGGCGAGACTGTTTATAGATAAGCGAAACACTTTTACTACAGAGTTTAAAGAAGAATTATTAAATGTCTTGTTGTTTGGAGGTAAAAAATATGGGCTTCAGGGATATGGATATAGTTTTACAGGAGAGATACAGCCTACCTATGAAGTACAAAATGAGTTAGCTTTCGCTTATTTGAAAGAGCGCAAAGAAACAATAGCCTTTGGTTGTATGCGCTTCTTAGCAATCGCTACCTTATCAAGTAAAGACGAAGAAGAAATAGTAGCATACTTTAAAGGGAAGTTTAAAAAGACACAACAGCACTTTATCCGTCTATTAATCTCAAGACAAGATGATTTTAAGGATAGACTATTAGAGCAATTGATACTGAGTGAAGATGTGAATCAACGTTTAGCCGCAATGGAAGGACTATTGGTGCTTGCTCAGAGAGATGAAATACATCGTCAGTTAGGTATTTGGCTTGCACAGTTAGATGCTCTGGATATTAAATATTCAAAAGAGGAAGAAGAATACTTAGTACTCTTGCGAGACTATGGACGTCAAGGAGAAGAAGGACAAGATACAGATATAGCATTATACGATGCTACTGTGGTGAGTGCTATCACATTGCCTTCAGTGGAAGAGAATACTTTATTTAGTCAGCGCATTGCACATAATTGGGGACTTTCTAAGAAATGGGAGGAGGTAGTACGTGAGTTAGATAGTCTTGAGCAGGTGATAAAACAATATGCTACGTATGAATATGAACATTTTAATTATGGAAAAGCAGAGAAGGTACTCTTAGGAACGCACTTCACGAAGATGCATGGTTATGCAGATGATGGTGAATGGACAGCAGAACAGCACTTCCAAGATTACCCACTGTATGAAGTATGGGATCAGTGGTTCGTAGATAGTAAGTTGGATACTTTAGACTTATTCTTGCTGCATTGTGCTACTTCAGAAATAGAGGTTCCAGATTTGGTAAAACCATTATTAGAAGGGAAGTTACCTTATTTTTATAATGAACTCTCAGCTAAATATGACAACTATTGGTATGCGATGGGAACGGTGTTTACTTGCCTAACCTATCAGTATCCATTTAGAGAAAAAACAGCCTATTGTTTAGATGGTTTAAAAACAATCTATAACAGTATTACTCAAGAGGTTTTAGATATAGAAGTACGCACTTCTGTTTATGGAGAAGAGTATAGCTATACATGGGTCGATTATACGGATTTATCTTGGTATGCAGAGTTTATATCTATAGAGGACTTAACAGAAGAACAGTGTTTAGCATATTTCAAACTATTGCGTTGGCGTCAATTGAATTGTAATAAAGCAGATGATAGTTATTATCTGTTGCCTTTTGAATTGATGGCTTTTGCCTGTGATAAGAATGAAATTACGCGAGATGAGTTTATACAGTATTTAGTTACCATAGATAATAGAAAGTCTTATTTCAGTTCAATGTTACCTCCTTTAACAAGGCGATTTATAACTGATAAAGTACAGCAAGTCTTAGTTGAGTTTAAAGCGTATTATTTACAACAGGTTATGGATAGGGATAACCCTACGACTAAGGTATTTGATATTGTCTTTGACTTTCAGGAGATAGAAGGAATGCAGTATTTCTTTGGGTTATTGCATAAGGTAAAAACGACTGGGATTTCACAAGAAAGTATTTATTACTATGCTGAGATGCAAATCACGATTAAGGAATTAGGGCAAATCTATAGTAAACTTATTCGTAGAACAACACCTCTAAGTACTGATACTCAAGAGATGTTTAATGCTCAAGTAACAGAGATAAACTTCAGTGCAGCACAATGGATAGAAGTGGCTGTAGCATGTCCGCAGTGGATAAAGTACATTACGACTTATTTAGATTGGCAAGGATTAGAGTCTGCAATATGGTGGCTGTTCGCTCATCTGCTGGACAATCAACAAGAAGAGGAACGAAACAAGATACAAAAACAGATACAACGCTATTCTGCTATAGCGTTAGAGGAGTTTGAAGGAGGTGTAGTAGATATAGATTGGTTCTTTAGTTTTTATCACGTATTAGGAGAAGAACGTTGGCAGATGCTTTATGAGTCAACTAAGTTTATGGCAGTAGAGGGACATACTCGTGTGAAGTTGTATGCAGATGTATTGTTAGGCAAGGTGTCTATGAAAGACTTGAAAACGAGAGTTATCTCTAAACGCGATAGAAACTATGTACGTGCATGTGGTTTGTTTCCTTTATCTGAGACAGATAGAGAAGGAGACCTGATGGATAGATATGAGTTATTAGAACAGTTTAAAAAAGGTTCTAAGAAGTATGGAGCTATGCGCCAAGAGAATGACTTAAAGATCTATAACGTAGCGATGCAGAACATCGCGAGAGCAGCAGGGTATACTGATGCAGTGCGCTTTCAATGGTCTATGGAGAGCGTACAAGTGCAGTCTATTCTGGAGAACTACAAGGAATTGGTATTAGATGAGTATACATTCTCTTTGACGGTTTCTGATGAGGGAAAAGTAGAGTTGACAGTGAAGAGTAAAGGGGATAAGCCCTTAAAAGCGATACCTGCTAAACTGAAAAAGAATGAACAAATCATAGATTTAGTAGAACGTCAGAAGGCACTGAAAGAACAGTATAGTCGCTCTCGTCTGAACTTAGAGCAGGCGATGCTAAGACAGGATGTGTTCTCTTATGCAGAGATGCAGAAGTTGTTACTACACCCGATTATTAAACACCACTTGGCTAAGTTGGTTTTTAAGTGTGGTGAGGTTTACGGTTTGTTTGTAGAGGGAGTATTTACTACTATGGATGGAGAGGTAATGGATGTACAAGGAGAGGAAGAGTTCGTGATAGTACACTGTTATGATTTATATCAAAGTGGGCAGTGGGTTAACATACAGGCCTATTTGTTTGATAAACAAATAGAACAGCCCTTTAAGCAAGTGTTTAGAGAGTTGTATTTACACAACGAAGCAGAAGAAACAAGTATAGGTAGTTCTAATCGCTATGCTGGCTATCAGGTTAAAGATAAACAGACTTTAGGATTGTTTAAGACCAGAAACTGGCAATATGAATATTATGCTAATTACAGTAAGCTGTATTTTGATGAGGATATTCGCGTTGAAGTTTATATTGACTATTCAGGGGGAAGCAATGCAGATTATGGAGACTATGTCAGCTTAGAACATATCTTATTCACTAAAGCTTCTACCGATGAAGTAATTGCCTTAACAGAGGTTAATCCTATTGTCTTTAGTGAGGTCATGAGAGATCTTGACTTGGTAGTAAGTGTCGCTTATGTAGGAGGAGTAGATCCGGAGACAAGTCTATCTACTGTACAGATGCGCATGGCTGTTGTCAGAGAAACAGCACGATTATTGAAACTAACAAATATCGAGTATAAAGAACGTCACCTTGTTATCACAGGGACTAAGGGAACCTATAGCTTACATGTCGGTAGTGGTGTGATTCACTTGATACCAGGAAAACACTTGTATATCGAGCCTGTACATACACAGGATAGAGGGAAGTTGTTCTTACCTTTTGTAGATGATGATCCTAAGACTACAGAGATTGTATCTAAAGCTTTAATTCTATCCAGAGATGGCAGTATCAGAGATACAGGGATATTAAGACAGATAGAGTAGAATAAACTAAGGCTGAGTAGTTTTATACTCAGCCTTAGTTTATTAATATTGTTTTTGAGATATAGTATTATTCTACAATATTAAGTTGATATCTCATGAATATATTTTTTTGTTCCTCAAATTCATTACTTGCTTTACTGAAAGTAAAATCGTTAGGGTGTTTTTTAGCAAACTCTGATTTTAATTTGTTTAGTTCACTTCCCATAAGAACTTCTTTAAACCCATCAGTAGATTTACTTCCTTTAGCATCTAACCATTGATTAAATTTTTGTACTTGTGCCTCTAATGCTTTTTTGTATTCAGGATCAGAGATATCGTTTAGCAAGGTTAGATCTATTTTTGCTTTTGGTAATGAAGCATAAGGTGTTTTCTCGACTAAGAATTCTATTGTAGCATCATTCACCGTTTTAAGATAGTCTTTAAATTCTTGTTCTCTGTATATTTTGTAAGCAGTCTCTTGGAATTTCCCTGCTTGATAGTTAGGGTCATTTAATAGACTGCGGTTACTTCTTGTGATAATAGGGTTGGTTAATGTTAAACCTTCAGGCATAGGTTCATCTAAATTATACTTCCAATCAAAGTCATGTTTGTCAATAATTAGCTTATTACAAGGTTTGAAAGGAATAAATACAGTCACAATAGAATCATTTATTTTTAAACGAACAGAGTCACTTTGTGTTCCTATAGCCCATTCAATAAATTCTTCAGTAGCTCGTTGATCATTTTCATTTATAAATAGTTGTTTGTAAAATATGTAAGTGCTCTGTGTAGGATTGATAATCGCTTGTCCTTTATTGACACGACCACCATTGTGAATAGTGATTTCTTGATCGTTGTATTTAAGTTGGTGTTTACCATATTCCAAGGAAATTTGTATCATAGTTACAGGTGGAATATCATAAGCAGTATCATCGATATAGACAGTGATAGGTTCTTCTGTTGGATTGTCTATCCAATAATCGTTGGAACTACTATTACAAGAGGTAAATAGTGCACTTATACATACTAAGCACAATAAGATTAATTTTTTCATTTAGTGTAATTTTTGTATAAAGATATTTGTTATTTAAGAATAAGGTTGTTATATTGTTGATTATCAAAAGGGTATTTAAGTAGTATTGCTTGTTTTTTGTTAAGGAATGTAAGAGGATTTTAAATATATTTGAAAGGATTTAATGTATTATGAAACAAATATATATTTCGTGTAGCTTTTCTATGCAAAAGGAGCTTAGAGAAGTGATGAATCAACTAAAATATCAGATAGATACAATCGGTTATCGCCCTTTTGTGTTTATAGAGCACTATAAGTTTGAATTTCATCAAGAGAAAGAGATGATGATGCAAGCGATGAAGGATATTGATGAGAGTTGTTGTTTGTTTGCAGAGACTACAAATAAGGGAATTGGGATAGGTATAGAAGCTGGATATGCTAAAGCACAAGGCAAACCTGTAGTCTATCTACGTCAGGCTGACGCATCACATTCTACTACAATGTCTGGTATATCGGATTATCTTATTCTCTATCACAACACAGAGGATTTGGGCAGACAAGTAAAAGAACTGCTATTTCAAATACAATTAGAGGTAGAATTAAGAAAGTATATTTTAGATTTAGTACGTGAAGAAAAACAGGCTTTTACAAAAGAAGTATTAGCTTACTTAAAAGATTACAAGTTGAAAGGCGGAGGACAAGAAAGAGGGATAGAGATACTTACAGCATCGGGCAATGTATATGATGAAGTCCCTCAGTGGAGAGATAAGATAGAGGATGTATTAGATATGATGACAGGGTATTGTTCTCCTGAGTGGAGAGTGTGGGAATAAAAATGAAGAGATTAGAAATATGAAACAAACAATTTTAGATAGAATAAAGGCTTTAGGTGGGGATATTAGTCAAGTAAAAAGAAAGTCATTAGCAGAAGACTTGATGGCGATTACATTCGATACAGTATTATATCCGAAGCCAGAGGATACACCTTGGGCAGATGAAGAGGATCAAGAGCCTATTTATGGTTTAGGAGAGTTTGTTGATGCTCATCAAGAGCTGATTACAACTGATAAAGAGGCTTTTTTTAATAAGATGATAGCTCATTATTATGTAAATACAGAAGAAGGAAGAGGGCAGATGTTTTGGACAGCAGCTCCTTTTACACCCTATAAGGAAGGAACGGAGGATTATGAGGAATGGAATACTGATTTTATGGATGAGGATTTTGTTAACCTAAGCGAGATAGAGAAAGTAGTAGGTACAAAATATCCAAGCATGATACAGTTATTCTATAGTTATGGTTTCCCTGATCATTATTATATTTGTATAGATGATCCTAATCAAGAGAATCCAACAGTATTCGGTACAGATCATGAAGAGTTCTTTATGGAAGTTACTAATGAAGGAAGTTTAGAGGAATTCATGCAAAAGTTTATGACTCCACAGGAATTGATTACTATAGTAGATAAAGCAATAAGTAAAAAATAGATATGAAATTAACAGCACAAGATTTTAAAGCATCAGAATACGATGAAGAAACATTAGAGATGGATTATACTTTAGGTGAAGAAGTAATTAATCTTTCTATTTATAATGGCGATGATTAGTTAGAAGAGATTCTAGAAGATGTCAATAAGGTAGTAGCTCAGTTAGAGAAATACAATGCAGAAGGAAAAGATCTTATTGTAGAGGAGCTGTATGATGTGTATAGTGAAAAGAACGAAGGATTGTCTGAAGAGCAGTTTAGAGATGAGTTAAATTTATTGTCTCTGTATTTTACTGGAGATGGTGAAGTAGAGTTTAATTATGAAGGAGGAGCATATTTCGGAGACCATATTCTATCTATTGAGATGGTTGATGGAGAGTTTGAATCTCATGTAGCGATGAATGGGTAAGATAATGTAATGTTAGAAATAGCAGAAGACCAGAGAATTTCTCTGGTCTTTTTTATTTATAGAAATTCACAAGGAGACATTGGTCAATGCTTTTTATTTTTATTGCTGAATTTGATGTTAATTACTTTGTTTTTAGGGCTAATTGTTAATTAATGTATTGTTATTTTGTTAATTGGTGTTGTTGTGTTGTTTTTTTAACATATGTGGTTAAGATATATTCTTTCTTTTTGTATTTATGTGTTTGTTATTTTTATTTTTTAATAAATATTTTGTATTTTAATGTTGTTTTTTGTGTTTATAAAGCATATAAATTATTTTTTTTAATATTAATTGTATGGATATTTTAAAATATTAACTTTGATAGCGCATATAGTATGGAGTAAATATATTGTTCACAAAAAAATAAAATAGAATGAAGAAAAAACTACTGTTGTTATCTTGTTTGTTTACTATCGGATTAGTAAACGCACAAGAATCTCAAAAGCGAATTGGAATAGGTGTTTCTCTACCAGATCCAAGCGCTATTTTACATGTGGAATCCACTGATAAAGGGGTGTTAATTCCAAATGTTGTTATTGAAGACCTTAGTAAGAAAGATCCTATTGAAGGGGAAATAAAAGAAAGTTTATTAGTATATAACAATGATGCAACACATGTAGCTAAAGGTTACTACTATTGGACAACGAATGCAAAAGGAGATAGTAAATGGGTTCGAGTAATTACAAGTGATGATGCAAGTGAAATTTTAGGTGGACAAATACAAGAGAAGTTTACAATTGAAGAGAAAGACATTGAAAAATATGTACTTGACACAGATGGTAAGATTAAGCTTGATGCTCAAGGTCAGCCTGAGACAGAAACATTAAAGATTAAAGGTCTTGTTGTTTATGCTCCAGATAAGCTAAAACCAACAGAAGATATTGTCAATATTGATGTTCCTGAAATTGTGAAAGAGTCTCAGACTTTGACCTCTTTTGAATTAGGACATTATCTCTTATACCACTATGATAATGGTAAGTCATACAGAGAACCTTTAACTCCAGAGGAGCAATTAGAATTGAGTACAGTTCAAGAAGGACAGCCAACAACAGAGTTGGAGTTGATCTTTAGAGATGAAAACCAAAATGTACACAAATATGCTGTTAGAGATTTATTAGGAGCTGATAATGAAGAGGTAGCAGCGATTACTAAATTAGAAGTAAACAGTACTTTAGATGGATTAGACTTTACAGATGATAAAGGAACAGAGAAGAAAATTAGCTTAGTAGAGGTAGTTAAAAACTTAGAAGCTAAAACATCTCTTGATATTACAGCTGATGATGAATTGATCTATATCAATGAACTTGGTGGAGGTTCTACTTTCCGTTTCTCCTTGCGTACGATCGTACGTGAGCCATGGAGAGTTGCCGAGACTAACAAAGAAGCTACTTTAAACTCTGAGAATATTTTTACTCAAGGATGGGTAGGAGTAGGAGTGACTGCAGCAGAAGCTCAAGCGGCAATTACAAGTCCTAAACCAGATGAGAAATTGCGTGTAAACGGAAGTATCTATGCTCGAAATAGTTACTATGCCGATTACGTATTTGAGAATTATTTTACTAAAGAGGCTTCGTCTTTAAAATACGACTATAACTTCAAAGATTTATCTACGGTAGAATCATTTATTAAAGAAAACTATCACTTACCAGGTATTACACCTGTATCAGCTCTTGATAAAAGTGGTGAGGAAGGATATTTAATTAATGTTTCAGAATTGTCTATCCAATTGTTAGAAAAGGTAGAGGAACTTTATCTGCACACTATTGATCAACACAAGATAATCAATGAACAACGTGAGCAGTTAAAAATGCAAGAAGATCGTCTACAAGCAATCGAAGAGTATCTTAAACAATTAAAGTAGTACAATAAAAAACAGATATGATTATGAATTATATAAAAAATATAGTGAAACACTTTGCTGTAGTGCTAATGCTGTTTTTGAGTATTGGAGCTTTTGCTCAGGTAAATAAGACTGCAGGTACACGTATTACAGATGTCACTACAGAAAAGGAATTAAACCAGGCAGCTATTTTAGACTTAGATAGCTCTACTCGTGGATTCTATATGCCAAGGATGAATACTGCTCAACGCGATCAGTTAGGAGAGAAGTTATTAGAAGAAATGGCAAATGGAAAAGAGAATACAGGTTTGTCTATTTACAATACGACGACGGACTGTATTGAGTATTGGAATGCTGAGACTTCAAAATGGCGAAGCTTATGTGGTAGCTTACCACCTGCAAAACTGGATTTCTTGGATGGCTGTAGCAATATAGACGTAGATGGATCTATTCAGATTCCGGGTGTACAAGGACCTGCTTGGCAACAAGGGATATCTTTAAATGGAGATCAAAACTTTATTACTATTCGCGTATATGTTTCTCAGATTGGTACGTATCAAATCAGTGCTGATTCTGGTAACGGGTATTTCTTTACTGCTGATGGACAATTTCAGGCAGAAGGAAATTACACTGTAGTATTAAAGGGTATGGGAGCTCCTAAACAAGGATATGATCAAGGGGGTACAGGTAAGAAAGGAGACCAAGTAAAGTTTACTTTTAATGGAGTCCCTTCAAAGAAATGTCCTGATGGAGTTGAAATTAAAGTGGTTCCTGCTGATTTGCGCTTAGAAATTGTAAGAACTACTTACGAAGCAGCAGGTAAATATTACGTAGGTAAAGAGGCAAGTGAAGATGAAGGAAATACATTGACATTACAAGTAGATGTTAAGATACCTGGTACTCCAACTATTAGTGCTGTAAATGAAACATTGGGGATTGGATTTGTAAAAGTAGTGGAGTTTAAGCAAGCTGGTATTCAGGACGTTGTATTGACGCCGATGAGTGGTAAACTTCTTCCAAATAACAATGATGATGCAAGTTATCCTCTTGAGCTTGATATTTCTGTGAAGGAAGCTGATAAGACAACTACAATTAACGGTGCAAAAGCAATTATCAAAATAGAAGGAACAGAAATTTCTTTTGACCCAACTAAAGTTGACTTTGGTCGAGAGCCTATTTACAAGGATTCTCCTATGAATAAGAATCACGTGATAACGGTTCCTGTTAAAGTAATCGCTTCTGGTAAAGCATCTTTATCGCTTAAAAATGCTGAGGGAGTTGAGTTTGAAGCTAAGGATGTGGTGTTTAATAAATTGGACAATCCAAATGAAACGCAGAATGTCGTGTTCACTCCTGTGTTAAATGATAAGAAAATGCCGGCAGAGGATACTTCTGATTTTACAATGTCTGGTGTGGCTTCTCGATTTACAATTACAGGTGATAAGATTATTAAATTTAATCTTGCTCAAAAACCAGTATCTTATACTGTAGATTGTGCTAAGATTAAATCAAACCGTTCAACTGTACCTTATAATAAAGAGATTGGTGATACTTATCACATCATCGTTCCTGTGGATGTTGATGTTGCTGGAGAATATGAAATTGTGACAGAGAACGCTGCTGATGGATTATTCTTTAGTAGTACTGTCAATGGAGTAAAACAAGTATTTCCTGGAACAGGACCACAACAAGTGATTCTTTATCCTGTAAACAAAAATGTTGTACCAGCTAATAAAGGAACTTACGACGTTCGTATTATCAATACTGACGGTAATGCAAAAACGATGTGTGAGGCTAAGTTCAAAGTAAAAGTCGGAAATCCTGATTTGAATATTTTATATATAGGTTCTGATTACGAAGCTGATTTTTATGTATTTGACCGTTATGTATTGCGTGGAAATAAATTTGGAGAGACTGGTAGAATACTTGAAACAGGTCAGTTAAAAGTAGATAAAGTTATTTTGCACTATGCCGATCGTATAGAGAGAAAAGTATTGCAACCTAATAGTTATGGACATGCTAATGGAAAAGCCATGAGAACAGATCTTGCCAATAAAATTAGCACTGGTGATTACAACTTTATTTTCATAGACGGAATTAGCACCTTTAATTATAGTATGGATAAGCAGGTTGCAGATGCACTTGAGCAATACCTGAAAGACAAGAAGGGAATTGTATTAGCGGCTTCATCTCTGTCCAGATATGATGGAGGGTATAGGGCTAGAATGAAAACAATGAGTGCTTGGGGGAATGATGGAAAAACCTATCCTGAGAAGTATGCTCTTCTCGATTTAGTGGTGAAGTTAAATAATAATATAGATTTTGATACTAAGTATTTAAGAATTGCAAATAATGAGAAAGATGTACTTGGTTTCTTAGCTCCAAATGATCGATTGAAGATGATTACGCATTATAGCTATATGCCAGGCTATGGAATTATGTGGTATTTTGGGATGTCATCTTTAGATCTTACAGGAGGAAACTTTATTGCTTTGACAACAGCTACGCAAAACTCTCCTGAAGGAAGTATTGTTATACACAAGGATTACGATTTTATTTTTGCTCCTGTACTTGAGAGTACGCAAGACCGTTTTATGTTTGATTATCTTAAAGTAAGGAATAGTCCTGATTATGATATTATTACGAGAAATGGTCCGGATCACAATAACTATAAAAAAACGTATGATGCGTATATGGGGAATTTACTTATCTCTATCTTCTCTAAATTAATGAATGAATAATTAATAGATAAAATAAAAACTCCTAATTGGTTTTAGATTAGGAGTTTTTATTCTTGGTTATTTCTGTACTTATAGGAATGGCTAAGACTTATCAAACTTATATTTTATGAATAAGATAAAAAATAGTATAAAGCAGCTTGCTGTTGTTCTTTTATTGCTTATTTGTTCTACTGTTTGGGCGCAAAATGAAAAGAGTGTAGGGACTCGTATTACAGATAAGACAACGAATAAAGAATTAACAAGTACAGCTATATTGGATTTGGACAGTTCCACACGTGGATTCCATATGCCAAGAATGAATACGACTCAACGAGATCAGTTAGCTGCTCGGCTAATGGCGGATGAGACACTTGGAAAAGAAACTACGGGGATGGTGATATTTAATACGTCTAATGATTGTATTGAGTATTGGCATGCGAGTACGGGAAAATGGAGAAGTTTATGCGGAAGTTTACCTCCTGCCAAGTTTGACTTTATCACGGGGTGTGAGAATATAAAGCCAAGTGGTGGATTTACGATTGAGGGGATACCTGCTCCAAGTTGGCAGCAAGGTTTTGCTTTAGATCCTACGAAGCACTTTCTTCAAATAGAGGTTTACGTTTCACAGATTGGTACGTACAGTATTAGTGCAGATTCTGGCAACGGTTATTTCTTCTCTGCTGAGGGGCAGTTCCAAGCTATTGGTAATTACACCATCTATTTAAAAGGACGTGGTATGCCTAAGAAAGGGCATCCACAATCAAGTGGTGAAAAAGATAAATTGAAGTTCACCTTTAATGGATTGCCTTCTAAGAAGTGTAATGTGGGATATGATGTAACCATTATCCCAGCATTTTTAAAATTCCAGATTAATAAAGCGACTTATCCTGCACTTGGAAAGTATTACTTCAACGAGGATATGAGTGAGGCTGCTGGTAATAAGATTGATTTATTAGTTAATGTGGATGTTATTGGTACAGCTAAAATTACGGCTAAGAATGATGCGCTTGGGCTGCATTTCTTTGCTGAAAAAGAGTTTACTTTAGACGGGCCAAAACAACCCGTTACTCTATTACCTGTAGCAGGTCATGTCAAACCTTTAAAGAACGACTTAGAGAGTTATGAGTTAACTTTTGAAGTAGATGGTGTTCCTTTAAAAGATATTGATGTTACCATCAACGAAGCGAAAGCCTCTGTTAAGGTGGAGCCTACGACAGTTGCCTATGATGCTACGCAAGTAAACTTTGGCAGTGAACCATTATATCGTGGTACTGCTATTAATGCCAGAAATACGATTACAGTTCCTGTTAAGGTGGTTTCACCTGGTATCACTAAACTAAAACTGACCAATGCTGAAGGAGTGGAGTTTGTCTCTGAGTCACAGACTTTTGTTCGAAATAAAGTGAATCCAGATCAAACGGTACCTGTGGTATTTAAAGCTAATGTGAATGGTATACAAATGCCTTCGTCGCCAACATCTGATTTTACGATTAGTGCTGAGGAAGGGCGCTTTGAAGTGGAAGGTGATAATGTAATCACGTTTAACTTAGAGGTTAAGCCGGTTGCGTACACAATTGATTGTGCAACAATTAGTTCAAGCCGATCAACGATTCTACTCGATAAGGAGATTCAAGACACTTATACTATTATAGTCAAAGCAAATGTAACCGAGTTAGGTGAGTATGAATTAAAAACGACAGTTCCTGTTCAAGGAATTACATTTAGTAGTACCCGTGACGGTGTAAAACAGGAGTTTAAAACGTTAGGTGCTAATGATATTGTGCTGTATGCAGAACAAAAAACTATTGCCCCTCACGATAGAGGTGTAACTGATGTTTCTTTTATAAATAATGATGGTAATAGCGAAACTTTGTGTAACGCTACCTTCCCTGTACGTGTCGGAAATGCTCCATTAAATATTTTATATATTAGAAATGACCGTTATACTGATGATTACGTACAAATGTTAGGAGAGTACTTAAAGAATGATAGGTATTATAGTGAGACTGGAGAACATGTAGAGGTTGGTCCTAAAGTAGTGAAAACGATTGCTGTAAGGACTGATTATAGTTCAGGCTATAATAGTGAGATAGGTGTTCAGCGTAGAGCTGAAATTGTGACTGAATTGAACAAGGGAATTTACAATTTAGTAATTATTGATGGAGGACCTATTGCAGCTGTTGCTCTTGATGCTGCAGTTCACACAGCAATAGAGAATTATATCAACAGCGGTAAAGGATGGTTTGTTGTTTCACAAGAAACGGATATTGCAAGATATAAAAAATTATTTGAAGGGTTTAATAGATCAGATCTTTCACCAGAATCGAGAGGGTTTGGTACCATGTTAATGAAGTTCAATGGTGGAGTAGATACACCTATGGCTGTAATCCCTAATGTTAAGCGAGAGACCACACCAGTAGGATATGCAGTGCCAACGAACTCTCATTTTACGATGATGACGAAGTATGCCTATGTGAATAATTATAGTATATGGCAGTCGAGTGTAGAGCCATTAACTTATGACCTTACAGGTTCACAGTTTGAGCCTTTGACTACTTTGAAAGCTGATCTTTCACCAGTAGAAGCAATGACAATGATTCACAAGACGAAGAAGATAGTTATTTTGCCGATGACGAATGATGTTCAGTATAGAGGATTACTTGATCATTACAGTTATATAAATGGTGAAATGGTAACTGCTAAGTTTAGGGAGTATAATGCAAGATATGATACTCATTACCAAAATTCCTATTTCTTAGGAAACCTATTTACTACTATAATCACAGATTTAATGAAGTAATTTGAACAATTGAATTTAGTTCAATAATAGGACTAAAAGGGCTGTCTCCTCGTGATAAGGAGCAGCCCTTTTTGTTTGTGTACTATTGCCTTTCTCATTTGTTGTGATTGAAATACTTCCTTTGAGTAAAATGTTAGGCAAGAAATAATCTCAAGGTTGCATCTTTAGACGTGTGAATTTGGGTATTCTCATTTGTGTTGAATGAGCTTGGTCTTATTGTGGTTTTCTGTATGTTGTTTATGTAGTTAATAGCTTATTTGTGCTGTGCTATGAGGAACTGTAGATTAAGGCAGTGAGTTTTCATTTACTAAAAGAAAAGAGGTTATCTCACTATGAGATAACCTCTTTATCTATTATATTAATTATATTCTCACTCTTTAATTTACTCGTGTTACCCCACCTTTTTATCCTTGAATAAATAACAAAAAAGGTAAAGTAGGTGACAAAGAAGTAAAGAGCCTCCCGTTAGTGTGATTAGATCAAGTGGAATTATATTGGTCAAGGCTGAAATAAAAAATTAGAGTATCTTGCTAATATTGGGGGGGTAAGTAATAGATACGATGTTTTTATGTTACTTTGTAAATAACAAAAAAGACAATATGAAAGTAGCTGACGAAATCAAATCAATTAATACAAAAGACAAGAATAAAGCAATGCAATTACCTGTGCGCGAGTTAGAGCAGGAAAGCAAAGGGCATTATGTGGCTTTTGTCGATGATGGAGAACACAGTTACGATGTACAATTAACCATTCAGGCTACTAAGATTACAGCATTTAATTGTGATTGCCCAAATGGAGAAACAATGTGTTTACATAAAGCAGCTGTATTATTCGCTATGGAAGAAGGAAAAAGCTCTTCTAAGACAAAATCAGTTTCATCTACTTCTAAAACTAAAAAAAGGAAGTTGACAGAGAGTGAAGAGATCATGTTAGGCTTGGATAAAGAAGCTATTACAGGTTGGTTAGCAGGTATATTTAAAAAAAACAAGTCTTTAGAGCAGTTGTTTTTACTTACTTTCTCGGCAGAGGAAAAACAGTACACGACAGATCAAGTAAAAGAAATTATGGAGCAGACAATAAAGTCTGTTGCAGGGCGTAGAAAAACATTAGAAGGAGCGAATGTCAAGAAGTTAATGGATTTAATGGCTATTGCCTTAGAACCAGTGAATCACTATGTGATGGTTAATATTAATAAACCTATTGCACAAGATATTTATGCTATGGTGATCGAGACGATGACTGACTTTGATAGACGAATTAGGACTTATAGCAAGCGCATAGAAGGATTCTATGTAGAGTATATTGAATGGATGGCATTGACAATTAATAATATACAAGATACAAAAGTATGGGAAGAGGTTATAAGGAATATTGTATTTAGAACTTTTGAACACTTTGTAAATAAGAAGGTAGTGGGCAAAACGTATAACGACCTCTTAGTAAAATACGTTTACAAATCGGCTACAAAAGAACAACAGAAATATATAGCTGACGAACTCATTGTTCATTTACTTTCTACACCTGTAAAACGCCAACAGATGGATTTTACTTATGTATTATTTTTAAAGGAAGTAGCAATAGATCAAGATGTTTATGATAAGGTAGAAGACTTTTTTACTATTGATATTTACAGGAATTATTAACTATATAAACAAAGATAAAAACTATTGCATTTTGTGATATTATATCATACAAAGTTTTTATCTTGTGAGAATAAAACAACAATATTATGTTCAACGCAGAAACTTATAAAAGAAGAAGAGAAACACTTCAGAAAACTATACAAGCAAAAGGTATTTTATTGTTTTTAGGAAACATAGAGAATCCTATTAATTTTGCGGATAATGCTTCCCATTTTAGACAAGATAGTACGTTCTTATACTATTTTGGTATTCAACAACCACATCTAGCTGCTATCATAGACTTAGATGAAAATAAGAGTATTGTTTTCGGAGATGAGATGTCTATGGATGCTATTGTCTGGATGGGAAGACAAGAAACTTTAAAAGAGAAATGTGAGAAAGCTGGTGTAGTAGAGACAAGACCTTATGCTGATTTAGCTATTTATTTAGCTACTGCGATGAGTATAAAAAGGACTATACATTATCTACCACCTTATCAGTCGTTCAACAAGATTTTATTAAGTGAATTACTACATATTTCTATAGCTGACTTTAAACCTTCTGTGCCGATGATTCAGGCTATTGTAGCACAACGTGAAATCAAAGAGAAACAAGAGATTATACAGATAGAAGATGCTTTAAAAGTATCTAATGAGATGCACTTATTAGCGATGCGTATGGCTAAGCCAGGTGTGAAGGAGTATGAGATCGTGAGTGCGATACAGAATGTAGCAGGTAGTCACAACTGTGAGTTAGCGTATAACTCTATTGTAACGATTAACGGAGGCATCCTACACAATCATTATAAGATGAATACATTACAATCAGGTAAGTTATTGTTAAATGACTCTGGTTGTGAGACACCAATGGGGTATGCTTCTGATTTGACGCGTACATATCCTGTAGATAAGACTTTTACACCAGAGCAACGCGATTTATATAATGTAGTCTTGAACTCTTTTGAGGGAGCTAAGGCAGAACTTAAAGCTGGAGTAAAATATAAAAATGTACACTTAAAAGCCTGTGAAATATTAGCGGAGGGGTTAATCGACTTAGGCTTTATGAAAGGAAATGCACAAGATGCTGTAGCTAATCATGCGCATACGATGTTCTTCCAATGTGGATTAGGACATATGATGGGATTAGATGTACACGATATGGAAGATTTAGGTGAACAATATGTAGGATACACTGCTGAAGAACCTAAGGATACAAAACAGTTTGGTATTAAGTCATTGCGTTTAGGAAAAGAATTAAAAGCAGGACATGTACTAACGGTAGAACCTGGTATTTACTTTATTCCAGAGTTAATCGAGATGTGGGAGGCAGAGAAGAAATATGCAGAGTTTATCAATTACGATAAAGTAAAACAGTTTGCACACTTCGGTGGTATTCGTATAGAGGATAACTTCCTAATTAAAGAGGATGGTTATCAATATTTAGGACCAGAGTTGATTAGAACTGTTGCAGAGATAGAAGATTATAAGTCTAAGTATTAAGAAGCTATTTTTATATTTAATATTTAAGCCGATAAGTTAATTGTTACTTATCGGCTTTTAGTTTAACTTATATTATAAATTAGTACTATAAATAAATTGCATATGTTAGATATAACAAATGGAAATATAGTGTTAGAAGAATTTAATTCTGTCATCTATAAGGGGATGCAATTAGAAGAATTAAAACAAACAGACTATTATAAGGCTAAATACGATAGTTTTAGAGATGTCAATACAGGATACTATTGGTATGGTTTTAATCCTTTAAATTGGGAAGGGTATCAAGTACGGATTAGTATTTGCTTCTTTGAAGATACGTTAGAGAGTATGTATATATACACGATAGATGATCTAGATGCGAAGACTTGGGATGATTGGACGGAGAAGAAAGAGATAGCAGTCTTTGAACGCAATAATGCTTTTATGCGTAAGTTATCTGGTCAGAAAGGAAAGAAGAAGAACTCTCCTTATCCTCAGTGGAGTGTTGCTTTTGATTGGGGAAGGCTGTGGTCAGTATATGATCCGAGAAGTGCAAGTAGTATATCAGGGCTGTCTTATAAAAAGTAGATTAGTTTTTTTATAATTAATTGAAATAAAGCTTAGTAATATGATAAAGATAATTAATTGTTCAAAATAATTATATATTAATAATGCCTGATTTGAGTAATAATGTCAGTGGTTATTGCGTTAGTACTATGCATACATAGTATTTTAAACCAACCTAATCCTAACGCCATGCATTACTACCAATTACACGATCAACTCAAAAAGCTTTTTAATACAGAAGATGACTATATAAAAAGTGAAGAGTTAGATATTGAATTCTTTAAATACGTTTTTGAATCTACACAAGCAGCTAATGTACTATGTGGTTCAGATAAATTGTATTGTGATGAACATCATGAGAGTTTTGAAGATACTTTTTGTAAGTTGATTACAGACACAGATCACTTATTAGATATTTCTGATTATAGTGTAGAGGAGAATAAGAAATTTAAGATTATTGTTTTAAAGACATTAGAGCAAGAGGTATCAGGAGAAGCGATAGTGATGTTTCATGGTTTAAATGAGAAGAAATGGGATAAGTATTTGCCTTGGGCTTATGAGTTAGCAAAACGCACTAAAAAGGCTGTAGTATTGTTTCCTATAAGCTTTCACATGGATCGAGCACCTCTTGAATGGTCAGATCGAAAATTGATGTTTGAAGTAGCTCAGAAAAGGGCAATGCATTGGCAGGAGAATTCAGATACGAGTTATGTCAATGCAGCTTTAAGTACGCGTATGGAGGCTAATCCACAACGTATGTTTTGGTCTGGTTTACAGACATACTATGATTTTATACAATGGGAGTCTCAACTAAGAGAAGGTAAGTTCCCTAGTCTTTCTAAAACAGCTTCTATTGATTTGTTTGGTTATTCTATAGGATCGTTTTTATCTATTATCATTTTGATGGCTAATCCTAATGGAATATTGAATAATACTAAGTTAGTGTGTTTCTGTGGAGGAATGACTATTGATAGAATGTTTCCTGTATCTAAGTATATCATGGATGGTAAGGCAACTATTATGATGCAAAAAGTGTTTGCTCAATTATTAACTACAAAGTTTATAGCAGAACCTCGTTTAAATCATTATCAAAATAAAGAGTTACACCCAGGAGAAAGTTGGTTTAAAACAATGCTTCGTTATAATCATCATCAAGAAGAAAGGGAAGTTCGCTTAAAAGAATTAGAGAATCAGATTTACTCAGTCAATCTAAAGAATGATGAGGTAGCTCCTGCGGTAGAAGCTTTAAATATGCTTAAAGGACCTTATAGAGATATACCTATTGGGGTAGATATTCTAGACTATCCATTTCCATATAATCACATGGTTCCTTTTCCTTTAACAATTAAAAATGCTGAAGAAGTAGATACACATTTTAATCTAACAATGGCTAAAATGGCAAATTTTTACTTAAAGCGATAATCTTGTAAACTCCTTGTTGTCATTGGGTTTGAGTATTGGTTTTAGAAGCGAATGTTTGAAAAGTATAAGAAATAAATAAAAAATATTTGTCGAGGGTATGAAAATAATACATACATTTGACCTATCAAATAAACAATAAAAGACATGTATCTTAATCAATTACATCATCGTCATCATTCTACTTGTACTCTTACGAGCTGGTAATGATATGGTGTATTTGAATCCAAAATATCTAATTATCCCGTTTGAGTAAATCAGACGGGATTTTTTGTTTTTAAGCATATTGCTATTTTATATTTCCTATTGATTTACTCAAACATTATAATCTAAAATATGATGAGTAAATTAAAAATTGCAATCCAAAAAAGTGGACGTCTTAGTGAGAAATCCCTAGAATTATTAAAAGAGTGTGGTATTAAGTTTCCCAATGGTGGAGGTAAACTAATTGCCGAAAGTAAAAACTTTCCTATTGAAGTATTGTTCTTGCGAGATGATGATGTAACCAAGTACGTCGAACAGCAAGTAGCTGATATCGGTATCGTGGGAGAGAATGTTTTCATTGAAGCTAATCTTTCTGTGAATGTTTTAGAATACTTAGGCTTCGGAAGTTGTCGTTTAAGCTTAGCTGTTTCAAAAGAAGTAGATTATCCTGGGATAACATACTTCGAAGGAAAAAAGATAGCTACTTCATATCCATTCATTTTAGAGAAGTATTTGAAAGAGCAAGGAGTAAGTGCTACTATAGAGTTTATTTCTGGTAGTGTTGAGATTGCCCCTAGTATTGGATTGGCTAGCGGTGTGTGTGATATCGTGAGTAGTGGATCTACACTGATGTCTAATGGGCTTAAAGAAGTAGATAAGGTACTGGATAGTCAGGCAATACTAATTAGTAATAAAGCTTTAAGTATTGAGAAACAGGCGCTGTTAGATAAACTCTTGTTTAGAATAAAGTCCGTTTTAAATGCAAAAGAACGCAAGTATATCTTATTGAATGCGCCTAACGATAAGTTGGAACAAATCATTTCAATATTACCAGGTATGAAGAGTCCTACTATTCTTCCATTAGCTGATGAAGGATGGAGTAGTTTACACTCTGTCATCCAAGAAGATCAGTTTTGGGATATTATCGATGAGTTAAAAAACTTAGGAGCAGAGGGAATTCTTGTAGCTCCAATAGAAAAAATGATTTACTAAACTAAGAAGTTATGATTACAATATACAAACCAACAAAAGAGGAATGGATAGGATTGATCAAACGTCCTATTATTACTACAGAAAGTTTAAATGAGAGTATTAGTACTGTACTAAAACAAGTTAGAGATAGAGGGGATGTAGCTGTTCAGAATTACACCTCATTATTCGATGGAGTACAACTGAAAAACTTCAGAGTAAGCAAACAAGAAATTGAAGAAGCCACTACTTCAGTCAGTCAGGAAATAAAAGAAGCTATAAAGGTAGCTGCATCTAATATTAAAAAGTTTCACCAATCTCAGATCGTACATGAGGAAAAAGTAGAAACAACAGAAGGGGTTAACTGTTGGAGAAAGAGTGTGGGAATAGAAAAGGTAGGACTTTATATACCAGGGGGAACAGCTCCTTTATTCTCTACTTTATTAATGTTAACTATTCCAGCTCAGTTAGCAGGTTGTAAAGAGTTGATATTGTGTACACCGTGTAACAAACAAGGCAAGGTAAATGAAGTAGTGCTTTATGCTGCTCAATATTTAGGAATAGATACAATTTTTAAAATAGGAGGAGCTCAGGCTATTGCTGCTATGGCCTACGGTACAGAGACTGTTCCTCAAGTTTATAAGATATTTGGGCCTGGTAATCAGTATGTGACTAAGGCTAAGGAGCTAGTACAGGCAGAAGGTATAGCTATTGATATGCCAGCGGGGCCTAGTGAAGTTTTAGTTATCGCTGATGAGGTGGCAGATGCAGATTATATAGCTGCAGATTTGTTATCACAGGCAGAACACGGGACAGATAGTCAAGTAGTCTTGGTAACGACAACGAAACAAAAGATAAGTGAAGTAACAGAGGCTTTAGAAAAACAACTAGAAGAATTACCTCGAAAGGACTTAGCCATACAGACATTGAACAATAGCTTGATGATAGAATTATCGACTATAGAAGAATGTATTGCTTTTAGCAATGCTTATGCACCTGAACACTTAATCTTGAATATAGAGAATGCCGAGAAGTATATAGACTTAGTGATCAATGCAGGTTCAGTGTTCTTAGGCGCTTACTCATGTGAGAGTGCAGGGGACTATGCTAGCGGAACGAATCATACCTTACCTACTAATGGATATGCCAAGAGCTATAGCGGGGTATCTGTAGATAGTTTTGTAAAGAAGATTACTTTTCAAAAGTTAACGAAACAAGGGCTGAAAAATATAGGTAAAACAATAGAAGTAATGGCAGAAGCAGAGGAGTTAATCGCTCACAAAAACGCTGTTAGTATTCGCCTTAAAAAACTAAGTAATGAGTAATAGTA
Source organism: Myroides odoratimimus (assembly GCF_038039805.1). Taxonomy (GTDB): domain Bacteria; phylum Bacteroidota; class Bacteroidia; order Flavobacteriales; family Flavobacteriaceae; genus Flavobacterium; species Flavobacterium odoratimimum_B. The sequence goes on from NZ_JBBPHK010000009.1 coordinate 93,569, forward strand.
AAATAAATATAAACGAATTAGTACGCCCTAATATTAAGATCTTATCTCCTTATACCAGTGCAAGAGATGAGTATAAAGGAGATAAGGGGGTATTCTTAGATGCGAATGAGAATCCTTATGGTAAAGTGAACCGCTATCCTGATCCTTATCAACTTGAGTTAAAACAAGTGATTAGTAAGGTAAAAGGAGGTAGTGCTGACCAATTGTTTTTAGGTAATGGAAGTGATGAAGCTATTGACTTATCCTATCGCATATTCTGTGAGCCCAATAAGGATAAAGCTATTGTATTTACACCAACCTATGGAATGTATGAAGTGTATGCTAATATCAATGCTGTAGAGCTAATTACACTTCCTCTAGATGAGGTATTTCAGATAGAACAAGCAATGGTAGAGCCTTATCTAAACGATGATACTGTGAAGTTGATGTTTATCTGTTCGCCTAATAACCCTACTGGCAATCTAATCTGTGAAGAAACAATAGTCACATTGCTTAATCGCTTTAAAGGAATTGTTATAATCGATGAAGCGTATATTGATTTTAGTAATGAACCTTCTTGGTTAGATAAATTGTCACAATATAGTAATCTAATCATTTTACAGACCTTGTCTAAAGGGTGGGGAATGGCAGGTCTACGCATCGGTATGGCATGGATGAACGAAGAGGTGCTTTATTATTTTAATAAAGTGAAGTCTCCTTATAATTTGAGTGTTGTTAATCAGCAACTTGCGATTGAAACGTTAAGGGATGTCGAGGGCTTTAAAGAGAGAATAGCACTACTTTTAAGTGAGAAAGAAAGAGTGATTAGAGAATTAAGTACATTGTCTATTACATCGTTTATCTATCCTTCAGAAGCTAATTATCTCTTAGTTAAATTCGACAAGGCTGATCAACTGTATCAAGAGTTAATAGATAGACAGATTATCGTGAGAAATAGAAGTAAAGTAGTAGAAAATACTTTGCGTATTTCGATAGGAACACCAGAAGAAAACAATCAATTAATAACTGCATTAAAAGCTATAGAACGTGAAAAAGAAAGTATTGTTTATAGATAGAGACGGAACTATTATTAAAGAACCTGAAGACTTTCAGATAGATAGTTTTGAAAAATTAGTATTCTTACCTAAGGCTATTTCTAGTTTGTCTAAAATTGCTCGAGAGTTAGACTATATACTTGTATTAGTTAGTAATCAAGATGGTTTAGGAACTGCTTCATTTCCAGAAAACACTTTCTGGCCAGTACAGAACTTTATTTTGGATACACTAGCAGGCGAGGGAGTGACATTTACAGATATTTATATAGATGATTCTTTTGACTATGAGAATAAACCTACGCGCAAACCTGGGCTCGGAATGTTAGGTAAGTATGTATATGGTGATTATGATTTGGCTAATTCGTATGTATTAGGAGATCGATTTACAGATATACAATTGGCAGAGAACTTAGGGAGTCAAGCTATTTATATCAATGAATTAAAGGATGATAGAGCTGCTCTGTCTACAATGGACTGGGAAGAAATCTATCAGTTTTTAAAACAACAGCCTCGTATAGGGAAAGAATATAGAAAGACCAATGAAACGATTATTGATATATCTGTAAACTTAGACTGTGCTAAAGAATGTAAGATTAATACTGGATTAGCCTTTTTTGATCACATGTTAGAACAAGTGAACAGACATGGTAATATCGGTTTGGAGATTGAAGTAAAAGGAGATTTGCAAGTAGATGAGCACCACACGATAGAGGATACTGCTATAGCCTTAGGTACAGCCTTTAAAAAAGCATTGGGTACTAAGAAAGGGATAGAGCGATATGGATTCTTACTTCCGATGGATGAGTGTTTAGCACAGGTAGCTATTGATTTTGGAGGAAGGGCTTGGTTAGTATGGGAGGCTGAGTTTAAGAGAGAAAAAGTAGGTGATATGCCTACAGAGATGTTCTTTCACTTCTTTAAATCGTTCTCTGATGCAGCGAGTTGTAACCTAAATATTAAGGTAGAGGGAGATAATGAACACCACAAGATAGAGTCTATATTCAAAGCCTTTGCTAAGGCAATAAAGATGGCAGTGAGCAAGACAGAAAATTACAATATCCCTAGTACTAAAGGTATACTATGATCGCAATCTTAAAATACAATGCAGGTAATGTACAGTCTGTACAGAATGCAATAGAACGCTTAGGATATAAAACTGTAGTGACAGATGATCTAGCGATACTCACCTCTGCAGATAAGGTAATTTTTCCAGGAGTAGGAGAGGCTTCATCTGCGATGAGATACTTAATAGATAAGGGATTGGATAAAGTAATTATAGGATTGCAACAACCTGTTTTGGGAATTTGTTTAGGAATGCAGTTGTTGTGTAAATCGAGTGAGGAGGGAGGAGTAGAAGGTTTAGGTATCTTTGATAATGAGGTAAAGCTGTTTCCTGCCTTAGACATAGTTCCTCATATGGGATGGAATAACTTTAGTAGTCTGAAAGGACCTTTATTTAAAGGAATACAAGATGCAGATGATTTTTACTATGTGCATAGTTATTACGCAACATTAAGTGAGAGTACTATTGCTGTGAATACCTATATACAACCTTTTTCGGCGGCTTTACAAAAGGATAATTTCTATGCAGTGCAGTTTCACCCAGAGAAGTCAGGTAAAGTAGGAGAACTATTAATAAAGAATTTTTTAGAATTATGAGAATTATACCAGCGATAGATATAATAGGAGGGCAGTGCGTTCGACTATCTAAGGGGGATTATAACACCTCTAAAGTGTATAATACCAGTCCAGTGGAAGTGGCAAAACAGTTTGAAGATGCAGGAATTGAGTATCTACACGTAGTGGATCTAGATGGTGCTAAGTCGAGCCAAATAATGAATGCTAAGGTATTAGAAGAGATAGCTACTCAAACCAATCTACAGATAGACTTCGGTGGAGGTATTAAGAAGGATGAAGATATCATTACTGCTTTTAATAGCGGTGCTAAGCAAGTGACTGTAGGAAGTATAGCAGCGACTAAGCCAGAACTATTCTTAAGGTGGTTAGATGCTTATGGAAGTGAGAAAGTAATATTGGGAGCAGATTGTAAGCAACGCAAGATTATGACTCAAGGATGGTTAGACTCTGCCGATACAGACGTGTTAGAGTTTATCCAGTCGTATGAGCAGAGAGGGGTGTCTTATACCATAGTCACTGATATAGAAAAAGACGGAATGCTAAGCGGACCTGCGATAGAGTTGTATAAAGAGATTATAGCGAATACGGAAGTTAAGTTGATCGCTAGTGGAGGGTTAACTACTGTAGCCGAATTGTATAAACTAAAAGAGATAGGTTGTGAAGGAGTAATCATAGGCAAAGCTATTTATGAAGGAAAGATAACCTTAAAAGAGTTGAGTGAATTATGCTAAAGAAGAGAATAATAGCCTGTATGGATATTCAGAATGGCGAGGTGGTCAAAGGGATTAACTTCGTTGATATACAGCGAGCTGGTGATCCTATAACATTGGCAAAACGCTATGTAGTGGAAGGCATAGATGAATTAGTCTTTTTAGATATCACTGCTACAATCGAGAATAGAAAGACATTAATTGGTTTAGTAAATGAGATCGCGAGTCAGATAAATATACCATTTACAGTAGGAGGAGGGATTAGCACTAAAGAACAGGCGATCGAATTAGTTAGGTCAGGTGCGGATAAGGTAAGTGTTAATTCTGCTGCAATTAAAAGACCAGAATTGGTTAGCGAAATAGCACAAGCCCTAGGGAGTCAGTGCGCTGTTGTAGCTATAGATACAAAATACGAAGATGGAGAGTGGTGGGTATACAGTGCAGGCGGGCGTATTAAAACAGATCTTAAGACTGTAGAATGGGCAAGAGAAGTAGAGCGCTTAGGGGCAGGCGAAATATTATTAACTTCTATGAATAATGACGGTACAAAAGACGGTTTTGCACTGGATATTACAGCTGAGGTAGCCAAGGAAGTGAATATTCCTGTGATTGCTTCAGGTGGTGCAGGTGCTATAGAACACTTCACACAGGTATTCACTCAGACGCAAGCTACAGGTGCCTTAGCAGCGAGTATTTTTCACTATGGAGAAGTAGGTATACCAGAGTTAAAGCAGATGTTAAAAACAAATAATATAAGTGTAAGATGAAATTAAATATCAATTTTAATAAAGGAAATGGGTTAGTACCCGTGATTATTCAGGATAAAGATACCATGCAAGTATTGATGCAAGGATATATGAATGAGGAAGCCTATCAACAGACAATCACAGAAGGAAAAGTAACGTTCTACAGTCGTACTAAGAATAGGCTTTGGACCAAAGGAGAAACCTCAGGAAATTATTTATTGGTCAAAGATATTAAGACGGACTGTGACCAGGACTGCCTTTTGATATCCGTAGAGGCAGTAGGAGCGACATGTCATACAGGAACTACTTCTTGTTTTGGAGAAATGACAGACAAAGGCTTTGTCTATCAATTAGAACAAATCATCAGTGAGCGAATAGATGATAATATAGAGTCATCATATACCAATCAACTTTACAAAAGAGGTATAAACAAGGTAGCTCAAAAAGTAGGAGAAGAAGCAGTTGAGTTAGTTATCGAAGCTAAAGATGACAATGATGATTTGTTTAAGAATGAAGCAGCAGATTTATTGTACCACTATTTAATCCTTTTAAAGGCAAAAGGTTTTGTACTAAGTGACATAGAGGCTGTATTAAAAGAAAGACACCTTAAGTAACTATCCCTATATTCTGCGATGTATAGTATGGTTTCAAAATTTTGATATTTCTGTTTAGGAATATATTTTTTCTAAATATACGAATTTTGAAAAGCTGTATATCAAAATAAAACAGACTTGCTCATAAATAGCAAGTCTGTTTTTGTTTAATTTGTATGAACTAGCTGTTTCCTTTTGTATGCAGACTTAGTGATTACCAAGACAGTAAGTGATCAGTCCGTTATTTTAAATGATCTAACAGACTGACTACGGACACAGTACGGAGTTAATACGGACTCATTTCGACTTAAAATGAAATATATGTAATAGCAAAGTAATAGAACTATGCTACCAATCTTTTAATGCAAATACCTGTGAACGAGAGTTTACATTTAGTTTTAGATATATATTACTAATATGATATTTAGTAGTACTAATTGTTATACTTAATTCATGCGCTATTTCTTTATTTGTGAGTCCATCCCAGATAAGGTAGAGCACATCTACTTCTCTCTCAGTTAGTTTATAATTGTTCTTTAAGTGGTAAGATAAGTCTCCTTGATGATCTTTAAGTGTGATAGTATCAGGCTGCTTTAGAGTTTGTGTATTCTTTTCATGAACTAGCAGTTTATGGTAATTCTTTAGCATTAATACATATTGAAACATAAAAACTCGGTTGCGTACATTGTGTTTTTGGTTTTTTCTGACTAGGACATAGTTATTGATAATACTCAACACGATAATCGCTGATACATAAAGCTTTAAGTTTGGCATAGCGTGATTCTGAATAGTGATAGGGTCATCTATTTCTAGATTGATAAAGCTCAGTCCTAACAGAATACATAATGATATTAAAAAAGCTACATAAAGATAATATTGTTTTTTATGTTTTAAACTTCTTTTGCTTAATTGAACAAAAGTAAAGAATACCAGTACTGTGATATCTAGTAATATGGAATGTTTTCCTCCATATAAATAGCTAGAGAAGTATAATACGATGGCTATGATAGAGGTAAGCGAGTACAGTTTTAATTCATTTTTATACAAGAATCGCTTTGTTCCAAAAGGATAGTATGTAGAAAGTAACATGCCTATAAAAATGATAGAGGAAGAAACGATCGTTGCTTTTAAAAAGGATTCAACTGATTGTAAATGAATGTAAAATAAGTTTAGAATATCACCTGTAATAAAACAAAGTGTGATGAGTAACTGTATAGATAAATAGCTAATCCATTTTCGTTCTTTAAAGATTTGGTAAATAATAAAACTAGCTATTAATCCTAAGAAAGCCATGCCATAGAATATACCTGATACAAAATAGTTGATAGGTAGATCTATATAAGCACTCATATCTTGATGTAGCTGAACGCCATTAAGATGAGTAAGAGTTACATTATCTTGATAAAGAGATAGTTTACTTACTACTATATTTTGAAGCATTTTTGAGAATGTATCGTATAAGTTATGTGAAGTAAAGGTGAGTATTGTACCCTTTATCTTGATAATTAAAATAACTAACCAAGCCATAAGGACATAGCTTAGTATTACCGATATAGGCACTAATCCTATATGGGTATATTGTTGTTTTTTTTTCGAATCCATTTTAATTTTTTAACAATAAATAATCAATACTATAGAATAAAATACTAGGGGATTGCTTCTGTTTTAGCCCAAAACTGTTGGCATTCGTATTTCTCTATAATAGCAATATTTGACTTTGATAGTGATAAAGTCTATATAATTAGTATACAAGTAGTATTAGTTAAGGATTGAGTGGCGAATAATACTAGAGTAAAACTTATTATATGTGATATACTATGTGTCTTTTAGTATTTAAAAGACATATTGATCTCTAAATCTTCTTTTCTGTAATTGTTAAATATTTTAGAAGTATAACTTCTAAAGGATAATAGGATGTATTGGATTTTGAATACATTTAAGAGAGTTGGTTCTGGTGTAACCTCTTTGTTTTTAATTAGTTGCTTTTCTTTTACCATTTTTATTGTTGTTTTGTTTTGAATAGGCAATATAGAGCGAAAAGCTGTAATATATACTATAATAAAGTATAGTTCTTTGTTAAATAATGAGCCTACTTATCACTTTAAGACATTTGTGAATTAGTGCATTATGTGATTATGAAAGTGATTTATTAGAGTAGTGACATTTATTAACAGTAAGACTAAGGCTATTGTTAAAAAAGAGATGTGCTCTTAATATCTTAAATAGAGACTAGGCTAGGAAAATATTAATTTTTGAGAGTGTTTAAGTTATCTGTTTCTCTAAGGTTTTAAAACATATTATTCTGTAAAAATTATAAAACTAATCATCTACTTCCTATTATTATAACAAGCTTAGTTGTAGTATTTATCTAGATTATTATAAAAATTATATACGATATTGTCAATTCTGTTTTTACTTTTTTTAGGTTTAAGATTCTTTCATATATGGTATAACCTAGACTATTTTGACACTATTTTACATTTTTTAAAATCGAAATATATCATTCACATAATTGATGTTTCACATTTTGTAGTGTAGTAAATGATGGGGAGATACTGTTTTTTAGAATGGTTAAAATTAGTAGAGTACTAGTCCTAATTTAAGTTTTTAAATTATTGATTTTTAGTTTTTTGTTGTTTTTGGAACCTGCTTTTTAAACTTTTTAAAAGTATCTATTTAAGATTATTAACAACCGTATTGGGCTTCTATTTATGATAAAAACCATGCTTAAGTATAGGCAAAACCTCTCGTGCAGTGACTAATTTTGTTTTTGAATTTGGGAAGAGATATAGTTCCAGTGAATCTAGATAGTATTAGCAGTTTTGATTTTGTGGGGACAATGGAGAACTGTTACACTCCCTCAATATGTTTTAATAGTATATTCAGTTGAGGGAGTTTTTTTAGAGGAGTGGAGATAGTGCTAGATTTCTAAACAAATTCCCTTACTAACGAATTATTATAAATCTGATTCCTTAGGTTTTCCTATGGATGACAGAAGAAGTTTATTAGCAAAAACGATTTGAATACTTGGTATTGGTTGATAAAAATAGATAGCATAAGTAGGATTAGTTATTTCGCTCTAATTAAGAACTCACATTTAGTACTGCGAAAGTAGTAGAGAGCGAGATGGTGATTTACTAGTTGTTGATTTTATTAACTGTAGCCTAATATCTAGCTGGTCGTTTTGTACCTGTGACCGCAGAGAACATATTACAATGTTGCGATGTGATACATGGGAATTAGTAATTATCGTGTAGATAAGTTCTAAGTTTCGCTGTGGAGTGGAAGTGGAGCTTAATAAATTAATCTTTATCATTTATGGAAAAAGTAAGTATGGGAATAAGAAATAAGTAAGTATAAAAGGTTTTGAAACTAGGTTTTGAAAACTTCACCACGAAGTGGTGTTAAGATGAGACTTATAGAGTAAGTAAATCTTTTATTCGATAGTAATTGTTCTTCGCGAATTCAGTTCTTCGTTTAATTGTTATTCCACAACTCACAATAGCTGGAATATTATACATGACAACTCACAATAGCCATGTATACTGTTTTTTTACTCCTGTAATTTAATCTTACATCTTCTTCAATGTAATGATTATGATCTGTGCTCTAAACTCACAATAGGAGTCTGGTCATAATAGTATTTTATAAAACACAATTAACAAACAACAAATGAAACAAAAAACTACTTTTTCTCTATGGAAGAGGTTACTGCTTTTGCTCATCCTGTTCGTTCCTTTAGTAGAGTCTTATGGGCAAACTAAGGTGTATGCTACAGAGTTAATTAAGAGTAAAAATGTTGATAATCCAAAATATGCAACTGATGGGAATTTAGCAAGTAAAGGTACATTACATGCACATCCAGGGGCGTTGTTGATAGGTAAGAAAAGCGGATATTTAGAATACAAATTTCCTAATGCAGTACCGAGAGGAAAACACACCTATGTAAAGATAGGGATGGAAAACAATGAATTACTAAATGGTTTATTAGGTGGTTCAGTAGGTAAGTTATTATCTGGTCTTTTGAATGAATTACTATTGGGAAGCCACAGATTTGATGTTAATGCTTACAATGGGAATACGAAGGTTCTTGAAGTTAAATCAGTAGATGGTTTTGGAACTAAGCAAGCTAAATTGATTCAAGATAAGAAGGGGGATTACATGATTGCATTTCAGTTAGATCAATCATTTGATCGAATGACTGTAGGTAATAGTAGTACGGCTTTATTGGGATTAACCGGTGATAAATTATTAGAGGTTTATGATACTTACTACGTAAAAGAAGATGGAGAAAGCTGCGGTAGACCAATAGGTACTTCATTTGATTCTGCAGGTATTGAAATTGATCTTTTAGGAGGTTTGCTACAGAATAAATTCTATGAAGCTATAGATGGAAAAGAAAATACATATTCTTTATTAAAAAGAGAAGGTGCTGTAAATGTAGGAGTTGGAGGGTATATTTCTCAGTTTTTTTATTTTCCAACTACTTCTAATGCATCCACTACCGTTAACTTAACGATAGAGTCTCCAAAGGGGTTGCTTAGTTTGGATTTGTTAAACGCTATTGAAATAAGAGCATATAAGGGAGACAAAGAGGTATATACGAAGTCTTTAGAGGGAGGTTTACTTAATGGTGTAAACCTTTTAGGATTGTTGAAGACACCTGGAAAGAAGACTCTAACATTTGCTCCTGGAAAAGAGTTTGACAGAATTGAATTAAGAGCAAATAACACATTAAATGTTGGAGTGTTAAGTGATGGTTTACGTATTTATGATATTGAGCGTTTTGATACATCGAAGTGCCCTAATCCTAATATTGTAGTTCCTGCTCCGACTGAATCTCCTTTTGATATAGCTGCATGTGCTACTGTTGTCAAGGATTTTAAAAATGTTGATTTTGTTACAAATGCTATAGATGGAAATAACGAAACATATGCTACTCTATATGCGAATAATGGTTCTTTACTATCTACTTTGCCTTCGTCAGGAATGATAGAATTGTCATATAGCCAAAAAGTATCAGCGAATACAACTTCTTATATTAGAATTGATTCTGATAAAGATGTATTGGAAGCTTTATTAGGAGGAACTTTAGGTAAGTTAGTTAACGGTGTTGCTGGTCTATTGTTAGGAGATCACTACTTTGAAGTTGAAGCCTTCAGTAATGGTGTATCTGTATCTAAAAGCTCGAGTATAAGTGGTTTTGAAGGAACTACTAATGGAGCGGTATCACTAGTACAAGATAAGATTGGTCGTTATTATTTAGCAGTTACACCAACAGCTGAATATAATAGTATACGTATAACCAATAGAGTAACAGGATTGCCAACAGGTGAACAACGTATGTTAAAGGTATATAACATGTGTCGTGAGATTGGTTCAGATCCATGTTATCCTGCTCAGTTTACTTCATATAATCAAGCAGGGTTAAATCTAAGTATTGCTAATTTAAATGAAGCAGGTGTTAAGAATCCTTACCATGCTATAAGTGGTAATTCATCTAATTATTCAGAAATTAGTTCAGGTACTCTGGCTATAGGTACAGGAGTAAAACAAGTTATTTACTTTCCCAAACCATCTTCTAATGGTGATAAATTAGAAGTGAGAGTACAGTTTAACCCTAAGAGTGTACTTTCATTAGATTTATTAGGTTCTTATAAAGTAACTACTTATTTAGGTAGTACTAAAAAACAAGAGTTTACTTTAAAACAGGGATTATTAAATAATCTTGATTTATTAGGTCTATTGCAGTCTGGTGGAGTTCAGTCTTTGATTTTTGACACAAGTGTCGAAGCTTTTGATAGAGTTGAGATTTCTACAGTTACATTACTTAACCTTGGAGTAGCACCAGCTATTCGTTTGTATAATGTCAAACGTATTAATGATGTATGTATTGATCCAATGACCGAAAGTCCTTTTGAGTCTTCTGTATGTGCTACTGAGTTGTTAGGAAGCAAGTATGTGGACGATATTTCTAATATTTTTAATGGAAACTTTGATTCCTTTGCAACTATTAATTCAGATGCAGGAATTTTATTAGGAGGAAATAAAAGAGCTGGTTTTGTCGAAATTGGTTATGACCACATCGTGAAGGCTGGTACTACATCATATATTCGTTTTGATTATGATAAAGGAATATTAAAAGGCTTATTAGGAGGTAGTCTTGGAAATATAGTAAGTGGACTGTTAAACAATATTGTTTTAGGAGATCATTTTTTCGAAATAGAAGTGAAAGATGAACATGGTGTTGTGTTAGAAGGTAACAGTAGAGGTATTGCAACAACCTTCAAAAATGGTGAAATAAGAGTGGTAAGTGATAAGCTTGGCCGTACTTATTTAGCTATAACTCCAAGTAAAAATTATAAATCAGTGAAGATCACTGATAGAAATGAGAGCGTATTGGGCATATTAGCTCCTGCTACTTCTATGAATGTGTATAATATGTGTTATGAAGGTAGTGCAGACTCTTGTGTTGATGCTTTTGCGACATCATTTGACTTTACTGGATTAGCATTAACAGTTAATGATCTGTCTGGAGCTGGTGTAGAATATCCTGAGCGCGCTATAGACTCTAATACAACTAACTATTCACGTATTAGTTTAGGAACTCTTAATGTTGCAGGAAGTGTAAAACAATGGATATTCTTTAATTCAGTTTCTGAGAAAGATGATGTTACTAATATCAAATTTAAAACAGAGTCAGGAGGAGTTGATTTAAATGTATTAGGAAGTTTAGAGATTAAAGCCTATTTAGGTGATAAAGTAGTTCATACACTTGATCTATCTAATGGTTTAATTAACGGTATTAATGTTTTAGACTTAATCACTAAAGGGGATATGGTTAATTTACCATATACACCAGGTGTTGCGTACGATCGTATATCAATCGGACTTAAGAGTGTGTTAAATGTATCTGTGTTGCCTGCAATTCATTTGTATAGTGTAGAAAGAACATGTCAATCTTTAAATCAAGATCTTGTTAGTTGGAAGTCTTATAAAGTGAATGATGATTCAACAGTTCAAAAAGTTGCTGGTGGAGAAGAGGTAGAGTATACTATTCACGTTAAAAATGTAGGTGCTACTGATGTACCAACTTTATTAATAGAAGACAGACTACCTGCTGGGTTAACATGGACTTCTGGAGGGACACATAACAATGGTGTAGTGACATTCAAAAAAGAAGAAGGTATAGTTGTAAATGGCTTAGTTACATTTAGCTTTAAAGCTAAAGTGAATGCAGATTTAGAAGGAATTTCTCAAATTAGAAATATCGCTACAGTAAAGGTTGATGAGACAGATAAAGGAGTAAATACTTATCCAGCTATTGACAATAAAGACCCTAAAGATCCAAATACAAGTGAAAAACCAGGTGCTGTATTAGTTGTTGATCCTCTTTATGATATCGAGTTATCTAAAGTAGGATTGAGTAATGGAAAAATTAGTGATCAAGCACAGTTAGGTGATGAGATAACCTATACAATCTCTGTAGAGAATAAAGGGAATAAAGCATTAAGAAATATTTTACTTAGCGATGTTCTTGGTAATGTGATTGGTTCAGAAATAGAAATTGTAGAGGTGGGATCAGGTGTGATTCAAAACAATACTATTAGCTATGTTATCGCTCAACTTAATGTAGGTCAAAAAGAAACTTTCGTAGTTAAAACCAAAGTAATTGGGTTACCTACAATAAATAAAATTTCGAATAAAGCTATTTCTATAGTTACATTACCTGACAATACAACTAAAACAAAAGAAGTTGTATTTGACTTAGCAAGTAATTGTAATGATATTTTTGAAAATAGCATTGTTATAGAACAAATAGCAGATGTATGTGCTTATTCAGAATTTGTATTAAAAGCAACATTAACTAATCTTGCTCCTAAAGATTTAAAGAATCCAATATTTAAATGGTATAAGAATGCTGATTTATCAGACACGCCATTAGTAGGACAGGAAATTAGAACAACTATAGAAAACACGACTAAGTTTTATGTGACTGTTGAAGGTCTTGGTTATTGCTTTAATGGTGTACCAGCTGAAGTAGAAGTTAAAACTCTATCTGGGCCAGCTAAACCTATCGTGTCAAGTACTCAAGCTGATATATGTGAAGGAACATTAACGACATTATCAACTGTAGAGGGTGCAACTGAATATCAATGGTTTTTAAATGGAGTATTGATTGAAGCTCAGGATGAAAAAGGGCAACCTGTTCGTTTTGGTCATTCAATAGAAGTTAATACAGCAGGAGATTATAGTGTTATAGTTTCTAATGGAACTTGTTATTCTCAAGAGTCAGATGTTTTTACTGTTAATGTAAAAGAAGTAGCTGAATTATCTATTGAGGGTGATCAAAGAATTATCACTAAAGTGGGAATTAGTACTCAATTACCTAAAGCTACAAGTAGCAATGGTAGTGTCGTTTGGTATGATGATAAAGGACAAATTTTTAATGGAAATTCAGTGACCTTTAATACTCCAGGTATTTATATGTTTACCATTATATCAGAGCTTAATGGATGTTCTACGGTTGAAAATATTTCGATTACTGTTTATGATGAATCAAATTGTCCACCTCAAATAGAACGCGTTTATGCAAAAGGAAAAACTTCTAGAGGTTTTATTGTAACAGGTGGTGTATCAAATATGAATAATGCTATAGATGGTAATCCTAAAACATATTCTACAATTACTACAGGTTTAGGTTTATTAGGTATAGGTACTACATGGCAAAACATATATTTTGATGAGACAGTACCAGCGGGTACACCTGTGTCAGTTAAGTTAGGAAAAGAATTTAGTGGGGTTACTGTAACAGGAGGATTGTCAGTTGTTGGGTTAGATGAAAATGGTAATGATATTGGTACAATTAAACCAGTTAAAGGAGGTCTAATAGATTTGTTGTCAGCTGATAGCGTTACAGAGTTTACATTTGTGCCTTCTAACTCAAAAGGACCACAAGCTTATAAAGGTGTTCGTGTTGTACAAGGTGCTTTATTGAGTGTAGGACAAAATGCTAAGGTTTATAGTGTTTATTACTCAAAAGCAGGGGCAATTCAATGTGAAGCTGTTGCAGATAACGTAAATCCTTCTGTACTAGATGTATTACATGGAGTAGATGATTTAGGCTTAGGAGTATTGAGCGCTACAGCACCTATAGTTAATCCATGGAATGCGGTAGATAATGATCCTAACACTTATGCTGAGATTGTTAGAGGAGTTGCAGTGTTGAATGCTGCTACTTTAACAGTAATATTCAAGCAACAAGCTATGCCAGGAGATGAACTGCATATTATTACAGAAACACCTGGTAATCCAGTACTAAGTTTAGAATTGATTAAAGGGTACTCTATTCAACGTTATTTAGGAGACAAGAAAGTAGGACCTAAATTAGAAGGGGGAGTGGATATTCTTGATCTAAAAATTTTAGGTTTAGGTTATAAGAATAAACACAAACTTATTGTAGCTCCGTTTGACGAACCTTTTGATAGAGTGAAAATTTCCTATGGTAATATTGTCGGTGTATTTGGAGACTTTACACGTATCTATGATGTGAATATTGTACCTACGATAGGAACGGGAGTAAAAGAGGATGAAGTCATAGATGTATGTAATTATGGAATGTTGAAGCTATCGATGATAGATGCGTGTACTACATACGAGATATATACTTCTGAAACTGGAACTGATCAATTAACGGAAGTAACTCCGTTTGAATTTTACTTAAAAGGATTAGAACAAGGTGAACAAACCATCTGGATTCAAAACGTTCGAAGTGGTTGTCCATTAGGACCACGTATTCCGGTTAAAGTGAATGTGAAAAACTGTTCAGTTAAGACAAACCTGAACATCACAACAAAAATTAAATAATTAGAAACAACAATATTTATATATAACAAGACATGAAAAAAATCACATTAATAGCGGCATTATTAGGAACAACATATTTTGCAAATGCACAGGTAGGGATCGGTACGCCGGACCCTGCTACTTCTGCAGAATTAGACATCGTAGCTAAATCAGGAAATAAAGGTATCTTAATTCCTCGTGTTACTCTTACAGCAGAGAGTGTATTTGCTCCTATTACAGGTACTCAACAAGAGAGTTTATTGGTGTATAACAATGTAGAATCTACTTCTATGCCTAAAGGTTTTTACTACTGGGATGGTGCTAAATGGAATAGAATCATTGGTAAAACGGAATTAAATACCGTGGTAGAAAACTTAGGAGATAATATCACTACTATCACAAATGACGTTAAGAACCTTCAAGCTGTTGTTAACTACATTTTGCCATCTAATCCTGATAATACAGATCTTAATAAACCAGGACATACTACAATTGTATATGATAATACGACAGGAGATATGTATGAGGTAGTATATGATGCTACAACTAAAAAATACATTACTAAAAAGATCGACTTACTAAAGATGATCCAAGGCAAAGAAACGAATACTTTCTTTAAAGATATCAAAGATGCTAATGGTAAAGTAACAGGGTACCTGTACTTCAACGAAAAAACGATTGTTGAAGCTATTGGTACAGAAACTGATCCAGCTAAGATTAAAGATATACTAGATAAGTTAGATGACACTACCAAAGGAGCTATCAAGATTGACGTTAAAGGAACTGTAGTAAACAATTTCAAAGAGATCTTAGAAGCACCAACTACAATTACTGTTACTACAAAAGAAGGTGATAAGACTTTCACAACTGTAGAAGAGTATTTACAGTATATCTCTCAATCTGCTGATGGTAATGTAATCTATAAAAATATCAGTACTGATCCTGCTAACCCTAACTGGGTATTCCAATACTATGATAAAGCTACAGAAGAGTATAAGACGATTAACTTACGTGATCTAGTAGCAGGGACTGAGTCTAAAACTACTATTGTTACTTATGAGAATAAGCAGTACTATTTGTCAGAAGCTTATATCGTAGGTGGTGGAGAATTAGATGTGACTAAATGGACAGCAGTGCCAGCAGGAGCTATTCACGTAGATGTAGTAGGTGGAGTGATCAATAACATTGAGGAGATCTTAACGACTAAAGGCAATATTACTATCCAAGTAGGAGGAAAAGATATGAACTTTACATCTGTAGAAGAGTACTTACAGTACATCACTCAGTTCTCTGAAGGTAATGTTATCTATAAAAACATTAGTACAGACCCTACTAAAGAAGAGTGGGTATTACAGTATTGGGACAATACTGCAAATCAGTACAAAACTATCAACCTAACAGATCTTGTTGCTTCAGTAGAAACTAAGACTAATATCCTTAGAACAGAAGCTACAGCAGATAAGACATTATCTACTTATGAAGCTGTAGTAGCACCAGTAGAAGCTAATGTTAAGAAAGGAGAAATCTTCTATAAGTATAATAATGAAGATAAAGGTGAGCAATTCATTAACATGACGGCTGATATCATCTCTTCTATTAAGAATAATGAAGAAGTGAAGAAAGAAATCACAAATGTATTGAACCAAGGCGGTAACGTATATTTTGGAGATCATGATAATGATGTAACTACAGATGAAGTATTCTATAAAATAGAAATTAAGAATGGTAAAGAAGAGAAGACTCCTATTGAACTACCAGCTTCATTCTTATTAGAGATTATCAAAAATTATAAAGAGATAATTAAACAAGCTTTAGGAGATAATATCACAAACGAAGGAGATATCGTATTCACTGGGAATATCTATAATGGTCGTCAAGTATTATTAGCTAAAGGAAGTACTACGACGAATGGTGATTCTGCTAAAACTACAGGTGTAGAATTAGCTAATGCTACAGGTGATAACGCTATCAATGGTGTGTTATCTATCAAAGTACTAAAAGCGGGTGTAGTAGTTACTGAATCTACAAAAGACGTGAAAGTAGATGGTACTAAGATTGACTTTAATATCGGTGTAGGAAATATCTATACAGCTTTACCAAAAGATACTTACGAAGTAGTAGTAGAGTACTTAGGTAAAGAGGTAAAGCCTACAACTCAACCATAATTTAGAAAACAACAAACAACAATTAATTCTTTTCAGAAAGGGAGAGGCTAAAGCCAACTCACAATAACGGCCTCTCCCTTTTATTAAATCAAACTCACATTATGAAAAAAATATATTTAAGCTTGGCTCTTGCTATTTTTGCAACAGCTGGTTTTGCACAAACTAAAATAGGTGTTGTAGGTAAGTCTAATGCAGATGTAAATACAAATGCAGTATTAGAATTGGAAGCTGAGAACAAAGGACTTCTTTTGCCTCGTGTGGAATTAACCAAAACAACAGAAGCCACTCCTTTAAACGCACATGTTGAAGGGATGACTGTCTATAATACTAAAAAACAGAATGATGTAGTACAAGGTTTTTATTATAATGATGGTTCGAAATGGCAACAGATGGTAACTACGGATAATAAAGCTGTCAAGTTCTTCTATATGCCTTCTATTGTTTTTGATACGAGTATTATCACTGATCCTGCGACAGTGAAAGAAGTGAATCTATATCAAGAGTATGTAGATCAGTTTGGTATGAAAGATAAAGCACGAACATTTAAAAATGCTAGTGCTCCAGATAGCATTCCTTATTTTCATAGTGCTGATCAATTAGATTACTATGTTACTGATTACGATCCTACTGTTTTTGAGATTGTAAATATCAGTGATGAGGGGATCATGCAATATAGAATATTATCTAATGGTACTCCTACCTCTATCATGAATATCGTATTCTCTGTAAAATAACTAACTAGTAAAAGTGATTCACTATGGTTAAGAAAAGAACACTCTTAGTAGTTTCTGGCTTGTGCTCTATAGCTACTATGGCACAGACAGTAAACAAGGGAGGGCTATATGTAAGCCCAGAAGGGATAATGTCTACACATTATGCCTTAGAGAACACAGATGAAGCAGACTTTAAAAATAACGGTACGCTATATGTTTATAATGATATTATAAACAATGGTGCTTTCTTTGATTATAAAGGAAAACTAGCACAAGGGACTACTATTTTTAAAAGTGATAAACAACAGACTGTATCAGGTAGCAGTATCAGTAAGTTTAACAATGTAGTGCTAAATAACACAGCAGATAATATTGCATTTAATGTTGTTAATGATGTGGTAGTACAGGGCAAAGTGGACTTCCAAGACGGTATTGTCAATGTAGATGAGAAAGACGGATCATTTACTTTTCTAAAAGATGCAATTGCAGTTAATGCAAGTGATAATAGTCATATCCAAGGAACTGTAGACAAGGAAGGAAACAACGAATTTGTGTTCCCTATCGGAGATAAGAAGTATTATCGAAACGCTACGATTACAGCACCTAAAGAAGAGAAAGACATTTTCGTAGGGAAGTATAACTTAGATGATAAGAACTTCTTTACTTCTCATAAACATAAGTCTGGAGTAGTAGAGTTAGTAAACGAAAGAGAGTATTGGCTAGTAGATCGTAACTCTAATGCGAAGAGCGATGTTATCTTGACATTAGGCTGGCATACAGATACTACTCCTGTAGAGTTATTAAAGACTCCGGAGAAGAACTTACGCATTCTTCGTTGGGATGCTAAGGATCAGCTTTGGGTAGATGAAGGAGGTATCGTAGATGTTGATAATAAGACAGTGACTACACCTACATCTGTACGTGGATACGGATTCTTTACATTAGGTACTGTGAATACAGATTTGATACTAGATGGAGACGTAGTGATCTATAATCTAGTAACGCCTAATGGAGATGGAGAGAATGATTTCTTCTTAATAGATAATATTAATCGTTTCCCTAATAATAAAGTTGAGATCTATAACCGTTGGGGAGTGAAGGTGTATGAGACTTCTAATTATGACAGTAATAATAACGTATTCAGAGGGTATTCTGATGGACGTGTTACAGTGAACTCAGGAGAAAAACTACCTACAGGAACTTATTATTATGTGATTAGCTACGAATACAGAAATGCTAGCGAAGCACATACAATTAGAAAATCAGGGTATCTACATTTAGACAACAACTAAGATTTTACGAATGACAATTAATAGAACAATAAGAAATATAAGTGTGTGTATGTTAGCCTTGTTAGGAGCACAACAAATGCAAGCACAACAAGATCCACAGTACACACAGTATATGTATAATACCTCTAATATTAACCCTGCTTATGCAGGTACTAGAGGTAACCTAAGCATTTTCGGTAACTACCGTACGCAGTGGGTTGGTTTAGATGGAGCGCCTAAGACAGCTAATCTGTCTGTGAGTACGCCCCTAGGAGACTCGGGATTAGGATTAGGGGTGAACTATATGAATGATCGTATAGGAGCGATGGATGAGAATAATATCTCTGTAGACTTATCGTATGCTATCGATGTTAATCATGACTATAAATTAGCATTTGGTTTAAAAGCTACGGCTAACTTACTGAATGTAGATTATACTCGTCTGAATATCTATAGTGGAAAAGACCCTGTAGCGATGACGAATATAGATAATCAATTCTCACCTAATATAGGGGCAGGTCTGTATCTATATTCTGAGAAATCATATTTAGGATTGTCTGTACCTAACTTTTTGACTACAGATCGCTACGACGATAATGAGGTGACTACGATGCGTCAGAAAGCGCATTTCTACTTAATGGGAGGATATGTGTTTGAACTAAACCCTAGTTTGAAGTTTAAACCAGCTTTCTTAGCGAAGGCCGTTTCTGGGGCACCATTGCAGATGGATCTGACAGCTAACTTCTTAATTATAGACAAGTTTACTGTAGGAGCAGCATATCGTTGGGATGCATCAGTTAGTGCATTAGCAGGATTCCAAGTGAATGATAACTTATTCGTAGGATATTCTTATGATGCAGATACGACTAAGTTAGCGAATTACAACTCTGGATCTCATGAGATATTCCTAAGATTCGATTTGTTTAATAATCGCACTCGTATGAATACACCAAGATTCTTTTAACGAAAACTATAAAGTATGAAAAAGAAGGTTATTAAGTTTTTCTCAATAGCCTCTTTTTTCTTAATAACAGTAGGGGCAGTAGCTCAGACTAGTAAGGAGAAAAAAGCGGATAAGAGCTTTGACTACTATGAGTACGTCAATGCAATCGAAATCTATGAGAAAATTATAAATAAAGGGTACAAAAGTGTTAACACACTTACTAAGTTAGCAGATGCTTACTATTTTAAAGGTGAGCTAAAGACTGCGCATAAGTGGTACGAAGAGTTATTTATTTTTGCAGAACAAGAAGGGCATAAGCTACCATCAGAGTACTACTATAGATATGCGCAGACGCTGCGTTCTATAGAAGACTATAAAAAGGCAGATGAGTATGTAAGTCGCTTTGCAGAATTAGAGAAGAGCGATAGTAGAGGTATATTATTCGAAGAAAAGAAAGATACTTACTTAAAGGAGATTAATGCCATGATACAGCGCTATGATCTGAAAGTACTCCCTATTAATAGTGTGTATTCTGACTATGGATCGAGTATCTTAGGAGACCAATTAGTCTTTGCATCTGCTAGAGAAACAGAGCATGGAGGTAGAGTACATAAGTGGACTAATGAAGCATTCACTACTCTGTACAGTACAGTGATTAGTAAAGACGGTAGCTTTAGCGAGCCTGAGCCTTTAGATAAGTTTGGAAACGCAAAGGTCAATGTAGCATCAGCGATCTTTACTAAAGATGGTAAGACGATGTACTTCACGAGTAATAACTTTAAGAAGAAAAAGAAAGTTCACAATGAAGACTATTACATCTTACTGAAGTTATATAAATCTACTTTAGACGAAGATGGAGTATGGACAGAAGCAGTAGAGTTGCCATTTAACTCAGATAATTTTAATACTGCTCATCCCGCTTTATCTCCAGACGAGAGATGGTTATACTTTGCTTCTGATAGAAGTGGTACACTAGGTGAATCTGATATCTATAGAGTCTTTATAGAAGAAGATGGGAGCTATGGTACACCTGAGAACTTAGGGGCTAGAATTAATACAGAAGGACGTGAGACATTCCCTTTTATCTCTAAGGATAACTATCTATACTTCTCATCAGATGGACGTCCAGGTTTAGGAGGATTAGACGTATATATGGCTAAGCTAAATGTAGATAATACATTCGGTAAAGTAGTGAGTGTAGGAGCTCCTATTAACAGTTCTTCAGATGACTTTGCATTCTATATCAATGACAAAAACAAAAAAGGATTTATTAGCTCTAATCGTGAGGGAGGAGTAGGAAGTGATGATATTTATTTCTTCCAAGTAGTAGACTGTAAGCAGCAGATAGAAGGGCAAGTGTATAATACCACAACTAAAATGCCTATAGCGAATGCTACAGTAGTATTATATGACAATGCTTATAAAGAACTAGCTACTATTATTACTGATGCTAATGGAAACTATAAGACAGAGCCGTTAGACTGTAACTATAAGTTTAGACTAAAAGCTAGTGCAGATACATATCTTACAGCGGAGGTATCTACTGTATTAGGAAGAGAGTTTAATGTATCTAAGAACGTAAATATAGGTTTAGACCCAATAGTTGAAAAGATAGAGAAAGACGATGATTTATTTAAGAAATTGAAGTTAGATCCTATCTATTTTGATTTTGATAAAGCTACTATTCGCCCTGATGCAGCAGTAGAGTTAGCGAAGGTAGTAGAAGTGCTTAATATGTATCCAAAACTGAAGATAGATGTGCGTTCGCATACAGATAGCAGAGGTAATGATGCTTATAATATGAAGCTGTCTGACCGTAGAGCTAAATCAACAGTAGCTTGGATGGTAAAACAAGGAATAGAAGAAGATCGTATCACAGGTAAAGGGTATGGAGAATCACAGTTAGTCAATAAATGTGCTAATAAAGTACCATGTACAATCAAGGAACATCAAGAAAATAGAAGAAGTGAGTTTATTATTCTGAATATAGAATAACACTGTTTCGGTTAGTGATTTTAAAAAAGCCAGTTTGTTATGACAGACTGGCTTTTTATTTTCTTATCATAATGTCATAGAACGGGCAGAGAGGAGTGGTTCTATAGTTCTATTAGAATGAGATTGTACTATAATTCTGTTTTCAATCTTACTTCTTCAACACTGTTACAATATATCTTCAATAGTTCTTCAAGAAACGAAGCTTGAACTAGAGCAATCTTGGCGCATTGTTGAAGAAGTGTTGAAGGAGTTAAGATAAACATTGATATATACTAGGCTGAAGAGTCATTTGGATATTCTCTGCTTATAAAGTGTTTTTTATTTAATGTATTTATAATTAGATGTTTATGTTTTTTAGAGGTTTTTTTTAAAGAAAAAAAACACTATACTTTTTCTTCAAAATGAAGTGTAAATGGATAATATGAAGGGTAAATATCAAAAAAAGAGAGTATAAAATGTCTTTTAAAGTAGGTAAGTGCGTTATTAACTCATTAAAAATGAAAAAAGAGATAAGAATTATTCACAACAGAATAAAATAGGAATGTTTTTAACCCAGATTATGCAATAGACATATAAACGAAAAGTAATTATACAAAATAGGTCTGAATTAGTGATAAAAGCATACTATAGTATGGTCTTAGAGCTAATGAAAGAACTATGAAGTAGAATTGCTTTGTAGTATTTGGCTAATGCGTAATGTGGGGTTAAGGTAAAAGAAGATTAGGAGATAGGATGGTGATTATTTCATATACTATTTCAACAAAAAAACCACCCGTTTAGAGGTGGTTTTCATATAAATAATAGATTGATTATTTTTCTATTTTTTGGTATACTTTAAGAGCTTGTTTTAAGATCTCAGCTGAGCGGATTAAGTCTTCTTTTTTAAGGACATAAGCCATACGAGCTTCGTTTAATCCTACACCTGGTGTAGAGTAGAATCCTGCAGCAGGAGCGATCATTACAGTCTCTCCATTTAGGTCATACTCTTCTAATAACCATTTAGCGAAGTTATCAGCATTCTTAATAGGGAATTTAGCTACACAGTAGAAAGAACCATGTGGCATAGTCACTTGTACACCTTCTATCTGTTGAAGTGCAGTGATGAATACATCTCTTCTCTCTTTGTACTCCGTGATTACTTCATCGAAGTAAGATTTAGGAGTATCTAGAGCAGCCTCAGCAGCGATTTGTTCAAAAGTAGGAGGAGATAGACGCGCCTGAGCAAATTTCATTGCCGCAGCCATAAGATCTTTGTTTTTAGAAACGATACATCCTATACGAGCACCACACATACTGTAACGCTTAGATACAGAATCGATCATGATAGCGTGATTCGCTAGTTCAGGAATGCTCATCACAGAGATATGTTTATATCCATCATAAGCAAATTCTCTATATACTTCATCAGCGATTAAGAATAGATCGTGTTTCACTACTAGGTCTGTTAACTGTTTCATCTCTTGTTCTGAATATAAGTAACCAGTAGGATTACCAGGATTACAGATTAAGATCGCTTTCGTCTTAGGAGTGATTAGTTTTTCGAATTCTGATATAGCAGGTAATGCAAATCCATCATTGATAGAAGACATCACAGGTACGATATTTACTCCATTAGAAGTAGAGAATCCATTATAGTTAGCATAGAATGGCTCAGGGATGATGATTTCGTCACCTTGGTCCATTGTACTACCTAAAGCGAATAATAATGCTTCAGATCCACCAGTAGTAACGATAATATCGGCTACATCTACATTAAGATTTTGGTCTTGATAGTGTTTAGCTAACTTTTTTCTATAACTTTCGATTCCTGCAGAGTGGCTATATTCTAATACTTCGAAGTTAGCTTCTTTTACAGCTTTAAGAGCACCTTCTGGTGTTTTAATATCAGGTTGCCCTATATTTAAGTGGTATACATGGTGTCCTTTTTGTTTTGCTACCTCTGCAAAAGGGACTAATTTTCTGATAGGTGATTCAGGCATTTGAAGCCCTTTGTTTGAAATCTTTGGCATAGTTTTAAAATTTAAATAAACATAGTAAGTCTCTAAATCAATATTGGATTAGAAATCAATAATCCTCTAGAATATTACTATCGCAAATGTAACTTATTTTATGCAAAAATTTGTAATAAATTGATTACTAAATATTAAGTTAAATATACTGAATTACTGGCGTTTTTGGTTATTTTTGTTGCACTATTAAAACAACATATTAACAACTCATGGATAAAAAAATAATATCTTTTTTTTCTTCGACACGGTTAATGGCGGTTCTTTTTATAGTTTATGCTGTAGCATTAGCTTTAGGAACCTTCATCGAAGATCGTTATAACACAACTACTGCCCGTATTTTAATATATAATACTAAATGGTTCGAGTTTATTATGTTTGTTTTCTTGATTAACTTTATAGGTAATATTAAGAAATACAGACTACTGAGCAAAGAGAAGTGGGCGACATTACTACTGCATGCGGCTTTTATTTTGATTTTATTAGGAGCTTTCATTACTCGTTATATCAGTTTCGAGGGGATGATGCCTATTAGAGAAGGGGAGACGGCAGATAGTATTTTTTCTGATAAGACTTTCCTTACTGTCATGACTGATGGAGAGTATGAAGGAGAACAGCGCAGACGTACATATGAGAGACCTATACTATTCTCTCCTGTAACGAATAATCATTTTACTGTTAAAGAAGACTTTAATGGTATAGATTACGAGATAGAATATAAAGACTTTATCATGGGAGCTACTGAGGCAATAGCAGAAGATCCTAATGGAAAAATGTTCTTAAAATTAGTAGAATCTGGTGATGGTGACCGTCATGAGCATTTCTTAGAAGAAGGAAAAGTAGTGAGTATCCACAATGTATTATTCTCATTGAATAAACCTACTGATGGAGCGATTAATATTACAAAAGAAGGTGATGAGTTCTTCTTAGATACACCTTTTGGAGGAACGTATATGGTGATGGCAACACAGGCGACAGGTGATGTAGTAGCTGGTACAAAAGCTCCTCTAAACTTTAGATCATTATATAATATGGCAGGAACACAGTTCGTTATTCCAGAAATGCCTATTAAAGGAAAGATGATTCTAGAGTCTGATGGTGACTTTAAGAATAAAAGAAATACTGATGCTTTAGTCCTTACTGTTCGTTCTCAAGGAAAAGAGGAAGAGGTAACACTAATGGGTAAAGCAGGAAGAATGGGAGAACCTCAGTCATTTAAACTAGGTGACTTAGAGTTTACGATGATGTATGGTAGTAAAGTGTATACGACACCATTCCAAATCAAGTTAAATAAATTTATAGCTGAGAAATATCCTGGTACAGAGAGTAGCTATGCTTCATTCGAAAGTCAGGTGACTGTATTAGATGGTGCAGAGAATTTCGATGCACGTATCTATATGAACAATATTTTAGATTATAAAGGATACCGATTCTTCCAGGCGGAGTTCGATAGAGATGAGAAGGGGACTATCTTATCTGTGAACCATGACTTCTGGGGAACGTGGATTACTTATATAGGGTACTTCTTACTATATATAGGATTAATAGTTATCTTATTCGATAAGAATACAAGATTTGGTGATTTGAAACGAAAATTAGATAAAGTTAGAGAGAAGAAAGCTTCTATACTTACGATGTTGTTCTTGTTCTTATCAGTAGGAGCATTCGCACAACACAATCATGAAACACCTACACGTCCTAACCAGGTAGTGATAGACTCACTGATCAAGAGTACTGCTGTAGATAAAGAACATGCTGCTAGATTTGGTGAATTAGTTATTCAAGACTTTGGTGGTCGTATGAAACCAGTGAATACTTTTGCTTCAGAATTATTGCGTAAAGTATATAAAGGAGAAAACTATAAAGGATTAAATCCTGATCAGGTGTTTCTATCGATGACTCAGTTTACGGTAGCTCAACAATTACAAGGAGCACCTAACTACTGGTATTATGCAGAACTGATAAAACTACCTAGAGGAAATGATAAGATATTAGAGGCATTAAAGTTACCTAAAGACGCTAAGTATGCTGCGTTTATTGATTTCTTTGATGAAGATGGTAATTATAGATTGGCAAAAGTAGTAGAAGATGCTAATCACTCTGCAGTTAAAAATCAGTTTGAGAAAGACTATTTAGACTTAGATTCTAAGATGGCATTATTGAATGCAGCATTCACTACACGTAGCCTTACGATATTCCCTATACCGGGTCACGATAATGATAAATGGGTATCTCCATTAGAATTAAACGAGGCAGGTCTTAAAGGAATGGATTCTACATTTACGAAGAGCATATTACCTAGAATGTATGTACCAGCTTTATTTGAGGCTAAACAATCAGGTGATTATGCAAAGGCAGATGAGTTCCTACAGAGTATTAAAACGTATCAGAATGCTTATGGTAAAACTGTAATTCCTTCTGAGAAAAAGATACAATTCGAGATTCAATATAATAAGTACGATATATTTAAGACACTATATAGTTACTATATGTTAGCTGCTGTGTTCTTATTCATCTTCATTATATCAGAGATATTAAAACCAAGACGTATCAATAAGGCGATGATTAAAATCGGTAGCTGGGCTACAGTCTTATTATTTGCTATACATACATTAGGATTAGCTGTGAGATGGTATGTATCAGGTCACGCTCCATGGAGTGATGCTTATGAATCAGTTATCTATGTGGCATGGGCTACTACATTGTTTGGATTAATTTTTGGTCGTAAGTCTGAGTTAACGATAGCATCAACAGCATTCGTAGCGGCGATAGTGTTATGGGGAGCACATCTAAACTTTATGGATCCAGCGATTGGTAACTTACAACCAGTATTGAATTCATATTGGCTGATTATCCACGTAGCAGTTATCGTAGGTAGTTATGGTCCATTTACACTAGGTATGATATTAGGAGTCGTGACTTTATTCTTAATGATTCTTACGAATGATAAGAATAAGAAGAAAATGGATCTTAATATTAAGGAGTTGACTTATATTAATGAGATGACATTAACGGTAGGTCTAGTTCTATTAACTATTGGTAACTTCTTAGGAGGTCAATGGGCTAATGAGAGCTGGGGACGCTACTGGGGATGGGACCCTAAAGAGACATGGGCATTAATTAGTATTATGATTTATGCTTTTGTTATTCACGCTAGATTAGTGCCAGCTATGCGAGGTACATGGTTATATAATGTATTCAGTGTAGTAGCGTATTACTCGATTATGATGACTTACTTCGGTGTTAACTTCTACTTAAGCGGATTGCACTCTTATGCATCAGGAGATAAAGTGATCACACCTACTGCTGTATGGTGGTCATTAGGATTTGTGATAGTATTAAGTGTCTTCTCTTATATTAAATATAAAAAGTATTTGAAGAAATAATATTCTCTAAGTAGGATATAATCTAAAGCCCAGCTTCTTTTAGAAGCTGGGCTTTTTTTGTTTTTATATCTGATTCAAGAGTAGAATTGTGATATAGAAGGAGAAACTACGATATCCGTTATATATTATATAGCTATTATTAACTAAATTGTGATTACTTTCTTTATTTTAGAAAAATTAGTGTTTTATTTTTCTTAAAATATATTATTTTCTATTTAATGTTGTTTTTAAGTATGAAATCTTTGAAATATTTAGTTTTGTTTCGTGTTTTATATGTAGCTTTTTTGAGTAAAATTTAAATATATGTATAAAAATAGCTGTTGTTGTAATATATTTTTTAAATAAGGTTAAATTGTATGAGTAATAATTAAATTTTAACATTTGATGTTTGTTAAGTCTTTTTTTTTATAACTTTGTAGTACAAACTGTTTAAGATTTTAGGTTAAAGCTTATTGTCTATACAGGTTATTATGATTTGATTAACTATTTGGGGAAAATATGATCACTTCAGATTAATTAGTAAAATATTTTAAATAAATTTTTTAAACATGAAAAAGAAAATTACTACTCTGTTTTTGTTAGCTCTAGGAGCAACTACGTATGCGCAGCAGCCAGGTGTTGGTATTGGTACTCCGTTACCATCTCAATCTGCAATGTTAGATGTTAATGCAACTGATAAAGGGGTTTTGATCCCACGTGTTAAGTTGAGCACTTTAACTGGTAAAAGTTTAACGACTTTTGGTTTAGTGGGAACAGGAGAGCAAGGTGTTTTAGTTTATAACACTGAAGTAGGAGATGGTTTTATAGAAGGATTCTACTACTGGGAAGGAGCTGCAACTGGTAAATGGGAAGCTGTTACCTCTTCTTCTAAATTAGAAACCGTAATTAAGGATACTAAGGAGACTCTTCAGAAAGAGATTACTGAGAAAATCACAGAAATTACTAAAATACCTGGTAATCCAGGTGATCCAACAGATTTAAGTTATATGGTTGCTTTTAAGCCATTGCAGCCAATAAAACCAGGTGATCCTATACCTGCTAAAAGTAAAGGGACGTTACAATATTTGATTCCTCATGAAGAGAAAGATGGAGATGGTAAAGTGACAAAAATTACATATACTAAACATGAGATAGGTTTTGATGAGCTTGTTAGTGGTGCTCAGACAGTTACAGATATTAATAGATTTGTAGGGGATGGGACTAAGATAGAAGCAAAAGATATTAAAGTTGATCTTGAGGATCCTAAAAATAAAGTAAAAGGAAAAATCTTCTATACATATACTAATGAGGATAAAGTTACTCAGTTTATAGATGTTACTTCTGATTTCTTAGAAACAATTAAGGAGAATAAGGAGATACGTAAAGAGATAGTTAGTGTTATTACGGAAGTAGGAACTGGTGGAGATGGAGATGGAGGGGTAAAACCTATAGATCCAACAGATCCAGATAAAAGTAAAGCATGGGGGAATGTTTATTATGGACCTGAGAATGGTAAAGATGGACCTGCAGTATTGTATTCTATAGATAAAGATGGTAATAAGCATTATATAGATATCTCTCAAAACTTAATTAACGAAATTACTAATAATCCAGAAGTAGTTAAGAAAATTAAAGAGACCGTTACAGTGACTGTTACAGAAGACGGTAAGCCAGTGGATACTAATGACGTAATAGATGGTAAAATCGTTCAGAAAGTAAGCTTAAATAATCAAGAAGTAGTTAAAGGTAACGGAACATTATCTTATAATAGTGAGTTTAATGCAGATGGTATAGCTGTTCCTGCTACATTTGATAGACTATTATCTGTTAAAATTTTCAATAGTGCAGGAGTATTAGTTATGACTAATGTTACTAATGTTAATCATGATAAAGTTGGAAATAAGCTTAAGTTTAACTTTGGTTCAGGATCAATGTATTCTCCATTAACTGCGGCTACAGGATACCAAGTTATATTAGAGTATGTGTCTACAGTTGATGCTACTAAGTAATTAATAGCTATAATTTAAAAAGATTTAAAATGAAAAAAAACATAATCACATTATTAGCGGTTGTATTAAGTGCATCTGCTTTCGCTCAAACTCCTGTGAAGCCAGGGGTGGGTATTGGAATTAAAAAAGTAAGTACTTCTGCAGCATTACAAGTAGAATCTGATAAGAAAGGGGTTCTTATTCCTCGTGTGGACTTAAAAGCTTTAGTAGCTGCTGATGCTACAAATCATTACGGTCTATTAGGTAATCCAGAACAAGGGATTGCTGTATATAATAAAATAGCTAGTACAGATTATCCAGAAGGATTCTATTACTGGGATGCAGGAGCTAAAAAATGGGAAGCAATTACCTCTTCTTCTAAATTAGAGACTGTGATTAAAGATACTAAAGAAACTCTTCAGAAAGAAATTACTGAAAAAATCACAGAAATTACTAAAATACCTGGTAATCCAGGTGATCCAACTGATTTAAGTTATATGGTTGCTTTTAAACCTGAACCATTGAAACCAGGTGACCCTATACCAGCTAAAAGTAAAGGGGTGTTACAGTATTTGGTTCCTCATGAAGAGAAAGATGGAGATGGTAAAGTGACTAAAATTACATATACTAAACATGAGATAGGTTTTGATGAGCTTGTTAGTGGTGCTCAGACAGTTACAGATATTAATAGATTTGTAGGGGATGGGACTAAGATAGAAGCAAAAGATATTAAAGTTGATCTTGAGGATCCTAAAAATAAAGTAAAAGGAAAAATCTTCTATACATATACTAATGAGGATAAAATTACTCAGTTTATAGATGTTACTTCTGATTTCTTAGAAACAATTAAGGAGAATAAGGAAATACGTAAAGAGATAGTTAGTGTTATTACGGAAGTAGGAACTGGTGGAGATGGAGATGGAGGGGTAAAACCTGTAGATCCAACAGATCCAGATAAAAGTAAAGCATGGGGGAATGTTTATTATGGACCTGAGAATGGTAAAGATGGACCTGCAGTATTGTATTCTATAGATAAAGATGGTAATAAGCATTATATCGATATCTCTAAAAATATAATTAATGAGATTACTAATAATAACGAGTTAATTGAGAAAATCAAAGAAACTGTACGTGTAGAGGTAGGTAAAACTCCTGATTCAGATGTTCCAACTGGAGAAGTTATCGGTGGAAAAAGAGTATTTAAAGGATTAACATCTATATCTGTTAATGGAGATGCGACTAAAGGTGAATACGATAGTGAGCCAAAAGCTAATATCACAATTCATCCTACTAAGGTTACAATCGGAGCTGATGGTGTAGCTAAAGTAGAGCAGGATGCAACAGTTAAATTTGGTCGTTTGATTAATGTTACTGTGTTAGCTAAAGGAGGAAGTGTTTTAGTGAGTTCTGCTACAGATGTTGAAAGAATAGGAGGAGATACTTTTAAATTTAGCTTCGGTACAGGGTCATTATATACTCCTATATTAGGCGGAGATTATGATTTAGTCTTTGAATATACAGAGCTATAATTTGTTCTGTTAAGTACAAAAGACTGTAGAAATACTAATATACTGTCTAGTTTTATACTAGACAGTATACTTATGATTTACATTATATTAAATAATTGTAGATTTTTTAAAAAAAAGAGACTATGAAAAAATACATAATAATGTGTGCTGCTTTAGTTGGGATGTCTTACTTTGGACAAGCTCAGGTAGGTATAGGTACAAAAGACCCAGTTAAAGGTTCTGCTTTAGAAGTTCAATCTGACAACAAGGGGGTTTTATTGCCTAGAGTATCTTTAGCGAGTAAAACTACTTTAAGCCCAATTGATGGTAATGCCGCAGATACAAAAATAAAGGGATTAATAGTATTTAATACTAATCCTAATTTAGATCCTGCAGACAAAAGTGGTTCAGAAGGATTTTACTATTGGACAGGTACAGCTTGGACTAAGCTTAGTAGTCAAGATGAGATTGTTAAATTAATACAAGAGAATACTTCATCATCTAATACAATTATTAATGAGATAGTTAATGAGATAGTTAATGAGGGTACTAGCTCTGCTTTAAAAGGAACATCTGTAATCTTATATGATTTTGATAAAAAAGAGTTCTATACTTTAGTAAAAGATAAGGATGGTAATATCGTAACCTCTACTCCTATTGATTTAGGTTTAAGCGATGTTGTTCGCTATAAGGAAGTAGATGGTAAGACTGTACTGGTTTATAAAGATAAAAATGGTAAGGAACAGGAAGTAGATTTAAATAATCTACAGGTAGATACTTTCATCAGAGATGTGAAAGATAAGAATGGTAAAGTTACTGGTTATGTGTATTTTAGTGAAGAAAAAATCGCTAAATGGATAGAGGCAAATCCGAAGGATGCGCACAGATTTAAAACTGATATACCTGATAGTGAAGGTAAACTATTAGATATAGTAGGAGATGTAGCTAATAATCTTCAAGAAATTTTCAATTCTAAGAAAGATGTATTTGAGACGTTTATTAACGAAGTTAAAGGAAACGTTACTGTAAAAGTTGAAGGGGATCGTACTTATTTAGTTTATAATGATGGAACAAAAGAGGTTAAGATTGACTTAAGTCAATTGGAAACAGAAACTTTTGTTAGAACTATTCATAATGAGGAAAACGGTGTCCAAAAGATTTATGGATATGTTCACTTTAATGAGGCTCAGATTAGCAAATGGATAAAGGAACATCCTGGTCAAGCTAATAATTATAAAGAGGCAATGAAGAATGAAGATGGTACTATACTTGATGTGGTAGGTGCTATTTCAAATAACTTTAAAGATATTGTTAATAATAATAGTGAGTATATCTCTAAGATTATTCAAGAGACTAAAGGGAATGTAACTGTTAAGACTGAAAATGGGAAAACTTATTTAGTTTATCGTGATGATACTGGAAAAGAAGTTGTTCTAGATTTGTCAGCTATGGAGTTAGTTACTTTTAGTAGAGAACTTAAGAATACTAAGAATGTTGTTACAGGATATGTTTACTTTAACGAGGATGCAATTGCAAAATGGTTAAAAGAGAATCCTTTATTAGCACCTTTGTATCAAACACAAATGCCTGATTCAGTTGGTTTTAAAATGGATGTATTAGGTACAGTGAATAGTAATTTCGAAGAGATAATCAATAACGAAGAGAATAAAAAGTATATTACTAATGTTATTAATGAAAGTACTGGAAACGTTACTGTCAAAGTTATTGATGGTAAAACAGTTTTAGTATTTAGAGATAAGGATGGTAACGAAAAAGTAATTGATTTAAGTTCTCAAGAGGTTGATACTTTCGTTAGAGAGATAAAAGATGTGAATGGTAAGCTTCTTAATTATGTTTACTTTAGTGAATTAGCAATTACGGAGTGGCAAAAGGCGAATAGTGATATAGCTAAACGTTATAAAACAATGATGCCTGATGCTGCAGGAACAACAATTGATGTAATTGGTGCTGTATCTCAAAATTTCGAAGAGATTATTAAACATGGGGATAACATTAAAAACTTGACAGAAGTTATTCAAAAAACTGAAGGTAACG